>NZ_JBIWFX010000016.1:98915-99133 GCF_044763225.1 Kitasatospora sp. NPDC096147 | reverse complement strand
TCCGCTGTGCGGTGCTTCGCTAGCGTTTCCTGTTGGCCGTCGCTCGCAGGGAGGCCCCGTAGGGAGGCCCCGCAGGGAGGCCCCGCAGGGAGGCCCCGCAGGGAAGCCCCGCAGGGAAGCCCCGCAGGGAAGCCCCGCAGGGAAGCCCCGCAGGGAAGCCCCGCAGGGAAGCCCCGCAGGGAAGCCCCGCAGGGAAGCCCCGCAGGGAAGCCCCCGTA
>NZ_JBIWFX010000016.1:15224-98820 GCF_044763225.1 Kitasatospora sp. NPDC096147 | reverse complement strand
CGTACAGCGCGGAGTGCGCTTCCCGTTTCCAGGGGCGGCGAATCCGCCCGTTCGGGTGGTGGTGGTGACGGAGCGGCGGCGGGCGGGTGCGGAACGTGCTGTGCTCGGTAGCATGGACCATCGCTGCCGGAGGTGCGGATGACCGTCGATGCCGAGGTGGGCAGGCGCGCGTTGGTGCGCCTGAACCGGGCTGCCCTGGGCCGGGCCGGGCGGGCCGCGCTGCTGGCCACCGACCGGGCGCCTCTTCCGGATGCCATCGAACCGATCGTGCAGGCGCACCGCCGTCACCACCCGGGTGCCGACCTGGCCCTGCTCGGACGGGCGTACCGCACCGCCGAGGAGAGCCACCGCGGCCAGACCCGGAAGAGCGGTGAGCCGTTCATCACCCATCCGCTCGCCGTCACCATGATCCTGGCCCAACTCGGCGCCGGCACCACCACCTTGGTGGCCTCCCTGCTGCACGACACGGTCGAGGACACCGAGGTGACGCTGGCTCAGGTCGCCGAGGAGTACGGCCCGGAGGTGGCCTACCTGGTCGACGGCGTCACCAAGTTGGAGAAGGTGGACTTCGGGGCCGCCGCCGAGGCGGAGACCTTCCGGAAGATGCTGGTGGCCACCGGCGACGACGTCCGGGTGATGGTGATCAAACTCGCCGACCGGCTGCACAACATGCGGACGATCCGTCACATGAAGCCCGCCAGCCGGATCAGGATCGCCAAGGTCACCCGCGATGTGCTCATCCCGCTCGCCGAGCGGCTCGGGATCCAGGTGCTGAAGGCGGAGTTGGAGGACATCGTGTTCGCCACGCTCCACCCGGAGGAGTACGCCCGCACCAGGACGCTGATCGCCGCGTACGAGGAGCAGCCGGACGAGCTGCTGCAGCCGTTCGCCGAGGCGCTGTCCCGGCAGTTGGCCGAGGCGCGGGTCGCCGCCGAGGTCACCGTCCGTCCCCGGCACGCCGTGTCCGTCCACCGGGTGCTGCTGAAGCGGACCGCCGCAGCCGGCCCGGACGGGCTGCCCCAGCAGCTCCAACCCGCCGACTTCGGGCGGCTGTTGGTGGTGGTGGAGGAGAACGCGGACTGCTACGCGGTGCTCGGTGAGCTGCACACCTGCTGGACCCCGCTGCCGGGCGAGTTCAAGGACTTCGTGGCGGCGCCCAAGTTCAACCTCTACCAGTCGCTGCACACGGCGGTCGCGCTGCCCGGCGGCGAGGTGGCCGAGGTGCTGGTCCGGACCCGGCGGATGCACGGGGTGGCCGAGACCGGGGTGGTCGCGCTCGGCGATCCGCACCAGGCGGGGGAGAGCGGCGAGGAGACCGACCCGGGGCGGCCGGGTTGGCTGACCAGGCTGCTGGAGTGGCAGCAGGAGACCCCGGACCCGGACACCTTCTGGTCGGCGCTCACCTCGGACCTGTCGGGCGACCGGGAGGTGACGGCGGTGACCGAGCAGGGCCAGACGCTGCACCTGCCGGCCGGGGCGACCTGCGTGGACGCCGCGTACCTGCTGGGCGAGGAGACCGGCCACCGCTGTCTGGGGGCCCGGGTGAACGGGCGGCTCGCGGCGCTGCGCACCCCGCTGGCCGACGGGGACGTGATCGCGGTGCTCACCGACGAGACCGGGGAGCCTTCGGGGCCGGCCGCCGAGTGGCTGGAGTACGCCCGGACCCAGGCGGCCCGGCTGGCCATCGAGCGCTGGCTGGCCGGGCACCCCGGGGCGGACGAGCCGCCGGCAGCCGAGCCGCCCGTGCCCGAGCCGGTGCAGCCACCGGCGCCGCCCACGGCTCCGGTCCCGGCCCCGGGCCGGGACGAGGTGGTCGTGACGGTGCCCGGCCTGCCGCAGGCGCAGGCCCGACTGGCCCGGTGCTGCACGCCGGTGCCGCCGGACGAGGTGACGGGCTACCCGATCCGGGGCGGCGCGGTGGCGGTGCACCGGACGGGCTGTCCGGCGGCCGAGCAGCTGCGGGCCGAGGGCCGGACGGCGGTGCGCCCGCGCTGGGTGCCGGGCGCCCGCCCGGCCGAGGGCTTCCGGGCCACCCTGCGGGCCGAGGCGCTGAACCGGCCCCGGCTGCTGGCCGACCTGACGGCGGCGATGTCCGCCGAGGGCGTCGGCATCGCGGCGGCCGAGGTGGAGCCCCCGCAGCAGCTGAGGGTCCGGCACACCTACACGGTGGAGCTGCCGGACGCCTCGGTGCTGCCGGTGCTGATGCGCGCGATGCTCCGGGTCTCCGGGGTCTACGACGTCTACCGGGCGGGGGTGGCCGGGCGAAATGAGGGTGACCGGGTGGCGGCGGGCGTGCGACCATCGGGGGGAATTCACGGCCGGTCCGTGGCGTTCACCGGACGTAGTGGTTCCGGTGCCGGTCACGGCCTTGAGGGGTAGCTCGATTCGCCGCGTGGTACCGGGGCGACAAACGGGGCAGACTCCTCGGTGCGCGTACCGCACCGGCCCCGCCCGATCTACCTAAGGATGAGATTGACCTCCACGTTCGACAGCCGCAACGACAACAGCGAATCCGCCCGTCGGGTCGCTGACCTCCGGGCGGACGCCCTGATGGACGAGGACCTCGCGGCGAAGGACGAGGTCTTCGACCGGTACGACGGTGAGCAGTACGACCGCAGCGAGCGCGCCGCGCTCCGCCGCGTGGCCGGCCTCTCCACCGAACTCCAGGACGTCACCGAGGTCGAGTACCGCCAGCTCCGCCTGGAGCGCGTGGTGCTCGTCGGGGTCTGGACCGACGGCACCGCCGAGGAGGCGGAGAACTCGCTGGCCGAGCTCGCCGCCCTGGCCGAGACGGCCGGCTCCGAGGTGCTCGACGGTGTGATCCAGCGCCGTGACAAGCCCGACCCGGCGACCTACATCGGCTCCGGCAAGGCGAAGGAGCTGCGCGACATCGTCGCCTTCACCGGCGCCGACACCGTGGTCTGCGACGGTGAGCTGACGCCCGGTCAGCTGATCCAGCTGGAGGACGTCGTCAAGGTGAAGGTGGTCGACCGGACCGCCCTGATCCTGGACATCTTCGCCCAGCACGCCAAGAGCCGGGAGGGCAAGGCCCAGGTCTCGCTGGCCCAGATGCAGTACATGCTGCCCCGCCTGCGCGGCTGGGGTCAGTCGCTGTCCCGGCAGATGGGTGGTGGTGGCTCCGGCTCGTCCGGTGGCGGCATGGCCACCCGTGGTCCCGGTGAGACCAAGATCGAGACCGACCGGCGCCGGATCCGCGAGAAGATGGCGAAGCTGCGCCGCGAGATCGCCGACATGAAGAAGGGCCGGGAGACCAAGCGCCAGGAGCGCCGTCGTCACCAGATCCCTTCGGTGGCCATCGCCGGCTACACCAACGCCGGCAAGTCCTCGCTGCTCAACCGGCTGACCGGGGCCGGCGTCCTGGTGGAGAACGCGCTGTTCGCCACCCTGGACCCGACCGTCCGCCGGGCCCAGACCCCGACCGGCCGGGTCTACACCCTGGCCGACACCGTCGGCTTCGTCCGGCACCTGCCGCACCACCTGGTCGAGGCGTTCCGCTCGACCATGGAGGAGGTGGCCGAGGCCGACCTGATCCTGCACGTGGTGGACGGCTCGCACCCCGAGCCGGAGACCCAGCTGGCCGCCGTCCGCGAGGTGGTGGTCTCGGTCGACGCGCAGCACGTGCCGGAGATCGTCGTCATCAACAAGGCCGACGCGGCCGATCCGTTGGTCCTCCAGCGGCTGCTGCGCCGCGAGCCGCACGCCATCGTGGTGTCGGCCCGCACCGGCCAGGGCATGGACGAGCTGCTGCAGCTGATCGACCGGGAGCTGCCGCGCCCGGCCGTCGAGGTCCGGGCGCTGGTCCCGTACACCCGGGGTGACCTGGTCTCCCGGGTGCACACCGAGGGCGAGCCGATCTCCGCCGAGCACACCGCGGAGGGCACCCTGCTGCACGCCAAGGTGGCGGCCGAGCTGGCCGCCGAGCTGGAGCGCTACGCGGTCGTCACCAGCTGACACGTCCGTACACCGAAGGGCCCCGGGCACCGTGCCCGGGGCCCTTCGGCATGCGGTGGGGTGCCCAGGGCCGGCCGCGTCCCGCGATCCGGGAGGGGCGTGCCCGGTGGGCAGAGGGAGCGTTCGGCGCTGCCGGGGCGCGAGGGGCGGACGGCATCCGGTCGGCGGCTGACCCACCGTCAGCCGGTTGCGGTTGCCGCCGTTCACCCCGCGCGGTTCCCCGCAGCTTCCAGCAGCCCGGGCGCCTGCCCGCCGCGCCCCGGCGTCAGCCCTTGCGCGAGACGTACTCCAGGGCCTGCCGGGCCACCGACTCCAGGTACGGACCGTTCAGCGCGGTGTGGGACAGGTTCCCGATCGAGGTGTTGCTGACCAGGGCGGTGCGGCCGTCCGGCATGGTGGCGAACCAGCCGCCGCCGCTGGAGCCGGCCGTCATGGTGCAGCCGATGCTGAGCATGGCCGGCCGGGTCGGGTCGAAGGACAGCCGGGCCGGACGGCCGCCGTCGCAGCGGTTCAACTCCCGTCCGTCGTAAGGCTTCGCGGAGGGGTAGCCCCAGGCGGCGACGTCGGTCAGCAGGGCCCGGGGGGCGTCGAACCAGACCGGGACGGCGGTGCCGACCGCCTCCTCCAGGGAGCGGCCGTCGCCGTCCGGGTTGTGCACCCGGAGCACCGCGAAGTCGTACTGGTTGGCCGCGTTGCCGCTGTGGCCGCCCTCGGCGATCCACTGCGGGGAGCTGATCACCTGGTCCGCCCACCACTGCCCGAGCGGTGCCACCTCGGCCATGGTGGGCTTCTTCTTGGTGCCCGCGAGCCCCGAACTGTTGTAGGCCGGCACGAAGATGAGGTTGCGGAACCAGCCGCCGCCCGCGCCTTCGTGCACGCAGTGCCCGGCCGTCCAGACCAGATTGCTCCTCCCGGGCCTGGCCGGATCGGCGACCACGGTGGCCGAGCACTGGCCGGTGCCGCCGCCGGGGGCGGTGGAGAAGACCTTCCCGGAGGCCGGGTAGCGGGTGTACGGGCGGTCCACCGCGACGGCCTCGACGGCGGCCGGCTCCGGATCGCTCGGGCTCTGGGCGGCGGGGTCCTCGGCGGTGGCCGGTCCGGTGATCGGCGGGCCGGGCTGCTGGGGTTCGGCGGTGGTCATCTTCTCCGGTTCCCAGAGGCCGCGGACCACCGGGTTGCGGAAGACATGCTCGCGGGCCCAGCGGTCCCAGTCCTCGGGCCGCCAGGTCTTCAACTCGTCCCAGCGGCGGGTGAGTTCGCCCTTCCACTTGCCGGTGTCGGCGCTCGGCAGCCGCCAGTCGTGCGACGGCGCCCCGGCCGTGCTGCCGCACCCGGTCAGCAGGGCCGTGCCCACCAGCACCGCCGTCACCGTCCTGCGTATCCGTCCCATCGTCCCGTCCCCCCGTACGTCCCCCGCGCGTGCGGGGCGATTGTCCCACTGTCGGCCACCGGGCGGCCGGAGCCGGGCCCGTGTGTCGATCCGGAGGCGGCCACTCCAACGAGTGAGTGATCGCTTGAGGTTCACCACAACGAGTGAGCTGATCTTGTGATCACCCGGCAGCGGGCAGTTCGCTGGGCACGTCGGCGCCCTCGGACCCACGCGCCTCGGCCGTTCCCCCGACGCCGCATCCGGCGTCGCCCCGAAGCCGTTCTCCCGTACTCCCGGCGCCCGCACCTCCGCTCGCCCCAAGGAGCAGCCTTGAGCACCGTCCTGAGCACTGCCGCCCCCGCCGGAGCCCTGTCCGCCGTCCCCGTGGCCGCCCCCGCCGTCCCGGCTCCCGTCGTCCCGGCGCCCGCCGCCCCGCTCGACGGCGGGCCCGCAGCCCGGGACAGACTGCTCGACGCCGATCCGGCGGTGGCCGCCGCCCAGGCCGGGACGGAGAGCCTGCTGCGCTGCTGGGCCCGGGAGACCGGGGCCCGGCCGGGGGCCGACGGAGTGCTCCGGGTGCCGGTGCTGGGCGGGGCGGCGGAGCTGTCGGCGCCGGTCCGGTACTGGTCGCCGGCCGGGTACCACCGCTTCGGCGAGGTGACCCTGGCCGGGCTGCCGGTGGACGTGGTGACGGTGGCGACCCTGGTCGCCGGGGCCACCGCGGAGCGGCCGGAGGCCGGTCAACTCACCGACCTGGCGGCCCGGGTGGCCGATTCGGTGCTGCGCACCGGCGAGATCCTGGCGCACCGCCGGGGCGAGCCGCACGAGCCGGAGGCCTGGCCGTTCCTGGCGGCCGAGCAGGCGCTGCTGCTCGGGCACCCGCTGCACCCGACCCCGAAGAGCCGGGACGGACTCGGCCCGGCGCAGAGCGCCGCGTACTCGCCGGAGCTGCGCGGCGCGTTCCGGCTGCACTGGTTCGCCGTCTCCCGGGACCTGCTGGCCTCCGGGTCGGCGGTCGGGGTGCCGGCCGAGCAGCTCACCGCCCGGCTGCTCGGGGACGGCGTCCGGCTGCCCGAGGGCACCGCGGCGCTGCCCCTGCACCCCTGGCAGGCCGCCGAGTTGACGCTCCGTCCGGAGATCGCCGGGCTGCTGGCGGACGGCGCCCTGCACGACCTGGGCGAGCAGGGCGAGGCCTGGCACCCGACCTCCTCGGTGCGCACCGTCTGCCGCCCCGGCTCACCGTGGATGCTCAAGCTCTCGCTCGGCCTGCGGATCACCAACTCCCGCCGGGAGAACCTGCGCAAGGAACTGCTCCGGGGCCTGGAGGTGCACCGCCTGCTGGAGGCCGGCCTGGCCGCCGAGTGGCAGGCCGCCCACCCGGGCTTCGACATCGTCCGCGACCCGGCCTGGCTCGGCGTCGACCTGCCCGGCGGCGCCGACCCGAACGGGCTGGACGTGGTGCTCCGTCAGCAGCCCTTCGGCCTGCGCGACCGGGCGCTCTGCGTGGCCGGGCTGGTCGCCGAGCAGCTCTCCGGCGGCCAGGTCACCTCCCGGCTCGGACAGCTGGTGCGCCGCCTCGCCGCCGCCAGCGGGCGCCGGGTGCAGACCGTGGCCACCGAGTGGTTCCTGCGCTACCTGGACGCCGTGGTGCTGCCGGTGCTCTGGCTGGACGGCCGGGGCGGCATCGCCCTGGAGGCCCACCAGCAGAACAGCCTGGTGGTGCTGGACGCGGCCGGCTGGCCGGTCGGCGGCCGGTACCGGGACAACCAGGGCTACTACTTCCGCGACTCCGCCGCCGCCCGGCTGGAGGCCCGGCTGCCCGGCATCGGCCGGGAGAGCGACACCTTCCTGCCGGACCGGGTGATCGACAAGCACTTCGCCTACTACCTGGGGATCAACCACGTGCTCGGCCTGATCGGCGCCTTCGGCTCCCAGGGCCTGGCCGAGGAGCCGGTGCTGCTGGCCGCGCTGCGCGGCTTCCTGGCCGGCCCGCAGGCCGCCGCCACCGGCTCCGGGCTGCCCGCCCTGCTGCTGGGCTCCGACCACCTGCACTGCAAGGCCAACCTGCTCACCCGGCTGCACGGCATGGACGAGCTGGTCGGCCCGGTGGCCACCCAGTCCGTCTACGTGGACATCGCCAACCCGGTGGCGGCCCGGTGAGGACGGCCACCCCCGCCGGGGAGTTCGAGCTGCGCCCGGTGCGCCCGGACCGCGACCTGGCGCTGCTGACCGGCTGGATGAACGATCCGGCGGTCAGCCGCTACTGGGAGCTGGCCGGGCCACCGGAGACCACCGCCGCCCACCTGGCCCCGCAGCTCGCCCCCGGCAGCCACAGCACCCCCTACCTGGGGCTGCTGGACGGCGCCCCGGTCAGCTACTGGGAGCTCTACCGCGCCGAGGCCGACCGGCTGGCCGGGTACTACCGGGCCGAGCCCGGTGACACCGGGCTGCACCTGCTGATCGGCCCGCCGGAGCACCGGGGGAGGGGGCTCGGCGCGGTGCTGCTGACCGCCGTGGCCGACGCCCTGCTGGCGGCCCCGGGCTGCGAGCGCCTGGTGGCCGAGCCGGACCTCGGCAACGCCCCCTCGCTGCGCGCCTTCGAACGGGCCGGCTTCGCCGCCGTGGCCGAGCTGGACCTGCCCGAGAAGCGCGCCGCCCTGATGCTGCGTCAGTGACCGGCACCCCCGACCGCACCGAGACCCGCCGAGGCTAGGACCAGATGGACAACCCGCAGCCCGAACCGTACGACCTGCTGGGCGTCGGCATCGGCCCGTTCAACCTCTCGCTGGCCGCGCTGGCCGACCGGGTGGACGGGCTGCGCACGCTGTTCTGCGAGGCCCGGGAGGAGTTCCGCTGGCACCACGGGATGCTGGTGGACGGGGCCCGGATGCAGGTGCCGTTCCTGGCCGACCTGGTCTCGCTGGTGGACCCGACCAACCCCTGGTCCTTCCTCAACTACCTGCGCGAGCAGCAGCGGCTGTTCCCGTTCTACTTCGCCGAGCGCTTCCAGCTGGCCCGCCGGGAGTACGACCACTACTGCCGCTGGGCCGCCGAACGGCTGCCCAACTGCCGCTTCGGCGCCCCGGTGAGCGCGGTGCACTGGGACGCCGGGGAGCGGCTCTACCGGGTGACGGCCGGCGGCACCGAGCTGCGCGCGGCCAACGTGGTGCTCGGCGTGGGCACCGAGCCGGTGCTGCCCGAGGCCTTCGCCGCGCTGCGCGGCCACCCCCGGGTCTGGCACTCGGAGGAGTACCTGACCAACCGTCACCGCCTCGACGGTGCGAAGGACATCACGGTGGTCGGCTCCGGGCAGTCCGGCGCCGAGGTCTTCCTCGACCTGCTGCGGAGCCGGGGCGGCGACGGCACCCGGCTGCGCTGGCTCACCCGGACCAGGGCGCTGGCCCCGATGGAGTACTCCAAGCTCGGCCTGGAGCACTTCACCCCCGACTACACCCGGCACTTCCACGCGCTGCCCGGCGAGGTCCGGGACCGGCTGGTGCACGAGCAGTGGCAGCTGCACAAGGCGGCCAGCGCGGAGACCCTGGCCGAGATCCACGACCTGCTCTACGAGCGGACCATCGGCCGCCCGCTGGACGCCGAGCCGGTGGAGATCCGGCCCGGCACCGCCGTCACCGAGGCACTGGCGGGCCCCTGCGGCGGCTTCGAGCTCGGCTGCCGGCAGGGCGATTCGGGGGCCACCCACGTGGTGCGCACCGAGGCCGTGGTGCTGGCCACCGGCTACCGGGCGGTGCGTCCGGCGGCGCTGGACCCGGTGGCCGAGCTGATCGACTGGGACGGCCAGGGCCGGTTCAAGGTGGACCTGGACCACCGGGTGGCCACCCGGCCGGAACTGACCGGCGGTCTGTACGTGCAGAACGCGGAGCTGCACACTCACGGAGTCGGCACTCCGGACCTCGGGCTCGGCGCCCACCGGGCCGCCGTGATCCTGAACGCGGTGACCGGCCGCACCGTGCACCCGCTGCCCGACCGCACCGCCTGGACCAGCTTCGCCCCGCCCGTCCACCCCGCCCGCCCCGGCGGTGTGCCCGTCCCCGCGCTCCCACGCCCGCAGGAGGCGAACCGTGCCGCTGTCACCCACTGAGCTCCACCGGCCACCGCAGCTCACCGCCGCGCTCTGGCAACGGGCCCGACGGGCGATGCTGGCCAAGATGATCGGTGAGTTCGCCTACGAGGAGCTCTTCGCCCCGGAGCCGGACGGCACCGGCTACCGGCTCGAACTGCCGGGCGCGGTCTACCGGTTCACCGCGCGCCGGGGTGCGTTCGGCAGCTGGCAGGTGGACCCGGACTCGGTGGCCAGCGCGGCCGATCCGACCGGCGACCCGCTCCGCCTGCTCCAGCTGGCCCGCACCACCCTCGGGCTGTCCGGGGACACCGTGGGCCACCTGGTCCGCGAGCTGACCGCCACCCTGATGGCCGACGCCGGGCTGCTGGCCGAGGAGCTGACCGCCGCCGAGCTGGCCGACCTGGACCACGTCGCGCTGGAGGGGCGGCAGGGCGGCCACCCGTGGATCGTGCCGAACAAGGGCCGGCTCGGCCTGTCCGCCCGGGACGCGGCGGCCTGGACCCCGGAGGCCCGCCGGCCGCAGCGGCTGCCCTGGCTCGCGGTGCACCGCAGCCTGGCCGAGTACCGGGGGCAGGCGGACCTCTACGAGCAGGAGCTGAGCCCGGAGTTCCGGGCGCTGGCCGGCCCGGACTTCCTGCTGCTGCCGGTCCACCCCTGGCAGTGGGACGAGGTGCTGCTGCCGCTGTTCGCCCCCTGGATCGCCGAGGGCCTGATCGTCCCGCTGCCCAGCGACGGCGACCTGCGGCTGCCCCAGCAGTCGATCCGCAGCTTCTTCAACCTCAGCCACCCCGGGCGCTGCACCGTCAAGCTGCCGCTCTCGGTGCTCAACACCCTGGTCTGGCGCGGTCTGCCGACCGAGCGCACGCTGGCTGCCCCCGCCGTCACCGAGTGGATCCACGGCCTGCGGGACGCCGATCCCTTCCTCCGGGACGAGTGCCGGGTGATCCTGCTGGGCGAGATCGCCTCCGTCACGGTGGACCACCCGCTCTACCGCGACCTGCCGGAAGTGCCGTACCAGTACAAGGAGTTGCTCGGCGCGATCTGGCGCGAGCCGCTCGGCCGGTACCTGGGCCCGCGCGAGCGGGCCCGCACCCTGGCCTCGCTGCTCCAGGTGGGCTCGGACGGCCGGGCGCTGGCGGCCGAACTGGTGGCCCGCTCCGGACTGCCGCCCCGGGACTGGCTGCGCCGGCTGTTCGCGGTGATGATGCCGCCGCTGCTGCACTTCCTCTACCGGTACGGCACCGTCTTCTCCCCGCACGGCGAGAACGCCATCATCGTCTTCGACCAGCACGACGCCCCGGCCCGGCTGGCGGTGAAGGACTTCGTCGACGACGTCAACGTCAGCGAGACCCCGCTGCCCGAGCTGGCCGGGATGCCGGCCGAGGTGGACGGGGTGCTGCTGCGCGAACCCCCGGCCTTCCTCTGCCAGTTCCTGCACTCCGGCCTGTTCGTCGGCGTCTTCCGCTACCTGGCCCCGCTGTTCGAGCGTCAGCTCGGGGTGCCGGAGAACGAGTTCTGGGAGCTGCTCCGCGAGCGGATCACCGCCTACCAGCGGCGCTTCCCCGAACTCCGGGACCGCTTCCAGCTGTTCGACCTCTTCACGCCGAGGATCGACCGGCTCTGCCTGAACCGGAACCGGCTGCTGCTGGACGGCTACCGGGACCGGCCGGAGCGCCCGCACGCCGCCGTGCACGGTCAGGTGGCCAATCCGCTGCACCTCGGCGGGACGATCCCGGCCCCGGCTCGGCAGGACCGGATTGTCACTCCCACGCCGTAGGCTTGGCGGGCCATGACGAACGACTCCGCACCCCAGGCCCTGCCCGGCACCGCCGAGGCCCCGGCGCCCGTCACCCGCGCCGCGCTCCCGGAGCTGCTGCACACCGCCGTCCAGGCCGTCGGGGGGGTCGAGCGCCCGGGTCAGGTCGCGATGGCCTCCGCCGTCGCCGACGCGGTGGGCAGCGCCGAGCACCTGCTGGTGCAGGCCGGCACCGGCACCGGCAAGTCCCTCGCCTACCTCGTCCCCGCGCTCGCGCACGGGGACAAGGTGGTGGTGGCCACCGCCACCCTGGCGCTCCAACGCCAGCTGGTGGAGCGGGACTTGCCGCGCACCGTGGAGGCCCTGCACCCGGTGCTGCGGCGCCGCCCGCAGTTCGCCATGCTCAAGGGGCGGTCCAACTACGTCTGCCTGCACCGGGTGCACGAGGGCACCCCGAGCGACGAGGGCGAGGGCCTCTTCGACGCCGTGGACGCGCTCGGCGGCCCCACCGGCAAGCTCGGCCAGGACGTGCTGCGGCTGCGCGAGTGGGCCGAGGAGACCGAGACCGGGGACCGGGACGACATGTCGCCCGGCGTCTCCGACAAGGCCTGGGCCCAGCTCTCGGTCACCTCCAAGGAGTGCCTGGGCGCCACCAAGTGCGCCTACGGCCAGGAGTGCTTCGCCGAGCAGGCCCGCGAGCGGGCCAAGCTGGCCGACGTGGTGGTGACCAACCACGCCATGCTCGCCATCGACGCCATCGAGGGCGCCCCGGTCCTGCCCGAGCACGGCCTGCTGATCGTCGACGAGGCCCACGAGCTGGTGAACCGGGTGACCGGCGCCGCCACCGGCGAGCTCACCGTCGGCGCGGTCAACCGGGCCGTCAAGCGGGCGGCCAAGCTGGCCAACGAGAAGGCGGTGGACGCCCTCCAGGCCGCCGCCGAGAACTACCACGGCCTGATGGAGACCGCCCAGCCCGGCCGGGTCGAGGGCGAGCTCCCCGAGTACCTCGGCTACGCCGTCACCTCGATCCGGGACGCCGCGCGCCAGGTGATCACCTCGCTCGGCGAGACCAGGGACAAGGCGCTCACCGACGAGGACGCCGTCCGCAAGCAGGCGATGGCCTCGGCCGAGAGCCTGCACGAGACGGCCGACCGCCTGCTGGAGGGCTCCGAGTACGACGTCATCTGGATCGAGCGCACCGACCGCTTCGGCCCCGGCACCGCCTCCCTGCGGGTCGCCCCGCTGAGCGTCGCCGGCCTGCTGCGGGAGGGCCTCTACAAGGAGCGCTCGGTGGTGCTCACCTCCGCCACCCTCAAGCTCGGCGGCGACTTCGCCGGCGTGGCCGCCTCGCTCGGCCTCCCGGCCGAGGGCCGCCTCCCCGAGGTCCGCAGCGCGGACGAGCCGGAGCTGGAGCAGGACGAGAACACCCCGCCGTACTGGCGCGGTCTGGACGTCGGCTCCCCGTTCAGCTACCCCAAGCAGGGCATCCTGTACGTCGCCCGCCACCTGCCCGAGCCCGGGCGGGACCTCGAACGGCCGCAGATGCTGGACGAGTTGGCCGAGCTGATCGAGGCGGCGGGGGGCCGCACGCTGGGGCTGTTCTCGTCCATGCGGGGCGCCAAGGCGGCGGCCGAGGCCCTCCGGGAGCGGCTGGACCACCGGATCCTGCTCCAGGGCGAGGACACCCTGGGCGAGCTGATCCGGGAGTTCGCCTCGGACTCCTCGACCTGCCTGTTCGGGACGCTGTCGCTCTGGCAGGGCGTGGACGTGCCGGGCTCCGCCTGCCAGCTGGTGGTGATGGACCGGATCCCGTTCCCCCGCCCCGACGACCCGCTGATGAGCGCCCGTCAGAAGGACGTCGAGGCCAGGGGCGGCAACGGCTTCATGGCGGTCGCCGCCACCCACGCCGCCCTGCTGATGGCCCAGGGCGCCGGCCGTCTGGTCCGCGCCGCCGACGACCGCGGCGTGGTCGCGGTCCTCGACCCCCGGGTGGCGACCAAGCGCTACGGCAGCTTCTTCAAGTCCTCGATGCCCGACTTCTGGTACACCGACGACCGCAACCAGGTCCGCCGCTCCCTGGCCGCCATCGACGCCTCCGCCCCACCGGTCAAGCCGGTCCCCAAGCGCAAGGGCCAGGCCTGACACCTGCGGTGCCGCCGACGGCCGCCGGGGGCGCGGGGCTGTGTCGTTGTGCGGGTGCGCTGCCGGGTCGTGCGGGTCGGGGTGGGTCCTGCGGCCTGGGGTCGGTGGGCATGCGCCAGGGGCGCGAGGAACGGCGCGCTTCGGGAGGCGGCTCACCTGCATCCGACTCACTGTCAGTCGGTTGCAGGTGCTGCCGTTCCCCAGCGCGCAGTTCCCCGCGCCCCTGGTGGCCCGGGTGCATGCCCCCGCAGGGTCAGAGGCGGCGGAGGACCGCGACGACCTTGCCCAGGATGGTGGCGTTGTCGCCCGGGATGGGCTCGTAGGCCGGGTTGTGCGGCATCAGCCAGATCTTGCCGTCCTCGCGCTTGAGGCGCTTGACGGTGGCCTCGCCGTCGATCATCGCGGCGACGATGTCCCCGTTCTCCGCGACCGGCTGGCGCCGCACGGTGACCCAGTCGCCGTCGCAGATGGCGGCGTCGATCATCGAGTCGCCCCGCACGGTGAGCGCGAACAGCTCGCCCTCGCCGACCAGTTGACGGGGCAGCGGGAAGACGTCCTCGACCGTCTGCTCGGCCAGGATCGGGCCGCCGGCGGCGATCCGGCCGACCAGCGGGACGTAGGAGGTGGAGGGCCGGCCGGCCGCCTCGGCCGTGTTGGGCCGGGCCACCTCGACGCCGCGGACCTCGTAGGCGCGCGGGCGGTGCGGGTCACGCCGCAGGAAGCCCTTGCGCTCCAGGGCCATCAGCTGGTGCGCCACCGAGGAGGTGGAGGAGAGCCCGACGGCCTGGCCGATCTCCCGCATCGACGGCGGGTAGCCCCGCCGCTGGACCGAGTCCCGGATGACCTCGATGACCCGTCGCTGGCGCTCCGTCAGACCGGCCTCGTCGGTGCGGATGCCGGGCGGGCGGCCCGGCATGGCGCGGGTCGGTGCGGGCTGGCCGAGGACGTCGTCCTGGGCGGCGGAGTGCTCGATCGGCTGGCTCCGGCTCATGGTGTGGTCCACGCTCTCCTGGTCTGCGGTGCGCGCGGAACGCTCCTGCACCGGGATGGAGGTCTTGGCTTCGAGGGTGTTCACGGCGGTTCCTTCCGACTGCTGCGCTCTTTCCCAGCTCAACAGGGGCACCGATCGAAAGGTTGCGCCAAACACACGTTCGAGTGAATTTATTCGAGTCGGGCTGACTCGATCAAGCCCTTGGGTGTACATCGCTTAAGTGTTCGACTCGAAGCAGTCTATTTCATGGCCGACCGTGGTGGCGTGGCGACTGGTCAGTCACAACATGTAGGGGTAGGTTCCGGCGTTGGGCCTATCCCTAGTGGCTGAGGTAGGGTTCAGGTTGTCCGTTAATGCCCTGGAGGAGTTCCCGATGCACTGCCCCTTCTGTCGGCACCCGGACTCGCGTGTCGTGGACAGCAGGGCCAGCGATGACGGGAGTTCCATCCGTCGTCGGCGTCAGTGTCCCGACTGCGGCCGCCGTTTCACCACCGTCGAGACCGCCACGCTGATGGTGGTCAAGCGCAGTGGTGTCACCGAGCCGTTCTCCCGGTCCAAGGTGATCACCGGCGTGCGCAAGGCGTGCCAGGGCCGCCCGGTCACCGAGGACGCGCTGGCCCAGCTCGGGCAGCGGGTCGAGGAGTGCGTCCGGGCCTCCGGGAGTGCCGAGCTCTCGACCCACGACGTCGGGCTCGCCATACTCGGTCCGCTCAAGGAACTGGACCTGGTCGCCTACCTGCGCTTCGCGTCGGTGTACCGGGCCTTCAACGATCTCGAAGACTTCGAGGCCGCCATCGCGGAGCTCCGCGCCGAGCAGCCTCTCCCCGAGGACGACGGCGTCGCCGTCCTCTCCGCCACCCCCTGACCGACTGCACCTTCACCAGTAGGCCGGGTCTCCGGCATGCCCGGAAGCGGGTGTGCCGAACACTGCCGTCCACCCCCAGACCCATCTGATAATGGGACATTGGGGGATTTGCCCAAGAGGAGAAGCGAGAAGTGACCGACACCACGAGCGGGGCAGCACGCGGGTCGAAGACCACCAAGGGGGCCGGCAAGGCTCCCAAGGGCGGTCTGCGGATCGAGCGCATCCACACCACTCCGGGCCAGCACCCCTACGACCAGGTCACCTGGGAGCGCCGCGACGTCGTCATGACCAACTGGCGTGACGGCTCGGTCAACTTCGAGCAGCGCGGCGTCGAGTTCCCCGACTTCTGGTCGGTGAACGCGGTCAACATCGTCACCTCGAAGTACTTCCGGGGCGCGGTGGGCACCCCGCAGCGCGAGTGGAGCCTGAAGCAGATCATCGACCGGGTGGTGCTCACCTACCGCGCGGCCGGCGAGAAGAACGGCTACTTCGCCACCCCGGACGACGCCGAGGTGTTCGAGCACGAGCTCACCCACGCGCTGCTCCACCAGGTCTTCAGCTTCAACTCGCCGGTCTGGTTCAACGTCGGCACCAAGCAGCCCCAGCAGGTCTCCGCCTGCTTCATCCTGGCCGTCGACGACTCCATGGACTCGATCCTCGACTGGTACAAGGAAGAGGGCATGATCTTCAAGGGCGGCTCCGGCGCCGGCCTGAACCTCTCCCGGATCCGCTCCTCCAAGGAGCTGCTCTCCTCCGGCGGCAACGCCTCCGGCCCGGTCTCCTTCATGCGCGGCGCCGACGCCTCGGCCGGCACCATCAAGTCCGGCGGCGCCACCCGCCGGGCGGCCAAGATGGTCGTGCTGGACGTGGACCACCCGGACGTCGAGGCCTTCATCGAGACCAAGGTGAAGGAGGAGGAGAAGATCCGCGCGCTGCGGGACGCGGGCTTCGACATGGACCTGGGCGGCGACGACATCACCTCCGTCCAGTACCAGAACGCCAACAACTCGGTCCGGGTGAACGACGAGTTCATGACCGCGGTCGAGAACGGCACCGACTTCGGCCTGCGGGCCCGGATGACCGGCGAGGTCATCGAGACCGTCGACGCCAAGAAGCTGTTCCGCAAGATGGCCGAGGCGGCCTGGGCCTGTGCCGACCCGGGCATCCAGTACGACTCCACGATCAACCACTGGCACACCTGCCCGGAGTCGGGCCGGATCAACGCGTCCAACCCCTGCTCCGAGTACATGCACCTGGACAACTCCAGCTGCAACCTCGCCTCGCTCAACCTGATGAAGTTCCTCCGCGACGACGACACGTTCGACGCCGAGCGCTTCGCCAAGGTGGTCGAGCTGGTCATCACCGCGATGGACATCTCGATCTGCTTCGCCGACTTCCCGACCGAGAAGATCGGTGAGACCACCCGCGCCTACCGGCAGCTGGGCATCGGCTACGCCAACCTCGGCGCGCTGCTGATGGCCACCGGCCACGCCTACGACTCCGAGGGCGGCCGGGCGCTGGCCGGCTCCATCACCTCGCTGATGACCGGCACCGCCTACCGGCGCGGCGCCGAGCTGGCCGGCGTGGTCGGCCCGTACGACGGCTACGCCCGCAACGCGGCCCCGCACCAGCGGGTGATGAAGCAGCACGCCGACGCCAACGCGGCGGCCCGCTCCCACGACGACCTGGACGCCCCGGTCTGGGCCGCCGCCACCGAGACCTGGGCCGACGTGCTCCGCCTCGGCGCGCAGAACGGTTTCCGCAACGCGCAGGCCTCGGTGCTCGCCCCGACCGGCACCATCGGCCTGATGATGGACTGCGACACCACCGGCGTGGAGCCGGACCTGGCGCTGGTGAAGTTCAAGAAGCTGGTCGGCGGCGGCTCGATGCAGATCGTCAACAACACCGTGCCGCGCGCCCTGAAGCGCCTGGGCTACCAGCAGGAGCAGATCGAGGCGGTCGTCGCCCACATCGCCGAGCACGGCAACGTGGTGGACGCGCCCGGCCTGAAGCCGGCCCACTACGAGGTCTTCGACTGCGCGATGGGCGAGCGGGTCATCTCCGCGATGGGCCACGTCCGGATGATGGCCGCGATCCAGCCGTGGATCTCGGGCGCCATCTCCAAGACCGTCAACATGCCCGAGGCCGCCACCGTCGAGGAGATCGAGGAGATCTACTTCGAGGCGTGGAAGCTCGGCGTCAAGGCGCTCGCCATCTACCGCGACAACTGCAAGGTCGGCCAGCCGCTGTCGGCCAAGAAGAAGGACGCCCCGGCCGTGGCCGCCGCCGTCGAGGCCGCGCCGGCCCCGGCGCCGGTGGTCGAGTACCGCCCGGTCCGCAAGCGCCTGCCCAAGGGCCGGCCCGGCATCACCACCTCCTTCACGGTGGGCGGCGCCGAGGGCTACATGACCGCCAACTCCTACCCGGACGACGGTCTCGGCGAGGTCTTCCTGAAGATGTCCAAGCAGGGCTCGACCCTGGCGGGCATGATGGACGCCTTCTCGATCGCGGTCTCGGTCGGCATGCAGTACGGCGTCCCGCTGGAGACCTACGTCTCGAAGTTCACCAACATGCGCTTCGAGCCGGCCGGTCTGACCGACGACCCGGACGTGCGGATGGCCCAGTCGATCGTCGACTACATCTTCCGCCGCCTGGCGCTGGACTTCCTGCCCTTCGAGACCCGCTCCGCGCTGGGCATCCACTCGGTCGAGGAGCGCACCCGTCACCTGGAGACCGGCTCCTACGAGCCGATCGACACCGAGGACGAGGTGGACGTCGAGGGCCTGGCCCAGTCCGCCCCGATCGCGGCGGCCCCCGCGCAGGCGGCTCCGGCGGCCCCCGCGGCCAAGGCCGTGCCGGCGCCCAAGCAGGCGCACAACTCCACCGAACTGATGGAGATCCAGCTCGGCCTCAACGCCGACGCGCCGCTCTGCTTCTCCTGCGGCACCAAGATGCGCCGGGCCGGCAGCTGCTACCTCTGCGAGGGCTGCGGTTCCACCAGCGGCTGCAGCTGACCCGCTGCCCCGCAGAGCTGCCGACGGGCCCCGACCACCTGGTGGTCGGGGCCCGTCCCCGTGCGCCCACCCGGTGCTGGACAGGGCGGCCGGGTGGCACGGAGAATCGCTGACATGGCGTCAATCGAGTCCCGCACCGCGCTGGTACGGCCGTCCGAGAACGAACGGGACCGCGCCCTGCACGTGCTCCGCGAGGGAGTGGGGGCCGGGCGGCTGTCCCACGACACCTTCATCCGGCGGATGGAGCTGGTGCTCGCGGCCCGCACCCGGGCCGAACTCGCCGACGCGACCGGTGACCTGGACACCCGCGACCCGGTCTCCCGCTTCCTGCTGCGCACCGTCGCCAAGGTCTCGGCGCTCCGGGTCGGGCTGCGGCGGAGCTGGTACGACGAGCAGCTGCCCGGCCTGGGGCTGCCGGGCCCGGGAGTGACGGTGCTGCGGATCGGCCGGATGACCGGCTCGGGCCTGCGGCTCGGCGACGCGACCGTCTCCCGGCACCACGCCGAGCTGCGGCGGGAGGGCGACGGCTGGGTGCTGTACGACCTGGGCTCCAGCAACGGCACCTTCGTGAACGAGCTCCGGGTGGCCGGTGCCGTGGTGGTCCGGGCCGGGGACCGGGTCCGCTTCGGCAGCCTGGCCTTCCAGCTCACCGCGGTCTGACCGGCCGTCAGGCCGGCCCGGGCCGAAGCCGTCCGGGCCCGCCGCGGCGTCCGCCGGTACCGACCCGACCCGGTCGACGAGCGGGACCTCGCCGTCCTGCGGCCGGCCGCGACCGCGCTCGGCCCGGTCCGCCGGGTCGGCTCGCCGATGCACGGCTGGGCCGCCGGAGCCTGGACCGGGTGGTGTCCCGGGAGGTCCACCAGGCCGGCCGTTGAGGCGGGGCCGGGGGACGGGTAGGGGCGGGGGCGCTTTACCTCGGACGTAATCGACCCTCCGGGGCCCGGGCGGCAGAGTGGGTGTCAGCCGCCCGGGGGTCTCCCGGGAGGGGCTTCCAGGAGAAGGTGTCCCGAGAGGGTGGATTCGGCATGGCTGTGAACTCGGTTGCCGGTGTGGTCCGTTCGGCTGCTGCCCCGCAGCGCTGGCTGCGGCAGGTGCTGGGGCTGGACGCGGTGGTGACGGGCGGGAACGGGCTGGCGTACGCGGTGTTCGCCGGACCGCTGGGCGAGCTGCTGGGCGTCTCGGAGGGGGTGCTCCGGGAGATCGGGGTGTTCCTGATCGGGTACGCCGCGCTGGTCGCGGTGCTGGCCGGGCAGCGGCGGCCCGCGCCGCTCGGGGTGAAGGCGGTGGTCGACGCCAATCTGCTCTGGGTGGTGCTGAGCATCACGGCGATGCTGGTGTGGTTCGAGCCGACCACCGCCGGGCTGGTCTGGATCCCGATGCAGGCGGCCACCGTGGCCGGCTTCGCGGTGCTCCAGTGGCGGGCGCTGCGGACTACGTCGGCATGACGGAGTGGAGGTACGTGGCGGTCTCCGGATCGGCCGGGAGGAAGGTCTCCATGGCCAGCTCGGAGACCGTCACGTCGGTGGGGGTGTTGAAGGTGGCGATGGTGGAGAGGAAGGACAGCACCCGCCCGCCGTGCTCGATCCGCAGCGGCAGGGCGAACGGGAACACCTCGGTGGCGTCCTGCGGCTCGTCCACGGTGTCCGGGAGCGGGTAGGCGCGGACCTCCTCGAACAGCGCGCGCACCGTCTCCGAGCGGACCAGGGCGATCTGACGCTCCATCTGTTCCAGCAGGTGGGCCCGCCACTGCCGCAGGTTGCGGATCCTCGGGGCGATGCCGCGCGGGTGCAGGGTGAGCCGCATGGCGTTCAGCGGTTCGGTGAGCAGCTCCGGGTCGACCCCGTCGAGCAGCAGGGCGATGCCCCGGTTCGCCGCCAGCACCCGGTAGCCGCCGTCCACGATCAGCGCGGGGTAGGGCTCGTGCGCGGCGAGCAGGCGCTCCATGCCCTCCCGGAGCAGGTCGAGCGAGGGGTCGTCCAACGGGGTCTCCGTGTAGTGCGGGGCGTAACCGGCGGCCAGCAGGAGGGAGTTGCGCTCGCGGACCGGGACGTCGAGGTGCTCGGCCAGCCGGAGCAGCAGCTCCTGGCCGGGCCGGGAGCGGCCGGTCTCGATGAAGCTGATGTGCCGGGCGGAGGAGTCGGCGGCCAGGGCGAGCTGGAGCTGGCTCATCCCGCGCCGCTCCCGCCAGCTGCGCAGCAGGGCCCCCGCGCCGGTGCCGGCGCCCGTTCCGGTGTCGGTGGTCGCGGTACCAGTCATGCTTGGCAACCTACCCGATGAACTCCCTGATCAGCCGGGCGGTTTCGGCCGGGCGCTCCAGGTGGAGCAGGTGGCCGGCCGCCAGGTCGGCGGTGTGCGGGAGGGTGGCGAGCTCTCGGTCGAGGCCGGTCACCAGGGCGGTGGTCGACTCGGCCTGCCGGGGCGGCAGGTGGTCGACGGCGGGTGCGACGGCGCCCCGGACGAAGAGGGCCGGGCAGGTCAGCGAGCGGGCCTCGGCGAGCATGCCCCAGCCGTCCAGCCGTCCAGCCGGGCCATCAGAGCAATCAGGGACGGGAGTTCGGCGGGAGAGGGGCGGCTGAGGTCGTCGGCGGCGCGGGCCCGCAGGGCGGTGGCCGCCTCGGGCTCCGGGTCGGTGCCGAGGGGGCGGCCCTGGCCCGGGCGCGGGCGGCGCACTCCTCGGCGGAGAGCGGCTCGGCGGGCAGGGCGGCGTACCGGGCGAGTTGCTCGGCCCGGCGCTCCGTCACCTCGGCGGGGGTGAGGGGCCCGGGTGGAGCGAGGGGACGCCCGGGCCGAAGCCGTCCGGGGCGACCGGGCCCCGGACGGCGCCGGGGCGGGTGGCGCTGATCCGGGCCGCCACCGCTCCGCTGCACCCCTGCCTCTTCCTGACCGGCGAGCCACTCACCGGTGCGGATGCAGGTGGCCGGGCGGGCGGGCGCCTCTGTCAACCAAGGTTGACAATCGGGGATGCGTCAACCAGAGTTGACGTCATGAGCGACACCAAGCAGCTCGCGGCAGCCGCGAGCAGTCGTGACCCGGCCGTCGGCCTGCGCGCGGTGCGGGCCCTGCGGGACCTGGCGGACCGGCTGGAGGACATCCAGGTCGGGAACGCGCGCGGCCAGGGCTGGTCCTGGCAGGAGATCGCGGTCTGTCTGGGCGTCACCCGGCAGGCCGTCCACAAGAAGCACGCCAAGCGGGAAGGAGGCTGAGGGATGTTCGAGCGGTTCACGGTGGCGGCCCGTCAGGTGGTCGTGCGGGCCCAGGCCGAGGCGCAGGAGCTGGGCCACGGGTACACCGGCACCGAGCACCTGCTGCTCGGGGTGCTGGCCGACCCCGCCGATCCGGCGGCGGCGCTCCTGGTGGCGAAGGGGGTGGACCACGCGGCCGTCCGGGCCGGGGTGGTCCGGCTGGTCGGGGGTGGTGGCCGGGACGGCGACGCGGAGGCGCTGGCCTCGATCGGGGTCGACCTCGACGCCGTCCGGGCGGCGGTGGAGGCCGAGTTCGGCGAGGGGGCGCTCGCCGCTGCGCCGGAGGGGCCGAAGTGGCGCGGGCGGCTGTGGGGCATGGCCGACCGCAGCCCGTTCACCCCGCGCGCCAAGAAGGTGCTGGAGCTCTCGCTCCGGGAGGCGCTGCGACGGAAGGACAAGGAGATCGCGGTGCGCCACCTGCTGCTCGGGCTGCTCCGCGAGGGCGGTGGCCTCGGGGTCCGGGTGATCGCCGACCGGGGTGTCGACCTACCGCTGCTGCGTGCCGAGTTGGAGCACCTGCAAGGCTGAGGCCACGGGTCGTTCGGGCGCCGTCCAGGTCGGGTCACGGACGGTGCCCGAATGGCGGACGGTGCGTCAGAAGCCGTCTTGAGTACAAGGGGTGAACGGATATGATCTGTTGACCGCGTGTACTGATCAACCGCCCGGAGAGTGACGGGTGCGGTGCGCTGGTCGACAGCCCAGCAGCAGCCGTCCGCCCCCGAGGATCAGTCTGATGAGAGCTCAGCCCCGCCGCGCCACCGGCGGTAGCAGCACCGGCCGTTGGGCGGTGCTCGGCCTGGCGGCCGGCGTGCTGGCCGCCGTCGCCGCGATCGTGACGGCCCCGGCCGGGCACCGCTTCGCCGTGGAGCTCACGGTGGCCGGGGCGCTGGTGCTCTGGTCCGGCCTGCTCGCACTGAGCTGCCGTCAGGTCCGGGGCCGGGCCCGGGTGACGGCCGATCTGGAGGTCACCCGGTACGAGCTCACCGAGGTGACCGGCCGGGCCGCCGTGCAGCACGCCGAGCTCTCCGCCACCCACACCGCCGCCGCCCGGCTACGGGCCGCCCTGGCCACCGCCGAGGCCGAGCGCGAGGCGCTGCGCGCCGAGCTGCACGCCGCGGCCGAGGAGCTGCGGGAGGTCCGCGCCGACGCCGGGCAGCTGCGCGAGGCGGTCGAGCGGGCCGGTCAGGAGCGGGCCGAGCTCGACGAACTGACCGATCGGGTGCTGCCCGAGGTGCTCGGCCGGCTGCGCTCCGGCAGCTCGGTGGAGACCGCGCTGGCCGGCCGCACCGCGCTCCCGCACGCCGGGCTGCTGCGCACGGTGGCCACCGAGGTCGGCCGGGGCGAGCGGCAGCGGGCCGCCGCGCTGGCGGTCTGCGCGACCGCCGCCGGACGGGTCCAAGCGCTGGCCACCAGCATGCACGCGGAGCTGCGCGAGATGCAGCACCGGCACGGCGAGGACGTCCTCGGGGACCTGCTGACGCTCGATCACTCCACCGCCCAGGCCGGCCGGATGGCCGACTCGATCGCGGTGCTCACCGGAGCCCGGACCGGCCGTCGCTGGACCAGGCCGATCGCCGTGGAGTCGGTGCTGCGCGGCGCACTCGGGCGGATCGGCGGCTACCGCCGGGTCCGGCTGCACTCGGCCAGCACGGCGGCGGTGGCCGGCTTCGCGGCCGAGGGCGTGATGCACCTGCTGGCCGAACTGCTGGACAACGCGGTCAACTTCTCCGCCCCGCCGGCCGAGGTGCACGTCTACGTCGAGGAGGCGCACTCCGGCCTGGTGGTCACCGTCGAGGACGGCGGCCTCGGGCTCGGCGAGAGCTGGCTGACCCGGGCCGAACGGGCCGTCTCCGCCGAGCCCCTGGACCTCGCCTCGCTCTCCTCCGGCACCCGGCTCGGCCTCGCTGTGGTCGGCGTGCTGGCCCGCAAGCACGGGCTGCAGGTCTCCTTCCGGCCGTCCGCCCGGGGCGGCACCGGAGTGGTGGTGCTGATCCCCGAGCACCTGGTCACCCACCCGGCGGCCGAGCGCGCCCCGCTGCCCCTGCCGGCCGCCGCCGTCCCGGCCGTGGCCGCTCCCGCAGCTCCCGTCGTTCCCGTCGTTCCCGCCGTCGAGCCGTCTCCCGTGCACGAGCGCCCGGTCGCCCTGGCTGCCCCGGCCCTGGCCCCGGCGCTCCCGCCGGCCGCCGCGACCACCGAGAACGGCCTGCCGCAGCGGCGCCGGGGCCAGACCCTGAGCGCGGCCCGGGCGTCCGCCACCGCGTCCGCCCAGGCACCCACGCCCGCTCCGGAGACCGCTTCCTCCACCGCGCCCGCCGCCCGCCCCCGTACCGACGCGGCGGTCGCGGCGGCCCGGTTCGGGGCCTTCCGCCGGGCCGTCCAGTCGGCCGCCGGGCAGACCACCGGACAGCCTGCCGACCAGGTCGCCGACCAGGTCGCCGACCAGGCCGCCGGGCGGAGCACCGTGCGGCCCGCCGGGGCCGGGCAGTCCGCCGAGCACTCCTCCGCGCAAGCCCCCGAGCCGGTCGCCACACCGGCCCGGGAGACCGGGGCCGCCACCACAGCGGCCACCTCCGACGACGCTTCCCAGAAGGACGATCCGCGATGAGCAGCAGCACCACCACCGACCGCGACCTCGACTGGCTGTTGGAGAACCTGCTGGGCTCCACCCCCGGCACCCGGCACGCCCTGGTGCTCTCGGCCGACGGCCTCAAGCTTTGCCACAGCTCGGGCCTGACGGTCGATCAGGCCGACCAGCTGGCCGCCATAGCCTCCGGCATCCAGAGCCTGGCGCACGGGGCCTCGATCGAGTTCGGCGACGGCACCGGCGGGGTCCGGCAGTCGATGACCGAGTTCCACGGCGGCATCCTGTGCATCGTCGCGGCGGGCGAGGGTGCCCACCTGGCGGTGGTCACCGAGGAGAGCGCCGACGTCGGCGTGGTCGGCCACAACATGCAGGGGCTGGTCGAGCAGATCGGCGCGTACCTGACCGCTCCGGCCCGCGCAGCCTCCCCGGCATGAGCGCCGCCAGGGCGCTGCCCGGCCCGGACGACTCGCCGGACCGGCTGTACACGGTGACCGGTGGCCGCAGCCGCCCGCCGGAGAACGCCTTCGACCTGGTGACGCTGATCGTCGCCGAGCAGCCCCCGGCCCCCGGCATGCAGTCCGAGCTGGCCCGGATCCTGGAGCTGGCCGCCGCTCCGACCGCGGTGGTCGAGCTGGCGGCCGAACTCGCCCTGCCGGTCAGCGTGGTGAAGATCCTGCTGGGCGACCTGCTGGAGGGCGGCCGGATCACCGCCCGGCACCCCCGGTTCGCGCCGAGCAAGGCCCGGCTGCCCGACCTCGACACCCTGGAGCAGGTGCTGCATGGCCTCCAACGGCTCTGACCCGGTGCTGCTGCGGCCCCGGTCGGCCGCTCCGCTGGGCTCCACCGCCAGCACCGGTCTGAAGATCGTGGTGGTCGGCGGCTTCGGGGTCGGCAAGACCACCCTGGTCGGCGCGGTGAGCGAGATCCGCCCGCTGACCACCGAGGAGACCATGACCCGGGCGGGGGAGGGGGTGGACGACCCCTCGCTGGTCGGCTCCAAGCGGTCCACCACGGTGGCCTTCGACTTCGGCCGGATCACCCTGGACGAGCGGAACGTGCTCTACCTGTTCGGCGCACCGGGCCAGGAGCGGTTCTGGTTCCTCTGGGACCGGCTGTTCAGCGGGGCGCTCGGCGCGGTGGTGCTGGTCGACACCCGCCGCCTGGAGGAGTCCTGGTACGCGATCGACCGCCTGGAGCAGCACGGCACCCCGTTCGTGGTCGCCCGCAACAACTTCGGCCCGCCCGCCCACGACCTGGCCGAGGTGCGGGCCGCCCTCGACCTGCCCGAGCACGTCCCGCTGCTGGACTGCGACGCCCGCGAGCGGGCCTCCGGCAAGCAGGTGCTGATCGGACTGGTCCGCCACATCCAGCAGTTGGCCGCCGAAGCGTACGAGGAGACTCCGTGACCGAGCCCCTGACCACCCCGCCGCCGGGCTGCCCGGCGCACGCCGGGGCGGCTCCGCTGTACGGCCCGCGGTTCCAGACCGACCCGGGGGCGGTCTACCGGGAGCTGCGCGAGAAGCACGGCCCGGTGGCCCCGGTGGAGCTGGCCGGGGGAGTGCCGGCCTGGCTGGTGATCGGCTACCGCGAGCTCCAGCTGATGACCGGTCAGCCCAAGCTCTTCGGGCGGGACTCCAGCCGGTGGAACCAGTGGTCCGAGATCCCGGCCGACTGGCCGCTCAAGCCGATGATGGCCCCCGTCCCGTCGGTCCTCTACGCCGAGGGGGCCGAGCACCGGCGCCGCAAGGCCGCGATCACCGAGGCGCTGGCGGCGGTGGACCAGTACGAGCTCAAGCAGTACTGCGAGGAGGTGGCCGACCGGCTGATCGACGGCTTCGCCGCCAAGGGCGAGGCCGAGCTGGTCGCCGACTACGCGCACCGGCTGCCGCTGCTGGTGCTCTGCCGGCTGCTCGGGCTGGACGAGGACGAGGCCCCGGTGCTGATCGCCGCACTGGTCGCGATGCTGGACGGCGGGGCGGACGCCCAGGCCGGGGCGCAGCGGCTGCTGGACGTGATGCTCAAGCTGGTGCTGCGCAAGCGTGGGCAGCCCGGCCCGGACGTCACCTCCCGGCTGGTCGGGCACCCGGCCGGGCTGACCGACGAGGAGGTGATGCGCGACCTGCGGGTGATCCTGATCGCCGGTCACCAGCCCTGCGCCTACTGGATCTCCAACGCGCTGCGCCTGATGCTCACCGACGAGCGTTTCGCCGCCTCGCTCTCCGGCGGTCGCCGCTCGATCGGCCAGGCCCTCGCCGAGGCGCTCTGGGAGGACACCCCCACCCAGATCTTCGCCGGCCGCTGGGCGACCCGGGACACCCAGCTCGGCGGCCGGCGGATCGCGGCCGGGGACATGCTGCTGCTGGGCATCGCCGGGGCCAACACCGACCCCTCGGTGCGGCAGCCCGACGGTACCGCCGCCGAGGGGAACCGGGCCTACCTGAGCTACTCGCACGGCCCGCACAGCTGCCCGTTCCCGGCCCAGGAGACGGCCGAGGTGATCGCCGCCACCGCGATCGAGGTGCTGCTCGACCGGCTCCCCGACCTGCGGCTGGCGGTCACCGAGTCGGCGCTGGTCTGGCGGCCGTCCGCCTGGGTGCGCGCGCTGGTCGCCCTGCCGGTCGCCTTCACCCCGGGCCACCCGGGCTGACCCGCCGTCAGCGGCTGCATCCTCCCTCCCCCGTCACCTCCCCCGAACCACCGGAGCACGCATGACCACCGCCGTCGTCACGATGGACCCGCTGGCCACCGACAACGCCGCCGAGGGTGCGCTGCTGCGCGCCGCCGGACCGGTGGTGCCGGTCGAGTTGATGGGCGGGGTGCGCGCCTGGGCGGTCACCCGGCACGAGGCCGCGCGGGCGCTGCTGACGGACGAGCGGCTGGTGAAGAGCGCGGAGCACTGGGGTGCGTACCGGCGCGGCGAGGTGCCGGCGACCTGGCCGCTGATCGGGCTGGCGGTGCCGGGGCCGTCCATGGTCACCACCGACGGGGCCGAGCACCGGCGGCTGCGCTCGATCGTGGCGCAGGCCTTCACCCCGCGCCGGGTGGAGGCGATGCGGCCGGGCATCGAGCGGATGACCGCCGAACTGCTGGACCGGGTCGCGGAGTCCGGCCCCGAGCTGGACCTGAAGACCGCCTTCGCCTTCCCACTGCCGATGACGGTGATCGGCACCCTGCTGGGCGTCCCGGTGGAGGACCACGGCCGGATCCGGGACCTCTACGAGCGGTTCTTCAGCAGCGTGAAGGACCCGGCCGAGGTGCCCGCGATCATCGCCGGGCTGAACGCCTTCGTGAACGACCTGGTGGCGAAGCGGCGCGCGGAGCCGGGCGAGGACCTGACCACGGCCCTGCTGGCGGCCGACGTGGAGGGCGGGGCGCTCACCGACCAGGAGGCGGCGGCCACCCTGCGGGTGATCATCGCGGCCGGTCACGAGACCACCGTCAACCTGATCACCAACGCCGTCCGGGCCCTGCTCACCCATCCGGATCAGCTGGAGCTGGTCCGCAAGGGTGAGGTGGAGTGGGCCGCCGTGGTCGAGGAGTCGCTCCGCTGGACCCCGCCGACCTCCAACTTCCTGTTCCGCTTCACCGCCGAGGAGGTGGTGTACGAGGACGTGGTGGTGCCGGCCGGCGAGGCGGTGCTGATCTCGTACAACGCGATCGGGCGGGACCCGGCGCGGCACGGTCTCACCGCCGAACTGTTCGACGTCACCCGGGAGCCGTCCCGGATCCTCTCCTTCGGCCACGGCCCGCACGTCTGCCCCGGGGCGTCGCTGGCGCGTCTGGAGGCGGGCATCGCGCTGCCCGCGCTGTTCGCGCGCTTCCCCGGGCTCCGGCTGGCGGTCGGGGACGGTGAGCTGCGGCCGAGCCCGTCGATGGTGGTCAACTCGCTGCGGGAGCTGCCGGTCCGGCTCTGACCGGGCGTCAGCGGTGACCCGGCCGCGTGACACGGCCGGGTCACGACTGCGGCACCGGGCGATGAAGGTCGAACGCGCACCTTGGCGGGGGGTGCGGCTTGGGTTAACGTCTTCGAGCCAGCCCGACCCCCGGGTACGCACCGATCTCAGGTACGGCGCAGCGCTCTTCGTCCCACCGCTGGCATGTCATGCCCTGGCTAGGAGGACCTCGTTGACCACCACCCTGATCGCGACCGGAGGCCGCCGATGACGCTCCGCCCCCGGCAGTTGGCCGTCCCGGCCGCCCTGCTCCTCGCGCTCACGGCCGCCTGCTCCAACTCCTCCTCCTCGGGCGGCGGTGGCGGCGGCAGCTCGTCCGCCGCGCTGACCGGCGACTGCGCCAAGTACCAGGCCTACGCCGGGCACTCGGGCACCAAGGTCACCATGTACGCCTCCATCCTGAGCCCGGAGTCGGACTCGCTGGAGAAGTCCTGGGCCGAGTTCAGTTCTTGTACGGGCATCAAGATCGCCTACGAGGGCTCCAGCGACTTCGAGTCCCAGCTCCAGGTGCGGGTGAGCGGCGGGAACGCCCCGGATTTCGCGATCATCCCGCAGCCCGGCCTGCTGGCGCAGATGGTGAAGACCGGAAAGGTCGTGAAGCCACCGGCCGAGACCGTGGCCAACCAGGCCAAGTGGAGCCCGGTCTGGAAGACCTACGGCTCGGTCAACGGCACCTTCTACGCCGCGCCGATGAGCGCCAACATGAAGTCGCTGGTCTGGTACTCGCCCAAGTACTTCAAGCAGGCCGGGTACGAAGTGCCCAAGACCTGGGCCGAGTTGACGGCGCTCAGCGACAAGATCGCCGGAGCGGGCGGCGGCACCAAGCCCTGGTGCGGCGGCATCGGCTCCGGCACCGCGACCGGCTGGCCGGCCACCGACTGGCTGGAGGAGGTCGTGCTCGGCACCCACGGCGGCGAGGTCTACGACCAGTGGGTCAGCCACCAGGTGAAGTTCAGCGACCCGAAGATCACCGCCGCCATGCAGACGGTGGCCGGCTGGATGCAGAACCCGGCCTGGGTGAACGGTGGCATCGGCGACGTGAAGTCGATCGCCACCACCACCTTCCAGGACGCCGGGGCGCCGATCCTCACCAACAAGTGCGCCATGCTCCAGCAGGCCTCCTTCTACGCGGCGCAGTGGCCGAAGGGCACCGCGGTCGGCCCGGACGGCGACGTCTTCGCCTTCCGGCTGCCGGCGGTGAACCCGGCGGTGCCCAGCCCGGTCGAGGGCGGCGGCGAGTTCGTCACCGCGTTCAGCGACCGGCCCGAGGCGCAGGCGGTGCAGAACTACCTCTCCAGCAGCGAGTGGGCGAGCAGCCGGGTGAAGGTCTCCAAGGGCTGGGTCTCCGCCAACCAGGGCGTGGACAAGAGCCTCTACACCGACCCGATCGACCGCATCTCGGCCGACGCGCTGACCGACCCGGCGGCGACCTTCCGGTTCGACGCCTCCGACCTGATGCCCGCCGCCGTCGGCTCGGGTGCGGAGTGGAAGGCGCTCACCGCCTGGTTCGCCGAGGGACAGGCCATCTCGAAGGTGGCGGCGGACATCGACGCGGCCTGGCCGCAGTAGGACGCCGTCACGGGCGGCGCGGGTCCACCCGCCCGCGCCGCCCTCTCCACGCCCCCTCCGAGCCCCTGCACGCCCCCGTGCGCCGCCCCGCGCCGCCCTCCTGACGCCCCGTGAGCCCCTCCCGCCCGCAACCCCTCCAAGGCCCGCTGAGGGAAGGACACCTGAATGACCGTCGGCCTGGCCGCCTCCGCGTGGACCGACGCCGGGATCAAGTTCGGCAACAGCCTGGGGGCCGTGGCCGGCTTCCTCGGCATCCTGCTGGTGGTCTTCTTCGCCGCCGGGCGGGCGAGCGGGCGCTTCGGCAGACCGCTGGCGATCGCGGTGATGCTCGGCCCGGCCGTGCTCCTCCTGCTGGTCGGCCTGGTCGCACCGCTGGTCCGCACGCTGTTCCTGAGCCTCTACGGCGCGGACAGCTCCCGCTTCACCGGCTTCGACAACTACGCCTGGGCGTTCACCACCGAGTCCGTGCACAGCGTGCTGCTGAACACCGCGCTCTGGCTGCTGGTCGCCCCGCTCGCGGCCACCGGCCTCGGCCTGGTGCTGGCCCTGCTGGTGGAGCGGATGCGCTGGCAGGCGGTCTACAAGTCGCTGGTCTTCCTGCCGATGGCGGTCTCGCTGGTCGGGGCCGGGGTGATCTGGAAGTTCGTCTACGAGTCCCGGGGCGCCGGCCAGCCGCAGATCGGCCTGCTCAGCCAACTGGCCGTCTCGCTGGGCTGGGAGCAGCCGCCGAACTGGATCCTCAGCCAGCCGCTGAACAACTTCCTGCTGATGGCGGTGATGATCTGGGTGCAGACCGGCTTCGCCATGGTGGTGCTCTCGGCCGCCATCAAGGCGATCCCGGACGAGGTCACCGAGGCGGCCCGGCTGGACGGCGCGCAGGGCTTCCGGATGTTCAAGGACGTCACCGTGCCGATGATCCGGACCACCCTGGTGGTGGTGCTGACCACGGTGATGATCACCACGCTGAAGGCGTTCGACATCGTCCGCACCATGACCGGCGGCAACTTCGGCACCCAGGTGCTGGCCAACGAGATGTACTCGCAGTCCTTCGTGCAGTTCGACGTCGGCCGGGGCTCGACCCTCGCGGTGATCCTCTTCCTCGCCGTGCTGCCGCTGGTGGCCTACAACATCGTCCAGTTGCGCAAGGAGCGTGAGACCCGGTGAAGGCGGTGCGCAAGGCGTTCGGCGGGCCGCTCGGCTCGCTCTTCGTGATCGTGGTGACGGTGCTCTGGACCGTGCCCACCCTCGGACTGCTGGTCACCTCGCTGCGCCCCAAGGAGCGGGTGGCCACCACCGGGTGGTGGGAGGTGTTCTCCGACCCGTCGATCGGCTTCGGGAACTACCACGCGGTGCTCTTCGAGGGCGGCTTCGGCAACAGCAACGGCCTGATGCCCTTCCTGGTCAACTCGCTGGCCATCGCGGTGCCGGCCACCGTCTTCCCGCTGGTGCTGGCCGCGATGGCCGCCTACGCGCTGGCCTGGGTGCGGTTCAAGGGCAGTGACACGGTGTTCTTCGTGATCTTCGCGCTCCAGGTGGTGCCGCTGCAGATGGCGCTCATCCCGCTGCTCCAGCTGTTCTCCGGAGGAGCCCACCTGGGCTCGGTGACGATCATCCCGGCGGTGGACCTGAGCGACACCTACGTGCCGGTCTGGCTGGCGCACACGATGTTCGCCCTGCCGCTGGCCACCTTCCTGCTGCACAACTTCATCTCCCAGCTGCCCCGGGACCTGATGGAGGCCGCGATCGTGGACGGGGCCTCGCACTTCAAGATCTTCCGCTCCATCGTGCTGCCGCTCTGCACCCCGGCGCTGGCCTCCTTCGCCATCTTCGAGTTCCTCTGGGTCTGGAACGACCTGCTGGTCGCGCTGACCTTCTCCGGCGGCCTCGCCGAGGTGGCGCCGATGACGGTGCGCCTGGCCCAGCTGTCGGGAAGTTTCGGCGGGCGGTGGGAGCTGCTGACGGCCGGCGCCTTCCTCTCGCTGGTCGTTCCGCTGATCGTCTTCTTTGCGCTGCAACGGTACTTCGTACGGGGCCTGTTGGCCGGTTCTGTCAAGGGTTGACCGCCTGACGAACTGTCATGGCGCAGGAATGTGTGGATTCTGCGGACATGCGCCCGCTCGACCAGGTACACAGGTGGCGGCATTTCGCCGTTGACAGACCTGGGGGCAGTGCGTGCGGTACAGAGAACGACTTTCGGGCCTACTGGTGGCCCTGCTCGCGGCGGCCACCCTGGCCACCCCGACCAACGCGTCCGCCCTGGACGCAACGGCGAAGCTCGGCAACACCACGACGGGCACCGCCACCGACTCCGGCGACTCCAACCACCTGAACGCCTCCCGCTACGTGATGGGCAGCAAGGGCGGGCAGGTCACGAGCATCTCGGTGTTCGTCGGCGACGTCGGCGCCGCTCCGAACAACCAGTACCAGGTGGCGGTCTACGGTGACGTCGGCGGCAAGCCGGGCCCGTTGGTCGCCAACAGCGCGGCGGGCACCCTGACCGCCAACTCCTGGAACTCGCTGCCGGTTTCGGCCAACCTGAGCCCGAACACCGCCTACTGGCTGGCCTACAACAGCAACGGCGTCAGCCAGGCGGTGAACAACCTGCGCTACTCCACCGGCGGGAAGGGCGCCTACAGCAACTCCTCGACCGCGTACGGCAGCTGGCCGGCCTCCTTCGGCCCGTCCACCACCACCGGCCTGGACTTCTCGATCAACGCCACCTACACCGTGGCGAACACCCCGGTCTGGACCCCGGGCGCCGGGCCCGGCGCCAGCGGGCCGGTGCTGGTGGTCACCACGGCGGCCAACCCGTACTCCAAGTACCTCGGGGAGATCCTCGAGGCCGAGGGCCTGAACAGCTACAAGACCGTCGACCTCTCGCAGGTCAACAGCCTGCTGCTCACCCAGCACAGCCTGGTGCTGCTCGGCGAGACCCCGCTGACGGACGCCCAGGTCACCATGTTCTCCAACTGGACCAGCACCGGCGGGCGCCTGGTCGCCATGCGGCCGGACAAGAAGCTGGCCCCGCTGCTGGGCCTGACCGCCTCCGCCAACACGCTGGCGGACGCCTACCTGAAGATCGACACCTCGGCGGCTCCCGGCGCCGGCCTCACCGCCGACACCATGGGCTTCCACGGCGCCGCCGACCGGTACGCCCTGAACGGCGCCACCGCCGTCGCCACGCTCTACGGCGACGCCACCACCGCCACCGCCAACCCGGCGGTCACCCTCCGGACGGTCGGCTCCGGCCAGGCCGCCGCCTTCACCTTCGACCTGGCCCGCTCCGTGGTGCAGACCCGGCAGGGCAACGCCGCCTGGGCCGGCCAGCAGCGCGACGGCGTGGACGGCTACGAGGCCAGCGAGATGTTCTTCGGCGGCAACGGCCAGGCGGACTGGAACGACCTGGACAAGGCGCTGATCCCGATCGCCGACGAGCAGCAGCGGCTGCTGGCCAACCTGGTGACCCGGATGAACCTCGCCAAGGCCCCGCTGCCGCGCTTCTGGTACTTCCCCCGGGACGTCAAGGCGGTCGTGGTGATGACCGGTGACGACCACGGAGTGGGCGGCACCTCCGGGCGCTGGGACAACTTCATCGGCCAGAGCCCGGCCGGCTGCAAGGTGGAGAACTGGGAGTGCGTGCGCGGCTCCTCGTACCTCTACAGCGGTGGCCCGCTGACCGCCGCCCAGGCGCAGGCGTACTCCGACGAGGGCTTCGAGGTCGGCTCGCACATCACCACCGACTGCCGCCCGTGGGGCACCACGGCCGCCCTGCAGTCCATGTACACCAGCCAGTTGAACGACTGGAAGGCCAAGTACCCGGCGCTGCCGACGCCGTCGAGCAGCCGCACGCACTGCGTGGAGTGGGACGACTGGGCGACCCAGGCCAAGACCAAGCTGGCCAACGGCATCCGGATGGACCACGACTACTACTACTACCCGTCCTCCTTCGTGAACGACCGGCCGGGCTACTTCAACGGGACCGGGCTGCCGATGAAGTTCGCCGACACCGACGGCAGCGTCATCGACGTCTACCAGGCCACCACCCAGATCACCGATGAGTCCGGCCAGTCCCACCCCGGCACCATCAACACCCTGCTGAACGCCGCCTACGGTGCCCAGGGCTACTACGCCGCGGTGACCGCCAACATCCACACCGACTTCGCCCCCTCGCAGACCGCCGACCAGATCATCGCGGCGGCCAAGGCGAAGGGCGTGCCGGTGGTCTCCAGCCGCCAGCTGCTCAACTGGCTGGACGGGCGCAACGGTTCGGCCTACTCCGGGATCAGCTGGAACGGCACCACGCTGAGCTTCTCGATCACCGGCGGGGTCAACGGGCTGCGCGGCATGCTGCCGGTGCAGGCCTCCAACGGCACCCTGCTCGGCATCAAGCAGGCCGGCGTCCCGGTGCCCTACCGGGTGGAGACCGTGAAGGGCGTCAACTACGCCTTCTTCAACGGCAACGCGGGCTCCTACACCGCGACCTACGGCCAGGACACCACCCGGCCGACCGTCACCGGCACCACCCCGGCCAACGGCGCCACCGCGGTGCCGGGGCAGAACCCGGTGCGGTTCGCCTTCAGCGAGCCGCTGGACGGCTCGTCGGTCGGCCCGACCGACGTCACCGTGGTCCCGACCGCCGGCGGCGCGGCGGTGAGCGGCACCGTCTCGTACGACTCCACCACCAACGGCGTGGTCTTCACCCAGGCCTCCCCGCTGGCGGTCTCGACCTCCTACCGGGCCACCGTGCAGGGCGTCCGGGACGTGGCCGGGAACACGCTGGCCGCGCCGTACGCGATCACCTTCACCACGGCCGCGCCGCCGCCGCTGACCGTCGGCAACGCCGAGATCGGCACCCAGGAGGACGACAACTCCTCCAACCACCTGAACGGCAGCCGGTTCGTCACGGGCGCCTCGGCGATCACCCTCAAGCAGCTGAGCGTGCACGTCGGTTCGGTCAGCGCGGCACCCAACAACCAGTACCAGCTGGCGGTCTACACGGACGTGGACGGCGTGCCGGGCACCCTGGTGGCGAGCACGCCGTCCGGGACCCTGACGGCGGACTCGTGGAACTCGCTGCCGGTGAACCTCGCGCTGTCCGCCGGGACGGCGTACTGGCTGGTCTACAACACCAACGGCACCGGGCCGGCACTGAACAACATGCACTACAACGTCGGGTCCTACGGGGTCGGGGCGTACCAGGGGGCGGCAGCGCCGTTCGGCACCTGGCCGGCCAGCTTCGGGGCGGCGAACCGGACCTCGCTGTCCTACTCGCTGTTCGGGACGTACTGACGTACCGGCGTACTGACGTGCCGGCGTGTCGGCGTTCTGACGTACCGGCGGCCTCTGGCGTACTGAGGCTTCGTCATGGCTCGGTAACAGAAGACGCCGATAGTTTTGAACCTGTTCAGAAAGGTGGATAGTCTCCTCGCGTCCCGGGCGCGGCGCAGCACCGTTCAGGGTGCTGCGCCGCGCCCGCTCGTTCTCTGAGGGGGCGTCATGTCCACACCACAGCCGTCGTCATCGTCATCCGGTTCTGCCCCTGGCCCTGGCCCGGCAGCGGGAGGCGCACACCTTCCCAAGCAGCCGTCCCCCGACGTGTGGGCTCCACCGGCGTCCGACCCGAAGCCGCACTGGGTCACGGCCACCACGGCCGAGCGACCGGCCCCGCCCGGTGTGCGGGTCCTGCTCGGGGCGCTGCTGACCGGAGCGGTGGCGGCGGCGGTGCTGGTCGAGGGCGCGGGCGTGAACCTGCTGCTGTTCGCGCTGGCCGCCGCCGTGGCGGCCGGCTCGGCGGCGGTGGCCCGGGGGCGGCGGCCCCGGCCGTGGACCCTGGTGTGGGGCTTCTCCGCCTTCGCGCTGCTGCTGGTGCCGGTGCTCAGCGACGCGGGCTGGCCGAGCTTCCTGGCCTTCGTGGCGGCAGTCGGCTCGGCCGCCCTGGCCCTGCACGGCGGCCGACGGTGGCCGGCCGTGCTGCTCGCCCCGCTCGGGCTCGGGCTGCACGCCTTCTCGGTGCTGCCCTGGCTGGTCCGGGGGCTGCGCGCGCGGCCCGTGCCGTCCGCGCGGCGGGTGCTGCCGGTGGTCAGGACGGTGCTGGTGACGGGCGGTCTGCTGGTGGTCTTCGGTGCGCTGTTCGCCAGCGCCGACGCGGCGGTCGGCGAGCTGGTCGACTCCCTGGTGCCCAGCATCGACCTGGGTGAACTCCCGGTCCGGGCCGTGCTGTTCGCCTTCGGCACCGGCGTCGCCCTGGTCGCCGCGCACACCGCTGCCGCACCCCGCCGCTTCGACCGGCTGCCGCTGTGGCCCGGCCGGGAGCGCGGCCGGGCGGAGTGGGCCGTCCCGATGCTCGCGCTCAACCTGCTCTTCGGCGGCTTCGTCGCCGTCCAGGCCGTGGTCTTCTTCGGTGGCTACGAGGCGGTGATGAGCAAGCCCGGCCTGGTGCCCGCCGAGTACGCCCGTCAGGGCTTCTGGCAGCTGCTCTGGGTCACCGTGCTGGCCCTCGCGGTGGTCGCGCTGGCCCAGCGCTGGGCGCCCCGCCGGACCGCCTCGGACCGGCTGCTCGGCAAGGGGCTGACCGGTCTGCTCTGCGTGCTCACCCTGGTGGTGGTCGCCTCCGCGTACTACCGGATGCAGCGGTACGTGGACGTCTTCGGGCTGACCAGGCTTCGGGTCACCGTGACGGCGGCCGAGCTCTGGCTCGGGGCGGTCTTCGTCCTGGTGCTGATCGCGGTGCTGGCCGGTGCCCGGGTGGCTCGGCTGCTGCCCCGGGTGGTCGCGCTCAGCGCGGTGGCGGGGGTCGCCGCCTTCGGCCTGGTCCGGCCGGACGCGCTGATCGCCGAGCAGAACGTCACCCGCTTCGAGCGCCTCGACACCATCGACCTGGCCTACCTCAGCAGCCTCTCCGCCGACGCCGTCCCGGCGCTGGACCGGCTCACCGGCGAGCGGCGGACCTGTGCCCTGCAGGCCATCGCCGTCTCGCTGGAGGGGCGGCCCACCCCCTGGTACGCGGCCAGCCTGTCGGAGGGCCGGGCCCGGGAGCTGCTGCGGGAGCGGCCGGTGGACCTGCGGGCCGACTGCGACAGCAGCCGCTACCCGGCGGGTGGGGAACTGCCGTAGCGGGTGGGGTGGTTGCCGCTGATGCCGCGGGGGCGGTGGGTGCGTGCCGTGGCGGGACCGGCCGTGCGGCGGACGGGCGGTGGACGGGCGGCGGGTGCGGGCGTGCCGGGGGGGCACGTCGGTGGCCGCCGGGCGTCCGTCGCACGGTCGCGTCGCGCGGTGCGGGCCGTGGGCGGGCCGGCTCCGGTGGTCGCGCTGCGACCGTCCTGGCGGGGGTGGCGGGTGTCCTAGGCTGGACAGTGCGCGGGGCCGGTCTCCGTCGAACCGCTCCGAACCGAAGGACCCGCCATGCCGTACGAACCGCCCAGCCACTCGGTCGAGCGCTCGCTGCGCCGGGCGGGCGCCCAGGTGGTGGTCGGGCTGGACGAGGTCGGCCGGGGTGCCTGGGCCGGGCCGGTCACGGTCGGGGCCGCGGTCACCGGCCTGCGCAAGCCGCCCGCAGGGCTCACCGACTCCAAGCTGCTCACCGAGAAGCGCCGGACCGAACTCGCCCCGGTGCTCGCCGACTGGGTCACCGCCTACGCGCTCGGCCACGCCTCCCCCGAGGAGTGCGACGAACTCGGCATGACCGCCGCGCTGCGGCTGGCTGCGGTGCGCGCGCTGGAGGCACTGCCGGTCCGGCCGGACGCGGTGATCCTGGACGGCAAGCACGACTACCTCGGAGGCCCCTGGCGGGTCCGGACCGTGATCAAGGGCGACCAGTCCTGCATCTGCGTCTCGGCCGCCTCGGTGCTCGCCAAGGTGCAGCGCGACGCGATGATGGCCGAGCTCGGCGAGGAGTACCCCGCCTTCGCCTTCGCCGAGAACGCCGGCTACCCCTCGCCGGTGCACCGCGCCGCGTTGGAGGAGCACGGCCCGACCCGCCACCACCGGACCTCCTGGGCGTACATGGACGGGTTGACCCGGTGGAGCCACCTCAAGCGGGTGCGCGAGCCCGAGCCGCAGGACGAGCAGCTGACGCTGGGCTTCTGACCCGGTGTCGGAAGGGTGACCACTCGATCCCAACTCGTGGGGTGCCCGTGCGCGTTCGAGCGCCATTTGATAGACATCGGGTCATGCCTGTTTCCCCCGAGGAGCCGGAGGTCCGCGTGAGCGCGGAGCCGGAGATCCACGAGAGCGTTCCGGGCCCCGGTGTCCCCCTCCCGCGAGAGTCCTCCCTCCGTATGCCTGATGCCCAGTCCGCTGGTGTCCCGTCCGTCTCCTCCTCCGCTGCCCGGCCCGTGCCCGGGCCCCGGCCCGGTCCCAAGCCGGGGCCGCGTCCCGGTCCGCGTCCGGGCCCCCGTCCCGGCCCGGCACCGGGCGCCGCACCCGGACTCCCGGGCACCACGGTGCAGTTGGTGCCCGCCACCGCGCGCGACGCGGTCGAGCGGGCGGACGACGCGGTCGACCGGCTGCTCGAGTCGGGCCGGGGTCCGGAGGCGGTGCTGGTCCTGACGGTGGGCGAGCCCCACCCCTGGCAGCAGCACGAACTCTCCTTCGGGGAGGAGCGTTACTGGGCCCAGCTCACCGAGGGCGGCGACGTCTTCTACGCCGACGCCGGAGCGGCCAGGCTGGCCGCCCGCCCGGTGGTGGTCCTGGTGGTCAACGCGGCGACCGGCGGTGAGCGGCTGGCGAAGGCCGCCCGCACCGCGCGGGAGCTGGCCGGCGAGCTGCTGCTGGTGTGCGGCGAGGCCGGTGCGGTCAACCCGCTCTTCCCGGACGCCCAGCGCCCGGTGGGCGTCTGACGTTCCATCGGCACGGTGGCCGCTCCGAGGTTCCGGGGGCGGCTGCCGTGCCCTGCCCGGCCGGGCCCGCTGACCGGGAGGGCCGCTTCCGCCGTGCTCCGGCCGCCCTGGGCGCTCGCGCTCCGGACCGCCTCCGTTCCGCGTTCCTCCGGACGGTTACCCCCGGAGGAACGCGGTGGTGCGGTGCCCGGCGTGGTCGTGCCCGGTGGTGCGTCAGCCGGCCGCGGTACGGCGCAGTGGCCTGACCGGGTCGGCGGTGCGGCCGCTCCGGGAGGGGCGGCTGCGCGGGGTGGTGCGCGGCGCGAGTTCGGTGACGGTGTGCACCGGGCCGTCCGACCAGGAACCCGAGTGCGGCGTCCGGCCGTTGCGGCCGTCCCCGAGGGACTGCCAGCCGCTCGGGGTGAGCGCGATGTACGAGCCGCAGCGCAGGCCGTGCAGTGCGGCGGCGTCGCGCAGCGCCCACATCCAGGCACCGTCCTGCTCCGTCCAGCCGGGCGCGCCCTCGCGGCAGCGCAGCAGGACCGCCGTCCGGCTCGGCCGGGCCAGCCGGAGGTCGTGCGGGGTGACCAACCGGAGGTGGGTGAGGATCTCGTTCCGGTACTGCCAGCCGTCCTGGACGTGCTGACGGGAGGGGAACGAGGCGGAGGCGGTGACCTGGTGCAGGGCGTCCAGCACCGCGACCACCGTGGTGCCCGGCTGCGGGAGGTGACGCTGGTGCAGCTCGGCGACGAACTCGCGCGGCGTACGGAGCAGCGGGACGTCGGCCTCCGCCCAGCCCTCGAGGTCGAGCATGCGTCTCCGGGAGAACCGGGGTCGGTCGCTGCCGCTGATCACGATCCTCCTTCCCGGCCCGTCGCCCGCGTGGTGCGGGGCAGGCGGGTAGCTGCGTACGCCGAAGGCCGGGTCCTCCGGACCGGGCTCTGGGTACCTCCCAATTCTCAGGTCAGAACGGCCGAGCGGCAACGATGAAATGACGAACGCCGCCCGAATGCCTATGGTCTGCCGGATATATTCCACCTCGGGTCGACTGCCATTCGGCTGACGGCGGGTCGGATCCGTCAGGTTCGTCCTCACGGGTCGTCAGGTGTCGCCGTCACGGGTCGTCAGGCCTCCCGTCCGTCGCCTTCCGTCACCCTCCTCCGCCGCGTCCCCTCGCCCTCCTCCGTCCCGGCGTCCTCCCGGGGGCCGGCCCCGATCACGCCTGGACCGCGAGGGTCAGCGGGAGCACCGGGCCGGTCCCCGCGCGGCGGAGCAGCCGGGCCGCCACCGTGACCGTCCAGCCGGAGTCGACCAGGTCGTCGACCAGCAGGACCGGGCCGGGGTTGGCCGCGATCGCCTCCTGCAGCTCGCCGGGGACCACCAGGGCGCCTGCCAGCGAGTGCAGGCGCTGCGCGCTGTTGCTGCGCGGGCCGTGCGGCGGGCGGCCGTCGGCGTAGGAGACCCGGCCGAGCAGCGGCAGCCGGCCGACCTCCGAGATCCGGGCGCCCAGGGTGGCCACCAGCTGCGGTCGGCGGGCCGAATCCACCGTGACCACCCCGACCGGACGGGCGAGCCGCCCCCCGTCGGCGTCCTCCGGGCCGGCCCAACCGCCGGGGCCGCGCGCCCAGTCGGCGAGCACGCTGACCATCGCGTCCAGCACCTCGGCCGGGACCGGACCGTCCGGGGCTTCGTCGGCCAGCAGGCCGCGCAGCCGGGTGCCCCAGCCGATGTCCGACAGCCGGCCCAGTGCCCGGCCGGTCTCGGCCTGCTCGCCGGCCGGGATGCGGCCCTTCAGCGGCACCCCGATCGCCTCCATCCCGGTCGGCCAGAGCCGGCGCGGCTCGAAGCTGACGCCGGGTCGGCCGAGCGCGGCCCGGGCGGCGGCCATCGCCTCCTCCGAGACCTCGGCGGAGCGGCGCTGCCCGGTGCAGTTGTCGCACCGGCCGCAGGGCGCGGCCTGCTCGTCGTCCAACTGCCGGCGCAGGAACTCCATCCGGCAGCCGCCCGTGGTGGCGTACTCCCGCATGGCCCGCTGCTCCGCGGTGCGGGACTCGGCGACCTTCGCGTAGCGGGCCGCGTCGTACGTCCACTCCTGCCCGGTGGAGGTCCAGCCGCCGCGGACCCGGCGGACCGCACCGTCCACGTCGAGCACCTTGAGCATGGTCTCCAGCCGGGCGCGGCGGAGGTCCACCCGGGTCTCCAGCGCGGCGGTGGAGAGCGGGCGGCCGGCCTCGGCCAGCGCGTCCAGGGTGCGCCGCACCTGCTCCTCGGCGGGGAAGCCGAGCGAGGCGAAGTAGCGCCAGATCGCCTCGTCCTCGCGGCCGGGCAGCAGCAGCACCTCGGCCCGGTCCACCCCGCGCCCGGCGCGGCCGACCTGCTGGTAGTAGGCGATCGGCGAGCCGGGCGAGCCGAGGTGCACGACGAAGCCGAGGTCCGGCTTGTCGAAGCCCATGCCGAGGGCGGAGGTGGCGACCAGGGCCTTCACCCGGTTCGCCAGGAGGTCGGCCTCGGCGGTGCGGCGCTCGGCGTCCTCGGTGCGGCCGGAGTAGGAGGCGACCGGGTAGCCGCGCTGGCGGAGGAAGGCGGTCACCTCGTCGGCGGCCGCCACCGTGAGGGTGTAGACGATGCCGGAGCCGGGCAGCTCGGCGAGGTGGTCGGCCAGCCAGGCGAGGCGGTGCGCGGGGTCGGGGAGGTCGAGCACGCCGAGGCCGAGGCTCTCGCGGTCCAACGGGCCGCGCAGCACCAGGGCGGTGCCGTCGGACCCCTCGCCGCCGCCACCGGTGCCCAACTGCTCGGCGACGTCGGCGGTGACCCGGGCGTTGGCGGTCGCGGTGGTGGCCAGCACCGGGACGCCGGGGGAGAGCTCGGCCAGCATGGTGCGCAGGCGGCGGTAGTCGGGGCGGAAGTCGTGGCCCCAGTCGGAGATGCAGTGCGCCTCGTCGACCACCAGCAGGCCGGTGGAGGCGGCCAGCTTGGGCAGCACCTGGTCGCGGAAGTCGGGGTTGTTCAACCGCTCGGGGCTGACCAGCAGGACGTCCACCTGGCCGGCCGCCACCTCGGCCTGGATGTCGTCCCACTCCTCCGGATTGGCCGAGTTGATGGTGCGGGCGTGGATGCCGGCCTTGGCGGCGGAGTCGACCTGATTGCGCATCAGGGCGAGCAGCGGGGAGACGATCACCGTGGGGCCCGCGCCCCGGGCCCGGAGCAGTGCGGTCGAGATGAAGTAGACGGCGGACTTCCCCCAACCGGTGCGCTGCACCACCAGGGCCCGGCGGTGGTCGACCACCAGGGCCTCGATGGCCAGCCACTGGTCCTCGCGCAGGACGGCGGCCGGACCGGCCAGCTCGCGGAGCACGGCCTCGGCCCGGGCCCGGACGGCGGCGCGGTCGGTCGTCGGGGCCTCGGCGCGGCCGGGGGCGGTGGCGGGGTGCTGCGAGGGCTCGGTCATGGCTCATGGATACAGGCTCGGAGCGACAGGGCGCGAACAGCCCGGGTGGGCGGACCGCAGTCGGTTCATCAGGACATCATCCGAGTGCGGTCCATTTGTACCTTTTGGTCGGTTTCGGCAATGGGCCGAACGGGGGAGCACATGCTGGACCCCCCGACTTATCCACAGGAAATGGCTGTTCGACGGGGTCGGTGCAGCTCGCGCGGGACGCTTCCGGACATGAACAACGAGGAGCACGTCATCCAGTCCGCCACCTCGCCGGCAGGCCAGTACCCGCTCCGGATGCGCGGCCCGGCCGACATGGCCGAGATGCTTCCCTACCTGCTCGGGTTCTTCCCCGACGACAGCATCGTCGCGGTCGGCCTCCAGGGGCCGATGCTCCAGCAGGGCGGAGTGATCCGGCTGGACATCCCGGCCGACCCGGCCGTCTGGCCGGCGGTCGCGGCCGACACCGCCAGGCTGCTGGTCGGGCTCTCCGAGCAGCGGGACCAGCGCCCGGAGCAGGTGCTGATCTACCTCTGCCGGGACGTCGAGGACCCGGCGGACCCGGCCGGGCGCGGGACCGGACCGGCCGGTCCCACCGCCGCCCACCGGCCGGGCTCGGGGCCGCCCCCGTCACCGCTGGTGCTCCCCCGGGGCGCGCCCGGCTTCGACCGGGTGTGGCCGCCCGGGGCGGACCGGGGGCAGCCGGCGGATGCCGGGGGGTCGGGGCGGGGAGCACCTCCTGACGGGCCGTCGGCGGAGCCCGTGGACGGTCCCGGGGTGGTGGCACTGCTCCGGCCGCTGGCCGATCTCCTGGCACAGGAGTTCCGGGCGGCGGGGGTGGCGGTGAAGGAGTCGTTGTGCGTCTCGGACGGGAGGTGGTGGTCCTTCCTCTGCGGTGAGGCGGGCTGCTGCGATCCGGAGGGCGTGCCGATCCGGTCGATCCGGCTGCCCAGCCCGATCGCGGCTGCGGCTGCCTACGCCGGGGTGGCACCCCGCGGCAGTCGCAAGGCGATCGCCGCCGGGCTGGCACCGATCGGGCCGCCGGGCGAGGACGTCCACCGGGAGGCGCTCGAACTGGCCGGCCCCGAGCTGATCGGTGAACTCGCCGGGCCCGGTGGCCGGTTCGCGACCCTGGAGCAGACCGCCGAGCTGCTCGCCGGAGCCCTGGCCGACTTCGGCGGCGGAGCCCGCGAGCTCGACCCGGCCCGGACGGCCCGCCTGCTGGTCGGCCTCCAGGACAAGCTGGCCCGGGACCGGGGAGCCGAGTACGCCGAGCCGGACGAGCTGGTCCCCGCCCAGCGCCTGTGGCGCTACCTCGCCCGCCGCTGCGTCCCGCCCTTCGAGCGGTACGCCGCCCCGCCGCTCACCCTGCTCGCCTGGACGTCCTGGCTGGCCGGTGACACCGCCACGGCCCGGGTGGTGCTGGCCAGGGTGCTCGACCTCGACCAGACGTACACCCTGGCGCAGCTGCTCTACGAGTCGCTGAACGGCGGCTTGCACCCGGGCGAGCTGCTCGACCGGGTCCGCGCGGAGCGCGAGGCCCGCCGCCAAGTGGACGCGCTCCACCGCCCGGGCGTGGGGACGCCTCCGGGCACCGGAGCCAGGGCAGGGGCCGGTCCGGCGGACCCCGGGGAGGGGACGGAGCCCCGAGAGGGCCATGGTGCGGCCGGTCCTGACGGTCCGTCCGTTCCGCTAGGTGAGGGACCTCCGAGGGCCGGCCAGGGGCAGGGGCAGGGGCAGGGGCGGCAAGGAGGGCGGGGAGCAGCCCGTCCCGGCGATCCGCCCGGCTCAGGTGGAGGGGAGCCCGGGCGGGCGGGGCCGGGCCAGGGGGAGGCGGGCGGGGGTCGGAGGCCCGCCCCCGGAGCTCCCTCCGTACGACCTGGCGGGAGCTCTCCGGACGGCGGGGCCGACGTCCTTGACGATCCGTCCGCGTCGCGCGGTGATCGGCCGTCTCCGCCCCCTTCGGGAGACCAGGGGCCCGAGCACGGGGAGGGCGGCGGCCGGAGGGGAGGTGGTCCGGGGGCGTCTGCGGGCGCGGCCCGGCGGCGGGGTGGCCGGGGCTCGCGGGGCCGTGCCGGCCGGGGCGGGTACGGTGGCGCGGCCCCCGTGCCGGAGCCCGGTGACGAGCCGCCCGGCGGCCGCCGGACGGCTCGTCGGCAACCGCGCTCGGCCCGCCGCGGGGGCCGCCTCCAGGGTGAGCGCCCGCCGGGTGGAGACCCGGGGTTCGGCGACGAGCCGGCGGGCTCCGGCCGAACCCACCCCGAGCCGGCCCGCCGCACCCGCCGGGCGGGACGGCCCGGCTGAGACGCCCCCGGCCGACGGTCCGGTCGCCGGAGGTCTGGCCACGGTCCTCGGCCCCGGCTCCCCGACCTTCGGCCCTGACCGCCGGGCCCGTGGGCTAGAGCTCGCCGCGCGCCATCCGGATCAGCCGGTCGAGCACGGCACCACCACTCACCCGGAGGCCGTCGTGCTCCCACTCGTTGGTGACCCAGACCCGCGTCCCCGCCACCGCGTCCGCGGTGGCCAGCGAGTCGGCGGTGTCCACGTAGAGATCGTCGTGGTAGACGGCCGCGTACACCGGCACCCGGTTGGCCGCGAGCCGGGCCGGGTCGTAGAGGTCGGGCCAGTCGGTCCGGTCGGCGAGCAGGTGGGCGGTGTCCCGGAGCGGGCGCAGCGCGGGGTCGTTCTCGAACAGTGCGGGGTAGATCATCTCCCCGGTGAAGAGCACCGGCTGACCGGCGGTCAGTGCCGCCGCCGCGTCGAACTCGGGGAACTCCTTCCGCACCCGCTCCGCCGCCCAGGCGGTGCCCCCGGCGTCCACCGAGCGCTGCCCGTAGATGGATTCGTGCAGCACCGCGTACATCGGCCCCTGCGCGAAGGAGAGGTGGGACTGCACCCCGGCCAGGAAGGTGTCCGAGAGCTCCGGCCCGTCGACCCCCTCCACCCAGGCCTCCTCCAGCAGGTAGTGCAGCACCTGAGCGCCGCCGCCGGAGCCCAGCAGCAGCCCGAGGCCCTGGAACGCCTCCACGGTGAGCACCCCGCCGTCCGGCAGCTCGGCCGGCTGCCGGACCAGGCTGCCGGCGATCCGCTGCACCGCCGCCACGTCCTGCGGGTAGCGCGCGTAGTAGGCCTTGTTCTTCCGGACGTTGCGGGGGTAGGCCGCCCGGTAGACGTCCTCGGCCGAGCTGCGCAGCCCCGCCAGCCCGCCGGTCACGAAGGCCTCGCGGACGCCGTCGGGGGCGATCGAGAGGTAGGTGAGGGTGCAGAAGCCGCCGTAGCTCTGGCCGAGCAACGTCCACTGCCCCTGCTCACCGAGCAGCTGACGACGGATCAGCTCGGCGTCCCGGACGATCGAGTCGGCCCGGAAGCGGGTCAGGTACTCGGCCTGCTCGGCGGGGCCACCGCGCCGGGCCAGCGTCTGGCGGTTGGCGGGGGTGGACCGGCCGGTACCTCGCTGGTCGAGCAGCAGCACCCGGTAGTCGTCCAGGGCCCGGTCGACCCAGGCGTCCCGCCCGGCCGGCCGGTTGGCCTTGCCACCCGGCCCGCCCTGGAGGAAGAGCAGCCAGGGGAGGTCGTCCTGCTCACGGCCGGCGGCGACCACCTCGCGGGCGTACACCTCGATCTGCTCGCCCTCGGGCGCCTGGTGGTCGAGCGGGAGCCGGAAGACGTGGTCGGTGGTGACGATCCCGGGCAGTCGGGTGGGGGTGGACATACAACTCCTCGGTACGCACTGGTCACGGACGCGGAGCGGCGGGCGCCCACGCTGTTCCCGGTGCGCCCGCCGTTGCCCCCGCACCGTATCCTGACGCGGGCCGTGAGTGACCTGGCGCCGGCCGGTGGCCACCGGCCGGACGGGTCCTCCGCGGTGGGACTCGCGGTCCGCTCCCCGGGGGAGGTGCGGGACGCGGCCGACCAGGGAAGACCTGTCGGCGGACCGGTACGGCGTGACCTGTGGGAGGGGCGGTGCGTTCAATCTGCTGGGCGGCACCTGCGACCGGAGGTCCGGGCCGACGCCGCGCGGGCGGCACCGGCGCCGCCCGGGACGACCGCAGCAGGGGAGCGACCTCCTGCGCACGGCCGGGCGGTGGACGGCCTGCGGCAGCCGTGGCAGGCACCGGCGCGGCCGGGGACCGGGGGGCGGTTCCGGCCGGGGCGGAGGGGGGCCCGGCGGGCGGTCCCACCGGGGCCGGAGCCGTCCGCAGCGGGGCGGTGGCATCCGGCCGGAGGGCACGGACCGGCCACCGGGGGCGGGGGACGGCGCGGGGGAGCGCCGCGTCCCACCGATGTCGGCTCCGGCCGACCTGCCGACGGGCGGCCCGCCCGGAGGCTCGAACGAGCAGCACGAGACCGTGATCGAGGACATGTCCGGCCGACCGGCAGCACCGCCGTCGTCCGGTCGAAGAAGGAGCATCAGGTGAACGACCCGAGGCAGTTGCGGGACGCACCGCCCACCCCCGGGTCTGCCGCACCGTCAGTTCCCGTTCCCGCCCCCGCCCCGGTCACCGCCGGGGACGGGGGGACGGTGAGCTCCTTCGCCCCGCCGCCGGCCGTCGGCCGGTACGGGACCGGACCACTCGGTGCGGAGCGCTCGGACCCGACGGCTCCGGCCCTCTCGGACGCGTCGGCTCCGCTCTCCGCGCCAGCCGCAGGGGGGCATGCGCGGGCGCTGCGCGCCCCCGGCGCAACTCCACCGGCAGCCTGGCCCACCGACGCCCCTCTGGCCGCCGCGCCGCCCGCACCCACCACAGCACCCTGGGGGCCACCGCCCGCCCCCGGCACATCCGCTGACGCCCCGTCCGGATCGGCCCGCCCGCACCCCGAACGCCTGGCGGCCCCGCCCCCCGGCCCGGGTGCCACCGGGCTCCCGCACACCTCCGGCGGGGCCCCCGGGACGCCCTACGGCCCACCCCCGGGTACGGTCCCCGGTGGTCCTCCCGGCGGTCCTTCCGGTGGTCCCGGCGTCCCTGCCGGGGCGTCACACACGCCGCCCGGCGGGGTACAGCTGCCCGGCACCGGGGCAGCCGGGGCGGGGCGCCCGCCCGGCCCGTTCCGCCCGCAGCCGCCCGCCACCCATGCCACGGTGCTCTGCGTGAGCGCCCCGGCCATGGCCATCTCCGGTCTGGACGGCCAACTGCGCGGTCAGGCCCTGCACGGCTTCTACCGCTCCGGAGTCCGGGCCCTGGCCCGGATGGAGCTGCGCCTCGGCGGCATGGAGCCGCTCTCCCTCCAGGGCACGCTGACCTCGGCGGCGGAGGCCCGCTTCGTGGGCGCCGTCCGGGTGCCCGGCGATCCGGATCCGGATCCGGCCCTGACGGTCGAGCGGCTCCGGCACGCCAACGGGGTGGAGACCGTGACGGTGCGGAACACGGGCCTCAGGCCGGCCCGGATACCGCTCGAGATCACCCTCGGCACCGACCTCGGCCAGCTCGCCGAGATCTCGGCGGGGCAGCGCCTGGCCGACCTTCCAGGGCAGGTCCAGTCGGCCGGGCTGCGCTGGGCCGGTCCGCAGCACAGCGCCACCGTGGCGGCCCGTCCGTCGCCGCACGCCGTGCTGGCCGGGGCCGGGGTGCTGCGCTGGGACCTGGAGGTGCAGCCGGGGGCCCGCTGGTCGGTCGAGCTGACCACCGCGTTGGAGACCAACGCGGCCCAGGGCGCCCCGCGCCCGCCCACCGGCCGCGGGGCCGGTGTGCCGCTGCCCTGGTCGGAGCCCGAGGTCCGCTGCGACGACGCCCGGGTCGGGCTGCTGGTGCCGCGCTCGTTGGACGCGCTCGGCGGGCTGCTCCTGGCCGATGCCGACCGGCCGACCGACCTCCACGCGGTCTCCGGTGCACCCTGGCGGTTCGGGCTGACCGCCGCGGACGCCCTCTGGGCGGCCCGGCTCACCCTGCCGCTCGGTACCCGCCTCGCGGCCGGCACCCTCCGTGCGCTGGCCCGCCGTCAGTCCGCCACCGGTCCGCAGGCCGGCGTCATCCCCGGGCCGCTCCGGCACGGTGGCCCGGAGCTACCGCCCTCCTGCACCGCGACCGAGGCCACGCTGCTGTTCGTCACCCTGCTGGCAGAGGCGTGGCGGTGGGGCCTGCCCAGGCAGGAGGTGGCCGAGCTGCTGCCCGCCGCCGAGCGGGCACTGGCAGCCCTCCGGAGCAACGTCACGGACTCCCCGTCCCGGTCCGCTGCCGACGGTGCGTCAGTCGGCGGCCCGTCAGCCGCCTTCACCGGCTCGCCGTACGGCGGCCCGCCCGGTGGCCCCTCCGGTGGCCCGGTGGGCGTCGAGGCCGACGGTGCCCCGGCGGGGCCGGTCGGGTTCGTGACCGACCTCGGTCGGTCGGCCGAGGAGCGGGCGGCCCGGCCGGTGCCGGCCCGTTGCGAGGTACAGGCCCAGGCCCATCGGGCGGCCCTGCACGGGGCCGAGCTGCTGGAGGCGTTCGGCCGCCCGGGTGCCGCCGCGTGGCGGTCCTGGGCGGCGGGGCTGCGCGAGCGGTTCCGGGAGCAGTTCTGGATCGACGACCTGTCAGGGGGGCGCCCGGCGGCGGCCCTGCTCGGTCCGGGCCGCCCGCTGCCCGCCGTCGCCTCCTCCTTCGTCCACCTGCTGGACCTCGGCCTGGCCGCCGAGGGCGACCGCCACGAGGGTCTGCTCGACCGCGAGCAGACCCGGGTGCTGGCCCAGCGTCTGGTCACGCCGGAGTTCGACTGCGGCTGGGGCCTGCGGACGCTCAGCGCCAAGTCGCCCCGGTTCAACCCGCTCGGCCACCGCAGCGGGGCGGTCCGGGTGCACGAGACGGCGCTCGCGGTCGTCGGCCTCACCGAGGCCGGGTTCGAGCGGGAGGCGGGGCTGCTGCTGGAGGGCCTGCTCGACGCCTCCACCCACTTCGACGGTCGGCTGCCCGAGATGTACGCGGGGGAGCAGCGGGTCACCGGATGCCCCCCGGTCCCGCACCCGGCCGCTTGCCGCCCGGCCGCGCTCTCCTCGGCCGCCGCCGTTCACCTGGTCACCGGGCTCGCCGGGGTCCGCCCCGACGTCCCGGCCGGCCGGGTCGCGGTCCGCCCGGCCAGCACCGCCCCGCTCGGCGAGCTGGAGCTCGGTGGTCTGCGGGTGGCCGGGGAGCCCTTCTCGGTGCGGATCAGCCGGATCGGCGTCGCGGTGGTGGAGGAGGCGTCGCCCACCCTCCAACTCGGGACCCGCTGAGCCGGCAGGACGGGCTGTCCGCCGACCCGGACCGCCGCCCCGGGTCCGCTCGGAGCGCTGTCCACGGCATCGCTCCGAGCGGGTTCCCCGACTGCTGCCCCGGGCCCGTTCCCGGCAGTGCCCCGAGCGCCGTACCGGGCCGTTCCGAGGGCGCCGCCGGGACGGTCGCTCCGTGGACGCAGCACGGTCCGACGCACCCCGTCGGGGCCCTGTCCTTATCGTCAAAGAGACGACTATGATCGTCCCCATGTCGCGTTATGACCCGTCGGCCTTCCCCCCGTTCGCTGTCACGGTCGACCTGGTGGTGCTGACGGTCAGGGAGCACGCGCTCTGTGCCCTGCTCGTCCGCCGGGGCGAGCCGCCGTTCCAGGGCTACTGGGCGCTGCCCGGCGGCTTCGTCCGGCTGGACGAGGGGCTCGGCGAGGCGGCCTCCCGGGAGTTGGCCGAGGAGACCGGCCTGCGGGCCGTCTCCGCCCCCGGCCAGGGCCCGAGCACGGTCGGCGCCCACCTCGAACAGCTCGCGACCTACGGCCACCCGCAGCGCGACCCCCGCATGCGGGTGGTCAGCGTGGCCCACCTGGCACTGGCCCCCGACCTCCCGACGCCGCGCCCGGGCGGCGACGCCAGCGGAGCCCGGTGGGCACCGGTCGGTGACCTGCTCGGCCCCAGCCCGGCCGAGGGCGTGCCGCTCGCCTTCGACCACGGCAAGATCCTCGCGGACGGCGTCGAACGAGCCCGCTCGAAGATCGAGTACTCCTCGTTGGCCACCGCCTTCTGCCCGCCGGAGTTCACCGTCGGCGAGCTCCGCCAGGTCTACGAGGCGGTCTGGGGCGTGGCCCTCGACCCCCGGAACTTCCACCGGAAGGTCACCGGCACCCCGGGCTTCCTGGTCCCCGCAGGAGGGACGACGACCCGTCAGGGAGGCCGCCCCGCCCAGCTGTTCAAGGCCGGTGGTGCCACCGTCCTCAACCCGCCGATGCTCCGCCCGGAGTCCTGAGCGGCACCGCGGCGGCTCCGTCCCAGTTCCGCCCCCCGTGGCTCCGTCCCTCGCAGCCCCGTCTCCGCTCCGCACGCCCGGGTACCACCCGGGCGTGCGCCCGGAGCTCCGTACGTCCACTGTCCCCTGATCGAGTGAGGTGGGCGGCGACGCTGCCCGCCCCGCGTCCGTAATGCCCGATTTCCCTGCCTGCTCGCCCTACTGTGCTCCAGCGGGGCGGAAGAGCTCCGCTGCCCGGTCGGCCGAGACAGGAGCAGGCAGCGATGATCCAGATCACCGGACTGACCAAGGTCTACCGCCGGGGCCGCCTGCCGGCCCTGCTCGATCTCACCTTCGACGCCCGTCCGGGTGTGGTGACCGCCCTGCTCGGTGCCGAGGGGGCGGGCAAGACCACCGCACTGCGGCTGATGGTCGAACTGGAGCGTGGCCAGGGCGTCACGCTGTTCAGCGGCCGGACCTACCGCAGACTCCGTCACCCCGAGCGCGAGGTCGGCGTGCTGCTGCCCGAGGGCGGTCAGGGCAGCGGCCACCCGGGCATGCGGGCCCGCGCCCACCTGCGGATGCTCGCCGCCGCTGCCGGGGTCCCGTCCTCCCGTGCCGACGAACTCCTGGAGCAGACGCGGCTGGCGGGCGTGGCCGGCCACCGCCTGCGCTCCTTCTCGCCCGGCATGCACCGTCGGCTCGCCCTCGCCGCCGCCCTGCTGGGCTCGCCCGGCACCCTGCTCCTGGACGGTCCGACCGAGGGCCTCTCGCCGCGCAACACCGAGTGGTTCCACTCCTTCCTGCGCTCCTTCGGCGTCTCCGGTGGCACCGTCCTGGTCACCACCCGGACTCCGCAGGAGGCCGCCGCACTGGCCGATCGGGTGGTGACGCTCGATCAGGGGCGCCTGGTGGCGGACCAGCCGGTCTCCGAGTTCCGCCGCACCCGTCTGCACCCCGAGGTCTCGGTCCGGGGGCCGCAGATGGCCCGGCTCGCCGACCTGCTGACCGAGCAGGGCCACCAGGTCCGCCGGGACGGCGGCACCGGCATCGCGGTGAGCGGCCTGACCCGCACCGAGATCGGCGAGCTCGCCTACCGCCACGGCATCCTGCTGCACGAGCTGGCCGACCGGGTGGTCGAACAGCCCGTCCCGTACCCGGTGCTTCCCGCCTCCTCCGGCCGCTCCGGCCAGGTGCACCCCATCCCGGTGCCCGCCACGCCGTCCGGCCTGGTCCCCGGCGCGGCCGACGCCCCGGGTGCCCCGGCCACCACCTCGGCGGCCCGGGCCACGGTGGCCGCAGGCGCTGCCGTCGGTACCGGGATCCCGCAGCCCGCGGAGCAGGACCAGGAGCAGACCGCCGTCCTGCTCGCGCGCCCGATCGCCCCCGGCGTCCACCCCGTTCCGGCCCCTGCCCAGGCCTCCGGTCAGACGCTCGCCCAGGCTCCGGCTCCGGCTCCGGCCCAGGCCCAGGCGCCCGCCCAAGCCGGAGCCCCGGCCGGAGCCCAGGCGAAGGTCCGACCCGAAGCCGTCCCCCGCACGATCACCCTGAGTGGCCGTCAGCTGTTCCGCGACGAGCGCCCCGGTGCGGCCCCGCGGCCGGCCCGCCGCACCGCCCGCCCGGACCTCCCGGGCAGCGCGGCCGCCCAAGGCCCCGAGAGCGCCCAGGGCCCCGAGCGCACCCAGAGCACCCCGACCGCTCGGACGGCCCCGACCACCCCGACCACCCACGAGCCCCGGAGCGAGTGACCGTGCGCGTACTGGCCTACGAGCTGCGCCGCCTGCGCGGCCTCCGCTCCACCTGGCTGATCCTGGCCGCCGTCCTGCTGGTCGACGCGGCGGTGGCCGCCGTGCTGGCCCGTCAACTGCCGGGCGGGGAGCTGGGGCCGACGGCGGCCGTCCGCTGCCTGACGGCGGTCGTCCCGCTGCTGCCGCTCCCGATCGCCGCCCTCGGCGCGGGGGCCCTCGGGGCACTCTCCTACGGGCACGAGGTCCGGTACCCGGGGCTGGTGGCCGGCCGGGTCTCGTTCGGGCGGAGGTGCCGGCTGCTGATCGGGAAGCTGGCCGTCACCGGCCCGGTGGCGGCGCTGCTCGCCACCGCCACCGTCCTGCTGAACGCGGCGGTCGTCCTGGCTGGCGCCGCCCCGGGTGCCGGGACGGCCGTGCTGACCGACCCGGCGTCGGCGGCCTTCGCCGAACTGCTCCGTCCGCTCGGGCTGTTCGTCGGCCTGACGGTGCTGGCCGCCTGGTCCGGGCTGCTGCTGACCTCGCTGCTCCGCAGCGCGGCGGCCGGCCTGCTGGTGCTGTGCACGGTGCCGGCCCTGCTCGAACCCGCCCTCACCCTGCTGCTGCGCCGCAGCGGTCGCGGCTGGCCGGCCCAGGCCCGGGAGCTGCTCCCGTTCCAGTACGGCCTCGACCTGGTGCGGGGCGTCGATCCGCAGCGGCTCGGGACCGGCCCGGCAGTGGACGGCACCTTCGCCGCCGCCGTCCTCGCCCCGATCGCGCTGCTGCTGGTGGTGGCCGTCCTCGCCCAGGTACGCCGCCGCGCGCTCTGAGGTGGGGCCCGCCCGGATCCGGGCGTGCCCGGCCGTGCCGGACCGGACCTCCCGGCACCGCGCCGGGGCCCTCCGCAGCCCGAACGACCGTCCTCCGCAGTGCTGGTGACACCCCGTCACCAAGATCGACCGGACCGCGATGATTTGGGGGATTCTGCCTGATAAGAAGTCAATTATCCGGTCACGGGCGATCACCCTTTCGTGTGCTTTTCACGAGAATTCTCAAGGCGGGCCCGCCGATCGCCGACAAAGGAGCTGTGAGTACCCTTGCGCACCCCACCATGAACGCAGCTCGCCCCTCCGACGCAGTCGCCCCCGGCGAGCTGGACCGCTTCTCCTACGCCGAACGGCCCACCCCGCCCGCCCCCCGCTGGGAGGGCTCCGAGGTCGACCTGCGGGTCGGCCGCAAGACCACCAGCAGCCGGGGCCGGGGCCTGCACGGCCAACTGGTCCAGCAGCTCGGCCAGATGATCGTCTCCGGTGACCTGGGCGCCGACCGCCCGCTGGTGCCGGAGGAGATCGGTCAGCGGTTCGAGGTCTCCCGCACCGTCGTCCGCGAGTCCCTCCGGGTCCTGGAGGCGAAGGGCCTGGTCAGCGCCCGGCCGAACGTCGGCACCCGGGTCCGCCCGGTCGCCGACTGGAACCTGTTGGACCCGGACATCATCGAGTGGCGCGCCTTCGGCCCGCAGCGCGACGAGCAGCGGCGTGAGCTGTTCGAGCTGCGCTGGGCGATCGAGCCGCTCGCGGCCCGGCTGGCCGCCGGCCACGGCCGCGAGGACGTCCAGCAGCGGCTGACCGAGCTGGCCGAGGTGATGGGCCACGCCACCGCCCAGGGCGACATGGTCAACTACGCCCGGGCCGACGTCGAACTGCACGCCCTGGTCCTGCAGATGGCCGGGAACCGCATGCTGGAGCACCTCTCCGGCATCGTCGGCTGCGCCCTCCAGGTCTCCGGCGGTCCGGCCACCGCCTGCGAGCGGCCGTCCGACGCGGCGGCCAGCCTGCACGCCCGCCTGGTGGACGCCCTGGGCACCGGCGACGGCACCGCCGCCGAGGCCGCCGTCCGTGCCCTGCTCACCGTGCACCCCGAGGTCGAGCACTCCGTCCCGGCCCCCCGCGAGCACTGAATCCCCCGCCGGACTCCTCTCCCGAGTCTCGGGCGGACCCCCGGTTGACCCTGGTTGACCCCCGGTTGACCTCCGGCTCGTCCCCGTCCGGTCCCCACCCGATCGCCGGTTGATCCGCACGCCGTCCGCAGTCCGCCCGCCGTCCGGTCGTCCTCCAGGGGCGAGCGGCCGGAGGGCGTCGAGCGGGGTGCGGGAGGCCCGGAAGACAACGATCCGAGCACGGAAATCCGTCGGTACCCAATGGCCCTTCAGTCGCCGACCCCCGCGACTGAGGGGCCATGGCCGTCCCCGGACCTCCCGGCGCCCCCGTTCCGGCCCTCCCCGTGCCGTCGGTGTGACGGGCGCCACCAAGGGCATGCGTAACACTTGAGGAGCGGCGGCGATGTGTACGGAGCGGAAGCGGCTCCGGAATACCACCACCGTGTCAGAATGCTGTGTTGGTCTGCGGCGCCGCTGCCGTCCTGCACACCCCAGTCCCCAAGCCCGAGCCGGTCGGATCCGGATCCGTGCGCCTTCCGCGCGGGACCGCTCCCGTCGGCTCGGCGGCCGGTACTGGTGTCGAGTTCACTCATCGTCCGAGAGGTTGTTCGTGTCGGCCAGCACATCCCGTTCGCTCCCCCCCGAGATCGCCGAGTCCGCGGCTCTGCTGGCGCTCATCGAGCGGGGCAAGGCCCAGGGGCAGATCGCCGGTGACGACGTGCGTCAGGCTTTCGAGGCGGACCAGATCCCGGTCACCAAGTGGAAGAACGTCATGCGCAGCCTCAATCAGGTGCTGATTGAGGAGGGTGTGGACCTCATGGTCAGCGCGGCGGAGCCGTCCGCCGCGAAGCGCAAGGCGACCGCGACCAAGAGCGCCGCCAAGCGCACCGCCGCCAAGACGGTCACCACGCGGACCCCGTCGGCCCCGTCCAAGCCGCCGGTGCGGATCGCACCGTCCGCCACCCCGGCTCCGGCTCCGGTGGTCGCCGAGGTCCGGGTGATCGAGTCCATCGCGGGCATCGCCGAGACCACCGAGGCGCGCGCCGCGGTGGCCAAGAAGGCTGCCGCCCCCGCGAAGAAGGCGGTGGCCAAGAAGGCTGCCGCCCCCGCCAAGAAGACCGCCGCCAAGAAGACGGCCGCCACCAAGACCACCAAGGACGGCGAGGAGGGGCTGCTCGGCGAGGAGGAGCTGCTCGAGGACGCCGCCCTGCCCGGTGACAAGGAGGCCGGCGGCGCCGAGACGCCGGAGGAGGAGACCGACCAGGGTTTCGTCCTCTCCGACGACGACGAGGACGACGCCCCGGCCCAGCAGGTCGCCGTGGCCGGTGCCACCGCCGACCCGGTCAAGGACTACCTGAAGCAGATCGGCAAGGTCCCGCTGCTCAACGCCGAGCAGGAGGTCGAGCTCGCCAAGCGGATCGAGGCCGGCCTGTTCGCCGAGGACAAGCTCTCGGCCGCCGACAAGCTCGCCCCGAAGCTCAAGCGCGAGCTGGAGATCATCGCCGAGGACGGCCGCCGGGCCAAGAACCACCTGCTGGAGGCCAACCTCCGCCTGGTGGTCTCGCTGGCCAAGCGCTACACCGGTCGCGGCATGCTCTTCCTGGACCTGATCCAGGAGGGCAACCTCGGTCTGATCCGCGCGGTCGAGAAGTTCGACTACACCAAGGGCTACAAGTTCTCGACCTACGCGACCTGGTGGATCCGGCAGGCCATCACCCGCGCGATGGCCGACCAGGCCCGCACCATCCGCATCCCGGTGCACATGGTCGAGGTCATCAACAAGCTGGCCCGCGTGCAGCGCCAGATGCTCCAGGACCTGGGCCGCGAGCCCACCCCGGAGGAGCTGGCCAAGGAACTCGACATGACCCCCGAGAAGGTCATCGAGGTCCAGAAGTACGGGCGCGAGCCGATCTCGCTGCACACCCCGCTCGGCGAGGACGGCGACAGCGAGTTCGGTGACCTGATCGAGGACTCCGAGGCGGTCGTGCCGGCCGACGCGGTCTCCTTCACCCTGCTCCAGGAGCAGCTGCACTCCGTCCTGGACACGCTCAGCGAGCGCGAGGCGGGCGTGGTGTCGATGCGCTTCGGTCTCACCGACGGTCAGCCGAAGACCCTGGACGAGATCGGCAAGGTCTACGGCGTGACCCGCGAGCGGATCCGCCAGATCGAGTCCAAGACCATGTCCAAGCTGCGCCACCCCTCGCGCTCGCAGGTGCTGCGCGACTACCTGGACTGATCACCGGTCAGGTACCAGGACACCCCGGAAGGCCCGGAGCGGTTCACCACCGCTCCGGGCCTTCCGGCGTTCCCGGCCCGCCCTCGTCCCGCGCCCCGGGGCACACTCACCGGGGCACAGTCACCGGTGCGCCCGCGCGACGGTCGCCGTACACCGCCGGTGCACGGCACTGCGTCAGCCGGAGGACCGCGCGGTCGCCCGTCCGGGTACACCCGGCGCGCGCGGCCCCACGGTAAGTGATCACTCCACTACGCTGTGCCGGTTGCTGCCCGCCGACCGACCTTGGAGAACTCGGTGCCGCCCACCCCGGACGCCCGCCCGACCCCGCCGTCCCGTCGTCGCCACCGCCGCGCGGTCGCCCTGGCGCTGCTCGCCTCGATGCCCGCCCCGCTGATCGCGCTGGGCGCGGCCGCTCCGGCGAGCGCGCAGCGCCGGATCGTCGGCGGGCAGAACGCGAGCACCCAACAGCTGCCCTGGATGGTCGCCCTGGCGAGCCGTCAGCAGTTCGGCAACTCGCGGTCGGGCCAGTTCTGCGGCGGCGCGCTGATCTCGCCGACCAAGGTGGCCACCGCCGCGCACTGCTTCTACGACGAGTCCAACGGAGCCCGGGTGAACCGCCCCGGCCTGCGGGTGGTGATCGGCCGGGACGACCTGGGCCGCACCGGCGAGGGCCGCGAGGTCGAGGTGCGCGAGGTCTGGGTGCACCCGCAGTACGACTTCAGCCGGAACCTCAACGACGTGGCGGTGCTCACGCTGGCCGAGCACCAGGGCGACCGCCCGGTGATCGAGCTGCTGCACCAGGGCGAGACCGAGCCGTACGCGCCGGGCACCCGGGCCACCGTCTACGGCTGGGGCGACACCAAGGGCAACGGCAGCTACTCCCGCACGCTGCGCGGCGTGGACGTGCCGATCGTCTCGGACCGGGTCTGCGGGGACGCGTACGCGCACGGCAAGGACGGCTCCTACGACCCCCGGGTGATGGTCTGCGCCGGGGAGCAGAAGGGCGGCAAGGACGCCTGCCAGGGCGACAGCGGCGGCCCGCTGGTGGTGCAGGGCCGGCTGGCCGGACTGGTCTCCTGGGGCACCGGCTGCGCGGACGCCCGCTACCCCGGGGTCTACACCCGGATCGCCGCCGTCTCGGACGCGGTGCGCTCCCGGATCTGAGCGGTCCGGCGCGGGGCGGCACCCTCGCGCGGACGCGCTCCGCATCCACGCGGCGACGCTCCGTCAGCTGTACGGGCCCCGGGAGCTGACGGAGTGTCGGAGATCACCCGGCCCCGGTCGGCCGGTGGTGGCTCCGGCGCGCGGCCGAGCCGATCGGCCGGGTGTGCCCGCCACGGGTGCGGACGCGCGGTGCGCAAACGCGACGGAGCCGGACGATCACCCCTGGTAGGGGCCTCGTCCGGCTCCGCCGGTCGGCCTGCGGGGCCCGCCTGTGCGGGCCGCAGGCTCAGCGCTCGTCGTCCGGCGCGCTGTTGCTGCTGGTCTCGGTGAGGCGACCGGTCTCGTCGTGTATCTCGGTCGCGATCTTCTTCAGCTCCGGCTCGAACTTCCGCCCGTGGTGGGCGCAGAAGAGCAGCTCTCCGCCGCTCGCGAGTACGACGCGCAGGTAAGCCTGGGCGCCGCAGCGGTCGCAGCGGTCAGCCGCGGTGAGCGGGCTCGCAGGGGTCAGAACAGTAGTCACGTCGCCTCTTCTCTAGCTCGACGAGCTGTCGTACCAGGGTCAACATCCAACCAGGCCGAAAACGTTCCCGCTCGTGGCTTTTCTTCTCTGAGGATTCTGCTGTGTTGTTGATGAGGACGTGCCCAGGGCGTCGGCGGTTCATGCCTGTCGACTTCCAGGACTCGCCATTCGGCTCGAACTCCCGAACGGGCCGGGGGTCGAGGTCCGCGTAGCATAATCCTCTGCTGGGTTGGAGCATAAGCCCCGTCCGCGACACCGGTAGCCTGCATAACGCCTGCTCCGCAGCCCCTCCGGGGGCCGACGGTCCGACAGGAGCCGTGGTGGCGGGAGGAGATGGCGCTCCGGTGTCACCGGAAACGGCCCGGCCCGTGTTCGCGCAGCGCGTACAAGCTGCGGAGGGCGGACCGGATGTGTCTCAGGCATTGGGAACACTGTGGGGGTCGGCCGTCAGGCAGCGGGCCGAAGTAAGACGAGTCAGAACGTCATTGAGGAGTGCACACCGCGTGAGCGCCGAACCGACAGCGTCGTCCGCCCTGCTGGCCGGAGACGACGGCTCCAACTACACCGCTCGGCACCTGCTCGTCCTGGAGGGGCTGGAGGCGGTCCGCAAGCGCCCCGGCATGTACATCGGGTCGACCGACAGCCGCGGACTGATGCACTGCCTGTGGGAGATCATCGACAACGCGGTGGACGAGGCCCTCGGGGGGCACTGCGACAAGATCGACGTCGTCCTGCACGAGGACGGCTCGGTCGAGGTGAAGGACAACGGCCGCGGCATCCCGGTGGACGTGGAGCCCAAGACCGGGCTCTCCGGCGTCGAGGTCGTGATGACCAAGCTGCACGCCGGCGGCAAGTTCGGCGGCGGCTCGTACGCCGCCTCCGGCGGCCTGCACGGCGTCGGCGCCTCGGTGGTCAACGCGCTCTCCGCCCGGCTCGACGTCGAGGTGGACCGGGGTGGGGTGGTGCACGGCATCAGCTTCCGGCGCGGCACCCCCGGCATCTTCACCGAGCTCAGCCCGGACGCGCCGTTCGAGGCCGGCAGCGGGATGACCAAGAAGGGCAAGGCCCCGCGCGGCCGGACCGGTACCCGGATCCGCTACTGGGCCGACCGGCAGATCTTCCTCAAGGACGCCCGGCTCACCCTGGAGACGCTGCACGCGCGGGCCCGGCAGACCGCCTTCCTGGTGCCCGGCCTGACCATCGTGGTCCGCGACGAGCGTCTGACGGAGAGTGAGAAGGTCGTCACCGACACCTTCCGCTACGACGGCGGCATCGGGGAGTTCTGCGAGTACCTGGCCCCGGACAAGCCGGTCTGCGACGTGCTCCGGCTGCGCGGCGAGGGCAGCTTCAAGGAGACCGTCCCGGTGCTGGACGAGCTCGGCCACATGACCCCGACCGAGGTCACCCGGCAGCTCGGGGTGGACATCGCGCTGCGCTGGGGCGCCGGCTACGACACCACCCTGCGCTCCTTCGTCAACATCATCGCCACCCCCAAGGGCGGCACCCACGTCACCGGCTTCGAGCGCTCGCTGGCCAAGACGGTGAACGAGGCGCTGCGCGCCGCCAAGGTGCTCCGGGTGGCCGAGGACGACGTCACCAAGGACGACGCCACCGAGGGCCTGACCGCGGTGGTCACGGTCCGCCTCGCCGAGCCGCAGTTCGAGGGGCAGACCAAGGAGGTGCTGGGCACCTCGGCGGCCAACCGGATCGTCGCGGCGGTGGTGGCCAAGGAGCTGAAGAACTTCCTCTCCTCCACCAGGAAGGACGAGAAGCTCCAGGCCCGCGCCGTGCTGGAGAAGGTCGCGGCGGCGGCCCGGACCAGGGTGGCCGCCCGGCAGCACAAGGAGGCACAGCGCCGGAAGACCGCGCTGGAGACCTCCTCGCTGCCGGCCAAGCTGGCCGACTGCCGCAGCGACGACGTGGAGCGCAGCGAGCTGTTCATCGTCGAGGGTGACTCCGCGCTCGGCACCGCCAAGCTGGCCCGGAACTCGGAGTTCCAGGCGCTGCTGCCGATCCGCGGCAAGATCCTGAACGTCCAGAAGGCCTCCGTCTCGGACATGCTGAAGAACGCCGAGTGCGCCTCGATCATCCAGGTGATAGGAGCGGGCTCCGGCCGGACCTTCGACATCGACCAGGCCCGCTACGGCCGGGTCATCTTCATGGCCGACGCCGACGTCGACGGCTCGCACATCCGCTGCCTGCTGCTCACGCTGTTCCAGCGCTACATGCGCCCGATGGTGGAGCAGGGCCGGGTGTTCGCCGCCGTGCCGCCGCTGCACCGGATCGAGCTGACCAGCCCCAAGCGCGGCCAGGAGAAGTACCACTACACCTACTCGGACGGCGAACTCCGCTCCACCCTGCTGGAGTTCCAGCGCAAGGGGCAGCGCTGGAAGGAGCCGGTGCAGCGGTACAAGGGCCTCGGCGAGATGGACGCGGACCAGTTGGCGGAGACCACCATGGACCCGCGCCACCGCACCCTGCGCCGGATCAACCTGGGCGACCTGGAGCAGGCCGAGCGGATCTTCGACCTGCTGATGGGCAACGACGTCGCCCCGCGCAAGGAGTTCATCGTCGACTCGGCGGCCACCCTGGACCGCTCGCGCATCGACGCCTGAGCGCCGCAGCCGCCGTGAGCCCCCGTCAGCTGACGGGGGCTCACCTGTTTGAGTGAAGGTATCTGCAATGCCTGCGGGCGCCGGACGGACCGTCCCATCCTGGAACGATCCGGGCGTACCGGAGGGTCACCCTCCGGCCGCCGACGCCGATCCTGGAGCAGCTCGTGGCACAACAGCAGACGGCCCCCGTCCCCCCGGTGGAGGTCCGGCCGGGCACCGAGCGGGCCGAGGTGTTCCGGGCGGTCCAGGACAGCGAGGCGTTCCAGCGGATCCGCCGGGGCTACCGGGGGTTCGTCTTCCCGGCGACCGGTGCCTTCCTCGCCTGGTACCTGCTCTACCTGGTGGCCCAGGCCGCCGCACCCGGCCTGATGGCCCGCCAGCTGGCCGGGCCGCTGAACGTCGCCTGGCTGCTCGGCCTGCTCCAGTTCGCCTCCACCTTCCTGCTCACCTGGCTCTACGTCCGGCACGCCCGCACCTGCCGGGACGCCGCCGCGCTGGAGCTGCGCTGGGACACCCAGGACCAGCTGCGCCCCTCGGACGGCCTGCGGTGACGGGCACTCAGCACCACCTGGCCATCGGCCTGTTCGCGGTGATCGTGCTGGTCACCCTGGGCATCACGCTCTGGGCCGGCCGCCGGGGCCAGGCCGCCGAGGAGTTCTACACCGGCGGCCGGGAGTTCAGCCCGCTGCAGAACGGCTTCGCGCTCTCCGGGGACTACCTCTCGGCCGCCTCCTTCCTCGGGGTCACCGGCCTGATCGCGCTCTACGGCTACGACGGCGTGCTCTACAGCGTCGGCTTCCTGGTGGCCTGGCTGGCCGTGCTGATGCTGGTCGCCGAGCTGGTGCGGAACGCCGGGCGGTACACCCTGGCCGACGTGCTGGCGGTCCGGCTGCGCCGCCGCCCGGTGCGGGCCGCCGTCGGCAGCGCCAGCGTGGTGGTCTCGCTGCTCTACCTGGTGGCCCAGATGGTCGGGGCCGGCAGCCTGGTCGCGCTGCTGTTGGGCACCGGCAGCGGGGCGGCGAAGACCTGGGCGATCGTCGCGGTCGGCGGCCTGATGATCGTCTACGTCACGGTCGGCGGGATGAAGGCCACCACCTGGATCCAGATCGTCAAGGCCGTGCTGCTGGTGGCCGGTTCGGCCCTGCTCACCCTGCTGGTGCTGATCCGCTTCCGGGGCGACCTGGCCGGGCTGATGCGCTCCGCCGCCGAGCACAGCGGGGCCGGCCCGGCCTACCTGCGGCCCGGCCTCAAGTACGGCGCCACCACTGCCAGCCGGCTGGACCTGATCTCGCTCGGCCTGGCCCTGGTGCTCGGCACCGCCGGGCTGCCGCACATCCTGTCCCGCTTCTACACCGTGCCCACCGCCCGGGCCGCCCGGCGCTCCACGGTCTGGGCGATCGGCTTGATCGGCGGCTTCTACCTGATGGCCATCGTGCTCGGCCTGGGCGCCGCCGCCCTGGTCGGCAGCGCCGTCGTCCGGGCCGACAACCCGGCGGGGAACACGGCGGTCCCGCTGCTGGCCCAGGTGCTCGGCGGCGGCTCCTCCTCCACCGGCGGGGTGCTGCTCTTCGCGTTCATCTCGGCCATCGCCTTCGCCACCATCCTGGCGGTGGTGGCCGGGCTGACCCTGGCCTCCTCGGCCGCCTTCGCGCACGACCTCTACCTCGGGGTCTGGCGCCGGGCCCGGGGCGGGACGGAGCTGACGGCACGCCAGGAGGTGGTGGTGGCCCGGGGCGCGGCGGTGCTGATCGGTGCGGTGGCGATCGTGCTCAGCCTCTTCGCCCAGCAGCTGAACGTGGCCTTCCTGGTCGGCCTGGCCTTCGCGGTGGCCGCCTCGGCCAATCTGCCGACGCTGCTCTACAGCCTGTTCTGGCAGCGCTTCACCACTCGGGGCGCGGTCTGGTCGGTGGCCGCCGGGCTGACCACGGCGGTGCTGCTGGTGGTCTTCTCCCCGGTGGTCTCCGGCACCCCGGCCTCCGTCCTGCACGGCGTGGACTTCCACTGGTTCCCGCTGGAGAACCCGGGGCTGGTGGCCATCCCGGTGGGCTTCCTGGCCGGCTGGCTCGGCACCGTCACCTCCCGCGAGCCGGCCGACCGGGACGGCTACGCCGAGCTGGAGGTCCGTGCCCTGACGGGGGCGGGCGCAGCCTGAGCGGGCCGGTCCGGCCGCCCGAGTCGGCACCGGGGCCAACGCCAGGGTGGATCGCCGGGGTGGATCGACCTCGTCCGCACCTCCACCACCGGGATCGTCGCGGTAGCCGCGGAAGTCGCCGACCGACGGCCGGGCCGAGCGGGTCCGGCGCCGGTGAGAGCCGAGGCCGGGCCCGGGAGCGGCGGGGCTCCGGTCAGCCGAGGGCGGTGAGCGAGGTGACGTCCATCCGGGACGGGCTGGCCGGGGTCTTGCCGCAGCTCTCCGCCCGCGGCGGCTCGCTGACCCCGGCCGCCACCTCGACCAGCCAGGACCGGCCGTCGCCGTGACGGACCGTCACCCGCCAGCCGCCGCCCTCGGCCGGCTGCTGGCTCAGCGTCAGCGCGTCGGCGGCGGTCTCGCCGGTCACCTGCCGGACCGCCTGCTCGGCGGCCTGGCCCGGCCGGTCCCAGTACGAGCGGCCGCGCGAGAACTCCGGCACCACGTGGCCGTCGGCGGTGGCCGCCAGCACCTCCTTGGCGCCGGTCGGGCTCAGCCGCCCGTAGGCGTAGCCGTAGGGGAGCACCAGCATGGTGGGGGAGAAGCGGTGCCCGCCGAGGTGGGTCACCTCCCAGACCTCCGCGTGTCCGGCGGCGGCCAGCTCCGCCGCCAGCGGGCGGCCGAGCAGCGCGCAGCAGCGGTCCCGGCGGCCGTTGGTGCACACCAGGGCCAGTGGGTCGCCGGTGTGCTCGGCGCCGAAGCCGCCGTGCTCGCCCGCACCGAGGGCGGCGAAGTCCAGTGCCAGCAGCTCCGCCGGATCCCCGACGCTGCTGCGACGGACCCAGGACCGGCCGGGGGCGGTGTGCGCGACCACCACCTCGTGCCGGGCGCCCGGCAGGCAGTCCGCGTGCCGGCCCGGGCGCCGGATCAGTGCCACCCGCACGCCGGTGCCGGCGGCGGCCGCGTCCAGCGCACGCCCGACGGCGGGTGCCAGGTGACTCTCGGTCAGGGCCTTGGCGCCCCACGGGCCGGTCTGCTCCACCAGCAGCCAGGTGGTGGCGGTGGCGGCGGTCGCCGAGAGCGGCTCGGTCAGTTCGCGGGACAGCGTGGTACAGGTGCTCACGGGGCCAAGGCTACGCGCCCGGCGGGTCCGGCCCCGCTGAGCACGGCCCTCGTCCGTGTGATCCCCGGGGCGGACGGGCCTGGAGGGGCTGACTATGCTGATTCGCATTCGCACGGCCGTGTGAGTCGAGCCACGGGGGAGTCATGGGGAGTCAGTTCAAGGTCGAGACCGGCCGCCTGGATCAGTTGATCAATGATCTGCACCGCAGTCAGGACGAGATGCGCACCGCCCTGAACGCGATGCGCGACACCGGCCCGAAGACCACCGGGAGCAAGGCGCTGGACCACGCCTGCGACGAGTTCCACGACAGCTGGGACGACGCGATCAAGAAGATCGCCGACGGCACCCAGCAGATCGAGGAGGGCCTGAAGATCACCAAGCAGGCATACGAGGAGACCGAGCAGGCCATCCGCGACGCCCTCACCGGAGGCAAGTGATGAGTGACGCCGCCGACTTCCCGGCCCTCGGCTTCGACCCCGCCCCCGGCAACCCGGGCAACGTCGACGCCCTGGTCACCCGCCTCAACACCGCCGCCAACGCGCTGTCGAGCGCCCACCAGAGCCTCTCCTCGCTCACCCGGACCGGCGGCTCCTGGCAGGGCGACGCCGCAACGGCCTTCGCCGGCAAGGTCGGTGAGCTGCCCGCGATGCTGCGGGACAGCGACGACGCGATCCGGGCCGCCTCCCAGCAGCTGAACGCCTGGCAGACCCAGCTGCTCTCCTACCAGTCCACCGCGCGCAAGTACGAGGCCGAGGCGCAGGCCGCCAAGCAGCGCTGCGAGCAGTGCGAGAGGGCCGAGGACCAGGCGAAGTCCCGCTACGACTCGGCCGCCGACGCCCCCGCCTTCCGGCTGGCCGGGCAGATGTTCACCGACGACGCCGCACTCCAGGACGCCCAGAACCGGATCGACTCCGCCCAGCGCGAGCTGACCCGGGCCGGCGACGAACTCAACGACGCCAAGCGGTCGTTGGAGGACGCCAAGGACGCCTTCGAGGCCATCGTCAAGCAGGCCAAGGAGCTCAAGGAGGACCATCAGGACTCCGCCGCGAAGATCGCCAAGGCGCTCCGCAAGGCCAACCAGAACGCTCCCGAGACCAGCATGTGGGACAAGTTCAAGGACTCCCTCAAGCGGGCCGGCCACGCCATCAAGGAGTGGGCTACCAAGCACGCCGACCTGCTGAAGAAGATCGGCGACTGGATGTCGATCGCCTCCGCCGTGCTCGGGGTGGCCGCGCTCTGCACCGTCTGGTTCCCCCCGCTGTCGGGCGCGCTGGCGCTGGCGGGCGGCGCGATGTCGGCCGGTGCGCTGGCCACCCACGGACTGGCCAAGCTCGGCGGTGCCAACGTGAGCGCGATGGACCTGGTCGGCGACGGCCTCGGGATCCTCCCGATCGGCAAGCTGGTCGGCACGGCGGCCCGCCCGGTCATGAAGGTCACCACCAAGCTGGTCCCCAAGGTGGAGCAGGCGGTGGTGAACGGCAGCCGGGTGCTGCGCCAGTCGCCGACCGAGATGGTGCGTCAGATCGGCAAGAACCAGGTGGTCCAGCACATGGACGACGCCACCCGGGGCATGGCGGTCCGGGCCTCCCGCCTCGCGGACGGCGCCACCGACGTGGTGACCGAGTTCAAGGCACTGCCGGGGATGGGCAACCGGCTCAAGTTCGCCTGGGAGAAGCACGTCGCCGAGACCGCCTACGGCACGGCCATGGACGGCTTCAAGTCGACCAAGATCGCCAACCTGCCCGGGCTGCGGAGCATCCCCTCCTTCCAGAACGCGGTCCGGGCCGACGGCAGCCTCGATCCGATGTCCTGGTGGAGCCGGGGCATCAACGCCGGGCCCTCGGTGCCCGGGATCGGTCTCTCGATCTACAACCAGCTCACGGGAGAGAACTAGATGTACGGAGCTCCGCCGGCCCGTCCGGTGCTCACCCCGTCGGCCGGGCAGCGGTCCAGGACCGGCCTGCTGCTCTGGTGCCTGGCCCAGTGGGTCCTGGTCCCGCTGGACCTCCTGCTCAGGCTGTTCTGGGTGCCCGTGCTCGCGGTTGTCAACGCCTTCGACGACCTCAGCCTGGACCGGGGCTGGCTCCGCTCCCTGGTCGCGCCGCTCACCCGCTGGGTCGGCCCGGGTCGGCTGGCCCGCGAGTGGGGCAGTGGCGGCCCGCGCTGGGACGCGCACATGGAGCACCTGTGCGCGGTCGCCCTGCGCGCCTACGAGCGTCAACGCACCACCGGGCGAAGGGACTTCGCCGGCTGGACCTACCTTCGGTACGGCTCGGAGGGCAACGCCCTGCTGCTCTCGCCCAAGGACTACCGGGGCCTGAGCAGCGAGCGGATCCACGAGATCGCTGCGCACCGGGGGCTGGTCGCCCGCTCGTCCGGCCCATTCGGGATCACCCTGACGCCGGCCACGGGTTGGACCTCCACCATCATCCAGCCCAACGGGCCGACGGGAGCAGCGGCATGACGAACCTTGAGCAGCCCGAGGTCGCGGCCGGGGCCACCTCCGAGACCGGGGTCACCCCCGAGACCGGGTTCACCTTCGACGTCCCGGTGCACTTCCACGACCTGGGCATGCACCTCTCCGACGAGGAGCGCTGGGCCCACCTGGGTGAGCTCGCGGCCGAGATCTGGTCCGGCGGGACCGAAGCCCAGCGCGAGGGCGTCCAGCGGTTCTACGCCGAGGTGGCCGACTCGGCGGCGGCCGACGGCGCCACCTACGCGGGCATCTGCCTGATGGCGACCGAGGACGACCGGGTCAGCACCGCCTCGTTGATCGCCCGGAGCGAGACCCTGGAGGGCGGCGACGTCGAGCTGATCACGAGCACCCTGATGGAGACCCTCTCCCTTGACCCCGCCTGCGACGTCCACCGCACCGAGGTCGAGGCCGGCCCGGCCGTGGTGGTGTTCGCCGGCGTCGAGTGGCTGCCCGGAGCTGCAGAGGAGGGTGCGCCCGCGCCGGAGCCGCTCCAGCTGGTGCGGGTGGACACCTACCTGCCGCTGCCGGAGATCTCCGAGCTGCTGGTCTTCTCGCTCACCACTTCCTCGCTGCCGGACCTGCCGGTGTACGTGGAGCTGATGGCCCAGACCGCCGAGTCCGTCCGGCTGCTCGGCGACGACCGGCCGGTGAGCCTGCCCGGACAGCCCGACCCGGCCGCCGAGCGGCTGGTGGCGGCCTTCGGCTGAGCGGCACCCACCGCCTGGCGAACCCAACGGGCCCCCGAGGTACGTGTCCTGAATCTGTGACGCGTACCCCGGGGGCCCGGGTGGTTCCACGGGGTCCCGCTAGGCCGTCGGCCCGCTGACGGCCGCGATCTTCCCGGTGACCGGGGTGCCCGAGCCGTCGCGGCGCGGGTCACGCTCGGGCAGCGTGACCGGCGTGCCGTTGGCCGTGCAGGCGCGGGCCGGAGCCGGGCCGGCCCAGGCGAAGGCCAGGCCGTCCTCGCCGCGCAGGAAGCGCTGCACCCGGACCCCACCGGTGGCCCGGCCCTTGCGCGGGTAGAGCTCGAACGGGGTGACCTTCCAACTGGTGTGCTCCGCACCGGTCAGCGTGCCGGAGGCGGCGGCCACCGAGACCACCACCGCGTCCGCCGCCGGATCGACGGCGGTGAAGGAGAGCACCCGGGCGGCGTCGGCCAGCTTGATGCCGGCCATGCCGCCCGCCGGGCGGCCCTGCGGTCGGACCTGGCCGGCCGGGAAGCGCAGCAGCTGGGCGTCCGAGGTCAGGAAGACCAGGTCCTCCTCGCCGGTGCGCAGCTCCACCGCACCGACCAGCTCGTCGCCGTCCTTGAGCGCGATCACCTCGAACTCGTCCTTGTTGGCGGGCCATTCGGGCACCACCCGCTTCACCACGCCCTGCACCGTGCCCAGCGCCAGCCCCGGCGAGGACTCGTCCAGGGTGGTCAGCGCGATCACCCGCTCGCCCTCCTCCAGCCGGAGGAACTCGCCCACCGCCGCACCCCCGGCCAGCGAGAACGACGGCGAGGGCGGCAGTGCCGGCAGGTCGATCACCGGCAGCCGCAGCACCCGCCCGGCCGTGGTGACCGCACCGACGTCGGCCCGCGCGGTGGCCGGCACCGCCGAGACCACCACGTCCTGCTTGGACCGCGACTCGGAGAACTCCACCGGCTCGCCGTCCGCCGTCCGGGCCAGCAGCCCGGTCGCCGACAGCAGCACCCGGCAGGGGTCGTCCGCGACCTCCAGCGGCACCGCCAGCGAGGCCGACGGCGCGGCCCCGGCCTCCAGCAGCACGGTGCGCCGCTCGGTGCCGAACTGCTTGGACACCGCCGCGAGTTCGGACGAGACCACGTTCCGCAGCTTGGTGTCCGACTCCAGGATCTCGGTCAGCTCGGCGATCTCGGTCAGCAGCTTGGCCTGCTCGTCCTCCAGCTCCACCCGGTCGAAGCGGGTGAGGCGGCGCAGCGGGGTGTCCAGGATGTAGCCGGTCTGCGTCTCCGACAGCGAGAAGCGCTCGATCAGGCGCTCCTTGGCCTGGGTCGCGTTGTCGCTGGAACGGATGATCGCGATGACCTCGTCGATGTCGACCAGCGCGATCAGCAGGCCCTCGACCAGGTGCAGCCGCTCCTGGCGCTTGCGGCGGCGGAAGTCGCTGCGCCGCCGGACCACGGTGAACCGGTGGTCGACGTAGACCTCCAGCAGCTCCTTCAGGCCGAGCGTCAGCGGCTGGCCGTCCACCAGCGCCACGTTGTTGATGCCGAAGGTCTCCTCCATCGGCGTCAGCTTGTAGAGCTGCTCCAGCAGCGCCTCCGGCACGAAGCCGTTCTTCACCTCGATGACCAGCCGCAGACCGTGCTCACGGTCCGTCAGGTCCTTGACGTCGGCGATGCCCTGGAGCTTCTTCGCGCCGACCAGGTCCTTGATCTTGCCGATCACCTTCTCCGGGCCGACGCTGAACGGCAGTTCGGTGACCACGATGCCCTTGCGGCGCGCCGACACCGCCTCGATCGAGACCGTCGCCCGGATCTTGAAGGTGCCGCGCCCCGACTGGTACGCGTCCCGGATGCCCGACAGGCCGACGATCCGGCCGCCGGTCGGCAGGTCCGGGCCCGGCACGAAGCGCATCAGCGTCTCGAGGTCCGCCTGCGGGTGCTTGATCAGGTGCCGGGCGGCGGCCACCACCTCGGCCAGGTTGTGCGGCGGCATGTTGGTCGCCATGCCGACCGCGATCCCGGTCGCGCCGTTGACCAGCAGGTTCGGGAAGGCCGACGGCAGCACCGTCGGCTCCTGCTCGCTGCCGTCGTAGTTCGGCCCGAACTCGACGGTGTCCTCGTGGATCGACTCCACCATCGCCATCGAGGCGGCCGTCAGCCGCGACTCGGTGTACCGCATCGCGGCCGGCGGGTCGTCGTTCCCCAGCGAGCCGAAGTTCCCGTGCCCGTCGATCAGCGGCAGCCGCATCGAGAACGGCTGCGCCATCCGGACCACGGAGTCGTAGATCGAGGCGTCGCCGTGCGGGTGCAGACGGCCCATCACCTCGCCCACCACACGGGCGCACTTGACGTGCGCGCGGTCCGGGCGCAGGCCCATCTCGTTGGCCTGGTACAGGATCCGGCGGTGCACCGGCTTCAGGCCGTCCCGCGCGTCGGGCAGCGCGCGGGAGTAGATGACCGAGTAGGCGTACTCCAGGAAGGAGCCCTGCATCTCGTCCACCACGTCCACGTCGAGGATGCGCTCCTCGAAGTCTCCGGGCGGCGGGGTGGGCGAACTGCGGCGGGCCATCGCGGCTTGGCTCCCTTGCGTCTCTGACGGTGCTTCGGTAGGCGTCCGGAGTGAACGTCCGGGCCGGGCGCCCGGGTACGGCGCCCCCCATTGTGGACCCTACGTCGGACAGCCTCCGTCAACCCCCTCCCCCCGACGTCACTTCCGCCCGTGGCGAACGCCCTGTTGGCGCGGGCACAACCGGACGCGCCGTGCGTTGGACCAGAATGGGGAACGGCATCCCCGCCCCTCCGGACCTGCCATCCGGACCGTGACCCACCGACGACGGGAAGGACCCAGCATGGCCAACCCGGCCCCCGCCTCCACCCGAGGCCTCGCCATCACCGAGCACCGCCTGGCCAACGGCCTGCGAGTGGTGCTCTCCGAGGACCACCTCACCCCGGTGACCGCCGTCTGCCTCTGGTACGACGTCGGCTCCCGCCACGAGGTGAAGGGGCGCACCGGCCTGGCCCACCTCTTCGAGCACCTGATGTTCCAGGGCTCCGCCAACGTCTCCAACAACGGCCACTTCGAACTGGTCCAGGGCGCCGGCGGTTCGCTCAACGGCACCACCAGCTTCGAGCGCACCAACTACTTCGAGACCATGCCGGCCCACCAACTGGAGCTCGCCCTCTGGCTGGAGGCCGACCGGATGGGCTCCCTGCTGGCCGCCCTCGACGACACCTCGATGGAGAACCAGCGCGACGTCGTCAAGAACGAGCGCCGCCAGCGCTACGACAACGTGCCCTACGGCACCGCCTTCGAGAAGCTCACCGCGCTCTCCTTCCCGGACGGCCACCCCTACCACCACACCCCGATCGGCTCGATGGCCGACCTGGACGCGGCCACCCTGGAGGACGCCCGCGCGTTCTTCCGCACCTACTACGCGCCCAACAACGCGGTGCTCTCCATCGTCGGCGACCTCGACCCCGAGCAGACCATCGCCTGGGTCGAGAAGTACTTCGGCACCATCCCGGCCCACGACGGCAAGCAGCCCCCGCGCGACGGCACGCTGCCCGAGACGATCGGCGCCGAGGCCCGCGAACTGGTCCGCGAGGACGTCCCGTCCCGCGCCCTGATGGCCGCCTACCGCCTGCCGCACGACGGCACCCGGGAGGCCGACGCCGCCGACCTGGCGCTCACCATCCTCGGCTCCGGCGAGTCCAGCCGGCTCTACAACCGCCTGGTCCGCCGCGACCGCACCGCCGTCGCGGCCGGCTTCGGCCTGCTCCGGCTGGCCGGCGCCCCCTCGCTCGGCTGGCTCGACGTCAAGACCTCCGGCGACGCCACCATCGCCCAGATCGAGACCGCCGTCGACGAGGAGCTCGCCCGCTTCGCCGCCGAGGGCCCGAGCGCCGAGGAACTGGAGCGCGCCCAGGCCCAGATCGAGCGCGAGTGGCTCGACCGGCTCGCCACGGTGGCCGGCCGCGCCGACGAACTCTGCCGCTACGCCGTGCTGTTCGGCGACCCCAAGCTGCTCAACGAGGCGCTCGGCAAGGTGCTCGACGTCACCGCCGACGAGGTCAAGGCGGTGGCCGCGGCCCGCCTGCGTCCGGACAACCGGGCGGTCCTGGTGTACGAGCCCACCACCACCGACGACGCTGCCGACACCCAGGACGAGGAGGCGGCGGCATGACCGACCCCACCCCCACCATGACTTTCCACCCCAAGCCGACCGCCGGCGACCCCACCCCGTGGGCCTTCCCGGCCCCCGAGCGGTCCGTCCTCGGCAACGGCCTCACGGTGCTCGACTGCCACCGCCCCGGCCAGCAACTGGTCGCCGTGGAGCTCCAGTTGGACGCCCCGCTGGCCGCCGAGCCGGACGGTCTGGACGGCATCGCCAACATCCTGGCCCGGGCCCTCAGCGAGGGCACCGACACCCTGACCGCCGAGCAGTTCGCCGGCGAGCTGGAGCGGGCCGGCGCCACCCTGGACGCGCACGCCGACCACCCCGGCATCCGGGTCTCGCTGGAGGTCCCGGCCTCCCGCCTGGAGCGCGGCCTCACCCTGCTCGCCGACGCGCTGCGCGCCCCCGCCCTCCCCGAGGACGAGATCGAGCGCCTGGTCGCCAACCGCCTCGACGAGATCCAGCACGAGCAGGCCAACCCGGCCCGCCGCGCCGCCAAGGCCCTCTACGCCGACCTCTTCGAGGAGGCCGACCGCCTCTCCCGGCCGCGCAGCGGCACCGCCGAGACGGTCAAGAACATCACCCGGGCCGCCGTCCGGGCGTTCTACGCCGAGCACGTCCGCCCCGGCACCGCCACCGTGGTGGTGGTCGGCGACCTCACCGGCGTCGACCTGCCCGCCCTGCTGGAGGCCACCCTCGGCCGCTGGACCGGCGAGCCCGGCGAGGCCACCCGGCACGCCGCCGTCACCGGCGACGACACCGGACGGGTCGTCATCGTCGACCGCCCGGGCTCGGTGCAGACCCAGCTGCTGATCGGCCGGCTCGGCCCCGACCGCCACGACCCGGCCTGGGCCGCCCAGATCCTCGGCACCTACTGCCTCGGCGGCACCCTCACCTCCCGGCTGGACCGGGTGCTGCGCGAGGAGAAGGGCTACACCTACGGCGTCCGCTCCTTCGCCCAGCCGCTGCGCTCCAACGCCGACGGCACCGGTCGCGCCCTGCTGGCCATCAGCGGCTCGGTGGACACCGCCTCCACCGCCCCCGCCCTGGCCGACACCTGGACCATCCTGCGCACCCTCGCCGCCGAGGGCCTCACCGACGCCGAGCGCGACGAGGCCGTGCAGTTCCTGGTCGGGGTCGCCCCGCTCAAGTTCGAGACGGCCGGCTCGGTCGCCGCCACCCTGGCCGACCAGGTCGAGCAGTACCTGCCCGACGACTACCAGGCCGAGATCTACCGGCAGTTGGCTGAGCTCGGCACGGACGCCGCCACCGCCGCCGTGGTGGCCGCCTTCCCGCCGGACCGGCTGGTCACCGTGCTGGTCGGCGACGCGAGCGAATTCGCGGACGCGGTGCGGGAGTTGGGCATCGGCGAGGTCACCGTGGTGAGCTGACGCCCGGTCGTCAGGCGGCCCGGTGGAGCTTCGGCTCCGCCGGGCCGCTTTATTGCGTTGTGCGGGTGCCGGTGGCTGTGGCTAGATTGCTCCCGTCGCCACCAGGGCGGCCATCGAGCACGGGAGAGGAGGCGGTCACCATGCGGGTCGAGCGACGAACTGGCTCCCCGAGACTGCCGCGCGCCCCCCGTGCGGCTCGCTGAGCCCTCTCGGTCTTCCCCGAGCCACGCCGGAAGCTTCGCGTGGCGGTTCGTCCCCCTTGACGCCTGAACTCACCGACCCGTGGAGGTCGTTCACCATGTCGTACACCGAAGTACCCGGCATCCGCGTCCCGATCCGGATGTGGACCAACCCCTCGACCGTCGAGGGCGCCGCGATGCAGCAGCTGCGCAACATCAGCTCGCTCCCGTGGCTGCACGGCCTCGCCGTGATGCCCGACGTGCACCTGGGCAAGGGCGCGACGGTCGGGTCGGTCATCGCCATGCAGGGCGCCGTCTGCCCGGCGGCGGTCGGCGTCGACATCGGCTGCGGGATGAGCGCGGTGAAGACCTCGCTGACGGCGAAGGACCTGCCCGACGACCTGTCGCGGCTGCGCTCGAAGATCGAGCAGGCGATTCCGGTCGGGCGCGGGCTGCACTCCGACCCGGTCGACCCGGGGAAGCTGCACGGCTTCGCGACGGCGGGGTGGGACGACTTCTGGCAGCGCTTCGACGGGGTCGCCTCGGAGGTGAAGTGGCGGCGGGAGCGGGCCATGCAGCAGATGGGGACGCTCGGGGCCGGCAACCACTTCGTGGAGGTCTGCATCGACAAGTCCGGATCGGTGTGGCTCATGCTGCACTCCGGATCGCGCAACATCGGCAAGGAGTTGGCGGAGTACCACATGGGCGTGGCCCGTGGACTTCCGCACAACCAGGGCCTGGTCGACCGCGACCTGGCGGTGTTCATCGCGGACACCCCGCAGATGGGCGCCTACCGCTCGGACCTGTTCTGGGCGCAGGAGTACGCGAAGAAGAACCGTGCGGTGATGATGGCGCTCTTCAAGGACGTGCTGCGGCGTGAGTTCCCGAAGGCCAAGGTGGCGTTCGAGAACGAGATCAGCTGCCACCACAACTACGTGGCGGAGGAGCGGTACGACGGCGTCGACCTGCTGGTCACCCGCAAGGGGGCGATCCGGGCCGGCTCCGGTGACTACGGCATCATCCCGGGCTCGATGGGCACCGGCTCGTACATCGTCCGGGGCCTGGGCAACGCGGCGGCCTACAACTCGGCCTCGCACGGCGCCGGCCGGAAGATGAGCCGGACGGCGGCGAAGAGGAAGTTCACCGCGCAGGACCTGGCGGAGCAGACCAAGGGCGTCGAGTGCCGTAAGGACTCGGGCGTCGTGGACGAGATCCCGGGCGCCTACAAGTCGATCGAGAAGGTCATCGAGCAGCAGCGGGACCTGGTCGAGGTGGTCGCGCAGCTCAGGCAGGTCGTCTGCGTGAAGGGCTGACCCGTCAGGTCGGGGTGTGCGGAAGGCGCACCCCGACCTGCTGCGTTCCGGAGCCGGCGGCGGCTCGTGGGGCGGGCGGATCGTCCGGCTCAGCCGAGCTGCAGCGCCACCATGTACACCGCCGTGCCCGCCAGGACGCTGAGCAGCGCGCTGCCCCGCCAGAGGTGCAGCCCGACCGTGGTGGTCAGGCCGGCGGCGGCCGGGACGGCGGTGGCGAGGGTGGTGTCGTGCAGGGTGTAGACGGTGAGGATGAGCATCACGCCCGTCGGCATGGTGGTGGCCAGGTGGCCCAGCAGGGGAGCCGAGCGCAGGCGGCCGAGCAGCAGGAACGGGGCGGCGCGCAGGGCGAGCGTGACGACGAGCATCACCAGCAGGCCGGTCAGCAGGTAGCGGTCACTGGGCACGGCGGCGGCTCCGGAGGGTGTGACGGATGATCAGGACGGCCACGAACAGGGCGAGTGCGACCACCAGCAACTGGTCGGGGGCGATCAGCAGCGCCGCCAGCGCGGAGAGCAGGGCCAGCACCGGGCCGGGTACGTCGCGGGTGGCGCGGTAGCCCTCCACCGCGAGGACGGCGAACAGCGCGGTCAAGGTGAACTCCAGACCGTCCAGGCCGGGTGGCAGTGCGGCGCCGAGGAGGGCGCCGAGCAGACCGCCCGTCACCCAGTAGGTCTGGCAGAGGACCTGGATGCCCAGCACGTAGCCGGAGGAGAGCGACTCGGCCGGTTTGGTGGCGGTGAGCGCGTACGCCTCGTCGGTGAGGGAGTAGACGCTGTAGGCCTTGCGCAGCGGGCCCCGGACGCGGTGCAGCGGGAAGGACAGCCCGTAGAAGACGTGCCGGAAGTTGACCAGCAGGGTGGTCAGGGCGAGTGAGGCGAGCGGGGTGACGGCGAGCAGCAGGCCGATCGCCAGGAACTCCACCGAGCCGGCGTAGATCAGGACGGAGAACAGCGGGGCCCACCACCAGGCGAAGCCGCTCTGGGTCAGCAGCACGCCGAAGGCCAGCCCGAGCGGGAAGATTCCGAGCCCGACCCCGAGGGTGTCTCGGAAGGCGGCGCGGGGTGGCACGAGGGGTGGTGCGGACGGTGGTGCGGTGCTGGTCATCCCGGCACCGTAGGCGCTCGCCCGTGCTGGGGTCGAACGCCGTTTCGCCTGGTGGGACGGGCACTGGGCACAATGGCCGGGTGGACTACCAGCGACTCCTGCACCAGGCGATGGACAGCGCGCTGAGCGCGCCCGAGCGCGGCCGGCCGGCCGACTACATCCCGGCCCTGGCGGCGGTCGACCCGACCGCGTTCGGGATGGCGATCGCCACCGTGGACGGTGAGGTGTACGGGGCGGGGGACTGGGAGACGCCGTTCTCGGTGCAGAGCGTGTCGAAGCTGTTCACCCTGGCGCTGGCGCTCGCCGAGGGCGGGGATCCGCTGTGGCGGCGGGTGGGGCGGGAGCCGTCGGGTAATCCGTTCAACTCGCTGGTGCAGTTGGAGACGGAGCAGGGCATCCCGCGCAACCCGTTCATCAACGCCGGGGCGCTGGTGGTGACGGACCGTCTGCTGGAGCTGACCGGGGACGCGGTGGGCGCGGTGCGGGACTTCCTGCGCGCCGAGTCGGGGAACGGCGCGATCGAGGTGGACGACGCGGTGGCCGCTTCGGAGGCCCGGCACGGGCACCGGAACGCGGCGCTGGCGCACTTCATCGCCAGCTACGGGAACCTGCGCAATCCGGTGGAGAGCGTGCTGGCGCACTACTACGCGCACTGCGCGATGACGGCGAGCTGCCGGGACCTGGCGCTGGTCGGGCGGTTCCTGGCCCGGCACGGGGTGCGGGCGGACGGCTCGCGGCTGCTGACCCGGAGCGAGGCGAAGCGGGTGAACGCGGTGCTGCTCACCTGCGGGACGTACGACGCGGCGGGGGAGTTCGCGTTCCGGGTCGGGCTGCCGGGCAAGAGCGGGGTGGGCGGCGGGATCCTGGCGGTGCTGCCGGGGCGCGGCGCGGTCTGCGTCTGGAGCCCGGGGCTGGACCGGCAGGGGAACTCGGTGCTGGGCGTGGCGGCGCTGGACGCGCTGACCACGGCCACCGGGTGGTCGGTGTTCTAGGCGGCGGTGTGCTGGGCCGGACGGGCCGGGCGGGTACGCGTGAAGGGGCGCACCGCAGGCGGTGCGCCCCTTCACGTGACGGTCGGTCAGGCGGCGGGGAGCTCGTCCAGGCCCTCCTGGACCAGCTTCGCGAGGCGGTCCAGCGCCTCGTCCGCGCCCTCGGCGTCGGAGGCCAGGACGACCGGGTCGCCGCCCTGGGCGCCGAGGCCCAGCAGGGCCAGCATGGAGGCGGCGTTGACCGGGTTGCCGCCCTCCTTGGCGATGGTGACGGGCACGCCCACGGCGGTGGCCGCCCGGACGAAGACCGAGGCGGGACGGGCGTGCAGGCCCTCGGCCCAACCGATGGTGACGCGGCGCTCAGCCATGTGACGTGCCTTTCAGGTGGTGCTGGTGGAGCTGGGTTGTCTAGACCAGTGTTGCATGCAAACGGCGAGGTCGCGCCGGTGCGGGCGGCTTTGGTGGCCAAAGTCCCACCCTGCCCGGGACGGTCGGCGGTGCCGGTGAGGCTCGCCGGGCCGTCGGGGTGAGTCGGGGCGGAAGGTGCGCTCCCGGTCCCGCTCGTGGCGGCCGGGAGCGTCTAACCTGACGCTGTGGAAGACGGTGCGCCGCGCGGCGACGAGCACAGCTACCCCCAGCACTGGGAGGCGGACGTCCTGCTGCGCGACGGCGGCACGGCCCGGATCCGCCCGATCACCGAGGCCGACGCCGACCGGCTGGTGGAGTTCTACGAACAGGTCTCGGACCAGTCGAAGTACTTCCGGTTCTTCGCGCCGTACCCGCGCCTCTCCGACAAGGACGTGCGCCGCTTCACCCACCACGACTACGTGAACCGGGTCGGCCTCGCCGTGGTCGTCCGGGACAGGTTCATCGCCACCGTCCGGTACGACCGGATCGACCCCGACGGCCGGCCGTCCACCACCGGGACCGACGCCGAGGTGGCCTTCCTGGTGCAGGACGCGCACCAGGGCCGGGGGGTGGCCTCGGCGCTGCTGGAGCACATCGCGGCGGTCGCCCAGGAGCGCGGCATCCGCCGCTTCCAGGCCGAGGTGCTGCCGGAGAACCGCAAGATGGTGAAGGTCTTCACCGACGCGGGCTACACCCAGCGCCGCTCCTTCGCCGACGGCGTGGTGCACCTGGAGTTCGACCTGGAGCCCACCGACTCCGCGCTCGCGGTGATGCGGGCCCGCGAGCACCGGGCCGAGGCGCGCTCGGTGGAACGGCTGCTGACGCCCCGTTCGGTCGCGGTGATCGGGGTCTCCCGCAGCCCGCGCTCGGTCGGCCGCTCGCTGCTGGGCAACCTGCGGGCCGGCGGCTTCACCGGGGAGCTGTACGCGGTGAACCGGAACGCGGAGCGCGGCAGCGGGATCGACGGGGTGCCCGCGTACCGCTCGGTGCTGGAGATCCCCGGCCCGGTCGACCTGGCGGTGATCGCCGTCCCGGCGCCCGCCGTGCCGCAGGCCGTCGCGGACTGCGGGGCGCACGGGGTGCAGGGCCTGGTGGTGGTCACCGCCGGGTACGCGGAGACCGGCCCGGAGGGGCGGGACCACCAGCGGGCGCTGGTCCGGCAGGCCCGGGCGGCCGGGATGCGGGTGATCGGGCCGAACGCCTTCGGGCTGGTGAACACCGACCCCGAGCGGCCGTTGAACGCCTCGCTGTCGCCGGCCCTGCCCGGCCGGGGCCCGTTCGGGCTGTTCTGCCAGTCCGGTGCGATCGGGGTGGCGCTGCTGGAGACCGCGCACCGCAGGGGCCTCGGCGTCTCCTCCTTCGCCTCGGTCGGCAACCGGGCCGACGTCTCGGGCAACGACTGGCTGCAGTACTGGGCCGACGACCCGGCCACCGAGGTGGTGCTGCTCTACCTGGAGTCCTTCGGGAACCCGCGCAAGTTCACCCGGATCGCCCGGCGGCTGGCCGGCAGCAAGCCGGTGGTGGTGGTCAAGGGGGCCCGGCACACCGGCAGCCTGCCGCCGGGCCACGCGGTGCAGCCGGCCTCCAGCGGGCTGCGGGACGAGACCGTGGACGCGCTGTTCCAGCAGGCCGGGGTGGTCCGGGTGGAGACCATCACCGAGCTGTTCGACACCGGGGAGCTGCTGGCCCGTCAGCCGCTGCCGGCCGGCGACCGGGTCGCGGTGGTGGGGAACTCGGACTCGCTCGGGCTGCTCACCCACGACGCCTGCCTGAGCGCCGGGCTGCGGCCGGGCACCCCGGTCGACCTGACCACCGGCGCCACCGGGGAGAACTTCCGGATCGCGCTGGACACCGCGCTGGCCGACCCGGCGGTGGACGCGGTGATCGCCGTGACCATCCCGCCGATCGCCACCCACCGCCCGCCCACCGAACGCGGTGCCGAGGAGCCCGAGTTCGCCGACGCGCTGATCGAAGTGTCGGGCCGGGCGCGGGAGTTGGGCAAGCCGCTGCTGCTGGCGCACCTGGCCCTGACCGACCTGCCGGAGCGGCTGAAGGCGGCCGGCATCCCGGCCTACCCGGCTCCCGAGCGGGCCGTGCACGCGCTGGCCAGGGCGGTCGGCTACGCCGACTGGCGCCGCCGCACCGCCGAGGCCGAGCAGACCGCCCGGGTGCCCGAGCTGGACCGGATCGCCGAGGACGGGGCCCGTGCCCTGGTGGAGGCCGCGCTGGAGACCAGGACGGCGGTGGCCGCCCGCACCCAGCCCGGCGGGGCCCGGATCACCCTGGACGACCGGCAGGCCGCCGAACTGCTCGGCCACTACGGCATCGACGTCCAGCGGGCGCTGCCCGCGCCCGACGAGGAGAGCGCACTGCGGGCCGCCGCCGAGCTCGGCTACCCCGTCGCGCTGAAGGCCACCGCCGAGCACCTGCGCCACCGCGCCGACCTCGGCAGCGTCCGGCTCGACCTCACCGGGGAGCCCGGACTGCGGCGCGCCTTCCGGGAGTTGGACGCGCTGCTGGGCGGCGCGGCGAAGGCCCGGCTGGTGGTGCAGGGGCTGGCCCCGCGCGGGGTGGACACCGTGATCGGGGCCACCGTCGACCAGGCGGTCGGCGCGATCCTCACCTTCGGTCTGGCCGGCGCCCCCTCCCAGCTGCTCGGCGACGTCGCGCACCGGCTGATCCCGGCCACCGACCAGGACGTCGCGGCGCTGGTCCGGGAGGTCCGGGCGGCCCCGCTGCTGTTCGGCTGGCGGGGCGCCGAACCGGTGGACACCGGGGCCCTGGAGGAGCTGCTGCTGCGGGTCTCCCGGCTGGTCGACGACCTGCCGGAGGTGGCCTCGGTGGACCTCGACCCGGTGGTGGTGGCACCCCGGGGGCTGGCCGTGCTGGCGGCCCGGGTGCGGATCGCCCCGCTGCCGGTCCGCAGCGATCTGGGACCGCGTGCCATGAGCACCCTGTAACCTTCCTTGGTTGTGTCCGACTCCGGACGCGAGAGGGCCAGAAGCTCGGCGCAGTGCCGCCCGCTTCGTCGGCGCGACATGCCAGGATGGAGCTATGGCGAAGACCGGTACCACCACCACCCAGGACCTGCGGTCGGCTATCGAACGCAGCGGCTACTACCCCGCCCTGGTGTCGGAGGCCGTGGAGTCCGCGGTGGGCCCCGAGCCGATCGTCTCCTACCTGGTCCACCAGGAGACCACCTTCGACTCCAACGAGGTGCGCCGGCACGTGACGGTGCTGGTCCTGACGCCGAGCCGGTTCGTGGTCAGCCACACCGACGAGCAGAACGCCGACGGGTCCAATCCGGTGCCGTACGCCACCACCTCCACCGAGTGCGTCCGGATCGACCGGATCAACTCGGTGGTGCTCTCCCGGATGGTGGCCAACCCGGAGACCTACACCCCCGGCACCCCGCCCCGCGAGGTGGTGCTCACCATCGGTTGGGGCGCCGTCCAGCGGATCGACCTGGAGCCGGCCGGCTGCTCGGACCCGAACTGCGAGGCCGACCACGGCTACACCGGCTCGGCCACCGCCGACGACCTCTCGCTGCGGGTCAGCGAGGCCGGGGACGGTCCGGAGACGGTCGCGCAGTCGCTGGTCTTCGCCCGGGCCCTGTCCGAGGCCACCATCGCCGACCGGGGCTGACGCACCTTCATGACCACGCACCCCGGGTACGACGACTTCGAGATCCTCGACCCCTCCGACGCCCCCGCGCCGCAGTACGGCACCGGCTCGCTCGCCGACCTGCTGCCCGCCGTGGCGGCCGGCTTCGGCCTGCCCGGCTTCGAGACCGGCCTGACCCTGGAGCCGGCCGACCGGGTCTGCGTCTTCCTGGTCGACGGCCTGGGCTACGAGCTGATCCGGAGCCACCCGGACTACGCACCGTTCCTGAACGGCCTGATCGCCGCCGGCGGACGGTCCGTCACGGCCGGCTTCCCGTCCACCACCGCCACCTCGCTGGCCTCGGTCGGCACCGGCCTGCCGCCCGGCGCGCACGGCCTGGCCGGGTACACGGTGGCCGTCCCGGGGCGGAACCAGCTGATGAACCAGCTGCGCTGGCAGCCCCCGGTGCCGCCGCACGAGTGGCAGCCGCACCCGACCGTCTTCGAGCGGGTGCACCGGGCGGGCGTGGCCACCGCGCAGGTCTCCTCCCCGCTGTTCGCCCAGACGCCGCTGACCAAGGTGGCGCTCTCCGGCGGCACCTTCCTCGGCCGCAGCACTGGAGAGGAGCGGATGGACCTGGCCGCCCAGTGGCTGGCCGAGCACGACCGGGCGCTGGTCTACACGTACGTCAGCGAGCTGGACGGCACCGGCCACCGCTACGGCGTCGACTCCGACGAGTGGCGGATGGCGCTGTTCGCGGTGGACCGGCTGGCCAAGCGCCTCGCCGAGCAGCTGCCGCCGCGCTCGGCGCTGTACGTGACGGCCGACCACGGCATGATCGACGTCCTGCCGGAGAACCGGATCGACTACGACGAGGACTGGGAGCTGAGCGCGGGCGTGGCCCTGCTCGGCGGCGAGGGCCGGGCCCGGCACGTCTACGCGGTGCCCGGTGCGGCCGGCGACGTCTTCACGGTCTGGAGCGAGGTGCTCGGCGACCGCTTCTGGGTGGCCACCCGGGACCAGGCGATAGCGGCCGGCTGGTTCGGCCCGGTGGTCGAGGACCGGGTGTACCACCGGATCGGCGACGTGGTGGCGGCGGCCCGCGACGACTTCGCGGTGACCGCCTCGCGCAGCGAGCCCGGCGAGTCCTCGATGATCGGCCTGCACGGCTCGATGACGCCGGTCGAGCAGCTGGTGCCGCTGCTCGAAGTGCGTAGCTGACCGACCGCCCCGCCCACCGCCTCCTGACCGAAAGGCCCCCGTTCCACCCATGGCTGACCTGGTGTTCTTCTCGGGCACGATGGACTGCGGCAAGTCGACGCTCGCGCTCCAACTCGACCACAACCACGCCGCCCGGGGCCGACGGGGCATCATCTTCTCCAAGCACGACCGGGCCGGCGCCTCCACCATCTCCAGCCGGCTGGGCCTGCGGGCCCACGCCGAGGAGGTGACCGACGGCTTCGACTTCCACGCGCACGTGGTGCAGCTGCTCTCGGCCGGCGGCAAGGTCGACTACCTGATCTGCGACGAGGCCAACTTCTACACCGCCGAGCAGGTCGACCAGCTGGCCCGGGTGGTGGACGAACTCTCCATCGACGTCTTCACCTTCGGCATCACCACCGACTTCCGCACCCGGCTGTTCCCCGGCTCGCAGCGCCTGATCGAGCTGGCCGACCGGGTCGAGGTGCTCCAGGTCGAGGCGCTCTGCTGGTGCGGCGCCCGGGCCACCCACAACGCCCGCACGGTCGGCGGCGTGATGGTGGTCGAGGGCGCCCAGGTGGTGGTCGGCGACATCGCCAAGAACGAGGCCGAGGTCGGCTACGAGGTGCTCTGCCGCCGCCACCACCGGCGTCGGCTCACCGCCGCCACCGCCCGGGCCTCGGTGCTCTCGCCGGACGTGCTGCCGTTCGGCGAGACCGGTGCGGCGCAGCAACAGCCTTCCTGAGCCGACCCCCTGACGGTGACTCAGCCCGGCAGTGGCGTGAGGCGGCACCTGGCGGCCTCCGGTGCCGGGTCGTGCCGACCCGACGGCATCCGGTGGCGGGTCGTGCCCACCGCGAACGGCCTCCGGAGTCACCGCCCCGTCAGGGGACCGCGACCACCGAGAACCGGGCGCCCTGCGGATCCGCCAGCCGGGCCACCCGGCCGTGCCCGGTGTCGTGCGGGGCGACCAGCACCCGCCCGCCCAGCCGCTCGGTCTCCCGGGCCGCCAGGTCCGGGTCGGTGACGCCGAAGTGCACCCGCCAGCGCGGCGGCCCGTCCCGCAGCTCCTCGCCGCCCCGCAGGGTCCGCTCCGGCCCGGCCCCGAAGACCGCGTCGTAGAAGTACCCGGCGCCCTCCCGGTCGGCCGTCACCAGCTCCACCCGGGCCGGGGCGCCCGGCACGCCGACCAGCTCCCACCCGGTGTGCTCCTCGCCCTGCCAGAGGCCGAACACCGCGCCCGTGACGTCCGAGGCGATCGCCACCCGCCCGGCCCGCTCGGCCTGCACCGGCCCGACCGCGACGGTGCCGCCGCACTCCCGGATCCGCTGGGCCACCTCGTCCGCGTGGTCCACCGCGAAGTAGGTGGTCCACTCCACGCCGTGCCCGGAGCCGGGCGGCGTGGCCCCCAGCCCGGCCACCCGGGCACCGCCCAGGGTGGCCCGCACGTAGCCGCCGAACTGGGCCGGTCCGGGCTCGAACTCCCAACCCAGCAGGGCGCGGTAGAACTCCTGCGCGCCCTCCGGATCACTCGTCATCAGGCTCACCCAGCAGGGCGTGCCCTGGGCAAGTCGGGCCTTCACCGCGGTCATGGCGGTCCTCCTCGGAGTGCTCCGGTCGCAGGGGAATGGTTCCACCGCGAGGGCGGACTCGGGGTACACATGCCCCGGCGAGCCGCGCAAAGACCGTACAAAGGAGGGAGTTTCGGAGGAAGAATGGCGTGCATGAGCGCCCCTTCCCCCCTGATCGACGTCGCGGAGCTGGCCGCCGCCCTCGACGCCGCCACCCCGCCCGCGCTGCTGGACGTCCGCTGGGCCCTGGGCGGCCCGCCCGGCGCCGAGGAGTACGCGGCCGGCCACCTGCCCGGTGCCCACTACCTCGACCTGGACCGGGAGTTGGCCTCCCCGCCCGGCGCGGGCGGGCGCCACCCGCTGCCCGACACCGAGGTCCTCGCCGCCGCGCTGCGCCGCGCCGGGGTGCGGGCCGACCGGCCGGTGGTGGTCTACGACGCGGGCCCGGCCACCTCGGCCGCCCGGGCCTGGTGGCTGCTGCGCTGGGCCGGCCACCGGGACGTCCGGGTGTTGGACGGCGGTCTGGCCGCCTGGACCGCGGCCGGTCGGCCGCTCGACTTCACGACCCCGCAGGACGGCGGCGGCGACTTCGTGCCCGAGCCGGGTGCGCTGCCCACCGTGGACGCCGCCGGGGCCGCCGAACTCGCCCGCACCGGGCTGCTGTTGGACGCCCGGGCGGGGGAGCGGTACCGGGGCGAGGTGGAGCCGGTCGACCCGAGGGCCGGGCACATCCCCGGTGCGGTCTCCGCCCCGACCACCGAGAACCTGGCCGCCGACGGCCGGTTCCGTCCGGCCGCCGAGCTGGCCGAGCGGTTCGCCGCGCTCGGGGTGAAGGACTCGACCGAGGTCGCGGTCTACTGCGGCTCCGGCGTCACCGCCGCGCACGAACTGCTCGCCCTCACCGTGGCCGGCCACCCGGGGGCCGCGCTCTACCCGGGCTCCTGGAGCGAGTGGTCCGCCGACCCGGCCAATCCGGCCGAGACCGGCGCCTGAGAAAGCGGCCCCGAGAAGCGCCCTGAGAAGCGGGGGGGGGGGGGGGGGGCGGCCCCCCCCCCCCCCCCCCCCCCCCCCCCCCCCCCCCCCCCCCCCCCCCCCCCCCGC
>NZ_JBIWFX010000016.1:0-15217 GCF_044763225.1 Kitasatospora sp. NPDC096147 | reverse complement strand
GGCCCGCCGGCCCGTCCTCCGGGGCCGGGGCGGGGTGCTAGCTTGGCGCTCCCGGTGGCGCGCCCCGGGGGGGTGGGGGGGGGGGGGGGGCCGGCGGCCCCCCCCCCCCCCCGTCCGGATCATCCGGCCTGACGGCCGGTCACTCCTGCTTCTTGCGGCGCGAACCGAAGACGATCTCGTCCCAGCTCGGCACCGTGGCCCGGCGCCCGGGCCGGACCCCGTCCGCCTCGGCCTGCCGGTCGGTGGTGCCGACCAGCCGCTCCCGGTGCGGCGCGACCGCCCGGGGCATCAGGATGTCCGCGTACGCCGAACCGGCTCCGACACTGGCCGCCGGGGCGGCCTCCTCGACCTCGTCCGGCTGGCTCTCGACCGTGGTCACCGGCTCGATGGCGGGCACGTAGGCCGGCACCACGTCGAGCAGGCTGGTCAGCGAGTCCCGGCTCTCCGCGGTGGCCGCCGTCGCGGTGACCTCCCGGACCTCGCGCACCTCCCGGGCCATGATCCGGTCGGGCGAGGGCCGCTCGATCATCGGGCGGGCCGGACGGTCCTGGGGCAGCCGGGCGATCCGCGGGATGAACGGGAAGACGGAGTCCTCGTCCCGCTCCACGTTCTCGCCGATCAGCGCCCGCGCTTCGTCGTCGTTCGGCTGCACCAGCCGCCGCGGCGGGTCGTAGGTCCAGCCGGCGCTCCGGCCCTCGCCGTCGGCCCGGTAGGAGAGGATGACCTCCCAGGTGCCGTCGTCGCGCCGCCAGGAGTCCCAGCGCTCGGTGTCCTTCTCGGCCCCGCGCAGTGCGAGGCGCTCGGCCACCGCCTCGCCGAGCTGCGGACCGGTGGTCTCGCCGTGCCGGCGGATCGCGGTCTTGCGGGCGCGCTCGGCCATGAACGCGCGCTCGGCCAGCACCGGGCCCTCGAAGCGGCGCACCCGGTCCACCGAGATGCCGGCAGCCTGCGCGACCTCCTCAGCGGAGGCACCGGCTCGTATCCGCGCCTGGATGTCACGGGGGCGGAGGTGGCTCTCGACCTCGATCTCGATCTGGCCGAGGCGCGGCCGGTCCCCACGGATCGCGGCGCGCAGCCGCTCGTCGATGGGGAGGGTGTACTCCGTGCTGTCGGCAGCCTTGAGCACCAGCCGTGTGCCGTCGTTGCTGACGGCCACGACGCGCAGTTCGGGCACGGTTACCTCCCGGGTGGTGCCTGCCGACGTCACCTGCGTCGCTGCTCCCGTACTGAGTGTGGCCTGCCCACTCACGACTGGCCACAACCTTGCAGAGTTACTCGGCGTGTCGGGCTTGGGCCCTGACGCACCGTTGTGGCACGGTTGCCTGTTTGCCACGTCGCCGGTCGACGTCGCGCCCGGGTGCTCCGGCCGTTGTCCGGTGGACTGCCGACACTGATGACCGAAGGCTCAGGCTCCACGAACAGTACTCCATTCGTGGCATCCGGAGGGGCGGCTCGCCGCTCAAGTCTCCCCCGATTCAGGGGAATCTCAAGGGTGGGCACTCCCATGGCCGACGGTCGGTCAGTGCGCGGTGATCATCTTCACATATATCGGCCACCCAGAACCAGGGTTTCGCCCCTTGTGTCCTCCTTTGTGCAAGATGGAGGGACTTTTCCGGATGACCAGGCGTACCGACCGAGGGATGTTGATGCCCCAGCAGCGCACCGAACAGGCCATGTCCGAGCGGGTCGAGAGGCCGGACGGGGAGCGACGGCGGATCGACCTGAGCGTGGCTCAGGTGGCCGCGAGCGCGCTCGCGACGATCGTCGGCGCGCTGCTCGCGTCCGAGCTCGGCGTCTACGGCACCATCCTCGGCGCGGCAGTGGTCTCGATCGGCGCCACCACGGGGAGCGCGGTGTTCCAGCACTGGTTCCGGCGCGGCGGGGAGCAACTCCGTCAGGTCGTGGACCGTACCCAGGTGCCGAAGCGGACCGGACCGACCGGCGCCCCAGAGCTGCCCTCGACCACCGGGCTGTCGCAGGAGTGGAACGAGCCGACCACGGTGCGGGCCAAGCGCCGTTGGACCTGGAAGACCTACCTGGCGGCCTCCGGCCTGGTGTTCGTGCTGGCCATGGTGCCGATCGTGACCTTCGAGCTGGTCACCGGGAAGCCGGTGGCGGCCACCGTCAAGGGCGAGCAGGGCACGGGCACCTCCTTCGGCGGGACGGTGCAGAAGCCGGCGCCCGCTCCTGACACCTCGTCGGACGGGAAGGAGCAGCCCGGCCCGTCGGGGACGCCGTCCGGGGCGCCGTCGGACGCTCCGTCCTCCTCGCCCTCGTCCTCCCCGTCCTCCTCGCCGTCGGGGAGCCCGTCGCCGAGCCCGAGTCCCACGCCCAGCCCCAGCCCGAGTCCGTCGTCCAGCCCGAAGCCGACGCCGACCCCGACCGCCACTGCGACGCCCTCCGCTCCGGCCGGGGAGCCGGCGGCCGTCCCGCCGTCCGGGACCCCCTCGCCCTGACCGACCGTCAGTCCCCGAGCACCCGGCGGAGGTAGTCGTTGGCGAACAGCCGGCCCGGGTCGACCTTGTCGCGCAGCGCGGTGAAGTCGCCGAAGCGCGGGTAGACCGAGGCCAGGTACTCGGCGTCCCGGGTGTGCAGCTTCCCCCAGTGCGGCCGGCCCTGATGGGCGGTCATCAGCCGCTCCACCTCGGTGAAGTAGCCCTGCTCGTGGGTGCCCCGGTAGAGGTGGACGGCTATGTAGACGCTGTCCCGGCCGTTCGCGGTGGAGAGCCAGAGGTCGTCGGCCGGTGCCACCCGGACCTCCACCGGGAAGCTGATCCGCCAGTCGGAGCGCTCGACCAGCGCCTTCAGCTCGCGCAGCACGGTGGTGGCCGCCGCGCGCGGGACGGCGTACTCCATCTCGATGAAGCGCACCGTGCGCGGGCTGGTGTACACCTTGTACGCCACGTCCGTGTAGGTCCGCTCGGACCAGGCGCGGCTGGCGAGCTGGGCGATGGACGGGATGGTGCCGGGGAAGCGGCGGCCGATCCGGCAGGCGCCCTCCCAGACCGTGTTGGACAGGAAGTCGTCGTCCAGCCAGGCTTTGAAAGCGGGCAGCGGGGCGGCCGGGCCCTGGCTGCGGTTGTTCCGCTTCACCGAGCAGCGGTCGGTGTGCGGGAACCAGTAGAACTCGAAGTGCTCGTTCACGGCGGCCAGCTCCTCGAAGGAGCCGAGCACCTCCTCGAAGCCCATCGGCCGCTCGTGCGCGGTGAGCAGGAAGAGCGGCTCCACCGCGAAGGTCAGCGCGCTGACCACGCCGAGCGCGCCGAGGCCGAGCCGGGCGCCCTGGTACAGCTCCGGGTTCTGCCCCTCCGAGCAGTGCTGCACCGAGCCGTCCGCCAGCACGATCTCCACCGCCCGCAGCTGGGCGGCCAGCGAGCCGGAGTCCCGGCCGGTGCCGTGGGTGCCGGTACTGGTGGCCCCGGCGACGGTCTGCACCTCGATGTCGCCCATGTTGGTCAGCGAGAGGCCGGCCGCCTCCAGGGTCCGGTTCAGCTGCGACAGCGGGAAGCCGGACTCGACGGTGACGGTGCCGGCCTCGCGGTCGATCTCCCGCAGCGCGGTCAGCCCGTGGGGGTGGATCAGCAGGCCCTCCCCGGCGGAGGCGATCGAGGTGAAGGAGTGGCCGGAGCCGACCGCCTTCACCGTCCGGCCCTGCTCGGCGGCGTGGCCGATCAGGGCCGAGAGCTCCTCGACCGAGCGCGGCGTCGCGGTCCGGCTCGGCCGGGCGCTCTGGTTGCCGGCCCAGTTCCGCCAGGTGCCCTGGGGCATGGGGGTGCCTCCGCTCCGGGCCTCGGCCCGCTCCGTACCGGTGGGTAGGGGGAGCGTAGTCGCCGAGGGCGCCGGAAAACAGGGGTCCGGGGCAGCCCGGCGATCATCGGGCGGGCCGTCCGGGAGCGCCGCTGACGGCGGGTCAGACCGCCACCGGCTGCTGCCGCTCCTCCGAGGTGACCAGCCCGGCCCGCAGCCGGGCCACCCCGCCGAGGGCGACCAGCGCGCCGAAGACGGCGGAGGCCACCGGCACCCAGTACCCGGCCGAGGCGCCGGCCGCGTCCACCACCAGACCGCCGGCCGAGGAGCCGAGCGCCACGCCCAGGGCCAGGCCGGTGGTGGTCCAGGTCATCCCCTCGGTCAGCTGGGCGGCCGGTACCAGTCGCTCGACCAGGGCCATCGCGGTGATCAGGGTGGGCGAGATGGAGATGCCGGCCACGAAGAGCGCGGCGCTGATCGCGATCAGCCCGGCGGTGCCGTGCACCAGTGAGCCGACCACCACCAGCGGCACCATGCTGCCCGCCATCAGCGCGACCCCGACCAGGAAGCGGGTGGCCATCGAGCCGGTCAGCTTCAGCGTGCCGAACACCACGCCGGCCAGGCAGGAGCCGAGCGCGTAGATCGCCAGCACCACGCCGGTCAGGCTCTTGTGGCCCTCGGCCTCGGCGTAGGCCAGCGTGACCACCTCGACCGAGCCGAACACCGCGCCGGTCGCCACGAAGGTGGCTACCAGCACCTGGAGGCCCTTGGAGAAGATCGCCGACCGCCCGGCCCGGTGCTCCTCCGGCCGCACCGGCGGCTCGGTCCGCCGCTGGGCGGTGAACAGCACCACGCCGACCAGCAGGAACACCCCGGCCAGCAGCACGCCGGCCTCCGGGAAGACACTGGTGGCCAGCGTGACGGAGAGGATCGGGCCGATGATGAAGCAGAGCTCGTCCACCACCGCCTCGAAGGAGTACGCGGTGTGCAGCTTGGGCGGGGCGGAGCTGTAGAGATTGGCCCAGCGGGCCCGGACCATCGAGCCGGCGCTGGGCATCACGCCCATCCCGACGGCGGGCAGGAAGAGCGTCCAGCTGGGCGCCCCGGCCCGGGCCAGCAGCAGCAGGACCACGGCGGCGGCGACGGTGACGGCGGTGGCAGGCAGGGTGATCCTCCGCTGCCCGTACCGGTCGACCAGCCGGGAGACCTGCGGGCCCAGCACCGCCGCCGAGACCGCCATGGCGGCGGAGACCGCGCTGGCCAGGGCGTAGGAGCCGCGCAGCTGGGACAGCATGGTGATGATGCCGATGCCGGTCATCGAGATCGGCATCCGGGCTATGAACCCGAAGAACGAGAAGGCCAGGGTGCCGGGGGCGGCGAAGATCTGGCGGTAGCTGGACAGCACGGGGGAGCTCCGCTGTGGTGGGGGTAAGGAACACGGCTCGTATACACAGCTTACGAGTCCGGGCAACCGATATTTCCGTTCTGTGGACCTACGGCGGGAAGCGGTGCCGTTGGTGGCAGGATCGGTGCCATGCCCGACTCGCGCACCCTCACGCCCGGCTCCGGCCCGGCCCCGTACGACGCCCTGCTGCTGCTCTCCTTCGGCGGCCCGGAGGCCCCCGAGGACGTGGTGCCGTTCCTGGAGAACGTCACCCGGGGCCGCGGCATCCCGAAGGAGCGGCTGGCCGAGGTCGGCAAGCACTACTTCCTGTTCGGCGGGGTCAGCCCGATCAACGAGCAGAACCGGGAGCTGCTGGCCGCGCTCCGCAAGGACTTCGCCGAGCACGGCCTCGACCTCCCGGTCTACTGGGGCAACCGGAACTGGGCCCCCTACCTCACCGACACCCTGCGCGAGCTGGCCGCCGACGGCCACCGCCGGGCGCTGGTGCTGGCCACCAGCGCCTACGCCGGGTACTCCGGCTGCCGCCAGTACCGGGAGAACCTGGCCGACGCGCTGGCCACCCTGGAAGGCGAGGGCGTCACCGGTCTCACGGTGGACAAGCTGCGCCACTTCTACAACCACCCCGGCTTCGTCGAGCCGATGGTGGACGCCACCCTGGCCGCCCTCGCGGCGCTGCCCGACGGGGTGCGCGAGGGCGCCCACCTGACCTTCACCACCCACTCCATCCCGGACGCGATGGCCGAGTCCTCCGGCGCCCCCGACGACCCGGCCCGGGGCGAGCCCGGCGGCGCGTACGTGGCCCAGCACCTGGAGGTGGCCAGGCTGGTCGCCGGGGCGGTGGCCGAGCGGACCGGGACGAGCCGGCCGTGGGAGCTGGTCTACCAGAGCCGCAGCGGCGCGCCCCACGTCCCGTGGCTGGAGCCGGACGTCTGCGACCACCTGGAGGCCCTGAAGGAGGCCGGCGCGCCGGCCGCCGTGATGGTGCCGATCGGCTTCGTCTCCGACCACATGGAGGTCAAGTACGACCTCGACACCGAGGCCACCGCCAAGGCCGCCGAGCTGGAGCTGCCGGTCACCCGGGCCGCCACGGTCGGCGCCGACCCGCGCTTCACCGCCGCCGTCCGCGAGCTGGTGCTGGAGCGCGCGGCGGCGGAGCGCGGCGACCGCCCCGAGCGGTGCGCGCTCGGGGCGCTCGGCCCCAGCCACGACGTCTGCGCCGTGGCCTGCTGCCCCAACCCGCGCGCCCCGCGACCGGCCGCCGCCCAGCACTGACCTGACGGGGTGTCACCCGACGCCTCGTCACCCGACTGCCCGTCAACCGACTGCCCGTCAACCGACCGCCCGCCGGAAGGAAACCCCGTGCCCGATCCCGCCCTGCTGGACGAACTCCTCGACGTCGCGCTGGAGGCCGCAGCCGAGGCCGGCGCCCTGCTGCGCGAGGGCCGCCCGGCCGACCTCGGGGTGGCCGCCACCAAGAGCAGCCCGGTGGACGTGGTGACCGAGATGGACCTCGCCTCCGAGAAGCTTGTCCTGGAGCTGATCGGCCGCCGCCGCCCGCAGGACGGCTACCTCGGCGAGGAGGGCGCCGACCGTCCCGGCACCAGCGGGGTGCGCTGGGTGGTCGACCCGCTCGACGGGACCGTCAACTACCTGTACGGGCTGCCCTCCTGGGGCGTCAGCGTGGCGGCCGAGCTGGACGGCCGGGCGGTGGTCGGGGTGGTGGCGGTGCCGGCCCGGGGCGAGCTGTTCCACGCGGTGCTCGGCCGGGGCGCGTACCTGGACGGCGCTCCGATCCGCTGCCGTCCGGCGCCGCCGTGGGGCCAGGCCCTGGTCTCCACCGGCTTCAACTACGTGCGGGAGGTCCGCGAGGAGCAGGCCCGGGTGCTGCTCGGCCTGCTGCCCGAGGTCCGCGACATCCGCCGGGGCGGCGCCGCCGCCGTCGACCTCTGCGACCTGGCGGCGGGCCGGCTGGACGGGTTCTACGAGCGCGGCCTGCACCCCTGGGACCGGGCCGCCGGGCTCCTGCTGGTCGCCGAGGCCGGCGGGCTCTCCGGTGGCCGCCCCGGCGAGCCGGCCGGCGACGGGCTGACCGTGGCCGCGCCCCCGGCCACCTTCGAGCGGCTCACCGCCCGGCTGGCCGAGCTCGGGGCCTGACGCCGTCCCTCCGGTGCCGGGGCAGCACGAAGCCCTGGCACACGGGGGGCGCCAGGGCTCGGGCAGTACGGGTGGTGCTGAGGGTCAGGCGGCGGTCCGGTGCAGCTCCTGCACCGGGTCGACGCCGTGTTCGGCGGCGAGCCGGCGCAGGTCGTCCAGCTCGGACTGCTCGACCTCGGCGAGGAACTCGTCGCCGGAAGCGATGGCACGGTGCAGGTCTTCCTCGGCGCTCTTTATGCGCTGGATGATCCCGGCGGTGAAGGCGTCCATTCGGGCCCCCTTACGGTGTCGGACGGGCACGGTCCGGCGTTCCCCGACCGGGTGACGGCGCCAACGGAAACGCCCCAGCCAGGGCTCCCTGCTCCCCCGGCTGGTGCGACGCGGCCTGCGGCCGTCCGATGCGACTCCGAAACCCGGACCGGTGCGGATGAACGCACGGCGGGTGGTGACCACGATCGGCGCTCGACCCGATCGTGGGTGTGCAGCCTTACTCCCCGCCCCGGACGGCGGGAAACCTGACACGGCCGGAAAGTTGCCCGCGTCACAGTCCGTACCGGCGCCCGTACGACCTGACGCGTCACGGCTTATCGCTGCTTTACCGCCACACCAGGCAGGATGGGGACACCGTCGGACCGCTGTGCCCGTCCCCACCGCCACTGGCGCGGTAGGGACCCAGGTCGGAAGTCCGCGCCCGGCCGCACCACGGCCCGCTCGGGCTCCAGCACGGTCGGCCGCAGTCAAGTCGGAGAAGGGACAACGACCGTGCGGGTTCTCGTCGTGGAGGACGAGCAGCTGCTCGCCGAAGCAGTGGCCACCGGCCTGCGCCGGGAGGCGATGGCCGTCGACGTGGTCTACGACGGGGAGGCCGCGCTCCAGCGCATCGGGGTCAACGACTACGACGTGGTGGTGCTCGACCGCGACCTGCCGCTGGTGCACGGTGACGACGTCTGCCGCAGCATCGTCGAGCAGGGCCTGGCCACCCGGGTGATCATGCTGACCGCCTCCGGCGACATCAGCGACCGGGTCGAGGGCCTGGAGATCGGCGCCGACGACTACCTGCCCAAGCCCTTCGCCTTCAGCGAGCTGGTGGCCCGGGTCCGGGCGCTCGGCCGCCGGGCGACGGTGCCGCTGCCGCCGGTGCTGGAGCGGGCCGGCATCTCGCTGGACCCGGGCCGCCGCGAGGTGCTCCGGGACGACCGGCCGATCCAGCTGGCGCCCAAGGAGTTCGCCGTGCTGGAGGTCCTGATGCGGGCCGGCGGCGCGGTGGTCTCGGCCGAGCAACTGCTGGAGAAGGCCTGGGACGAGCACACCGACCCGTTCACCAACGTGGTCCGGGTGACCGTGATGACCCTGCGCCGCAAGCTCGGCGACCCGGCCGTCATCGTCACCGTGCCCGGCTCCGGTTACCGGATCTGAGCCCCCCTCAACACCCGCCAGGGGCCATCCCCGAGAGGACACCCATGACCACCCCGCCCCCACCCGGCGGGGCCTCCGGCGCGCCCGGAGGCACCCCGGTGCCGCCACGCCCGACCCGACCGCCGCTGGCCGCCCCGCAGGAGCAGCCCCAGGAGGTGCTGGGCGGCGTCTTCGGCTGGCTCCAGCTGCGCCCGACCATCCGGATCCGGCTCACCCTGCTCTACGGCGGGATGTTCCTGACCGCCGGAGTGGTGCTGCTGCTGCTGATGTACTACTTCGTCCAGCAGGCGTTCCACGACGCCTCGCTGCCGCGCCTGGTGCTGGCCCCGGACATGTACGTCACCATGCCGAACGGCACCAGGGTCGCGGGGGACAACTTCAACCAGGCGATCCAGGAGTACCAGCGCAGCGAGGCCGACGCCTCGCTCACCACCCTGCTGCGCAAGTCCCTGACCGTGATGGTCTGCCTGGCCGTGATCGCCTTCATCCTCGGCTACGCGCTGGCCGGCCGGGTGCTCCACCCGCTCAACCGGATCACCCGGACCGCCCGTGAGGTGGCCGGCTCCGACCTGCACCGCCGGATCGACATGGACGGCCCGGACGACGAGCTCAAGGAGCTCGCCGACACCTTCGACGACATGCTCGAACGGTTGGACCGCGCCTTCGACTCGCAGCGCAGGTTCGTCGCCAACGCCTCGCACGAGCTACGCACCCCGCTGGCGATCAACCGCACCCTGCTGGAGGTCCAGCTCTCCGATCCGGGCGCCTCGCCCGACCTCCAGCAGCTCGGCAAGACCCTGCTGGCCACCAACGAGCGCAGCGAGCAACTGGTCGAGGGCCTGCTGCTGCTGGCCCGCAGTGACAACGAACTGACCGAGCGCCGCCCGGTCGAGCTCGCCGAGGTGGCCCAGCGGGCCGTCGAGGTGACCAAGCCGGAGGCGGCCGGCCGCGAGGTGGAGGTCCGCTCCGAGCTGCACCCGGCCGTGGTCGGCGGGAACGGCGTGCTGCTGGAGCGGATCGCGCTCAACCTGCTGCAGAACGGCATCCGCTACAACACCCCCGGCGGCTGGGTGGAGATCACCAGCGCCCCGGCCCCGGGCGGCGGGGGAGAGCTGACCGTCAGCAACACCGGGCCGGTGGTGCCCGGGTACGAGCTGGAGCACATCTTCGAGCCGTTCCGCCGGGTCAAGGGCGCGGACCGGACCAGGAGCGACAAGGGGGTCGGTCTCGGCCTCTCCATCGTCCGTTCGGTGGTCCGGGCGCACGGTGGCGCCATCGAGGCCACCGCGCGCCCGGGGGGAGGCCTGACCATCCGGGTCCGGATCCCGGGAGTCTGACCTCCGCCGCCCGTACGCCCACCCGCCCGTACGCACGCAGGCCCGTACGCCCACCCGCCCGCACGTCACCGGCCCGGTCCCGCCGCACCGCTCCGTGCCCGGAGCAGTGCGGAACGTCCCGCCGCGCCCAACAGCCGCCCCCGCCAGGCAAGTCAGCCGACATATGCCCTGGCGGGGGCGGCTTGTCTTTTGCTGCCGGAAGAACTTACGGTGTCGTAACCTACGCAGCCGTAAGGTGGGTCGCAGCCAGCTGGTCCCCACCGCGACCGCCGTCGTCCCTGCCCGCCCGTCAGGAGCACAGCCGTGACCATCGCACCCGAGCAGCGCACCGTCCCCGCGCCCGCCGCCGCCCCGCTCGCCACCACCGGCTGGACCGACGCGCGACTGATCATGGCGCTCGAAGAGGTCGTGGAGACCGAGCTGAACCGGCACCTGAAGGTGGCCAAGGAGTGGATGCCGCACGAGTTCGTGCCCTGGAGCCAGGGCCGGGACTTCGACGGCGTGCTGGGGGGCGAGGCGTGGGCCCTGGACCAGTCGCAGGTGACCCCGCTGGGCCGGGTCTCGCTGGTGGTCAACCTGCTGACCGAGGACAACCTCCCCAGCTACCACCACGAGATCGCCAGCATGTTCGGCCGTGAGGGCGCGTGGGGCACCTGGGTGCACCGCTGGACGGCGGAGGAGGGCCGGCACGGCATAGCCATTCGCGACTACCTGCTGGCCACCCGTGCGGTCGATCCGGTGGAGCTGGAGCGGGCCCGGATGTCGCACATGTCGGAGGGCTTCGAGTCCGACAACGCGCACAGCATGCTGCACTCGGTGGCCTACGTGGCCTTCCAGGAGTTGGCGACCCGGATCTCGCACCGGAACACCGGCAAGTACGCCGGCGACCCGCTCTGCGACCAGCTGCTGGCGAAGATCGCCAACGACGAGAACCTGCACATGGTCTTCTACCGGAACCTGCTCAAGGCCGCCCTGGAGATCGCTCCCGACCAGGCCATGCGGGCCATCGCCGACGTGGTGACCGACTTCCGCATGCCCGGCCACGGCATCCCCGGCTTCGAGCGGGCGGCCGCCCAGATCGCCATCGGCGGCGTCTACAACCTGCGGATCCACCACGACGACGTGCTGCAGCCCGTGCTGCGCCACCTGAAGGTGATGGAGCTCGGGGGCCTCGGACCGGAGGGCCTGCTGGCCCAGCAGCAGCTCGGCGCCTTCCTGGACGGTCTGGACGCGCAGGCCACCAAGTTCGACGAGCGACAGGCCGCCCTGCTCGCCCGCCGGGCCGCCGCAGCCGCTCGGAAGTAGCCGTCGGGCAGGTGGATTCTGCGGGTTTTGCCCGAAAAGTTCAGACAGTGACGGATATCACATCAGCCGGTCCGACCCGTTCGGATGATCTCTCTTGGTGATCACCGATCCGGGTGAAACGACTGCGCACGGTGACGCGCGGGGCGGCGGTCGGGATTGTCGACGTGTCGTCAGAATCGTACCGCCGCAGGTGAGTTGGCGGATCACCCCCTCCGGGGTGGCTACACAGCGTGTCGGCCCGAGTGCCGTGGCGGACCTGGGCCGACCGCTCTCCGTGAACCCTCCGAGGCCCCTCCGGAGGCCTCCGACGGGGCCGTTAGTGGATGTCGATTGAGTAACAGGGCTTGAAGTAAGGCAAAATCTCGCCCTCGGGTCGGGCACAAGACCGGCCCCCCATGCGTTACGTGCGCTGGAGATACCCGCACACACCCAAAGGGGGAGAGCGAACATGGCAACGGACTACGACACCCCGCGCAAGACTGACGACGACGTCAACGAAGACAGCATCGAGGAGCTCAAGGCTCGCCGGAACGAGAAGTCCGGCAGCTCGGTGGACGTCGACGAGTTCGACGCCAACGAGGGCCTGGAGCTGCCCGGCGCCGACCTGTCCAACGAGGAGCTCTCGGTCCGGGTGCTGCCGCGCCAGGCCGACGAGTTCACCTGCATGAGCTGCTTCCTGGTGCACCACCGCAGCCAGCTGGCCGGCGAGAAGAACGGCCAGCCGATCTGCGTGGACTGCGGCGCCTGAGCCTCGGCGGGAACGGCCGCGGCCCGACGGACACCGTCGGCCCGGCACACCACCCCGCCCGGCCCTGGGCAGCAGGGCCGGAGGCAGCAGCAGTGGCCGCTCCGGCGGCTGCGCCCGCACCGACGCCCGGCCGGTCCGTCCGGCCGAGCGGCAGCGACGGAACACAGGGACGGTCCCGCGTGACACCACGCGGAGCCGTCCCTCCGTCGTTCCGCAGGTGGCTTGCAGGGCCGTGGACCCGGCCCTGCGGCCTGCGGGGCTACTTGGTGCGGCCCACCCGGCGGGCGTCGGCCAGCGCATCGGCCAGCCGCTGCGGGGAGCGGGTGGACAGGTAGACGTACGGCGTCGGGTCGGTCGGGTCGGTCACCTCGACCCGCAGGGCCGTCGGCACGTAGCTGCGCAGCAGCATGAACGCACGGGGGTCCGCCTTGCTGGTCCGCCAGGCGGCCGTCTCGGCCGGGTTCAGCACGTGCGCGGTGCCCAGCGCCTCGGCGGGGATCCGGGCCTGCCCGGCCACCAGGGAGCCCTGCACGACCCGGATCCGGACCGAGCCGTAACTGCTCAGCGCGGCGGCCCCGGCGACCACGCCGATCACCAGCGCGATCAGCGCCGCGACCGCGTCGAACCGGATCATGATCAGGCCCAGCGTGAGGCCGAGCGCGACGGGCAGCAGCCACCAGCTGCGGGGGACGGTGAGGCGTTCGTCGTACATGCCTCCATTGTGGGTGCGCTGACGCCCGCTCCGGCCCCGGGGTGCCCCGCCCCGGGCCGCGGAGGCGGTGCCCCGCACCGACCGTGCCCGCGGTCCGGACGACCGGTGCGCCGGAAGCTACCCGCCGGTAGGGTCGCGGGCGTGAACGCCTCCACCGACACCCCCACCGACACCCCCACCGGCCTCTCCGCCGCCGCACTGCCCGCCCCGGTGGCGCTGCCGCCCACCACTCCGCCCGCCGACGCCGTGCTGCCGCCCCGGGCCCCCGGGGCGCCCGCACCCGGCACCCGCCTCGGCTCGCACTACGAGCACTGCTTCGGCTGCGGTCCGCAGCACCCGCAGGGCCTGCGGATCGACGCGGTGGCCGGCGAAGGCCTGGACGTCACCGCCGAGTTCACCGTCCGCCCGGAGCACCAAGGCGGCCCCGGCCTGGCCCACGGCGGCATGCTGATGACCGCCATGGACGAGACCATGGGCACCCTCAACTGGCTGCTGCACGCCCCTGCCGTCACCGGCCGGCTGGAGAGCGACTTCGTCCGCCCGGTGCCCGTCGACTCGGTGCTGCACATCCGCGCCTGGGTCACCGGTGTGCACGGCCGGAAGATCTACAGCGCCGCCGAGGGCCGGATCGGCGGGCCGGACGGGCCGGTCGCGATCCGCGCCCAGGCACTCTTCATCCAGGTGAAGCTGGAACACTTCACCACGCACGGTCGTCCCGAGGACATCGAGAAGGTCATGGACGACCAGGACCTGTTGAAGCGCGCCCGAGCCTTTGAGGTGAACCCGTGAGCACCACCCCCCGCGAGCCGGTGGACATCCTGATCACCAGGATCGACCCGGAGATCCCGCTGCCCGCGTACGAGCACCCCGGCGACGCCGGTGCCGACCTGCGGACCACCGTGGACGCCGAACTCGCCCCCGGTGAGCGGATCCTGCTGCCGACCGGCATCGCGCTCGCCCTGCCCGACGGCTACGCCGCCTTCGTGCACCCGCGTTCCGGCCTCGCGGTCCGCTGCGGCGTTGCCTTGGTGAACGCCCCGGGGACGGTCGACGCCGGGTACCGTGGTGAGATCAAGGTGATCGTGGTCAACCTGGACCCCCGCGAGACCGTCACGTTCCGCCGGGGGGACCGGATTGCCCAGCTGGTCATCCAGCAGGTCGAGAAGGCCCGCTTCCACGAGGTGGCCGAACTTCCCGGTTCGGCGCGTGGAGAAGGCGGGTTCGGGTCGACCGGAGGTCACGACAGGGTTACCATGCCCGCGCCAGCGCAGTAGCCGAGCAGTAGTCGAGCAGGTATTCGCATCGGTCTTGGACCGGGAAGGACAGTGACCGTGTTCCGTCGTCGCCAGAAGAGCGAGGACGCTGTCGAGCAGCTCGCCGACGACGCCATCAGCGCCGACGAGACGGCCGATGACGTCGAAGGTTCCGCCGACTCCGAGAGCGAGAACATCAGCGACCCCGCCGACCGGGTCGGCCTGCCGCCGGCCCCGCGTCCGGAAGGCCCCTGGGACGTCTCCGAGCTGGAGACCCCGCAGGACGGCCGGGTGGACCTCGGTGGTCTGCTGATCCCCGGCGTCGAGGGCATGGAGCTCCGGGTGGAGGTGGCCGGCGACGCGATCGTGGCCGCCACCCTGGTCCTGGGCAACAGCGCCATCCAGCTGCAGGCGTTCGCCGCCCCCAAGTCCGAGGGCATCTGGGGCGAGGTCCGCGAGGAGATCGCCACCGGCATCACCCAGCAGGGCGGTGTGGTCGAGGAGGAGGAGGGTCCGCTGGGCTGGCACCTCCGTGCCCAGGTCCCGGTCCAGCTCCCGGACGGCACCCAGGGCGTCCAGCTGGTCCGCTTCGTCGGCTGCGACGGCCCGCGCTGGTTCCTGCGCGGCGTCATTTCCGGCCAGGCGGCGGTACAGCCCGAGATGGCCGGCATCCTCGAGCAGGTCTTCCTGCAGACCGTGGTGGTCCGGGGCGAGACTCCGATGGCCCCCCGGGACCCGATCGTCCTCAAGCTCCCCGAGGACGCCCAGATGGTCGCCGACGGCGGCGCGGGCGTCGTCGAGGGCGAGCCGGGCTCCCGCTTCGCGGACGTCTCGCTCGACCCCTTCGCACGCGGCCCGGAGATCACCGAGGTCCGCTGACCCGAAGCGCCAGTCGCCCCCGCCCGGTCCGCCGGGCGGGGGCGATTTGCTTGTGGGACGTCGATCGCCGTACAGTTCCGGAGTCGCCGCGAGAGCAGCGAACAAACGCAGGTCAGATGGATGAAACTCCGGTGAAACGGAGCGGAAAACGTCTGATAGGCTGGGAAACACGAAAGAACGAAGCGCCCGGAGGGCCTGCCGGAAGGCAGACCGAAGGAAGCCACCGTTCCTTGAGAACTCAACAGCGTGCCAAAAGTCAAC
>NZ_JBIWFX010000015.1:24615-170198 GCF_044763225.1 Kitasatospora sp. NPDC096147 | reverse complement strand
AACCCGGAAGCTAAGCCTCACAGCGCCGATGGTACTGCAGGGGGGACCCTGTGGGAGAGTAGGACGCCGCCGAACAATCATTCAAGAGAAGCCCCCTGACGATTCGTCAGGGGGCTTCTCTGCGTTCTGGGTCGGGGCAGATGGCGGGCGGATATCCCGGTGCCGTGGGTGATCCTTGTTGCTACGGTGGCCGGATGGCCACGCTCCGGAAGATCCAGATCACGTTCGACTGCGCCGAGCCGGAGCGGGTCGCCCGCTTCTGGCGCGAGGTGCTCGGCTACGTCGCGCCGCCCACACCCGAGGGGTTCGCCACCTGGGACGAGTACGTGAGTTCGCTGCCGGCCTCGGGGCCGGGGGCCTGGTCGGCGGCTGTCGACCCGTCGGGGGAGGGGCCGCGGTTCTACTTCCAGCCGGTGCCGGAGGGGAAGACCGCGAAGAACCGGGTGCACGTCGACGTGCGGGCCGGCACCGGGCTGGTCGGGGCGGAGCGGCTGGCGGTGCTGGAGGCCGAGCGGGACCGGCTGGTGGCGCTCGGGGCGGTCTGTGACGTGGTGCTCTACGCCGACGAGGAGAACGAGTCCTGCATCGTGATGCGGGACATCGAGGGGAACGAGTTCTGCCTCGACTGACGGGCTGAGCCGACCGGCCGGTGGGGCCCCGAGGCTGACGCCCGGAGCCCCACCGGCCGTCTCTTCGTTCGACATTAATAATGGTCAGCATTACAGTGGTGGCATGCCGAGAACTCCGGCGGGTGGCACGCCCACCCGCGAGCTGCTGATCCGGGCTGCCGCCCACCTGTTCGCCGAACAGGGGGTGCACGGCGCCCAGTTGCGTGACGTGGTCAGGTTGGCGGGGCAGTCCAACCCGTCGGCCGTGCAGTACCACTTCGGTTCGCGTGAAGGGCTGTTGGACGCGGTGATGCGGGAGCGGCAGGAGCGGGCCGAGCGTTCGCTGGCCGGCATCCTGCCGGAGCCCGAGGGGCGGGCGCTGTCCGAGCTGCTGGCGGCGCTGGTGGCGTCGGAGGCGGCGGAGCTGCGGTCCGGGCCGGGGCGCAACGGGCTGCGGATCGCGGCGCAGATCAGCCACCGGAGCGGCATCCGGACCCGTGAGCCGCACCCCCACCTGGCGGGCGGCGGGTACTGGCGGCTGATCGGGGAGCTGGAGGTGGCCCTGCTCGACGTGCCGGAGCCGATCCGGCTGGAGCGGATCGACCTGACGCTCACCCTGATCGGCGCGGCACTGGCCGAGCGGGCCCGTCAACTCGCGGCGGGGGAGCGGGTGCTGACGGCCGAGCCGCTGTTCCTCGCGGATCTGGTGGCGATGGCCGGGGCGATGCTCACCGCTCCGCTCCCGGAGCCGGGCGCCGAGGACTGACCCACCCACAGACACCGGTCGGCACCACCCCCGCCGACCGGGAGCACCGAGTACCGAGCACCACCATGGCAAGGAGCAAGCAGACATGACCCAGCTCAACGGGAAGACCGTCCTGATCACCGGCGGAGCGCGCGGCCTGGGCGCCGAGGCGGCCCGGCAGGCCGTGGCGGCCGGTGCCAACGTGGTGATCACCGACGTGCTGGACGAGGAAGGCCGGGCCACCGCCGCCGAGTTGGGCGAGAAGGTGCGCTACCACCACCACGACGTGACCTCCGAGGAGGAGTGGGCGGCCGTGGTCGCCTTCGCGGTGGCGGAGTTCGGCGGGCTGCACGGGCTGGTGAACAACGCCGGGATCTCCTCGGGCAGCTTCCTGGTGGACGAGTCGGTCGAGCACTTCCGCAAGGTGGTCGACATCAACCTGACCGGGGTGTTCATCGGGATGAAGACCGTGGTCCCGGCGCTGCGGGACGCCGGCGGCGGCTCGATCGTCAACATCTCCTCGGCGGCCGGTCTGATGGGCCTGGCGCTGACGGCCGGCTACGGCGCCTCCAAGTGGGCGGTGCGCGGGCTGAGCAAGATCGGGGCGGTGGAGCTGGGGGTGGACCGGATCCGGATCAACTCCGTGCACCCGGGGATGACCTACACGCCGATGACGGCGCAGGTGGGGATCGAGCGCGGTGAGGGCAACTACCCGAACACGCCGATGGGCCGGGTCGGTGAGGCGCCGGAGATCGCGGCGGCGACGGTCTTCCTGCTCTCGGACGAGGCGTCCTACATCACCGGCGCCGAGCTGGCGGTGGACGGTGGCTGGACCACCGGGCCGACGGTCCGTTACGTGATGGGGCAGTAGGGACGCAGCGAGACCACCGAGCGGCGGGGCCCGGCCCCCCCCGGGGGGGGGGGGGCCCCCCCCCCCCCCCCGGGGGGGGGGGGCCGGGGGGGGGGGGCGGGGCGGGGCGGGGGGGGCCGCCCCCCGGCGCGGCGGGGCGGGGGGCGGGGGGGGGCCCCCGGGGGGCGGGGCCCGGGCGGGGGGGGGGGGGTGGGGCCCCCCCCCCCCCCCCCGGGGGGGGGCCCGCCCCCCCGGGGGGGGGCCCGCCCCCGCCGCCGTCCCCGGAGGCGGGTCAGGGCAGGTCGGCGAGGAAGTCGAGCAGGGCGGCGTTGACCTCGGCGGGCTTCTCCTGCTGGGTCCAGTGGCCGCAGTCGGTGAGCCAGACCGGGGCGGCGATGCCGGGGACGTGCTGGTCGAGGGTGGCGATGACGGCCTTGGTGGCGTCGTTGGCGACGACCAGGTCGCGGTCGCCGACCACCAGCAGGGCCGGGGGCCGGATGCGGGCGTTCTGCCAGGGGGCGGTGAGCTCCCAGTTCCGGTCCAGGTTGCGGTACCAGTTGAGCGGGCCGGTGAAGCCGGTCCGGGTGAACTCGGCGGCGAAGTGGGCGAGGTCGGCCTCGGTGAGCCAGGCGGGGAGGGTCTCGGGGCTGCGGAAGGCGTCGAGGAAGCCCCCGCCCTCGGGGACCAGTGGGGTGAGGCCGGCCGGGTCGGCGGACCGGCCGGCCAGCAGGCGGCGGAAGGTGGTGTCCGGGTCCCGGGCCAACTCGGCGTCGGCGACGCCGGGTTGCTGGAAGTGCAGCATGTAGTAGGCGTCGCCGAAGACCTTGCGGAACAGCTCGGTGGGCCGCACCGGCATCCGGGGGAAGGGCGGCACGGAGAGGCCCACCACCCCGCGCACCAGGTCGGGACGGAACAGCGCGGCGTGCCAGGCCACCGGGGCGCCCCAGTCGTGGCCGACCACCACGGCCCGGTCGGCGCCCAGGGCGGGGATCAACCCGAGTGCGTCACCGGCGAGTTGGAGGATGGTGTACTGGTCCACCGCCTCCGGGCCGCCGGTCCGGCCGTAGCCGCGCTGGTCGGGGGCGACGGCGTGGTAGCCGGCCTCGGCCAGCGCGGTGAGCTGGTGGCGCCAGGAGTACCAGCTCTCCGGGAAGCCGTGCAGCAGCAGGACCAGCGGGCCCCGGCCGGCCTCGGCGACGTGCATGCGCAGGCCACTGGCGGATTCGACGTAGCGGTGCGATATCGCGGTCGTCATGGGCTCATCCTGGATGCTCCGTGCCCGGAGCGGAAGGGTGCCCTACCCGGCGGTAGCCGACGTCCGGTCAGCTCCCGGGGGCCGGCGGGCCGGTGAGGGCGGTGGCCCGGAGCACGATCTCGGTGGCGAAGCGGGACTCCGGGTCGGCGAGGCGTTCGCCGAAGGCGCGGTCCAGGACGCGCAGTCGGTAGCGGACGGTCTGCGGGTGCACGCCCAGCTGGTCGGCCAGCTCGGGGGCGCTGGCCCGGGTGGTGAGCCAGGCCCGCAGGGTCTCCAGCAGCCGGGCCCGCCGGGTGGGGGTGAGGGCGGCGAGCGGGGCGAGGTAGTGCCGGTCGAGCTGGTGCAGCAGGGCCGGGTCGCTGAGCAGCCAGAGGTGCACGAGGTGGTCCTGACAGTAGGTCAGGGGGCCGGTGGTGTACGGGAGGAGGCGGCGGGCCCAGCGGAGCGAGTCGGCCGCCTCGGCCAGCGGGGTGGTGAGGCCGACGGCGGCGTGGCAGCCGGTCAGGGCGGCGGTGAGGCCCTCGCGGCGGGCGGGGGTGAGGGGGCCGGGTAACAGCAGGTGGGGTTCGCGGTCGGCGAGGTCGAGCAGCACGTCGCGGTCGAGCACGCCGCGGTGCGGGCGGGCGCCGGGGGCGAGGGCGACCAGGGTGACCTGCTCGGGGAGCGGCCAGGCGGCGTGGTCGGCCAGTTCGGCGAGGGCGGAGCGGGCCGCTCCGGTGCCGCCGAGGATGCGGCGCAGCAGCCGGCGGCGGCGGTTGTCGGGCTCCTCGCCGAGCTCGGCCATGGCCTGGAGGTAGCCCTCGCGGGAGAGTTCGGCGATCTCGCCCATGTAGGCGAACAGGGCGTCGGCGAAGGCCATCAGTACGGCGGCGGAGAGGTTGTGCCGGCGGCCGACGGCGCGGACCCGGCGCAGCGCGACCTGGCAGCCGATCCGGTAGGCGTCCTGGAGCATGTCGAGGCTGCGGCCCTCGAAGGCCTCGTGCCGGCCGAAGCGGCGGCAGATCTCGTCCCGGAGCGAGGTGGTGGCGGTCGGGGCGGCGACCTGGTCGACGAAGGTGGCGATGTTCTGCTCGATGCCGACCCGGATGACCCGGGCGGCCGGGCCCTCCAGGAGCTCCCGGTACTCGGGGATGGTGGCGACGATCTCGGCGGCCATCTCCTTGAGCAGGCTGGGGAGTTCGGGCCGCATCACGGCGGCGAGCTCACGCGGTACCTGGTCGAGCGGCGAGCTGGAGCCGGGCACCCGGCGTGGCGTGGCCATGAGTCCCCCTGGCGCCCGGGGCGTGGCCGGACGCATACGACGTGTGGTGGTTCGCTGACGATAGGGCACGAGTGGTCGTCCGCGCACCGGTCGGGACGGGGAATTGCCGGTCGGTCCTCCGCTACGGGATTGGCACCCGGTGCTACGGGGTGGGACAGGAGGCTCACCCGAGGACAAGGGCGGCCCGGGTTTCTGTTGGTGCCGGGACAAGAAATCCGCGCCGCGAGGACGGGATTCCCGGAACCGTGACGGCTCCGTTGCGGGGCTTCATTACCGGCGCGTAATGTCCGGATCTGCGAGGGCGGCCCCACCCGATACGCCTCGCATCACCGGATCGCTCAGGCGTCAACTCACCGTTTGAACAGTGGAGTTGGGCACGCCGAGCGTGTCCGCCCCCACAGAGAGGACCCATCGTGCGCAAGCCTGTCAAGGGCGCCCTGGTGGCGGTCGCGGCATTCGCCGCCACCGCCGGCCTGACGCTCGCCCCGACCACCGCGACGGCCGGCACCCAGCACTCCTCCTCCGGCCTGCTGGCCGGCTGGACCGCCAGCCCGGGCGGCCCCTGGACGGCCAAGGCGACCTCGCCGAAGCTGACCGACACCAAGACCGGCACCAAGCTGACCTGCACCTCCTCCTCGGCGGCCGGCACGCTGGCCACCAGCAGCGCCACCGGCGTGGGCATCTCCTCCATCACCTCGGTGAGTTGGGCCAGCTGCTCCGGTCCGCTGGGCATCACCTTCAGCGTCACCCCGGTGGGTCTGCCGTGGTCGCTGAACGCGGTCAGCTACAACGCCGGCACCGGTGTCACCACCGGCACCCTGACCGGGGTGAAGGCCCACATCAGCGGAGCCGGCTGCACGGCCGACTTCGCGGGCCCGACCTCCACCACGCCGGCCACCCTGACCGGCACCTACAGCAACTCCACCAAGACGCTCACCATCAGCGGCGGTGACCTGCACGCCTACGGCGTCTCCGGCTCCTGCCTCGGGCTGCTGAACAACAACGACCCGGCGGTCTACAACGCCGCGTACGTGCTGAGCGGTTCGCAGGTCATCACCTCCCCGTGAGCCACCCGTGCCCGGCCCCGGGCCACCGCCCGGGGCCGGGCACGCGCGTCTCCACGCCTACGCATCCGGTGACAGGACGTCAGGGGTGCTTTGTCATCAGGTGACAGGAAATCCGGCCGGCCGAGAGCGCTCCCGGCGATCCGCGTGCGATCGCTTGTGAGGGCTTGTTACCCGGCCGTACTGTCCTGCGTCCCGAGCCGATAGGAGTCCACAGATGAGGGACGCAGCGCGTCGCCTTGCCGTGCCCGCGCGACCGGCCGCCGTCCTGCTGGCCGCTCTGCTGGTGGGCACGGTGCCCGGTGCTCCGTCGGGGGCGGTGACCGGGCGCGGGCCCGCCGCCGTGCGGACGGCGGAGGACGAACCGCCGCCGCCGACCAGCCTGGACGTCTGCCCGCCGCCGCCGGAGGGCGAGTTGGACAAGGCCAAGCTGCCGCCGGTCCCGGAGGGGGCGATGGTGCTGCCGCTGCCGGACATGGAGCCGTTCCCGGCGGTGCCGGCCTGCGCCTACGCGGTGGGCTTCGCCAACGTGCGCAAGCAGCGCCAGGCGGCGGTGGTCAACGACCCGGCGAAGAAGCCGGCGCTGGCCGCGCTGAACATGACCCGGCGGTTCGTCACGCTCTGGGACCCGCCGGAGGGGCAGCAGCCGTACTTCGAGGCGGACACCCTCGCGCACCTCCAGCTCCCGCCCGCCGAGACCACCTTCCTCACCTACGGCTTCATGCCGACCAGCGCCGTGATGGAGCTGGTGCCGCAGGGCCTGCTGACCATCGTGGCGACGGGCAACTCGGACTGGGACCAGCCCGCCGAGTTCACCATCACCGGCTACCAGTGGATCAAGCTGCGGGACGTGAAGGTGAACGGCGTCCCGCTGGACGTCGGGCCGAACTGCCGCACCGCCCGCCCGGTCGCGCTGGAGCTGAAGGGCCGGCAGGACGACTACCTGCCCGGCGGCGGGGACGGCAAGCCGGACTACACCCTCCAGGGCGGCGGCCCGCTCTCCCAACGGAACCTGGTGATACCGGAGTTCCGGGGCTGCGGATCGGCGGCCGAGAACCTGGACGCGCTGTTCACCGCCGCCGTCTCGGGGCCGGGCAACTCGCTCAACCTGGTGCAGGGGGCGATCTGCACCCCGACCAGTGACCAGCCGAACGGGTGCGAGCCGCAGATCGAGCTGCCGGCCCTGCCGCACCGCCTCGGCACCGCCGAGCAGGGACAGGGCTGAGGGGGCCGGGATGGGGATCGAGGTGACCGTCGAGGGACTGACCAAGTCCTTCGGCCGGCAGACCGTCTGGGAGGACGTCACGCTGACCCTGCCGGCCGGTGAGATCACCGTGCTGCTCGGGCCCTCGGGCACCGGCAAGACGGTCTTCCTGAAGTCGGTGATCGGCCTGCTGCGCCCCGAGCGCGGCCGGGTGCTGGTGGACGGCGTCGACATGGTGCGCGGCTCGGACCGGGAGCTCTACCGGGCCCGCCGCCGGTTCGGCCTGATGTTCCAGGACGGCGCGCTGTTCGGCTCGTTGAACCTCTACGACAACGTGGCCTTCCCGCTGCGCGAGCACACCCGCAAGACCGAGGCGGAGATCCGCCGGATCGTGCTGGAGCGGATGGAGATGGTCGGCCTGAACGGGGCCGAGGCCAAGCTGCCGGGGGAGATCTCCGGCGGCATGCGCAAGCGGGCCGGGCTGGCCCGGGCGCTGGTGCTGGACCCGGAGATCGTGCTCTGCGACGAGCCGGACTCCGGCCTGGACCCGGTCCGCACCTCCTACCTGTCCCAGCTGCTGGTGGACCTGAACGCGCAGATCGGCGCCACCATGCTGATCGTCACCCACAACCTGGACATCGCGGCCACCGTGCCGGACCACATCGGCATGCTGTTCCGCCGCCGGCTGGTGGCCTTCGGCTCCCGGGAGGAGCTGCTGACCAGCCGTCAGCCGGTGGTGCGGCAGTTCCTCGGCGGGCGCCGGGAGGGGCCGATCGGGATGTCGGAGGAGAAGGACGAGGCCCAGCTGGCGCTGGAGGAGCCCTACCAGGAGGCCGGGCCGGAGCCGCTGCCGAGGCAGTTGCAGCCCTCGCCGGGCCTGCCGCCGCGCCGCCGGGCGGTGCTGCGATGAGCACCGGGAACCCGGTGGCGGGCGGGCTGCGGCAGACCGGGCAGCTGATCGCGCTGGCCGCCACCACGCTGCGGGACACCTTCCGCCGGCCGTTCCAGGTCCGCGAGCTGATCGAGCAGTTCTGGTTCCTGGCCAGTGTGACGATCCTGCCCGCCGCGCTGGTGTCGATCCCGTTCGGCGCCGTGATCGCGCTCCAAGTGGGCTCACTAGCCGGTCAGTTGGGGGCCCAGTCGTTCACCGGCGGGGCCAGCGTGCTGGCGGTGATCCAGCAGGCCAGCCCGCTGATCGTGGCGCTGCTGATCGCCGGGGCGGGCGGCTCGGCGATCTGCGCCGACCTCGGCTCGCGCAAGATCCGCGAGGAGCTGGACGCGATGGCGGTGATGGGCGTCTCGCCCGTCCAGCGCCTGGTGGTGCCCCGGGTGCTGGCCGCGATGGCGGTCTCGGTGCTGCTGAACGGGCTGGTCTCGGTGGTCGGCACGCTGGGCGGCTACTTCTTCAACGTCATGCTCCAGGGCGGCACTCCGGGTGCCTACCTGGCCAGCTTCTCCGCCCTGGCCCAGCTGCCGGACCTCTACGTCGGCGAGCTGAAGGCGCTGGTCTTCGGCTTCGTGGCCGGGATCGTGGCCGCCTACCGGGGCCTCAACCCGCGCGGCGGCCCCAAGGGCGTCGGCGACGCGGTGAACCAGACCGTGGTGATCACCTTCCTGCTGCTGTTCCTGATCAACGTGGTGATCACCGCCGTGTACCTGCGGACCATCCCGCAGAAGGGAGCCTGAGATGGCGCTGCCGCGCCGCGCCGGCCGCGGCCCGCTGGCCTCACTGGAGACCGTCGGCGACCACCTGGTCTTCCACCTGGCCGCCCTGCTCTGGGTGCCCCGGGCGCTGCGCCGCTACTTCCGCGAGGTGCAGCGGCTGCTGGCCGAAGTCGCCTTCGGCAGCGGCGGGTTGGGCGTGATCGGCGGCACCGTCGGGGTGATGGTCGGGATGACCGCCGCCACCGGCACGGTGGTCGGCCTGCAGGGGCACGCGGCGATGAACCAGCTGGGCACCACCGCCTTCACCGGCTTCATCTCGGCCTACTTCAACACCCGCGAGATCGCCCCGCTGGTGGCCGGGCTGGCGCTGTCGGCCACCGTCGGGGCCGGCTTCACCGCCCAGCTCGGCGCGATGCGGATCAACGAGGAGGTGGACGCCCTGGAGGGCATGGGCATCCGCAGCCTGCCCTACCTGGTGACCACCCGGATCATCGCCGGAGTGGTGGCCGTGGTGCCGCTCTACGGCATCGGGCTGCTCTCCTCCTACGCCGCCTCCCGGGCCGTCACGGTCTTCGTCAACGGACAGTCACCCGGCACCTACGACCACTACTTCGGGCTGTTCCTGGCCCCCGAGGACGTGCTGCTGTCGGGGCTGAAGGTGCTGCTGTTCAGCGTGATCGTGATCCTGGCGCACTGCTACTACGGCTTCCACGCCAGTGGCGGCCCGGCCGGGGTCGGCATCGCCGTCGGCCGCTCGGTGCGCAACGCGATCGTCATCATCAGCATCACCGACTTCTTCCTCTCGCTGGCCATCTGGGGCGCCACCACCACCGTGCGGGTGACCGGATGAGCGCCTTCCGCACCGACCGCCGCCGGCCCACCCGGGCGGTGCTGGGCCTGGTCTTCCTGCTGGTGCCCGCGCTGCTGGCCGCGCTCTGCGTCGCCGTCTACCGCAAGACCTTCAGCGACGAGGCCACCGTGCTGCTGGAGACCAACGCCTCCGGCAACGAGCTGCGGGTGAACGCCGACGTCAAGCTGCGCGGCGTGGTGGTCGGCCGGGTCCGCGAGATCGGCGCCGACGGCCGGCAGGCCCGCCTCACGCTGGCCCTGGACCCGGCGAGGCTGCCGGAGATCCCGGCCGGGGTGAGCGCCCGCCTGCTGCCGACCACGCTGTTCGGCGAGCGCTACGTGGCGCTGGTCCCGACCGGCCAGGCCGGCGGCACGCTGCGGGCCGGTGCCCGGATCACCCAGGACACCACCGCCGAGGCCGCCGAGCTGGAGCAGGTGCTGGACCACCTGCTGCCGCTGCTCAGCGCCGTCCAGCCGGACAAGCTGGCGGCCACCCTGAGCGCGGTCTCCACCGCGCTGCGCGGACGCGGCGCCCAGCTCGGCGCCACCCTCACCCAGCTGGACGCCCACCTGGCCCGGCTCAACCCCGAACTCCCGGCGCTGAACCGGGACATCAAGCGGCTGGTGACGGTCAGCCAGGTGTACGAGGACGCCGCCCCCGACCTGCTGCGGGCGTTCACCGACTTCACCACCACCACCGCCACGCTGGCCCGCGAGCGGGCCGGGCTGCGCGCGCTCTACACCTCCTCCACGGCGGCGGCCGGGGACGTCACCGACTTCCTGACCCGCAACCAGCAGACGCTGATCCGGCTGGCCACCGACAGCCGGGCCACCCTGGAGCTGCTGGCCGAGTACGCCCCCGCGTACCCGTGCACCCTGCGCACCCTGGCCGACTTCGTGCCGGTGATGGACAAGGCGCTCGGCAAGGGCACCGACAAGCCCGGCCTGCACGTCACCGTCCAGGCGGTGCCGGACCCGGGCCGCTACCGGCCCGGCCGCGACACCCCGGCCTACACCGCCTCCGGCGGACCCCGGTGCTACGACACCCCCTACACCGGGCGCGGCACCACGCCGCCCGCCGGGCCGGCCGAGCGGGGCTTCCCGGCCCCCACCTCGGCCGGGCTCGGCCTGCCCAACTCACCGCAGGAGAACGCCCTGGTGAACGAACTGCTGGCACCGGCCGGCGACCTGCCGGACTGGAGCAGCGTGCTGGCCGGGCCGCTGCTGCGGGGCACGGAGGTGAGGCTCTCGTGAGACGGCGCAGCCTGCTCGGACCGGTGGTCAAGTCGCTGGTCTTCGTCCTGGTCACCGCGCTCGCCACCACCGCCCTGGCCTTCGGCATCGCCGACACCGGGGTGGGCGACACCGTCGGCTACCGGGCCCGCTTCACCGACGTGACCGGGCTGTCGGCCGGTGACAGCGTGCGGATCGCCGGCGTGCGGGTCGGCGAGGTGGAGTCGGTCGGCGTGGCGGACCGCCGGTTCGCGCTGGTCCGGTTCAGGGTCCGCAAGGGCACCACCCTGCCCGGCAGCGCCACCGCCTCGGTCCGCTACCTCGACCTGGTCGGCCGCCGCTACCTCGAACTCGCGCGTGGCACCGGCCCGTTGTCGGAGCAGCTGGCACCGGGGGCGACCATCCCGGTGGAGCGCACCCGCCCCGCGCTGGACCTGACCCAGCTGTTCAGCGGCTTCCAGCCGCTGTTCCAGGGCCTGGCCCCGGACGAGGTGAACAGGCTGGCCGAGGAGATCGTCCAGGTGTTCCAGGGCCAGGGCGGCACGGTCGAGGGGCTGCTGCGCAGCGTCGGCTCGCTGACGAGCACGCTGGCCGCCAAGGACGAGGTGATCGGCCGGGTGATCGAGAACCTCAACACGGTGGTCGCCACGGTGAACACCCACGACCAGGGCTTCACCGAACTGGTCTCCACCCTCCAGCAGTTGGTGGCCGGCTTCAACAAGGACCGGCAGCCGATCGGTGAGGCGGTGCGCTCGGTCGGCGCGCTGACCGCGAGCACGGCCGGGCTGCTGGCCGACACCCGGGCCCCGCTGAAGGACACCATCGGCGAGCTGGGCCGGCTCTCGGCCGGACTGGCCGACAACAGCACGCAGTTGGAGGCCTTCCTCAAGCGCAGCCCGGAGAAGCTGACCGTGCTGGGCCGGCTGGCCTCCTACGGCTCCTGGTTCAACCTCTACCTGTGCCAGGCCACCGTGACGGGCGTGAGCACCGGCGACGGCTCCGCGCCGCCGACCGGGCTCACCGTGGACGAAGCGAGGTGCCGGGGATGAGCCGGACCGACGAGGGCGCCAGGGTGCGCGGGCCGCTGTTCCGCCCGCTGCGCGAGCGCAGCCCGGTGGCGGTCGGCGCGGTCGGCCTGCTGGTGATCCTGCTGCTCTGCGGCCTCGCCTACCAGGGCGACCGGCTGCCGCTGCTGGGCCGGGGCACCGCGTACACCGCCGAGTTCACCGAGGCCGGCGGGCTGCGCCCCGGCGACGAGGTGCGGGTCGCCGGGGCCAAGGTCGGCAAGGTGACCGAGGTGGAGCTGCGCGGTGCCCGGGTGCGGGTGGGCTTCCGGGTCGACGACCTGTGGGTGGGCGACGCCTCCACCGCCGCGATCGGCATCCGCACCGTGCTCGGCGCCAAGTACCTGGCACTGGACCCGCTGGGCGTCGGCGAACAGGACCCGGACACCACCATCCCGGCGGCCCGGACCACCTCGCCCTACGATGTCACCCAGGCGCTGGAGGGCCTGGGCAAGACGGTGGGGGCGATCGACACCGCCAAGCTGGCCGAGTCCTTCCGCACCATCTCGGACACCTTCGCCACCACCCCCGCATCGGTGCGCAGCGCCGCCGAGGGCCTGGCCGGGCTCTCCCGCACCATCGCCGACCGGGACGCCCGGCTGGCCGAACTCCTCGCCGGGAGCCGTCAGTTGACCAAGACCGTGGCCGATCAGAACGAGCGCTTCAGCGCCCTGCTGGAGGACGGGGATTCACTGCTGGCCGAGCTCCAGCGGCGCCGCGACGCGGTGCGCCAGCTGCTCACCGGCACCAGCGCGCTGGCCACCCAGCTGAGCGGCCTGGTGAAGGACAACGAACGCCAACTGGCGCCCACCCTGGACGCCCTGGCCCGGGTCACCGGGGTCCTGAGGACCAATCAGCAGAGTCTGGACCAGACGCTGGCGCTGCTCGGCCCGTACTACCGGCTGATGGGCAACACGCTGGGCAGCGGCCGGTGGTTCGACGCCTACCTCTGCGGCGTGGTGCCGCCGTCCTACCTGCCCGACGGAGCGGCACCCGCCAGCGGCTGCCGTCCGGTCCGGCCGGCCGGAGACCGGTCGTGAGCGGGCTGTCCGGCCGGAGCCGGGTGCTGATCAGTGCCGCCGCCGCCGTGGCCGCGCTGGTGGCCGCCCTGATCGCCGTCCCCGGCCCGGAGGGAAGCCGGGTGACGGTGTACTTCGACCACGCCATCGGCGTCTACCCGGGCTCCGACCTGCGGGTGCTCGGCGTCAAGGTCGGCACCGTCCGCGAGGTGCACCCCGAGGGCGCCCGGGTGCGGGTCGAACTCGGCCTGGACCACGGGGTGAAGGTGCCGGCCGGCGCCTCGGCCGTGGTGGTCGCCCCCAGCGTGGTGGCCGACCGGTACGTGCAGCTCACCCCGGCCTGGACCGAGGGCCCGCTGCTGGCCGACCGGGCGGTGATCCCGGTGGAGCGCACCGCCCAGCCGGTCGAGATCGACCAGCTCTACGCCAGCCTGACCGAGCTGGCCACCGCGCTCGGCCCGGACGGCGCGAACTCCCAGGGCGCGCTGTCGCGGCTGCTGGACACCGGGGCGAAGAACCTGGGCGGGAACGGCAAGGCGATCGGCGACTCGATCGAGCAGCTCGGACGGGCCGCCAAGACGCTGTCCGGCTCCAGCGGGGACCTGTTCGCCACCCTGGAGCAGTTGCAGTCCTTCACCGCGATGCTGAAGGAGAACGACGGCCGGGTCCGCTCCGCCACCGACCGGATCGCCGCCGTCAGCTCCTACCTGGCCGACGACAAGGAGGAGCTGGGCCTGGCCCTGCACCAACTCGCCGTCGCCCTGGGCGAGGTGAAGACCTTCGTGGAGGACAACCGCACCAGGCTGGCGAACGGCATCGACCAACTGGTGCCGATCACCCAGAGCCTGGTGGACCAGCGGGCCTCGCTGGCCGAGCTGCTGGACACCGCCCCGCTGGCCGCGCAGAACCTGCTGCGCGCCTACGACCCGAAGACCGGCACCGTCACCGGCCGGGCCAACCTGACCGAACTGGCCGGACCGACCCTGCCGCTGCCGCTGCCCGGAGTGGACCGATGACACGTCACCTGCGGTACCTGTCCGTGGCGTTGGCCGCCACCCTGGCCGCCGGATGCACCGGCTTCGGCGGCCTCCAGGACGCCCCGCTGCCCGGCGGGGCCGAACTCGGCGACCACTCCTACCGCCTGGAGGCCCGCTTCGCCGACGTGCTCAGCCTGGTGCCGCAGTCGGCGGTGAAGGTGAACGGGGTGGCGGTCGGCCGGGTCACCGGCATCGCGCTGGCCGAGGACTGGAGCGCGGTGGTCACCCTGCGGGTCAACGGTGACGTGAAGCTGCCGAGCGGGAGCCGGGCCGAGGTGGCCCAGGCCGGGCTGCTCGGCGAGAAGTACGTCCGGCTGACCGCTCCCGCCGAGGGCCAGGACGGCGGTGGCGGCCGGCTGACCGACGGGGCCGTCATCCCGGCCGAGTTCACCGGCCGCTCGACCGAGGTGGAGGAGGTGTTCGGCGCACTGTCGATGCTGCTGAACGGCGGCGGGATCGACCAGCTGCGCACCATCACCACCGAGCTGGGCGCCGCGATGACCGGCAACGAGGCCCAACTGCGGTCCGTGATGGACCGGTTGAAGACCTTCACCGGCGAGCTGGACGCCCATCGGGCGGACCTGACCGCCGCGCTGGACGGGATGGACCGGCTGGCCGCCACCCTGGCGACCCGGGACCGGCAGATCGGCACCGTGCTCACCGGCCTCAGCCCCGGCCTGAAGGTGCTGGAGGAGCAGCGCGGCGAACTCGTCACCCTGCTCCGGTCCCTGGACACCCTCTCGGGGGTCGCGGTGGACACCGTGAACCGCAGCAAGGAGGACGTGGTGGCCGACCTGAAGGCGCTGGCCCCGGTGCTGCGCGGCCTGGCGGACGCGGGCAAGGCGCTGCCGGACTCGCTCCAGGTGCTGCTCACCTACCCGTTCACCGACGAGGTGCTGCGCGGGGTCAAGGGCGACTACCTGAACGTCTACCTCGACCTGGCCGCCGCCCCCGGCACCGCGGTCTTCCCGGAGCTGGACCCGGACGACACCGCCGCGCCGCCCGTCAAGCCCACGCCCGAGCCGACCGAGGAGCCGACCGAGGAGCCCACCGAGGAACCGACGGAGGAGCCCACGGACCAGCCGACCGACGTACCGACCGACCAGCCCACGGACCAGCCGACGGATCAGCCCACCGACCCGGCCTCGCCGGAGGCCCGGCGGCTGCCGTCCAAGCTGCCGTTCCCGCTGCCCTCGGCGGGCCGCGCACCGGGGAGGACCCGCTGATGCTGACCTGGGCCATCCGGGCGAAGAACCTCGCCTTCCTGTTGGTCGCGGTGCTGGTGCTCGGCTACATCGCCGTCCAGCACGCCGACCTCGGCCGCTACGTCGGCCTGCGCGACTACTACCGCATCGACCTCCGACTGGAGCGCACCGGAGGGCTGTTCGAGCACGCCGACGTGACCTACCGGGGCGTCTCGGTGGGACGGGTCGGCGCGATCCGGCTCACCCCGGACGGGGTCCGGGCCGAGCTGCGGATCTCCTCCGAGGCGCCGCCGATCCCGGCCCGGCTGACCGCCGCGGTGGCCGGACTGTCGGCGGTCGGCGAGCAGTACGTCGACCTGCGCCCCGAGACCGACCAGGGACCCTTCCTGGCCGACGGCGCGGAGATCCCGCGGTCCGCCACCAGCGTGCCGGCGCCGGTCACCGACCTGCTGACCCGGACCGATGCCCTGGTCGGCTCCGTGCCGCTCGGCTCGCTGCGCACGGTGGTCGACGAACTCGGCACCGCCTTCAACGGCCAGGCCGACAACCTCCAGGCCCTGCTGGACGGCAGCCGCACCTTCCTCCAGGCGGCGGACGACGCCCTGCCCGCCACCACCCGGCTGATCGTGGACGGTGAGACCGTGCTGCGCACCCAGGCCGAGGAGGGCGACGCGATCCGCTCCTTCGCCACCGGGGCGGCCGCGCTGGCGGCCCAGCTCAAGCGCTCCGACGGTGACCTGCGGAAGGTGATCGCGAACGGGCCGCAGGCCGCCGGACAGGTCAGCGCGCTGATGGACCAGCTCGATCCCGGCACCAGCGTGCTGCTGGCCAACCTGCTGACCACCGCCGAGCTGGGCCTGACCCGCCAGCACGGCATCGAGGAACTGCTGGTGCGGCTCCCGGAGGTGGCGGCGGCCGGCTCCACCGCCATCACCGAGCAGGGCGCCAGGATGGGGATGGCCGTCACCTTCTTCTCCCCGCTGCCCTGCACCGAGGGCTACGAGGCCACCGTCTACCGCAACGGCCTGGACACCGGCACCGCACCGCCGCTCAACACCGCCGCCCGCTGCGAGGCCGCCGCCTCGTCCGGGACCGCGGTGCGGGGCTCGGGCAACGCCCCCAAGGGCGGGGTGCCGACCCCGGTCGCCCCGGCCACCCCGGGGGCCGGCCGGTGAGGCGGCTCCCGACGGGCCGTCAACTCCTCTGGACGGTGGCGCTGCTGGCCCTGCTCGCGGGCGCCGCCAGCTGGTGGCAGGCCGAGCGGGCGACGGCCGGGGTGCGCGCCCGGGACGCCGCAACGGCAGCCGGGCGGACGGCCGCCGAGGTGCTCGGCAGCGCGGACGGCCGCGACCCGGAGGGCACCCGGGCCCGCTGGCGGGCGGTCGCCGACGGCCCGTTGCGCTCCCGGCTGGAGGTCGCGGCCACCGACCCGGCCGAGGACGTGGCCACCGGCACCACCACCTCGGCGACCGTCGCCGAGGCCGCGCTCACCCGCTTGGACCGCGAGGCCGGCACGGCCGGGCTGATCGCCGTGCTGCGGCTGCGGCAGACGCTGGCCGACGGCACCGTCACCACCGACCGCCGCCGGGTCGCGGTGGAGCTGGTCCGCCGTGACGGCGGGTGGAAGGCATCCGGGCTGACCACCGTGCCGGTGGGGGCGCCCTGATGGCGGCCGTCGTGGTGGCGACCGGGATCGAAGCGGGGGCCCAGGCCGTGGACCGGCCGGGCGGTCGGGCGCGGGCGTGGCTGCGCCGCGCGGCCCCGGTCGTGGTCCTGCTGGCCGGGGCGGCGCTGGCCGGCGCCGGGTGGCAGGTGCGCGCCGGGGCCGACCGCGCGGACCTGACCGGGACGGACCCGGCGGCCCAGGCCCGGGTGACCACGCAGGTGGAGGCCGTGCTCGGGCGGGCGTTCTCCTACTCCGCCGACCAGGACGAGACGGCCCGGACCGCAGCCGGGGCCGGATTCGCCGGCCGGGCCGAGGAGCAGTACCGCCGACTGAGCGGACAGCTGCGCGGCTGGACCACCGAGCAGCGGATGTCGCTGACCAGCCGGGCGGTGGCCACCGGGGTGATCCGGCTGACCGCCGACCGGGCCGAACTGCTGGTGCTGCTCGACCAGAGCGCCCGCCGGGCCGACGGCCCGCCCACCCTGACCGGCGCCCAGCTCCGGGTCACCGCCACTGCGGTGGACGGGCGATGGGTGATCACCGACCTGATGTCCCTGTAGCCCCACCACCTTTCGGAGGAAGACCAGTGCGACGGAGCTCCCGCCTCGTGCGCCCGATCCGCGAACGTCTGCAACTGTCGGCCGTCACGCTGCTGGCCGTCACCACCCTGCTGGCGGTCTGGGGCGGTTGGTCCTGGTACGCCGCCGCCCACGACGGCACCGGTGAGCTGGCCCGGGCCAGGGACCAGGTGCTGGCCGCCGGGGAGCAGGCCGTGCAGAACCTCAACACCCTGGACCACGCCTCGCTCGGCCCGGGGATGGACCTCTGGGAGCGTTCCACCACCGGTGAGCTGCACGCCCAACTGGTCCAGGGGCGAGCCGAGTTCGAGAAGCAGGTGCAGCAGGCGCAGAGCACCACCACGGCCCGGGTGCTGGACGGCGCCGTCACCGAGCTGGACGAGCGCACCGGCCAGGCCGCCGTCATGGTCGCGGTCCGGATCACCGTCCGCACCGCCAAGGAGACCCAGCCCACCAGCAAGGACAGCCGGATGCTCGCCCGGCTGACCAGGACCGCCGAGGGCTGGAAGCTCAGCGGCCTCGGCCAGGCCCCGATGGGCACCACCGGACAGTAGGGAGCCAGCAGCGATGTCCACCACCCGCCACCTGATCAACCGTCAGCGCCGCCTGGCCGCCGCCTCCGCCACGGTGAACGCCGCCGTGACCGCCGGGCCGACGGCCCGCCCCGCCGGGAGGACCGCCCCGAGGCCCGCCGCCGCCCCGGTACCGAGGGCCCGCCGCCCTCGGCTGCCCGCCGTGCTGCTGGTCCTCGCGCTGCTGCTCGCGGCCTTCGCGGCCTACTCCTCCTACGCCGCCGCCGGCCTGCGCGCCGACTCCGGGCGGCACAACACCGCGCTCACCGACCCGGCCCGCACCAGCGAGGCCAAGGGCCAGCTCACCGAGGCGGTGAACGCGCTCTTCTCCTACGACCACGCCGCCCCCGCCCGCACCGACCAGGCCGCCGCCCGCTACCTGACCGGGGGCGCGGTGGCCCGGCACCGGACGCTGCTCGCCGAGGTCCGGGCCCAGGCCGAGGCGAAGAAGCTGGTGCTCACCACCACCGTCACGGACGCCGCGGTCGCCGTCCTGGACGGCGACCGGGCCCGGCTGCTGGTCTTCGCCGACCAGCGCAACACCAGCACCGCCGCCGACGCCAAGGGCGGGCCGAGCTACTCGGCGGCGATGTTCGCCCTGGACGCGGTGCGGACCGGCGGCAGCTGGCGGATCGAGGGGATCGACACCTTCGGCCGGTGAGGCGGCGGGCCTGACGGCGGTCGGCGGCCGCCGGCCGGAAAACGTCCGCGAACGGTTCGTGGTGTGACTGGTACGTTCATCTGTCACGTCACGGACCGTCAGAAGGACCCCGCATGACCACCCCTGCCACCCCGCCGGACTCCACCGACCCGTGGGCGGCCCCGGTCCCTGACGCGCCACCGCCCCGGCCGACCGCCGGCCCCGGCCCGTACCCGCAGGCGAACCCGTACCCGCAGGCGAACCCGTATCCCGCCGCCGGGCCGGGCGGCGCGTACTGGCAGCCGTACCCGGTGCCGGGTCCGCCGCCGCGCAACGGGCTGGGCATCGCGGCGCTGGTGCTCGGCGTGGTCAGCGTGCTGATGGTGCTGGGCCTGCTGTTCTTCTGGGTCTCGTGGCTGCCCGCGCTGCTCGCGGTGGTGCTCGGCGCGGTCGGGGTGGGCCGGGCCCGCCGGGGCACCGCGACCAACCGGGGCGTGGCGGTGGCCGGGGTGCTGCTCGGGGTGCTCGGGTTGCTCGGCACGGCGGTGGAGGGCGGCGCGGTCGTGGTGATCGCGCAGAAGGCGGCCCAGGAGCGGAAGGCCGAGGAGAAGCGGCAGGACGTGCTGCGGGAGCGGGCCGAGGCGGAGCAGCGGCGGCTGGCCGAGGAGCGGGAGCGCAAGCGCAAGGAGCTGGAGGAGAAGCTGGCGAAGGAGGCGGCCGAGGAGCGGGCCCGGCACCTGCTGTTCGGTCAGACCTACACCTACCCCGACGGCCTGAAGGTGACCCTGGCGGCCCCGGAACCCTACGCGGTGGGCAAGTACACCCGCCTGGTCGACGGGGCCTCGGCGATCCAGCTGACCTTCACCCTGGTGAACACCGGCGCGCAGCCGCTGCCGGTGATCGGTCTGCCCACCGTCCGGGAGCCCGGCGGGGGGAGGTACGACCTGCTGATCGACGGCAGCGGCCGGATCAAGTTCGTCGACGGCACGCTCCAGCCGGGGCAGCAGCTGGTCGGCAGGTACCCCTACGCGATCCGGGTCGCCCCGGACCAGCTCTCGGTGGATTTCAGCCCGCACCTCACCGACCACCCGACCCTGCACTGGAGCACCACCGACCGGTCCGGCTCGGTCTGAGCCGCCGTCAGCGGATTACCCCCGGGCGGGGGCGGGGGCGGGGGCGGGGGCGGGGGCGGGGGCGGTCGGCCGGCTCGGCTGAGGTCGAGCCCGGTCCCGGTTCCGGTAGGGCCCGGTCTGATCGGGCATCAGGCCCCGGGCGAGCCGCACCGGACGGTGCATCGGACCGCGCCCCGGCGGGTCGCTGCGGTCGGCCGGGCCGCAGAGCATGAGCAGTCCGGCGTGCTCGACCGCGTGCGCGGTGAGCACCACACCGGAGGCCGAGGCGGAGCAACGCACCGGCTCGCCCCGGTGGCCCGGCCCGGTGCCGTCCACCGGCACCCGGCTGACCACCGCGTGCTCGGACCAGCGTCACGGCCCCTGCCCCGGCCGGGCGTCCCGCCTCGGCGGAGCGGGTCCGGAACCGGCTGCGGCGGGTCCACGGGCGGGTGGGGCGGGCCACCGGCAGGGCCGGTGCCCGCCCCGACGGCGGCTCAGCGCTGGGCGCGGCGCTCCGCGCGGGCGGCGGCCTCCGCCTCGTCCTCGGCCTCGGCCACCTCCAGGGTGGGGGCGGTGCCGCCGAGGTGGGCGGGCAGCCACCAGGTGTCGTCCGGGCCGCTGGGCTTGCCCGGGTAGTCGCGCTGGGCCCGGTCGAGCATCTCGGTCATTGCGGCGCGCAGCCGGCGGGTGACCATCACCGGCTTGTCCTCGGGGGTCAGCACGATCGGCTCGCCGATCATGATGGTGACCGGCACGTGACGCTTGGTCAGGGTCTTCGGCCGGCCCTTGGTCCACAGCTGCTGGGTGCCCCAGAGCACCACCGGCAGCAGCGGGGTGCCGGAGTCGGCCGCCATCCGGGCCGCGCCGGTCTTGAACTTCTTCAGGGTGAACGAGCGGCTGATGGTGGCCTCGGGGAAGACCCCGACCACCTCGCCCTCGCGCAGCGCCTTCACCGCCGCCTCGTAGGCGGGCTGGCCGTCGGTGCGGTCCACCGGGATGTGCTTCATGCCGCGCATCAGCGGCCCGGAGACGGAGTGCTTGAAGACGTCGTCCTTCGCCATGAAGCGGGTCTTGCGCTTGCCGCCCTTGAAGGCGCCGAGCCCGGCGAAGAGGAAGTCCAGGTAGCTGATGTGATTGCTCACCAGCACGGCGCCGCCCCGGGCGGGGATGTGCTCGGCGCCGATGATCTCGATCCGGCAGTCCAGCGCTCTGAAGGCGGTCAGCGCCGCCGCGATCACCGGCGGGTAGACGAACTCTGCCACGGTCAGCCCTACTTCCAGCGGGCCTGGGCCCGGTCAGGTGGTCCCGGGGTGCGGGTGGGGCCGACCGGAGGCGGGCACGCCGCGGTGGCCACGGGGTGATACAGGCGCATGATCCCCCGAAGGGGGGGTCGATGTCACGCCGGTGGTCGCCGTGGCCGGCCGGGGCTCGCGGGAGGGCCCGCCGTCCCGGGTGCTCAGCCGCCGGGGCGGAGTTGGTTCCTGCGCAGCAGGAGGTACATCTCACAGCCGAGGCAGTAGTCGAAGGCCGCGTTCAGGAAGGCGGCGCCGAGCGCGGCGGCGGTGGCGGCCAGGCCCAGCCAGTCGGCCCCGGCCAGGAAGCCGGCCGTGCCGACCAGGGCGAACCCGAGGCCGACGCCCTGGGCGAAGCGCGGCGGGCGGGCGTCCTCCAGCTCGGCCGGCGGCCCGAGCCGGGGGCGGACGGCGATCCGGTAGAGCCAGCCGTAGGGGGAGCGGCCGGCCAGCGAGAGGGCGAAGACGCCGGCCTGGGCGGCCAGCGGCCACCAGCTGCCGGTGATCAGGACGGTGGCCAGCACGAGGGAGGTGAGCACGGCCGCGAAACGCGGACCGCGCGGGTCGATCTGCACGGGGACTCCGGGGGCGGTGACGGGACTGCGGCGGACTGCGCGGGCTTCCGGGCGGTTCCGAGGTGACGGACCGGGCGGCGAGCTGACGGAGTCTCAGCGACAGCGGCCCGCGCTGACCCGGCACAGGTCGATCACTCGACGGCGGGTCAGACGGGCGGAGTCCATGCGCGGGATCCTACGCCTGCCGTACGCCGTCCGGGGAGTGGCGGTGCGCCCCGGTGCCGCACACTGGGGCGGTGACCGGGATCTGGGTGTGCGTCGGGGTGCTGGTGCTCGCGGGCGGTTTCGGCCTGGCGAGGAAGCGGTGGGACGGGAGGGTGAAGGTGCGCGGCAAGGACGAGGGCCAGGTGCTGGTGGCGGCGGAGCTGGGGGCCGAGCTGGGCGAGCGGGCGACGTTGGTGCAGTTCTCGACCGCCTTCTGCCAGCCCTGCCGGGCGACCAAGCGGGTGCTGGGGGAGGTGGCCGCGATGGTGCCGGGGGTGGCCCACGTGGAGATCGACGCCGAGCTCAACCTCGACCTGGTCCGGCGGCTGGACATCCTGCGTACGCCGACCGTCCTGGTGCTGGACGCGGCCGGCCGGGTGGTCCGCCGGGCCGCCGGGCAGCCCCGCCGGGCGGACGTGATCGCGGCGCTGGGCGAGGCGATCTGAGGGACCGTCCGCCAGGGTGGATCTTGTCAAGACAGTTCAATCTCACAGTCGATCAGCCGCCCCGTCAGGGGGTAGTCGGCGCGGCCTGGGGCAGGATGGGGCGGAGACGGCAGTGCGGCCGTCCGGGGCCCTGCGGGGCGGCGGGCGGCACGGGGTGCGGAGGGCCCGGCCGGACTGCGGCAGAGCTAAGCTACTGGCCAGTAGTGACGGCTAAGCTACTCGCGAGTATGCTGCCAGCAAGTTCCGGTCGGGCACAGGAATCCGCTGCCCGGAGTGGGTGCGTGGCGTGTTCGCATCCACTCGCGCGGCTGCTGCCGCCGGACGAGACCAGTACAGGAGACAGGCCGTGAGCTTGAGGATCGTTGTCTGTGTGAAGTACGTGCCCGACGCGACCGGTGACCGTCGCTTCGCGGACGACACCACCACCGACCGGGACGCCGTGGACGGCCTCCTGTCGGAGCTGGACGAGTACGGCGTGGAGCAGGCGCTCCGGATCGCCGAGGCTCACGGCGACGCCGAGGTGACCGTGCTCACCGTCGGCCCGGACGACGCCAAGGACGCGCTGCGCAAGGCGCTCTCGATGGGCGCCGACAAGGCCGTCCACGTGAACGACGACGACATCCACGGCACCGACGTGATCGGCACCTCCGCCATCGTCGCCAAGGCCCTGGAGAAGACCGGCTACGACCTGGTCGTCTGCGGCATGGCCTCCACCGACGGCACCATGGGTGTGCTGCCGGCCCTGATCGCCGAGCGCCTGGGCGTCCCGCAGGCCACCCTGCTCTCCGAGGTCTCCCTGGAGGGCACCACGGTCAAGGGCCGCCGCGACGGCGACGCCGCCACCGAGCAGCTCGAGGCCGAGCTGCCGGCCGTGATCTCGGTCACCGACCAGTCCGGCGAGGCCCGTTACCCCTCCTTCAAGGGGATCATGGCCGCCAAGAAGAAGCCGGTCGAGTCGCTGGACCTGGACGACCTGGGCATCGAGGCGGACGAGGTCGGCCTGGCCGGCTCCTGGACCGCCGTCGAGACCATCACCGCCCGCCCGGCCCGCACCGCCGGCACCGTGGTCAAGGACGAGGGCGAGGGCGGCAAGGCGCTCGCCTCGTACCTGGCCGAGCAGAAGTTCATCTGACCACCCGTTAGCGCACTTCACGATCCATCAGGAGCAAGAAATCATGGCTGAGATCCTGGTTCTCGTGGACCACGCCGACGGTGTGGTCCGCAAGCCGGCCCTCGAACTGCTGACCCTGGCCCGCCGCATCGGCGAGCCCTCGGCGGTCGTCCTGGGCGCCGGCTCCGCCGCCGCCGACATCGCCGCCAAGGCGGGCGAGTACGGCGCGGCGAAGGTGTACGTCGCCGACGCCGACGAGTTCTCCACCCAGCTGGTCGTCCCCAAGGTCGACGCGCTGACCCAGATCGCCAAGGCCTCCGGCGCGGCGGCCGTGCTGGTCACCTCCTCCGGCGAGGGCAAGGAGGTCGCGGCCCGCGTGGCGCTGCGCCTCGAGTCCGGCATCATCACCGACGCGGTGGACCTGGAGGCCGGCGACGGCGGTCCGGTCGCCACCCAGTCGGTCTTCGCGGCCTCCTTCCAGGTCAAGTCGAAGGTCTCCAAGGGCACCCCGGTCATCACCGTGAAGCCGAACTCGACCAGCCCGGAGGCCGCTGCCGCCGCCGGTGCCGTCGAGAACGTCACGGTCGAGTTCACCGGCAAGGCCGCCACCGTCACCGGCCGCACGGCCCGCGTCTCCTCCGGCCGCCCCGAGCTGACCGAGGCCGCGATCGTGGTCTCCGGCGGCCGTGGCGTCGGTGCCGCCGAGGGCTTCGGCGTGGTCGAGGAGCTGGCCGACGCGCTCGGTGCGGCCGTCGGCGCCTCGCGCGCCGCCGTCGACGCCGGCTGGTACCCGCACACCAACCAGGTCGGCCAGACCGGCAAGCAGGTCTCGCCGCAGCTGTACGTCGCGGCGGGCATCTCCGGCGCGATCCAGCACCGGGCCGGCATGCAGACCTCGAAGACCATCGTCGCGGTCAACAAGGACCCCGAGGCCCCGATCTTCGAGCTGGTCGATTACGGCGTGGTCGGCGACCTGTTCGCCGTCCTGCCGCAGCTCACCGCCGAGGTGAAGGCCCGCAAGGGCTGAGCCCCACCCGGGCACCCGGGAGCCCCCGCCGGAGCGCAGCGCGCGCCGGCGGGGGCTCCGTCGTTCCGGGGCTCCGTCGTTCCGGGGCTCCGTCGTTCCGGGGCTCCGTCGTACCCGGTCAGCTCCGCCGGGCCCCGGCGGGATCGGGCCGCCGTCCGCCGGGCAGCGCGGCCGGGGCGGCCGAGGCGGCCTGGGCGCCGGGCCGCTGAGGGGCCGTCAGCCGCCAGCAGGTCGGGGCGTCCGCCCGGCCGAGGTCGTAGAGGCGGTACTCGGTGCGCAGACCGCCGACGGTGGCCAGGGTGGACTGGAGCAGCACCTGGCCCCCGTCGGTCACCGTCCGCTCCAGCCGCCGCTGCCCGGTGCGCAGCGGCTGCCCGTCGTGGCCGTGCGTGCCGAGCCGGCCGCCGAGCCGCTCCGCGTACACCAGCCCGCCCTCCGCGCCGAGCAGCCGGACCGCCTGCTCGGTGTGCCGCCGGGCCGCGTCCGGCTCCGGGATCCCGTAGCGCCGCAGGTGCGGCGGGCCGAACGGGACCTCGGGCAGGGCGCCGAGCGCGTCCCAGTGCTCGACCAGCAGGCCGCCGTGCGTCCGGAACAGGTCCACCGAGCCGACCGGGCCGCCCGGCAGGCCCTCGCAGACGCCGATCAGGGCGAGGAACTCGCCCTCCTGCAGGGTCAGTTCGAGGCTGTACCGGAAGTCCGGCGGCAGCCCCGTGAGCAGGGCGCCGAGCCGGCCGCGCGGGCCGTCAGCGGTGGGGACGGGGGTCGGGACGGGGTCGATCACGGTGCCGTGCTCACGGTAGTGCGGGGCGCACAGCGCGTCGGCCGCCGCCGTGTCCCGGGCGTCGAAGGCCCGCTCGATCCGGCCGGCCAGATGGGATGTCACACCGAGCTCCTCAGCTCCGGGGATGGGGGCACCCGGGACGGTCCCGGGGCCCGGCACCGGCCGGGGGAGGGAGAGCGGCCGGGGCTTCCGGATGCATCGGGCGCGGGCGGCCCCGGCTCCAGTGGTCCGGCCGCACCGGGGCGTCAAGAGTGACGCCCCGTCAAGAGGTCGTACACGTCGGGGCCGGGCCCGGGGCACACCGGCGCCCGGCGGTGGTGGTGCGTGCTCCCCTGCGCCGATGAACCCCCGTTCGGTGGGCGCTCACCGGCTCGTTCCACCGGGCATGACGGGAACGGCAGTTGCCTCCCGGCCGATCGACGAGTGGAGCCCTCATGCCCCGCATCCCCAAGGACAACGTGGGTCTGCGCCTGCTGCTGGCGCAGACGGGCTGGACCGGGGAGGAGTTCGCCCGGGCCGTCAACGCGGTCGGGTGGGAGAGCGGACTGCGGCTGCACTACCAGCGGGCCTCGGTGAGCCAGTGGCTCACCGGCACCAGGCCCCGGCCCCCGGTGCCGCTGCTGATCGCCGAGGCGCTCTCCCGGCGGCTCGGCCGCCCGGTGGGCCCGGCCGAGACCGGGCTCGGCGCCCCGGCTACCGTCCCCGCCGACCCCGACGCCCCGGACGGTGCGGCGGGGCCGGGCGGCGGAGCGGCGGACCGCTACGACCCGGGGCCGCTGCGGGCGGTGACCGCGGCCGTCTACCGTCCGGCCGATCTGGACCTGCTGCCGCCCCGCTCCGGGGTGGTCCGCCCCCGACCGCCGGGGGACGGCGGCGGCGAACGGCTCGGCGCCCGACACGTGGCCTGCGTCGAGGAGCTGACCGCGCAGTTCTCCCACAGCGACCACCTGACCGGCTCCGGCACCGTGCTCCGCGCGCTCACCGGCTTCACCACCGACGTCGCGCTGCCCTGGCTGCGGCTCAGCGCCACCCCCGTCACCCGCCGTGCCCTGCTGGGCAGTTGCGCCCGGCTGGTGATCCTCGGCGGCTTCCTGCACGTCGACCACGGCCGGCACGGTGCGGCCCAGCAGTGGTACCGCACGGCTGCCGAGCTCGCCGACGAGAGCGGCGAACCGCACACCCTGGCCCTGGTGCTGCGGGCTCTCAGCCTGCAGGCCCACGGGCTCGGCCACCACGGCGCCGCACTCCGGCTGGCCGAGCGCGCGCTCGGCCTGGCGGCCCGCTCCGACCCGCGCACGCTGGCCTTCCTGCACGGCCAACTCGCCCTGGCCCGAGCGGCAGTGGGACTCCGCCGGGAGGCGGTCGGCGCGATCCGGCAGGCCGAACGGGAGCTGGAACGGGCCACCGGCCCCTGGCCCAGCCTCGGTGGCTACAACGCCGCCGCCCTGGCGTACCAACGGGCCGAGGTCCGCCAGTGCCTCGGTGACCACGAGGGCGCCCTCGCCGATCTGCGGCTCTCCGTCCGGCTGCGGCCGACCAACGAGGCCAGGTCACAGGCGCTGGTACTGGCCCGGCTCGGCGAACTCCAGCTGGCAGCGGGTGAGTTGGACGGTGCCTGTCTGGCCTGGGAGCGGTTCCTGGCCGTCCGCACCGGGCTGGACTCCCGCCGGGTGGACGAGGCCCAGGCCACCATGCGGACCGCGCTGCTCCCGCACCGCCGCAGCCCGCACGTGGCCCACCTGCTCCACTCGCCGCCCGGGAGGACCTTCCGGGGGTGAGGGCGCGGGCCCCGAGGCGCGGGCTCCGAGGGTGCGGCCGTCCGTACGGGGGTGGTGCGGGCGTTCGGGCGGCGGTCTCCGCGCGCGGGGTGTCGCGCGCGTGCCTGCGGCATGTGCGCTCCGGTGCTCCGGTCGGGCGCCACCGTGCGCCCCCCGGTGCGCGCGATCCGGAACCGGTGCGCTTCCGAAGATCACCAAGATGTGCCGGGCGGGGTGTCCGGCCGTCGGACGAAGGAGGTTGACGGCACGTGCACCGGTCGACGAGGACGGAGTACTTCCGCACGGCGGGAGGCAGGGCGGACCGGGTCACCGTGGTGACCGCGTTCGAGCACCCGGAGCGGGGCACCGTCCACTGCCCGGCCGCCCCGCTGCTGACGGCCTGGCTGGAGCAGCGCGGCGTCCCGTGCGAGCCCGGCCCGGTGATCCTGCGGGGCGGCGCGGAGCCGGCCGGCCGCCAGCAGGGCAGGCCCGGCCTGGTGGCCACCAGCTACCTCGACCCGACCGGCGGGGTGGTCGGCCTGGCCGCCGCCGCGCCCGCCCGCCTGGTCGGGGCGGCCCGCCGGGCGGTGTACGGCTTCACGGCCGTGCTGCGCACCCGCCGGGTGCTGCTGCCCGAACCGCTCGCCGCCTGCACCGCCCGGCCGGGCGGCGCTGCTCCCGGGGCCGCCCCGAGGCCCCGCCCCGCCCCGGCCGACGCTCCGTCAGCCGGGTGGCCGGCCCACCCGCCGGTCGCCTCTCCGGGGGCCCCGCCGACCGCCCTCTGCCCGGCCGGAACCGAGGCCCGGCGGATCGCCGAACACCGGCTGGCCGAAGGAGAAACGGTGCTGCTGATCGGCAGCGGCACCGGGGCGTACGGCACCGGCAGGGCGTGGCCGGTCCTGCCCGGTCATCCGGAGGAGCTGACGGTGGGTACGGTGGAGCAGGCCGAGCGGGTGGCCCCGCCGACTCCGGAGCGGCTGGCGTTCGTCACCGTGCCCTGCACCCCGCTCCAGGAGGTGCGGGAGATCGTGGCGGTGCTGCGCCGCAGGTTCCCGACACTGCGCGGACAGCACCCGGACCAGTGGTGCTACCGGGCCTCGGACCAGCGGGACACGGCCGAATCGGCCGCCCGGCAGAGCGATCTGGTCCTGCTGCTCGGTCACTTCGGGCCGACCCTGCCGGCCTGGCTCCCGGTCGGCCGGACCGCCCGCCCGGGCGGCCCCGGTGACCTGCGGCCCGAGCTGCTCGCCGAGGTCTCCACCGTGACGGTGCTCGAACCCGCCCCCGGACCGCCCGGTGGGCTCGGTACGGCCGGGCTGCTCACCCTGCTGGGCGGTCTGGGCCCGCTCAGTGTGGTGGACCGCCGGGCGGTCAGCACGGTCCGCCGGGGGCACTCCGGCCCGCCCGCCGCCGTACAGAACCCGGCGCTGTCAAGCACCTCCTGACGGTGAGTCGGCAGCTCGGGGCCGGTCGGCGGGGCCGGGGCGGTGCGGGCGGTTCGTCCTACGGATGCCCCGTAGGGGTGGCGGCCCGTGGACCGGGACCGGCCGGTCGCCCGACCATGGTTGGCACCCGGCCCTCGGGCACCGGCGCACCGGTCCACCGGAGCGCCGACGACCGTACGACGACCGCGCGGTGACCGTCTCCCCGTGCGGAGAGTGGGTGGCATCCCGATGGAAGAGCTCCGCTCCACCACGAGCAAGCCGAGGAACCTCACCTGTCCCCGCTGCAACGCGGCCGTCGAGGCCGAGCACGCCGGATCGACCGAGGACGCCGACGGCCGCCTGCTGCACTCCTGGCGGCCCGGCGCCTGCCGGAACCCGCAGTGCTCGGAGTCCCGGCGCTCCCAGGTCCTCTGACGCTCCGTCGGCCCGGACCCGGCCGGCCAGGGCCGGGCCGGGACCCCGTCCCCCGGACCCGGGCCGACGGGCCTCTCCCCGGGCGGGGAGGCAGGCCGGGACGGCTCGGGCCGTCGGGTATGGCGCTCGGCGTTCCGGCGGTGCTGTCCGTACGGTGGCACGGAGCAGCTGCTCAAGTCGTGCTCGGCTGCCCGGTGGTCCGTGGGAACGGACCCGGTCACCGGGCTCCACAGCGCCGTCCGCGGCCGTGCCGCCGGGTGATCCCGGCGCGCGGGCCGGTGGGCCGGCGCGGGTAGAGTCCGGGGCCATGGGACTCCTGACGGCACTGGAGGGTGCGTACGGCGACGCCGCCGACGCCCTGGTGATCGACGGCCACCTGCTCTCCCGGGAGCAACTCCTCGGCGCCGCCACGGCGGTGGCCGACCGGGTGGCCGGTGCACCCGCGCTGGCGGTGCTGGCCACCGCGAGCGCGCACACCGTGGCCGCCGTGGTCGGCGGCCTGCTGGCGGGGGTGCCGGTGGTGCCGCTGCCGCCGGACTCCGGCCCCAAGGAGCGCGGGCACATCCTGCGGGACTCCGGCGCCACCCTGCTGGCGCAGCCCGCCGGGGCCCCTCCGGTGGACGGGATCGAGGCGCTGCCGGTCGACCTGACGGCCCGTTCGGCCCGCACCCACCCCGAGCCGGCCGCCGACCGGCCCGCCTTCGTGCTCTACACCTCCGGCACCACCGGCGCCCCCAAGGGCGCGGTGATCCCGCGCTCCGCCGTCGCGGCCGGCCTGGACGGCCTGGCCGAGGCCTGGCAGTGGAGCGCCGGGGACACCCTGGTGCACGGCCTGCCGCTGTTCCACGTACACGGTCTGGTGCTCGGCGTGCTGGGCGCGCTGCGCACCGGCAGCCGCCTGGTGCACACCGGCCGCCCCACCCCGCAGGCGTACGCGGCGGCGGGCGGCTCGCTCTACTTCGGGGTGCCGACCGTCTGGTCCCGGATCACCGCTGACGCACCGTCGGCCCGCGCGCTGGCCGGGGCCCGGCTGCTGGTCTCCGGCAGCGCCCCGCTGCCCACCCCGGTGTTCGAGAAGCTGCACGCGCTCACCGGTCACGCCCCGATCGAGCGCTACGGGATGACCGAGTCGCTGATCACCGTCTCCACCCGGGCCGACGGCGAGCGCCGCCCCGGCAGCGTCGGCCTGCCGCTGACCGGGGTCCGCACCCGGCTGGTCGGCGAGGACGGCGCCCCGGTGGCGGCGGACGGCGAGGGCGTCGGCGAGCTCCAGGTGACCGGGCCGACGCTGTTCACCGGCTACCTGAACCGGCCGGACGCGGACGCCGAGGCGTGGACCGCCGACGGCTGGTTCCGCACCGGGGACGTGGCGGTGATCGGCCCGGACGGCTTCCACCGGATCGTCGGCCGGGCCTCGGTGGACCTGATCAAGAGCGGCGGCTACAAGATCGGCGCGGGTGAGGTGGAGGCCGCGCTGCGCGACCACCCGGCGGTGGCCGACGCGGCCGTGGTCGGCGCACCCGACCCGGACCTCGGCCAGGCGGTGGTCGCCTACGTCATCGCGGACGGTTCGGTGACGGGCGATCAGCTGAGCTCCTTCGTGGCGGAGCGGCTGTCCGTGCACAAGCGGCCCCGGCGGGTGGTGCTGGTACCGGACCTGCCGAGGAACGCGATGGGCAAGGTGCTGAAGAAGCGGCTGACCGAACCGGACTGAACCGGCGGAGCGGGGGTAGGCGCGCCTGCCCTGAACAGGTCAGGAAGCTGGCGCGTGCGGCTGACACATGCCGTACGGCCGGGAAGCGACGGTGGTCCGCCGGGGCAGGCATGGGCCGGGGCCCGGCGGGGGACCACCGGGGAGTGAGCGCCGGTGCACGACCGGCGGGAGGCGGGGGGACACGTGATCGTCTGGGTCAACGGGACGTTCGGCGCCGGCAAGACCAGCGCCTGCCGGGAACTGGTCGGCCTGCTGCCGGGCAGTGTGCTCTACGACCCCGAGCTGGTCGGCTACGGCCTGCGGCACATCCTGCCGCCGGACCGGATGGCCACCGTCTCGGACTTCCAGGACCTGGCCGCCTGGCGGCGGTTGGTGCCCGAGGTGGCCGCGGCCCTGCTGGCCGAGGTGCCCGGGCCGCTGGTGGTGCCGATGACCCTGCTCCGGGAGGACTACCGGGACGAGATCTTCGGCGCGCTGGCCGCCCGCGGCCTGGCCGTCCACCACCTGGTGCTGGACGCTGAGGAAACGATCCTGCGCGAACGGATCGCCGCCCGCGAGGAGGTCCCGGACGACCCGGCGGCCAGCGCCCGGCTGCGCAGCTGGTGTCAGGAGCACCTGCCGCAGTACCGGGCCGCCCGCCGCTGGCTCAGCCGGGACGCCCAGCTGGTGGACACCTCCGGCCTGACGCCCCGTCAGACCGCCGAGCGGCTGGCCGAGCTGGTCGAGCAGGGCAGCGCCCGCTGTCCGATCGTGCAGAGCGCGGACACCACCGGCGACACGGTGGCGGCGGCCGTGCTGCTCTTCGACGACCAGGACCGGGTGCTGCTGGTCGATCCGGTCTACAAGCCCGACTGGGAGTTCCCCGGCGGCGTGGTGGAGCGCGGCGAGGCCCCCACCGACGCGGCGCTGCGGGAGACCGTCGAGGAGCTCGGACTCCAGCTGGAGTCCTCCGCGCTGCGCCTGCTCGCCGTCGACTGGGAGCCGCGCACCGGCCCGCGCCGGGGCGGCCTGCGCCTGATGTACGACGGCGGCCACCTGGACGCCACCGCCCGGGCCGCGCTCCGGCTGCCCGCCGAGGAACTGCGCGGCTGGCGGTTCGTCACCCTGGACGAGGCGGCGGGCCTGCTCCCGCCGAACCGGCTGCGCCGGCTGGCCGCCGCCCTGGCCGCCCGGGAGCGCGGGGAGCTCAGGTACCTCGAGGCCGGACTCCCGGCCGCCGTGGGCGCATGACGGAGCGCGAGCGCCAGGGCCGGGCGTGCCTGACGGCTGGCCCGCGCCGCCACTGAGAACCACCGACGGAACGGAACCCATGGACGACAGCTGGAAGAAGGACCGGATCGGCGCGGCGCTGCGCGGGGAGAACCCGACGGTGCTACGCCGGCTGGCCGGCGGGTTCGCGGTGATCGGGGACGTGCAGTTCCTCCCCGGGTACGCCGTGCTGCTCACCGACGACCCGTCAGCGGGCCGGCTCTCCGACCTGCCCCGTCCCCGGCGCACCGCCTTCCTGGACTCGATGGACCTGCTCGGCGAGGCCGTCGAACGGGCCTGTGCCCGGCTCGACCCGGCCTTCCGCCGGGTCAACCTGGAGATCCTCGGCAACACCGACCCGTTCCTGCACTGCCACGTCTGGCCGCGCTACGACTGGGAGCCGGCCGATCTGGTCGGCCGTCCGGTCTGGGGGTACCCGCGCGAGCGGTGGGCCGACCCGGCGCACGCGCTCGGCGGGCGGCACGAGGCGCTGCGTGCGGCGCTCACCGAGGAGTTGGACGCGCTGGCGGGTGCCCGGTGAGTGGGCCCGGCGGCTGCGGCGGCTGCGTGCCCTGCGCGCCGCGCACCTGGCGGAGTGTCGGGCCTGTGGCTGAGCTCCGGCCCTCCTAGCATCGGCGGCATGCCGTTCACCTTCAGCCACCCGGCCGCCGTGCTGCCGCTGCTGGGGCGCGGCCCCTGGGTGGCGGCCGGGCTGGTGGCCGGGGCGATGGCGCCGGACGTGCCATTCTTCGCCGATTCGGTGCTGCGCGGGAGCTACCGCTACGGCGGTCTGACGCACCGTTGGTGGGCGGTCCCGACGGTGGACGTGGCGATCGCCGGGGCGGCGGCGCTCTGGTGGTACGGGCTGGTGCGGCCGGAGCGGCGCGGGGAGCTGCGGCCGGGCTGGTTCGCGGTCTCGGCGGCCGTCGGGGCGGGCAGCCACGTGGTCTGGGACGCGTTCACCCATCAGGGCCGGTGCGGGGTACGGGCGTTGCCGGTGCTGAACCGCCGGGTGGTGGGGGTGCCGCTGTACACCGCGCTCCAGTACGGCACCTCGCTGCTCGGTCTGGCCGCGCTGGCCCCGCACCGCTCCGCCGTGGGCCGGGTGTCCCCGGTGGCGGGTGCGGTGCTGGCCGCGAGCGCCGCCGCGGGCGCGCTGCACCGCCTGGCTCGCCACGAGCGCGGCCGGATCGACGAGCTGTGCTTCGGGGCGGGCGCGGGCGCCGCCCTCGGGGCGACGCTCTGCGGGTTGGCCGCCGACCGGCGCCGGGCGCCCCGGGCCCGGTGGGGCGGGGCGCCCGGCGGGCCGGGGCGGTCGTGCGGGTGAGGCCGGGCAGGACCGCCCGTCGCCCCGTCAGCTGGTGCGGGCCGCAGCGTAGTTGCGGAGGAAGAGCGCCTCGGTGAGGGACATCCGCTCCAGCTCCTGCGGGTCGACGCTCTCGTTGACGGCGTGGATCTGGGTGGTGGGCTCCTCGACGCCGATCAGGATGATCTCGGCCTCGGGGTAGAGGGTGCGCAGGGTGTTGCAGAGCGGGATGGAGCCGCCCTCGCCGGAGGCGACCATGGCGGTGCCGAAGGCGTCCTGCATGGCCTCGGCCATCGCCGCGTAGGCCGGGCCGGTGGTGTCGGCGCGGAACGGCTCGCCGCTGCCGAGGCGCTCCACCACGGCGTGGGCGCCGAGCGGGACGGCGGCCTCCAGGTGGGCGACCAGGGCGTCCAGGCCGGTCTTCACGTCGATGCCCGGCGGGATGCGCAGGCTGACCCGGGCCCGGGCGGTGGACTGCACCGAGGAGGAGCCGCCGAAGACCGGCGGGCAGTCGATGCCGAGCACGGTGACGGCCGGACGGGCCCAGAGGCGGTCCGCCACGGTGCCGGTGCCGGTCAGCGCGATGTCGTCCGGCACCTTGGCGTCGGCGCGGAACTGCTCCTCGGAGTACTGGACGCCGTCCCAGGTCTGATCGGCCGTCAGGCCGGTGACCGCGCAGTCGCCGTTCTCGTCGTGCAGCGAGGCCAGCACCTTGACCAGCGACTGCAGCGCGTCGGGCGCGGCGCCGCCGAAGGCGCCGGAGTGCAGGTCGCCGGCCAGCGTGGTGATGCTGATCGAGGCCTCGGCGATGCCGCGCAGCGAGGCGGTGACGGTGGGCAGACCGGCCGTGAAGTTGCCGGTGTCGCCGATCACGATGGCGTCGGCGGCCAGCAGGTCGGGGTGGGCCCGGGCGTACTCCTCCAGGCCGCCGGTGCCCTGCTCCTCGGAGCCCTCGACGATCACCTTGAGGCCGACGGGGTAGCCGCCGTCCGCCCGGCGCAGCGCCCGCAGGGCGGTCAGGTGCATCAGCAGGTTGCCCTTGCAGTCGGCCGCGCCGCGTCCGTACCAGCGGCCGTCGCGCTCGGTCAGCTCGAAGGCGGGGGAGTGCCAACCGGCCTCGTCCAGCGGGGGCTGCACGTCGTAGTGCGAGTAGAGCAGCACGGTCGGGGCCCCGGCCGGGCCGGGGAGTTCGGCGTAGACGGACTGGGTGCCGTCGGGGGTGTCCAGCAGCCGGACGCCCGTCAGGCCCTCGGCGGCGAAGGCGTCCGCGACCCACTGCGCGGCCTTGTGCGACTCCTCGGCCGGGAAGTGCCGGAAGTCGGCGACCGAGGCGAAGGCGACCAGTTCGGCGAGGTCGGCCTTGGCCCGCGGCATCAGGTCGCGGACGACGTCCGCCAGGGACTGCTGGGTCATCGGGGGTGCTCCGGGGTGTGTGCGGGTCGAGGGGAGCCGGTGGGGGAAACCAGCTGTTCGGGTGGTTTCGATCATAGGCCGCCACTCCCGGAGGGCTGGTCGCGACGCAGTCGGCGCGGACTAGGATTGCTGCCTGTGACTGACAGCGGAAGCACCCTCGGCCAGGACCTCTCCGACCAGCCCGCCGTGCCCGGGCCCGATCCTGACGCCGCGTCGGGCGCCGCCTCGGTGGTCGCCGCCGACGCTGCGGCCACCGGCCCGGACCCGCTGGCCGGGACCTGGGACGTGGTGGTGGTCGGGGCCGGCCCGGCCGGCTCCTCGGCCGCGTACGCGGCGGCCCGGCAGGGGCGGCGGGTGCTGCTGCTCGACAAGGCCGAGCACCCCCGGTACAAGACCTGCGGCGGCGGCATCATCGGCCCGTCCCGGGACAGCCTGCCGGAGGACTTCAAGCTGCCGCTCCAGGACCGGGTGTACGCGGTCACCTTCGCGCTCGGCGGCCGGCTCACCCGCACCCGCCGCTCCAAGCGGATGCTGTTCGGCCTGGTGAACCGCGACGAGTTCGACCTGCGCCTGACCCAGTCCGCCGAGCAGGCCGGGGCGGTGCTGGTCACCGGGGTCACGGTGAGCGGGGTGGAGCAGCCGGAGGACGGCGGACGGACCGTCACCGTCACCACGGCGGACGGCCGTCGGATCGAGGCCCGCGCGGTGGTCGGCGCCGACGGCAGCGCCAGCCGGATCGGGCGGCACGTCGGGGTCAGCTTCGACCAGATCGACCTCGGCCTGGAGGCCGAGATCCCGGTGCCCGAGCAGGTCTCCAGGGACTGGGAGGGCCGGATCCACCTGGACTGGGGCCCGCTGCCCGGCAGCTACGGCTGGGTCTTCCCGAAGACCGACTCCGGCTCGCTGACCGTCGGGGTGATCTCGGCGCGCGGCGACGGGGAGGCGACCAAGGAGTACCTGGCCGAGTACATCCGGCAGTTGGGCCTCTCCGGCTTCACCCCGAGCGTGGAGTCCGGCCACCTGACCAAGTGCCGGGCCGAGGACTCGCCGCTGTCGAAGGGGCGGGTGCTGGTGGCGGGCGACGCCGCCGGGCTGCTGGAGCCGTGGACCCGGGAGGGCATCTCGTACGCCCTGCGGTCCGGCCGGCTGGCGGGGGAGTGGGCGGTGAAGGTGGCCGAGGCGGAGGACCGTACGGACGTGCGGCGGCAGGCGCTCAACTACGCGTTCGCGATCAAGGCGGGGCTGGGGGTGGAGATGCGGGCCGGGAAGGTGATGCTCGGCGCGTTCGAGAAGCGCCCGCACCTGTTCCACGCGGCCGTCTGCCTGGTCGGCCCGGCCTGGCGGGCCTTCGCCCGCACCACGCAGGGGCACACCACCTTCGCGCAGATCATGCGGGACTACCGGGCGGCACGGCGGTTGGCGTCGGTGGCGGCGCGCTGACGGCTCCGCCGGGGTGTGGGGAGGCGGGGCTGTCGGGCGGTGCGGCGGCTGGCGTCGGTGGCGGCGCGCTGACGGCTCTGCCGGGGGTGTGGGGAGGCGGGGGGTGCCGGGCGGTGCGGCGCCCGGCGTCGTTCGGGGTGCGCGCTGACGGCTCCGCCCGGCCCCCCGTCGGCCTGAGGGGGTGTCAGGAGCCCGGTGGCAGTGGGGGGTCGTCGCCGGGCCGCTGGCCGAGGAGTTCGTCGGCGAGCCCGCTGCGGGCGTAGAGCACCAGGCGGCCACGGCGGGTGCGGGTGACCAACCGGGTGGCGTGCAGCACGGCGAGGTGCTGGCTGACCGCGCCCGGGGTGACGCCGAGGCGGGCGGCCAGCTCGGTGGTGGAGGCCGGTTCGGCGAGCAGGGTGAGCAGGCGGGCCTTCGGGGCACCGAGCAGCAGCTCCAGGGCGGCCGGAGCCGGCGGCGGCTGCGGCACGGGGGACATCGTGCCCTGGCCCCGGGCCGGGTAGACGATCGACGGCGGGTAGTCCGGGCTGATCGAGGTGACCGCGCCCCGGGCGAAGCAGGTCGGGGTGAAGACCAGCCCCCGAGCCGCCACCGTGATGTCGGCGTCCTGGTCGCCCCAGTCCCGATGGATCGTCAGGACCCCGTCCGCGTACTCCAGGCGCTGGTCCAGGTCGGCGAAGAGCGCCGCCGCGCCGCGCTCGGCGAAGATCCGCGAGCGGTGCACCAGATCGGCCTGGAGCACCGGCCGGGCCCTGGGCCACCAGAGCGGGGCCACGCAGCGCTCCCAGTACTGCTCCAGCGCGTCCGTGATCCGCACCAGCAGCTCCGCCGGGTCCTCGGCCAACCCCCGGGCCAGCAGGGGCGGCAGCTCCGGGGCGTGCTGCAGGTGGGCGGCGCCGAGCTCCGCCGCCAACTGCTCCGGTGGCAGCGCCCTGGCCACCGCCAGCTCGGCGTGGAAGTCCGGCTGAGGAGTGGTCGGACGGGGCGTCAGGAAGTCCGGCACGTACCGGTTCGGGCCCACCAGCGAGACCAGCAGCGGTGCGCCCGGCAGCCGTTCGAAGGACGGGCGGAGCACCTCCGCCCACGGGGTCTGCTCCGGGTAGCCGTGCTGGTGGGTCCACAGCCGCAGCCCCAGCACGGTCTCCTGGAGCGGGGAGAGCGCGAAGGAGGCGTTGGCCAGCGCCTCGGTGCTGAGCCGGAACCGGTGCATTTCCCCCATCCACGGGCATCCACGGGCCGACGAATCAGCCATACCCTAAATCAGTTACGCGCCCCGGCCGCAGGCGGTGGGATCGGTGCATGACCTCCACCGCCCTCGGGCCCTCGCCCGCCCCTGCCCGGAAGCCGCTCCGCGAGCGGCTGCTGCACCCCGACCCGATGATCCGCCGGCTGGCCGGCATCACCCTGGTCAACTGCCTGGGCAACGGCCTGACCATGGCGCTCGGGGTGCTCTACTTCACCCGGGTGCTCGGCTTCGGCGCCGCCCGGGTGGGCCTGGCGCTCACCCTGGCCGGCGCCTGCGGCGTGCTGGCCGGCATCCCGGCCGGCCGGGCCGCCGACCGGTGGGGCGTCCGGCCGGTGCTGATCGGGCTGGTCTGCGTGGAGGCGGTGGGCCTGCTCGGGTACGCGGTGGTCCGGGACTACGCGCTCTTCCTGCCGCTGGCCTGCCTGGTGACGGTGGCCGACCGGGGCTCGGCCGCCGTCCGCAGCGCGCTCTACGCCGAGGTGCTGCCGCCGGAGACCCGGGTGGTCGGCCGGGCCTACCTGCGCGTGGTCACCAACATCGGGATCGGCGTGGGCACTTCGGCCGCCGCCCTGGCGCTGCACGTCGACACCCGGGCCGCCTACGTCACCGCGATCGTGGCGGACGCGCTGAGCTTCGCCTTGGTCGCGGTGCTCTACGCGCTGGTGATCCCGTCCGCGCCGACCGGCGCGGACGCGGGTGCCGGGACGCGGGACGGCGGTGACGGGAGCGGTCGCGGATCGGTGCTGCGCGACCGCCGCTACCTGGCCGTCACGCTGCTCAACGCGGTGCTCTGCCTCCAGTTCCCGCTGCTGGAGGTCGGCGTGCCGCTGTGGATCGTCGAGCACACCGACGCCCCCCGGGTACTGGTGGCCGGCTCACTGATCGTCAACACCGTGCTGGTGGTGCTGCTCCAGGTGCGCGCCGCCCGGGGCACCGGGACCGTCGCGGGGGCGGGGCGGGTCTTCCGGGGCGGGGGCCTGCTGGTCGCGCTCGGCTGGGTGGTGCTCGGCCTGGCCCACGGTCTGCCCGGCTGGGCCGCCGCCCTGCTGGTGGTCGGCGCGGTGCTGCTCCAGGCCCTGGGCGAGGTCACCAGCCAGGCGGCCGGCTGGGCGCTCGGCTACGACCTGGCGGAGGAGGGGCGGCACGGCACCTACCAGGGGGTGTTCAACTCCGGCCAGGCCGCCGCCTTCATGCTCGGGCCGGTACTGGTCACCTCGGTGGTGCTGCCGCTCGGGATGACCGGTTGGCTGCTGGCCGCCGGGGTCTTCGCCGCCGCCGGGCTGGCCATGCCCTTGGTGGTGCGCGGGGCGCCCGGCCGGGCCGCGGTGTGACGGGAGCCACGGCGACGTGATCGCGGCGGTGCTCTGGCCGGGGGCCGGGTGGGCGTGTCAGAGTCCTGTCACCGGGCCGGGCCCACCGGCCCGCCGCCCGGCCCACCGTCCGGAACACCCTCAGTCGGAAAGCAGGACAGCCGCGATGACCCGCGAGGTACCGTTCGTCCGCGTCACCACCGCCGATGCCGTCACCACCCTGGAGCTGGACTCCCCGCACAACCGCAACGCCCTCTCCACCCGGCTGATGGCGGAGCTGACGGCGGGTCTCGCGGAGGCGGCGGCCGATCCCGGGGTCCGGGCCGTGGTGCTCGGCCACACCGGCAAGGTGTTCTGCGCCGGGGCCGACCTCTCCGAGGCCACCGGCGACGACCCGACGGTCGGCCCGCGCGGCCTGGTCGCGCTCCAGCGGGCGATCGTGGAGTGCGCCAAGCCGGTGGTCGCGGCGGTGGACGGCCACGTCCGGGCCGGCGGCCTCGGGCTGCTCGGTGCGGCCGACCTGGTGGTGGCGGGCCCGCAGTCCACCTTCGCCTTCACCGAGGTCCGGCTCGGCCTGGCCCCGGCCGTCATCTCGCTCCCGCTGCGGGCCAGGCTCGACCCGCGCGCGGCCTCCCGCTACTACCTGACCGGCGAGACCTTCGACGCCGCCGAGGCGGCCCGGATCGGGCTGGTCACCGAGGCAGCCGAGGACGTCGCGGCCTCGCTCAAGGTCTTCCTGGACGCCTTCCGGCTCTGCTCCCCGCAGGGCCTGGCCGAGACCAAGCGGCTCGCCACGGCGGACGTGCTCGCCTCCTTCGAGCGGGACACCGAGGAGCGCGTCGCCCAGTCCGCCCGCCTGTTCGGCTCCTCGGAGGCGCAGGAAGGCATGCGGGCGTTCCTGGAGCGCCGCCCGGCTCGCTGGGCCTCCTGACCTCCTGATCCGGCAGCGGGTGGCCCGGCCGGGAAGGGACGGTCCGTGGGGGCCGGCCCCGGTCGGCCTGCCGGCCGCTGACGGTCGTTCAGCGGGCCCCGCTGCCGGTCGCCACCGCTCTCGTCGGCACCGGGCTGCCCACCAGTGCCCTGCGCGCCGTCGCCGCGCCTCCGGCCGCCGGAGGGTGCCCTCCCGGGAGCCGGTACGGCGACGCCGGGCGGGGAGGCCCGTCGGCCTCCCCGCCCGGCGCCCGGCCCGGCCGGTGCGTCAGGCGTTCGCGCAGACCACGAAGACGCTGATGCCGACGGTGTTGTTGCCGTCCTGGCGGCCGATGCCGATCCAGCCCCGGCCGTCGTCGGTCGGGAAGCTGCCGACCAGCACCGCGCCGTTGCCGCGCGCCTCGGCCCCGCCGCCGAGGGCCCGCTTGCCCGACGGGCAGGACACCGTGCGGCGCTGGAAGTTGTTGACGTTGGCGTTCGGCAGCGTCACCAGCTGGTAGCCGTCCACCGCCCGGACGGACCCGGCCGGCTGCTCGCCGCTCCGGTCCTCGGCCCCGGCCTGCGCGGCCAGTCCGGTCCCGACCGCCAGGGCCACCGCCAGCAGACCGGCCCCGAGCGCTCGCTTGCTCCGCAGCATCTTGATCTCCCCTTCCGAGCGGCGAGCCGATCGGTTCGGACTCGCACCATCAGGGGCATCGGCCGCTCCCTGGTGGGGAGTTGAGCCAAACCCCACGTCGGGATGAACACGAAGCATTTCGCCCGGGCCACCCGCCCACCGCCCAGTGCCCCGCCCGGTGGGCGCACCCCGGACGGCGGCTGACGCGCCGTCGGACCGGGGCAGGCAGCGTGGCCCGGACGGATCACCGCGAGGGCCCGGACGCCGACGGCTGCTTCGCCTGGGAGGGCGGGCCGAAGCGGGGGCGGCCCGAGTTCGCCGCGCTGGTCGGGCAGGCCCGGGCCGGGATCGGGCGGGCCTTCGGGCCGGACCGGCTGCACAGCGCCTATCGCTACGGCTCGGTGCCGCGCGGCACCGCCCGGGCGGGCCGCTCCGACCTGGACGTGCTGCTCGCCCTGCACCAACCGCCGACGACCGCGCCGCCGCAGGCCGGCCGGAGGTGGACGGCGTCGGCATCCTGCTCTTCGACACCGCGACCCAGCCGAGCGACCTGGAGCGGTACGACGCTCGGCTGGTTCCCGGCCTGTCTCTGCACCCCGCTGCTCGGTCCCGACCTGGCCGTCGGGCTGCCGCGCTACCGGCCCGACTCGCTGCCGGCCCGGGAGACCAACGGGAACCGCCCGCTGCACCTGGCTCGCTGGCGGGCCGGGCAGGGGACGGTGCGCGGGAGCTGCCGGGTCACCGTCCGGACGGCCTTCGCCCTGGTGATGCCGCGCTGGGGCGGTTGGACCAGGGCTCCGGCCCGGTCGGCCGAGATCGCGGGCTCGTACGACCCGGAGCGCGCCGGTCAGTTGCGCGCGGTGGCCCGGGCGGCGCTCGGGGAGGACGGGACGGAGACCGGAGCACCGGCGTCCGACGGCTCGTCACCGAGGAGCTGGGCCCGTGGCCGGCCGCTGAGTACCTGGCGGTGCACGGGGCGAAGGCGCCCCGGCCCTGACCAGGTGTGACCTTGCTCCCTCCGCCCTGCCCGGCGGCCGGGCGGACCGATAGCGTGGGGCGCATGTCGAACTCCCGCTCGCCGCTCGCCACCGTCCGCGACCGAGGCCGCCGTGCCGCCGGGCGGCTGGTGCACCGGGGCTGGGGGCTGGTGCAGAAGCTCGGCGCGGTCTCCAACCAGAACCCGGGGCCGTACCGCTTCCGGGAGTTGGGGGACGGGACCAAGCTCGCCTTCCCGCTCGGTGCGGTCTTCAACGAGCAGTGGATCACCATCGGACCGTTCTCGATCATCGGCGAGCGGGTCACCATCTCGGCCGGCTTCCTGCCCGGGCTGGACCTCGGGCCGGAGCCGATCGTGCGGATCGGCGGCGGGTGCGTGATCGGCCGGGGCAGCCACCTGGTCGGCCACGAGTCGATCACCCTCGGGGACGACGTCTGGACCGGCCCGTACGTCTACATCACCGACACCGCGCACTCGTACGACGACACCACGCTGCCGATCGGCAAGCAGTGGCCGCGCAACGCGCCGGTCGAGATCGGCAGCGGCTCGTGGATCGGCACCGGGGCGGTGATCCTGCCGGGCGCCCGGCTCGGGCGGAACGTGGTGGTGGCCGCCGGGTCGGTGGTGAACGGGGAGGTGCCCGACCACGCGGTGGTGGCCGGGGCGCCCGCCAAGGTGGTGCGCAGCTGGTCGGAGCTGGACGGCTGGCAGCCGCCGCTGCGGCACGCGCCGCCGACGGCGATCCCCGAGGGGGTCACCGCCGAGCAGCTGCGCGCACTGATCGGCTGGGACCTGCGACTGCCGGGGGAGGAGGCGGCCTCCTGAACAGCCGTCAGGCGGTGGAGGAAGCGGCCTGCCGAGCGGTCGTCAGTCGGGGCAGGCGCCGGGCGGGCGGCTCAGGCCGGGCGACTCAGGCCGGGCGGCGGGCCTCGATCAGGAAGCGGGCCGAGTGGGCGACGAACGGGCCCTCGGCCTCGATCCGTCCGTGCAGCTCGCGCAGCCGGTCGCGGTACTTCTCCACGGTGAAGCCGGGCACCATCCAGACCACCTTGCGCAGGAAGTACACCACCGCGCCGACGTCCAGGAACTCGATCCGCAGCCGCTCCGGCCGCAGGTCCACCACCTCCAGCCCGGCCGCCCGGGCCGCCTCGGCCTCGTCCTCGGGGTGGCGGGCCCGGTGCACCTCGGCCGGGAGCGGGCCGAGGAAGTACTCGACCAGCTCGAAGACGCTGGCCGGGCCGACGTGCTGGGCCAGGTAGGCGCCGCCGGGGCGGAGCACCCGGTGGATCTCCTCCCACCAGGGCCGGACCGGGTGACGGCTGGTCACCAGGTCGAAGGCGGCGTCCGCGAACGGCAGCGGGGGCTCGTCCTGGTCGGCCACCACGGCGACGCCGAGCGGGTGCAGCCGGGCGGTGGCCTGGGCGACGTTCGGCGGCCAGGACTCGGTGGCGACCATCAGCGGCGGGAACGGCGCGGCCCCGGCCAGCACCTCGCCGCCGCCGGTCTGCAGGTCCAGTGCGGCCCGCACGGCCGGGTCGGAGAGCCTGGCCCGAAGGGTGCGCTGGTAGCCCCAGGACGGGCGCTGCTCGGTGGCCCGGCCGTCCAGCCAGGTGAAGTCCCAACCGTCGACGGACACGGCGCCGGCCTCGGCGACCAGCTCTTCGAAGGTACGTGCGGTGCGTGACATATCAGGATCATCACGTGCGAAACGGACCGGCGGCAAATGGTTTGCCGCCGGTCCGCCCGGGGTCCCCCCTGTACCGGCCCCGGGTTCTGGGGGAGGGAGTGGGGCCGTGAGGGGCCTCGGTCAGGCGCGCTGCCAGAGGGCCGGCACGTTCGGCGGCTCCCAGCCCGGGTACGCGGTGTGGGCTTGGACGCAGCGGTAGTTGACCCCGTTGTAGGTCACCACGTCACCGGCCTTGTAGCTGGTGCCGGCCTTCCAGGTGGTGGTGCCGCCGGTCGGGCTCGGCGACGGCGACGGGCTCGGCGTGCCCGGGCCGGTCGGCGAGGGCGAGGGGTTCGGGGTCTGCGGCACGTTGAGCACGAAGTCGTACGTGCCCTCCTTGGCCGAGCCGACCTGACGGACGTTCATCAGCAGCCGGGCGTCGAAGATGGTGTCGGTGCTGTTGCGCGGCTCGTTCGGGAAGTACAGCTGGGTGGTGAGGATCGGCCGGCCGGGGGCCTGGAGCTTCACGTGGATGTGGCGGGTGCGCCCCGGGTAGAGGCCCGGCACGATCGTGGTGAGGCTGAACGCGCCCTGCGAGTCGGTGAACTGGTGGCCGCGGAAGTTGAAGCCGGTGTTGTCGTAGGCACCGTTCACGTCGGCCTGCCAGAAGTCCAGCAGCACGCCGGAGATCGGCAGGCAGGCCGAGCCGAAGACGTAGCCGCTGACGGTGAGCCGGGTGCCCGGGGTGCTGCTGGTGATCAGCGAGGAGCGCAGCGGGGAGTTGGGCTTGAAGTACGGGCCCTCGGTCTGCGGGATGGTCGGCTCGTCGTCGTCATCGCAGTCCGGGGTGGCCTCCACCGCGACGCCGGTGCCCTGGTGGTCCCGGGCCAGCGCGCGGCCGGTCCCGATCAGGAGCGGCGCGGCGCCGGCCACGGCGACCGCCTTGAGCATGGTCTTGCGGCTGAACCGCCGCTGGCCGAGGTCGGATTCGGTCTCCGGCTGCTCGGGGTCGTGCTTCGGGGTCATGGCGGAGGTACCTCCGGGGTGGGGGCATGACCGCTGTGGGGGCGCGGTCATGACAGCCGACGGGCGGGCAGCTGTGAATTTATGGCCCGTCGGGGAGCGCCGCGATGGACGCTATCCGGGGATCGTGGTGAATTTCTCCGCCGCCCTCACCGTCCGCCCCGCCGCGCTGCGGACCCCAGCCGCCCGGCTCGGCCGCCCGGCCGCGGAACTCCCCGGGGCTCATCCCGGTCTCCCGGCGGAAGAAGCGGCAGAAGTACGCCGGGTCCTCGAAGCCGCTCTCCCGGGCCACCTGGCGCACCGTCAGCGAGGTGCGGGCCAGCAGCAGTTTGGCGGTCATGGTCTGCCGCTGGCGGATCAGCCGCCCCGGAGTGCGGCCGGTGGCCTGCTTCACCAACTCGTGCAGGTGGCCCGGCGAGACCCCCAGCTCACGCGCGCAGTCCGCCACCGAACGGCCCGGCTCGGCGATCAACCGGCCGAAGGCGGCGGCGAGTTCGGCCGCCCGGCCGGGTGCGGTGGCGCCACCGCCGGGGGTGGCGGTGCGGACCGCCCGCAGGGCGCGGACCACCAGGATGTGCAGGAAGGACCGGAGCACCCCGGCGTAGCCGTCCGGCAGGGTGCGGTACTCGCGCTCCAACTCGCCGAACAGCGCTGCCACTTCGCCCCGGGCCGGGCCGAGGTCCAGCCAGGGGCGGGTGGCCAGCGTGCGCAGCGCGGTGACGTCCTCCGGGTGCGAGAGCAGGAAGTCCTCGTCGAACAGCAGGACCTGGCCGGTCAGGCCGTCCGCCTGCTCCCAGTGGTGCAGCTGGCCGGGCGCCACCACGTAGAGCTGCGGCGGGCGCAGCGGCCAGTGCGCCAGATCCACCACGTGGGTGCCGCTGCCACCCGTGACGTGGACGATCTCGTAGAAGGTGTGCCGGTGCGGGAAGTCGGCCCTGGACAGCTCTCCGATGGTGTCGAAGGAACCGAGGGCGAACGGCAGCACCTGCGGCTGGGGCACCTGTAACCGGTGGACGGGGAACTCGACGCTCATCCACCGGAGTCTGCCGCCGTGCGCGGCAGTGGTCCAGACCAGACGGTTTGCCGGATCAGGCGCGCAAGGTGACCACCGCGACCACCCCGTCCACCCGGAGCTGCTCCTCGCCGGCGCCGGTCAGCAGGGCGGCGTCGTAGCGCTCCAGCGAGACCCCGGCCGCGCCGAGCTCGGCGGTGCCGGTGAGGCAGACCAGCAGCACCGAGGCGTCCGGCGGCACCGTCAGGTCCCGCTGGAAGTCGGCGATCTCCACCTCGGCTGAGGCCTTCCCCCGACGGGTCATCACGTTGAAGTCCACCACCGGGCCTTCCAGCAGCCGGCAGTCGGTGGCCGCCTCGCCGGAGAAGGCGAACGGCCGGTACGGTTCGGCCAACCGGTGCTCGGCGCCGTCCACGGTGAGCGCCATCCCGGCCCCCTCGACCACCGTGATCACCCGGTCCACCCGCTCGAAGCGGGAGAACGGGCCGCCCTGCGCGACATCGGCCAGGCTGACCCGCCAGTGGAAGTCCGCCAGCCCCGATCCGTCCGGGAAGCCGGCCACCTCGCGGGTGATGCCACCGCCGTTCAGCCAGGGCGAGGCAGCGCGCCGTGCGGCCGGGAGCAGCCGGACCTGAACCGTCGTCATCTTCTCGCCTCACTGCCGTCGGTGCTGGTGGCGGCGGTGCCGGGCCGGAGACCGGGACCGCCGGTCCCAGGGTAAGCGCTGCTCTCCTCAGGGCTCCGGCCGCGCGGCAGAGTCTCTCCCGTCAGCGATCACCGCACCACCTGAGGAGCCGTCACCATGCCCGTCGTCCCCGTCACCGACGCCCTGGTCCACTACGACGTCACCGGTACCGCCCCCGGCGTCCCGCTGCTCTTGGTGCACGGCACCGGCTCGGCCGGAGCCGCCGTCACCTGGGGCCGGACCGCTCCGCTGTTCGCCGCCACCCGCACCGTGCTCACCCCCGACCTGTCCGGGACCGACCGCACCACCGACGCGGGCGGCCCGCTCACCGTGGAGGGCCTGGCCGCCCAGGTGATCGCGGTCATCGAGCACGCCGGGCGCGGCCCGGTCGACCTGCTGGGCTTCTCGATGGGCGCCCCGGTCTCGGCGGCCGTCGCCGCACTGCGGCCGGACCTGGTCAACCGGCTGGTCCTGGTGGCCGGTTGGGCCCACACCGAGAGCGACGAGTACCTGCGGAACCTGTTCACTGTCTGGCGGACCGTGGGCCGGCTGGTCCCGGACTCGGACGCCTTCGGCCGCCACGTCACGATGACCGGCTTCAGCCGGGGCTTCCTGAACGGGATCGGCCGCGAGCAGGTCGAGCAGCTGGTGCCGAACATGCCGCCCACCCCCGGCACCCTGCGCCACGTCGAGCTCGACCTGACCGTCGACGTCCGTGCCCTGCTGCCCCGGATCACCGCCCCGGTGCTGGTCGTCGGCGGCACCCAGGACGCCACCGTCCCGGTCGGGCACAGCCGGGCACTGGCCGGTGCCCTGCCGGCCGCCGAGCGCGTCGAGTACGCGGAGCTGGACGCCGGGCACGTGCTGTTCTTCGAGCGCGAGGCGGAGTTCGTGGCACTGGTGGAGGCCTTCCTGCCGGTGGCCGTGGCGAATTCGGGGGCGGGCGGGGCGCTCGCTGCGGCAGCATGACGCCCGTTCGGATTCCTGCGGCGAGAGGTGGCGGCGGTGGCGGTGGTCTTCGAGACGGACCGGTTGGTGGTGCGGCAGTGGGGCGAGCGGGACGGTGACCTGGCCCGGGCCCTCGACACCTACTCCCGCTGGGAGGTGGCACGGTGGCTCGGCAGCACGCCCCGGGCCTGGGAGGGGCCCGCCGACGCGGAGGCGTTCCTCGAACGCTGCCGGGCCCGGTCGGCGGACCCCCGGTACGGGGTGTGGGCGGTCGAGCGCCGGGACACCGGGGTGGTGGCCGGCTCGGTCCTGCTGGTGCCGCTGCCGCTGCCGCTGCCGCTGCCGGTCGGGGAGGGTGACGGCGACGGGAGCGGTGGCGGGGAGGTCGAGGTGGGCTGGCACTTCCACCCCGACAGCTGGGGCCACGGCTTCGCCACGGAGGCCGCCCGGGGCGCGCTGGCGAAGGGCTTCGGGGAGGGCCTGCGGGAGATCCACGCGGTGGTGTACCCGGGCAACGAACCCTCGATGGCGGTCTGCCGCCGTCTCGGGATGACCGGCCTCGGCCGTACCTCGCGGTGGTACGGCGTGGAGCTGGAGGCGTTCCGGATCGGACGCCCCGACGGGGAGTGACCTGACGGTGGGCCGGCTCCGACCGGTGCTTCTCGCTGCGGCGTGGTGGCGGGGCGGGGAGGCCCCGGCAGGCCGTCCGCGCCGCCGCTCGGCCGCCCCTGATGACTCGTCGGGTCTGGCCGGGAGGTGTCGGGCGGGTCCGGGGACGGGTCGCGCCGCACGCAGGTTCCCTGGCGGTCCGTCGGCTCCGGCCCGGGTTGGCTCCGTGCCGGTGGCGGGCCCGGAGCCGCGCGATCGGCAGGGCCGGGGAACGGTGGTCCCGCCAGCCCGCCAGCCCGCCAGCCCGCCAGCCCGCCAGCCCGCCAGCCCGCCAGCCCGCCAGCCCGCCAGCCCGCCCATCCGGCCGTCCGGCCGTCCGGCCCGGGTGTGATCGACGGGCCGTCCGTGCTACCGCCCCCGGGTGCCGCTGCCCAGCCGCTCCTGTTGACTCGTCGGGCTCGGCCGGGAGGTGTCGGGCGGGTCCGGGGGATCGGCGGGTCCGAGGAACGGTGGTCCCGTCGGGTTGTCCGTCCCCTCCGCTCGTTCGGCCCGGGGGTGATCGTCGGGTTTCGCGGGGTGGCGTCGTTCGGGGCCGGGAGCGGGTCGTGCCGTCGAGCTCCGGAGCCGCCGCACGCAGGTTCCCTGACGGTCCGTCGGCCCCAGCCCCGGCTCCGGGCGATCGGCAGGGCCGAGGGGCGGTGGCGCCGTCCCTCGGCCCGGTGTGACCGACGGGCCGTCAGGCCGTGCGGCGGGGGCGGGTGGCCAGGGCCAGGACGCCGGCCAGGGCCGCGGCTGCGGCGACGGTGGTGAGGGCGACCGGGAGCGAGGTGGCGTCGGCCAGGAAGCCGATCACCGGCGGGCCGACCAGCATGCCCGCGTAGCCGAGGGTGGAGGCGGTGGCCACCCCCTGCGGGCCGCCGATCGCGCCGGCCCGGGCGATGGCGAGCGGGAAGACGTTCGCCAGTCCGAGGCCGACCAGCACGAAGCCGGCCAGTGCGACCGCCAGGGTCGGGGCGAAGGCCGCGACCAGCATGCCCAGGCAGGCGGTCAGGCCGCCGGCCAGCACCACCCGGGTCTGGCCGAGCCGGACGGCGAGCCAGGTGCCGCCGAGCCGCCCGGCGGTCATCGCGAAGGCGAAGGCCGCGTAGCCGGTGGCCGCCGCGCCCGCACCGACCTTGACGTCGTCGGTGAGGTGCAGGGTGGCCCAGTCCGCGAGCGCGCCCTCGCCGTAGGCGGTGAACAGCGCGGTGAGGCCGAGCAGGACGACCAGCAGCCGGGCGTGCCGGGCCGGGTGGGCGCCGGGGGTGGCTCCGGGCACGGAGCCCTCGGCCTCACCCGGGCGGACCGCCGCCTGCGGGGCGCGCAGCAGAACCGCCCCGGCTACCGCCGTGACCAGCAGGCCGAGCACCCCGCCGAGGGCGAGCGCCCAGGCGGCCGACAGGGCCCCGGAGAGCAGCCCGCCGGCTGCCGCACCGAGGAGGCCGCCGAGGCTGTAGCCCGCGTGGAAGCTCGGCATGACGGGGCGTCGGAGCTCGCTGACCAGCTCGACGGCGGCGCTGTTCATCGCGACGTTGGCCGCGCCGTAGCCGGCCCCGAAGAGCAGCAGCACACCGGCGAGGACGGAGACCGAGGCGGTGTGCGCGGGCAGCATCACGGCCAGGCTGAGCAGGGCCAGTGAGCCGACCGTCACCCGGCGGCTGCCGTACCGCAGGCAGAGCCGCCCGACCAGCGCCATGGTGGCCACCGCTCCGGCGGAGATGGCGAGCAGGGCCAGACCGAGCGCGCTGTGCGAGGCGCCGACCTGGGCCCGGACGTCCGGGATGCGGACCACCCAGGAGGCGAACAGGAAGCCGTCCACGGCGAAGAACGCGGTGAGGGCGGTACGGGCGGCGGGCCAGGAGGAGCTGCGGGCAGGGCCGGCCGGGTGATCGAGGGCGGAAGAGTGGGCGCGTATTTTGTTTACCAGCGGCACAAAAGCACAATAGACGAGTGCCGCACACGCCATCAAGCCCGAACCCGCCTGCCTCCCCGGACCGTCCCCCGGTCGACCGCCTGACGGAGCACCAGCCGGATCACCTGACGGACCGTCCGGAGGGTCGCTCGGCGGACCGCTCGGCGGACCGGCCGGCCGGTCACGGCGCCGGCCGGCCGGTGGCCCGTCCCGCGGAGCGTCGGACTCCTGCCTCGCCGGCCGCCGCCCTGGCCCGCTCCGCCGCCGACGGCCCCACCGCGCCGGGCCGCCGACCGGCCCCCGACCGGGGCCGCACCCTGCTCGGCCCGGCGCTGGCGCTGGTGCACACCGGGCGGGCACCGACCCGCTCGGCGCTGACCGGCTCGCTGGAGGTGACCCGGGCCACCGCCGGGGCGGTCAGCGCGGAGCTGGAGGCCCTCGGGCTGATCACCGTCGACTCCAGCCCGGCCGGGGGCGGCCGGGGCCGCCCCTCGCACCGGCTGTCGATCGACCCGGCCGGCCCGGTGGTGACGACGGCTCAGCTGCACGCGGACGGGATCAGCGTCGCGCTGGCCGGGCTCGGCGGGCAGTTGGAGCCGCCGGTGCACCTGCCGCTGCCCGCCGCCACCGACCCGGTGCGGCTGCTGCGCGCGGTGGCCGAGGCCGGTGCGGCGCTGGCCCGGGCCTCCGCCCGGCGCTGCCTGGGCGCGGCCCTCGCCCTGCCCAATCCCGTCACCGAACCCGACGGCACCGCGCTCGCCGCACTCCACTTCGCCTGGCCCAGCGGCACCCCGGTGGCCGATCTGTACGCCGAGGAGATCCGCAAGGCCGACCACGGGCCGCGCGCGCTGAGCCCGCTGCCCAGCTCGGTCGCGAACGACGCCAACCTCGCCGCCCTCGCCGAGCACCGGCACGGCGCCGGGCGCGGCGCCCGGCACGTGCTGCTGGTGACCTCCGGCCACCGAGGGGTCGGCGGGGCCCTGGTGATCGACGGCCGGCTGCACACCGGCAGTGCCGGACTCGCCCTGGAGGTCGGTCATCTGACGGTCGATCCGCAGGGCCGCCGGTGCATCTGCGGAAACCGGGGCTGCCTCAACTCCGAGACCGACCCCGAGGCCCTGTACGCCGCCGCCGGCCGCACCCCCGACCCGGACCGCCCGCTGCTCGCCCAGGCCCGCGGGCTGGCCGCCGACCCGGCCGCCCGGCCCGCCGTGCACCACGTGGTGGACCGGCTCGGCCTCGGCCTGGCCGGGCTGGTGAACATCCTGAACCCCGACCGCATCGTGCTCAGCGGCCTGCACCTGGACCTGCTCGCCGCCGCCCCCGAGCGGCTCGCCTCGGTGGTCGCCGAGCGCTGCCTCTGGGGCCGCAGCGGCCGGGTGCCGATCGTCCCCGCCGAGGTCACCCACGCCGGGCTGGTCGGCGCCGCCGAGCTGGCCTGGGAGCCGTACCTGCACGACCCCCAGTCAGTGCTGCCGGTCGGTGGTGCGTAAGCTCACCGCTCATGCCCCCCGGTCAGCACACCCACGACTGCGCCTGCTGCGGCGAGCGCCACGACGGCCCGCCGATGGCCTACGCCCCCGCCTCCCCTCCGCCCGGCTGGAAGCGCCGGTACGCGGTGCGGCGGGACAGCTTCCTGACCGGCGAGCAGTGCGTGATCAAGGACGAGCACTTCTACGTGCGCGGCGTGCTCCGGCTGCCGGTGCTCGACGCCGAGGAGGACTTCGACTGGGGCGTCTGGGTCTCCCTCAGCCGGGCGAGCTTCGACCGGATGTACGACCGCTGGGACGATCCGGCCCGGGTCGAGGAGCCGCCGTACTTCGGCTGGCTCTGCACCGAACTGCCGTACGCCGAGCCGACCCTGCTGCTGAAGAGCCACGTGCTCACCCAGCCCGTCGGCACCCGCCCGCTGATCGAGCTGGAGCCGACCGGCCACCCGCTGGCGGTCGAGCAGCGCGAGGGCATCACCATGGCCCGGGTCCGCGCGTTCGCCGACCTGCTTGTGCAGGGGTAGCGGCCGGTGCCCGCGGAGGAGGTCGGGGAGCCCTGGGCCGCGCTGTTCGCGCCGGCCCCGCCGGTCGGGCTGGTGCGCGTCTGGCTGGAGTCGCTCGGCTTCAACCGGGGTGCCCCGGCGGAGGTGCTGCTGGCGCTGTTCGACGTCGACCGTGCGGGCTTCCTCCACCGGGCCGATCTCCCGCCCGGCGTCATGGACGCGGCGGCGGTCCACCCGTCCAAGCAGGTCTGGGGACGGGCCGTGGACAGCTGGCGGCTCACCCCCGCGCAGTGGCAGCTGGCGATCGAGGCCAGGACGAGCCCCGCGCACCGTGCCCTGGTGGCGGAGCTGGCGGCCGACCATGCGCCCCGGCACCTTCGGACCCCGGCCCCGGACCCGGCTCCGGCGCCGGAGCGGATCGCCGAGCTCTGCGAGGCGGTCCCGGACATCACGCCGGAGCACGTCACCTACGAGCTGGACTGGGTCCGCGCCCTGCATCACGATCCGGACGCCATGCGGCAGTTGGCCGCCTCGCCGAAGGCGTGGATCCGCCGCAGCGTGGCCCGCGCGCCGCACCTGCCCGAGGACGTGCTGCGGGTGCTGGCCGAGGACGAGGACCGGGTGGTGCACCTGTTCCTCAGCGAGTCCTGCGAGGACACCCCCGCCGAGGTGCTGCTGGGCGTCTGGACCTGGTGGAGCGGGAGCCTCTCGCATCCGGGCCGCCCGCGTAGCCACCCGAACTTCCCCCGGGACGGCCTGCTGCGGTTCGCCGATCACGCCGAGCCCCGGATGCGGCTGCTCGCCCTGGACGACCCGGCCGCCCCCGCCGCCCTGGCGGAGCGCTTCGCCGACGACCCCAGCCCGCTGGTGCGCCTCCGGGCGGCCGAGGACCCCCGGCTGGTGGCCGGGACGGCGGCCCGGCTGCTGGCGGACGGGGACGCGTCGGTGCGGGCGCTGGCCCGGCGGCACCCGGCGCTGCCCGTCGGGACCCTGGTGGGCCTGCTGCTGGACCCGGAGACGGCCGGCGACGCGGTCCAGAACCGGGCGGTCCCGGTGGACGTCATGCTCCGTATGGTGGCGTGCGAACGACGGCCCTCCGCACGCGGCTGACCGTACGGCCGAACGGAGTTGACGGAGTGTCAGCGCACCTGTCGGCCGCCGACGGGTAACCTCGCGGGGCCGGACCGGACGAGAGGGGATCATGAGCGGGTTCGAGGGCGCACCGACCGACGCACGACTGCGGGAGGTGCTGGGCCGGGCGGGACGGGTCGAGATCATCGAGGCACCGCCGGGGGAGGCGGACGATCCGGGACACCTGCGGACGGTGCTGACCGGTGCCGGGATCGCTGAGCTGGGCGGTCTGCTCGCCGTGGCCGACGGCGGGACGGGCGACCGCTGCCGCTGCCAGGGCTGGCCGACCGTCCGGGTGCACGACGAGGCCGGCGAGCTGATCGCGGAGCTGGTCCTGCACCACCAGCGGAGTCTGCGGGGCCTCGGTGACACGGACGCCGCGCTGCTGGACGGCCCGGCGCTGAGCGCCTGGCTGGCCGGGCGCGGTCTGACCGGCTCCCGCGAAGTGGAGCGGGCACGTGAGGCAGGGGACGCGGAGGACGAGCGACGCATCCGGCGCTGGCTGGCCGCCGCCCCGCCGGGGCTGGCGGAGGCGGCCGTCGACGTGGCCAGGCCGCCGGGCGCGAGCGGATCGGACTGGTCGGCGGGTCTGTCGGAGGCCCGGGAGCGGCTGCGGGCGCTGACCCGGGAGCGGTACCCGGCCCCAGCCGAGCGGATCCCGCTGCTGCTGGCCTGGGCCGGGGCGCCGGCCCGGGAGGCCACCGGCGGCCTGCGGTGGTTCGACATCGCGGTCGAGGACCAGTTGCTGGCGGAGGACCCGGCGCTGGTGCTGGCCGCCCTCGCGGACCGGCCGACTCCGGCCCAACTGGACGGTGCCAGCGAGCTGTTCGCGAACCTGGAGTGGAGCAAGGCCAACGGCACCGGGCTGCCCGGGCCGGTGCACCGCCACCTCGCCGCCCACATCGAGGCCGACGGCACCGACACCATGCGCTGGCGGCTGGCCAACGACGTCTACGGCGAGCCGCAGCCGGAGCACTCCGGCAGCTGATCCGAAGTACCGCCCCGGCGGCGGAGGTTGGGCCCGCCGGGCTCCTGGAGTGGCAGGGGCCCGGCAACGGCCGGAGGATGGCAGCACACCAGCCAGGTGACCCGGAGGCCCGGCCCACGGCGGCGCTCCGGGGCGCGGCAGCGGCGGCAGGGAGTGGCCATGGCCGGCTCCGACGGGGACCCGAGGTCCCCCGGCACGGGGGGCGCCGTCCTGCGGGGGCGGGACTTCGCGGCGCTCCGGGCGGAGGAGTTCCCCTACCTGGAGGCCTCCGGGCAGGCCTACCTCGACTACACCGGCGCCGCGCTGCCACCGCTCTCCCTGGTGCGCGGCCACGCCGAGCGGCTGGCCTCGGCGGTGTACGGGAACCCGCACTCGGCCAGCCCCGCCTCCGGGCTCTCCACCCGGCTCGCCGAGCAGGCCCGCCGGGCGGTGCTGGACTTCTGCGGGGCACCGGCCGACGACTACGTGGTGGTCTTCACCCCGAACGCGACCGGCGCGCTGCGGCTGGTCGCCGAGGCGTACCCGTTCGGCCCGGAGCGCGGCCTGCTGATGCTCGGCGACGACCACAACTCGGTGCTGGGCATCCGCCGTTACGCCCGCCCGGCCGGGGCGCCGGTCACCGTGGTCGCCCCCGGGCCGCAGCTGCGCACCGGCACCGCCGACCTGCTGGACGCCCTGGCGGAGGCCGAGCGGCTGGGCGGGCCCGGGCTGTTCGCCTTCCCCGCGCAGTCCAACGCGACCGGGGTGCGGCACCCGCTGGAGTGGGTGCCGGTGGCGCAGGCCCGGGGGTGGCGGGTGCTGCTGGACGCGGCGGCCTACCTGCCGACCGGGCCGCTGGACCTGGCGGCCGTGCCGGCCGACTTCACGGCGCTCTCCTGGTACAAGATCACCGGATACCCGAGCGGCGTCGGCTGTCTGATCGCCCGTCGGGAGGCGCTCGGCGGGCTGCGCCGGCCGTGGTTCGCCGGGGGCACGGTGCTCGCCTCCTCCTCGCACACCGACTGGCACCTGCCCGCCCCCGCCCCCGAGCGCTTGGAGGACGGCACCCTGGCCTTCCTCTCGCTCCCCGACGTCACCGCCGCCGCCCGCTGGCACACCGCCCTCGGCTACCCCGCCCTGCGCCACCACACCGGTCGGCTGACCACCCGCCTGCTGGACGGCCTGGCCGGGCTGCGCCACCCCGACGGCAGCCCCGGCGTCCGGCTGGTCGGGCCCGCCGACACCGAGGCCCGGGGCCCGACCGTCACCTTTCACCTGCTCCGACCCGACGGCCGCCCGCTGGACGAGCGGCTCTGCCAGCGGGCCGCCTCGGCCGCCGGGATCAGCATCCGCACCGGCTGCTTCTGCAACCCCGGGGTGGCCGAGCAGGAGAACGGCCTGACGCCGGAGGTGGTCCGCACCGCCCTGGCCGGAGCCGGTCCGGCCGGGCTCGCCGACGTGGACGACTACCTGCGGCTGCTCCCGCTCCGGGCCCAGGGCGCCGTCCGGGCCTCGGTCGGCGCCGCCACCGGGGCGGCGGACGTGGACCGGCTGCTGACGGTCTGCCAGGATCTGCTGCGTCGTCAGCCGCCGGACCCGGTCGACCGCCGCTCGGGCTGCTGAGCGCCCCGGCCCGGCCGACCGCCGCTCGGGGTGCTGAGCGCCTCCGGCCCGGTCAGCCCTGCTGGCCGGTGGCGGCGAGCACGACCTCCCGCACCGTCACCTGCTGCGGCTGCCCGTACGCGTACGCGACCGCCCCGGCGACCGCCTCCGGGTCCAGGGCGCCGCCGGCCGACTCCTTCCAGACCTGGTAGTCCTGCTTGATCCGCTCGTCGGTGGTGTGCGAGAGCAGTTCGGTCTCCACCGCGCCGGGGGCGATCACCACCACCCGCACCCCGGCCGGGGCGACCTCCTCGCGGAGGTTCTCCGACATCGCGTGCACGGCGAACTTGGTGCCCACGTAGGCGGTGTGGTTCGGGAAGGTCTTGCGGCCGGCGACGGAGCTGATGTTGACGATCGTGCCCCGGCCGCGGGCCAGCATGCCGGGCAGCACGGCGTGGATCCCGTACAGCACGCCCTTGACGTTGAGGTCGACCATCCGCTCCCACTCGTCCGGGTCCTGGTCGGCGATCCGGCCCAGCAGCATCGCCCCGGCGTTGTTCACGATCGCGTCGGCCGGGCCGTGCACCTGCTCGGCCTCCCGGACGGCGTCCGCCACCGCCTGACGGTCCGTGACGTCCACCTTGCGGCAGAGCGCCTGCGGCAGGCCGAGCGCCTCCAGCCGCTCCAGCCGGCGGGCCAGCAGCAGGAGGGGGTGGCCCAGGGCGGACATCCGGCGGGCGGTGGCGGCGCCGATGCCGGAGCTGGCGCCGGTGATCACGATCAGGGGCTTGGCGGTGCGGTCGCTCACGGTGCTGCTGCCTCTCGGTGGGAGCGGTGGGGGGCGGTGGTCCGCCGCGCTCCCAGCAGACCACCGCCCCCACCGGCCCGCCACGGCAGCGGCGCGGGCGCCCGGGGGCCGTCTCCTACCGGTCCTGCGGGTACCAGCGCAGTTCGACGGTGTTGCCGTCCGGGTCCTTCAGGTAGACCGACTGGGCGTCACCCCGGGCCCCGTAGCGGCCGGCCGGCCCCTCGATCACGTCGAGCGCGCCGGAGCCGATCACCTCCTGCCAGTCCAGGGGATCGACCACCAGGCAGAAGTGGTCGACGTTGGACGCCTCCCGCGGCCGGGCGAACAGGTCGATGATGGTCCCCTCCGAGACCCGCACCGACGGGAACGGCACCTTCCCGGCCCGCCACTCCTCCACCCGCACCGGCTCCAGCCCGAGCGTTCCGGTGTAGAACGCCAGCGAGCGCTCCACGTCCCCGACGTTCAGCACCAGGTGGTCGAAACCCTTCACGCGCATGAGAACCCCCGTCCCGTGGTGGGGCCCCGTTGTCGACGCCCCGTCAAAGGATCCTAACCGGGCCGGCTCAGGCCCACGGATCGAAGGCGATGCCGGCCGGCCTGGACGCGTTCAGCAGGGCGCGGAAGCGGTCGTCCCGGTCGGTGGTCTTGATGGTGGCGGACCCGAAGTCGGCGTTGTTCAGCCGGTCGCGCAGGGCGGTGCTCGGCCAGCCGTTCCAGTCCACGATCGGGGGTTGGCGCCAGGAGTGGTAGTGGTTCTCCGGCGGCTCGTCGTTGGCGTTCGCGAGGCGGAACAGGTGGGTCAGGGCCGGCAGCCCGTCCTTGTGGTAGACCACCTTGGGGTGGGTGCCGTCGAAACGGACGGCGGAGCGCGGGTAGGTGGTCTGGCCGCTGTGCTGGGTGACCGTCAGGTACTCCACCCGGTCGGACGCCTGGTCGACCCAGGAGATCACGTGCTCCCAGTCGTGGCGGTGACCGCAGCAACCGCTCACCGTCTGGTCCTTCTCGAAGTAGCTGGCGTAGACGATCGCGTACCAGCCGTTGTTGCACTTCGAGCGGGCGTAGGTCTGCGAGCGGTCCAGGTCCGACTGGTCGTGGCAGCTGCCGTTCACCGCACCGCTGGTCTTGAGGCCGGGATTGAGCGTCCCGTCCGGGGCGATGGCCGCGACGGCGTAGCAGCCGTCGGTGTCGTAGTCGTACGCGGGGGAGAACGAGGCCTCGTGACCACCCGCGCGCTGGGGGAGGTTGGGGAGGGAGTCGGCCCGCGCGGCGGTTGCCGGGAGCCCCAGGACGAGGAGGGCGGCGCCGAGCAGGGTGCCGGTGCGCCGGGCGGTGCGGTGGGCCATGCGGTGCTCCTCTTGTCGTGGACACTGTCGGAGGAGCCTAGGGGTCGATCGCGCCCGGGAGGTGAAGTCCGGCGGACGGACCGGCGAATCTCAGCCGGTGGTGCCGGCGCGGCGGAGGGCGGCCTCGGTGGAGGCCACCAGGGCGGGGTCGCCGAGGTGCTGACGGAGGGTCAGGGCCTCGGCCAGGGCGGCCCGGGCCTCCGGGAGGCGGCCCTGGTCGGTGCGGTGCTTGCCGAGGTGCTGGAGGCAGTAGTGGGTCAGCTCGGGGTGGTCGGCGCGGGCCAGCCGGAGGGCCTCCAGGTAGTGCGGCTCGGCCGCGGCGAGGTCGCCCGCGTAGCGGTGGGCGTCGCCGAGGTTGATCCGGACGGCCACCCGGCCGGTGCCCTCGGCGTGGGCCAGGGCGCGTTCGAGGGTGGTGAGCGCCTCCGGGAGGCGGCCGAGGGCCAGCAGGCCGACCCCGGCCTTCCGCAACTCCCGTGTGCCGCCGAGCCGCTCGGCCACGTACCGCTCCAGCGCGGGGCGGTCGGCGGGCACCATCCGTCCGGCGGCGTCCAGGGTGATCAGGTGGTCCATGGCGGGATTCTGACAGTCCGGGGGCGCCTGCGGGCGGGCGACGGCGGTGGTCGATGATGGGCCGATGATCTACCGGGTGAACATGGTGCTGGCGGTCTTCGGGGTGGTCTTCGGGAGCCTGCTGATGACGGGTGCCCTGCTGGGGCAGCGGGCCGGGTACTCCTGGAAGTGGACGGCCCTGGCCGGGGGAGTGCTGGCCCTGACGGTGCTGGAGCTGGTGATGCAGCTGCGGCAGTGGCGCAGGCGTCAGCGGGCCGGGGGCGGGGCGAAGGCGTAGCTGCGGGGGCGGGCGCAGGCCTGGCAGGGGCCGGTGATCCGGAGTTCGGTGCGGGTCCGGGCGAGCTGCCAGTGACAGCGCAGGTCGCCGCAGGCGCACGGGCGGTGGGCCACGTCGGCCAGCGCGTCGAGGGCGGTGGCCGGGGTGGGTTCGGGCCGGGGAGCGGACCGGGCCACCGCGCTGTCGGGGAGGCCGTGGCCGCGGCGGGTCCAGGGCGGCGAGTAGGAGGTGATCCGCCCCTGCCCGGCGCAGTCGACGCAGCGGCCGGGGCCGGCCTGGCCGGCCCAGCACTGGCAGCGGCCGTAGCCGAAGCTGCCGGGGGAGTGGCTGCGGCCGGTGCCCTCGCAGATCAGGCAGATGCCCCAGCCCTGGCAGTCCGGACAGAGCACGCCCGGGCCGGTGCTCAGGGTGTAGAGGGGCTGGCGCAGGCCCTCCCGGCCCGGGACGAAGACCACGGGGGTGTGGCCGCCCAGGGTGAGCACCCCGACGCCCCGGCCCTGATGGGCCGTCAGCTCCAGTCCCGCCCGCTTCGCGGTCGCCCAACCGGTGCCCCCGGTGGGACCGCTCCAACGGTGCGCCGTCCAGCGGGCCTCGGTGAGCGCCTCCGTCACCCGGTCGAACCCGCTCTCCGCCGGTCCGCGTTCGACGCCGACCAGGGCGAGGTACCGGTACCCGACCGGTTCGCCGTGCAGCTCCAGGGCATCGGCCCACTCCCGGACCAGCACCGGCTGCCGGTCACCGGCCAGTGCGGCGGCGACGGCGAGCAGGGCGGCCCGCAGCAGCGCGGCGGACGGTGCGGCGGACGGTTCGGCGGTCATCGCGGTACCCCCGGTCGACGGTCGCGCGGCCCTCGCGCGCGCCGGGGCGATCCTGCCAGCGATGGCGCAACCGTGGAACACCGCCTGCCGGCTCAGTCCCGGTTCAGGCCCGGCTCAGTCCCGGTTCAGGCCCGGCGCAGGACGCGGCGGCGCGGGGCGAAGCGGAACCGGCGCTCGGCACGGGGCAGGGCGGCCAGCCGGTCGGCCTCGTGGCCGGGCACCCGGGCCGGTGCACCCGCACCGGTGTCGCGCTCGGCGCCCCCGGTGTAGAGGTCGGTGAGGGCGGCGGCGAGCAGGGTCAGGTCGCTCATGGCGGGTCCCCTTCCAGAGGGCGGGATCGAGTGGCTCCAGCCTGACGCGCCGTCATGACGGGGGCTTTGCGGGCAGGTCTCCGGCGGGTGCCGGATGTCCGCCGTCCGGTTACGCGGGGGTGACCCGGGCCGGAGCGGCGGCCGGGGCGGAGACGGGGGCGGGACGGAGGCGGTCGCCGCGGGCGGGTCGGTGCGGCCTCGATTCCCGATTCCGGAGGCCGGCGTCGGCCGGCAGTGGCGACCGGTGGGGCGAGGGCGTGGCGCTCCCGGCGTCCGGGGCCGGGTCCGGGACGGGAGCGGTGGTGCACGAAGGACTCCCGGTGCCCGGCTGACCAGGCATCATGTCCGCCGCCCGGCGGCACGGTTGTGACCTCCGTCCCGGTCCGGACGGGAACAGGAGTGCGGCGGCGGGCGTTCGGACGGGCATGACTGACACCGCACCCGAGATCCTGCGCTACAGCGCCTTCACCACCGACCCCGCCGGAGGCAATCCGGCCGGTGTGGTGCTGGACGCCACCGGGTTGTCCGACGCCGACCAACTGGCGATCGCGGCCCGGCTGGGGTACTCGGAGACCGCCTTCCTGCTCCCCGCCGAGGGGGAGCGGACCTACCGCGTCCGGTACTTCAGCCCGCTGCTGGAGGTCCCGTTCTGCGGCCACGCCACCGTGGCGACGGCGGTCGCCCTGGCCGAGCGGATCGGTCCCGGTGAGCTGCTGCTGCACACCGGGGCCGGCGAGGTGCCGGTCTCGGTGACGGAGGGCCCGGACGGGCTGGTGGCCACCCTGACCAGCGTCGAGCCGCACGTGCTGGCGGTGGACGACGCGGAGGTGGACGAGGCGCTCGGGCTGCTCGGCTGGAGCCGGGACGACCTGGACGGGGCGCTGCCGCCGAGGATCGCCTACGCCGGGGCGCGGCACCTGGTGCTGGCGGTGACCGGCCGGGAGCGGCTGGCCGCGCTGGACTACGACTTCGACGGCCTGGCCCGGTACATGACGGAGCGTGAGCTGGTCACCCTCCAGCTGGTGTGGCGCGAGTCCAAGACCGTCTTCCACGTCCGTGACCCGTTCCCGGTCGGCGGCGTGGTGGAGGACCCGGCCACCGGGGCTGCCGCCGCCGCGTTCGGCGCCTACCTGCGGGAGATCGGCGAGGCGGCCCCGGACGCCGAGTTGACGCTCCACCAGGGCGATGACCTCGGCCGCCCCGGTCTGCTCCGGGTCGCCTTCGGCCCGGACGACCGGCGGGTCCGGGTCACCGGCGCCGCGGTGCGGATCCCGGACGCCGAGTAGCGGCTGCCGCGGTCTCCCGGCTGGGGCCGCACGGTGGTCGTCGGGCCCGTGCTTTCCGGAGCCCCTGCCCGTTCCGCCCGCGCGCTCCTGCTGCCCGCGTTCCGCTGTCCGCCTGTGGGCGGAGGCGCGGGCGGCCGAGCGCTCGGGCGGAACGGGCCACCGGAGTTCGCAGGCCCCGCTGGTCGGGTGCGGACGGGTGTTTGGTTGACTGCCGGGCAGCGGGGGTGCCGCCCCGCCCGTCCTGACCCCGACCAGCGAGGCCGCCGTGCTGTTCTCCGCGTTCGTGCCGATCTGGGTCCTCACCGGCACCGGCTACCTGGTCGCCCGGCGCGGGCTGCTCGGGCCGCACGCGGAGACGGTGCTCGGACGGTTCGTCTTCCACGTGGCGATGCCCGCCGCGCTCTTCCCGATGATCGCCCGCACCCCGCTGGACCGCTTCGCCAACACCTCGGTGCTGGCCTTCGCCGCCGGGACGGCCCTGGCGATGGGCGCCGGCGCGCTGCTGGCGGTCCTGGTCTTCGGCCGTGGCCGGGGCGGCGGCGCGGTGGCCGGGATGGCCGCCGGGTACGTCAACTCCGCCAACCTGGGCATCCCGGTGGCGATGCAGGTGCTCGGCGACGCGACCTTCGTGGCTCCGGTGGTGCTGCTCCAGGTGCTGGTGGTGACGCCGGTGGTGCTGATGCTGCTGGACGCCGAGAGCGGCACGGCGGTGCGCCCCGGCCGCCGGCTGCTCGACCTGCTCGCCCTCCCGCTGCGCAACCCCGTCCTGCTGGCGGCCGCCCTGGGTGCGGCGGCCTCCGCCCTGCACTGGCGGCTGCCCGCCGAACTTGTCCGCAGCTGCGAGCTGCTGGGCGGTGCGGGCGTCCCGACCGCGCTGGTCGTCCTCGGTCTCTCGCTGCACGGCCGGCCCCCGGCGGAGGGCCGCACTCCGCCGGCCGAACTCACCGCGCTGGTCACCCTCAAGACCGTCCTCCAACCGCTGGCCGCCTACGCGGTGGGGCACTGGGTGCTCCACCTCCCGGCCGGTCAGCTCCGTACGGTGGCGCTGTTCTCGGCCCTGCCGACGGCGCAGAACGCCTACACCTACGCCCGTGAGTACGGGATCGGGAAGGTGCTGGCCAGGGATGCGGTGCTCTGGTCGACGCTGGTGTCGATGGCCACCCTCTCGGTGCTGGGGTGGCTGCTGCCGGCAGCGTGAGGAAACCCGGCGCCCCCTGCCGCCGCTCCCACCGGCTGACGGCTGCTCAGGGCAGGGTGAGGATGCGCGGGCCGTCCTCGGTGACGGCGACGGTGTGCTCGATGTGGGCGGCCCGGGTGCCGTCGGTGGTGCGCAGGGTCCAGCCGTCGGGGTCGGTGCGGTACTCGTCCCGGCCGCCGGCCATCAGCATCGGCTCGATGGCCAGCACCAGGCCGGGCCGCAGCGGCAGGCCCCGGCCGGGGCGGCCCCGGTTGGGCAGGTGCGGGTCCTCGTGCATCCGGCGGCCGATGCCGTGGCCGCCGAAGTCGGCGGGCATGCCGTAGCCGCCCTCCCGGGCGACGGTGCCGATGGCGTGCGAGACGTCGCCGAGGCGGTGGCCGACGGTGGCGGCGGCGATGCCGGCCTCCAGGGCGCGGCGGGTGGCCTCGATCAGGGCGAGGTCGGCGGGGCGCGGGGTGCCGACGGTGAAGCTGACGGCGGCGTCGCCGTTCCAGCCGTCGAGCTCGGCGCCGCAGTCGATGGAGACCAGATCGCCGTCCCGGAGCCGGTAGGTGGTCGGGATGCCGTGCACCACCGCGTCGTTGACGGAGGCGCAGATCACCGCCGGGAAGGCGGTCGGGGCGAAGGCCGGGCGGTAGCCCAGGAACGGGGAGCGGGCGCCGGCCGCGTCGAGCACCGCGCGGGCCGCCTGGTCGAGCTCCAGCAGGCTGACGCCGGGGGCGGCGGCGGCCTGCACGGCGGCCAGCGCGTTCGCGACCACCCGGCCGGCCTCGCGCATCAGCTCCAGCGCTGCGTCGGTCTTGATCTCTACCATGCGGACATGCCTCTCCCAAGGACGGTGGGCCGACTGGACCCAATACTTATACCGGTATTAGTATCACGGTCATGGTGAGAGTCCCCTTGAGTCCGCAGGAGCGGGCCCGCGGCGAGCGGTTCGGAGTCCTGCTCCGGGAGGCCCGCGGCGAGCGCAGCATGGTCGAGGTCGCGGCGGCGGCCGGGGTGTCGGCGGAGACGCTGCGCAAGATCGAGACCGGCCGGGCGCCGACCCCGGCGTTCTTCACGATCGCGGCCCTGGCGTACGCGCTCGGCGTCTCGCTGGACGCGTTGGCCGGGGCCTGCGCGGAGGACGCGGAGGCCGGGGCGGGCGGTGGCGAGGCGCTGACGGCCTGACGGCGCGGGCGGCTCGGTCGGGCTGCCGTTCGGTCGTCCTCGGGGGGCGTCGCCCTGCGGGTCCGGCCGGGCGTCGGCGAGCCCCTCGCACAGAGGCCGGGTCGGCCCGGCCTGCGGTGAGTCCGGTCAGCCCGCGAGTTCGGCCAGGCGGCGGGCGGTGTCGGCCAGTTCGGGCCGGTCGGCGAGCCGCTCGCGCAGGCCGCGCAGCTCATGGCCGACCAGGGCGGGCAGGCCGGGGTGGCCGGCGTCGGCCGGGCCGGCTGCCTCCAGGGTCGGGGCGAGCAGCGAGACGGCGGTCTGCGGATCGTGCGCGCAGTAGTGGCAGTCGGCGATCCGGACGGTGAACAGCAGCCGGGTGGAGGGGAGTTGGGCGGTGCCCAGCAGATCCAGGGCGTGCTGGGCGGCGTCCACCGCGCGCAGCGCCAGCAGGGGATCCTGGACGGCCGCCGCGACGTCCCGCAGGGCGGCGGCGGCGCCGGACTCCACCCGCAGCTGCATGGAGGCGATCGAGAGCCAGGGTGCGTCGGTCTCGTCGTGCGCACCGATGTGGTCCAGGTGCAGCCGGGCCCGGCCGATGTGCCGGACGGTGGCCCGGACGTCGCCGGCCAGCGCGAACGCCCGGGCCTGGCCGACCTGGCCCATCGCGGCGGCCCAGTGCTTCCCGGGGGCGGCCCGGGTGATCTCCCGGGCGTAGCCCAGTGCGGTGGCGGCGTCGCCGTCGAGCCGGGCCAGGGTGCTCATGTCGCTCAGCGCGGCCACCTGGGTGGCCGGGTCACCGGCCAGCTCGGACCAGGTCAGCGCCCGGTCGAAGCAGGCCATCGCGGTCGCGTAGCGGCCGTGCTGCATCCGCATCGCACCGGCCGCGTGGGCGTACTCGGCGGCCAGCCGGATCAGCGGGCGGCGGCGGCCGGCCGGGGTGACGGCGAGGCGGTCCAGCACCGCGCGCAGGGTGCGCTCCACGGCGATGGCCACCTCGGGCCGGGCGGCGCGTTCGCCGGCCTTGAGGTGGGCGGCCAGCAGTCCGGCCAAGGCGTGCGCGGTGTCCGGGTCGAGACCGGTCCGGCCGGCCGGGTCGGCGCAGAACTCGGCGTGCAGGGCCGAGAGTTGCGGCTCGGCGGGGACGGTGCAGCCGACGGCGCCGTGCAGCGGGCAGAGCAGCCCGTAGTCCGGCAGCCGGGCGGGGGCCGGACCGGTGGGGAAGGGGAAGGAGAGCGCGCCGCTGCCGGGCGGGCCGTCGGCGGGGTCGATCGGGCCCGGGCCGCCGCGCGCCGCACCACCGGGGCCCGGCTCCCCGGGTGCCGTGTCGCCGGGCACTGAGCTCCTCGCGCCTGAACGGCCGTACCGAGGGCGTGAGTTGGAAGCCACCGTGCCCCCGGATCGGCGCCCGGGGGTGGTCGCCCCGAGTGCCTCGCGCGGTAGCGGCGGCCGGACCAGCCCCGGGGGCAGCCCCGGCCCGGGCTGCTCGCTCTCCTCGGCCCGGCCGCAGGCGGCGGCCAACTCGCCTCCTGATCGCAGGAGTTCGTCCAGCTGCTGGGCCAGCCGGGCACTCGCCCGGCGGGTGCCGTGCTCCAGCCGGCTGATCGCGGTGTGGTCGTAGCCGATGGCGGCGGCCAGCTGGGCCTGGGTCAGCCCGGCCTGCCGGCGCCAGTGTCGGAGCCGGCCGCCGAAGGACTGCCAGGCTCCGGCGGCGGACACGGCGCTCGGTGCGTCGGTGGGGAGCGGGTGAGCAGGGGACGGGTCGGGGGAGGGCGCGTCGGCACCCGGCTCTGACGGAGCGTCAGGGAGCCTGGTGGCGGCGGCTCGACTGCGTTCCACTGGCAGTTCTCCCCCCGGGTCCGTGCGCGTGTCGAGGAGGACGGTACTCCTCCGCAGCCCGCCGCGTACATCAGATGGTCTCAACCTCTTCAGGGAAGTGGTCTCGACCTCTTGATCCCGCCAGAGGTCGAGACCTCTGGCCGGAACGCGCAGCTTGACAGAGTTTGCCAACCGCACGGGGCGCCGTCCGCAACCGTTGACCGCGTTCTGGCGACGTGTGAGTGTTCCGGCACCCGAGCACGGACGCCCCTTCCGGCTGCGCCCCAACGCAGCCTCCCCGGCGTGCCTTTGGCATGTCGTCCGTGGTCGAGGACCCCCACGTTCGAGGAGCCTCGATGAAACGAAAGTTGCTGACGGCGGGTACCACCCTGACCGTCCTGGCCGGGATGCTCGCCGCCACCGCGGCCGGGCAGGCCGGTGCCGCACCTCAGCCGGTACCGGGCGGCGGACCGTCCGCGCAGGCCGCACTGGTCGCGCTGAACACCGCCGTCGCCGCAGCCGACCAGGCTGCCGTCGCCGGTCTGGACGCCCTGGCCAAGGGCCCGGACGAGACCTACCAGCGGCAGGCCGTCACCCCGTGGGTGGACGGCCTCTACTCGGTCGCCTACGAGCGCACCTACAAGGGCCTGCCGGTGGTCGGCGGCGACGCCGTCGTGCTGGCCGACGCCCAGGGCCGGGTGCGGGGCACCCAGAACGCCAAGTCCGGTGCGATAGGCGTCCCGTCCACCAAGGCGACCGTGACGGCCGCCGCCGCCGAGGCCACCTCGCGCGGCAGGCTCGCCAGCGTGGAGAACCTCGAATCCAGCCGCCTGGTGGTCCGGGTCAAGGACGGCGCGGCCGCACTGGCCTGGGAGACGGTCCTCAAGGGCCGCACCCAGAGCGCCCCGAGCCGTCTGCACGTCTTCGTGGACGCCCGCTCCGGCGCGGTCATCGACTCCTACGACGACGTCAAGGCCGGTACCGCGAACAGCAAGTGGAACGGTCCGTCGCCGACCATCACCACCACCAACTCGGGCAGCACCTACTCGCTGCGCGACCCCAGCCGTCCCGGCCTGAGCTGCGCCGACTACTCCAGCGGCCAGGTCTTCTCCAAGTCCTCCGACACCTGGGGCACCGGCAACCCCACCAGCAAGGAGACCGGCTGCGCCGACGTGTTCTTCGCGGCGCAGAAGGAATGGGACATGCTCCGCGACTGGCTCGGTCGCAACGGGCACAACGGGAACGGCGGCAGCTGGCCGGTCAAGGTCGGCCTGAACGACGTGAACGCCTACTGGGACGGCTCCTCCGTCTCGATCGGCCACAACAACGCCAACGAGTGGATCGCCTCGATCGACGTGGTCGGCCACGAGTTCGGCCACGGCCTGGACCAGTTCACCCCCGGCGGAGCGGCCAGCAACGAGTCCGGTCTGGGCGAGGCCACCGGCGACATCATGGGTGCGCTCACCGAGGCGTACGCCAACCAGAGCGCCCCGTACGACGCCCCGGACTACCTGGTCGGCGAGATGATCAACCTGGTCGGCAGCGGCCCGATCCGGAACATGTACAACCCCTCGCAGGTCAGCAACAACCCGAACTGCTACTCCTCCTCGATCCCGAACACCGAGGAGCACGCGGCGGCCGGCCCGCTGAACCACTGGTTCTACCTGCTGGCCGAGGGCAGCGCCCCGGGCGGTGGCAAGCCCAACAGCCCCACCTGTAACAGCAGTTCGGTGACCGGCATCGGCATCCAGCAGGCCGGCAAGGTCTTCTACGGCGGCATGCTGCTCAAGACCAGCAGCATGACCTACAAGAAGTACCGGGTCGCCACCCTGTCGGCGGCCAAGACCCTGGACCCGACCTGCAACACCTACAACCGGACCAAGGCCGCCTGGGACGCGATCAGCGTGCCGGCGCAGACCGGTGAGGTCACCTGCACCGCCAGCCCGGGCAACGACTTCTCGGTGGGCGTCAGCCCGACGAGCGGCTCGGTCAACAAGGGCTCCTCGGTCACCGCCACGGTCAACACCCAGGTCACCTCCGGCTCCGCCCAGACGGTCAACCTGACCGCCTCGGCCCCGGCCGGCGTCTCGGTCTCGTTCAGCCCGTCCTCCGTGCAGGCGGGTTCGTCCTCGACCATGACCGTCAGTGCCTCCAACACGGCCGTCAGCGGCACCGTCACGGTGACCGGCACCGGCTCGGTCAGCCACACCGCGCAGTACAACCTGACGGTCAACGGCACCACCCCGCCGGACCCGCAGGCACCGGACATCTCGGTGGCCAACGTCCAGGCCCACCTGTCCCAGCTGAACACCATCGCCTCCCAGAACGGCGGCAACCGCCGTGCGGGCAGCGCCGGTTACACCGCCTCGGTGGCGTACGTGAAGGCCAAGCTCCAGGCGGCCGGCTACACCGTCGCCGAGCAGTCCTGCACCACCTGCACCTACGTCTCCAACAACCTGATCGCCGACTGGCCGGGCGGCCCCGCCGACCAGGTCACCATGCTCGGCGCGCACCTGGACAGCGTCGCGGCGGGCCCCGGCATCAACGACAACGGCTCCGGCTCGGCGGTCCTGCTGGAGAACGCGCTGGCGCTCGCCCAGGCCAACCCGCAGAACCTCACCCGCCACGTCCGGTTCGCCTGGTGGGCCGGCGAGGAGCAGGGCCTCCAGGGCTCCAAGCACTACGTCAACCAGCTGAGCTCCACCGCCCGTAGCGCCATCAAGGGCTACTACAACTTCGACATGGTGGGCTCGACCAACGGCGGCTACTTCATCAACAACCTCAACTCGGCCACCTCGGCCCCGATGAAGGCGTACTGGGACTCGCTGAGCCTCCAGCCGGAGGAGAACGTCGAGGGCCAGGGCCGCTCGGACGACTACTCCTTCCAGCAGGCCGGCATCCCGACCTCGGGCTACGCGGCCGGGGCCAGCGCCACCAAGACCTCCTCGCAGGCCACCAAGTGGGGCGGCACCGCGGGCCGGGCCTACGACTCCTGCTACCACTCCGCCTGCGACACCACCGCCAACGTCAGCGCCACCGTGCTGGACCGCTCGGCGGACGGCGTCGCCTACACCATCTGGAAGACCTCGGTCGGCACCACGACCACCCCGCCGGACCCGGAGCTCTCCCTCTCGGTGAGCCCGAACAACGGCAACACCACCCCGGGCAACTCGCTGACCGCCACGGTCGCCGTCACCGGCAGCCCCACCCAGACGGTGAACCTCTCCGCCACGGGCGCCCCGGCCGGCACCACGGTCTCGTTCAGCCCCTCCTCGGTGCAGACCGGCTCGTCCTCGACCATGACCGTCTCGGTGGGCTCCTCCACCGCGGCCGGCACCTACACCATCACGGTGAACGGCGTCGGCACGGTCAGCCGCTCCGCCACCTACAGCCTGACCGTCGGCGGAGGCCCCTCCACCGGCACCTGGGCGGCGGGTACCACCTACGCCGCCGGTGACGTGGTCACCTACAACGGCGTCAGCTACCGCTGCATCCAGGGCCACACGGCCCAGGTCGGGTGGGAGCCGCCGATCGTCCCCGCGCTGTGGGGCCGCGTCTGACCACCTGAAGAAGAGGCTGTGCCGCGATCCGTCGAGGGGGACGGGTCGCGGCACAGCCGCGTCCGCACACCGCCCGCACAGGGGTGCGAGAAGCGGAAGCTGGGGTCCCCCATAAGATCACTTATTGTGATTGCTTGTTACACTCGGTGCCAGGCAAGGGAGTTGTCGTACCGAGGAGAGCAGCGCGATGGCCAGCGAGACCCTGGACGTGGACCGTACCGACCCCGAGTACCGGGCCTGGCTGAAGGAGGCCGTCCGCAAGGTCCAGGCCGACGCCAACCGCTCCGCCGACACCCATCTGCTGCGCTTCCCGCTCCCGCTGGACTGGGGCATCGACCTCTACCTCAAGGACGAGTCCACCCACCCGACCGGCAGCCTCAAGCACCGGCTGGCCCGCTCGCTCTTCCTGTACGCCCTCTGCAACGGCTGGATCCACCCGGGCAAGCCGGTGATCGAGGCCTCCAGCGGCTCGACCGCCGTCTCCGAGGCGTACTTCGCCGGGCTGATCGGCGTGCCGTTCATCGCCGTGATGGCCAAGAGCACCAGCCAGGCCAAGATCGACCTGATCGAGTTCCAGGGCGGCGAGTGCCACCTGGTGGAGAGCGCCTGCGAGGTCTACGAGGCCGCCGCCAAGCTGGCCGAGGAGACCGGCGGCCACTACATGGACCAGTTCACCTACGCCGAGCGGGCCACCGACTGGCGGGGCAACAACAACATCGCCGAGTCGATCTTCGCCCAGCTCCGGCTGGAGCCCCACCCCGAGCCGGCCTGGATCGTCGCCACCGCCGGCACCGGCGGCACCTCCGCGACCCTGGCCCGCTACGTCCACTACACCCAGGCGGACACCCGGATCTGCGTGGCCGACCCGGAGAACTCCTGCTTCTTCCAGGGCTGGGTCGAGCACGACCCGCACGCCACCTGCGACACCGGCTCGCGGATCGAGGGCATCGGCCGTCCCCGGATGGAGCCCAGCTTCGTGCCCGGCGCGATCGACCGGATGATGAAGGTCCCGGACGCCGCCTCGATCGCCGCCGTCCGGGTCCTGGAGCGGGTGCTCGGCAAGCGGGCCGGCGCCTCCACCGGCACCGGGCTGTGGAGCGCGCTGCGGATCGTCGCGGAGATGCGGGCCGCCGGGCAGCGGGGCAGTGTCGTCACCCTGATCTGCGACCCGGGCGACCGCTACCTGGACAAGTACTACTCCGACGACTGGCTGTCCGGCCAGGCCATCGACATCGCCCCGCACCAGGAGTGCCTGGAGCTCTTCCTCAAGGACCAGGGCCCGCTGAGCTGACGGAAAACCGCTGGTGGCCGGGGCCGGGGTGCTGATAGGCAGGCGGTATGAGCGACCTTCGGACCGAACGACTCCTGCTGCACGCCTTCACCCCCGGGACGGCGGCCCGGGTCGAGGCCGGCGAGCCGGGCCCCGGTGACCACTGGGTGGCGGGCTACCCCGGCCCCGGCGAGCAGCGTGCCACCCGGAACTTCCTGAACCGCTGTCAGGACGGCGCCACCCCGCATCCGTTCGGGAACTACGAGATCCGCCGCCGCGAGGACGGTGCCGCTCTCGGCGGCATCGGCTTCCACGGGGCGCCGGACGCGGTCGGCTCGGTGACGATCGGCTACGGCCTGGCCGAGTCGGCCCGGGGCCACGGCTACGCCACCGAGGCCGTCCGGGCGATCGCCGAGCACTGCCGCGCGCAGGGCGTGGTGACCCTGCGGGCCGGCACCGACCCGGACAACCTGGCCTCGCAGAACGTGCTCCGCAAGGCCGGCTTCACCCTGGTCCGGGAGGGCGAGGAGGGGCCGGAGTTCGAACTCGCGCTGGCCGACGGCGCCAAGATCGTGACCTACCTGGAGCTGGCCGCGCCGGACGCGCTGCGGCCGGGCCCGGAGGTGGCCGGGCTCGCGGTCCGGGAGGTCGAGGGCGGCTCGGCGGAGAACCGGGAGGCCCGGGAGCGGGTCGGCGGGCCGTACGGCTGGAGCAGCGCGCGGCGCACCGAGGAGCAGTGGCGGCAGTCGCTGGCGGAGCGGCCGGGGCGGCGGTTCTGGATGATCACCCGTCAGGGGGAGACGGTCGGCATCCTGGAGACCGAGCCGCACCCGGACGGCTCGGTCGAGATCGGCGCCTTCGGCCTGCTGCCGGAGTACGTCGGCCAGGGCCTCGGCGCGGCCACCCTGACGCTCGCCCTGCGGACCGCCTGGGCCACCGAGCCGGCCACCACCCGGGTCGTCCTGGACACCTGCACCAAGGACCACCCGAACGCGCTGGGCAACTACCTGGCCCGGGGGATGACGGTCTACCGGACGGAGACGGGGCACAAGCGCGTCGCCGCCTGACGGCGGGTCAGGAGCGCGTCGGGGGACGTTGCCGCGCGCGCCGGATCGAAGGCGTACGGGACACGGGGCAGGCGGCCGGTGCGGTTGGTGCGTGGGGGCGGGCACCGGAGCGGAGTGCGGCCCGGCTCCGGCGGCGTGGCCTGCGGTGGCGCCGTTCGGTCCGTTCGGTGGCCGGGAGGTGTCGCTCGTGCGGGTCGGCCGGAGTGCTCGGTGCGCGGGGGGCGGGCCCTGGTGCGGACTACGGCCTGCCTCCGGCGGTGTGGTCTGGGGTGGTACCGTTCGGTCCGTTCGGTGGCCGGGAGGTGTCGCTCGTGCCGGTCGGCCGGAGTGCCCGGTGGGTGCGGCGGGCCCCGGTGCGGAGTGCCGCGTGCCTCCGGTGGAGCCGCCCGCAGGGCCGGTGCGGGGGCTCAGGCCAGCAGCAGTTCGCGGATCGCCTCGCGGGCCGAGGCGGCCTCCGCCGGCGGCAGGGCGGCGTCGGTGACCCAGGTGTCGACGGCCGACAGCGGGGCGATCGCGGAGAGGCCGACCACGCCCCACTTGGTGTGGTCGGCGACCACCACGGTGCGGCGGGCGGAGGCGATCAGCGCCCGGTTGGTCTCCGCCTCGGCGAGGTTCGGGGTGGTCAGGCCGGCCGAGGCGTCCAGGCCGTGGGCGCCGAGGAAGAGCAGGTCGAAGCGGAGCTCGCGGACCGCGCGGTCGGCCACCGGGCCGACCAGAGCGTCGGAGGGGGTGCGGACCCCACCGGTCAGGACCACGGTGGTGTGGGCACCCGTGCCGGCCCGGCGGGCCCGCTCGAAGACCTCGGAGACCGGCACCGAGTTGGTCACCACCGTCAGGTGCTCCACCTCCACCAGCTGCTGGGCCAGCGCGTAGGTGGTGGTGCCACCGGAGAGCGCGATCGCGCTGCCGGGGGTGACCAGGGCGGCGGCGGCCCGGGCGATCTGCTCCTTGGCGGAGGGCTCCAGTGCGGACTTGGCCTCGAAACCCGGTTCGTGCGCCAGCGCCGCCCCGGCCGCCACCGCACCGCCGTGCACCTTCTCCACCGATCCGCCGCGGGCCAGCGCGTCCAGGTCCCGGCGGATCGTCATGTCGGAGACGCCGAGCCGCTGGGTCAGCTCGTTCACCCGCACCCCGCCGCGCCGCCGCACCTCGTCGAGGATCAGGGCGCGGCGCTGCTCGGCCAGCAGGTTGCTGGTGTCGGCCATCTGTCAGTCCTCCGGATCGGTCCTGACGTCATCCTGTCAGATCTGTCGGACCGTCACACCGGGCAGGTCCTCCGGGACCAGCAGCTGCAGTTCCTCGGTGGTCGGGTCGGCCAGCTGGGCCACCCGCATCGCGTGCCGCTCGACCATGGTCTCGAACACCTGCCGGGCGGTCCGGCCGTTCCCGAAGCCCGGACCGCGCTCCAACCGGGAGAAGTGCTCCAGCAGGGCCCGCTCGGTCGCCTCGGTCAGCTCGTACTCGTGCTCCACCGACTGGGCCCGGGCGATCTCCAGCAACTCCGCGTCCGAGTAGTCGGGGAAGGTGACGGTGCGGGAGAAGCGGGAGGAGACCCCGGGGTTGGCGGAGAGGAAGCGTTCCATCTCGGCGGTGTAGCCGGCCACGATCACCACCACCTCGTCCCGGTGGTCCTCCATCAGCTTCACCAGGGTGTCGATCGCCTCCCGGCCGAAGTCCCGGGCGCCGTCCTCCGGCGCCAGCGCGTACGCCTCGTCGATGAACAGCACCCCGCCGCGGGCCCGGTCGAAGGCGGCCTGGGTGCGGATCGCGGTGGAGCCGATGTGCTCGCCGACCAGGTCGACCCGGGCCACCTCGACCAGGTGGCCCTGCTGGAGCACCCCGAGCGAGGCCAGGATCTCCCCGTAGAGCCGGGCCACCGTGGTCTTGCCGGTGCCGGGGGCGCCGGTGAAGACCAGGTGGCGGCGGAGCGAGGGGGCCTTCAGCCCGGCCTGCCGGCGGCGGCGGCCGACCGAGATCAGGTCGATCAGGGTGCGCACCTCCTGCTTCACGGTGGCCAGGCCGATCAGCGCGTCCAGCTCGGCCAGCGCCTCGTCGGCCGGGCGGCAGTCCGGGATCGGGGCGATCGAGGCCGTCACCGGAGCGGCGGCGGTGGTGAGCTGGACCGCCCGGGGAGCCGGTACGGCGGGGGTGGGGGCGAGGGCGGCGGCGGGCTGCGGCGGGGCTGCGGCGTTCGGCGGGGCGACGTCGTCCGAGACGCAGTTCTCGGTGACCGGCCCCGGCTCGGCGAACTCGAAGCCCGCCCGGGCGTTCTGCTCGGCCCGGCAGCGGGTCAGCACGGTGCGGCAGCCGTCGATCACGTGGAAGCCGAAGCCCTGTCCCTGCGAGACCCGGCAGTCGGTGAAGCTGCCCCGGCCCTGGGCCGAGACGTAGACGGCGGCCTCCGAGCTGCCGCGCACCGTGCACTCGTGGAACTCCGGGTCGGCGCCGGTGGTGACGATCACCCCGGTGCCCACCTCGGAGATCTCACAGCCCGTCAGCCGGCCGCCGCTGCCGTGGTCGCGGAACCACAGACCGGTGGCGGCCTGCTGCACCCGGCAGTCGGCCAGCTGCACGGTGGCACCGCCGCTGACCGAGACGGCCGAGCTGCGCACCGCGCTGAACGAGCAGTCCTTGGCCGTCACCGAGGAGTCCCGGTCCAGCACCGAGAGCGCGCCGGGCACGTCGTGCACCGAGCAGTCGGTCAGGCTCGCCCGGGCGCCGTCGCTGACCCAGACCGCCGGGTAGTCGCCGGTGCTGGAGTGCAGCTCGCAGGAGAGCGCGGTGACCTCGGTGCCCGGGTCCCAGACCGCCAGCGCGCCGCGGCCGAACTCCCGGACGGTGGAGTGCTCCAGGGCGAGGCGGGCCCGGCCGCGCAGGTCGGCGCCGTTCTCGGCCAGCTCGTACAGCCGGCAGCCGGTCAGGGTCAGCTCGGCGCCGCTGTCCAGGGTCAGGCCGTTGTCGGTGACCCGGTGCACGGTGGAGTCGGCCAGCCGGCCGACCGCCTGCTTCTCGGCCAGCACCCCGCTGCCCTTGATCTCGTAGACCTCGCAGCCGGTCAGCTCGACGGAGCTGCCGGCCCCGGTGATCAGCACCCCGGCCCCGCCGGCGTGGTGCACCCGGCAGCCGTCCAGCCGGGCGGTGGAGCCGTCCAGCACCGCCAGCCCGACCTGGGCCGAGCCGGCCAGCTCGGTCTGCTCGGCGGTCAGCGAGGCCCCGGCCCGCAGCCGGACGCCGAGCCCGGCCGGGTTGAGCACCGTGCAGGCGCGCAGGGTGAGGGCGGCCCCGTCGGTCAGCTCCACCCCGGAGTCGGCGGTGGCCTCCACCCGGCAGCCGGTCAACTCGGCCGCCACGCCCGGCCCGTGGACCAGCACGGCGGGGGCGGAGCGGTCCGTGCCGTCGATCACCAGGCCCTGCACCACGGCGTCGGCGGTCAGGGTGAGCGGCACGCCGCCCGGCGGGTCCAGCCGGACGGTGCCCGGGCCGTCGGCCGGGCGCAGGGTGACGGGCTTGTCCAGCACGACGTTCTCCCGGAACGTGCCGGCCTGGACGGTCAGCGTGTCACCCGGCTCGGCGGCGGCCACCGCCTCGGCCAGCGTCTGGTACTCGCCGGCCCGGCGCCGCCAGCGCGAGGCGCTGTCCTGGGTGACCCGCACCCTGTGCTCAGCCATGACGATCCGCCATCCCCACCTCGGTCAACGTGCTGTCGGTATCGAGGCGTGCTGCCTCGGAGCTTGCTGCGTCTGGAGCCGTCGGACCGCCACGACCGGTACAACGACCGGACGCGGTACGGGTTCCGGTCGGCCGGCGCGCGCGGTCAGCGCCGTTCCAGCACGGTGAAGCCGTCGCCGAGTCGGACGGTGCCGACGGTGCCGGTGAAGCCCTCCGGCCGCTCCGGGACGAGGTTCTGACCGAAGACCAGCTTCTGCTCCAGCCGGTGGTGCCGGCCGAGCGCGCGCAGCGGCTCGGGGCCCCGGCGCTCGCCGGTCTCCTGGTCGGTGGTGGTCACCACGCAGCGACCGCACGGCCGGGCCACCCGGAAGGTCACCTCGCCGACCCGCACCCGCAGCCAGCCGTCCTCGTCCCAGGGCTCGGCCACGTCCACCACCAGGTTGGGCCGGAAGCGCTCCATCGGCACCGGGCGCGCCTTGCGCTCGTCCTCCGGGTGGTCCTCGGCGATCCGGGCGTTCAGTGCGGCCAGCGAGCCGGTGGTGGTGACCAGCAGCGGGAAGCCGTCGGCGGCGCTCACGGTGTCGCCCGGGCCGGCGTACTCTGGCTTCACCGGGCGGGCCAGCGGGTCGGCCAGGTGGACCAGCCGCACTCCGGGGAAGTACCGGCAGAACCAGGAGTCGACGGCCTCGCCGGCGGCCACCGTGGCGAAGAACGAGCCGAACACCTCGCCCTGCACCGGCTTGCCGTCCACCGGGACGGGGACCTCGATCCGCCCGCCGTCCGGGGCGGTCACGGTCAGGGAGCCGTCGGGGGCGGGCACCGCGCGGAACTGACCGAGCGTCGGCTCCTCCCGCTGGGTCACCGCCCGGCCGGTCCGGTCCACCAGCATCCAGCGGCGGTCCCCGGCCAGGCCCCAGGGCTCGACCCGGGCGCTCTCCGGGCTGAGCCGGTAGGTCGACTTGACCGGGTAGACGTGCAGTCCCGTCAGCTGAGGCATGGGGCACATCCTGCCAGAGCCGGGAGCCCGCTCCGCACGCTGCGGAACGCTGCGGAGCACGTCGCGGGGCACGTCGAGGGGCGTGCCCGGGGGCACACCTGCGGGAACGCCGAGGGCCGCCCGGACCTGGTGCGGTCCGGGCGGCCCTCGGGACGACCGTCGTGCCCTGCTCGGTCCGGATCCCCCCGGATCACGGACGAGGGTGGAGCGGCTCGGCTCAGTAGGCGTTCCCCTGGTAGCCGGGCTGCGGGTACTGGGTCTGCGGTGCCACCGGGCGGACCGGGGCGGCGGGGCGGAACTGGTTCCCGCCGAAGCTCTGGTCCGCGAAGCCCTGCGGGGCCGGTGCGGCGCTGGCGAAGCCTTGCTGCGCTCCGGCGTACGCCCCCTGGTTGGCCATGGTCGGCGCGGTGGCGTAACCCTGCGGCTGGTACTGCTGGAAGGCGGGGTTCGGCACCCCGGCCGGACGCTGCTGCGGCACCGGACCCGGCTGGCCCCAGGCGGGCGCCTGCGGCTGCGGAGAGGTGTAGACCGCAGGGGTCGGCTGGACCGGGATGTACTGGGTGGCCGGACCGCTGCTGCTCGGGCCGGGGCCCAGCGCGAGCCGGGCCGGCGGCAGTGCGGGGAGGCTGCTCCCCGGGCTGTCGAAGCCCGTACTCCCGTACGAGGAGCCGTAGTTGGGAGTGTGGCCGTAGCCCGACGAGGCCGGCGGCAGGGCGGCCGGCACGTTGATCGGGGCGATCTGCGGGACACCGCGCTCTGCGACCAGGCTGTCGTAGATGGGCGTGCCGGAGCTGAAGGACGGAGAGGGGTAGCCGACTCCGTCGTAGGAGCGGGGCGAGGTCATGGGGCATACCGTAAGCCCACAATGCGCCTGCTGAGGAGAGTGGGAGGCGTAGGAGTTCCAGTGTTTACGTACTCTTCTCCGGAACAAGCCACTCGAAAGTATGACGATCGGACATTTCGCCGCCGCTTTCCGGCCACCTCCGGGATCTGACGGAGGGTCGAACGAGCGGCGAACGGGCCGTTGACGATCAATGCCATGCGCCCCCCGGTGGACCGAGGGGCGCGTGTCGTCAGGCGTGAGCCCCCGAAGGGGCCGACCGGGTGATGCTCAGCGGGTGGAGAGCGCCTGGAGCGGGAAGCCGGGGCGGCCGGCCAGCTCCGAGGTGCAGTGCGCGCAGCGCACCGCGGCGGCCGGGATCGAGCTCAGGCAGTCCGGGCAGTCGGTCTTCGGCACCGGCACGTCCTTGACCGGCTCGAACCGCTGCTGGAGCTTGCCGACCGGCACCACCACGGCGAAGTAGATCACCGCCGCCACCAGGATGAAGCTGATCAGCGCGTTCAGGAAGGCGCCGTACGGGAAGCTGGTGCCGCCGACCTCGAAGGAGCGCTTGCTGTAGTCGCCCACCGCGCCGGTGGCGACGCCGATCAGCGGGGTCAGGAAGGCGGTGACGAAGCCGGTCACCACGGCGGTGAAGGCCGCGCCGACCACGATGCCGACCGCGAGGTCCACCACGTTTCCGCGCAGCAGGAAGCTGCGGAATCCCTTGAACACCGGGAACTCCAAACCGTTGCAGAGGCCGGGAGCCCGGCCGGGGGAGCAAGAAGGGAGAAGAGGGGCGCACACGCCTTGGACGGCGGGCCCGACGCGCCATTGTGACCCTTCAACCCCCGTGTGGTCCAAGCGAGTTCACCTGATCCGCGTAACCGTGGCACCGGTGTGCGGGGCTCGAAAACGCGTCCCGCCCGGGGCCGAGGGCCCCGGGCGGGAGGGTGGTGCGGGTGGGACGGGCTCAGATCCCGGCGGCGCGCAGACGCTCCGCGTACGGCTGGATCCGGCTCACCGCCTCGGCGGTGCGGCGCACGGTGGCGGCGTCCATGTGGGTCCACAGCGGGACGGTCAGCACCGAGTCGGCCAGCCGGTCGGTGACCGGGAGCGCGTCGGCCTGCCCGAGGTGGGCGTAGGACTGCTGGCGCTGCACCGGCGGGTGGAAGTAGCGCCGGGTGTCGATGCCCTCGGCCTTGAGTGCGGTGCCCAGCTGAAGGGCGGTCAGGCCGAAGGCCTCGGCGTCCAGGATCAGGGTGAGGTCCTTGAAGGTGGAGACGTCCCCCTCCTCCGGCAGGGCCAGCCGCAGGCCGGGCAGGCCGGCGGTGGCCCTGGCGAACTCGGCCACCAGCGCGCCCCGGTGGGCCACCCGCTCGGGCAGCCCCTCGACCCAGGTCAGGCCGACGGCCGCGTGCAGCTCGCTCATCCGGGCGTTCAGGCCGGGGAAGAGCGTGTTGTAGTCGCCCGGGTTGCCGTAGTCCCGGCCGGTCCGGAGGGTCTTGGCCAGCGCCGCGTCCCGGGTGGCCACCAGACCGCCCTCACCGGCCACCGCGACCTTGGTCGGGCTCATCGAGAACACCTCGGCCAGGCCGAAGTTGCCCACCGGCACGCCCTTGCGCCTGGAGCCGAAGCCGTGCGCGGCGTCGTAGACCACCGGGACGCCCGCCGCGTCGGCGATCCGCTGGATCTCCTCGGTCTGGCAGGGCGTGCCGTAGACGTGGGTGGCCATCAGCGCGGCGGGTGAGTCGGCCGCCTTCAGCCGGGCCTCGGCGTCCGCCGGGTCCAGCGTGATGTCCTGCTCGCGCGCCTCGGCGAACAGCGGGGTGCCGCCCGCCCAGTGCGCGGCGTGCGCGGTGGCCGAGAAGGTGAAGCCCGGCATCAGCACCGGACGGCCGCCACCCACCCCGGCGGCCTGGAGCACCAGCATCAGGCCGGCCGTGCAGTTGGAGACCGCCACCACGTGCGGCACCTCCAGCAGCTCGGCGGCCCGCTCCTCCAGCTCGGCCACGGTGCGGCCGTTGGTCAGCATGCCGCTGTCCAGCACCGTGCCGAGCCGGGCCAGCAGGCCCTCCCGGTCCGGCACCTGGACGCGGGTCAGCGGGAGGCCGTCGGGGAAGACGGGCGTGCCACCGAGGAAGGCGGGTGCGGCGGAGTCAGTCGTGGTCATGATCGGTTCGATCCCCCCAGGGTCGAGGTGGTGGTGCGGCTTCGGTACGGGCCGGGGCGGTGGAGCTGACGGGGACGGGCGCGGCACCCCACTGGCCGGGCTGCACCCGCCAGACCGGGGCGCGGGCCCGGCGCTTGGGCGCCGGACGGTCGCTCTCCGGTCGGGGGACGGCGAGCAGCACCAGCACCAGCGGCAGCACCTGGACCCGCTCGCGGGACAGGATGCCCAGGTTGTTGATGGTGGAGAAGGCCCAGCAGAACAGCAGGGTGTAGACCAGCGCGTAGGCGATGTACGAGCGTTGCAGGAACAGCCGGGGCAGCTGGCGCATCCGCGGCCAGCCCCGGATGAACATCACCAGCAGCGCGAAGCACTCCACCGACTGGAACAGGCTCTGGATGTTGGACGCCTCGAACGGGAACGGGCGGAACAGCACGCTCACCACGGCCATCGGCAGGCCGGCCGGGTTGAGGCTGAAGGCCGGCGCGGCGTCCTCCGGGGCCGGTTGGTTGATCACCGAGTTGCCCTGCGAGGTGCGTCTGGAGGTCTCCGAGAGCACCTGGTTGACGGCGTCGCCGCCCTGGCCGGAGGTGCCGAAGAAGGTGTTGACCTGTTGCAGCATCAGCATCACCATGGCGCCCAGCACCGCCACGGTCACCACCATCCGCAGCGGGCCCAGTGCGGAGACCTCCTTGGGCCGCTTGCGCAGCACGTAGGCCACCGTGAGCCCGGCGCCGGCCAGCACGGTGACGTGCGGGCGGACCATCGCGGTGCCCAGCGAGCCCAGCGCGATGAAGACGAAGGCGCCGAACTGACGGCTCAGCAGCTTGGCCACCCCGTAGGTGGTCAGGCCCAGGCAGAACATCATCCAGGCGTCCTTGCCGATGCTGGACGGCCAGAACAGCAGCGAGGGCAGGAAGAAGACCAGCTTGGCGTAGCGCCGGGTGTCCGCCTCCGGGAAGGCGATCTGCAGGGCCCGCCAGAACAGCAGCAGGCCCCAGAAGCCCAGCCAGGAGAACACCAGGAAGCCGCCGACCAGGGACGGGCCGGTGATCGCGTAGACCACACCCGTGACGATGATGATGAAGCCGGTGCCGGCCACCTTCATGCCCAGGTCGTAGTGGATGCCGGCCGAGAAGTCCGCGTTGTCCAGGAAGTACGCGAGGGCGCTGCCCTTCTGGTGGTACATCTTGGCGTCCGCCGCGCCGCCGTACAGCACGAAGGCCATCAGGTAGCGGGGGAAGGCGCAGAGCAGCTTGAGCGCCATGGCCAGCATCAGCAGCCGGAACACCCTCGGCTCCGGGTTGGTCGCCGCCACCCGGGCCAGGATCGGGGTGCCGATCGCCATCAGCGCGGGCAGCACCAGCAGCGCGCCCCAGGTGTCGTAGCTGGTGTGCACCATGGCCAGCACGAAGACCGTGACGTAGGTGCAGACCAGGCCGCCGGCCACCAGGGTCGGCCAGGGCAGCGCGGGCTTCCGCACGGCCTGCCGGCGCATCAGAAGACCTCCAGGTCACCGAGGTTGAAGCGGAAGGCGCCGAGCTCGGGCGGGACGGCCCCGGTCGGGGTCCGGGCGGCCAGGCGCATCCCGGTGCGCGGCGCCCGGAGGTACCCCGCCCGCAGCGCGGCCGAGGCGGCCTCGGTGCCCGCCGCCAGGTGGGTGGCGACGTGGTCCGCGCCGGAGCGGGCGGCGGCCCGCAGCAGCTCGGCGGCGGCCCGCCGGTCGCCCGGGCGGACGATCACCTCGGCGAGGGTGAACTCCACCAGCGGGCCGCGCCGCCGGGGCCGGCCGATGGCCACCCCGGCCAGCTCGCCGCCGCGCTGACAGGTCATCACCCGGTAGTCCAGGCCCGGGGCGTCGCCGTACCGCCAGCGCAGGTACGGCTCGGTGCGGCCGACCGCGAGCCGCCCGTCGGAGGCGTCCGCCGCGCTCCGCTCGCGGAGCAGCTCGGCCAGCCCGGCCGGGGCGCCGCCGTCGCCGAACCAGCCGGCCGCCGTCGGCAGCGGGCAGACCACCGGCCCGGCCGCCGCCGCCCGGCGGGCCAGCGCGGCCCGGGCGCCCCGGGCGAAGGAGAGCGGACGGGCGATCCGCAGCGCCACCGGCACCTGGCCGAGGTCCTGCCAGCCCATCCGCAGGTAGCCGGGCAGCGAGTTGCCGTTGGGCGTGTTGAAGACCAGCTCGGCCTCGGGGGCCACTTGCTCCAGCAGCTCGGTGGTGAGCCGGCGGAAGATCCCCCGGCCCTGGAAGTCGGGGTGGGTGGCGGTGTCCACCGGGCGGACCGCCCGGACCACCCGGTCGCCCGCGCGCCACTCCCAGCGGAGGAACAGCCGGACGCCGACGATCCGGCCCTCCGGCGTCACGGCCACCAGGCCGGGGGAGGCGCCGAAGGGGTTGCGGTGGTGCTTCCACTCGAAGAACTCGGTGCTGCGGGTGCCGGTCGGGCCGCCCGCCAGCGAGGCGGTCAGCAGCTCCAGCACCGCCGGGGTGTCCGCGTCCGCCAGCGGACGGTAGCTCAGTTCCACGGCGTCGTCCCGCACGTGCTCGGGGCTCGCGCTCACGATGGTTCGGTCTTCCTCTCGGAGGGGCAGGGCGGGGGAGCGGTGGTCGGCTCCGCGAGGGTCAGCTCCGCAGCACCTGCTCGTACACCCGCTCGACGGCCCGCTGGGCGCCCGCCACGTCGAAGGACTCCGAGCGTCTGCGGGCCGCCGCGCCCTGCCGCTCGCGCAGCCCGGGATCGGCCGCCAGCTTGCCGAAGGCCCCCGCCAGCGCGGCCGGGTCGCCCGGCTCCACCAGGAAGCCCTCCACGCCGTCGTCCAGCACCTCGGGCATCCCGCCCACCCTGGTCACCACCGAGGGCAGCCCGCTGGTCATCGCCTCCATCAGCGAGACCGGCAGCCCCTCCTGACGGGAGCTCAGGGTGAAGACGTCGAAGGCCGGCAGCAGCTCGGGAACGTCCGCCCGGGAGCCGGCGAAGACCACGCCCTCCCCGGCCGCCGCCCGCAGCCGCTCCTCCAGCGGCCCGGAGCCGATCAGCACCAGCCGGGCCTCCGGCCGCTCCCGCCGCAGCAGTTCGAACGCGGCCAGCAGGCCGGCCTGGTCCTTCTTCGGCGTCATGTTGGCCACCGTGCCGATCACCAGCGCGTCGTCCGGGAGCCCGAGCTCGGCCCGGGCCGCCCGGCGGGCCGCCGGACCGCTCGCGGCGCCGCCCAGATCCGGCCCGTGGTGCACCACGGTGACGAACTCCCCGGCCCGCCGCCGGGCCGCCGGGATGCTCGCCGCCACCGCGTGCGAGACCGCCACCACCGCGCGGTTGCGCTTGTACGTCAGCGAGTTGGCCCAGCGGGTCTCCCGCCGGTAGCGCTCCCAGACGTTGTGCTCGGTGTGCACCAGTACCGGCCGGCGCCGCCCCGGGGTGAGCAGGGTGAGCAGCCGGGCCGCCGCCGCCGGGACGGGCATGTGGGTGTGCACCAGGTCGTACCGGCCCGCCGTCAGCAGCGCCCGCAGCCGCAGCGGCCAGCGCCGCCCCGGCCCGAGCAGGTGCACCCGCACCCCGGCCGCCTCCAGGGCGGGCACCAGGGCGTCCTTCCACGGCAGCACGTAGGCCACCTCGACCTCGTACCGCGAACGGTCGGCGTGGCGCGCGCAGTTGACCAGCAGTTGCTCGGCCCCGCCCCGGCCCAGGCCCTTGGCCAGCCAGAGCACCCGGACCTTCTCCCGGCGCGGTGCCGTCCCCCCCTGGCCGGTCACCGCTGCTCGCCCTCCAGCCCGGCCGCGTCGTGGGCCGGCTCCTGGCCGCGGCGGGCCCAGGACGGTGAGGACCGGTGCCGCGGTCCCTCCGGGCGCTGCTCCTGCGAGGGCACCGCCGCGGCCGGGCCGGCCCCGGGGGCGCCCGGCGAGACCAGGCCGTCCCGCTTGCGGCGGCCGGACGGGCCGATCGTGCCGAGCAGGGCCACGCCGGCCACCGGCACGCCGGTGCGGGAGAGCAACTCGCTGACCCGGTCGGCCTGTTCGGGTGTCACGTTGCCGGCCTTGATGGTGACCAGCACCGCGTCGGCGTGCTGCACCAGGTCGTAGGCGTCGTTGGCGTGCAGCAGCGGGGAGCTGTCGATCAGCACCACGTCCGCGTGCCGGCGGGCCCGGCGCAGCACCTCGCCGGCCCGCAGCACCAGGGCGGCCGGGTAGGCGGTGCTGTTGCCGCCGGTGATCAGCCGCACGCCGTCCACGTTGGTCCGCCGGATCAGGTCGTCCAGCTCGGGGAGCTGCTCACCGCTGAGCAGCTCGGCCATGCCGGGGCCGTCCCCGACGCCGAAGTGCTCGTGCGCCTTGGGGTGGCGGAAGTCGCAGTCCAGCACCAGCACCTCGCGGCCGGTCTCGGCCAGCGCGGCGGCCAGGTTGGCCACCGTGGTGGTCCGCCCGTCGCCGCTGCGGCCGGACATCACCAGGATCACCGGGGCGGGCTGGGCCAGCCGCCGGGAGACCAGCTCGGCCGGGTTGAGGTTGCCGTCGGCCAGCTGGGTGGCCAGTGCGGCGGGGCCGGTCAGCAGCAGGGTGGAGCGCAGCGAGCGGTACGCCTCGGCCCCCGGGTCGGACGGCCGGGCCACCACCAGCGGGTCGCGCAGCCGGCGCAGCCGGGTGGAGAGGTACGGGATCTCGCCGATCACCGGGAGGTTGAACGCCTCCTCGGTGCCGTTGCGGGTGCGCACCCGGGTGTCCATCCGACTGAGCATCAGCGCGGCGACCACGCCGAGCGCCAGGCCCAGCGCCACCGCGAGGCTGAGCCGCAGGCCCCGGCTCGGCGAGGTCAGCAGATTGCCGCCGAGCTCCTTGGCGTCGATCGAGCCCCACTGCTGGACGGCGTCGGTCTGGCTGATGTTCTGCAGGTCGCCGATCGCGGCGAGGGTCTTCACCAGCGAGGTCCGGGCGGCCTGCAGCTGCGGGTCCAGCTTGGGCTGGTCGGTGGTCTTCGCGCTGTTGAACTCCTGCTGGAGCTTGTTGACCGTCTCCTGCTGCTGGTCCCGCTGCGAGGTCAGCCGCTTGATCGACTCGCTCGCGCTCTTCGCGGTCTCCTGGCTGTACCCGGTGATGGTCGCCTCGGCGAAGGCCGCCGCGGTGTCCACGCAGTTCTTGCTGGTCGGCCCGGTGACGGAGAACTCGAGCATCTGGGGCGAGGCGGCGGCCACCGTCCGGCGGGCCACCAGGGCGGCCACGTCGGTGACGCCGAGCTTCTTGGCGGCGGCGTTCGACACGTCCGAGCCGGCCGCGTAGGAGAGCACCTGGTCGACCCTGACCGCCTCACCCGATCCCGCGACCGGCGTGATGGCGACCGAGCACTTCCATTTCCCGTTGTCGACGGTGTCGCCCGTCGGGGTCAGCAGCAGCCCGATGATCAGGGCGGCCACCGTACAGCCGACCAGCAGTCGCCAGTAACGTCGCAGTACGGTCAAGTGGTTGGCCGGTTCCACCGGTTGGATCCCCTCGCGTTCGTGGTGCACGCGCCGTGCCGACCCGCCCCGATCGGTTGCGGTCGGCTCCGCACGGACTGCTGGCCGCTCGCCTGATGGCGTGCAGCGGCGCGGGTCGCGCCCCCCAGCGCCGACCCGTCTCCCCGGGCACGATGCTTGCGGCACCTGACGTGCAGCGCAAGCACTTTGGCCAATCTGATGCGCGATCTCGCCCGGGGGGCGAAAATCCCGGCCTCCTGCCCGTGGGACGGGACCCGGCGTGCTACGGCCCCGGCGGGGCCGGGCGGTCGCACGGCCGCCCGCCGGGGTGCCGGGTCCTGGGGGCCGTCTCCCTGACGGCGTGTCGCCGGAGCACGCGCCCGCCGTGCCCGGAACCGGGCGGGAGGAGCCCTTCGGCGACGCCCACGCGGCGGAGCCGCACGGTGTCACGGCCGGCCCCGCCGAGGAGGCGGCCGCTAACCGCCGAGCGACTTCTCGTAGAACTCGACCATCCGGCCGGACACCTGAGGCAGCGTGAACTTCGTCATGAACCTGTCCCTGGCCGCCTTCGCCCGCAACTGCGCGGCGGAACGGTCCTCCAGGCACTCCAGCAGTGCCGCCGCCAGCTCGGCCGGCCGCTCCGGCGGCACCAGCAGCGCGTAGTCCTCCGACCCCACCGTCTCGCGCAGCGCCGCCACGTCCGCCGAGACCAGCGGCACCCCGACGCCCATCGCCTCCATCGCCGCGCTGCCCAGGCCCTCCCAGCGGGACGGCACCGCGAACGCGTCCGAGGCCGCCATCAGGTCGAACACGTCCGAACGCGGCCCCAGGAAGCGGACGTTGCCCGCCACCTCGGCCAGCTCCCGCAGCCGGGGCGTCTCCGACCCCGGACTCCCGGCCAGCAGCACCACCGCCTCCGGCAGCCGCTCGCGCACCGCCGGCCAGGCCTCCAGCAGCACGTCCAGGCCCTTCTGGTACTGCTGGCGGGCCGCCGCCAGCACCACCGGCACGTGGTCCGGCAGCTCCAGCCCGGCCCGCACCGCGTCCCGCCGCTCCTGGCTCACCGTGCCCAGCAGCCCGGTGTCCCGGCCGCGCGGCACCACGTCGATCCGGGCCGGATTGACCATCAGCCGACGGGCCATCACCTCGGCCACGTGCCTGGTCAGCGCGTGGAACCTCCGGGTGCCCTGCGCCGTCGCGGCGTCCACCGCCTGGGCGGCCCGCACCTTCCACGGGCTCAGGCCCCGGGCGTGCAGGTGCTCCGGCCCGTACGAGGAGTTCACCAGACTGGACACCACCGGGATGCGGGTCGAGATCGCCGCCGCCCGGCCGAGCACGTCCGACTCGTAGAGCGTGGTGTGCACCAGCTCCGGGCGGCGCTCGCGGAGCAGCCGCCGCAGGGCGGCGAACTCGCCGGCCCGACCCGAGGCGTGCACCCCGAACACCCCGGCGCCCGCCTCGGTCAGCTCCGCCTGGAAGCCGCCCGGGGACGGCCGCAGGTAGGCCACGTCCAACTCCACGCCGGCCCGCACCAGGAGTGGCGCCATCGCCACCAGACCCTGCTCCGCCCCGCCGATCCTGCTCACGCTGTCGATCACGTACAGCACACGCACAGTGGCCCCCCACCCAGACACTGACAGGCGGTCAGCATCCCAGCCCCGGGGCACCCACCGCCACCGAATCCCCATACTGTGAGCACGCTGGGAGCCGAGGCACCCGGGGGGCGCAGCCGCGTACGGGCCGGGGGCGGCGGCCGGGCCGGGAGCTCGCGGGAGCCGTCCCGGTGGGCTGCCGCCGGGAGTGGATCATCACCATTTCTCCAAAGCTCCGGCCGGAACCCGTGGCATGTGCCAGGTTGGGCGCCATGGCTGAGGCGAGGGTGTTGCATCTGGTCACCGACCCGCGAGGTCGAGGGGCCCAGAATCTGGCGCGGGACCTGCACGGGGAGCTGCTGCGACGGGGGGTGCCGTCCACGCTGCGGTCCCTGCAGCCGCACGTCGACGCACCCGCCCCGCACGACGCGCCGCACCTCGGCCCGTCCCGCTACCACCCCACCACCCTGCGGGCCCTGCGCGAGGCGGCCCGCACCAGCGACGTGGTGATCGCCCATGGCTCCAGCACCCTGCAGGCCTGCGCCGTCGGCCTGTTCGGCACCGGCACCCCGTTCGTCTACGTCAACATCGGCGACCCCCGGCACTGGACCGCCAGCGCCTCCCGCCGCCTGCGGGTGGGTGCCTTCCTGCACCGCGCCGCCGCCGTCTCGGCGATCTCCGACGGCGCCCGCGAGGTGCTGGTGGAGCGCTTCCGGCTGCCCGCGCAGCGCGTGCGCACCATCCCGAACGGGCGGGCCGCCGACCGCTACCGCCCCGCCGCCGACCAGGCCGAACGGGCAGCCGCGCGGAAGGAGTTGGGCCTGCCCCCGGACGGCCCGCTGGTCGCCTGGATCGGCGCGCTGGCACCGGAGAAGCGGCTGGACGTGGCGCTGGCCGCGCTGGACCGGCTGCCGGACGTGCACCTCGCGGTGGCCGGCGACGGCCCGCTGAGCGGCAGCTACCCGGACCACCCCCGGGCCCGCTTCCTCGGCCGGCTGGCCGATCCGGCCCCGCTCTACCGGGCCGCCGACGCCCTGCTGCTGAGCAGCGACAGCGAGGGCGTCCCCGGCGTGCTGATCGAGGCCTCGCTGGCCGGGCTGCCCACCGTCGCCACCGACGTGGGCTGGGTGGACGAGGTGGTGCTGGACGGCACCACCGGGGCGCTCGCCCGCCCCGGCGATCCGGCGGAGCTGGCCGAGGCGCTCGGCCGGGTGCTGGGCGGTGACCGCGCGGCCCTGGGCGCCGCCGCCCGGGCCCACGCGCTGGACCGCTTCGAGCTGTCCGTGGTCGCCGACGGCTGGCAGCGGCTCATCCGCCAGGTGGCCACCCCGCGCTGAGCGGGCCCCGACGGAGCGTCAACAGTGCGTCAAGACTGCCTGCCGACCCCTGCCGGACAGCAGCGCCCGCGCGCATACTGACGCCGCGTCCGCCACCGGGGCGGACGCAGGGGGAGGCGTCATGGCGGTACTGGCGGTCCTGGCCGGCCTGGTCCTGCTGGGCCTGGCGGGCAGCGTCCGGGTGGTCCAGCAGTACGAGCGGGGCGTGGTGTTCCGGCTCGGCCGGGTCACGGGGGCGCCCCGGCCGCCGGGGCCGACCCTGCTGGTCCCGCTGGTCGACCGGATCCGCAAGGTCAACATGCAGATCATCACCATGCCGGTGCCGGCCCAGGAGGGCATCACCCGGGACAACGTCTCGGTCCGGGTGGACGCGGTGGTCTACTTCCGGGTGGTCGACCCCGTCCGGGCCACCGTGGACGTGCAGAACTACGCCTTCGCGATGTCCCAGGTCGCCCAGACCTCGCTGCGCTCGGTCATCGGCAAGAGCGAGCTGGACGACCTGCTCTCCGGCCGCGAGGGCCTGCACCGGGGGCTCGAACTCATGCTGGAGAGCCCGGCGGTGGGCTGGGGCGTGCACATCGACCGGGTGGAGATCAAGGACGTCGCGCTGCCCGACTCGATGAAGCGCTCGATGGCCCGGCAGGCAGAGGCGGACCGCGAGCGACGGGCCCGGATCATCACCGCCGACGGCGAGTTCCAGGCCGCCGCCAAGCTGGCCGACGCCGCCCGCCAACTGGACGCCACCCCCTCGGCGCTCCAGCTGCGACTGCTCCAGACCGTGGTGGAGGTGGCGGCCGAGAAGAACTCCACCCTGGTGCTGCCGTTCCCGGTCGAACTGCTGCGCTTCGTCGAGCAGCACACCGCCCGCTCCGACCGGGCCGACTGACCGCCCGCTCCGGCCGGGCGGGCTGAGCACCCGCCAAGACCGGCCCCCGGCGTGCCGTTGCGCCGTCCGGGCGAAGAATCCACCCGGGCGGCCCGTCGGCTCGCCGGGCCCGGTGGGGGCTGGCAGCATCGGCGGACGTGAAGCAGATCATCCGCACCGCCGTCCTGGCCACCGTCGCCGCCGGCCTGCTCGCCGCTCCCGTCACGGCCGGACAGGCCACCGCCGCCCCCGAGGTGCCGCACGAGGGCGGGCACGTCGGCCGGATCGACCACCCGGGCCCGATCCGGGCCGTCAAGCAGGAGGCGGTCGAGTTCTTCTGGTACGACTGCTCGCACTCCAAGCAGCTCGAACTCCCGCTGGAGCGCTGGGCGCAGAAGCACGCCTCGGACGTGACGCTGCGCCGCGTCCCGGCGGTCTGGGCGGGGGCGCCGGAGGAGCGGGTCCAGAAGGGCCACGCCCGGCTGTACTACACCCTGGAGAAGCTCGGGAAGGTGGACGAGTTCCAGGTCGCAGCCTTCAAGGCGGTGCACGTGGAGGAGAAGGACGTCACCACCGAGGACACCGCGACGGCCTGGGCCGGCACGGTCGGCCTGGACCCCGAGGCGTTCCGGGCCGCCTACCGCTCGGCCCAGGTGAACGACCTCACCGAGGCCGCCTCCGGCCTGATGGCCAAGTACAAGGTGGACGAGCTGCCCACCGTCTTCGTCAACGGCGAGCGGGTCAAGCCCAGCAAGAACGGCGGGGTGGAGGGCATGCCCTCCGCGCTGGACCAGCTGGTGGACTGAGCGGACACGGCCGGAAACACTTCGTCAGGAGCCGGGACGGTCACCGTCCCGGCTCTTCTTCACGGATCGGCCCCCCGGCCCCCACATCCTGTGCCAGAGTGTGCGCTGCGGCCGAACCGGACCGGGGAACTCCCCTGGCGGCGGCCGGTATCACTCGGCACCGGAGAAGGCGGGGTTCCGTGGGGGGACAACGCGCGCAGGTCCTCGATCAGCGCGAAAACCAGACGGCGGCCCGGCGGCCGGGGGCCGAGGGTCCCCCGCCGGAGCTGGTCTTCAAGCGGCGGCTCCGCCCGGCCCAGGTGGCCCGGGAGCTGCTGGCGGCACGCGAGTTGGTGCGTGCCCTGGCCGAGCGCGACCTGCGCGCCCGGTACAAGCAGGCGGTGCTCGGCTTCGCCTGGGCGGTGCTCACGCCGCTGGCGCTGTGCACCATCTTCACCTTGGTCTTCCAGCGCGCGGTCAAGATCGACACCGGCGACGTGCCGTACCCGCTGTTCGCCTACGTGGGCCTGATCGTCTGGCAGTTCTTCAGCAACACCATGAACCAGGGTGCGCTGAGCCTGGCCAACAACCTCAGCCTGCTCAACAAGGTCTACTGCCCGCGCGAGGTCTTCCCGCTGGCCACCATGCTGGTCGCCAGCGTGGACATGCTGATCGGCATCGGCGTGCTCGGCGTGCTGTTCCTGGCCTTCTGGACGGCGCCGGCGGCCACCTTCTTCTGGGTGTTCCCGCTGCTGCTGATCCAGCTCGCGTTCACCTACGGCGTGGCGCTGGTGCTCTCGGTGGCGGTGGTCTACCTCCGCGACGTCCGCCACCTGCTGCCGATCATCACGCAGATGGGCGTCTTCGCGACCCCGGTCGCGTACCCGCTGTCGCAGATCCCGCAGAAGCTGCAGGAGATCTACGTGGCCTTCAACCCGCTCGGTGCGGTGATCGAGGGCTACCGCCGGGCGCTGCTGTACGGCCAGGCCCCGGACCTCACCCTGACCGGGATCGCCTCGGCGAGCGCGCTGGTCGTGCTCCTCGGCGGCTACCTGGTGTTCAAGAAGCTGGAGACGGGGATCGCCGATGTCGCGTGAACTCCTGAGCAAGGACCTGCCGCTGGGCACCATCCGCACCGAGCACGTGTGGAAGCGGTTCAAGGCGGACCAGCAGCGGATGCTGCTGCGCGACAAGGTCGAGCAGGTCACCCGGAAGCTGCGCGGCGGCAAGGGCGAGGACTGGCGCTGGGCCCTGCGGGACATCAACATGCACATCGAGCCGGGCGAGGCGGTCGGCCTGATCGGCTCCAACGGCTCCGGCAAGTCCACCCTGCTGAAGATGCTCACCCGGGTCATGTACCCCTACGGCGGGGTGATCGACGTGCGCGGCCGGATCGGCGCGCTGATCGAGATCCGGGCCGGCATCCACCCCGACCTGACGGGCCGGGAGAACATCTACCTGTTCGGCGCGCTGCTCGGTCTGAAGCGCCGTGAGGTGGCGGGCCGGTTCGACGACATCGTGGAGTTCGCCCGGCTCGGCGGGGCGATCGACCGTCAGGTGAAGTACTACTCCTCCGGCATGCAGATGCGCCTGGGCTTCGCGGTCGCCGCGTACCTGGAGCCGCACGTGCTGCTGGTGGACGAGGTGCTGGCGGTCGGCGACGCGGTCTTCCAGCAGCGCTGCCTGGACCGGATGCGCGAGGTGGCCGAGCAGGGCACCACCATCGTCTTCGTCTCGCACGACCTGCCGGCCGTGGAGTCGATCTGCCGCCGGGGCATCTGGCTGGAGCAGGGCACCGTCCGGGTGGACGCCGGGATCAAGGACGCGCTGGCCGGGTACCGGGACTCCATCGAGGCCCAGTCCGACTCCACCGCCCGGGTCGGCGAGCCGCTCCAGCTGCTCAAGCACTCCATGGTCGGCGAGGGCCGGGAGAACCTCACCACCGACGAGCCGATGACCGTCGAGCTCACCCTCGGCGGCGACTACCGGGGCGACGCCACCCTGCACCTCGGGGTCAGCGAGGGCACCTCCTCGCCGATCTTCCAGATCAGCCACGAGATCCGGCTGACCGGGGAGGACCACCAGGTCGCCTGCGTGATCCCCAACCTGCCGCTCCCGCGCGGCCGTTACACCCTCTGGGCGGGCGTGTACAGCATCGGCAAGACCGACGGCGGGACGCTCATGAGCTGGCACTCGGTCGGCCAGTTCGACGTCTTCGGACCGATGCTCGACACCCCGCCGCGCGCCGTGGTGCTGGCCGCGCCGGTCTTCGTCCCGCACCGTTGGGAGGAGTGAGCCGGTGACCGGTCTCCGGGTCCTGGTCCACCTCAACAACCTGGCGCTGGGTGGCGCCCAGTTGAACGCCGTGGACATCGCCCGCACCATGCGCGACCGCGGGCACCACCCGGTGCTGTTCGCCCAGGGCATCGACGGCCCCGCCCCGCTGGTGGAGCTGGCCGCCTCGCACGGTCTGGACCTGGTCGTCGAGGGCGGCCCGGACACCCCGCACCGGGTGGTCCGCCAGCGCCTCACCCGGCTGGCCGAGGAGCACGGCAGCCAGCTCCTGCACGCCTGGGAGGTCCGGGCCGCCCGGAACTCCTTCTTCGGCCCCGGCCGGCTCGGCCGGCTCCCGGTGGTCACCACCTTCTACGGCATCCGGATGCTGCGCGGCCTGCCCCGGCACCAGCCCCTGGTGCTCGGCCTGGGCGCGATGATGGGGGAGGGCCGGGCCTTCGGCCACCGCGACGTCCGGCTGATCGAGCCGCCCGTCAACACCCTCACCGACGCCCCCGGGGTGGTGGACGGCGCGGACTTCCGCAAGGAACACGGCATCTCCGACGACGAGTTGCTGCTCGCGGTGGTCACCCGGCTGGTGCCCGACCTGGAGAAGGACGAGGGCTCCTTCCTGACCGCCCGCGCGGTCCGCGAGCTGGCCGACCCCCGGGTCCGGCTGATTGTGGTCGGGGCCGGCCCCAGCCTGGACCGGATGCGCGCGGTGGCCGCCGAGGTGAACGGCGACCTCGGCCGTCAGGCGGTGCTGGTGCCGGGGCAGTTGGCCGACCCCAGACCCGCGTACGAGGCCGCCGACGTGGTGCTCGGCATGGGCGGCTCGGCGCTGCGCGGTCTCGCCTTCGGCAAGCCGGTGGTGGTGCACGGCGCGGACGGCTACACCGCCCTGCACGAGCCCGGCCCGCTGGTCGAGCCGCACGCCTCCCGCTGCATGTACGGCTTCGGCGACGGCAGCCGCCGCCCCGAGGCCCTGGCCGCGCAGCTGAGGCCGCTGCTCGACGATCCCGGACTCCGGGCCTCGCTGGGCGGTTGGGGCCGGGAGTGGGTGGTCGGGCGCTTCTCGCTGGACAACATCACCACCGCCTTCGAGGAGCTCTACCGCGAGGTGCTGACCGTCCCCCCGGGGCCGTCCAGCTGGTTCCGCGACCTGGAGCAGATGACCCGCTTCGAGTACAGCAAGCCGACCGCGCTCAAGCTGATCGGCCGCTGACACCCCGGCATCCGGGCCCGGTACGGGGACTGACCACCGGTCAGCCTCCGTACCGGGCCCGCGTCATCACGCCCGGCGTAGCAGCAGGGTGACGAAGCCCAGGGTGCTCCGGTAGCCGTTCAGCCAGCCGTCGCGGTGCTCGGTGGCGGTGCGCAGCGCCTCGGCGGCGTCCGGGTGGCCGGGGTGGTCGAGGGCCCACTCCGTCAGCGAGCCGGTCCAGGACCACTCGTAGGCGTCCCACTCCGCGAGGGAGGAGACGTGGGCGTCGACCGGGGCCCAGCCGGCCGCCGCGATCCGGGCGAGCAGCCCGGGCAGGTCGGTATACGCCCCGGCCGGGACACCCAGTGCGGCCAGCGCGGCGGGCCCGGGCGCCCGCTCCCAGAAGCCGACGCCGAGCACCGCGACCCCGTCCGGACCCAGGTGCCCGCTGACCGCCTCCAGGGTGGGCAACACCCCGCCGAAGGCGTGCTCCGCGCCGACGCTCAGCACCACGTCGAAGGGCTGCTCCGCCACCTGCTTGCGCACGTCCCGGTGGTGCAGCCCGATCCGCCGGGCCACCCCGAGTGCCTCGGCCCGCTCCCGGACCCGGCCGAGCGCGGTGGCGTCCAGGTCGACCCCGACCGCCCGCAGACCCGGAGTGCCCGTCAGGGCCCGCAGCAGCCAGGCTCCCTCACCGCAGCCGAGGTCCAGCAGCCGCCCGGCCCGGCCGTCGAGGGCCCGGGCCAGCAGGCGCTCGACGCTCCCGTCGGAGAGCGGCGCGGCGATCGGATGGTGGGTGTGGGCGATCCGGAAGCGCAGGCGAGGGTCCATCGGATCAGTCTGTCCGCGCGGGCTCGTCCGCCGCCAGGGGGCTGCCGTAGGTACGGCCCTTCCAGGCGGCGCCCCGGCCGCGCCAGTGCTGGACCGCCGAGTCCACCGTCATCAGCAGGTAGAGCAGCGCGGTGAACGGCAGCAGCGCCGCCGCCCCGCCCGGCTGCCCGTAGTACCGCAGCATCGGCAGGTACGTCCCCGCCATCAGCGCCCAGGCCGCACCCCCGCAGGCGGCGAGCGCCCACTCCCCGGTCACCAGCCCGGCCACCAGGGCCACCGGCGGCACCAGGTAGACCAGCGCCAGCCCCGCCACCGTCCCGGCCAACAGCCAGACGGAGTGCCGCAGTTGGGCGTACGCACTGCGCGAGACCATCCGCCACAGCGGCCCCAGCCCCGGGTACGGGCGGACGCTGTCCACCTGCTCGGCCAGCCCCAGCCAGATCCGCCCGCCGGTCCGCTTCACCGCCCGGGCCAGCGAGACGTCGTCGATCACCGCCCCCCGGATCGCGGCGACGCCGCCGGCCCGCTCCAGCGCCTCCCGTCGCACCAGCGAGCAGCCGCCCGCCGCGGCGGCGGTCCGGGCACCCGGGCGGTTGCTCCACCGGAAGGGGTAGAGCTGGGCGAAGAAGTAGACGAAGGCGGGCACCACCAGCCGCTCCCACCCGCTCGCCACCCGCAGCCGGGCCATCTGCGAGACCAGGTCCAGCCGGTGGCCCTCGGCGGCGGCGACCAGCGCGGCCAGCGAATCCGGCCCGTGCGCGATGTCGGCGTCGGTGAGCAGCAGGTACTCGGCCCCGCCCGCCTGCTCCACCCCGTGCCGCAGCGCCCAGAGCTTCCCCGTCCAGCCGGGCGGCAGCGGGGGCGGGGTGGTCACGGTCAGCGGCAGGCCGCCCGCCGCGCCGAGGCGCTGCGCCAACGCCCCCGTCCCGTCCGTACTGTGATCGTCGATCAGCACCACCCGGGCGCTCCCCGGGTACCGCTGGGCCAGCACGCTCGGCAGCGACCGCGGCAGCACCTCGGCCTCGTCCCGGGCCGGCACCAGCACCACCACCGAGGGCCACCGCCCCGGCGCCACCCGCCGGGGCAGTCGCTGGTCGGTCCGCCAGAAGAACCCCTGACCGACCGTCAGCCACACCCAGGCGGCCAGGGACACCACCGACACCCACAGCAGCACCGTCACCCTCGGCAGTCTGCCACCGGACCGCACGGCCGGACCGGCACCGCACCGGGCGGCGGGGAGGGAGAGAACGCCTCGCGCCGGACGGAGGGGTGGCCGGTGAGCAGTCAGACGGTGGAGACCGCAGTGCGCTGGGGACGCGGTGCGGTGGGTGGACCGGTTCGTGCACCGGGACGAGGTGCGGCGGGACGCCGAGCTCGCCCGCACCGGCTGCGGCGCCCACCGGTGCGAGCACGTCGGGCCGGGGGAACCGCCGTCGTCCTCCTGGCGGGCGGCGTTGCCGGCCGCGAACGGGCCCTCCGTGCTGCGGGCGACCGGTCCGGTGCCCGGCCGGGCCGGGGCCACGATGGTGCTCCGCGAGGCCCGGGGCGTCTCGCCGGCCGAGGCCGGGGGCCTGGTCGACCGGCTCGGCGGAGACGGGCTGGTAGCCACCCTGGCGGAGCTGGAGCTCCTGCGGACCCGGCTGCTGGGGCAGGGGATACGGACCGGGCTGACGGGCCCTCAGGGCTGGGGCGCCGGACGGGCCCGGGCGGCCTGCGGTCGGCGCCGCTCCTCCCGGTGGAGCGCGGCCAGGGCCGCCAGCAGGCCGGCGATCACGGTGCCGATCATCGCCCGGGGGAGCCCGAAGGCTTCGGCGACGGTCCGGCACAGCGGGGTGCTGAGGGCCGGCAGCAGCGGCATGGCGATCAGCCTCACGTACCAGGGCAGTCGGCGGGTCAGCAGCACCGCGAGCCACCCGGCCACGACGGCCGGCGCCAGGAAGTACAGCGCCGGGAGCACCACGACGACCAGCACCCAGAAGACCGATCCCACCACGCCACCCCCGTGTCCGCGACGGTCCCCACCGCCGATACCGACAAGCCTGGCAGATGAATTGAACGCGTTCAAGTCTGCCGGGGTGTCGGGGTCAGGAGAGGAACCCGGCGACCAGCTCGGTGAACCGCTCCGGCTCCTCCACCCACGGCCGGTGGCCCGAACGGTCCATCAGCTCCAGCCGGGCGTCCGGGTAGAGGGCCGCCGCCAGCCGGGCCGGTGCCGTCCCGATCAGTCCGTCCGAGGCCCCGGCCAGGACCAGGACCGGCACGCCGACCGCCGCCAGGCGGGCCAGCCGCTGCTCCCGGTCGGCCGGGGCGGGGGCGCCGGCGTAGTAGGCGGCGCGCAGCCAGGGGTGCGGGGAGCCGTGCTCGGGCCGGTGCTCGACGTGGCGGTCGTCGTCCCAGTGGTGCCAGGAGAACGGGGTGACCAGCCGCCCCAGTGCGGCCAGTTCGGCTCCGGAGAGGTCGCCACCTCCGGCGAGCAGCCGGTGCGCCTCGGCCGCGTCCGGGTACCAGGGCTCGCCGGAGCGGGCCTCCCGCAGCCGGGTCAGCTCCGCCTCGTCCGGCTCCCGGGTGACCCGACCGACCGGGGTGACCAGCACCAGCCGCCGCACCCGGCCCGGGTGGGCGGCGGCGTACTCCTGGGCGGTCAGGCAGCCCGCCGAGTGGCCCAGCAGGTCGATCCGTTCCAGCCCGAGCAGCTCGCGCAGTGCCTCCACGTCCCGGGCCTGCTCGGTGAAGGAGACCGTCCCCCGGTCGGCCGGGACCGCCGAGCGGCCGGTGGCGCGCGGGTCCAGCACGACCAGCTGCCGACGGTCCGTCAGCCCGCCCAGGTCGCCCAGGTAGCGCAGGTCCATCCCCGGGCCGCCGGGGAGCACCACCAGCGGCGGCCCCTCGCCGAGGAGTTCGTACCAGAGCGAGGTCCCGTCGTACGTCTCGAAAGCAGGCATGGCAGGCACCCTCACACACCGTCCGCCCCCGCACCAATGCCTTTCCGACCGGTGGAACGGCGGCCGGCGCCGCCCGCCCGGGCGGGGGCGGTCCAGTAGAGTCATGTGCTGTGAAGATCGCACTGGTGGACTCCGGAATCGGCCTGCTCGCCGCGGCCGCGGCCCTGCGACGGCTGCGCCCCGACGCCGATCTGGTGCTCTCCTCCGACCCGGACGGGATGCCCTGGGGCCCCCGGACCCCGGACGACCTCAGCGAGCACGCGCTCGCCTGTGCCCGGGCCGCTGCCGCGCTGGCGCCGGACGCGCTGGTGATCGCCTGCAACACCGCCACCGTGCACGCGCTGGACGCCGTCCGGGCCGAGCTGGAGCCGGCGCTGCCGGTGATCGGCACCGTCCCGGCGATCAAGCCGGCCTCCGCCGGCGGAGGCCGGGTGGCGATCTGGGCCACCCCCGCCACCACCGGCAGCCCGTACCAGCGCGGCCTGATCCGGGAGTTCGGCGGCTCGGCCGAGATCACCGAGGTGGCCTGCCCCGGCCTGGCCGACGCGGTCGAGCGGGCGGACGCCACCGCGACCGCCGCCGCCGTCGCGGACGCCGCCGCCCGGACCCCGGCCGGCACCGAGGTGCTGGTGCTCGGCTGCACCCACTACGAGCTGGTGGTGGAGCAGATCCGCGCCGCCGTCTCCGAGCGGGGCTCCGCGCCGGTCTTCCTCGGCTCGGCCGACGCGGTCGCCGCCCAGGCGCTGCGCCGGATCGCGCCCGGCACCCCGGAGGGCTCCGGCACCCTGACGGTGCTGCACACCGGCCGCGCCGCCGCGCTGCCGGCGGCCGCGCTGAGCTACCCGGAGGGCCGCCTGCTGGCCGGGCTCGTCCGGGCCCGCTGAGCCGTCACGGGCCTCCTCGCCCCGGAGCACCAGCGGGAGGATCCCCGTCCCCGCGTCAGCACCGGAAAGGTCCTTGCACGTCCGGAGCCTGCTGCCTATCCTCGTCGCAACGCGTCGACGGAGACGAGTAGCCGAGGACCCACGCGAGCAGAGAGAGCCGCCGGAAGCTGTGAAGGCGGCCTCGCGTCCGAGGTGAAGACCCTCCCGAGTGCGGGGAGGAACGGTCCGCCAGGATCCGATGCCCCGCCGGCCCGCCCCCGTCACCGGGCGACTCGAGGCCACCTCCGCGTGAGGCGGCGAAAGTGCGGTGGTACCGCGAGCACCCTTCTCGCCCGCACTCCCAAGGGATCATGACGACAGCCACGGAGGCTGCGATGATCCACCCCACGAGCCCCACGACGGGCCGTGTCCTCTGTACCGACCTCCCGCTGCACCTCGAAGGCCCGGTCACGGTCTCCGGCTGGGTGCACGCGCTCCGGCTCCAGCGCGCCCTGCAGTTCCTGGTGCTGCGCGACCACACCGGCCAGGTCCAGGTCACCCACCGCCGCGACGGCGGCGAGCTGGAGGCCCTGCTGGACTCCCTCACCCCCGAGTCCGCCGTGCGGATCACCGGCCGGGTGGTGACGGCCCCGCAGGTGAAGCTGGGCGGCCTGGAGATCGTCCCCGAGCGGGTCGAGGTGCTCAACCGGGCCGAGACCCCGCTGCCGATCGACGACCGGACCGGCCCCGAGCAGCGGCTCGACCACCGCTTCCTGGACGTCCGCCGCCGGGCCGCCGCCCAGCTGCTGTTCGCCGTGCAGACCACCTTCGAGCAGGCCGTGCGGGAGTACGCGGTGGCCGAGGGCTGCACCGAGATGCACACCCCCAAGTTGATGGGCTCGGCCTCCGAGTCCGGTGCCGAGGTCTTCCGGGTCGGCTACTTCGACCGCTCCGCCTACCTGGCCCAGTCGCCGCAGTTCTACAAGCAGATGGCGGTGGCCGCCGGGATCGACCGGGTGCTGGAGATCGGACCGGTCTTCCGGGCCGAGCCCTCGTACACCTCCCGGCACGCCACCGAGTTCACCGGCCTGGACGTCGAGCTGGCCTGGACGGACGGCGTCGAGGACGTGATGGCCTTCGAGGAGGCGATGCTGGCCCACGCGGTCGGGAAGGTCGCCGAGGCGCACGGGGCGGCGGTCCGCGAGGTGTTCGGCGTGGAGGTGGTGGTGCCCGCGCTGCCGTTCCCCCGGATGACCATGGCCGAGGCCCAGGAGGTGCTGCGGGCCGACGGCTGGGACCCGGAGGGCCAGAAGCAGGACCTCGACCCGGACGGCGAACGGCGGATCGCGGCGTACGCGCGGGAGCGGTTCGGCCACGAGTTCCTGTTCGTCACCCACTACCCGGCTGCCATCCGGCCGTTCTACCACCGCCGACCGGAGGGCCGGCCGGACCTGACGCTCAGCTTCGACCTGCTCTGGAAGGGACTGGAGGTCACCACCGGGGCCCAGCGCGAGCACCGCTCCGAGGTGCTGCTGGCGCAGGCGGCGGAGAAGGGGATGGAGACTGGCCCGATGCGGGAGTACCTGGACGTCTTCCGCTTCGGCTGCCCGCCGCACGGCGGCTTCGGTGCCGGGCTGGCCCGGCTGCTGATGGTGATGCTCGGGCTGGAGTCGATCCGCGAGGCGGTCTTCCTGTTCCGGGGCCCGAACCGGCTGACGCCCTGACGTCCGGTCACCCGGGGCAGCCGGTGGGTCGGGCCTGACCGCCGGGGACACCCCTCGGCTCCCGTGCGGGGGCGAGGGGTGTCAGCTCCAGTGGGCCGGCCGCTCCAGGCCGACCGGCAGGCGGGTGGCGGCGTCGCCCCGGGCGGCGGTCAGCTGGGACGGGGTGAGGAACAGAGCACCCGTCAGGTCCGCCCCCGCGAGGTTCGCGTCCCGCAGGTCGGCGCCGATCAGGTCCGCCTCCCGCAGGTCCGCCTTCCGCAGGTCGGCCGCGATCAGGTACGCACCGCGCAGGTTGGCCGCCCGCAGCTTCGCCCCGGCGAGGCGGGCGCCGATCAGGTCGGCACCCCGGTGGCTGCGCTTCTTGCCGGGCACGGCGGCCCGGTACAGCTCGCTGGCGCACAGCAGCAGTTCGCTGACCCGCTGACGCACCGTCGGGAGGTCCACCGCGAGCAGCTCCGCCGGGCTGCCGAGGGTCAGCGCGCGGACATCGGCCAGTTCGGCCGTCAGCTCCGCGCGGACGGCGCCCACCTGGGGGAGGGCGGCGGCCTCGGTCAGGTACCGGAGCAGCTCGTGCAGCTGCCGCACCACCGGGAAGACCTCGAACATCTCGGCGGCGGAGGACGGCTCGGCGCGCCAGCTCCGGCCGCCGTAGGTGTGCTGGGACACCTTCTGGCCGGCGCCGAGGCAGTCGAAGACGGTGCAGCCGGTGAAGCCCGAGGTGCGCAGCTGGGTGTGGATGCCGCACCGGAAGTCGTCCTTGAGGTTCCGGCACGGCGTCCCGGCGGACTTGTTCACCGCGAAGTCGGCCGACTTGGCGAACGGCAGGGCGACGCAGCACAGCCCGAAACAGTTCGCACAGTCGGACACCAGCTCAAGGCTCTCGGCCACCACGGACGCACTCCAGCAGAGAAGAAGGACGGGGACGACCGTCCCATCCTCCCAGGTCGCCCGCCGAACTCCGCCGGTCACCGATCACGCGAGGCCCGCAAGGCAAGGCGCTCAGGCGGGCGGCGAACACGCGAGGTCCGCACGGCAGGCGCTCAGGGGCGCGAGACTGTGCTGCTGTGCGGCTCCGCCACGGGGCGCGAGTCGGAAGGCGGCCCGCCTGCCCCTGACCCGCCGTCAGCCGGTTGCCCGTACTGCCTTCCCGCCCCGCGCGCACGCGGCGGAGCCGCACACCAGCGGAGCCGCACACCAGCAGGGCCTTGCGCCTCCAGGTCGCTGCAAGGGGACCTCGCGCGCCCAGGACTCCGCCGGCCGTCGGTCAGTCGGCCAGGGCCGGTCTCCCGCGCAGGCGCTGCACGGCGGGCTCCAGGCCGGAGAGGATGGTGTCGAAGCGGCGGGCGCTGGTGGTGCAGTCGACCTGGAGGCGGCTGATCCGGAGCGGGTGCTCGGGGATGCGCGGGCCGAGCCGGTGGTCGGAGAGGAAGCCCAGCCGGTAGCCGAGCTGCCGGAGCAGGGTGTCCGCGCGCGGGTCGTAGCCGCCGTTGGGGTAGGCGAAGGCGGTCGGGGCCTCGCCGAGCCAGTCGGTGAGGGCCCGGTGGGCGCCGGTGATCTCGGCGTCGACGGTGGCGTCGTCGCACTTGCTCAGGCAGGGGTGCCCCAGCGTGTGGTTGCCGATCGCCACCTGACCGTCCCTCAGCTCCCGCAGGTCGGCGGGGGAGAGCTGCTGCTGCCCCGGCGGACGCCGGTGCGCGCTGACCCGCAGCTCGGCCAGGCTGCGGCGCCGGTCCGGGTCGGGCAGGGTCTTCAGCCGGGCGAGCAGCTGGTCGGGCCGGGCCAGGCTGCGCAGCGAGCGGGCCTGCCCGCCGTTGCGGGCCAGGAAGGCGGCCTCGTGCCACCAGAACGGCCGCTCGGTCCCGATCAGCTCGGCGATCACGAAGGCGGCGGCCGGGATGCCCCGGGCCGTCAGCTCGGGGAGGGCGTGGGTGAGGACGGTCCGGTCGGCGTCGTCGAAGGTGATCAGCACCGAGCGCGGCGGCAGCGGGCGGCCCTCGGCGATCGAGCGCTCGACGTCCTGGAGCGAGACCGGCGTGGCCAGGCGGCGCAGCCGGTCCAGCTGGGCGCCGAAGGAGCCGGGGTCGGTGACCCCGTGGTACGCCAGGACGGCCAGGCGCTGAGCGGCCCGGGCCCGGAACAGCGGCTGGGCGGGTGAGAAGCGCAGCCAGCCGCCCCGGTCCCGGTCGGTGGCCGGGCCCTCGGTGCCGTCGGGGCCGGTGGCGGTGGCCGGGACGGCGTGGGCGGTGACGGACGGTGAGGTGTCGCTGGGACGGCTGGTCATGGTGGTGACGGTGGTGTCTGACTGCGGCACTGGGCCCCCCTCGGTCGCCGGTGCGGCGTGGCGGTACCACCGGGACGCCCTGACCGTGCCCCGGCTGCCTCGGGACGGCGGCGCCGCCTTCGGCGGGCCGACCGTGGCTGGGGACTCCCAACCCGTGCCACGGACGGCCTGCACTGCTGAACCGGACGGGCCGGCAACCGGGGGGAACGTCTCGGACGCTGCTCCTGCGCGCGCCCCGCCGGTTGCCGGCCTGCCCGGCGTGCCCGCCGGAGCGGGCCTGGATCTGGATCGTTCAATGTAGTGGAGACCGCCGAAGGGTGCCGATGGTTGTACGGCCTTCGGCGAGTTTTCGCGGCGGCGTGCGGGGGCCGGGGAGTGGCGTGCGGGGGCGCGCGGGAGTGCGCCGGGAGCGCGGCGACCCGGGCCCTTCTTCACATCTCGTCAGCCCCGCTCCGGTTGTACCGTGGGTGGCATGAGCCAGACGGAACGTGATCATGGTGGCCCCCGGATCGGACCCTTCGGCGGGGCCGGTCTGCACCGGTACCAGCTGCCGCTGACCGCCGTCGGCGCGGCCTGCATCGCGATGGGCATCGTGACCGCGGTCCTGGTGCCCGAGAGCGACGGTCCGGCCTGGGTGATGGCGGTCGCCGGCTGCCTGGCCACCGGCGTCCTGCTGCTCGCCCGGGTCGCCTTCGCCCGTCTGCGCCCCGGCGGCGGCACCGCGCACTGAGCCCGCCCGGCCGGGCCCGGGGCACCCACCGGACCCGCTGCCGGGCCGGGCCGCGGCCCCGCTCCGGCGCCGTTCCGGCCCCGCTCCGTTCCCCTCGGGAGCCCGGCCTCCGGTGACTCGCCGTGACACTCCGGGGGTCGCAGCGTGCCCGGTTCCGATCGGACCGGCCGATTTTCGGCCTATCTGCGCTTTTCTTTCACAAGTTCCCGGCACCGGCCCCACGCATCCCCCTAGTCTGGGCTCGCCCGGCCGCCGACCGCTGCCGGGGGCAAGGCCACTTGCGCCGCCGGGGAGGGTGGCGCCGAGGGGGGAACGATCGTGGGCAGTGCTGCGTCCGGTGGCATCCGGGGCAGGGTCAAACAGCAGTTGGCGCGGGCTGCCGGGAGCGTCCCCGGCGAAGGCGCCACCGTGCTGATCTACCACCGGGTGGGTGGTGGCTCCAGCGACGAACTCGACGTCTCGACGGCCGACTTCACCGCCCAGATGGACCTGCTGGCAGAGCTGCCGCCCGGCCGGGTGAGCAGCCTCGACGAGGCGGCCGACCGCCTCGCGTCCGGCCGCCGCACCCCGAGCACGGTGATCACCTTCGACGACGGCTTCGCCGACGTCTACGAGAACGCCTGGCCGCTCCTGAAGGAGCGCGGCCTGCCCTTCACCATCTACCTGGCGAGCGGTCAGGTGGGCGGTGAGATGCGCTGGGAGGGCTCCACCGCGAAGGAGACCGGGGCGCCCGGGCTCAGCTGGGAGCAGCTGCGCGAGTTGGCCGGTTCCGGTCTGTGCACGGTGGCCAACCACACCCGCACCCACGTCCGGCCGGAGCTGCTCTCCACCGCCGAGCTGGACGGCTGCAACGACGACATCGAGGAGCGCCTCGGCGTCCGGCCGCAGCACTTCGCCTACACCTGGGGCGTGCCCGTCCCGCACCTGGACGCCGCGCTGCGGTCCCGCTTCCGGACCTCGGCCACCGGCCAGGTCGGGCGGAACCTGCCCGGCTTCGACCCGGCCCGGTTCTGCCGGGTGCCGGTCCGCCGCACCGACCCGATCGACTTCTACCGGGCCAAGCTCTACGGCCGCCTGATACCCGAACGGGCCTACGCCCGGATCGTGGCCACCGCGAAGGCGGTCGGCGCCCGTGCCTGACGCCCTGTCACCCCGCCTGCGCGGCCCGCACGGCCGCCCGCTCAGGGTCGCCCACCTCACCACCGTCGACATGAGCCTCCAGCTGCTGCTGGCCACCGAGCTCAAGGTCGACCTGGAGGCCGGCTTCGAGACCTACGGCATCAGCGCCCCGGGCCCCTACGTCGAGCAGCTCACCGCGATCGGCGTCCGGCACGAGCCGCTGCACGCGCTGACCCGGGCCTGGGAGCCGAAGGCCGACCTGGCCGCCGCCCGCGAACTGCTCGCGGTGCTGCGCCGGATCGAGCCCGACGTGCTGCACACCCACAACCCCAAGACCGGGGTGATGGGCCGCATCCTCGGCCGCCTCGCCGGGGTGCCGGTGGTGGTCAACACCTGCCACGGCCTCTGGGCGCAGGCCCACGACCCGATCGCCAAGCGGGCCTTCGTGCTCGGCGCCGAGGCCTTCGCGGCCCGCTTCTCGCACGCCGAGCTCTACCAGAACGGCGAGGACCGGACGACCCTGGCCCGCGCCGTGCCGGCCCGCCGCTCCCGGGTGGTGGGCAACGGCGTGGACCTCTCCCGGTTCGGCGACGACCCGGCCGCCCGGGCCCGCATCCGGGCCGAACTCGGCGTCGCCGACGACGAGTTGCTGGTCGGCGGGGTCGGCCGCCGGGTCGCCGAGAAGGGCATCGTCGAGTACGCCGAGGCGGCCCGCGCGCTGGCCGGGAAGGCCCGGTTCGTCTGGGTCGGCCCGCAGGACGCGGACAAGCCGGACGCGCTGGCCGAGGAGGAGAAGGGCGTCGAGTACCTCGGCAGCCGCTCCGACATGCCGCAGGTCTACGCCGCGCTCGACGTCTTCGTACTCCCCTCCTACCGGGAGGGGTTCTCCCGCTCCGCCATGGAGGCCGCCGCCAGCGGTCTGCCGATGGTGCTGAGCGACATCCGGGGCTGCCGGGAGATCGGCACCCACGGCGAGCACCTGCTGCTCACCCCGCCCGGCGACGCCCGGGCGCTCACCACCGCGCTGGACCGGCTCCTCACCGAGCCGGCCCTGCGTGAGCAGCTGGGCACGGCAGCCCGTCGCCGCGCCCTGGCCACGTTCGACCAACGCGCCGTGGCGGCGGTCTCGCTGGAGACCTACGCCGCGGTGGCCAGAGCCAAGCGGTTGGCCTGGCCGGTCGGCTGAGGCCACCTCACCACCACACCCGCTGGGGGAGAAGAAGATGAAACGAGGGGGGGACCTCGTGGTCACCGTGCTGGCGGGGAGCATCGCGCTTCCGCTGGGGCTGGTGATCGCGATCCTGATCCGCTGCACCATGGGCGGCCCGGTGATCTTCCGTCAGACCCGGACCGGCCGGGGCGGCCGGGAGTTCAGCATCCTGAAGTTCCGCACCATGCGCGACATGCGCCACCCCGACGAGCCGGACGCGCCCCGGATCACCCGGCTCGGGGCCCTGCTCCGCAAGACCAGCCTCGACGAGCTGCCGCAGCTGTGGAACGTGGTGCGCGGCGAGATGGGCGTGATCGGGCCCCGGCCCACCCTGCCCGAGCAGGTCGTGCACTACTCCGAGCGGCAGCGCGGCCGTCTCGCCGTCCGGCCCGGCCTGACCGGCTGGGCCCAGGTCAAGGGCCGGAACTCGATCACCTGGCCCGAGCGGATCGAGCTGGACCTGGAGTACATCGCCAGGCGCTCGCTCGGTCTGGACCTGCAGATCCTGTTCCTGACCGCCCGGATGCTCCTGCGCCCCACCGGCATCACCGCGGCCGGCGGCGTCAACCCGGGCTTCCCGGCCCCCGTGTCCGTCCCCGCCGTGGCCGTGGCCACCGTCCCGGCGACCACCACCACCCGGATCGTCCTGCCCCGGCAGGCCACCGGCCCGCGCATCCCGGTCGAGGAAGCCTCCTGACCGAGCGTCAGCCGTGCCCCGGTGCTCTCAGCGCACCGGGGCACGGCCGTTCCCGGCACCGGGGACGGTAGCTTTCCGCCCAGTGCCCCACCCCCGAGAGGACCCACCGCATGACCCTGTGGATCGCCGGAGCCGGCGGCGTCGGCCGCGAGGCGCTGGACACCGCCCTGGCCGCCGGGGTCCCGGTGGCCGGCTTCCTGGACGACCGGGCCCGGGGCGGCACCGTCCGCGGACTTCCGGTGCTGGCCCCCGCCGAACTCCCCGCGGGGGCGCCCTACCTGATCGGGATCGCCGACCCCTCGGTGCGGGAGCGGCTGTCCGCCCTGCTGGACGGCCTCGGCGGGCGGGCCACCACCCTGGTGCACCCCGGGGCGATCGTCGCACCGGAGACCACCCTCGGGCCCGGCTGCCTGGTGATGGGCGGGGCGTACGTCTCCAGCAGCGTCCGGATCGGGGCGCACAGCCAGGTGCACTACAACGCGACGGTGGGCCACGACACCGTGTTGGCCGAGCTGGTGACGGTCTATCCGGGCGGCAACGTCTCCGGCTCCGTGCACGCCGGGGCCGGCGCCACGGTCGGCAGCGCCGCCGTGGTGCTCCAGGGCCGCAAGCTCGGTCGGCTGGCCTTCGTCGGTGCCGCCGCCGTGGTCACCCGGGACGTGCCGGAGGGCACCACGGTGATCGGATCGCCGGCCCGGCCGATGCAGCGCGGCTGACGCCGGCCTGCTCGGGGCTGCCCGGAGGTGCTCGGGGCTGCCCGGAGGGCAGCCAGGGGCGCGGGGAACTGCGCGAAGGGGAACGCAACGACCCGTGTGCCGGGTACGGCGCTTCACATGCAAGTGAGTGTCCGTACCCGGCACACGGGTCCCGTTCCTCCGCCTCGCGCAGTCCCTGACCGCCCTCCGGGCAGCAGTCCGTCAGGTGGGCTCCTGCTGCGCGGCCAAGGCGGCTGCGTGGGTGCGGAGTTCGGGGATCAGTGCCTGGAGGTCGGGGTGGTCGTCCCGGGGCTCCAGGCCGTCGGCGACCTGGAGCAGGAGGGAGTGAGCCCCCGTCAGGTCCCCGGTGGCGAGCAGGGCGTCGACCGCCGCGAGCCAGCTGGCCACGGCGAGCGGCAGGTCGCCGAAGCGCTGCCAGGTTTGGCCTATGCGGACCAGCAGCTGCCCGTCGCCGGTGCTGCGGGCCAGGGCCGCCGCGTGCCGGAGCAGTGCGTCCGGCCGGTCGGGGGTGCCGAGGGCGTGGTGCGCCCGGGCCAGGTCGTGCCAGGCGCGGGCGGTGAGCCAGTGGTCCTGGTTCATCGCGGCGGCCAGCTCGACCGGCAGCAGCACCTCGACGGCTTCGGCCGGCTCGCCCGCCGCGATCAGGGCCCGGCCGAGCTCGTGCCGGGTGACGGCGGCGGGGAAGACCTGCTCGGCCGCGACGTGGTGGTCGAGTGCGGACCGCAACCGGGCCACCGCCTCGGCCGGTCGGTCGAGCGCCAGCAGGATCTTGGCCACGGCCCGGTCGACCTCCGCCCGTGCCTCGGAGCCGGCCTCCGTCCGGACCGCTTCCAGCTCGGCCAGTGCCTCCTCCGGGCGCCCGGCGGTGCGCAGCGTCCGGCTCAGCAGCAGCCGGGCCGTGAGGAGTTGGGCCGGCCGGTCCTGTCCGGCGAGCAGGGTGACGGCCTGCCGCTGGAACTCGAGCGCCTCCTCCGTCCGGCCCAGGCCGGCCAGTGCCCGCCCCAGGTGGGCGAGCGACCGCGCCTCGTCGAAGGCGTCCCCGTCGGCCCGGGCCCGTTGGACGGCGTCCTCGAAGGCGGCTGCGGCGGCGGCCGGCTGCCGGACGTCGATGAGTGCCGCACCGAGCGAGTTCAGCGCGTCCCGGACCATCCGGGGCAGCTCGGCCGTGAGGTCCGCCGGGCTGTCGGGGAGGGGCAGTTCGAGTGTCAGCGCCAGGGCCGCGTACGCCACGGTCAGCGCGGTGCCGGGCAGATGACGGCGATCCAGGTAGCGCTCCAGGTGGTAGCAGAGCACCACCCGCAGGTCGGCCGGCGCGTCGGTGCCGAGCAGCGCCAGTGCCTCGGGGAGCACCGTGTCCAGCCAGCCCAGGCCCTGGGCCCGGCGGACCGCCACCGAGCGGCCGTCGCGCGGGGTGGTGGCGTGCAGGTCGGCGACGGCCTCCCTGGCCCGGCCCTGGTAGACCAGCAGTAGCCGGATCAGCGCGTCCTCGCGCTCCCCGGCCGGGGCCTCCGGGCCGAGGCCGTCCAGGAACAGCCGGATCAGGCCGGGCAGTTCCCACCGCCCGTCGCGGCCGCCGCCACCGGTCACCAGGTGGGCCCGGGCCAGGCCGCGCAGCCGCCGCACGGTGGTCCGCTCGGCCGCGTCGTCCAGCGCCGAGGCCACGTCGGTGGCCACCGGGAACGGGGCGAGTGCCAGCAGCCGGAGCAGCCGGGCCTGGTCGGGCGGCAGGTGACGGTACGACAGGTCGATGACCGCCCGCAGGGTCTGCTCCTCGTCGGCGATCCCGTCCAGGGCGGTGCGCCGGTCGCCGAGCTCCTCGGCCAGCTCGCCCAACGGGAGCCGCCGGTCGGCGGCCAGCAGGGCACCCACCATCCGCAGGGCCAGCGGCAGTCCCTCGCAGAGCCCGGTCAGCGCCGCGGCGGCCTCCGGCTCCCGCTCGAAGCGGCGCTCGCTCCGGCCGGCGGCCCGGGCGTGCAGCCGCAGTGCCGCGAGTGCGGCCGGCCCGGCCAGGCCGGACAGCTCGACCACCTCGGCGCCGGGCAGGGTGAGCCGGTGGCGGGAGGTGACCAGCACCCGGGCGTCCGGGTGGCCCGGCAGGAGGGGGAGCACCTGCGGCAGCGAGGCGGCGTCGTCCAGCACCACCAGTACCGCGCCGTCCCGGGCGGCCAGCAGCGAGCGGTACAGCTGCTCGCGCTCGGGCTGCCCGGCGGGCTGCTCGGCGGCCGGGACGCCGAGCGCCTCCAGCAGCACCCCGAGCGCCCGGACCGGCTCCACCCGGCGGTCCGGCCGGTAGCCGGCCAGGCCGACGAAGAGCGCGCCGCCGGGGAAGGCGCCCTGCGTACGACTCAGCCGGGCGGCCTGGAGGGCGAGTTCGGTCTTGCCGGCGCCGCCCGGCCCGGTGATCAGCACCACCGAGGCCGGGCCGGACTCCGGCGGGGCGGCGTCGTCCGGACGGCCTCCCGCCGGGGGAGCCTGGTCGGCCGGGTCCTCCAGCAGGGCGTAGGGGAGCGGCAGCAACTGCCCGGAGGGGCTGGGTCGGGCGAGCATCCGCAGGTTGTCCGGCACCGGGCCCCAACTGCCGTCCGGCCGGGACATCCGCCAGATCGGTCCGGGCTCGCCCGGAGCCGGTGCGGGCGGGGTCCAGGGCTCCAGCCCGTGCCGGGCGGCGAGGCGCTCGAACGCCCCGGGGGCCTCCGGAGCGGGCGCGGCTCCGGAGGGGGACGCCCCGGCCTCCGGTCCTGGCCCGGTCGCCGTCTCGGCCTCCGGTCCTGGCGTGGCCGCCGCCCCGCCTTCCGGTCCTGGCCCGGTCGCCGTCTCGGCCTCCGGTTCTGGTCCGGTCGCCGCCCCGCCTTCCGGTTCTGGCGCGGCCCGGGAGGCCGTGGCCGGGCCCTCCGGACCGAGCAGCTCCGCCAGCCGGCCGAGCTCCGGCTCCCGTCCGACGAACACCCGCCCGGGCGCCGGCAGCCCGTCCAGCGCGGTGTGCGCCTCGGGCCGGGCCTCGATGACCAGGTGCTCGATCCGGCCGGCCTGGATCACGTCCCGGGCCGAGACGTGACCCTCGATCAGGTTCCGCACGCCCTCCACCGACGGGTGGGAGTCCATGCACACCCCCGGACGGCATAGTCTCGGGCCATGGCTATTCCTTCCTTCCTGGCGGAGCTGCGCTCCGTGGTCGGCACCCGCCCGCTCTGGCTGACCGGTGTGGGTGCCGTGGTCCGCGACGGCGAGGGCCGGGTCCTGCTCAACCGCCGTAGCGACTCCGGCCGTTGGGGGATCGTCGGCGGCATCCTCGACCCGGGGGAGCAGCCCGCCGACGGGCTGGTCCGCGAGGTGTTCGAGGAGACCGGCGTGCTGGCCGAGCCCGAGCTGCTCAGCGCCGTCACGATCTCGCCGATGATGACCTACCCGAACGGTGACCAGGCCCAGTACCTGGACCTGACCTTCCGCTGCCGGGCCGTCTCGGGCGAGGCCAGGGTGAACGACGACGAATCCCTGGAGGTCCGTTGGTTCACCCTGGCCGAGCTGGCCGAACTGGAGCTGGACGAGTACGTCCGCTACCGGCTCGAACTCGCCCTGACCGCCAAGGCCGAGGCGGCCTTCACCTTCACCCCGGGCACCGGCGACCCGGCCTGACGGTCCGTCGGGCCGGGACACCGCCGGACGGTGGGGTCAGAGCGTGCGGAACCACTCCGCGGTGCGCTCCAGGCCCTCCCGCAGCGGCACCGGCACCACGTCCGGGAACAGCTCGCGCAGGCGGGAGTTGTCCGCCTGGGAGTCCCGGACGTCGCCGGCCCGGGGGTCGGTGTGCTCGACCGCCGGGGTCTCGCCCAGCACCTCGCCGAGCAGGCCGATCAGCTCCAGCAGCGAGGTGCGGGTGCCGAAGGCCAGGTTCACCGGGTCGGCGTGCACCACCTTGCGCACCACCGCCTCGCTGATCACCTGGGTGACGGTGCCGACGTAGGTGAAGTCCCGGCTCTGGCCGCCGTCTCCGTGCACGCTCAGCGGGCGCCCGGCCAGCGCGGCGTCCAGGAAGGCCGGGACCACGGCGGCGTAGGCGTGCCCGGCGGGCTGGAGCGGGCCGAAGACGTTGAAGAAGCGCAGCGGCAGCACGCCCAGCCCGTAGCAGTGGTGGTAGGCCGCCAGGTACGCCTCGGTGGCCAGCTTGCTCACCGCGTACGGGCTCATCGGCGCGGTCCGCATGGTCTCCCGCTTGGGCAGCTCCCGGTTCGCCCCGTAGACCGAGGAGGAGGAGGCGGCGGTGACGTGGCCGACCCCGGCCCGGCGGGCGGCCTCCAGCACCTCCAGGGTGCCGGTGGCGTTGGCGTGGTGGCTGGCCAGCGGGTCGGCCACCGAGCGCGGCACCGAGGGCAGCGCGGCCAGGTGGACCACGGCGGAGGCCCCGGCGAACGCCTCGTCCAGCAGGGCCGGGTCCAGGATGGTTCCCTCGTACAGTGTCACGTCGACCCCGTCGAGGTTGGCCTTGCGGCCGGTGCTCAGGTTGTCCACCACCGCGACCTCGGCCACCTCGGGCCGGTCCAGCAGCGCGCGCACCAGATTGGCCCCGATGAAACCGGCTCCGCCGGTAACGACCACCCGCATCTGTCCTGCTCCCCACCTTCGTCGGCCCGGGTTCTCCCGCCCCGGACGCACTGCGCCGCATCGTAGCGACGCACTCCGGCCGACGTGCCGCAAACGGGGCAGCGGGCGCCGACGGGGGAGCTGGCGCCGACGGGGGATCAGGGCCCGCTCAGAGCTTGCGCTGGCGGTACATCTCCTCGGCCGCGTCCAGCACGGCGGCCAGGTCCCCGCCGGCCGAGGCGGTGGCCACGGCGGCCACCGCGCCCTCCACGAACGGCGCGTCGGCCAGCCGGACCGGGAACGGCAGGCCGTGCTCGTCCGCCTGGGCCAGCAGTGCCCGGACGGTGGAGACCGCGCTGCCCAGGTCGGCCAGCACCGCCACCCCGTGGCCCTGGTCCACCCGCCGGGCCGCCGCCGCGACCAGTACCGCGCTGGTGCCCAGACCGTCCGCCAGGCTCCCGCCGGTGGCCGCCACCGGAGCCGGGTCCGTGCCCCGGGCCAGTCCGGTGGCCAGCGCGGCCACCGCTTCGGCCAGCCGCTGGCTGTGGGAGACCAGCACCACGCCGACCCGCCCGACCCGACCGGGCCCACCGGGGCGCGGAGGCGGAGCGTCCGGCTCCGGCTGCGCGGTGGCGGAGGGCGCCTGTGAGATGGGGATCACATCGGCCCGGGGGTCCTCCCGGCGGTCCATGGCTGCTCCTCGGGGCCTGCGCGACCCGTGGTCTGACGACTCGTAGGGCCCACCCTCTCGCAGCCGCCCGCCCGGCGCAGCCCGGTGCCGCCCGCCGGGTCACCGGCCCGCCGAGGAGCGGTCCTCTAGCACAGGGCAGTCGGCCGTCGCACCCCGAACGGCCCATCTGCCCCTGCCCGGGCGCCGGTTGACGACGTGGCGGGTCCCGCCGGGGCGGGCTGGCTACGCTGGGCCTTCGTCGGAGCGGGAGAAGGGGACATGCCAGTGATCCAGGGGAAGAAGCCGAGTCTGGACCTGACCGGGGCCGAGTGGCTCTCCAGCAGCCAGGGGCCGGGGGACGTGCAGATCGCCTTCGTGGACGGCTACATCGCGATGCGGGACGGCCGGGAGCCGGAGGGGCCGGTGCTGGTCTTCACGCCGGCGGAGTGGAAGGCCTTCGTCCTCGGCGCGCGGGACGGCGAGTTCGACCCGGTGTGAGCCGGTACTCCGTCAGGTGGCGCCGTGAGCTGGTTCTCCGTCAGATCGGGAGGGCGGCCACGGGCCCGGGAGCACCGGAAAGAAATCTGATGGTCGGATACTCGTTGACTGCCGGACAAGTGACGGCTCACGATGAGAGCAGACAGACGCCGTGCCCAACGCCCCCACGCGTCCAGGCACGGCGCCTGCTGTGCGGTCCGGCACGAGTGCCGGGCCTCCTCCCGATGTGAACCCCTGACGTACCTCGGTACGCCGTCGCCGGGAGGGATGGCCCCGGGGTCGAGAGCGACTCGGCCTCCGGTGCCGGTGCCCGGTATCCGCACGCCCCCACGCGGCGGTCTACCGGGCAGGTTCGCGAGCTGCGACGGGCGGGGCCCCGCGAACCTGGCTTGTGGTGTGACTAGTGGTGCAGTCTGTGGGTGTTCCTGCTCTGCATTGACGCTACTCGACGGTCGGCGGACAGCGGAAAACGCTCGGGCAGATGGTTCGGTGTGTCGCACGACTATGTGCAGTGAGGGAACGCGCACGCGGGCGCGCTGCGACAAGCCGCCCCCCGGTGGACCGAGCCCACAGCGGCTGTCGTGCTGAACCGAACGTAGCCCGGACGGTTGCTCAGAGTCAACATTGGTCTCTGAGCGTGGATCTCGGCCCGAGCACCCACCCGCCCCGTGAGCAGGGCGTGACCGCACCGTACGATGGCGTCATGTCATTTCTCCGCCGCCGCTCCGGTACGCCCGCGGGCCCGGACTTCGACGTGCTCGCGATGGATCCGGGCGACTGGCCCGGCGACTTCGGCGCCATGATCATGAGCGGCCCGGACGGCGCCTGTCAGGGGATCTTCCTCCGGTACGACCTGTTCGGCGGCCGCGGCCCCGCGATGTTCATCGGCAACCTCCCCGAGGGCTCGCCGGCCCGCGACGCGGCCGACGGAGTCCCGTTCGAGATCCGTCAGCTGCTCACCGCGCTGGAGAACGAGGAGCCGGTCGACTTCGTCTCGGCCGAGGACTTCCCGGTCATGCTCGGGGACGACCTGCTGATCGTCCGGAAGGTGAAGGTCAGTGAGGAGCGGGTGTTCTGCGCCCAGTTCGGCCGCAGTGACGGCGTCCAGGTGACCATCGCCTCCTGGGACCGGCCGATCGCGGACGACCTGTACCAGCTGCTCAAGCCGCTCCCGGCGGAGATGTTCCAGCAGGGCTGACCGGCCGCGGGTCCACCCCGTGGCCCTTGCTTGACGCTCGTGATCAATGCTTCGTACAGTCACCGGCATGCCGCCCCGCCCGCTGCTGACCAGGCGCAGCTACCTCGACCTGCGGCGCACCGCGAGCGCGGTCTGTCCGGCCGGCTGAGGAGGAGTCATTCCTCCGGCGGTGTGCTCCGGGGCCGATGAGCGGCCACCTCCGGACCGCCGCGCCCCGGCACCGAACGCGCCCCCCGACCCCCGGTGGCGGCGCGTCGTCCGCAGTCCGCAGCGCACCACGCAGCCGCCCCGGAGGCACCCCGCCATGACCGTCACCGACGGCACCCCGTCCATCCCGGACGCCCTCGCCCGCCTGCCCCGGGTGGTGGACCTGCTGGCCGCCCGGGCCGAGGAGCACGACCGGGACGCCACCTTCCCCTACCAGGGCATCGAGGCCGTGCACGAAGCCGGCCTGCTCACCCTGACCGTCGGCCGCCGCTACGGCGGCCCCGGCGCCGGACTGGCCGAAACCGTGCACCTGCTGGCCCAACTCGGCCGGGGTGACGCCTCGGTGGCGGTGCTGGCCGCCGACACGCTGCTGGTCCACGCCGAGCAGGCCCGCACCGGCGGCTGGCCGGCCGCGCTCTACCGCCGGCTGCTGACCGAATCCAGACGGGGCCCGGCCCTGCTCAACACCCTCCCCGGCGAGCCCGGCGAGCACCCCGGCACGCTCGCCCGCCGCGATGGCACCGGCTGGCGGCTGCACGGCCGCGAGGGCTGGTGCGCCGGCGCCGAGGCGCTGGCCTGGATGGCGGTCCGGGCCCGCACCGACGAGGACCAGCCCCGGACCGGCTGGTTCCTGGTGCGCGGCGACAGCCCCGGCATCGAACTGGACCCGGTCTGGGACCAGTTGGGCCTGCGGGCGGCCGGCGGCCAGGAAGTGCTGCTGGACGACGTGGCGGTGGCCGCCGACGCGGTGGTCGGGCTGACGCCGCCCGGCCGCAAGGGCGAGCCCGCCGCCGAGGCCGACCGTCAGGTCACGACGGCTTGGCGCGAACTCGCCCTCTCCGCCGTGCACCTGGGCGTCGCCCGGGCCGCTCAGGAGTGGCTGGTCTCCTTCCTCGGGCGCCGCACTCCGGCCAATCTGACCGAGCCGCTCGCCACCCTGCCGCGGTACCGGGCGGCGGTGGCCGAGATCGAGGTCTCGCTGATCGGCGCGGAGGAACTCCTGCACGGCCTGGCCGCCCGGATCGACCGGGGCGAACGGAGTGCCGCCCTCCGGACCGGGGCCGCCCAGCTCCTGATCAACCGCAGCGCCACCGCGGTCGTCCAACAGGCCGTCACCCTCACCGGCAACCCCGGCCTGAGCCGTCGTCACCCCCTGGAGCGCTACCTCCGCGACCTCCTCACCGGCCGCACCCACCTCCCCTCGGAGGACACCACCCTCGACGCCCTCTCGACCGCCCTCCTCTGACCCCGGGCAGACTGCGGGGGCCGCGCGGACTGCGAGGGCCGGGGACAAAAGGTCACACCGGGGGCGCGAGGAACTGCGCGAGGCGGAAGAACGAGACCCGTGTGCCGGGTACGGACGCTCACTTGCAAGTGAATCTCCGTACCCGGCACACGGGTCGTTGCGTCCCCCTTCGCGCAGTTCCTCGCGCCCCTGACCGCCCTCCGGGCGGTCCGAGGGCGGTCCGAGGGTGGCCCGAAAGGCGGTCCGAGCGGCGCCCCGAAGGGCGGTCAGGGACGCGCCCCGACGGGCGGTCAGGCGCGGTCAGGGGCGGGGTCTAGCGGGTGCCGACCGCCGTGCGGACGGCGCGGCGGGCGAGGGCGGCGTCGTCGTAGAGGCGGCGGATCATGATGCGCTGCTCCTCGCCCGCTCCCGGGACGTCGTGCAGGCGGATCTCCCGCATCAGCACCAGCACCAGGTTCACCAGGAACGCGTCCCGCGCCACCGTCCCGCCGGACTGGGCGAGTTGGCTGATCTGGCGGCGGGCGGCGGTGTCCCCGGAGAGGACGCTCCAGAGCACCGCCAGGTCGTACCCGGGCAGGTACCAGCCGGCCTGCTCCCAGTCGACCAGGACCGGCCCGGAGGGCGCCAGCAGCAGGTTCCCGAGCAGGGCGTCCCCGTGGCAGAGCTGGAGCGGCGCCGAGGCGAGCCCGTGCAGCAGCGCCCGCAGGTCGCCCGCGTCCCGGTCGGTGAGCTGCCCGACCGAGTGGTAGCGGGAGATCTCCAGCTGGTAGTCGAGCGGCTTGCCGAAGACGTCCGTCGGCGGGCGCCAGAGGTTGAGCGAGCGGATCGAGCCGAGCACGGCCCGCAGCTCGCCCGGGGTGGGCGCGTTCACCGGGTGGCGCTCGCGGGCCGCCTGACGGCCCGGCACCCGCTCCATGACCAGCACGCAGCGGTCGTGGTCGGCGGCCACCAGCCGGGGGAGGCGGACCGGCGGACGGTGCCGGACGAAGGCCCGGTAGACCGCGATCTCGTGGTGGAAGCGCTCGATCAGCTGCTCGGCGTGCTCGCTCCGCAGGGCTTGCGGCGCCAGGCACTTGGCGACCACGGGGGCGCGGCCGATGGTGCCGGCGATGATGATGTGTCGGCTGCCTTCGCGCAGGACCTGGCGCGGAAGGAAGCCAGGGCATATCCGCGCGACGTTGGCGAGGACGGCCCGCACCGCCGGGGTCTGCAGGGCGGCGGGGTCCAGGCGGTCGGCGGTGGTCTCCAGCGGCCGGCCGCGCAGCATCCGGTCGCTGCCGGGGCGGTTGCCGTACTGGTCGGCCTGGCGCGGCAGCAGGGGAGTGCGGCCGGCCAGGGCACGCGGGTCGCGGAGGGGGACCGGGCCCGGCCCGGGGCGACCGCCGGCCGCGGTGGGGGGGCGCAGCGCGGTGCGGGGCTGGGTGGGGGTGCCGGTGGTCGCGGTGGAGTACATGGGCTGGTGAGGGTCCCTTCCTGGCCGGCGGCTGGCCTCTGCCGGTGTCTGCTGCGGACTCCCCGGGGCGGCGATGGGTTCGCCGCCGGGGCGGTGGGGTGGAGCGCAGGCGCCGGGCACGGAACGGTGGGTCGGCCTGCGGTCCGCACCCTGGGGAGTGCGGTCCGTTCGCTGACCCTGGCCATGCCCGGCGCCTCCGCGCCACCCGGCCGCGCCACCCCCTCGGATGAGGCCCCGGAACGGCCGTTGACGGTGCCTCAGGCCAGTGCCTGAGCCGTTCTCCGGTGTTCCGACCCGTAGCCGGGGTGGCGCATCTCTACCTGACACCCGGCCGCCACTGGTGCACCATCTGGCGGACCCTGGCGAACCGTGGCGAATGGTCGCGCGGCATGTGCCAGCGCCACTACTGTCGGGCCAGCCGAGGATTCCTGGGGGCTTCACGTGAGCAAGGGGCCGAACGCCAGATTCGCCGACCTCTTCGCCCTGACCGGCTGGTCCAAGGGTGAGTTGGCGAGGCTGGTGAACCGGCGGGGTGCGGCGATGGGCCAGCAGCAGCTGTCCACCGACACCTCGCGGGTGCGGCGCTGGATCGAGCAGGGGGAGGTCCCCCGCGATCCGGTGCCCAGGGTACTGGCCGCCGTGTTCACCGAGCGGCTCGGCCGTGTCGTCACCACTGAGGACCTCGGCCTCGAACGACACCGGCCCACCAGGACCGGCAACGGCAGTGGCAAGGAACGACCCTGGGAGCCGGATCGCACGGCCGAGGTCCTCACCGAGTTCACGGGAATGGACCTCATGCTCAACCGACGCGGACTGGTGGGCGCGGGCACCGCGCTCACGGCGGGCGCCGTCATCGGCGACAACCTCTACGACTGGCTGCGCGGCGCGGACGTCGCGTACGCGGCCGAACGGCCGGGCCCCCGGACGATGGTGACCAGCGCCGACGGAAGACCGGTGCTGGACGTGTACGAGCCGGGCCCGGTGGGCGACGACGAGGTCGCCGCGCTGGAGCGCTCGGTGGAGGTCTTCCGGGCCTGGGACGCGTCCCGGGGCGGCGGCCTCCAGCGCAAGGCGGTGGTCGGCCAACTCAACGAGGTGGGCGGCCTGTTGACGCACGACATCCGTCCGCAGGCCAAGCGCCGGCTCTGGCTGGTCGCGGCCAACCTGGCGGTGCTGGCGGGCTGGATGTCGCACGACGTCGGCCTGGAGCCCACCGCCCAGCGGTACTTCGTGATCGCCGCCCAGGCGGCCCGGGAGGCGGACGACCGGCCCCGGGCCGGCGAGGCGGTCTCCCGGGCCGCCCGGCAGATGCTGCACCTGGGCCGGGCCGACGACGCGCTGGAGCTGATGCGGCTGGCCCGGTCCGGCGGCGGGCGGATGCTCCCGCAGACCGAGGCGATGCTGCACACCGTGGAGGCGTGGGCGCAGGCCGCCCTCGGTCGGGCCGAGGCGACCAGGCGGCTGCTGGGCGAGGCCGAGGAGCTGTTCGTCCGCCCGGCCGACCAGCCGGTCCCCAGCTGGATGGCCACCTTCGACGTGGCCGAGCTGCACGGCATGCAGGCCCTGGTCTACCGGACGCTGGCCGAGCACGATCCGGGCTGGGCCCGCCGGGCCGAGCACCACGTCCGGCAGGCGATGGAGCACCGGCACAAGACCGGCCGGGAGCGCTCCAGCCTGCTGGACGAGATCACCCTGGCCTCGGTGCACTGGCTCTCCGGCGAGCCCGAGGGCGCGCTCACCCACGCCAAGCTGGCGCTCAACTCGATCGGCCAGACCTCCTCCACCCGCACCTGGGACCGGCTGCGGGCGATGTACCGGCTCACCGGGCGTTACCGTTCGGTCCCCGCCGTGGCCGAGCTGCGGACCGAGATCGAGACCGCGATGCCGGCTCCGCGCCGGGAGCCCGGGCTGGCCTGACCAGCCACGGCAGGGCCGTCGGGAGCACGTCCCGACGGCCCTCCGGGCCCGGTCGAACTGACGGAGTGACAGCGGACGGGCCGTCAGCACCCGGACCGCCCGGCCCGGTCGGCCGGCTCCGCCCACCCGGAGGTCCTGCGGGGACGAACGGATTGTGCGGATCCCTTGGAGGTTTCGGTCAGCCCGGGGCCGGCGGCCCGGCTCCCCGGGCTGGCTTGATCGGTCCTGTGTGCGTAAGGGGCGCCCAGGCGGTAACCTTCGGTGATTCCGGCGCCCGGGCGCCCTCTGTTCGACCCTCCAGACCCCCGGCGGCGGAAATCCCGTTGCCGTCCAGACCGCCGCAACGGATGCTGACGTCATGTTCGAGCCAGTGATAGCGCCCAGTGCCAGCCTCCTCGGCCTCCTCCAGCGAGGCCGTGGTGACGGGCAACTGCATGCTCTCGCGGCCGACCGTCACGAGGCGGTCGCCGCCTTGGAGACCTGCGTCACCACCGATCCCCGGTCCGACTGGCAGGTCGAGAACCGTTCCCTCTACTACGCCCGGCTCTTCATGGAGCTGGAGGCCCCGCTCACCGGCCTGGAGCTGCACCTGCACTCCGTCGAGGACACCCTCGACCCGGACGAGGGCCGGACCGGCCTGACCCTGGCCGTCCTGGGCCACCTGGCCGGATACGGCCGCCGGGACGCCCTCACCCTGCTCCGCAGCTACGTCGCCACCGGCAGCAACTGGGCCTGGGCCCTGGACGAGCTGGCCCTGCGCGACGACGACGAGCGCTCGCTGCTGGCGCTGGCCCCCTCGGTACTCGGCCGCTTCCCGGCCGGGCCGGAGGGCGACGCCGCCCTCAGAGCGGCCGTCCGGGCCGCCTACGAGCCCCGTCCGTGGAGGCTCTGGGCCGCCCACCACCCCCGGATCGCCGCCGCGAGCGAGCAGTCACCCTTCGACCTGTGGCAACGCCAGCTGAACCGCAGGGGCGTCACCCCCGGCTGGTCCACCGCCGACGTGCTCGCCTGGGCCGACCAGCCCGAGCCGGGCGGCGCCCCCGAGCGCCGGTCGGCTGCCGCCGCCCGCTGTCTGGCCGCCGTGGTGCGGCCCGAGGACCGGCAGGCCGTCCTGGAGGCCGCCCGGACCGGCGCGGCCGGCTCCCGGACCGCGGCCCTCCGCTACCTGGTCGACCAGCAGGATCCCGAGGCGGCCGATCTGATCGAGCTGGCCGCCGCCGACATCGACCGGCAGGTCGTCGACTCCGCCCTGTCCGAGCTGCGCCGGATGCGCGGCCCGGTCGCCCTGGAGCACGCCCGTCGCTGGTCCGACCCGGCCACCGGCGGCGCCGACAGCGCCCTCGGCGAGGCCGCCGTCCAACTCCTCGCCGACGCCGGCGAGCCCGCCGACGGCCCCCTGGTGGTGGCCGGGCTGCGCCGCTGGATCTCCGCACGAGGGGTCGAGGGCAGCGGACTGGGCACCCTGGTCGACGGTGTGGGGCGGCTGGCCGCCGCCGGAGCCGTCCCCGCCCTCCGCCACGTCTACGGCGAGGCCGCCTCCTCCGAGCTGCGCGGCCGGGCCGCGAAGGCGCTCTCCCTCACCGACGAGTACTTCGCCCGGGGCATCGCCGTCGAGTGCCTCTGGGACTGCGAGGAGGCCACCCGCGAGCTGGCCGCCCGCCACGTCACCACCACCGGTGACGTCCGCGTGCTGGAGCGCCTGCGGCGCCTCGCCGCCGACCCGGCCGAGGAGGCCGAGGTCCACACCGTCATCCGCAGCCGCCTCACCGGCCACTGACCGCACCCCGGACCGCTCGCCGCTCCGCCCTCGGCCGGCCTGTCTGACCGCGCTCGGCCCGCCCCTCGGACCGCGCCCGGACTGCCCGGAGGGCAGTCAGGGGCGCGGGGAACTGCGCGAAGGGGAACGCAACGACCCGTGTGCCGGGTACGGACGCTCACTTGCACGTGAATCTCCGTACCCGGCACACGGGTCTCGTTCTTCCGCCTCGCGCAGTTCCCCGCGCCCCCGGTGTGACCACTTCCCCGGCTCGCGCGGTTCCCCGCGCCCCGGTGTGACCACTTCCCCGGCTCGCGCGGTTCCCCGCGCCCCTGAACCCCCGTGCGGTGCGCTCTCCGGCTGGCATCATGGACGGGCCGTACCCGCCCCCGACTGGAGCCGCACCCTGATGAACCGTCACCTGCTCCGCGCCGCCGCCCCGATATCCGCCCTGCTCGGGGTGGTGCTCGCCGCCGGCCCGGCGCTGGCCCACACCGGGGTGAGCTCGCAGCAGGCGCAGGCCCTCGCGGTGGACGCCGTGCTGGCGTTCAAGGCGGCGGGGGAGTCCGACACCGCCGGCATCGACGAGGTGCAGGTGGTGCTGCCGCAGGGCATCGGCCCGGCCGACGTGAGTCTGGTGAAGGCGCCGCAGGGATGGGCGCTGAAGCCGGGGGCCGAGGGCTTCACGGTGAGCGGGCCGGCCCTCGCCCCGGGGAAGGCGGCCGACTACCAGGTGAAGGTCCGTCAGCTGCCGGACGCGCCGCAGCTCGCCTTCAAGACGCTGGTGATGTACACCGACACGCAGGTCGACCGGTGGATCGAGATCCCGCAGAACGGCTCCGAGCCGAAGAACCCGGCGCCCGTCCTCAAGCTGGCGAAGGCCGCCCCGGGCGCCACCCCGCTCGCCGCACCGACCCCGACCGCCGCACCGTCCGCGAGCCCCAGCCCCAGCCCCACGCCGACCCCGACCCCGACCCCGACCCCGACTGCCCCGGCCGTGCCGTCCGCAGCAGCCACCACCACCCTGGTCCTGAACGAGACCACCGAGGACGGCGCGAGCTCCAACGGCCCGGTGATCATCGGCGCCGTCGTCCTGCTGCTGGTGATCACCGGTGGGGTGGTCTGGTGGCGCCGCCGCTCCTCCTCCGAGGGCTGACCGGCAGCGCCACCCGACGCCGCGTCAGTGCGCGGCGGCCTCGCCCGCGTGCGGGCTGAGCACGCCCGCGCTGACCAGCACGATGATCAGGATGCCGAGCCCGATCCGGTAGACCACGAACGGCATGAAGCTGTGGTTCGAGATGTACTTCAGGAACCACGCCACGGCCGCGTAGCCCACCACGAAGGCGATGGCGGTGGCCAGCAGGGTCGGTCCCCAGGCGGGGGCCGGCCCTTCGCCGATCTTGAACAGCTCCAGCACGCCCGAGGCCAGCACGGCCGGGATGGCCAGCAGGAAGGAGTACCGGGCCGCCGCCTCGCGGCTGTAGCCGAGGAAGAGGCCGGCCGAGATGGTGCCGCCCGAGCGGGAGACGCCGGGGATCAGCGCCAGTGCCTGGGCGAAGCCGTAGCCGAGGGCGTGCGGCAGGGTCAGCTCGGAGATCGGCTTGGCGCTGCGGACCGCCCGGGTCCGGTCGGCCACCGCGAGGATCACGCCGAACAGGATCAGCGTGGTGCCGATGATCCGCAGGTCGCGCAGGCTGCTCTCGATGGTGTCCTGGAACAGCACACCGAAGATCCCGATCGGCAGTGTGCCGAGGATCACGAACCAGCCGAGCCGGGCGTTCGGGTCGCCGCGCCGCTCCTTCTTGAACAGGGCGGCGGTCCAGGCGGTGACGATCGCCCAGATGTCCTTGCGGAAGTAGATCAGCACGGCCGACTCGGTGCCGAGCTGGGTCACCGCGGTGAAGGCGGCGCCCGGGTCCTCCCAGCCGAACAGGGCGGAGAACACCCGGAGATGGGCGCTCGAGGAGACCGGCAGGAACTCGGTGAGTCCCTGGATCAGGCCGAGGACGGTGGCTTCGAACCAGCTGATCACCGGGCACCCGCCCGAGTCGTCTGGAAGGGCGTGGGCATCTGCTGGCGATCCTGTTCTGCTGACGGGTGTTCCGGGCGCGATGCTAGCGGTTCCAGGTGGACGGCGGGCGGCCGGGGCGCCCCTCGGGCTGACGGTGTCTCAGGGCTCGACGGTGAGCCGCAGCACCGCGCCCGGATGCAGGGTGGCGCGGGCCGGGGCGAGCCGGGCGGCGGCGGTGTCGGACTCGCCGGTGCCGGGATTGCGGGCGTAGCGCGGGTGCGGCGCCGGGCTCAGCTGGAGCCGCAGACGGTGCCCGGGGGCCAGCAGGTGGGTGGTCGGATCGAGGGTCAGGGTGACGGCGGCGGGCCGGTCGTCGCCGGGGACGAGCCGCAGCACCCCGTCGGTGAGGTGGGTCGCGCGCCCGCGCGGGTCGACGTCGCAGAGCCGGGCGTACAGGTCGAAGTGGCCCGCGCTCACCGTCAGCTCCAGTGCCACCGGCCCGAGCAGCCGGACCGGCGCGGTGGCGGGTTCGCCGTCCAGGCTCAGCACGTCGGCCCGCTTCCCGAGCGCGTCCACCCGGCGCGGCCCGGCCTGCGCGGAGAGCAGGGCTCCGCCGACGGACGGCACCGGACGGCCGGGGTCAGCCCGCAGGCGCAGCGGCTCCGCCCCGGGCGCGGGCCGGTCGGTCAGCCGGGTGCCGTCGAGGTGCAGCAGGAGCTCCTTGCCGGCCGGCGGCCATGCGGCGGCCTCCCGCCAGCCGGTCCCGGTGTGCAGCCGCACCGGGTGCTCGCGCAGCCCTGACGGGTCGTCGGCCAGGTGGGCCCGCAGCCAGGCCAGCATCTCCCGGAAGGTCTCGGGCCGGCCCGGCCCCAGCGTCGAGGTGTGCGTCCACGGTCCGATCAGCAGGGCGCGGGGCGTCCCGGCCGTGCCGAGCCGCTCCCACTGCCGCAGGGTCTGCCCGAGTTGGACGTCCCACCAGCCGGTGACCAGCGCGGTGGGCACCGAGGTCCGTCCGGCCACCGCCCCGAGGTCGGCGCCGTGCCAGTACGGATCGCTCGGCTCCGGGTGGTCCATCGCCTCGGCCAGGACCGGCACCGCTCCGCCCGTCCCGGTGGTGTAGGCCTGACGGAGCGGCAGGCCCCGGGTGGCGGCGCGCAGTCCGCGCTGTAGGCGCATGGCAGCGCGCAGCAGGGCACCGAAGCCGTGCTGGAAGTGCTCCAGGCCGACGGAGGCGACCAGCGCGTTCTCCAGGTCGAACACGCCGGGCGTGCCGGGGGAGCCGCCGGAGCGGAAGAAGCCGTAGGGGTCGTGGATGCCGTTCTGCACCACCATGGCGCGCAGCTCCGGCGGGGGGTCCGCGGCCAGGGCCCACTGGACGTAGCCGAGGTAGCTGGGGCCGACGGTGCCGAGCCGCCCGTCGAACCACGGCTGCCCGCGCAGCCACTCCACGGTGGCCAGCCCGTCGGCGCGCTCGTCCCGCCACGGGCGGAAGACCCCGCCGGAGCCGCCGGTGCCCCGGCAGCTCTGGATCAGCACCTCGAAGCCCTGCTCGGCCAGCGCCAGCCCGTACAGCGGTGCCCACGGGAAGCCCCGGCCGTAGGGGGAGCGGAGCAGCACGGTCGGGAACGGGCCGGGGCCGACCGGGTGGTGGCGGTCCGTCAGCAGCACGGTGCCGTCGGCGGCGGGTACCCGGAGGGCCGGCTGGTGGCGGGTCTCGAAGCGCTTCGGTGGCAGGCCGCGCAGGGTGCGGCGGGCCAACCGGGCGGTGCGCGGCGGACGGTGGGAGGTCTCGGACATGGCGGTCCCTTCCTGCTCTCCTGCTTCTTCACGACTTCGCGTACTTAGTACGAGAATAGCGAGTGCTTGGATGGGAGTCACCCCTGGGAGAGGAGCGGACCATGGCGGAGGGGATCGACCCCGAGCGGCTCTGGCTGACGGCGGATCAGCCCCGGCTCGGCCGACGGCCCCGGTACAGCCGGGAGCAGATCACGGCGGCGGCCGTCGGGTTGGCCGACGAGGAGGGCATGGCCGCCGTCACCATGCGGGCGGTGGCGGCCCGGCTCGGGGTGGCCGTGATGTCGCTCTACAGTTACGTGCCCGACAAGGACACCCTGCTGGAGCTGATGATCGACGCCGTCTCCGGTGAGCTGGAGGCCGCACCCCCGACCGAGGACTGGCACGCCGACGTCCGCGCCCTGGCCGGCGCCCAGCGCGCCCTGATGCACCGTCACCCCTGGCTGGTCGCCGCCCTCCCGCAGCGCCGCACCGTCGGCCCCGGCACCCTGGCCGCCCTCGAACACGCCCTCGCCGTGCTCGCACCCTCCGGCCTCCCGGGCGCGGCCCGCACTGAGGTCTTCGCCCTGATCAGCGGCTTCGTGGCCAGCCACGTCGGCCACGAGCTCGCCCAGCGCCGGGTCCTGGAGAGCGCCGACCCGGCCGCCTTCGCCGCCGCCCAGGTCCGCTACCTCACCACCATGGCCGCCACCGGCGCCTACCCCCAGCTGGCCGCCACCCTCGCCGAACCCCCGGCCCCCGCCGACCCGGACGCCACCTTCACCCGGCTGCTGGACCGCCTGCTGGCAGGGCTGACCCCGTAGGGCGCGGGGACGGTACGGAGCGGAAGGGCCCGGCCGTCCGGCGGCTGCATCGTCCCCGCGGCGCACCGGCCCCGTCGGCGGCGGCGGTCTGCGAACAATCCCGTGTACCCGGGCGGAGCGCCGTGGCATCATCCCCCGGTGATCACAGCAGCCACCTCCGGTACCTGGACCCTCGGCGACATCCCCGTGCACCGCCTCGGCTTCGGCGCGATGCGCCTGACCGGCAGCGCGGCCTTCGACCTCGGCGCCCCGAGCGACCGCTCCCGCTCCCTCGCCGTCCTCCGTCGGGCGCGCGAGCTGGGTGTCAATCACATCGACACCGCCGCCATCTACTTCTCCGCCCTCCGCTCGGCCAACGAGCTGATCAACAGCGCCCTCGCGCCCTACCCCGACGACCTGCTGATCTCCACCAAGGTCGGCCCGGTCCGCGACGTGACGGGGGAGTGGCTGGAGTGGGCCCGCCCGGATCAGCTGCGCGGGCACGTCGAGGAGAACCTCCGCCAGCTCGGCCGCGACCACCTCGACCTGGTCAACTACCGCACCGACGGCCGCCGGTCGGTCGCCGAGCACTTCGGCGCGCTGGCCGAGCTCCGCGCGGCCGGCCTGATCCGGCACCTCGGCCTCTCCAACGCGGACCCGGACCAGCTCGCCGAGGCCCAGCGGATCGCCCCCGTGGTCTGCGTGCAGAACCGCTTCGGCCTCGGTGCCACCCCGGCCCAGCGCGCCGTGCTGGACGTCTGCGGCGCGAGCGGCGTGGCCTTCGTCCCGTTCTTCGCCATCGCGGGGAAGGGCGCCGAGGCCGGCGCCGAGCACGCCGACGGCCCGGCCCTGCTCGCGGTCGCCGAGGCGCACGGCGCCACCCCGGCCCAGGTCCGGCTGGCCTGGTCGCTCGCCCAGGGCCCGCACGTGCTGGCCATCCCCGGCACCGGCAACCCCGTCCACCTGGAGCAGAACGTCGCGGCCGGCGCGATCCGGCTCACCGCCGCCGAGCTCGCCGCCCTGGACGCCGAGGCAGCGGGATGACGGCGGCCCCCGCCGACCTGGCGATCCGTCACGTCGCCTCGCTCTCCTCCGGGGCCCCGCTCGCCACCCACCTCCGGATCACCCTCAACTTCCACCCCGACCGCAGCACCGACGGCCGCCCGATCCTGCGCGCGCTCGCCGAGGACGGCAGGTACCACTCGCAGTTCGTCACGGGGACCGGCAACGGCGGCCTCACCGCCCACCCCGGCGGCGACCGCTGGCTCTGGGAGAGCCGGATCTTCGGCGGCGCCTACGACGCGGCCCCGGCCGCCGAGCGCCCGGTCTACGGGGCGCTGGACTTCCGGGGCCGTCCCTACGGCGCCGCCCCCCGGTTCGGCTCGGCCTTCTTCCGACTCGCGCCCACCGTGCTGGGGCGCAGCACCTTCTGCTACCCGGACAGCTTCCTGGAGCCCACGCACTTCGGCACCGCCGAGCGGATGGCCCTGATCGAGCTGGCCGAGGCGGACCGGCAGGACGCCCTGGACGACTACGTCGAGGCCCATGTGCACGGCGGCGTCCGCCTCGCCCACGAGGTCGAGGCGCTGGTCCTGGACCCGTGCTACCGGGACACCGAGGTGGCGGCGGAAGCCGCCGCGCTGCCCTGTCCGGTCGAGTACCACCCGGGCCTGCGGCTGAGCACCGGGCTGCTGCGCCGTCACCCCGACTACCGGGGGCCGGAGTCCGTCGCCCTCGGCCTCGCGCTGGCCCGGGACGGCCACCTCGATCCGCTGATCCTCGGCGAGGCGGCCCGCTCCGGCGAGCACGACCCGCAGGCACTGAAGCGGGTCTGGCACTGCCTGGCCCGGTTCGGCGGACCCCGCACCCCCTGACGTGCCGTCAGGAGACCCCCTCGGCCCGCCCGGAGAAAAATCCGGGCGGGCCGAGCCCTTTCCTGATTACCCTAGCCCCGTACCTAGGGACCCTAGGAAAGGAGCTCCGCCGTGCCCCGAGCCGGCATCACCGCCGCCCGGCTGACCGAGGCCGCCGCCGAGCTGGCCGACGAGGTCGGCCTGGAGCGGCTCACCGTCGCCGCGCTCGCCAAGCGGTTCGGCGTCAAGGACGCCAGCCTCTACTCGCACGTCCGCAGCCTGCGCGAACTCCGGCTCCGGGTGGCCCTGTTCGCCGCCGAGGAGATGACCGGCCGGATCGCCCTCGCGGTGGCCGGCCGCTCCGGCAAGGAGGCACTGACCGCCTTCGCCGACGCCTACCGGGCCTACGCGCTGGAGCACCCCGGCCGGTACGCCGCCACCCAGCAGCAGTTCGACCCGGCCGAGGTGGCCGACTCCGTCGGCATGCGCCGCAGCATCGAGCTCACCTACGGCATGCTGCGCGGCTACGGCCTGGCCGAGCCCGACCTCACCGACGCCGGCCGCCTGCTGCGCGCCACCTTCCACGGCTACGTCCACCTCGAACTGGCCGGCGGCTTCGGCCACAGCCGCCCGGTGGACGACTCCTGGGCCCGCTCGCTCGACGCCCTCCACCATGCGCTGGCCCACTGGCCGGCCCCCACCACGCCCGACCGGAGCACCCCGTGACCACCCACCCCGACACCCTGCCGGTCCCCGGCGCCACCCTCCACCACGAGCGGCGGGGCGCCGGCCCCGTGCTGCTGCTGATCCCCGGCGGAGCCGGCGACGCCGCCCTCTTCGCGGGCGTCGCCGACCTGCTCGCCGCGCACTGCACCGTGGTCTCCTACGACCAGCGCGGCCTCTCCCGCAGCCCGCTGACCGGCCCGGCCGCCGACCAGCAGGTGGAGGTCTGGGCCGAGGACGCCCGCCGCCTGCTCGACCTGCACTCCCCGGACCGGCCCGGGTACGTGCTCGGCACCAGCTCCGGCGCGATCACCGCCCTGATGCTGGCGGCCCGTCACCCCGACCGGGTCCGGCGGGTGGTGGCCCACGAGCCACCGCTGACCGCCCTGCTCGCCAACCCCGGGGCCGCCGACGCCCTGTACGCCGAGGTCCGCGAGCTGCACCGGACGGCCGGGGTCGCCCCCGCGATGGCCCGCTTCGCCGAGGGCCTGGCCCCCGTCCGTCACGCCCCGGCCCCTGCCCCTGCCCCTGCCCCTGCCCCGGCTTCGGCCCCGGACCCGGCTTCGGCTTCGGCCGAGCCGGTGTCCGTCGCCTCGGAGCCCACCGAACTCGCCCCCGCCGTCCGTGAGATGGCCACCCGGATGCACGCCAACCTCCCCTACTTCCTGGAGCACGTCCTCGTCCCCTTCACCTCCAGTACCCCGGACCTGGCCGGACTGCGCCGGGCCGCCGACCGGCTGGTCCTCGCCGTCGGCCGCGACTCCGCCGATCAGCCCGCCCTGGCCGAGCCGGCCCGCCGCCTGGCCGAGCTGCTCCCGGCCCCCCTCGCCGACTTCCCGGGCGGCCACCTCGGAGTCACCACCCACCCGGCGGAGTTCGCCGCCCGGCTGCTCGGACTCCTCGACCTCCCGGGCCCGGTCGGCCTCCCCGACGGGACGCCGGCCCACCCCTCCGGTGCGGAGATTGACGCCCTTCCGGTCTTCGAGTTCGCCTTCCCCGGCCCGCTGCGCGACCGCTTGGTCGGCGCCGTCCTGTCCGGCGCCAAGACCACCACCACCGCTCTGGCGATCGACTACGCCACGGCCGGTGAGGACCTGCCCCGCCCCGGCCACCGCGCCGCCGTGCTCGACTCCGACGGCCGCCGCGTCGCGGTCATCGAGCTCACCGAGGTCCGCGTCCTGCGCCTGGCCGAGGTCGATCTCCGGCACGCGGTGGACGAGGGCGAGGGCGACGAGACGGTGGCTCAGTGGAGGGCCAACCACGAGGCGTTCTGGCACGGCCCGGAGGTCCGGGCCGAGCTCGGTGCCGACTTCACGGTGGACGACGACACCGAGGTCGTCGCCCAACGCTTCCGCCTGCTCCCGCCGCCGGCCGGAGCCTGACCGTCACCGGGCGGGCCTGAGCCCGGTCCGCTCCCGTCCGCCCGTGTCGGCCGGGGCCGGGGCCCGTAAATCGGGTACCCGCCCCCGGCCGTTTCGCTAGCCTGCCCGGGTGATGCCACTGACCTACTTCTCCTTCGGGCACCTACCGCTCGTCTCCCACGACGCGGCGCTCGGTGACCAGGTGCTCCGGGCGGCGGGGGAGGCCCTGACGAAGCAGGACGACCGGTGGCCCGCTCGCCGGGTGCTGGACGCCTCCGAGGGCGACTGGGCACTGAGGGACCATCAGATCCGTTACCTGGCAGGCCGCCGGGGGGCAGGCGCGGCGTTCGAGGCGTGGGCGGAAGCGGAGCCGGAGGACGCCGACGTCCTCACCGGGCTGGCCTTCACCGAGGTGACGGCGGCCTGGAGGGCCCGTGGCGCCGGTCTCTCCCCCACCGTGCGGGAGTCCGCCTGGCCGGTCTTCCTCGACCGCCTCGGCCGGGCCGACCGCCTGCTCGGCCGGGCCGCCGGGCTGGCCCCGGACAACCCCGGGCCGCGGGCCCTGGCCCTGGTGACGGCCCGTGGACTCCAGGTCTCCCGCCGCGAGTTCGACACCCGCTGGGCCTCCCTGACCGCCGTCGACCCGGACCACCGCTACGGGCACCACCAGGCACTGCAGTACCTGGCGGCCAAGTGGTACGGCTCGCACGAGGAGATGTTCGCCTTCGCGCGGGCCGCCGCCGAACGGGTCCCGGACGGCCACCCGCTGGTGCTGCTCCCGCTGCTCGGCCAGCGCGAACTGCTGCTCGGGGACCCGGAGTGGTGCCTGGGCCGGCAGTTCGGCCAGGAGCTGACCGACTGCCGGAGGCGCTGGTTCGACGCCACACCGTTGCAGCACCCCCGGATCGCCGAGGACCACTCCCTGCTGGCCGCCCTGCTGAGCGAGGCCGGTCGCCACGCCGAGGCCGCCGCCCACTTCCGCGCGATGGGTCGGCACGCCTCCACCTACGGCTGGCAGTACTGGTCCGCGCCGCGCACGGTCTTCCGCCGCAACCGCGGCTTCGCCGCCCGGGTCGGCTGACGGCGGCGTGGAACGGCAGTACCGGCCGCTGTGCCGTTCCGGACCGTACCGTTCCGAACTGCCCCGCAGCGACCGGGCCGTACCTGCCACACTGTCCCGGTGCCGGAAGACGATCTCGAAACCACCCAGCGCGAGCTCGCCGGAGCCCGTGCGGAACGTGACGCCCTGCGGCGGCAGTTCGACGACCTCACGGCCCGGCTGCGGTTCGAGCTCGGTGTCGCCACCGACGCCGACATCGTCGGTGAGGTCCGGCGGATCCGGGCCGAGCTGGCGGAGTTCAGGGCCACCGAGGAGGCCGACGAACGGCGTTGGGCCGGGATCGACAGCCTGATCGTCGGTAACCGCAAGATCCATGCCATCCAGGCGATCCGGGCCGAGTTCGGCGCCGGTCTCCAGCTCGCCCTGGAGCTGCTCGACGAGCGCCACGCCAGGCTGCGCCGCCGGACCCCCGACCGCTTCGGCACCGTTGCGGACACCGACCGGTACGCATGGGAATCCTGACGCCCGGTCAGGCCGCACTCGCTGACACCCGGTGGGCCGCACCTCCGAGGAGCACCATGGACAGCACGACCGCCGACGCACTCTGCGACCGCATCGAGGCGAGTGAGCACGGCCCGGTCCCGCTGCACGCCTTCGTGGCGGAGTCGGAGACCGCCGCCGCCCGGCGGAGCCGGCTCCGCGCCGAGGAGCGAGCCGTCCGCTCGCACGCGCACCCCGGCTCGCCGCTGCGCTGCGTCCCGGTCGCGGTCAAGGACGTCGTCCGGGTCGACGGACTGCCCACGACGGCCGGTTCGCTGCTGCCCGCCGAGGTGTTCGCCGGTCCGCAGGCCACCGCCGTCGACCGGCTGCGGGCTGCGGGAGCCCTGATCGCCGGGAAGACCGTCACCGCCGAGTTCGCGATGAGCGCGCCCGGTCCCACCCGGAACCCACGCCACCGGGACCACACCCCGGGCGGGTCGAGCAGCGGCTCGGCCGCCGCCGTCGCGGCCGGGATCGTGCCGCTCGCCCTCGGCACCCAGACCGTAGGCTCGGTGATCCGCCCCGCCGCCTACTGCGGGGTGGTCGGCTTCCGGCCCACCCACGGCCGGATCCCCTGCGACGGCGTGGTGCCCAACGCGCCCTCCCTGGACACCCTCGGCGTCCTCGCCGACTCCCTGCAGGCGGTGGAGGCGGCGGCCGCCGTCCTCTGTGACGGCTGGTCAGCACCCGACACCGTCCTCGCGCCGCCGGTCCTGGGCGTCCCCGACGGCCGCTACCTGCGGCAGGCCGACCCGGACGGGCTGGCGGCCTTCGAGGCACAGGTCCGGGCGCTGGTCGCGGCCGGCTTCACCGTCCGCCGGGTGCCGATGTTCGAGGACCTCGACGAGCTCGCGCGCCGCCTCCGGGCGGTCAACCGCCACGAAGCCGCCCGCAGCCACGCCGAGTGGTACCCCCGGTACGGGCACCTCTACCGTCCGCAGTCCGGCGCCACCGTCCGCGAGGGCCACACCGTCACCGAGGACGAGTACGCCCGGGGCCTGCGGTGGCAGCAGTCCCTCCGGTCCCGGCTCGCCGACACCACCCACGCGGCCGGCGTCGACCTCTGGATCACCCCGGCCGCTCCCGGCGCCGCCCCGTCCGGCCTGGACAGCACCGGCTCACCCGTGATGTGCGCCCCCTGGAGCTACACAGGCTGGCCCGCCCTCTCCCTGCCGGCCGGCCGGGACCCGCGCGGCCTCCCGTTCGGCCTCCAGTGCGTCGCCCCCGCCCACGCCGACGAACGCCTGCTGGCCTGGGCCGCCCCGATCGCCACCGCGCTCGCGGAGCACGTCACCCCTGGCCCGCCCCGAACAGCGGCAGGCAGGGCGCCAAGCCCTCGACCCTGACCGGTACTCGGCGCTCCCGCTCGTCCCAGCGCGCCCGCGTCAGCCGCAGCCGCCTGGTCACCACGGCCTGCCCCCGGACCACGTGCCGGTCGATGCCGTCGGGCTGGTAGCCGTGCTTGCGGGACACCTCCCAGGAGGCCTCGTTGCCTTCCAGCGCACCGGACTTGGCCTCCCGGGCCGCCAGCCCGGCGAACGCGAGGTGCAGCACGGCGGCCCGCATCTCGGTCCCGATGCCCCGCCCCTGATGCGCCGTCCCCAGCCAGGAGCTGGTGCGGACCTCGCGCAGCGTCGCGAACTCCCTCGCGTAGAGCGCCTGTTGGCCCACGACCCGGCCGTCCTCCAGGACCGCCAGGGTGAGCGACCAGTCCTCGGGTGTCCAGTCGCCCCGGCGGAGCCAGTGGTACTGCACCACCGACCGCGCCCGTTCGGCCGGGGGCAGGTCGGTCCACGGCACGAGGAAGGGCATCCGGTCCGGTTCGTGCACCCCGGCCGCCGCCACGTCGGCCAGCGCCGCCAGTTGGTCGTCGGAGGGGAGCCGGAGTTCGAGGCGGGGCGTTCGCAGGCGAAGGCCGCTCAGCGGCCAGTGGTCGATCAGCATGCCCCATTCTCCGGGCCGTTCTTCGGAGGGGCATCCGAATTGTCCGGGCCACCACCACCGTTGGTGGCCGAACTCACCACGGGCAGCGCTTCTCCTCCCCGGCGACGATTTCCAGGAGGTAGCACCGCCCGCCCATGGCGAAGGTGAGCGCGACCGCCCCGTCGGCGGCCAACTGGTCACCGACCGACCGTTCCGACTAGGGAGAGGGTGAACGGTCGGCTGGAGCGCCAGCAGATCCTGGCCAAGCCAACAAGGCCGTTGTTGTGGTTGATCGTTGACGAGTCCGCGTTGCGGAACCCGATCGGTGGTCACGAGGTGATGAAGGCGCAACTGGAGCACCTGGCTGATCTCTGCCGATCGCGTATCGCTCAGATTCATATCATCCCGGCCGCAAGTGGAGCGCATGCCGCTCTCGAAGGCGCGATGACGCTCATGACATGCCGGGACGGATCATCGGTGGGCTACGTTGAAAGCCCCCACGCGGGCCAAGTGGTGGAGCAGACTGAGCGCGTAGCCCGGATGCACGAGACATACGATCTGGTCAGATCGTCGGCGATGCCGCCCGAGGCTTCGAACCGCCTGCTCCGTCGCATCACAGAGGAGCACAGGCAGCCATGACCGACCGTCACCCCTTCGACTTCCGCAAGTCCTCGTACTCCGGCGGCAGCGGCGGCAACTGCATCGAGCCGGCCGTCAACCTCGCCCGGTCCTCCGGCGTCGTCGGTGTCCGTGACAGCAAGGACCCCGAGGGCCCCGCCCTGGTCTTCCCGGCCGCCGCCTGGGCGGCCTTCGCCTCGGCGGTCGCCGAGGGCGAGTTCGGCACCGTCTGAACACGAGGTCCGGCCTCCGACGGCCCCGCGCCGAATCCCGAGCGCGGGGCCGTCTCCGACCTGTGGGCTCCTGGGCGGTGTCAGAGGACGAAGCGGAGCGCGGTGCCCGGACGGGCCTGGGCGGCGGCGGCGAGGTCGGCGGCCGGGACGACGCCGATCACGGGGTAGCCGCCGGTGGTGGGGTGGTCCGCCAGGAAGACCACCGGGCGGCCGTCGGGCGGCACCTGGACGCCGCCCAGCACCATGCCTTCGCTGGGGAGTTCGCCCGTCCGTAGGCGGGGGAGCGCGGGGCCCTCGGTGCGCAGGGCGATCCGGTTGGAGGCGGCCGCCACCTCGTACCGGGCCCGGGCGAGCAGTGTGAGCGCCTCCGGTGCGAACCAGTCGGCGCGCGGCCCCGGTTGGAGTCGCAACACCAACTCCGCCGGGGGAGCGGGCAGGACGGCCAGCCCCTCGGCCGGCGGCACGCCGGGTGCCGCGCCCACCGGCAGCGCCTGACCGGCCGTCAGCGGCGCCGGCCCCAGCCCGGAGAGCAGGTCGGCCGAACGGCTGCCGAGCACCGGGTCCACCGCCACCCCGCCCGCCACCGCCAGGTAGCTCCGCACGCCGTACGTGGCCGGGCCCACCTCGACCACCGCCCCGTCCGGCACCACCACCGCCGCACCCCAGGCCGCCGCCCGTTCGTCCACCCGCACCGCTGCCGGAGCCCCGGTCACCGCGACCACCACCCGCCCGACGGCCCGCAGCGCGACCCCGCCGAGGGTGGTCTCCAGCCCGGCCGCCCCCTCCGGATTGCCCACCAACCGGTTCCCGGCCCGCAACGCCGGCTCGTCCAGCGCCCCGCCCCGGGGCACCCCGAGGTGCGCCACCCCGCGCCGCCCCAGGTCCTGAACGGTCGTCAGCGGCCCGGGCCGCACCACTACCAGCTCCGTCACGCCGCCACCCCCACGAGAGTCATGAGCCCGGGGACGCGAGGAGCCGCGCACGGTGGTCCGGCCGCACCGGCCCCCACCGCACGGAGCCCCACCCGCAGGCGGTCGGCCGACCGCCGCACACCACGCGCCGCGCTCCCGCCCGGGTCCGTAGAAGACACACCGAGCAGCCTAGGCGACGGTCCGCCCCCGCCACCGGCCGATCCGCAGGAGAGGCCCGCCGACCCCGGACGCGCACCACGGGCATCAGCTCGACGGCACCGCCATTCAGATGGCACCAGCGGACCGGCCCGCCTCACAGCGCGTTTCGTCCTCCGAGTACGAACGATGCCCGTTGCTGCCACTTCGTGCCGTCGTGGACCACGAGGTCGACCGACCGGACGTGAGACGTGAACGGCAGCTTGTCGGCGAGATCGGCCTCGATCTCCTCCAGCACGGCGTCTTCCTGCCCCTGAGCGATGGTCAGGTGCGGCACGACCTCGGTGAACCGGCCACCGTAGGGCGGGGCCTCGGGCCAGAGGGCAGCGATCGCCTCGGTGAGCTGCCGCACCTGCGTGTCGGGCTCGGGAACGAGATGCAGCACGTCTCCGAGCCGTCCGCAGCGTTCGAACCGCAGGTCGAAGGCCTGGTGATCGCCCAGCAGGTCCGCGAGGGCGTAGTGGACCGGCGCATCCATCCGGCTCTCGTCGAGGAACGGGAAGAGCACGGTGACGTGGGCCGGAACCCCGGCCCGGGCCGAGGGGTCGAGCCGCGCACGCCATGCGCGGACGGCCGGCTCCGCCTCCGGGATTCGGATGATGAGGCCCGTCCGGCCTTCCTGGAACGCACTGGAGCTGTCAGCCGTCGTGGCACCGCATGGTGTCACCTCTGCCACATCCGGCACGGCTCGTTTCTCGCCGCACGGCGTCGGCGGCCACCGCAGGACCGCCGGCTGCCGTCTGACCCGAACCGGGAGATACCGCTAACGGGGGGGCGTGCGTGTGCGTCCCATGGTAGGTATTTGATCTTCGCTCACATGATCCACAAGGGGAGGACCCGTTGCGCATCGCAACGCGCATCATCGGAACCGCCGCGCTGGCCGCTCTCGCCCTGACCGGGTGCGGTTCGACCGGCACGACGACCACCAGCCCGAAGACGACCGCCGCCGCGCCGGCCGAGGGGAGCGTGAAGACCGAGGCGCCGAAGGCCGAAGCCGCGAAGTCCGAGGCGCCGAAGTCCGAGGCTCCGGCCGCCCCGGCGACCAGCGCGGCCCCGAAGCCCGCGAGCGGCATCCCGTCGCCCGACGCCGCCCAGACGGCCGCGTTGGTGGCTGCCCTCAACGCAGTGCACCCGGCGCTAGCGGTGAAGGCCGACAAGGCCGTCGGGCGGGCGCGGAACGTCTGCACGGACATCCAGCGTGCCGAGTCCGACGCCCTGGTCCTCAAGAACGCGAAGGCTCGCTTCGAGGGCGGCGACGTGCCGCCCCTGACGGACGCTCAGGGTCTGGCGATCGTCGCGGCGGTCAAGGCTTCGTTCTGCAAGTAGTCCCACCGGGCCCTGCCCGGCCGCTCGCCGGGCGGGGCGTCGGTCCGGCGCCAGGCCGTCCCCGGGGTTCGGCCTCAGGCCTCCGCCGCCGGAACGAACCGCACCCGCGTCCCCGGCGCCAGCAGCGCCGCCGGCTCCCGTCCGGTGTCCCATAGCACCGCCGTGGTCCGCCCGATCAACTGCCAGCCGCCCGGCGAGGACCTCGGGTACACCCCCGTGTACGGGCCCGCCAGGGCCACCGACCCGGCCGGGACGGAGCTGCGCGGGGTGGCCCGCCGGGGCACGTGGTACCGCTCCGGAAGTCCCGTCAGGTACCCGAACCCCGGGGCGAAGCCGCAGAACGCGACCCGGTACTCGACCGAGGAGTGCAGTGCCACCGCCTCCGCCACCGAGACGCCCCAGCGCCCGGCCACCTCCGCCAGGTCGGCCCCGTCGTACACCACGGGGAGCGAGACCAGCGGCCCGTCCGACCCGGCCCGGTGCTCCGCCGGCCGCCACCCCGCCAACTCCCGCCGCAGGGCCGCCACGTCCGCGACCCCGTCCAGCAGGACGGTCCGCGCCGCCGGCACGATCTCGGTCACCGCCGGGAGCTCGCCGCGCCGGGCCAGCAGCTCGGCGTACAGCGCCTCGACCACCGCCCCGTCCTCGGCCTCCACCAGCAGCGCCGCCGCCCCGACCTGTCGGAACGTCAGCTCCACGGCCCCCTCGGAGTGCCCCATCAGACGAACGCCTCCACCCGCACGCCAGCCGTGGCCAGCGCGCCCCGCACCCGCCAGGCCAGCTGCGCCGCGCCCGGGGTGTCCCCGTGCACGCACAGCGAACGCGCCTCGACCGCCACCGGCTCGCCGCCGACGGCGGTGACCAGCCCGTCCCGGGCGATGCCGACGGCCCGGGCGATCACCGCCTCGGGGTCGTGCAGCACCGCCTCCGGGTCCTTCCGTGGTACCAGGGTGCCGGCCCAGGTGTAGGCCCGGTCGGCGAACGCCTCGGTGACCACCGGGAGTCCGACGCCCTCCGCCACCGCCAGCAGCCGGGAGTTGGGCAGGCCCAGCACCGGCAGCGGGCCGTCGCAGACCGCTCCGGCCCGGAGCACGCCGGCCACCACCGCCTCGGCCTGCTCGGAATCGCCTACCACCCGGTTGTAGAGGGCGCCGTGCGGTTTGACGTAGCTGACCCGGGAGCCGGCCGCGCGGGCGAAGACCTGGAGGGCGCCGATCTGGTAGGCGATCTCGTCGGCCAGTTCCTCGGGGGGCACGTCCATCGCCCGGCGGCCGAAGCCGGCCAGGTCGCGGTAGGAGACCTGGGCCCCGATCCGGACGCCGCGTTCGGCGGCCAGCGCGCAGACCCGGCGCATGGTGGAGGGGTCACCGGCGTGGAAGCCGCAGGCCACGTTGGCGCTGGTGACCACGGAGAGCAGGGCCTCGTCGTCGGTCAGGGTCCAGCGTCCGAACCCCTCACCGAGGTCCGCATTGAGGTCGATCACCGCTTCGGTCACGCCAACACCCGTCTCCCGCCCGGTTCCTGGGGGTGATCGTAGGGCCTGCGCGGGCGCGCGCACGCACCTGACCCGTAGCCGGAGCGCGCACCCGTCGGGTGCGCGCTCCCTCGGATGGAGGAACGTTTCCTCTCCATCCTCCCCGCTCGTCGGCCGGACGGGTGAGACTCCGTCAGACCGCCGCCGGCCGGGGGAGCGGTTCGGGCCGCCGCCGCATAGCCTCGGCCCGCTCCAGCCGCCTGATCGCCCGCAGGATCAGCAGCAGCGGCAGGGCGCCGACCACTCCGAACGACATGTCGACGAATCGCCATCCCAGCGGGATCCCCCGGAGCGGCCCGCAGATCAGCGCCAGCGGGATCACCGCCGCGCAGGCCAGCAGCGCCCAGCGGACCACCCAGACGTTGCGCACCGGGTCCTTCAGCGGCCCCCAGAAGGCGGTGGCGATCACCAGGTGGGCGAAGGCCAGCCAGTCGGTGCCGTAGGCCAGGAAGGGGTACCGGACGTTGGCGTCGGCCACCCCGTCACGGACCCGCACGGCCCACTCCAGCACTCCCGGGACCCGGTCCGGCAGCGGGGCCCGCTCTATCAGCCAGACCAGCCAGCGGGTCTCGGTCTCCAGCGGAAAGGCCGTCAGGCCGCTCACCGCGAGACAGACGATGAAGATCCACATCCACCGCCGGACGTACCGCAGCGTGGCCGCTTCGGTGGTGCGTTCGTCGTCGGTCATGGTGTCGCCCCCAGATGGGTGATGCGGATCGGGATCCCGTCCCGACCTGCGCAGCAGTGACTCTAGACCGAAGAACTGAACATGTTCAACTCGCTTCCCGGGGTCGCTCGGACGGCCCCCGAGGGGGACGTTTCGGACCTTGTCGGCATCAGCCTCTAACCTTGTCCACCGTGACCACCGCAGTTCAGCCCACCGAGCCCCAGCTCCGGCCGCCCGCCCCCGGCGCCGCCCGCCCCGCCCCGGGCCCGGCCGCCGACGAGGGGCTGGCCCGCCGGCTCAAGGCGCTGGCCTGCACCGCCCCGCTGCACGACCTGGACAGCCGGAAGGTCAACCTGGCGGGCGAGTACACCTCCTACGCGATGGCCGAGGTCGGCCTCTCCGCGATCGACCTCGTCACGCTCAACATGGACTTCGACACCGGGGCCGACCGCGACATAGTGCTGGCCCGCATGCTGCCCCGGGTCGCCGTGCAGAACCCGGGCCGCGCCGCCGCCGAGCACGAGCGGGTGGCCCGCTGGGTGCTGGAGTCGCTGATCAACGTCGGCAGCGTCGACCGGGGCTTCCGTGCCGTCTACGGCACCTTCGGCGCCGACGGCAGCTACGTCCGCCGCGACTACGACTTCAAGCTGATCGAGGAGGTCCCCGGCCCCGACGGCGGGGTCTACCTGCGCACCACCGACGAGGCGGTCAACGTCCTGGTCGGCGCCCTCGACACCGACGTGACGTCCGCTCAGATCGCCGCCGAGGTCAAGCTGGAGGTGCTGATCAACCGGGGCCGGCTCGCCGACGCCCAGCTCGCCGCCGAGCAGGCCCGCTACCGCACCGTCCAGTACGCCGAGACGCTGCGCCGCGCCCTCGACGCGACCCGGCGCAACGTCCGGGCGGTCGACTGGATGCAGGCCGTCCCCGACCTGATCGACGAGGCACTCGGCCACATCGCCGACCGCTACCGCCACGAGAACGCGATCCTCACCAACATCCGCAAGGCCCGCGACGAGGCCGAGGAGCCCGAGCACAAGCGGCGGGCCGCCGAGCTGGTCGACATCGTCAAGGACTGCATCCGCCGCCACACCCAGCTCCAGACCCGCCTGCTGGAGGCCGGCCCGCTGTTCCGGGCCGAGCAGGACCGGCAGGCGTTCGCCGCCCCGTCGGCCCGGGCCGGCATCGACCTGTACGGGCAGCTGCTCGCACCGCTGCTGGAGCTGCCGGTCAGTCAGGCCACCGGCCCCACCGACGCGTTCTTCGCCCGGGGCACCGGGCTGCGCACCCCCGTCTCGGTCCGGATGACCGACCTGGTCGACCTGCTGCTCACCCCACCGGTCGAGCGCGAGCACCTCGGCGCGGAGCTGCCCGACCCGGACCTGGTGGCCACCCCCGACGACAGCCGTTTCTCCGACGAGCAGCTGGAGGCGGCCCAGGAGCTGCTGGACCTCCCGCCCGACGCCCCGCGCCGCCTCTCCGGCCTGCTCGCCGAAGCCCGCCGCAAGGACCCCGAGCTGCCCTACCTGGTCGCCCTGCTCGCCATCCACTCGGCCAGCCCGGCGGTCGGCACGGCGTACCGGCAGGGCGAGGAGCGGCTGCTCTTCGCGGTGGACGACGGCACCCGCCTCGACGACCCCGAGTTCGGCGGCGCGGACCTGATCGTGGGCAGCGCCCTGCTCGATGCCGCCGGGATGGCGGCGGACCGCAAGGACGGCGCATGAGGCACGTGCGGCACACGGGAAGCACAACGGGGGCGCGAGGAACTGCGCGCGGCGGCGGGCAGCAGACCTTCACCGTCGGACGCGCAGTCAGTTGCCGCCTCTGCCGTGACCCGTATCCGCGTGCCGAACGGCGGCGTCCCCTCGTCGGCGGTGTTCGGGCCCGTGCCGTTCCCCTGCGCGCAGTTCCTCGCGCCCCTGGGGTGGCCGCGTGGCCGCTCGCTGATCGGCAGTGCTCAGCCGTCGGCGGTGTTGGGGTCCCTGTCCTGCCGCTGCGCGCGGTTCCTCGCGCCCCTGGGGTGGCTGCGTTGTCGCTCGCTGATCGGCAGTGCCCAGCACCCCGCGCCCCCGGCCTCACCTTCTGCAAGGAGTACCGCCCGTGATGACCGACCAGAGCTGGGAGACCGAGGACGAGCCCCAGGCCCCGGTGCCTGCGGCGAGCCTGACCCCGGCGGACGTCGCGGACGCCGCCCGGCTGGTCTCGTTCGGCCTCCAGGCCAAGCTGCTGCCGGCCCGCGACGCGGAGTACGCCGAGCTGATCCGGCGTCACCGAGAGGACCCGGGCTTCGCCCGCCTCGCGGACGCGGTCGCGACCGGCCTCGGCCTCGTCGTGCTGGAGGTCTCGCCCCGGGCCGGGATGGCGGTGGCCGCCGCCGAGGACTCCCTCTTCGCGGTCCGGATGGGGGACTACTCCCGCCGGGCGGCCGGTGAGGCGACCGACCGCTTCCTGCACGGGCTGGCCCACCTGGCGACCGCCGCGATGGCCTTCCCCCGCCCCGAGGACCTGGCGGACGACGCCTACCTGGGCCGGATCACCGTCAACGGCGTGGACGCCTTCGTCCGTCAGGCGTGCCGCCGCCTGGAGGAGCGGGCCGAGGCGGCCGGGGACAACACCGACCCGACCTCCGACGCCCCCGGGCTGGAGGCGGCCTGGCGGGTCTGGGCCCGCCGGTCGGCGACCGGGGCGACCAAGGACGCCCGCCGCCTCTCCGGCTCCACCATCGGGATCGTCTCCAAGGCGGTGCTCTTCCTGGTGGACTCCGGCTTCCTGCAGAAGACCTCGGACGACTCCGGCGGCACCTACCGCACCACCGCCCGCTACCAGCTCCAGGTCCGCGACCTGGCGAGCAGCGCCGCGATGGCCGAGCTGATCGACCTCGGCGTGGTGGCGGTCACCGACGGCACCGCGACCCTGCTCCCGGCCGACCACAGCGAGGAGTTGGTGGCCGACGCGGGCCTGCCGTTCCACAGCCTCTGACCCCGGGGCCAGCGCCACCCGATCCACCGTTCCACTGATCCACCGTCAACTGGAGAACCGCCGCACATGTACGAGCTCAACCGGGTCCGCCTCTACTCGATCGGACCGGCCGGCGCGCGCTACGCCGACACGGTGCTCGACCTGCGCGGCGTGGGTGAGCCGGTGGCCGAGCCGAGGCCGCAGCAGATCGGCCTGTTCGGCGAGGAGCCGGAGGGCCCGCAGCGCCGCCCGGCCCCGGCCGGCGTGCTGTTCCTGGAGAACGGCGGCGGCAAGTCCGTCCTGCTCAAGCTGATCTTCTCCGTCATGCTCCCGGGCCACCGGAACACCCTGGGCGGCGCCAGCTCCGGCGTGCTGCGCAAGTTCCTGCTGGCCGACGACTGCGGCCACGTGGCGCTGGAGTGGCAGCACACCGTCACCGGCGAGCTGATCGTGGTCGGCAAGGTCAGCGAGTGGAGGGGGCGTCAGGTCTCCTCCGACCCGCGCAAGTTCGCCGAGTCCTGGTACTCCTTCCGGCCCGGGCTCGGCATGACGCTGGACGCGCTGCCGGTGGCCGAGCGGCCCAGTCTGGCGGGCGACCAGCGGACCCGGGGCCGGCGCCGCACCATGAAGGGCTTCCGGGACGCGATGACCGAGGCGGGCAAGGCCGCCCCGCACCTGGACCTGGTCTTCGAGGACATCCACGACCGGTGGAACGAGCACCTCGGCGAGCTCGGCCTCGACCCCGAACTCTTCCGCTACCAGCGCGAGATGAACGCGGACGAGGGCGAGGCGGCCGGCCTCTTCGCGGTCAAGCACGACTCCGACTTCACCGACCTGCTGCTGCGCGCCGTCACCGACACCCGGGACACCGACGGCCTGGCCGATCTGGTGCACGGCTTCGCCGCCAAGCTCGGCCGTCGCTCCGAGCTGACCGCCGAGCGCGACTTCACGGCCGGCTCGCTCGACCTGCTCCAGCGGATCGTCGACTCCACCGCCGCCCGCGAGTCGGTCCGCGAGCTGCACCGCACGGCCGAGCGCCGCTCCCGCCGGCTGGCCCAGGCGCTCTCCGTCCGGGCCGCCGCCGAGCGGGACCGGGCCCAGGACCTGGCGGTCGAGGTGGCCGCCGCCGCGAGCGCGGTGACCTCCGCCGAGAGCGACCGCACCCGGCACTCGCTGATCACCGCCGAGCTGACGTACCGCCACGCCACCCTCGGCCTCGCCGCCGCCACCACCGAGGCCGCCGCGCTGCGCCGCGAGCTGACCGAGGCCCGCACCCTGCACTCCGCCTGGCAGGCCGCCGAGGCGGTGCTGCGCCACCGCGCCGCCGCCGACCGGGTGGCCCGGGTGGCCGCCGCGATCCGGGAGGCCGAGCTGGACGCGGCCCCGGCGCTGGCCGCCCGGGCCAAGGCCGCCGGGGCGCTGGCCCGGGCACTGGAGAGCGCCGCCGGGGCCGCCGAGCTGAGGGCGGATCAGGAGGAGGCCCGGGCCGAGGAGTTGCAGGCCGACGGTGGCCGCTCGCAGGCCGAGGCCACCGCCGCCGCCACCGCCGCGCAGAAGGCCCGGTCCGAGGCGGGCCACCTGGAGCAGCGGCTGGCCGAGGTGGAGCAGGAGACCCAGGCCGCCGTGGAGGCCGGCTGGATCGACGCCGGGACGGAGGAGCCCGACCCGGCCCGGGCCGCGCTGCACGCCGCCGACGCCGAGAAGGAGGCCACCGCCGCCCTCGACCAGGCCCGCGCCGCCGCCGAGCAGTCGGCCGCCCGGGCCCGGGAGACCGGCGCGCTGGAGGCCAAGGCCGAGCTGGCCGCGGCCCGGGCCAGCGACGCCTACCAGAGCGCGCACCGCGCGCTCTCCGCCGAGCAGCGCACCGCCGCCCTGCTGGCCGCCGAACCCCGGCTGGCCGAGCTGCTGGCGCTCGACCCGTACCAGGGCGAGGAGGCCGAGGGGCATCTGACGCCGGCTCTGCTGGACGCCAACGCCGAGGAGTTGCAGGAGCGGCTGGACACGGCGGTGGCCACCGCCGAGCGCACCCTCTTCGACCTGCGCACCGCCGCCGCCGACGACTCCCGGATCCTGGCCGCGCTCGGTGACGGCGGCCTGCTGCCGCCCGGCCCGGACGTGCTGGCCACCGTGGAGTTCCTCGGTGAGCAGGGCATCCCGGCGCTGCCGGGCTGGCGCTACCTGGCGCAGTCCGTCGACCCGGCCGACCACGAGGCGATCCTGGCCGCCCGCCCCGAGCTGGTGGACGGCGTGGTGGTGACCGACCCCCAGTCGCTGGACCGGGCCCGGGAGGCGCTGGGCTCCGCCGCGCTGCTGCCCCGCTCCACGGTGGCGGTCGGCACCGCCGCCGCGCTGATCGCCCCGCTCGGCGCCGAGCCGCCGTTCTTCCTGGTGCCGCCGAACCCGGCGATGCACAACGAGGGAGCGGCCGACGAGGAGCGCCGTGAGCTGCGCACCCGGGCCACCGCCCGCGAGGAGCACATCCGCGAGCTGGCCGCCCGGCTCGGCGGGGACCGCGCGCTGGCCGCCCGGCTGGACTCCTGGCTCCGGCAGTGCCCGCCCGGCACGCTGGCCGAGCTGACCGAGGCCACCCTGGACGCCGCCGCCAAGGCCGAGACCGCCGCCGCCGAGCTGGCCACCCTGCGCGCCGAGCACGGCGAGGCCGAGGCCGACCAGTACGCGGCCGCCGCCGCCTACGAGGAGCGCCGGGAGGCCGCCCAGCGCACCCGCCGCCGGGCCGACGCGCTGGCCGGTCTGGCCTTCCGGCTGCGCGAGCGGGCGAACTGGGCCCGCCGCCGCCGCGAGCTGGCCGAGGACGCCGCCGAGTGCGACCGCCGCCAGGCGGTCTGCGCCGAGCGGGCCCGCACCTGCGACGAGGACCGCCGGGCCGCCCAGCGGGCCGCCGACGACGCCCGCCGCACCGTCCGCACCCTGCGGGCCGAGCGGGCCGAGCTCTCGGTGGTGGAGGAGACCGAGCGGATCACCGAGGTGGCCGCCTCGCTGCCCGCGCTGCGCGAGGCGTACCGGGCCGCCGCCCAGCTGTACGAGAAGGTCGGCGTCGGCGCCGACCTGCGGGCCGAGCAGGCCCGGGCGGAGGGCGACGAGACCGCCTCGGCCGCCGAGCTGGACCGGCTGACCAACAAGGTCCGGACCCGGGCCGAGGAGCTGCTGGCCAGCCCGGACGGCGCCGACGGCCCGGCCCGGCAGGCCGCCGTCACCCGGGCCGAGGGCCTGGTCGCCACCATCGAGGCCCGCTCCGCCACCGCCTCCGAGCAGCTCGGGCGGCTGCGCGGCGAGGCCGAGCGCTCGGCCCCCGCCAGCGGCGAGGCGCACACCGAGCTGCCCGAGGACCTCGTCCCGGCCGACCCCGAGCATGCCCAGGCGCTGCTGCGCACCGCCACCTCGCGGCTGGCCGAGCGGCGCGAGACGGTGGACACCGCCCGCACCGCGCTGGCCGACCTGCAGCGCACGCTGGACGCCGCGCAGTCGGCCGCCGCCGACTTCGACGAGGCGTCGGGGCAGCTGCGGGACGGCCTGCGGGACCACCACGGCGAGGAGGAGGCCCCGGCCGCCGAGCCCTACCTCGGCGCGCTGGCCGAGGCCCGCGCCGCCGCCGCCGAGTCCCGCCGCGCGCTGCGCTCGGCCTCGGCCGAGCTGACGGCGGGTGAGCTCGCCGTCCGGGACGCCTCGGACGCCCTGGTCCGGCACGCCAACGCGGCCCGCTACGAGGCCGTCCGCACCCCGGCCCGCCAGCAGATCCGCGAGCTGCCCGCCGCCGCGCTGCCCGACCACGCCGCCGCCTGGGCCGCCGCCTTCGCCCCGCGCCTGCGGGTGCTCACCGACGAGCTGACCCAGCTGGAGCGGAACCGGGGCTCGATCGTGGACCGGCTGCGCGGCCTGGTGGAGTCCTCGCTCGCCACGCTGCGCGCGGCCCAGCGGCTGTCCCGGCTGCCCGAGGGCCTCGGCGAGTGGTCCGGTCAGGAGTTCCTCCGGATCCGCTTCGAGGACCCGGACCACGCCACCCTGGTGGAGCGGCTCGGCGAGGTGATCGACGAGGCCACCCGGGCCGCCGTGAAGAAGAACAGCGACCTGCGGCGTGACGGCATGTCACTGCTGCTCCGCGGGGTGGCGGCGGCGATCGGCCCGAAGGGCGTCTCGGTGGAGATCCTCAAGCCCGACGCGGTGCTGCGCGCCGAGCGGGTGAGCGTGGGTCAGATGTCCGACGTGTTCTCCGGGGGCCAGCTGCTCACCGCCGCCATCGCGCTCTACTGCACGATGGCCGCGCTGCGGGCCAACGACCGGGGCCAGTCCCAGCTGCGGCACGCCGGCACGCTGTTCCTGGACAACCCGATCGGCCGGGCCAACGCCACCTACCTGCTGGAGCTCCAGCGTGCGGTGGCCGACGCCCTCGGCGTCCAGCTGATCTACACCACCGGTCTCTTCGACACCACCGCGCTGGCCGAGTTCCCGCTGGTGATCCGGCTGCGGAACGACGCCGACCTGCGGGCCGGCCTGAAGTACATCTCGGTGGAGGAGCACCTGCGCCCCGGCCTGCCCGCTCCGCAGGCCCCGGACGCGCCGGTGATCCACGGCGAGATCACCGCCACCCGGATGTTCAAGCGCCCGGCCGGGTGAACCGGCGGCCGGCCCGGGCGGAGCGAGCGGCGGACACCCCCGCCCGGGCCCGGCGGTGTCATGCTGGTGGCGTGTTCGAGGACGAACTGCGTGAGCAGCTGACCCTGGCCCGCCTCGCCCTGACCCGGGCCCGCGAGGCCGGCGACGACGACGGCGTGGACGCCTACCGGGGCCGGATCCGGGGCCTGCTCCGGATCGCCGCCCACCACGGCGTCGACCTCCCGCACGAGCCGGAGGAAGAGAGCTACTGACGGGTCCGTCCGTGCGCCACGATCGCCCGTCTCGCAAGCGCGATCGTCGGGGGGCGGCGGATGACGGACGGTGTCGAGGTGCCCGGGACGGGCACCCGGAGCGTGGTCGGCCAGGTGGTGGCGGCGCTGGTGCTGGTGATCCCGCTGCCGCTCGGGCTCTGGCTGGCGCGGGGGCAGGAGGAGGCGGCGCCCGATCCGTCGGTCTGCCCGCACGCGCGGGCGGTGGACGGGCCGGAGGTGCCGGCGCTGTGCCGGGCGCTGAACCGGCCCGGGCTGGCCGCTCTGCTCGGTGCCCCGGGTGCGCGGGTCACGGTCGACGAGGTCGGCGCCGTGACGCTGCCGGGGGGCGTCACCCCGGACAACACCTCGGCCGAGGTCAGCGTGGGCGAGTACCGGGTCCGCCTGACCGACAACCGCGAGGTCTCCGCCGCGGACGCCGTGTACCTGTCCTCCCGGGCCACCGACGGCACCCTGCCGGGCCACCGCGCGGTCGCCTTCACCGAGGCCACCATGGGCATCAGCCTCGACCTGTTCGGCGGTGGCGGGGGCAAGGCCGTGGCGGGCGGCGAGGCGCAGCACCTCGCGGTGGCCAAGGGGCTCCTCCGGAGCGGCGGCAGCTACCAGCTCACGGTCTGGCGCAGCGACCTGAAGCCGGTCGACCCGGGCACCGTCCGGCGGATCGCCACCGAGGTGCTGCCCGCGCTCCCGGAGTGGATCCCGGACACCGCCGCCCCGCCGGTGGCCTGACACCGCGTCAGGCCATCGACCCGACCGCCGGTTCCGCCACCGGCCCGGCCGCCGTGCGCTCGGTGCGGTAGGCGCCCAGGACGCTCGTCAGCAGGCCGGGGAAGAGCCGCTCCAGCTCCTCGGTGCGCAGGCAGCTCATCCTGGCCGTGCCCCGTCGGTGCTGGCGGATCACCCCCGCCTCCCGGAGCACCTTGAAGTGGTGCGTGCTGGTCGACTTGGTCACCGGCAGGGCGAACGCCTGGCAGGCCATCTCGTGGGAGCGCTCGGCGAGTTCGGCGGCTATCCGGAGCCGGACCGGGTCGGCCAGGGCGTGCAGCACGGCGGCGAGCCTGATCTCCGTCAGGGCGGGTTCGGGCAGCGGGGTCTCGGTCACCCGTTCATAGTACGAGAGCCGTCGTAGTTTGACAGCTGCCGTACTACGAGGGATATCGTAATAGCGAGCACCAGCCCTCTGAAGGAGCCACCGTGAGCGCCCTGTTCGAGCCCCTCGTCCTGCGTGAGCTGACCGTCCCCAACCGGGTCTGGATGGCCGCGATGTGCATGTACTCGGCCGCCGCCGACGGCCCCGAGGTGGGCGCCGCCACCGACTTCCACCTGGCCCACTACGCCGCCCGCGCGGCCGGCGGCGCCGGTCTGGTGATCACCGAGGCGACCGCCGTCCTGCCCGAGGGCCGGATCTCGCCCTGGGACCTCGGGCTGTGGACCGACCGGCAGCAGGAGCAGGCCGCCCGGGTGGCCGCCCTGGTCAGCTCGCTCGGCGCGGTGCCCGCCGTCCAGCTGGCGCACGCCGGGCGCAAGGCCGGCACCGACAAGCCGTGGCTGGGCGGCAAGCCGCTGCCGGCCGGCTCGGTCGGCAGCCGGCCGGTCGGCCCCTCAGCGGTGGCCTTCGCGGACGAGTACGTGCAGCCGCACGAGCTGACGGTGGAGGAGATCCGCGAGGTGGTCGAGGCGTTCGCCGCCTCGGCCCGCCGGGCGCTGGCCGCCGGGTTCAGGACGGTGGAGATCCACGGCGCGCACGGCTACCTGATCCACTCCTTCCTCTCCCCGCACTCCAACCACCGCACCGACGGCTACGGCGGCGACTTCGCCGGCCGGGCCCGGCTCGCCCTGGAGGTGACCGAGGCGGTCCGCGCGGTCTGGCCGCAGGAGCTGCCGCTGCTGTTCCGGGTCTCCGCCACCGACTGGCTGGAGCAGCAGGCGCCGGGCTGGACCTCCGAGGAGACGGTGCTGCTGGCCAAGGAGCTGCAGGCGCGCGGGGTCGACTTCGTGGACGTCTCCACCGGGGGGAACGTGGCCAAGGTGGACATGCCGCTGGGCCCCGGTTACCAGGTGAGGTTCGCCACCGCCGTCCGCGAGGGCGCGGGGCTGCCGTCCGGTGCGGTCGGCCTGATCACCGAGCCCGCCCAGGCCGAGCGCATCGTCGCCGAGGGCGAGGCGGACGTGGTGCTGCTCGGCCGCGCGCTGCTCGCCGACCCGTACTGGCCGCAGCGCGCCGCCCGCGAGCTGGGCGCGGAGACCCGGTACCCGGAGCAGCACGCCTACACCATGCGCAAGCGCTGACCACCCGTCAGGAGAGCGGCGGGGGGCCCGCCCCCCCCCCGGCCCCCCCCGGGGGGGGCCCCCCCCGCGCCGGGGGGGGGGGGGGGGCCCGCCCCCGGGGGGGGGGGCGGGGCGGGGGGACACAGAGCGAA
>NZ_JBIWFX010000015.1:0-24605 GCF_044763225.1 Kitasatospora sp. NPDC096147 | reverse complement strand
GGCCGCCCCCCGGGCGGCGCGGCTAGGCCCGCGATCCCCACCCCCCGCCCCCACCCTCGTGCTGCGCGCCCCCCCCCCCCCCCGGCCGGGGCGCGCCCCCCCCCCCGGGCCCCCCCCCCGCCGCTGCTTGCTGCCCGCCATCGGCGAGTTGGCGTGCGGGCCGCGCATCCGCTGGGCGGCGATCTGACGGGAGATCACGATCTCCAACAGGCTCCAGGCGGTGCCGAACACCCCCAGCGCCATGGCCATCAGAGCCGGCGTCAGCAGCCAGGTGCGGGCGAGCGAGGCGAGTGCGGCGACGATCAGGCCGACCAGGGTGAACGAGAACGACATCCACGCCCGTACGGCGGCGGCCCGCACCTCGTCCGGCAGACGGCGACGACGTGCAGTTGGCATGACGGGGACCTCCGGGTGCTCAGCGGACGACCGCGTCCGCTCCCACAGCCTGCCCAGCCCGGCCGGGTGCATTCCCGCCTTTCCGGCAAGGGGTGGGCGGCATTCCGCAAGCCCGTCGGCATATGCCCGTTCCGCCGGTGGTCGGGAAGGCACCGCTGCGACCGTTGACGGACTCTCGGTGCGGGAAGTAACTTCGGGGAACTCCGAAAGGCCTGGCCGATTTCTGCCGGGCCGATCCCGGACGGTACCGGCCCGCCGAACTGCGAAGACTTCCGGAGAGCGTCCGAAGGTGACGAATTCCCGGTCGATTCGCGGGTGAAGCGGAAGAATCTCTTGCCATTCCCCGGAGCCGGCCGTCCAGGACGGTCCGCCGGGAATTCCGCCGGGGCCTTTCGCGTCCACCGCCGAGCCTCGCCGGAGGTCCCGATGACCGCGCTGCGCCCGCTCACCGAGCTGTACCCGCTGACGGCGGATCAGCTCCCCGAGCTCAACGAGGCGCTGGAGGCCCACGGCCTGGGCGGGGCACCGGGCCCGGACGGCCAGCGGATGGCCGTGCTGGCCCGCTCGCTGGCGGACGGCGACGCGGTGGTCGCCCGGCTGGACGGACGGATCGTCGGGTACGCGGCCAACCGGCAGGACTGGGGCGGCGGCTTCGCGCTGGTCGAGTCGGCCGGGGAGGTGCTCGGCCCCTGGCGACGGCGCGGCGTGGGCACCGCCCTGCTCGACTGGACGGTGAGCCGCACCGCCCGCACCGCCTCCTCGGCCCTGGTCGAACTGGTGGTGGACTGCCCCGGCACCGACACCGGGCTGCGCGCCCTGCTGGCCGCCCGGCGGTTCTCCGAGGCGCCCCGCGTGGTGGTCAGCGCCCCCGTCCGCCCGCTGCCCGCCGCATCGCCGGGCCTGACGTTCCGTCCGCTCCGCCCCGGCGACGCCGCCCGGATGGGCGAGGTGCACCGCCGGGCCACCGTCGGCGAGGTCCGGGCCCGGGGCGGTCAGGGAGCCCTCGGCACCACCCTGCGCGATCCCTGCCTGCGCCGGGACTCCTGCCTGCTCGCCACCCTCACCGAGGACGGCCCGCCGGTCGGCTTCGCGCTCACCCTGACCCGGCCCACCGCCCCGCACGACCTCTGGATCGACACCCTCTGCGCCGACCCGGCCGCCCCGCACCCGGCCGTCGCCCGGGCCCTCGCCGCCGAGGTCATCCGCCGCGCCCCGGCTCTGTGCACCACCGTCTCGCTCTGCACCACCGAGGCCCACCTCCCCGCCCTGGCCGGCCTCGGCTTCCACCCCGCCCGGCACTGGAGCCGCTACTCCCTCCTGCTGGTCGCGGCCCCGTAGCGCGCCGTGAGCCCGGCCGCTCCCGGAGCGCCCACCGGCTCGGCGTCGTCTCCCCGCCGTGGCCGGGCGGTCGCCGCCGGAGCACGCGCCCTCCTCCTCCGCCAACGGCCAGGGGGCCCTTCGACGATGCCCACCCACGCGGCGGAGCCGCACGGTATCGCAGCCGACCCCACCCAGGGGACAGCCCTCAGCCGAGCACTTCGTTCAGCTCGTCCAGGGCGCCCTGCACGATGGTGCGCATCGCCGTCTCGGCGTCCCCGGAGCGCCCCTCGCAGATCGCGTCGGCGACCTCGCGGTGCAGTGCGACCGCGTACGGCTCGGGCTGGTGCGGCATCAGCTGGTGCTCGGTGCGGCCGGTCAGCACCGCGCCCACGGTGTCGCCCAGGTGGGCGAACATCTCGTTGCCCGAGGCCCGCAGCACCGTCGCGTGGAAGGCGATGTCGTGCTGGAGGAAGACCGACAGGTCGGACCGCGCACTGACCGTCAGTTCCACCGCCAGCGCGCCGAGTTCGCGCCGGTGGTCGTCGGTGGCGTGCACCGCCGCCAGTGCGGCGGCGGCCGGCTCCACCGCGACCCGCAGCGAGCCCAGGGAGCGGAGCTGCGCGGGGCGGTCCGCCCCGGCGAGGCGCCAGCGGATCACCAGCGGGTCGAAGACGTCCCAGCCCGCCTTGGGCTGCACGGTGATGCCGACCCGGCGCCGGGGCGCCACCAGCCGCATCGACTCCAGGATCCGCACCGCCTCCCGGACCACCGTCCGGGACACCCCGTACTTCGCCTCCAGCTCCTCACTGCGCAGCACCGCGCCCTCCGGGATCTCGCCGGAGGCGATGGCCGGGCCGAGGTCGGCGAGCAGGCGGCCGGGCAGGCCCTGGATCTCCATCGGGCCAGGATATCTTCGCCACATATGTATGACGATTGGGTTGCCGCCTCTTGAATAAGTCATACCTTTGCGGCAGGGTCAGTCGTGACGAGTCAGAGCAAGGAGCACCAGCCATGGGTCTCAGCGTCGAGAACCGGCAGCCGCCCACCCTCGTGGTGATGGGCGTCTCGGGCGTCGGCAAGACCACCGTCGCCCGCCTGCTGGCGGAGCGGCTCGGCCTCCCGTACGCGGAGGCCGACGACTTCCACCCGCCGGCCAACATCGCCAAGATGGCGGCCGGCATCCCGCTCGACGACGCCGACCGGCAGCCCTGGCTGCTCGCGCTGGCCGACTGGCTCGGCAGCCGGGTCGCCGAGGGCGGCGGGGGAGTGGTGGCCTGCTCCGCGCTCAAGCGCGGCTACCGCGACACCCTGCGCAGCAAGGCCCCGGCCACCCGCTTCGTCCACCTGACCGGCGATCAGGCCCTGATCCGGGCCCGGTTGGCGGACCGCACCGGCCACTTCATGCCGCCCGCGCTGCTCGACTCCCAGTACGCCGCGCTCGAACCGCTCCGGCCGGACGAGCCGGGCTTCGCCCTGGACGTCGACCACACCCCTGCCGAACTGGCCGACCGGGCCGCCGCCCTGATCACGGCTCAGCCCGCCTGACCACACCCCCCACACCCCGCGCCTGTTCAACGGAGACCTCGCGTGACCACCCAACTCCTCGCCGCCCCACTGCCGCACACCTCCAGCGACGGCGTCCTGCTGCTCGCGGTGCTGCTCGGCATCGGCGTCATCGTGCTGCTGATCACCCGCTTCAAGCTGCACCCCTTCCTCGCCCTGATCCTCGGCTCCGGCGTGCTGGCCGCCGTCGCGGGCGCCCCGTTCGACAAGCTGCTGGCCAGCTTCTCCACCGGCTTCGGCTCCACGGTGGCCAGCGTCGGCCTGCTGATCGGCCTCGGCGCGATGCTCGGCAAGCTGCTGGCCGACTCCGGCGGGGCGGACATCGTCGCCGACACCGTGCTGCGCCGCTCCTCGAAGCGGATGCTGCCCTGGTCGATGGCGCTGATCGCCGCCGTGCTCGGGCTGCCGCTGTTCTTCGAGGTCGGCGTGGTGCTGCTGATCCCGATCGTGATCCTGGTCGCCCGGCGCGGGAACGTGCCGCTGATCCGGCTCGGCATCCCGGCCTTGGCCGGCCTCTCCGTGCTGCACGGCCTGGTGCCCCCGCACCCGGGCCCGCTGGTCGCGGTCGACGCGCTCAAGGCCGACCTCGGCGTGACCCTGGCGCTCGGCCTGCTGATCGCGGTGCCGACCCTGATCGTGGCCGGGCCGCTGTTCGCCCGCTTCGCCGAGCGCTGGGTCGGCCCGCTGGAGCTGCCGCCGGCTCCGCCGGCCACCGAGGAGAAGCCCGAGCGCGCCCCGTCCTTCACCGCCGTGCTCGCCACCATCCTGCTTCCGGTGGTGCTGATGCTCGGCAAGGCGCTGGCCGACGTGGTGATCGACGACCCGAAGGCGATGCCCCAGCGGATCGCCGACTTCGTCGGCTCCCCGCTGATCGCGCTGCTCGCCGCCACCCTGCTCGGGATGCTCACCCTCGGCCGGGCGGCCGGCTTCACCAAGGCCCGGATCTCCACCACCATGGAGAAGTCGCTGGCCCCGATTGCCGGCATCGTCTTCATCGTCGGCGCGGGCGGCGGCTTCAAGCAGACCCTGATCGACGTCGGCGTCGGCGACGCGGTCAGCTCCTGGTCCGCGAAGTGGAGCATCTCCGCCCTGCTGCTCGGCTGGCTGATCGCGGTGCTGATCCGCCTCGCCACCGGCTCCGCCACGGTCGCCACCATCACCGCCGCCGGCATCGTCGCCCCGCTGGCCGCGGACCTCTCCACCACTCACGCCGCCCTGCTGGTGCTGGCCATCGGCGCCGGCTCGCTGTTCCTCTCGCACGTGAACGACGCGGGCTTCTGGCTGGTGAAGGAGTACTTCGGCATGACGGTCGGTCAGACCCTCAAGTCCTGGTCGGTGATGGAGACCCTGATCTCGGTCACCGCGATCGCCCTGATCCTCCCGCTCAGCCTGATCATCTAGCGCCCCACCCAGCTCCGTTGCGACGGCCGCAACCCCTGACCGCAGGGGTTGCGGCCGTCGCTGCGATCATGGCCGGATGACGGACGGGCTGGTCGTGGGCGGATACCTGGTGATCCGACCGGAGAAGCTGACGGGCAGTGGGCTCCCGGCGAGCGAGGCGCTGGTCTCGGCCTCCTCCTGCCTGATCGACCACCTGCCCGAGGACGACCACTGGTTCGCCGACCCGGTGGACGCGCGGCCCCACCTCACCGCGCCCCGGGCGCAGCTGGTGGCCCTGCTGGTCACGCCCGGGCGCGCGGCCCGGCTGGCGGCGGAGATCCGGGCCTCGGGCGCGTACGAGCCGGTGCTGCTGCCCGCCCTGGAGGCGCCCCGGCCACCCGCCGAGGGCGGCACGGTGCTCGGCTGGGAGGTGGTCGGCTACGACCTCGGTGCCCTGCACACCTGGCTCTGCCGTGACCTCCACCGGGACGCCGTCGCCGAGCTGGGCGTGCGGACCGGCTCCGAGGGACTGCTCACGAGCCCGGCCGACGCGGAGCGGGTGGCGGCCTGGGCCGTGGCCCGTGGGGACACCGAGCCCGTCGAGTGGTTCGCCGCGGCGCTCCTCACCCCGTGAACGCCGGACGGCCCGCCCCCCGTGGCAAGGGGCGGGCCGTTCCTGACTACTGCCTACTTCTTCCCGCGCTTCGCCAGGAAGGCGTCCACCTCGGCCCGGATCTCCGGGGTGTCGAGGCCGCGCACCGTCATGGTGGTGCGGCGGCGCAGCACGTCGTCCGCGGTGTACGCCCACTCGTTGTCGGCGGCGTACGCGACCTGGGCCCAGACGTCCGGGCCGTCGGCGTGGATCGGCTCGCCGAGCTCGGGGTTCTCCGCGATCAGGTGGGCGATCTCGAAGGAGAGGGTGCCGTAGTGCGAGGCCAGGTGCTTGGCCACCAGCGGCTCCATCCGGGAGCCGGGCTCGCGGTCCACCAGCAGGCGGTGGGCGACGGCGTTCGGGGTGCCGACGCCGGGCAGCGGGACGGTGGCCGGGATCGGGGACATGTCCTCGCGCAGGCCGGTGCCGGGCACGTGGGCCAGCTTCTCCAGGACGGTGCGGCCGATGTGACGGTACGTCGTCCACTTGCCGCCGGCCACCGAGAGCATGCCGCCCCGGCCCTCGGTGACGACCGTCTCGCGCTTGGCGGCGGCGGTGTCGCCCGGCCCGCCGGGCAGCACGCGCAGGCCCGCGAAGGCGTAGGTGATCAGGTCGCGGTCCAGGTGCTCGTCCCGGATCGCGTGGCCGGCCTCGCCCATGATCTGGTCGATGTCGGCCTCGGTGGCCCGCACGTCGCGCGGGTCGCCGGTGTACTCCTCGTCGGTGGTGCCGAGCAGGACGTGGTCCTCCCACGGGATGGCGAAGGAGACGCGGTACTTGTCGATCGGGATGGTGAGCGCCGCGCGCCACGGGGTGCGGCGCTTGACCACCACGTGGGCGCCCTTGGACAGGCGGATGGACGGGGCGGCGCCGGCGTCCTCCATCTGGCGCAGGTGGTCGACCCACGGGCCGGTGGCGTTGAGCACCAGGCGGGCGTTGACGCCGAACTCGGTGCCGTCCAGCCGGTCCTTCAGCTCCGCGCCCGTCACCCGGCCGCCGGTGAACCGAAGACCCGTCACCTCGGCGTGGTTGAGCACCACGGCGCCGGCCTCGACGGCCGCGCGCACGGTCATCACGGCGACCCGGGAGTCGTTCATCTGGTGGTCGCCGTAGACGGCGACCGAGCGCAGGCCCTCGGTGCGCAGCGCGGGCACCTGCTGGGCGGCGTGCGCGGCGGTGGAGACCCGCCCCATGCCGTCGCGGAAGGCGGAGAGCGCGGAGTAGAGGAAGACGCCGGCGCCGAGCTTGGTGGCGCCGTGCGGGCCGCCCTTGTAGACGGGGACGAAGAAGGTCAGCGGGTTGACCAGGTGCGGGGCCACGTCGGTGGAGAGGACGCGGCGCTCCTTGTGGTTCTCCGCGACCAGCTTGACCGCGCCGGTCTGCAGGTAGCGCAGGCCGCCGTGCACCAGCTTGGAGGAGGCGGAGGAGGTGGCGCCGGCGAAGTCGCCCGCGTCCACCATGGCGACCTTGAGGCCCGACTGGGCGGCGGTCCAGGCGGTGGCGGTGCCGAGGATGCCGCCGCCGATCACCAGCAGGTCGTAGGTGGCCTTGCCGAGCAGCTCGCGTGCCTCGGCGCGGGAGGCGGTACGGCCGTTGGTGTAGCCGGCGCCCAGGGTCGGGATGGAAGCCATGGTGTGTGTTGCGGTGCCGGTGCGGGCGGCGCCGCGTCTCCTCTCGTAGTACTGCGGTGCGGCCTCCTGCTGAGAGGCCGTCAAGAAACGACGCTGGCCGGTCGGGGCCTCAGCGGCCCCGACCGGCGTGACGGTCAGCTCTCCTCGTCCTCCTCCACCCAACCCATGGTGCGCTCCACGGCCTTGAGCCACTTCTTGTACTCCCGCTCGCGGGTGGCCTCGTCCATCCGGGGAGTCCACTCGGCGGCGCGGTGCCAGTTGGCCCGCAGGGTGTCCAGGTCCGGCCAGAAGCCGACCGCCAGGCCGGCCGCGTAGGCCGCGCCGAGCGCGGTGGTCTCGGCCACGTAGGGCCGCTCGACCGGGGCGTCCAGGACGTCCGCGATGTTCTGCATGAGCAGGTTGTTGGAGGTCATCCCACCGTCCACCTTGAGGGCGGTGAGCTCCACGCCGGAGTCCTTCTGCATGGCGTCGACCACCTCGCGGGTCTGCCAGGCGGTGGCCTCCAGCACGGCGCGGGCCAGGTGGCCCTTGGTCACGTACCGGGTCAGACCGGCGATCACGCCGCGCGCGTCGGAGCGCCAGTACGGGGCGAACAGGCCGGAGAAGGCCGGCACGAAGTAGGCACCGCCGTTGTCGTCGACGGTCGAGGCCAGGGTCTCGATCTCGGCGGCGGTGGAGATGATGCCGAGCTGGTCGCGGAGCCACTGCACCAGCGAGCCGGTGACCGCGATCGAGCCCTCCAGGGCGTAGACCGGGGCCTGGTCGCCGATCCGGTAGCCGACCGTGGTGAGCAGGCCGTGGTACGAGTTGACGATCTTCTCGCCGGTGTTCAGCAGCAGGAAGGTGCCGGTCCCGTAGGTGGACTTGGCCTCGCCCTCGTTGAAGCAGGTCTGGCCGAACAGCGCGGCCTGCTGGTCGCCGAGCGCGGCGGCGACCGGCACGCCCTCCAGGTCGCCGACCGCGTGGCCGTAGACCTCGGCGGAGGAGCGGATCTCCGGGAGCACCTGGAGCGGGACGCCGATCGACTCGGCGATCCGCTCGTCCCAGGCCAGGGTGGAGAGGTTCATCAGCATGGTGCGGCTGGCGTTGGTCACGTCGGTGACGTGCTTGCCGCCGTTGACGCCGCCGGTGAGGTTCCAGATCACCCAGGTGTCCATGGTGCCGAACAGGATGTCCCCGGCCTCGGCGCGCTCGCGCAGGCCCTCGACGTTGTCCAGCAGCCAGCGGATCTTCGGGCCGGCGAAGTAGCTGGCCAGCGGGAGGCCGGTCTCGCGGCGGAAGCGGTCCTGGCCGACGTTGCGGCCGAGCTCGCGGCAGAGCGCCTCGGTGCGGGTGTCCTGCCAGACCAGCGCGTTGTGCACCGGCTCGCCGGTGTGCCGGTCCCACAGCACGGTGGTCTCGCGCTGGTTGGTGATGCCGATGGCGCGGATGTCGTCCTTGGTCAGTCCGGCCTTCTCCAGCGCGCCCCGGACCACGGACTGCACCCGGGTCCAGATCTCGGCGGCGTCGTGCTCGACGTAGCCGGGCTGCGGGAAGATCTGGCTGTGCTCCTGCTGGTCGACGGCGACGATCCGGCCGTCCGCGCCGAAGATGATGCAGCGGCTGGACGTGGTGCCCTGGTCGATCGCGGCGACGTAGTTGCCAGTGGAGGTCATGGAGGGTCCTCGGCTCGAATGGGGGTTCGGGAAGATCGGACTGACGAGTGGTCAGTCCCCGTGCTCGGGAGTGGGGCAAACCAACAGGCTGTCAGAACGCCAGGTGGTAGAAGCCGCCGGCCAGCAGACCGCCGATGACGGGGCCGGCCACCGGCACCCAGGCGTAGGACCAGTCGGAGCCGCCCTTGTGGGGGATGGGCAGCAGGCTGTGCACGATGCGCGGGCCCAGGTCACGGGCCGGGTTGATCGCGTAGCCGGTCGGGCCGCCCAGCGAGAGGCCGATGCCGACCACGGTGAAGGCCACGATCAGGATGCCGGTGCCGGAGAGGCCGAGGCCCTTGGTCAGGCCCTGGGTCAGGATGGCCAGGCAGAGCACGAAGGTGCCGATGATCTCGGTGAGCAGGTTCTGCACCGGGTTCCGGACCTCGGGGCCGGTGGCGAAGATGCCCAGGGTGGGGGCGTCGTTCGCCTGGAACTGGCCCAGGTAGGTGACCCAGACCAGGGCGGCGCCGATGATCGCGCCGAGCAGCTGGCTGCCCAGGTAGAGCGGGACCTTGCCCCACTCGCCGGTGTCGGCCGCGATGGCCAGCGTCACGGCGGGGTTCAGGTGGGCACCCGACTTCGGGGCGGACATGTAGGCGGCGATCATCACCGCGAAGCCCCAGCCGAAGGTGATGGCCAGCCAGCCGGCGTTGACGGCCTTGGACTTCTTCAGGGTCACTGCGGCGCAGACGCCGCCGCCCAGGAGTATCAGGGCGGCGGTGCCGAGGGTTTCGCCGACAAAGATGTCGCCGTTGGTGAACGCGGACACAAAGGACTCCTTCGTCCGTGACCGGAGCAGGTGGGGGAGTGCACGGTTCCCGTCCCGGGGTCGTGCGGTGACGGGTGGTGTTCCGGTCGCTCCGGACACCGTTCGACAATGTCGACCGTCATGCGGAAGCTTCCCCCCGTCGTCGGTCCCGCGTCAAGGGCGGGTGACCGACCTGTGATCCATCACTCACGGTGATCCCCCGGTGCGGTGGGGATCAGGGCCCATGTCACCGGAAAAGCGGACAAAACGCACAGGCGCGGGCAGGAATCATCCTGCCCGCGCCTGCGGGGAACTCACGAAGCGTCAGCTGTGACCGCTAGAAACGCCCGGCACCCAGGTCCCGGGAGATGGCCCGGGCCGCGCTGCGCACCGAGGCCACCAGCGAGGGCTTCACGAAGCCGTCCTCGCAGACCCGCTCCACCGCCCCGCTGATGCACACCGCCCCCACCGGATTGCGCCGGCGGTCCTGGATCAGCGCGCCGATCGAGGCCACGCCCTCCCAGGTCTCCTCCACCGCCGCGGCCCAGCCGCGCTCCCTGGTCAGCGCCGCCTCGGCGTCGATGTCCGCCAGGTCGGTCAGGGTCCGCGAGGTGTACGACTCCAGCGGGCCGTCGCCCAACTCGCCCCGGGCCACCGGGTCGTAGGCCACCAGCACCTTGCCCAGCGCGGTGGAGTGCAGCGGCTGCATCGAGCCCACCTCCAGCACCTGCCGGGTGTCGTCCGGCCGGAACACGTGGTGCACGATCAGCACGCCCTGCTGGTGCAGCACGCCCAGGTAGACCGTCTCCCCGCTGGCCCGGGCCAGGTCGTCGGCCCAGACCAGCGCCCTGGCGCGCAGCTCGTGCACGTCCAGGTAGCTCTGCCCGAGCCGCAGCAGCTCGGCGCCCAGCTGGTACTTGCCGCTCTCCGGATCCTGCTCGACGAAGCCCTCCATCTGGAGGGTGCGCAGGATGCCGTGCGCGGTGCCCTTGGCCAGGTCCAGCGCGGTGGCCACCTCGGAGAGGCCCAGCCGCCGTTCGCCACCGGCCAGCAGCCGCATGATGGCGGCGGCCCGGGAGAGCGACTGGATCGGCCCTGGCATGTGTACCTCCGCTGACAGGCGGTCGACATTGTCGACCGCAGTGGTATCGACCCGAGTCTGCCAGGCCGACGGCCGGACGCGCACGTCCTCCGTCAGCGACTGTCAGTTCCGTCGGTCACGTCCGCTCCCGCACCACCCGGGCGAGCGCCGCGATCTCCGCCGGGCCGACCCGGCAGCACCCTCCCACCAGCCGGGCCCCGTCCGCCAGCCACTGCGCCACGCGCTCGGGCACGAAGGTCGAGCCGCCCCGCCAGTCCCGTGCCCCGGCGTCCCAGTCCTCACCGCTGTTCGGGTACACCACCACCGGCTTCCCGGCCGCCGCCGCGACCACCGCCACCGCCCGGTCGGCGTCCCCGGGCGAGCAGCAGTTCACCCCGACCGCGAGCACCCCGGGCACCCCGGCGGCCAGGGCCGCCGCCTCCGCCAGTGGCTGCCCGGCCCGGGTCCGCTCCCCGTCGACGCTGAACGACAGCCAGGCCGGCACCCCCAGGCCGGCCAGCACCCGCAGCACCGCCTCCGCCTCGTCGGCGTCCGGCACCGTCTCCACCGCCAGCACGTCCGGCCCGGCCGCCGCCAGCGCCTCGATCCTCGGCCCGTGGAAGTCCACCAGCTGACCGACCGTCAACCCGTACCGCCCCCGGTACTCCGACCCGTCCGCCAGCACCGCCCCGTACGGCCCCACCGAGGCCGCCACCCAGGCCGGCCCGGCCGCCCGGGCCAGCGCCACGCTCTCCCCGAGCAGCCGGGCCGCCTCCGGCGCCGCCACGCCCCGCTCCGCGAAGCCCTCGAAGCTCGCCTGGTAGCTGGAGGTGATCACCACCTGCGCCCCGGCGTCCACGTACGCCCGGTGCGCCGTGGTCAGCGCCGCCGGGTCGTCGGTCAGCAGCCGGGCCGACCAGAGCTCGTCCGAGAGGTCGTGCCCCGCGTCCGCCAGCTGGTTCGACAGCCCACCGTCCAGCACCAGCGGCCCCGCCGCCAGTGCCTGCGCGAACGTCCTCGTCACTGCCCTCACACCCTCCGTACGCCGACCAGCGCACGGTACAACGCGCAAGATCCGTTCCGTACGCCCGGTCCGTCCCGCAAGACACTGACGCACCGTCACCCGCTCCGACTAGCATCCAGCCATGACAGGCCCCTTCACCCACTGCCACTGGTGCGGCACCCCGTACGCCCCCGCCACCACCACCTGGCCGCGCACCTGCCCGGGCTGCAGTGAGATCAGCTACCGCAACCCGCTCCCGGTCGCCGTCGCGCTCCAGCCGGTCGAGCAGCCGGACGGCTCCCGCGCCCTGCTCGCCATCCGCCGCACCATCGAGCCCGGATACGGCGAACTGGCCCTGCCCGGCGGATACATCGACTACGGCGAGAACTGGCAGCGCGGCGCCGCCCGCGAGCTCCGCGAGGAAGCCGGCCTGGAGGTCGACCCGGCCCAGGCCCGCCTCGCCGACACCGGCAGTGACGACCGGGGCGCCTTCCTGATGCTCTTCGCGCTCTTCCCGCCGCGAGCCCTCGACACCCTGCCGCCGTCCGTCCCCACCGACGAGACGGACGGCTGGCACCTGCTCACCGCCCCCACCCGGCTGGCCTTCCCGCTGCACACCCAGGTCGCCGAGGCGTGGTTCAAGGGCGCCTACGACTGACCGGCCGCCGGGCTCTGCACGACGCTGCGCTGCTGGGCCGGGCTCTGCTGCCCGCCCTGACTCTGCGCCGGGCTCTCCGCAGGGGCCTTGCTCTGCCCGCCGGAGGGCGACGCCGCCCCGCTGCGCAGCGCCGGGCCGGACGACGCCCCGGCCGACGGTGCGCCCGAGGACCCGCCCGAGGACCCGCCCGAGGGCGGTGAGGCGGGCGCGTTCGAGCCCGGCGAGGCGGAGCCCGACCCCTTGCCCGAGCTCGAACCGGACCCGGAGGCCGAGGCGGACCCGGAGGCCGACGGGGAACCGACCCCGTGCGCGAACGACTGCCCGCTCGACGGGTCCACCACGGTCACGTCCTTCAGCGGCGACGGCGCCGGGCTCACCACCACGGTGTCCTGCGGCTTGAAGGCGGGCCACGGGGTGCCCGAGTAGGCGGGCGGCACCGCCGACGCCGTCGGCTCCAGCAGCGGGTTCCCACAGGCGCACCGCACCCGGGGCAGCCCGCGTCCGTCGATCAGCACCGCCGTCCCGCTCTGCAACACCGACTGGTAGGGGGTGGCCACGCCGTTCGCGAAGCCGTGGTTGGTCACCCGGGTGTCCGAGCGCAGCACCACCGGGGTGAGCGAGCGCAGGTAGGAGTCGATGGTGGCCGGGTCGATGCCCAGCACCCCGGCCCAGGCCCGGCCCTTGGCCTGATCGGTCGTCAGGAAGGCCGACAGCTTCGGCACGTCACAGCTGGCGGTCTGCCGGCTGCCCCCGTAGAGCCCCGGGTCCGAGCCGGTCACCGTCCGGCCGCCCGCCGACCCGGAGGCGCTCGCCGCACCGGACGCGGTCGCGCTGTCGGACACCGACGCCACCGCCACCGACCCGGTGAACGGGTCCGGCCCCTGCGCCGCCACGGGCTGGAGCGCCACCTGCGGCGCGGCCTCGGTCTTGGTGTCCTTGCCGCCCCCGTTGGTCAGCACCACCGTGAGTACCGCCGCCCCCGCCGCCACGGCCACCAGTGCCAGCCCCTTCGGCCCCCGCCACCAGGGCCGACGACCGCCGCTGCCCCCGGCCGGCACCAGTTGCCGCCCGCCCCCGCTCGGCGGCTCGCCGCCCGACCCGCCACCTGATCCACCGCCAGATCCACCGCCGGATCCGCTGCCTGACCCGCCGTCAGCCGGCGGCGGCCCGCCGTTCGGCCCCGACAGCGGCCCGGACGGCGGCCCCGCCACCACCCCGCCGGAGGACGGCCCCGACACGGGCCCGCTCGGCGGCTCCGGCGCCCCGCCGGACGGCCGGGGCATGGCCGGCTCGGTCGGCGACGGGCCGCTCCCGCCCGACGGCGGACCGGAGTACGGGCCGCCGCCACCCGACGGCGGCCCCTGGTACGGGCCGGTGGGCTCGGACGGCGGTTGGGAGTTCACGACCTGCCTCCATGGGCTGCGGTGCTGCCTGCCCCCGCCGCTCATTCTCGACCCGCCCACCCCGGACGTCTCGCCGACCGCCCCCGCCCGGATGACACCGCCCGGATCACACCGCGGTGGCGACGTGAGCCGACGGCGCGTCAGTCCTCCGCCAGGTCGAGGCCGCCCGGGCTCCCCCGCTCCACCGCCCGTCCGGCGGCTCCGGTGACGCCGCCGGACGGGATCGGGTCTGCTGTCGGTGGGCAGGCGGGTGAGCAGGTGATCTAGTGCCGTCCGGCCGTTGCGGACCCGGTGCACCGCCCTCCCCACCGGTGCCCGCCCGGGCCGTCGGACCAGCGGCCCACCGGCTCGGGCGCCCGCTCCACCCCCGGTCGGCCGCCTCGGTGGCGCCGGCGGACGGGATCAGGTCCGCCGGCGGCGGGCAGGTGGGTCAGCGGTTGCCGTCCGGCCGCCCTCGGCTCCCCGATCAGGTCCCCGGTCCGGTCCCTCCGGGCTCCGTCGGTCGGCGGGCCGGGGCGGCCCACCGGCAGAAGCCCGTCCCCGTGGTGTCCCGCCGACTCCGCCCCGGTGGCAGCGCCCACTGGCCCCCGCCCGGCCCCCGACCGGCGCCGACCGCGCCGCACCGCTCGCCGACCGTCCCGGCCCGGCCGAAGCTGGAGGGGTCCAGGAACCGCCCGCCCCGGGAGCCGCCATGTCCGCCGTGTCAGCCCAGGCCGGTCCGCCGCGCGGCGCCGTTCCCCTCCTGCGGCCCTGGGGCGAGGCCCTGCTCACCGCCCTCGTCCCGTTGCTCCTGATGGCAGCCCTGGCCGCCCTCGGCCTCCGGCTGGCCGGCGCCGACGCGCTCCCCTCGGGCGCTTTCCCGGCCGTGGTCGCCGCCACCGTGCTGATGGCCCTCGGCGTCCCGGTCGAGCTCAACGGCACGGCCGCCTTCGTCGCCGAGGCCCAGGGCGGCCTGGAGGCCATGCCGCTCTCCGTCACCCTGCTCGGCGCGCTCACCGCCGGGTACCTCTTCCTCCGCCCGCTGCGCCTGCGGGCCGTCACCACCCCCGCCGAACTCGCCGCCCGGGCGGGCCGGACCGCCCTCTTCTGGCTGGTCCTGATCGCCCTGCTGCGCCTCCCCGCCGAGCACAGCTTCGCCGTCCCCACCGGCGATCCGCTGCTCGACGACCTCGGCGCGGCCTTCGGCGCCGGCCCGGTGGTGGGCTTCCGGCTCGGCCTCCTCCCGACCCTCGGCATCGGCCTGCTCTGGCTGGCCGGGGTCCTGCTGCTCACCCTGCTGGCCTCCCGCCGCGCACCCCTGCCGCCCGCGCTGCTCCGCCACCGCGCCGCCGTCCAGCCCGCCGCCCACGCCGTGCTGATGCTGCTGCTGCTCTACGTCGTGATCGCCCTGGTCGCCGGCCTGGTCACCGCAGCCGTCTCGGGCCGGCCCGCCACCACCTTCGCCGTGATCGCCCTCGCCCTGCCCAACCTCGCCTGGCTCGCGCTCGGCATCGGCCTCGGCGGCTCCTGGCACGGCTCGGCCCCCACCGACATCGGCCTCCCGATGCCGCCCGCGCTCGCCGAGGTGCTCCGGGTGCCCGCCGACCGGCAGGCCACCCTCGACCTCTCCACCCTCGCCGCCCAGGACGGCCGCGCCTGGCTGCTCGCCGCCGTGACGATCCTGCTGGCCGGTTACGGCGCCGCCCGGCACACCACTCCGGCCGCCCGCCCCTGGCAGTACGCTGCCCACCTGGCCGCCGCCCTCGCGGTGGCCGTCCTGCTGCTCGGCCTGGTCACCCGGATCTCCGCCGCCCTCGGCCTCTCGCTGCTGGGCTTCGACGCCGCCGGGGGCGGCGTCTCGCTCATCCCGGACCTGCTGCGCACCGTCGGGCTGGCCGCCCTCTGGGGTGCGTTGGCCGGCCTGCTCGGCGGCCTCGCCGCCCACCGCGCACCGTGAGCCGACGGCCTGTCAGCCCTCCGGGACGAACACCGGCCAGGCCCAGGCGGGCGGCACCGGTACCTCCTCCACCACCGGCACCACCTCCGTCGGTGTCGGCCCCGGCGCCACCACCACCGGCCCGGCCGGCGCCGCGAGGTCCGCCGCGCGCAGCGCCGCGACGAACTCCAGACAGCTCCCGTACCGCTGCTCCGGCTCCTTCGCCAGTGCCCGCCCCAGCACCCCGTCCAGCCCCACCGGCAGGTCCGGCCGCAGCTCGCGCACCGACGGCGCCTCGTCGTGCAGGTGCGCCCAGAGCAGCGCCAGGTCGTCCTCCCGCCGGAACGGCGGAGCACCCGTCAGCTCCTCGTAGACCACGCACCCCAGGCTGTAGACGTCGCACCGCCCGTCCACCGGCCGCCCGGAGATCTGCTCCGGCGCCACGTAGTCCAGTGTCCCGACGAACTGGCCGACGGTGGTCAGCCCGGTCAGCGAGAGCGACTTCTTGGTGAGCCCGAAGTCGGTCAGGTAGACGTGCTCGGGGTGGTCGCTGTCGGTGCCCTCGGCCACCAGCACGTTCCCCGGCTTCACGTCCCGGTGCACCAGCTGGTGCGCATGCGCGGCGTCCAGAGCCGAGGCCACCTGGGCGGTGATCCGCACCGCCTGCCGCACGGTGAGCGGCCCCTGACGGTCCAGCAGCGCCCGCAGGTCCCGGCCCCGGACGTACCGCATCGCGATGTACAGCACCCCGTCCGCGTCCCCGGCCTCGTAGACCGGCACGATGTGCGGGTGGTCGATCGCGGCGGCGGCCCGGGACTCGCGGGCGAAGCGCTCCCGGAAGACGTCGTTGCGGGCCAGCTCCGGGGCCAGCAGCTTGACCGCCACCGTCCGGCCCAGCCGCAGGTCCTCGGCCCGGTAGACCACCGCCATCCCGCCGCGCCCGACGATCTTCTCCAGCCGGTACCCGCCGAGCTGCTGCCCGGTCAGATCCGCCTGCGTCACCCCGTTCACCTGGGCGCCGCTCCGTCCTCGGCGGGCTCGACGGTGGCGTACGGCTGGAGCTGCCCGGCCTCGCAGTACGACCAGCGGCCCCGCTCCAGGTCCAGCAGCCAGGCCGACGGCCCGTCCAGCACCGCCCCGATCCGCAGCCCGGCCGTCCGGGCCCGGAAGTCCGCCAGGCTCAGCCGCCCGTCCGCGTACCGGTCCAGCAGCTCGCGGTAGGAGGCGATCGCCGCCGCCAGCTCGGCCAGCAGCGGGCGCGGGTCGGCGTCCGTCACGGCGGGCCGGCCGGCGGCCGGCGGGCGCTGGGGGAGGGCGACCAGCAGGCGCCCGTCCACCCAGCAGGTCCAGCCGTTCGAGCAGACCACCCGGGCCCAGTCCCCGCTGGTGCCGGCCAGCATCACCGGCAGCAGTGCGTCCAGCCGGGCCGACGGGTGCGAGGGATCGGGCCCCTCCCAGCTGGGCAGTCCGCCCTCGGGCACCACGTGGGTGCTGCGGAACCCCTCCATCCCGGCCGCCCTAGCCCCGCATCACGGCCGGCTCCTGCCGCCGCAGCAGCCGGAGCACCAGCACGCCGAACACCACCGACAGGCCCGCCAGCACCCCCATGTCGACCAGCCAGGTGGACAGCTGATGACGGAACAGCGGATCGGTCGTCAGCTCGCCCGGCACCACCTGCCCCAGGTCCACGGTGGCGGCCATCGCGGCCAGCGCCCAGCGGGAGGGCACCAGCCAGGAGAGCTGGTCGAGCACCGGCACCCCGCTCAGCTGGAGCAGCGCCCCGCAGAACACCACCTGCACGATCGCCAGCAGCACCAGCAGCGGCATGGTCACCTCCTCCTTCTTCACCAGGGCGGAGACCACCAGGCCGAGCATCATGGCGGTGAACGAGAGCAGCGCCACCGCCAGCGTGATCTCCAGCAGCGGCGGCATCAGCACCCCGCCGCCCTGCGGCCGCAGCTGCACCCCGGCCAGGCCGACCAGGGTCAGCACCACCGCCTGCACCACCGTGATGGTCCCGAGCACCACGATCTTCGACCACAGGTACGCCGATCTGGAGAGCCCGACGGCTCGCTCCCGCTGGTAGATCGAACGCTCCTTGACCAGCTCCCGCACCGCGTTGGCCGCGCCCGTCAGCACACCGCCCACGCAGAGGATCAGCAGCCCGTTCAGCGCCGTGTCCGGCCCCAGCCGGCTGCCGGCCAGTGCCCGGGCCATCGCGCCCATCACGAACGGCAGCGCGATCATCACCGCCAGGAAGGTCCGGTCCGCCGTCAGCGCGGTCGCGTACCGGCGCACCAGCGTGCCCAGCTGCGACCACCAGCCCTGCGGCGGGGGAGCGGGCGAGGGCAGCGCCGCCGAGGCGGCCGGGCGCACCGGCCGGCTCATGGTGTCCGCGATGTAGCGGCGGTGCGCGTCCGAGCCCCGGTACTGGCCGGCCCAGTCCCGGGCCCGGTCCTCCTCGAAGGCCTCGAAGGCCTCGGGCCACTGGGCGAAGCCGAAGTAGCCCAGCGCCTCCCCGGGCGGCCCGTAGTAGGCGATCCGCCCGCCGGGCGCGAGCATCAGCAGCCGGTCGCACAGGTCCAGGCTGAGCACGCTGTGGGTGACCACCACCACCGTCCGGCCGTCGTCCGCCAGCCCGCGCAGCATCTGCATCACCGAGCGGTCCATCCCCGGGTCCAGACCCGAGGTCGGCTCGTCCAGGAACAGCAGCGAAGGCTTGGTCAGCAGCTCCAGCGCCACGCTGACCCGCTTGCGCTGACCGCCCGACAGGCTGGAGATCACCTGGTCCGCCCGCTGCTCCAGCCCCAGCTCCCCGATCACCTCCTCCACCCGGGCCGCGCGCTCCTCGGGCGTGGTGTCGCCGGAGAAGCGCAGCTCGGCCGCGTAGCGCAGCGCCCGACGGACCGTCAGCTGGGTGTGCAGGATGTCGTCCTGCGGCACCAGCCCGATCCGGCGGCGCAGCTCCGGGTAGTCCCGGTAGAGGTCACGGCCGTCGTAGCGGACCGAGCCGTGGTCGGCCGGGCGCAGCCCGGTCAGCGCGTTCAGCAGCGTCGACTTGCCCGCCCCGCTCGGCCCGGCCACCGCCAGCAGGCACTTCTGGCCGACCGGGAAGGTCACCCCGTCCAGCAGCCGCCGCCCGCCCGCGACCTCCACCACCAGGCCGTCCACGTCCAGGTCGACGTCCCCGGTGTCCAGGAACTCCTGCAGCTCGTCGCCGACCAGGCAGAACACCGAGTGCCCGATGCCCACCAGGTCGTCCGGCCCGAGCAGCGCCACCGTCACCGGAGAGCCGTTCAGGAAGGTCCCGTTGTGGCTGCCCACGTCGGCGATCTCGTAGCCGCCGTCCGGCCGGGCCCGCAGCTCGGCGTGGTGCCGGGAGACCGAGAGGTCGTCCAGCACCAGGTCGTTGTCCTCGGCCCGGCCGATCCGCACCACCCGGTCGGGCAGCCGCTGCACCCGGGTCGGTGGTCGGTACGAGCCGGTGAGCCTGGTCAGCGCGGACGGGGCCCGCACCGTCCTGGTCGGCTCCGGCAGCGCGGCCAGCGTCGCGTACGGGCCGTCCTGCGGACTGCCGAAGCGCAGCGTGCTGCCCGGTGTCAGATCGAGGTGGCCGACCCGCTCCCCGGATACCCAGGTCCCGTTGGTCGAGCCGGTGTCGTCGAGCGCCCAGTGGTCGCCGTCCACGTGGAGGACCGCGTGATGCCAGGAGACCCGGGGATCGCTGAACACGACCTCCCCGGCGGGATCACGCCCGACGTGGTACTCGCGACCCGGGCTCATCAGCTGCGAGTCGCCGTCGGTCTCCAGGAGGAGCTGCGGCGCGTAGGGCGCGAAAGTTCGCTCTCCCATACCCACGATGCTAGGCCCGGCCCTCCTGACCGGCCCGGCGACCGGAACGTCCGAGGTGGCGAAGGCTCCGGCCCACCCTGGCGCCGATCACGATCACGTGGCAGAGTCCAGCCGTCAGCGCCACTCGGACGGGCGCAACGAGGCGCTCCGTCCCCTGCCCGGCCGGGAGTACACCACCGTGAGCACCCCACACCAGGACCAGCCCCTCTGGCGGCCCGACCCCGCTCGCGCCGCCGAAACCCAGATCGTCGCCTTCCAGCGCTGGGCCGCCGAGCAGCACGGCGCCCCGGCCGCCCCGCTCGCCCCGGTGACGGGCGACGACGAGGCCGCCGCCCGGTACGCCGCGCTGCACGCCTGGTCCACCGAGGACCTGCCGCGCTTCTGGCGGGCCGTCACCGAGTGGTACGACGTCCGGTTCTCCACCCCGCCCACCGCCGTGCTCGGCTCGGACGCGATGCCCGGCGCCGAGTGGTTCCCCGGCGCCCGGCTGAACTACGCCGAGCACGTGCTGCGCCACGGCGAGAGCGCCGAGCACGCCGGCAAGCCCGCCATCCTGCACCTGGACGAGCAGACCGCCGAGCCCGTCCCGGTCAGCTGGGCCGAGCTCCGCCGCCAGGTCGCCGCGCTGGCCGCCGCCCTGCGCGAGCGTGGCATCGCCCCCGGCGACCGGGTGGCCGGCTACCTGCCCAACATCCCGCAGGCCGTCGTCGCCCTGCTCGCGTCCGCCGCAGTCGGCGCCGTCTGGACCAGCTGCGCCCCCGACTTCGGCGCCCGCAGCGTGCTCGACCGCTTCCAGCAGCTGGCCCCCGTCGCGCTGATCACCGTCGACGGCTACCACTACGGCGGCAAGGACCACGACCGCTCCGAGGTGGTCGCCGAGCTCCGCCGCGAGCTGCCCTCGCTGCACACCGTGGTGCACGTCCCGCTGCTCGGCACCGCCGCCCCCGAGGGCGCGCTCGACTGGGCCGAGCTGACGGCCGGTCAGGCCGAGCCGGTCTTCGAGCAGGTGCCCTTCGACCACCCGCTCTGGGTGCTCTACTCCTCCGGCACCACCGGCCTGCCCAAGGCCATCGTGCAGGGCCAGGGCGGCATCCTGGTCGAGCACCTCAAGCAGGCCGGCCTGCACCTCGACCTCGGGCCCTCGGACCGCTTCCTCTGGTACACCTCCACCGGCTGGATGATGTGGAACTTCCTGGTGGCCGGCCTGCTGGTCGGCTCCACCGTGGTCACCTACGACGGCAGCCCCGGCCACCCCGACACCGGCGCCTTCTGGTCCGTCGCCGCCCGCACCCGGGCGACCGTGCTCGGCACCTCCGCCGCCTACGTGATCGCCAGCCGCAAGGCCGAGCTCCACCCCGGCCGCGACCTCGACCTGTCCGCCGTCCGCTGCCTGGGCACCACCGGCTCCCCGCTGCCGCCCGACGGCTTCCAGTGGATCTACGACGAGGTCAAGCCGGACGTCTGGCTCGCCTCCGTCAGCGGCGGCACCGACGTCTGCTCCTGCTTCGTCGGCGGCGTCCCCACCCTCCCGGTGTACCTCGGCGAGATCCAGGCCCCCTGCCTGGGCGCCGAGGTCCAGGCCTGGGACGTCCAGGGCAAGCCGCTCACCGACGCGGTCGGCGAGCTGGTCGTCACCAAGCCCATCCCGTCCATGCCGGTCGGCTTCTGGGGGGACGAGGACGGCAGCCGGTACCACGACAGCTACTTCGACACCTACCCAGGCATCTGGCGGCACGGCGACTGGATCACCGCCACCTCGCGCGGCACCGTGGTGATCCACGGCCGCTCCGACTCCACCCTCAACCGGCAGGGCGTCCGGATGGGCTCCTCGGACATCTACGAGGTGGTCGAGCGGCTCCCCGAGATCCGCGAGTCCCTGGTGATCGGCCTGGAGGAGGAGAACGGCGGCTACTGGATGCCGCTCTTCGTCGTCCTCGCCCCCGGCGCCGCCCTCGACGACGCCCTGATCGGCCGCATCCGCACCTCGCTGCGCACCGAACTGTCGCCCCGTCACGTCCCCGACGAGGTGATCGCGGTCGAGGGCCTGCCGCACACCCTCACCGGCAAGCGGATCGAGGTCCCGGTCAAGCGCCTGCTGGCGGGCACCCCGCTGGACCGGGCCGTCAACCCCGGCTCCGTCGACAACCTCGACCACCTGCGCTTCTTCGAGCGGCTCGGCCAGGAGCGCAGGGGCTGACCAGCCGTCAGGAAACGTGGCGGAGCGGTGCTCTCCACCCCCACGGGGAGAGCACCGCTCCGCTGCGTCCCACGGCCCTACTCGCCGGACAGCACCCGCGCCGCCGCGGCCTTGGCCTCCTCGGCGGAGTCCGCCGCGCGGGCCGCCTCGGCCGCCCGCCGGCACTGCTCCAGCGTGTACTTGGCCAGGGTGGAGCGGACGTACGGGATCGACGCCGCGCCCATCGACAGGCTGGTGACGCCCAGGCCGGTCAGCACGCAGGCCAGCAGCGGGTCGGAGGCCGCCTCGCCGCAGACGCCGCAGCTCTTGCCCTCGGCCTTGGCCGCATCGGCCGAGAAGGCCACCAGGTCGAGCAGCGCGGGCTGCCACGGGTCCTGGAGCCGGGCCAGCGCGCCGACCTGACGGTCCGCCGCGAAGGCGTACTGGGCCAGGTCGTTGGTGCCCAGCGAGAGGAACTCGACCTCCTGGAGGATCGAGCGGGCCCGCAGCGCGGCGGACGGGATCTCCACCATGGCGCCGAACTTCGCCTTCAGCCCGGCCTCCCGGCAGGCGTCCGCGAACGCCTTGGCGTCGATCCGGTCGGCCACCATCGGGGCCATCACCTCGAGGTGGACCGGCAGGCCCTCGGCGGCCCTGGCCAGGGCGCGCAGCTGGGTCTGCATCACCTCGGGGTTCTCCAGCAGGGTGCGCAGACCGCGCACGCCCAGCGCCGGGTTCGGTTCGTCCGCCGGGGTCAGGAAGTCCAGCGGCTTGTCCGCACCGGCGTCCAGCGCCCGGACCACCACGCGGCCCTCGGGGAACGCCTCCAGCACCTTGCGGTACGCCTCGACCTGCTTCTCCTCGCTCGGCGCCTTCGCCGAGTCGTCGAGGAACAGGAACTCGGTACGGAACAGCCCGACGCCCTCGGCGCCCGCCTCCAGCGCGGCCGGCAGGTCACCCGGACCACCGACGTTCGCCAGCAGCGGCACCCGGTGCCCGTCCGAGGTCTGCCCCGGGCCGGAGGAGGCGGCCAGCGCGGCCTTCCGCTCGGCGTCGGCGGCCCGCAGCGCGGCCTGCTTCTCCTCGCTCGGGTCGATCAGCACCTCACCGGTGGACCCGTCCACGGCGGCGATGACGCCCTCCGCCAGGTCGGTCGCCCCGGCCAGCGCGACCACGGCCGGCACGCCCATGGCCCGGGCCAGGATGGCGCTGTGGCTGGTCGGCCCGCCCTCCTCGGTCACGAAGCCCAGCACCAGCGTCGGGTCCAGCAGCGCCGTGTCGGCAGGCGCCAGGTCCCGGGCGAACAGCACGTACGGCTCGTCGCTGTCCGGCACGCCCGGCATCGGCACGCCCAACAGCCGCGCCACGATCCGGTTCCGCACGTCGTCCAGGTCGGCCACCCGGCCCGCCAGGTAGTCCCCGGCCGCCGCGAGCAGCGCCCGGTAGGCCGCGAAGGCGTCGTACACCCCGCGCTCGGCGGTGCTACCGGCCACGATCCGCCGGTTCACGTCGGCCATCAGCTCGGGGTCCTGCGCCATCAGCGCCTGGGCCTCCAGCACGGCCTGCGCCTCACCGCCGGCCAGGTTGCCGCGGGCGATCAGGTCCGCCGCGACGGCGTCCACGGCAGCCTGGGCCCGCTCCTGCTCGCGGGGCGCGTCCTCGGTCGGGATCTGGGTGGCCGGGGGCTCCAGCACCGCCGTGCCCATGTGCCGGACCTGGCCGATCGCGACACCGTGGCTGACACCTACGCCTCGCAGCGCCTGTTCCATGAGTGGGTTCCTTTCACCCGGGTGCGGGCCCGCCGTCCGGACGTGGGGTCACGGCCGGGGCCGGGTACGTGCCGGGCCGTTCCCACTCGGTCGGGGGGAGTGGGACGGCGGCCCGGCGGTCTGACGACTTCTCGGTGGTGCTAGTTCCAGGTGAAGAGCGCGTCGCCACCGGCGACGTCCCCGCTCTCGGCCACCCCGGCCAGCGCGTCCGGCGCGGCCTCGAGCGCCACGATCGGGGAGATCGGCGACTTGCCGGCCTTCTCGACCTCGGCCGGGTTCCAGCGGATGACGGCCTGGCCGCGGGTGACGGTGTCGCCCTTGTTCACCAGCAGCTCGAAGCCCTCGCCGTTGAGCTGCACGGTGTCGATGCCCAGGTGGGTCAGTACCCCGTGCCCGTCCGCGTCCACCACCACGAAGGCGTGCGGGTGCATCGACACGACGACGCCGTCCACCGGGGCCACCGCGTCGGTGAGCTCACGGACCGGGTCGATGGCGGTACCGGGGCCCACCATGGCCCCGGCGAAGACGGGGTCGGGCACGTTCGCGAGCCCGACGGCGCGACCGGCCAGCGGCGAGGTCACAGTGGTCATGGTGGGTCCTCCCAGATACGGGGCACAGCGAGCCGCCGCAGGGCAGCGGCGGTGTGATCGTTCTGAAGCCTAAATCATGCCAACTACGGACATTTCGCAAGTGGCACCCAGGGCGGTTCGCAGGTGTCGATCCCGCCCGGTCGGCGCACATCCGCACCTCGCGCGCCGTGCAACCCCTGCTGGCAGGGGCTTCGGGCTGCTCAAGTGGTCTAGTCCTCTTGGCTGATGCGCCGAACTCTACGCCATCCGGGTGAGCCGGGACGATCGCGCCAACTGGGGTGCATAGAGGGGTGTGAACTGCGGCCGGCAGGCCGAACGGGTGACCGGGCGTGCGCCCCGATTAGGCGCTCCGGCGGCGAAGGGCTATGGTTTGTCGAGTCGCCGCGAGACGGTGATGAACACCGGATGTCGGAACCGCAAAAACTTGGTGAAAACCTGGTAAACGGATCTGCTAAGCTGGTGGAACGAACGAAGCGCCCGGAGGGCCTGCCGGAAGGCAGACCAAAGGAAGCCACCGTTCCTTGAGAACTCAACAGCGTGCCAAAAGTCAACGCCAGATATGTTGACATCCCCGGCCTCACCGTTTGGTGGGGTTGGAGATTCCTTTTGAAGTAAAACACTAGCGAGGACGCAGTGCGCAGGGCCGCCCTATTCCGGTGGTTGCTGTGCCGCTCAACGCGGGTGGTTGCAGGATGACCTGCAGACATTCACGGAGAGTTTGATCCTGGCTCAGGACGAACGCTGGCGGCGTGCTTAACACATGCAAGTCGA
>NZ_JBIWFX010000014.1:0-177669 GCF_044763225.1 Kitasatospora sp. NPDC096147 | reverse complement strand
GGAATGCCGTTGCGCAGCGCCTCGCGAGCCGCCTCGGCCGCCTCGTTCACCGAATCACCCACCTGCAGGCCGAGCCGGTTGGCCAACCCCGCCAGGCCGTTGAGGATCGGGTCCGTCCGCTCGGCGTCGATCCACCACACCAGGTCGTAGTGGGACATGTACCGGTGCGCGTACTCCAACGCCAGCTGGGTCTTTCCCACTCCGCCGAGGCCGTGCAAGGTCTGCAGAGTGGGCGTCACCACCATCGGACCGTCGAGCAGGCTCTCCCGGAGCTCCTCCAACACCGCCGCCCGGCCGGTGAAGGAGGAGTTGCGCTGGGGCACGGACCAGTGAGCGGGCTTGGTGCCGGGAAAGCGCGGCATCACCGCCTCGGGATCGGCCTCGCTCTCGGGCCGGCCGAGAGCACGGAGCAGTGTGACCGCCGCCTGGCCTTCGTCACGGCCGACCAGACTGATCGGATCGAAGCCCTTGAGCTGGACAGTACGCCGAAAGTCACCGACCCGGACCGGAATGATCTGACGACGTGCCTCGGCCGGGTCGGAGCTACCCATCGAGTCCCAGAGCGGACCTGCCTGAGGGGACCTCAGGTAGTCGGCCGAAAGCACCACCAGCGCCCGTGGACTGTCGATGCCGGGCTCGGTCGCCAGTGGCGTACCTGCTTCAACCCGGATGTCCCTGGACACCACCCGGAACCCAGCACTCTCCAACTTGGCAGCGATCCAGTCCGCCCAGCTCTGGTCCTCCGAAACGTGAAGCACGAGGACCGGGGTTCCGAGAGTAGGGACCTTGGACAGGACGATCGGTGTTCCGGTGGAGTTGACGGAGCGGGTAGGGGTCTGACCGGGCAGCTGTTCTCCAACCCGCGCTGCCACGAAGTCGAAGAGCTCGTCGACGCTGACGACGCCATCCCGGCCACGACCGTCGATACCGGTGCGCAGCCCTTCCACCACGGCTGCAGTGAAGACTGAGGGTTGGGCTTCCACCCGGCTCAGGAGATCACTCTCGTAGCTGAACTGGAGGGAGGTCGACGACGTGATGACGTGCTGAGCCCTACCTCGGAAGTGCGCACCGATGTCCACGGTCGGCGCCTCGCCCCGGGTGCGCATTCCCTTGGTGAAGGCCCCGCTGTAGCAACAGTCGAGGAGCACTACGATGCGGTTGCTGAGGCTGTCCTCCATCTGGTCGGCTACGAACTCGGCGCTAACCGACGTCGCTTCGATCAGCGAGGGATCGGTGTCGGACGCGACGAAGTGCAGTCGGTTCCGCCGGTCCTTACGACCGTGGCAGGAGAGGTGCAGGAGCAGGAGGTCGTCCCTGGCCGCGCTCTGGAAGAAGCGCTGGATCGCCCTACGGCACTCGACTGCGGTGCCGTCCTGGACGACCGTGACCTCGAAGTCCCCGATCTCCGGGTCCGCGAGCACGCGCTCCAGCGCGACGGCGTCCGCCCGGGCTCCTGGAAGCTCACTGATCCCGTCACGGTAGTACTGATTGGCGAGGACGAGGGCTCGCTTAGGCATCGGGGGTCTCACGCTCCCTCGTGACGAACGCCTCGATCGCCGTGCGCTGGTCGGAGCGCGAAGTCGAGGTGAGCCTCAGCTCGTCACCGCCGATCCTGAGCTCGACCGTGCCGGAGTTCCGTCGAGCGAGCCAGTCCTGTGCGAGGCCGATGAGAGCACGGAGCGTGGTCGCGCCGCCAGCGAGTCCCATGAGCACCGAGGTGTACGAGACGAGGTCACCGGACCGGGTGCCGCTGGGCGCCTCCCCCGTAGTCGGCTGGGTGAGTTCGGTGGCACCGATGCCCCGCAACTCCTCGAGGAGGAAACCCATTCCCCGCTCGGCCGTCAGCTCGTCGTGGTCCGAGAAGGCAAGCTCGACTCTGAGGTGCGGTTCACTCATTTCGATCCCCCTGCACGTGACAGTGGTGTGCCGACCCTGGCAGCTTCGCACATCCATCAGACATGAATGTCCTTTTTGGACAACGGAGTTGGAACTCGTCGGAGCAACCGATCCTCGACCACCTCCGGATGCTTGTCGACCCGTCGCACCACAGGAGTCGCGGGCCGCCGATGCGGGTAGCCTCCTGCTTCCTGTGCCAGTAACGGGGCGGCCCACCCGCTTCCCCGCGTCTCATGCCCAGAAACGAGGCTGCAATGGTCACCGCGATCTCCACCTGGCCGACCCACCGCGATTCTGCAGAGGCCCCCGCTCCGCGGGCCTCACTCGCGGACCTCGCCGCTCTCGGCAGCGACCGCCTCACCGCCGATCTGCAGCGGGCTCTGCCCGATGCGGACGGTGGCCAGGCGTCCTCGCTCACCTTCAACTCCTCTGTCTGACGGCCACACGGACCAAGCCCGGTCATGTTGCCCGTACCAGTGCAGCGCCCGTTCACGCAGTTCGTGCTCAAGGTGCACAGCCGCTGCGACCTGTCCTGCGACCACTGCTACGTGTACGAGCATGCTGACACCAGTTGGCGTGGCAAGCCGCGCTCCGTCTCGGAGCACGTGCTGAAGGCCACGGCAGCGCGGGTCGGGGAGCACGCTCGGGCACATCGGCTGACAGCCGTCCACGTCGTGCTGCATGGCGGTGAGCCGCTGCTCGCGGGCCCCGCCGTGCTGCGCTCGGCAGCCGAACTGCTGCGCGCCGCACTGCCGGAGGGCTGTGCGCTGGACCTCCGGATCCACACCAACGCGGTCCGGCTGTCCGAGGACTTCTGCGAGCTGTTCGCCGAGCTGGGCATCAAGGTCGGTGTCTCCCTGGACGGCGACCGGGTGGCCAACGACCGACACCGCCGCTACGCCGACGGCCGGTCCAGCCACGCCACGGTGCTGGCCGCGCTGGAGCTGCTTCGCCGCCCCGCCTACCACCATCTGTACGCCGGTCTGCTCTGCACCATCGACGTGGAGAACGACCCGGTCGCCGTCTACGACGCACTGGTCGAACTCTCCCCACCCCGAATCGACTTCCTTCTCCCCCACGCGACATGGGACGAACCACCGAAGCACCCCGACCACCTCGGCCCCACCCCGTACGCGGACTGGCTGCTGGCCGTCCATGAGCGCTGGACGGCGCACGGACGCCCCGTACCGGTGCGGATCTTCGACTCGGTGCACCGCACCCTGCGCGGCCGTTCGAGCCTGACCGAGTCGCTCGGCCTCGATCCGGCCGGCCTGGTAGTGGTGGAGACCGACGGCACGTTCGAGCAGGCCGACAGTCTGAAGACCGCCTTCGACGGCGCTCCGCAGACCGGATTCGACGTATTCACGCACACCTTGGACCAGGTGGCCACACACCCCGGCATGATGGAACGTCAGTCCGGACTAGCCGGACTGAACCAGCAGTGCCGATCCTGCTCAGTGGTCCGCTCCTGCGGCGGCGGGCTGTTTGCCCACCGCTACCGGACGGATCGCGGATTCGACAATCCCTCCGTCTTCTGCGGGGACCTGATGACGCTGATCACCACCATCCGGGACCAGACGGCCCCCGCCGGCCTTCCGGCCCAGGCCGGTCCGGCCGCGAGGCCGTTGACCGAGGCCCAGCTGGACGAGCTGGCGACGGGCTTCGGCACTCGGTCAACCGTCCGCGCGCTCGCCGATGCCCAGCTCGGCCTGACTCGAAAGCTGCTGGCAGCGCTCTCCGCGAGAGACGCCGAGCCCTGGTCCCTGCTGACCGAGTTGGACGACGCTGCCCCACATGCCTTGGACACGGTTCTGGCCCACCCGTACGCCCGGGCCTGGGCGGTGCGCTGCCTGGAGGACGACCCCGGGGCCGACCTCGGTGGCCTCGCCGAGCTGGCGGCGGCCGCCGCACTGCGGGCCGGGCGGGAGTTCGAACTTCCCGTACCGGTACGGGAAGGCGCTGTGCACCTCCCCACCCTCGGCCGGGTGCTGGTCGGCGGCGCCGGGAAGGCAGTGCTGCACGCGACCGCTGGGAGCTTCACCGTGCGCGGGGTGACGATCGACTCGAACACACCGGACGGCCCGGTATGGCAACCCGTGCGCCGGGCGGAGCTGGCGGGCGGGCTGACCCTCGCGCTGGAGGACACCGATCCACAGCGGGACGCCCACCAGTGGCCGGTGGCCGGGCGACTACCGGAGGCCGAACTCCGCGCCTGGAGCCACGGATTGCGGGAGGCGTGGGAGCTGCTGGAACGCGATCTGCCCGAGTACGCAGCCGGCTTTCCAACCGGGCTGACCACCGTCACGCCACTGCGGCCCGGCCCGGACGGACGGGACGTCAGTGCAGCCGCCCGGCAGGCGTTCGGCGCGGTGGGGATCGCCCGGCCGAACACCTCATCGACCCTGGCGCTACTGCTCGCGCACGAGTTCCAGCACGTCAAGCTGGGCGCGGTGCTGGACTTCCACGCGCTCTACGACCCAGCGGACGACCGGCGCTACCACGCCCCCTGGCGGCCCGATCCCCGCCCGCTGGAGGCCCTGCTCCAGGGCACCTACGCGCACCTCGCGGTGACGGCCTACTGGGGCACCCGGGTGCGTGCCGCGGTTGGTCCGAGCCGCGAGGCGGCCGAGCGCGCCCGGGTGCAGCTGGCCACCTGGCGCGGGCACACTGCCCGGGCGGTGGAGACACTGGCCGAATCCGGTTCGCTGACCGCACTCGGGCTGCGGTTCACCGACGGAATGCGGTCCACGGTGGGCCAGTGGCTTTCGCTGGACGTCGGCCCGGCGGCCGAGCGGGCTGCGGTCGAGCGAGCGGCGGCCACCTGATGACCGGCGCAGCGGAGCTGGAGCAGGACCTGCGGGCGCTCGGCATCGAGGAGGGCGAGACCCTGCTGGTGCAGTCCTCGCTGCGCTCGCTGGGCGGGCTGGACGGCGGCCCCGAGGTGTTGCTGAGGGCGCTGCTCGCAACGCTGGGCGAGCGCGGCACCCTGGTGGTGTTCACCGCGACCCCGGAGAACTCCAACACCTCGCGGGTGGCGCTCGCCCCCACCGAGGGCATGACCGAGCAGCAGGAGCGGGAGTACTGGCGCACCCGTCCCCCGTTCGACCCCGACCGCACCCCGGCCTCCCGCATCCTGGGCCACTTCTCCGAGCTGGTCCGGCAGGCTCCGGGCGCGGTCCGCAGCCGGCACCCCCAGACCTCGTTCGCCGCGATCGGCCTCCGGGCGGCCGATCTGACGGCGGATCACCTGCTGGACAGCCACCTGGGGCCGGACTCGCCGGTCGGGTGGCTGTACCGGCACCGGGCCAGGGCACTCCTGATCGGCGTCCCGGCCTGGTGCTGCACCGCGCTGCACCTGGCCGAGTACCTCCAGCCGGACCCGCCGCTGCAGACCTACGGCTGCGTGCTGCCCGACGGGCACTGGACCTCCTTCGAGGCGGTCCACCTGAGGGACGAACACTTCCCGGGCATGACCGGCGCATTGGAGGCGGTGCCGAGCCTGATCAGGGGCGGGCTCGGCGCGGCCGACTGCTTCCTGATGGACATCGCGGACGGTGTGACGGTGGCCGACCGGCACCTGCGCGACCGCCGGAGGACCGCCCCGCCCGGTGGATCCTGACCGGAGCCGTCGGTGCACGGCCGGTCCGTCCGCCCCGCGCCTCCGTCACGGGCAGAGCCGCTCCACCCGCCAGCCCGCCGGCTCGGCGACGTAGCGCAGCCGGTCGTGCAGCCGGTTCTCCCGCCCCTGCCAGAACTCGACGGTCTCCGGCACCACCCGGTACCCGCCCCAGAACGGCGGCACCGGCACGCCCTCGCCCTCCGGGTAGCGGCGCTCCAGGTCGGCGTAGCGCTGCTCCAGGACCTCCCGCCGGCCCACCGGGCTGGACTGCTCGCTGGCCCAGGCGCCGAGCTGGGAGCCGTGCGGGCGGGTGCGGAAGTAGGCGGCCGTCTCGTCCCGGCCGACCTTCTCCACCCGGCCGCCGACGATCACCTGACGGGAGATCACGATCCACGGGAAGAGCAGCGAGGCCCACGGGTTGGCGGCCAGTTCGGTGCCCTTGCGGGAGCCGTAGTTGGTGAAGAAGACGAAGCCCCGGCGGTCGTAGCCCTTGAGCAGCACGGTGCGCGAACTGGGGCGGCCGCGGCCGTCGGCGGTGGAGAGCACCATCGCGTTGGGCTCCGGCACCCCTGCCTCGTCGGCCTGCCGGAACCACTCGGTGAACTGGGCCAGCGGGTCGGCCGCCAGCTCCTCCTCGCCCAACCCCTCGTGCTGGTACTGCCGGCGCATCACGCTCGGGTCCGGGGCGGGCCGGGGGTCCACCGCGTCGGTGGGCCGGGCGTCGGCGGGCTTGGTCGGAGGGGTCGGGTGACGATCCGCGGTAGGCACGGCAACATCATCCCGTACGACAAGCGCCGGATACCGCTACGTCCCGGCAAACCCGGGTGGGAGATAAGGTGTCTCGCCACCGCTCCACCGACGACCGGCCGGAGAATGTTCCTGGTCCGTCCGGATTCGTCCCCGTAGGTCCGCCAGTGCTGCCGGACCCGGCCGGAGCGTCCCCTGGAACATCACCGTGGTGGTGTCTGGCGCAATGCACTCCGTGCCTGACACTCTGACACCGAGTGCCAATCCACCAACGGTCACCGGCCGGCCGCCCCACCATCGGCGGCCCGTCCATCGGATCACTGAAGGAGCCGTCCATGTCGGACTTCGTACCCGGGCTCGAGGGAGTCGTCGCGTTCGAGAGCGAGATCGCCGAACCCGACCGGGAGGGCGGCGCGCTGCGCTACCGCGGTGTGGACATCGACGAGCTGGTCGGGCACGTCTCGTTCGGGCACGTCTGGGGCCTGCTGGTGGACGGCAAGTTCAACCCCGGCCTGCCGGCCGCCGAGCCGTTCCCGATCCCGGTGCACTCCGGGGACATCCGGGTCGACGTGCAGTCCGCGCTCGCCATGCTCGCCCCGGTCTGGGGCCTCAAGCCGCTGCTCGACATCTCCGCCGAGCAGGCCCGTGACGACCTCGCCCGGGCGGCCGTGATGGCGCTCTCCTACGTGGCCCAGTCGGCCCGTGGCCAGGGCCTGCCGATGGTCCCGCAGCGCGAGATCGACAAGGCCGAGACCGTGGTCGAGCGCTTCATGATCCGCTGGCGCGGCGAGCCGGACCCGAAGCACGTCAAGGCGATCGACGCGTACTGGACCTCGGCCGCCGAGCACGGCATGAACGCCTCCACCTTCACCGCCCGGGTGATCGCCTCCACCGGTGCCGACGTGGCCGCCGCGCTCTCCGGCGCGGTCGGCGCGATGTCCGGCCCGCTGCACGGCGGTGCCCCGTCCCGGGTGCTCGGCATGATCGAGGAGATCGAGCGCACCGGCGACGCCAAGGCCTGGGTGAAGAACGCCCTCGACAAGGGCGAGCGCCTGATGGGCTTCGGCCACCGGGTGTACCGCGCCGAGGACCCGCGCGCCCGGGTGCTGCGCCGCACCGCCAAGGAGCTCGGCGCCCCGCGCTTCGAGATCGCCGAGGCGCTGGAGCAGGCCGCGCTGGAGGAGCTGCACAACCGCCGCCCCGACCGCGTGCTGGCCACCAACGTGGAGTTCTGGGCCGCCATCATGCTGGACTTCGCCGAGGTCCCGGCGCACATGTTCACCTCGATGTTCACCTGCGCCCGGACGGCCGGCTGGTCGGCGCACATCCTGGAGCAGAAGCGCACCGGACGGCTGGTCCGGCCGGCCGCCCGCTACATCGGCCCGGCCGCCCGCAGCCCGCGCGAGATCGAGGGCTACGAGTCGATCGCGCACTGATCCCGACCCCCGGGAGCTGACGCGCAGTCACTCTTTCGAGCGGGTCCGGCGGCTGCCGCCGGGCCCGCTCCGCACCTGCCCTGAGCGGGCAAGATCACATCTCAGCGGGCGGACGTGGGTGCCCAGTTGGTGGGCACGGGCAGTAGGCTGCGGCCGTGGCTCAGATCCAGATCCCCGCTGACATCAAGCCCGCCGACGGCCGTTTCGGCTGCGGCCCTTCGAAGGTGCGGCCCGAGGCCCTGAAGGCCCTCGCCGACACCGGTACCTCCCTGCTCGGCACCTCCCACCGGCAGGCGCCGGTGAAGAACGTGGTGAAGCGCGTCCGCGAGGGCGTCTCCTCCCTGTTCTCCCTCCCCGAGGGCTACCAGGTCGTGCTGGGCAACGGCGGCTCCACCGCCTTCTGGGACATCGCCGCCTTCGGGCTGGTGCGCGAGAAGTCCCAACACCTCAACTTCGGTGAGTTCTCCAGCAAGTTCGCGTCCTCCGTCAAGGCCGCGCCCTGGCTGGCCGACCCCTCGGTGATCAAGACGGAGCCGGGCACCCACCCGCTCCCGGTCGCCGAGGCCGGCGTGGACGTCTACGCGCTCACCCACAACGAGACCTCCACCGGCGTGGCGATGCCGATCGCCCGCCCCTCGGGCGCGGACGCGGGCTCGCTGGTGCTGGTGGACGCGACCTCGGGCGCCGGCGGCCTGCCGGTGGACATCACCGAGACCGACGTCTACTACTTCGCGCCGCAGAAGTCCTTCGCCTCCGAGGGCGGCCTCTGGCTGGCCACCTTCTCGCCGGCCGCCCTGGAGCGCGCCGCCGAGATCGCCGGCTCCGGCCGGTACATCCCGCCGTTCTTCGACCTGCCGACCGCGATCGACAACTCCTCGAAGGACCAGACCTACAACACCCCCTCGATCGCCACCCTCTTCCTGCTGGCCGACCAGCTGGAGTGGATCAACGGTCAGGGCGGTCTGGACTGGGCGACCGCCCGCACCGCCGACTCGGCCTCCCGGCTGTACGGCTGGGCCGAGAAGTCCTCCTTCGCCACGCCGTTCGTGGCGAAGGCCGAGGAGCGCTCGCAGGTCGTCGGCACCATCGACTTCGACGACTCGATCGACGCCGCCGAGGTCGCCAAGGCCCTGCGCGCCAACGGCATCGTGGACACCGAGCCCTACCGCAAGCTGGGCCGCAACCAGCTGCGGGTGGCGATGTTCCCGGCGATCGACCCGGCTGACGTCGAGGCGCTCACCGCCTGCATCGACCACGTGGTCGGTCAGCTCTAGTCACCGCGAGACGTCGAAGACCCCCGGGGCGGTGCTCCGGGGGTCTTCGCGTTCGGGGCGGCTGCCGGACGGGTGCGCGCCGGGCGGGCCGGGCAGGACGGGCGCGCCAGGCAGGGCCGGGCAGGCCGGCCGCTCAGCGCCGCAGCAGGGCGCTCACGATCACCACGGCCAGCAGCAGCGCCAGCGCGCCGCTCACGATTCGCATTCGGGTCTTGGGGTCCACGGTCATCGAGGTTACCCGGTGGCCCGCCCCGTCTCCGCGCTGGCCCGGCCGGGGCCGTACGGCCCGGTGGGCTCCCCGGCCGGCTCGGCCCGGCCGACCTCGCACAGCTGCCCGTCGCCCCGGTACTGCCCGGCCCGCCAGGCCGACGGGGCCACCCCGACCCGCCGGGTGAAGATCCGGGTGAAGTAGGCCGGGTCCTGGTAGCCGACCCGGCGGGCCACCGCCGCGACCGGGAGTTCACCGGCCGCGAGCAGCTGCTTGGCCTCGTTCAGACGGACCGTCAGCAGGTACTCCTTGGGCCCGGCCACCCCCACCGAGCGCACCGCGCGGCGCAGTTCCGCCACCGTCAGCCCGGCCCGGCGGGCGTGCTGCTCGATCGACAGCGGCAGACAGGCGTCCCGGCGGAGCACCTCCAGCACCGGCTCCCCGGCCCGGTCCACGTCGGCCCGGTGGCGGCGCAGCTCGACCAGCAGCTCGTGCACCCCGGCCGAGCTCTCCACGTCCACCAGCGGGCCGCCCCGGCGGCAGGCCGAGGCGATCCTGGCCACCACCCGCTGGACCGGCTCGGCGGCGGTCAGCGGGGTGAGCCGCAGCGGCGGCAGCAGGCCGAGCTCGGCGTAGCCGGCCAGGCCGGGGCCGGTGAAGTCGACGAAGGACTCGGACCAGCCCTCCGGGTCCGGCGCGTAGTGGTGCGGCTCTCCGGGGCGCAGCCAGAGCACCGCCGGGGCGCTCACCGGATGACGCACGCCGTCCGGGCTCTCGTACCACCCCCGGCCGCCGGTGATCACCACCGCCACCCAGTGGTCCAGGGTGCGCGGCCCGACCGTGGGCAGCCGCCCGCGCTGCATGCCCACCCCGAGGCAGGCCAGCCCGGTGGCCAGCTGGGCCGGGCCGGGCGTCAGGTACCGCCACCACCGCTCCACCGTCACCTCCAGGGCCGCTCCGACCTCCGCCGACACCGACAGTCCAACACAACCCGGGGTTTTGTCCATGGCCCTGACGTGCCGTGATGCAGCAGGCTAGGGGCCATGCTCACCTACGACTCCACCGGTTTCCGGCTCGACGGCAGCCCGCTGCGCGTCCTCTCCGGCGCCGTGCACTACTTCCGCACCCGCCCCGAGCAGTGGCCGGCCCGGCTGGCCGCGCTGCGCGCGATGGGCCTGAACACGGTCGAGACGTACGTCCCGTGGAACCTGCACGAGCCCCGGCCGGGCGCGTTCCAGCGGCTGGACGAGCTGCCCGCCTTCCTGGACGAGGCGGCCCGGCAGGGCCTCTGGGCGATCGTCCGCCCCGGCCCGTACATCTGCGCGGAGTGGGACAACGGCGGGCTGCCCGGCTGGCTGACCGCCCGCGTCGGCCGCCGGGCCCGGACCTCCGACCCGGAGTACCTGGCCGCCGTGGACGCCTTCTTCGACGCGCTGCTGCCCGCCGTGGCGGAGCGTCAGACCACTCGGGGCGGAAACGTCCTGATGGTCCAGGTGGAGAACGAGTACGGCTCCTACGGCAGCGACGCGGCGTACCTGCGCCACCTGGCCGACGGCCTGACGGCCCGGGGCATCGACGTCCCGCTGTTCACCTCGGACGGCCCCGAGGACCACATGCTCACCGGCGGCACCCTGCCGGGCGTGCTGGCCACGGTGAACTTCGGCTCCGACCCGGAGGGCGCCTTCGAGGTGCTGCAGCGGCACCGGCCGCAGGACCCGCCGTTCTGCATGGAGTACTGGAACGGCTGGTTCGACCACTGGGGCAAGCCGCACCACACCCGGGACGCGGCCGACGCCGCCGACACCCTGCGCCGCATCCTGGCGGCCGGCGGCTCGGTCAACCTCTACATGGCGCACGGCGGTTCGAACTTCGGCACCGGCGCGGGCGCCAACCACGCCGACCCGCCGTTCAACTCCACCGAGTGGACCGACTCGCCGTACCAGCCGGTGACCACCTCCTACGACTACGACGCCCCGCTGGACGAGCGCGGCGCCCCCGCCGCCAAGTACCCGCTGTTCGCCGAGGTGCTGGCCGAGTTCGCCGCCGCCCACCCCGAGCAGGCCCGCTTCCTCGGCCCGGCACTGGCGTACGAGCTGCCGCCGGTGCTGGCCCCGCGCACGGTGGCGCTGACCGGACGGGCGGCGATCCCGTTCGGCCCGGCCGCCGAGCACCCGGTGCCGCCGAGCTTCGAGGAGCTCGGGCTGGAGCACGGGGTGGTCAGCTACGCCTTCCGGATGCCCGAGGGACGGCCCGAACTCCCGCTCACCGTCGAGGGCCTGCACGACCGGGCGGAGCTGCGGGTGGACGGCAAGCGGGTGGCCGAGCTGCACCGGGGCGCCGAGACCGAGCCGGTCGCGGTGCCGGGCGGGGTGACGCTGGAGCTGCTGGTGAGCTCGCTCGGCCGGGTCAACTACGGCCCGCAGACCGGGGATTCGAAGGGCATCACGGGCGGGGTACGGCACGAGCGGCAGTACCTGCACGGCTGCACGGTGGCCGCCTTCGACGTCCAGGCCCCGCTGCCGGAGCTCGCGTTCACGGGCGAGGGCCCGTTCGCCCGGGGCGCGTTCGACCTGGACGCCACCGGCGACGGCTGGCTGGCCGTCCCGGGCGGCCGGCACGGCTACCTCTGGGTGAACGGCTTCCTGCTCGGCCGCTACGACGCGCGCGGCCCGCAGACGGCGCTGTTCTGCCCGCAGCCGCTGCTGCGGGAGGGCGCCAACGAGCTGGTGCTGCTCGAACTCGGCGACGGCGCACCGGAGTCGATCGAGCTGCTGGACGCCCCGGCGCTGGGCTGACGGCCCCCACCTCCGCCACCGGGCGGGGAGGCTCGCCACCGGCCGCCACGCCGGCCCCTCCTCGCCCGATGCCCGATGCCCGATGCCCGGCGGCTGCCGTACGCCGTGGGCTGAGTGAGGGGCGGCGCAGCGCCCGGCACGGCGCAGCACCCGGCACGGAGCGCCCGTTCAGCCCCGGGCCACCGCTCCCGGCCCGGGCGGCACCCCGGGCCGGGGTTCGGGGCAGGGCTGGGGCCGCAGCTCGCGCTCGGCGGCCCGGCGGACCCGCCAGGCGGTGTAGGACGGGCTGCGGCCGGCCGCCTCGGCGTGCGCCTGGCGGGCGTACTCGGTGACCTCGGCGGCGGTGGCCGCCTCCGGGGACTCCGGGTGCCAGCCCAGCAGGTGACGCCAGACCAGCGGATCACCGGCCAGCGGCACCGTCACCACCCCGGCGGTCGGCGGGAAGGTGGCCCGGGCCAGGCCGACCGCCCGGCCGACCTGCACCAGGTGGACGCAGGAGGCGGTGTCGGTCTCGTACATCGCCTCCGGGGTGAAGCCGGCCCGGCTGCAGGCGGCCGAGAAGCAGTCGGCGAAGCAGCCCTCCCCCGGCACCACCGCCCACTGCTCCGGCGCCAGCTCCGCCAGCCCCAACTCCGGCCGCCCGGCGAGCGGATGGCGCTCCCCCAGCATGGCGAACACCGGGTCGGTGCCCACCTCCCGCCAGGCCAGCTGGGCCGCCCCCGCCGGACGGCTCTGCCCGCACACCCCGACCAGTGCGAAGTCCAGCCGCCCGCCCGCCACCCGACCGGTCAGCTCCTGGGTCGACCAGGAGGTCGCGGTGGTCACCGCCGCCCCCGGGTACTCGGCCACCAGCCGGTCCACCAGTGCCCCGAGCAGCGGCCCGTGGGTGGCGCCCAGCCGGAACCGGCGGCGTCCACCGTGCGCATGGGCGAACCGGACCGCCGCCTCCTGGAGCTCCTGGGCGGCCGGCAGCAGCACCCGGGCCCGGTCCAGCACCAGCTCACCGAGCGGGGTCGGCAGCACCCCGGTCCGCCCGCGCTCGAACAGTGCCCCGCCCAACAGGCGCTCTATCCGCTTGAGTTGGGTGCTCAGCGCGGGCTGCGCCAGCCCCAGGGCGACCGACGCCTTGGTCAGGCTGCCCGCCTCGGCGATGGCCCGGACTGTCCGCAGGTGGCGCAGCTCCAACTCCATGGCCACGAACGTACGGGCGCAGACGGTTTCTCCACAAGAGAGAGTCACCGGCTCCAGTTGGCCAGTTCCCATCGGTGCAGCACCGTGTACCGGGCCGGACCGAAGTCCAACTCGCTGCGCATCAGGCAGAGTTCGGAGGCCTGCCAGTCCGCACCCCGGAAGCCCTCCAGCCCGGCGGCCAGACCCCGGAGGTCGCCCGCGTCGGTCCGGCGGGCCGCCCGGCGGCGGCCGTGCGAGGAGCCGGCCCGCGCCAGGGTCAGATGCGGATGGAAGGCGAACTGGTCACTCTCTCCGGCGAGTTGACCGACCGCGTCACGGACTCCCTCGGCCAGCCGGCGCAGCGCCCAGACCTCACCGTCCACCCCCGCCCACAGCACCCGGTCGCCGAAGCACCCGCCCCCGGCCAGCCGCAGCCGGTGCGCCCCGTGCTCCTGCGCCACCCGTCCCAGTGCCGCCTCCAGCTCCGGCAGCCCGGTGACGGGTACCTCCCCCAGGAAGGCCAGCGTGAGGTGCCATCCGGCCACCTCGCTCCACCGCAACCGCTCGGCCTCCGGTGCCGCACGCAACGGCGCCACCGCGTCCACCAGTTCCTGCACCGCCGCCACCGGCGGGTTCACCGCCACGAAGAGCCTCATGGATCCATGATCCACGCTCCCGGCGGGGCTTTGATAGAACGTCATCCATGGAGATGCGTACCGGAACCACCGCCGACGCCCCGGCGATCGTCGCCCTGCTCGACCGCACCATGGCCTGGCTGACCGCCCAGGGGCGGACCGGGCAGTGGGGCGACCAGCCGTGGAGCGCGCGACCGGAGCTGGTGGAGCGGATCGACCGCTACCTGGGCACCATGCACGCCCGGGTGGCGGTCGGCGAGGGCGGGGAGCTGCTGGGCGTCTGCGTGCTGAACGAGGAGGGGCCGGACTACGCACGGCCCGCCCCCGGGCCGGAGCTGTACCTGCGGTTCCTCGCCACCGAGCGGTCCGCGAGCGGCAGCGGGGTCGGCGCGGCCCTGGTGGCCGACGCGGTCGCCGAGACCCGGCGGCGGGGGCTGCCGGTCCTGCGGGTGGACTGCTTCGGCGGCGACGACCGGCGGCTGGTGGGCCAGTACCTCAAGCTCGGCTTCACCCCGTGCGGGACCTTCGGGGTCGAGCGGGCCGACGGCAGCACCTGGCCCGGCCAGTTCCTGGAGATCAGGCTCTGACCGGGCCGGCCGCCGGGATCGGCGAGCGGGCGCCGACCTCACGGACCAGCGAGCGGCCGCCGACTCCCGGGACCAGCGAACGACCGCCGGCCGCCGGGATCAGCAGGCGGCCGCCGACTCCCGGGATCAGCAGGCGGTCGCCAACTCCCGCACCCGCACCGGGGTGCGCGGCACCAGCGCGACCACCCGGCTGCCCCGGTGCAGGTCCAGGCGGACCTTGAGGTCGGCGACCCGGGCCAGCACCAGGCCGACCGTCACGGCCGCCGCGGCGGAGACCAGGCCACAGGCCAGCAGCCCCACCCGGGGACCGTAGGCGGCGGTGACCCAGCCGACCACCGGGGCGCCGAGCGGCGTGCCGCCGGTCATCACCAGCACCAGCAGGCCCGACACCCGCCCCCGCAGGGCGGGGTCGGTGGCCAGCTGGACGGCCGAGTTGACCGAGGTGTTGAAGGTCAGGCCGAACATCCCGATCACCGTCAGCAGGGCGGCGAAGCTCCAGTAGCCGGGCGCGAAGGCGGCCAGCACCTGGAGCGCGCCGAAGGCCAGCGCCGCGCCGACCAGCCGCCGCAGGCGCGGTGCCCCGCGCCGGGCGGCGATCAGCGCACCGGCCAGTGAGCCGACGGCCATCGCGGTGTTCAGCAGACCGTACTGACCGGCCCCGACGTGGAAGGTGTCGTGGGCGAATCCGGCCAGCAGGGTCGGGAAGTTGAAGCCGAAGGTGCCGATGAAGCCGGCCAGCACCATCGGCCAGAGCAGCTCGGGGCGCTCCTTCACGTACCGGAGCCCCTCGCGGAGCTGCCCCTTCTCCCGGGGCCTCGGCTCGATCGGGCGCAGCTCGCTCGCGCGCATCGCCAGCAGCCCGCCGATCACCGCCACGAAGGAGAGCGCGTTGACCGCGAAGGCCCAGCCGCTGCCCACCGCCGCGATCAGCAGACCGGCGACGGCCGGGCCGACCAGCCGGGCGGTCTGGAAGTTGGCCGCGTTCAGGCTGACCGCGTTGGCCAGGTCCTTGGCCGGCACCATCTCGCTGACGAACGCCTGCCGGGTCGGGTTGTCGACCACCGTCACCAGGCCGAGCAGCAGCGCGAAGACGTACACGAAGCCGGCGGTGGCGGCCCCGGTGACCGTGAGCACCGCGAGGCCGGCGGCCAGCAGGCCCATCACACCCTGGGTGGCGATCAGCAGCCGGCGCTTGGGCAGGCGGTCGGCCAGCACGCCGCCCCAGAGGCCGAGCAGCAGCATCGGGAGGAACTGCATCGCGGTGGTGATGCCGACCGCGAGCGGGCTGCCGGTGAGGCTGAGCACCAGCCAGTCCTGGGCGATCCGCTGCATCCAGGTGCCGGTGTTGCTGACGACCTGTCCGGCGAAGTAGTAGCGGTAGTTGCGGATCCGCAGCGAGGAGAACATCCCGCCGGGCCGGGTGAAGCGGGCCCCGGTGGGGCCGTCCCCGCGGGGCGGGGCGGATGCGGCGGGGAGCTCCGCCGCGGTGCGTTCGTCGGGGTCGTCGTCGCCGGTGCCCGGCAGGCCCACGGGGGCGGGCTCGGGGCTCTCGACGGCGGCAGCGCCGGGCGCTGCGGTCTCGGTGGTGGAGTCGTCGGTACGGATGGCGGCGCTGACGGCGGCCGGCGGTGTCAAGGTGGGCTCCCCTCCTGGCGCGACCGTGGTGGTTCCCCGGGTCGCGCTGCTGGTGTGTCGTATCGGTCCTGCGGTGATGTGGTGCTCCCTCTGTCGATGCCTCGGATGCGCTGACGGGTCGTCGGGTCGGGTCCTACAGGTGGGCCAGCTTGTAGAGGACCGGAGCGGCCTCCTTCAGCTGCGTCCACTCCTCCTCGGTCAGTCCTTCGGCCAGTTCGGCCAGCCAGACGTTCCGGCGGCGGCGGCTCTCGTCGAGGATGGCCTCGGCCTCCTCGGTGGAGCTGACCACCACCTGCCGGCGGTCCTCGGGGTGCGGCTCGCGCCGTACCAACCCCTTCTCCTCCAGCATCGCGATGATCCTGGTCATCGACGGCGGCTGGACGTGTTCCTTCCTGGCGAGCTCGCCAGGCGTGGCCTTGCCACACCGGGCCAGGGTGCCGAGCACCCCGATCTCGGTGGGGCTCAGCGACTCCTCGACCCGCTGGTGTCGCAACCGGCGGGCAAGGCGCATCGCGGCCGACCTGAGCTGACTCACGGCAGCGAGGTCGTCCTCGGACATCTCGGGCATGTTCTTAGCCTATCTCATTACTCTCCCTAACAAAAATCACTTTCCCCACCCGGGGTCGCTGTCGGGCCCGAGGACGGCGCCGACGGAGTGCGAAGCGGGGCCGGAGGGACCAGAGGGACCGGAACGGAGGACGGGAGCGGCGGAAGGGGAGCGGGAGCGGCGCGGACTGCCGCCCCGAACCGCCCGACCCGATCAGCCCTCTCCGGCCGACGGGGCGTCAGGAAGCCTGGACATCCCGTCAGGGGTTGGTGACCACTCCTTGTCGCACCCGTGAAGGACCCACGCTGGCCTGGTACTTCACAGAAAACACCGTGGTTGCCCACGTTCCGCCGGGGGTGGTTGGGTCGGTGCACTGTTGTCAGGAACACAGCATGCCTAGGAGACACTTCTTGGGGCACATCGACCACACCGTCCACGGCTGGATCACCCCGGCGATCTCCTACCTGGCCGCCTGCCTGGGCGCCCTGCTCGCACTCCGCTCCACCCGCTGGGCCCTGCTCACCGAGGGGCGCACCCGGCGGAACTGGCTGTTCTTCGCCTCGGTCTCGCTCGGCCTCGGCATCTGGAGCATGCACTTCATCGCCATGCTCGGCTTCGCCGTCCGGGGCGCCGAGATCAGGTACAACGTGCCGCTCACCGTGGTCAGCCTGGTGGTCGCCATCGTGGTGGTCGGGGTCGGCATCTTCACCGTCGGCCACAGCCGCCGCAGCCCGCGCGCCGCGCTGCTGGCCGGCGGGGTGGCCACCGGGCTCGGGGTGGCGGCCATGCACTACCTGGGGATGGCCGCGATGCGGATCAACGGGGCGCTGGTCTACGACCGCGCGACGGTGGCCGTCTCGGTCGGCATCGCGGTGTTCGCGGCCACCGCCGCGCTCTGGGCGGCGCTCAATGTCCGGGCCACCGGGGCGGTGCTGGTCGCGGCGCCGGTGATGGGGGTGGCGGTCTGCGCGATGCACTACACCGGCATGGCCGCCGTCCAGGTCGAGCTCTCCGGCGTCCGCACCACCCCGCCGGGGGTGGTGGCCCTCCAGTTCGTCTTCCCGCTCGCGGTCGGCCTCGGCTGCTACGTCTTCTCCAGCGCCCTCGCCTTCGCCGTCGCCCCGGACAAGGTCACGGTCCGTCCGGCCTGACCGGGCGCACGGAGGTGCCCCGCCGGGACGTGCGGCCCCCGCCGATGTCCACCGGCAACCGGCACCGGCATCAGCACCGGCAACCGACCGCGCATCAGTCGGTTGCCGGTGCCGTCCGTTCCCCCGCGCGGCCCCGGGGCTCAGCCCCGGAGGTGGGCCGGGGTCTCGGTCGGGCAGGTCTTGTGCACGAAGGCGCGGCGGAGGGGGTGGTAGGGCTCGCCGGGGTCGAGGAAGTTGTGCCGCATCCGGGTCAACTCCTCGGCCCGGTAGGCCGCCAGCGGCTTGACGCACTCGTCGGCGGCGCGGCGCCGCTTCTTCTGCGTCAGCCACGCCCCCATCTCCGCCGAGCGGGCCAGCTCCTCGGCCTCCCCGGCGACCCAGCGGCGGAAGCCGGCCGCATCGCCCCCGGCCACCCGGTCCACCAGACCGAGGCCGAGCGCCTCCCGGGCACCGAGCGGAAGGGCGGCCGAGGTGAGCCGCCCCGCCTGCTCCACGCCGACCCGCCTGGGCAGGGTGTAGGTCCAGTACTCGGAGCCGTACAGGCCCATCAGCCGGTAGTGCGGATTGAGCACCGAGGAGGCCCGGCACCAGACCTCGTCCGCCGCGAGGGCCAGCATCAGGCCGCCGGCCGCCGCGTTCCCGGCCAGCGCCGAGACCACGTAGGTGTCGGTGGTGGTGAGGATCGCCTCGACCAGGTCGTCCATCGCGTTGATGTTGGCCCAGGACTCGGCGGCCGGGTCGGCGGCGGCCTCGATCACGTTGAGGTGGATGCCGTTGGAGAAGAAGTCCCGGGGCGGCCCGAGCACCAGCACGGGGACCGGCCGGGCCGCCGCCGCGCGGTAGGCGCGGAGCAGACGGCGGCACTGGGCGGTGCTCATCGCCCCGCCGGGGAAGGCGAACTCCAGGTACCCGACCTCGCCGTGCTCGCGGTAGCGGATCTCCGACCAGGTCTCCCGGTGGGCCGCCTCCTGCGGGGAGACCGGCACTTCGGGCACCCCGGCCAGGGTGAGCTGAGGGCCCAGCACGGTGGCGGCGGGCAGCTTGTAGGTGGCCGGGCCGCCGGGTGTCCGACGGGGCCTCAACTGCGGTATCCAGACCGCCCCGTCCACCGTGGCCCGGCAGATCGCGCCGTCCCGGCTGGCGATCAGCTCGCCGGGCCGGCCGCGCAGCCGGTCCTCGGCGCAGCCGCCGTGCAGGTAGTACGCGCGGCCGTACAGCTCGTCCAGCACGCCCGGCTGGCTGTCCGCCGCCCGGAGCCTGCGCAGCACCGTCGCGGTGGAGTCCACCGCCCAGTCGATCCGGCGGAACTCCTGGGCATGGTACGGGCGTTCGCGGCCGAGCCGGCCGGCTGCCAGGTCGGGCGCGTACCAGCCGCCGGCGAACCGCTCGACCGCCTGGAGCACCGCCTCGACGGCGGCGTCGGCCACCTCGTTGCGGTAGGTCTCGCTCTTGCCGCCGGCCCGGACCGGGAACGGGACGCTGGCCCAGACCGGCCCGGCGTCCAGCTCGGCCACCGCCTGGAGCACCGTCACGCCCCACTCGGCCGCGCCGTCGTGGATCGCCCAGTCCAGCGAGGACGGGCCCCGGTCGCCGGCCGGGCCGGGGTGCACGATCAGGACGGGGTGGCTCCGCCAGACGTCCTCGGGGACCTTCCGGGTGAGCATCGGCGCGACGATCAGGTCGGGCCGGAACCGGGCCGCTCCGGCCCTCAGGGCATCGTCGCCCAGGGCGAGTTCGACCCCGACGTGGTGGCCGCGCTCGCGCAGCTCCACGTGGACCCGCTGGGTCAGACTGTTGAAAGCGCTGGCGACCAGCAGTACGCGCAAGGTGCCCTCCGACGGCGTGTTCTGTTCGGTGCCCCCCGTGGACAGGGGCCATCCAAACACCGCCATGCACACGCCAGAAGGACCACCGCACGACCCTCACCGACCCTGCGCCGGGCCCCGACCAAACCTCCTGATCAGCCCGCCGCCCGGCGCTCCAGCAGCCGGTACGCCGGAGCGGTGGCCGCCGTGGTGAGCACCGCCATCAGCACCAGCACGGTCGCCCCGAGGTCGTTCACCAGCCCGGCCTGGTGGCCGATGGTGATCACCACCAGTTCGGTGACGCCCCGGCAGTTCATCAGCACCCCGAGCCGCAGGCCGTCGCCGGCCGGCACTCCGGCCACCGAGGTGCCGAGCACCGCCCCGAGCAGCTTGCCGCCGACCGCCACCGCGAGCACCGCGAGCAGCAGCAGCCAGCCGCCCGGGTCGCCGAGCACCGCCCCGGCCGAGGTCCGCAGCCCGACTCCGACGAAGAACAGCGGCAGCAGCACCGCCGAGGTGAAGCCCTCCAGCTGTCCGCAGATCCGCCGCACCGCCGGGTGCCCACCCGGGGTGGCCGCGCCGAACAGCAGCGCGCCGACCACCGGGTGCAGCCCGAACCACTGGGTGAGCGCCGCCAGCGCGAGCAGGCCGGCCAGCAGTCCGGCCAGCAACTGGCCGGTGCGGGAGGAGGGTTCGCGCTCGGCCCAGTCGACCAGGGCGGCCAGTGCGGGGCGCAGCCCGTAGTGCACGGCCGGCAGCAGGGCGAGCAGGGCGGCCACCGTGAGGGCGGCCCCCTGGGCCGGGCCGCCGCCGAGCACCGCGAGCAGCACGGTGAGCGCGCCCCAGCCGATGGCGTCACCCAACGCGGCTGCGCCGAGCGCGAGTTGACCGTGCGGGTGGTCGGTGAGGCGGAGCTCGGCGAGGATCCGGGCCAGCACCGGCAGGGCGGTGACGGAGAGGGCCAGGCCCAGGAAGAGCGTCTCGGCGGCCGAGCGGGTGCCGTCGGCCAGCCGATCGCCGAGCAGCAGGGCCAGGCCCACCCCACCGAGGAAGGGCAGCAGCAGGCTGCCCACGCCGAGGCCGAGCAGGGCGCCGCCCCGGACCCTGAGCTCCTCGGGGCGGATCCGGCAGCCGACCAGGAACATGAAGACCACCAGCCCCAGATCGGCGGCCGAGCCCAAGCCCTGCCGGACCGGGGCGGTGAACAGCCACTGCTGGCCGGCCGGCCAGAGCAGGCCGAGCGCGGACGGACCGAGCAGCAGCCCGCCGACCACCTCGCCGACCACCTGGGGCTGGCCGAAGCGCCGGAACAGCGCGCCGAGCAGATGGGCCGTCAGCACCACCACGGCCGCCGCGACCAGGAAGCGGGCCAGCGGATCCGTCACCCCGCCCCGACGCCAGGCCAGCACGCCGACCACCGCGAGGGCGGCGACCGCCGCCGTCCCGAGCACCGGCCGCCGGCGCGCCGTCCCGGTGGAAGCGGCGGTGGCCGCCTCCCGTTCGATCTCGCTGACGGACACCACCGGACTCCTCGGACTGCCGGGCCGCGCACCGCAGGAGGGCGCGGGAGGGGGACGCACCGCCGGGGCGGCCGGGGGCTGTCTGCCCGGTCGGAACGGCTGTGCCACCAACATGGCTCCGCCGCGTGGGCGGGCGCCGTGGAAGGGATCCTCCGGCCCGTGGGTGGGCCAGGTGGGCACGGGCTCCGGCGGCGACCGCCCGGCCCCACCCGGGAGACCGCCCCCAGAGGCGCCTCCCCGGCACCGACGATCAGAGCAGGTTGCCCTCGGGAACCACGATCCGGGGCCTGCCCTGGCTGAGCGCCTTGGCGGCCTGCCGCTCAGCGAACACCGGGCCCTCCACGGTGGCGATCCGGTAGTTCTCGGCGGTCTGCCGGGCGATCGCCTTCCAGCTGTAGTCGCGGATCACCATCTCCCGGGCCCGCTCCGCCATCTCCAGCGCGTTCGGCCGGTCGGCCAGCAGGCCGGACACCGCCTCGGCGAGCGAGCGCGGGTCGCCCGCGTTGAAGGTGGCACCGGTGCGGCCGGGGCGGATGATCTCCATCATGCCGCCGGTCGAGGCCACCGCGACGGGCGTCCCGGCGGCGGCCACCTCCAGGGCGATCATGCCGAACGGCTCGTACCGCGAGGGCAGCGCCATCACGTCACAGGCGGCGATCATGGTGGCCAGCTCGCGGTCCAGGAAGCCGGTGAACTCCACCCGGTCGGTGACGCCCAAGTCCCGGGTCAGCGACTCCAGTTCGGTCCGGTAGGGGCCGTCCCCGGCGATCATCACCCTGATCCCGGGGTGCCGGGCGGAGAGCTCCGGCACCGCCATGATCAGGTCCTGCACGCCCTTCTCGTAGACCAGCCGGCCGGCGAAGCCGACCAGCGGGCCGTCCGCGTGGTGGCGGCGGCGGAAGTTCCGCACCTGCTCCGGGTCGGTCTCCCAGCGGTGCGGCTCGACGCCGTTGGCCACCACCTCCATCCGCCGGTAAGGCACGCTCATCAGGCGGTTGACCTCCCAGGCCATGTACTGGGAGCAGACCACCAGCCGGCACGCCTCGTGCGCCAGCCACCACTCCACCGAGTGGATCGACTTGTTCATGTTCTCCGGCAGCCAGCCCTGGTGGCGGCCGGCCTCGGTGGCGTGGATGGTGGCGATCAGCGGGACGTCCAGCTGCTCCTTGAGCGTGACGGCGGCGTGCGCGACCAGCCAGTCGTGGGCGTGCACCACGTCGAACTCGTGGCCCGCCGAGGCCCGCAGGGCGGCCCGGGTGAGGGTGTGGTTGAAGGCCATCGTCCAGGCCAGGAAGCTGTCCTGGGACTCGGCGAAGAGCGGCGGGTCCTCCATCGCGTGCACCACCCGGACGCCCTCCTGCCACTCCTCCAGCGGGTGGCCGGGCGCGTACCTGGTGACCACGGTGACCTCGTGGCCCTCCCGGACCAGCGAGGTGGCCAGGGCGTGCACGTGCCGCCCCAAGCCACCCACCAGCACCGGCGGATACTCCCAGGACAGCATCAGGATCTTCATGGACCGTCTCCCCCGTCGTCTCTCGGTTCGGTGGTGCGTTGGTACTCGCCGGGACCGGCGGGGTGCCGGAGCAGACCGAGCATCGTGATGTCGTCGAACTGCTCACCCACACCGGCGTGTTCGGCCACCGCCTTGCGCATCCGCTCGATCACGGTGGCCGCCCGGCCGGGGTCGGCCAGCATGGCCAGCATCCGGCCCTCCCCCAGGAACTCGCCGGCCGGGTTGCGCGCCTCCGGCACGCCGTCGGTGTAGAGGTAGAGCAGGTCCCCCCGTCCGAGGGTGGCGAAGCCGAGGTCGAAGTGGGCGTCCCGCATCAGCCCGAGGGCCGGGCCGGTGGGCAGCAGGGAGAGCTGGTCGCCGCCGGCCCGCTGGACCACCGGGGCGTTGTGGCCGCAGTTGATGTAGATCAGCTCACCGGTCCGGGTGTCCACCACCCCGAAGAACAGGGTGGCGAAGTACGCCTGGTGCAGGTGATTGGTGGTCAGGTAGTCGTTGGTGGTGCGGACGGCGCGCAGGGCCAGCGCCGCCCCGGGGAGCGGCCGGCCGGCCGAGCCGACCGGCTCGGGGACGGTGGGCAGGCCCTCGTCGGCCACCGCCGCCTGCCGGAGCAGGCTGCGGATCAGGGCCATGAACAGCGCGGCCCCGATGCCCTTGTCGCAGACGTCCGCGATGGCGAACGCCAGGAAGTCGCCGTTGATCACGTCGTAGGCGTCGTAGAAGTCGCCGCTGACCTCCCGGGCCGGCTCGAAGTAGGCCGCGATGTCCCACTCGTCCAGCTCCGGCAGGTTCTCCGGCAGGAAGCCGCGCTGGATCTCCCGGCCGATCTGGAGCTCCCGCTCGAAGCGGCTCTCGTCCACCGCCGAGTGCATCTCGTCCAGCACGTAGGCCAGGTCGCGGTTCTGCCGGCACATGTCCAGGCGCTTGCGGACCAGGTAGGGCAGGAAGGGCTCGGCCAGGTAGTCCAGCCCCTCCTTCAGGTGCGGCTCGATCAGGCTCACGTCGCCGCTGCTGAACGCCACCACGGCCGGGGGGCGGCCGGTCCGGTGCCTGAGGACGCCGATCAGCCGGCGGACCGTCTCGACCTCCAGCGCGGCGTCCACCAGCAGCAGGTCACAGCCGGGGGTGTCCGGCCAGCGCTCCGCCAGCACCGAGGAGGGGTTCGACACCGTCGCCGGGACGCCCAGCTCCGCCAGCGTCTGCCACAGCTCCAACGCAGCCGCGCTCGGGCTGGGTTGACTGACGATCAGCGCTTTCTCGGACACTCTCGACCCGCCCATCGTATTCCGGTGCGATCCGCCGCATGGCGATCGTGGTGTGGTTCGCACCGTGCACGTACTCGTGAGACGACCTGTCCACCGCGTGGTTGACCAGGTGCAGCCCCAGCGAGCCGGGCTCGCGCTGGTGCAGGGGCAGGTCGAGACCACGCGGTGGCCGGGCCGTGAACGGGTTGAACGGTGGTGCGGTGTCCGTCAGGCGGATCGAGACCTCCGTGTCGGTGACCACCCCTTCGAGTCCGATCCGGCCCCGTCCGGAGCCGGCGTACCCGTGCACCACGATGTTGACGACCAGTTCCTCGGTCGCCAAGCGGAGCAGGTGGGCCCGGCCCGGGGTCAGCCCGGCCTCGGCCGCGAGGTCCTCCACCAGGGAGTTGACCAGCTCCAGGGAGCTGACGTCCGCCGACACGTCGATCTTCTTCATGGCATGCCTACGCCGGGATCGAGTCTGCGAAGGTGACGCTCTGGTCGAAGCCGACGAGCCGGATGGTCTGCTCCACGGCGCTGTTGACGCCCACCAGGACCACGCGCACGTCGTCGTCCATCTTCTGGCGGGTGTAGACGATCTGGCGCAGGCCCGCCGAGGAGATGTAGTCCACCTTGCTCATCTCCAGCACCAGCTCCTTGGGCCGGCCCTCGATGACCGCCTCGGCGGCCTTCTGGAAGGACGGTGCGGTGGCCGCGTCGAGGTCACCGCCGATGGTCACGACCGCCGTGGTGCCGCGGAAATCCACTGAGACGTCAAAACTCATTTGGTCCACTCCTGGTCAGTAGCCTCGGCGGCGCGTTGCCGAATGAGCATTGCGACACCGTCGGAACACCTCTCGACAATGTGGAAGAGGCGGAGGAATCCGGTCACCCGGAGCGCATTCCGAAGGTGCGAGGAGAGCCCGGCCAGGGCCACTTCGACCCCGGCCCCCTGGGCCCGCCGGTGCACCATGAGCAGCACCCGCAGACCGGCGCTGGAGATGAACGGGACCCCGGAGAGGTCCAGCAGCAGCGGCGTTCCCTGCGGCATGACGTCCACGATCCCGCTGAACACGCCCTGCGCGGATCTGGCGTCCAGGTCACCGGTCAGTTCGACGCAGGTGACGCCGTCGGCCATGCGCGTGACGACCTCCATTGCCGGGCCCCTCGGTCGAGAAATGCTCCAGATTCCCTTTCCCTTGTTATTTTCCGGGGGGCACTGACGGAGCGTCAATCAATTGTGCGCCGAGGGGAATCCACGTTCGAGTCACGGAGCGCTATCCGTCAAGTCCGCATGTCAGGTCGGCGGCGGGACGCGGAAACGCCGACGGCCGGCCCCGGGGAAGCGGGACCGGCCGTCGGCTCGGAGCGGGTACGGCTATGCGGTGGCGCGCGCCTTCCGCAGCCGCACCAGCGGCAGCGAGCGGTGCGTCTCCACGATGAACGCCTCGGCGCCGTTGACCGCGCCGAGCACCAGCACCACCACCACGGCGGTGACCAGTTGGGGCAGCAGCGGGGCCAGCCCGGACAGCACGAGCAGCGCCACCGCCCCGGAGAACCGGGGCACCGCGGCGGCGCCGAACATCCGCCAGCGGGCGTAGCAGAACCCGAGCAGGTAGAGCGCGGCCCCGGGCGCCAGCATCAACTGCGGCAGCTCGTGCGGCACCTGGGTCGGATGGGCGATCAGCTCCTCCAGTCCGACCGCCATCAGGATGATGGCGACCGCGTACAGCAGGTGGGCGTAGCTGAACACGTCGCGGACGATCCGGGCCTGCACCGGATCGCTGCCCAGGCTGTGCCGGGCCGCGGGCGCCCCGTAGTGGAAGTACGCCCACCAGAGCAGCACGATCAGCACGAAGGCCAGGCCGAGCGTGCTCAGGGTGAGCGCGTCCATCACGTGGCCGGTGATGTGGCTGCCGGCCGCGATCACCGTCTCGCCGAGCGCCATGATGACGAACAGGCCGAAGCGCTCGGGCAGGTGGGAGGTCTCGAACCGGGCCTGGTCCAGCTTCTTGCCGAGCACGGCGGTGCCCAACACCTCGATCACCGCGCCGGCCGCCCAGAGCAGGTGGCGCGGCTCGCTGTCCAGGAAGCTGCCGACCAGGAACAGCGGACCGCTGGCCAGCAGGCTGACCGAGAACGGCTCGATCCGCAGCCCGCCGAAGCTCGGCCAGCGGCGCATCCGCTGCCACAGGATCAGCCGCAGCAGCACGTAGCAGACGCCGTACAGCGGACCGCTGTCGCCGAACGCGTCCGGCACCGCCACCGCCATGCCCAGGCCGCAGGCGGCCAGCGCGAAGACCAGCAGCCGGCCGTGCACGCCGTCCAGGTTGGCACCGCTGGTGTTGCCCAGCAGCGCCGCGCCCACCCAGCCCATCCAGAGCGGCAGGAAGAGCAGGATCGCGGCGGCGGCGTCCACCGGCGAGTGCGAGTGGGCGAGCAGCACCGAGATCTGGGTGATGGCGAACACCCAGACCAGGTCGAAGAACAACTCGGCCCAGGTGACCCGCTGTTCCTGCGAGTCCGCCGCCTCGGTGGCCGCAGCGGCCCCCGTGGTCTCCGTGCTCATGCGCCGTCCCCGCCCTCGATGTGGCGGTGGGCGGCGACCTCGATGCCGTCGGTGCGGTGGCCGACCTCGCCGTAGACGAAGCCCTTCATCGACTTGATGAAGTCGGCCGGGAAGCCCAGCGGCACCTCGCTGGCCCGGTTCAGCCGGTCCACCGCCTCGTCCGGCAGCCGGACGTCGACGGCGGCCAGGTTGTCCTGGAGCTGGGAGAGCTTGCGGGCGCCCACCACCGGGTGGACGTGGCTGCCGTGCCGCAGGATCCAGGCCAGCGCCACCTGGGAGGAGGAGACGCCGAGTTCGTCCGCGACGGCGTCCACCTCCCGGGCCACCGCGAGGTCGCGGGGCGAGATGTCCCGCTGGTTCACCCGGGTGTGGCCGGTGACCTCGCCCCGGCTGAACTTGCCGGAGAGCAGCCCGCCGGAGAGCGGCGACCAGGCCGCCACCGAGACGCCCATCGCCTCCGCCATCGGCATGATCTCCCGGTCGGCGTCCCGCTTGACCAGGCTGAACGGCACCTGGACGCCCACGAAGGGGGTCCAACCACGCCATTCGGCCAGGGTGTTGGCGCGGGCCACCACCCAGCCCGGGGAGTCCGAGATGCCGATGTACTGCACCTTGCCGGCCCGGACCTGGTCGTCCAGGGCCCGCATGGTCTCCTCGATCGGCGTGGCCGGGTCCCAGATGTGCACCCAGAGCAGGTCGATCCGGTCGGTGTTCAGCCGCTTGAGGCTCTGGTCCAGCGAACGGACCAGGTTCTTGCGGTGGTTGCCCGAGGCGTTCGGGTCGGTGCCGTCATCGGTCAGGGTGTACTTGGTGGCCAGCACGAAGCGGTCGCGGTCCGCGCCGAGCAGCTCGCCGAGGATCTTCTCGCTGCTGCCCTCGGTGTACCGGTTGGCGGTGTCGATCACGTTCCCGCCGGCCTCGGCGTACGCCTCGAAGAGCTTGCGGCTCTCCTCGACGGAGGCACCGAAGCCCCAGTCCTCGCCGAAGGTCATGGTGCCGAGGAACAGCTCGGACACCCTCAGACCACTGCGTCCCAGAAGTCGGTAACGCATCTGGTAATCCCTCCCCTGCTGATGGCCCGTCGCGGCCGGGTCAGTGCGCGTGCGCGTGGGCCGACGGGTCGTCCCGGTAGCCCTCGCTGACCTCGACCACCACACCGTCCGGGTCGGTCAGCCAGATGCTGCGCCACCCGGGGATGAAGTCGTCGAAGGAGAGCGGGCCCAGGGAGACCGGCACGTCCTCGTCCAGCCCGGACAAGAACTCTGTCAGGTCTGCGGTCTGGAAGGCGAGGTGTCGCACCGTTCCGGCCGTAGAAGGGCCGTCCTTCGTTACGTCGGGCCGCTCGCCGGCTCCCGCCGCGAACAGTTCGAGGTAGACCTGACCCTGCTTCAGGAAGACGATCTGCTGGTCGCCCAGGTCCACCGTGCGGGCCCGCTCGAAGCCGAACCAGCGGTGGTAGAACTCCTCGGTCACCTTCTGGTCGGTGCAGTTGAGCGCGGCGTGCGACCAGCGCAGGCCGCCCTCCGCGCTCATGCCGCACTCCGGCGGGCGGCCAGGATGTCGATGATCTGACGGGCGAACAGGTGCGCGTGCTGTCCGGTCCGGCCGGTCACCAGGTCGTCGCCGTCCAGCACCACGTCGGAGTCCACGTACTCGGCGCCCATGTTCCGGACGTCGCCGACCAGGTTGTTGTGGCAGACCACCTTGCGGCCCCGGATGGTCTCCGGGACGGTGGCGAGCAGCCAGAAGCCGTGGCAGATGATGCCCTTGAGCACCGAGGGCTCGTCGAAGGCGCGCTTGACGAACTCGGCCGCCGGGGCCAGCACGTCCACGTCCTCGGTGTAGCGCAGCCGGTCCGAGACCATCCCGGAGGGCACGATGACGGCGGCGTAGGAGCGCAGCTCCTCGTCGCTCAGGCCCTCGAAGGACTCGGTCGCGGTGAACGGCGTCCGCCACTCGTGGCCGGTGAAGGTGATCGCGTCCTGGCCCCAGAGCCGGGTGAGGAAGTGGACCTCGGCGCCCTCCTCGGCGAACCGGCGCTGGTAGTAGTGGATCTCCGGCTCGAAGTAGTCGCTCTCGATCAGCACGGCGATCTTCGTGCCGGTCAGCGGGCCCTCGCGCAGCACCAGGTCACCCACGGCGCGCCTCCTTGATCAGGTCGGACGCGCGCTCGGCGATGGCGACGATCGCGCTGTGGCAGTTGCCGGACGGGACGGCCGGCATCACGCTGGCGTCCACCACCCGGACGCCCTCGACGCCGCGCACCCGCAGCTGCGGGTCGACCACGGCCAGGTCGTCGATGCCCATCCGGCAGGAGCCGGCCTGGTGGTGGTAGCAGTCCGCGCGGTCCCGGACGAACTGCTCGATCTCCTTGTCGGTGCGCACCTCCGGGCCGGGCAGCAGCTCGCCCTTGAGGTGGCCCTTGAACTCCGGCGCGGCGAAGATGTCGCGGGCCAGCTTGAAGCCCTGGACCATCCGGTCCACGTCCGACTGGTCGCCGAAGTAGTTCGGGTCGACCAGCGGCTTGGCGAACGGGTCGTCGCTGGCGAGCCGGATCGAGCCGCGCGAGGTGGGACGGACCACGCCGGGCAGGATGGAGACCGCGTTCGGGTGGCCGGCGCCCACGATGATGTCGAACGACACGTGCACGAAGGCGAGTTGCAGGTCCGGCGCGATCATGCCGGGCTGCGAGACCGCGAACAGCGCGGACTCGGAGAGGTTCTGGTGCCCCTCCCGGGGCGGGGCCGTGGTCTCGGCGATCAGGCCGGTGAGCACGTGGTTGTGGAAGTTCTCGCCCACGCCGGGCAGGTCGGCGACCACCGGGATGCCGTGCTCGGCCAGCAGCTTGGCCGGGCCGAGCCCGGAGAGCTGGAGCAGCTTGGGCGACTCGATCGCGCCCTGGCAGACGATCACCTCACGGGCGGCCCGCACGGTGTGCACGCCGGGCTCCGCCTGGGTGGCGGCGGACAGCAGCCGGCCGTCCCCCTCGGGGATGGTCTCGGCCTCCTGACGGTACGTCACGCCGACGCAGCGGTTGCCCTCGAAGACCAGCTTGGTGGCGGTGGCCGAGGTGCGCAGGGTCAGGTTGGGCCGGGGCAGGGCCGGCTCCAGGAAGGACTGCAGGGCGCCCTTGCGGCGGCCGTTCTCGACGTCGATGTGGTGCCAGCCGGCCCCGATCATCTCCGGGCCGTTGAAGTCGTCCACCTCGCGGTGGCCGAGTCCCTTGGCGGCGTCGATGAAGGTGCGGGACAGCGGGTGCGGGTCGCCGTCGGCCGCCGAGGTGACGGTCTGCAGCTCGCGGAGCTTGGCGAAGTAGGGCTTCAGGTCCGCGTAGGACCAGCCGGCCGCACCCTGGTAGGCCCAGTTGTCGAAGTCCGAGGGGTGACCCTCGATGTGCATCATGATGTAGAGGTTGCTGGAGCCGCCGGGCAGCTTGCCGCGCGGCTCGTAGACCGTCCGGCCGTTCAACCCGGCCTGTGGCACGGTCTGGTAGCCCCAGTCCACCGAGGACCCGAGCAGTGTGTACCACAGTGGTGCGGCGTCCACGTTGGCCGGGACGAACGCGCCGCCGGCCTCCAGCACCAGGACCTTGACGTCCGGGTCCTCGGACAGCCGGTTGGCGACCACCGACCCGGCGGTGCCACCGCCGACCACGATGTAGTCGTACTCGGCCGGAGCGCTCATGACGCACCGTCCGGCGTGCCGAGGACGGCGCGGAAGGGCACCGTGTCGTGGAAGTTGGCCATGTAGCTGATCAGGCCGTCCACCACCCGGAAGTAGTTCACGACGTTCGCCTCGACCCGGCCGCCGGCCGGCGTCTCGGCGGTGATCTTCGAGACCACGGCCGCCTGCTCGCCGTCCACCACGAAGTGGGCCGGCACGTTCTGGAACGACGCGTACATCTCCGGGAAGCCCTTCATCATCCCCCGGAGCGTCTCCCGCCCCTCGACGTGCCCGGCGAGCTGCTCGTCCATCACCTGGTCGACCGCGAACAGGTCGCACCAGGCGTCCCAGTCCCCGGCGTTGGCGAGCTGGTAGTACGAGGTCACTACTTCCCTGGTGTCCACCACGGTGCCCTTCCGCATCTGTGTGAGCCCGAACCGGGCTGGTACTACCCGGCGCTCAGACGCGCACGGCGTTGGTCGCGAGCTGCGACCAGAACTGGTTGAACTGGGTGGTGCCGTCGCCGAATATCGCGCCGCGACCCTCGACGACCTTGCCGTTCTCCCACTTGAGGACGTGGACGACGTCGATCTCCAGGCGGTCGTACGGGGAGATGCTCCCCTCCTCCGCGGTGACCCGGGTGCCCAGGTTGTAGGAGACGTCGGCCGACCAGCCGTCGGCGGTGCAGATCGCGCTGCGGGTCATCACGAAGCTGCCGCCGGAGAGCTCGCCGACCCGGGTCATGAAGTCGAAGAACCCGTCCAGGCCCTCCCACCAGCCGGCCAGCTGGTGGTTGCCGGGGACCAGCCAGCGCATGGACTCGTCCCAGTACTTCTCGATCTGGCCCCGGTCGCCGGTGGCGAGCGCCTCGTAGGCGGCGTTGACCAGCTCGGGAGTGACGTCCTCGGCCATGGGTCAGCCCGCCAGACGGGCGGCGATGCCCTTGAGCTGGAAGCGGCTCCACATGTAGCGGTCCACGCCGTGCTGGTCGGCGGTGTGCACCTGGACCTCGCGGATCTTGCCGTCCTCGATGCCGTAGGTGGTGCAGGTCGGGAAGAGGTACTGGACGCCCTCGGACTCGCCGTGGCCGCTGTGCTTCTCGACGACGGTGCCGTTGTCCAGCTCGCCGAAGTGCACGTTGTCGACCGAGATGCCGGCCTGGAAGAGGTCCGCGAAGAAGGCGATGACCTCGTCCGCGCCCTTCATCGAGCCGGACAGCGGGTGGTGGCCCGGCATGTTCCAGACGATCTCCTCGTGGAAGAGGTCGCTCTTGATCTTGTCCATGTCGCCGGTGCCGAAGTACTCGTACATCTTCAGGATGATGTCGGTGTTGGACATGTGAGTGCCTCTCGGTTCGTTGCTGCGGTGGGTGAGTTGACGTGCGGAAGGACTCTCAGAGCGAGGCCGAGCCCGGCATCGGGTCGAGGGAGTCCACGATGTAGATCTGGATCTGCGGGGCGCCGTCCGGGCCGGCCGCCACCACCCAGGTCTGGTAGGCGTCGAAGCCGAGCCAGGCGCTCTTCGGGCCGGGCGCGTCCCAGATCTTCGCCTGCCAGTTGACGACCACCTTGACGTCGGCGGTGGTCTCGGTCAGGTTGCTCACCTCGGTCGAGGTGACGGTGTGCACCTCGTCGAAGAAGCGGTTGGTGACGGCCTTGTACCAGTCGGCGAAGCCGGCGTGGCCCCGGGAGGTGGTCTCCGGGAAGCGCATCTCCAGGCCCTCGTCGACCAGGTAGGTCAGCGCGGTCTCCAGCGGCACGTGCTGGTCCAGCGCGCGGTACCAGTCGGCGACCATGGTCTTGATCGCCGTCTCGGTCAGTGCCATGTGATCTCCTGCGATGGACTGCCGGTCAGCCGGGGGCTGCCGGTCAGCGGGTGTCGTCGGTGAGCAGCTCGACCAGCAGCGGCCGACGGGTGGTCAGCATCCGCTCCACCACGTCGTCGATCTGGTCCGGCTTGTCAAGCCGGACGGCGTCGGCGCCCAGCGAGCGGGCCAGGCCGACGAAGTCGATCTCCGGGTGGGAGAGGTCGAAGGAGTGCGGGAACTCGTGCTTGGCGATGTCCCGCTCGACCCAGTACTGGTCGATGTTCTTGTTCAGCAGCTCGTACCGGTGGTTGTTGCAGACCACGAAGACGGCCGGCACCTCGTGCCGGACGGCGGTCCACAGCGCCTGGTAGGTGTACATCGAGCCGCCGTCGCCGGTGAAGCCGACCACGGTCTTCTCCGGGTGGGCGATCTTCATGCCCACCGCGCCCGGGATGCCGACGCCCAGCGAGCCGCCCCGGGTGGCGAAGTAGTGCCCGGGCAGCCGGGGGTTGAGGTACCGGATGATGTACGGCGAGGCGGTGAGTGCCTCGTCGAAGACCATCAGGTCCTCCGGGGCCTCCTGGCCCAGCTTCGCCAGGAAGGCACCGATCAGGGTGTCGTCCGGCGCCTGCGCCTTGGCGGCCTGCTCGGTGCGCCGCTGCTCGATGAACTCCCGGGCCGCGGCGTCCTGTTCGGGCGTGCGCAGCCCGTCCAGCGCGGTGGCCAGGGCGTCCAGGGTGAGCTTCGGGTCGGCGACCAGGCCCAGCGTGACGGGGTGGTTCTTGGCGATCTCGTAGTCGTCGAGGTCGACGTGCACCACCGGGGCGCCCTCGGCGAACGGGGTGACCAGGTCGGGGAAGACCTCGGGGAACACGTAGGTCCCCACGATCAGCACCGCGTCCGCCTCGCGCACCGCCGCCCGGCTGACCATGCCGAACATGTGGCCGATCGCGCCACGGGCCAGCGGGTGGTCAGCCGGCAGGTGCGCCTCGGAGGAGTCCACGAACCACACGTCGGCGCCCAACTTCTCGGCCACGCGCAGCAGTTCGGGCTCGGCTCCGGAGACGGAGATGCCGTCGCCGACCAGCAGCACCGGCTTCTTGGCCGGCGCCAGCAGCGCCGCCGCCTCGGCCACCAGGGCCGGGGCCGGCAGCGTCCGGCGGTCGGGGATGACCGTCGGGACGACCGGCTCGTCGTTGGGCGCGTCCAGGATGTCCATCGGCAGCGCCACGAACACCGGGCCGCGCGGCTCGGTCATCGCGGTCTTCACCGCGCGGCGCAGCACCCGCAGCAGCGAGCGCGGATCGACCACCCGGGTGGCCCACTTGGTCACCGGCCGGGCCATCGCGACCAGGTCGGCGGCCATCTGGGCGTCCATCGCGTCGTACTCGATGCCGGACTCGCCGGCGATGACCACCAGCGGCGCGTGCCCGCGCTTGGACTGGTACATCATGCCGATGCCGTTGCCGAGGCCGACGCCGCTGTGCAGCTGGAGCAGCGCGGGGCCACCGGTGGCCCGGGCGAAGCCGTCCGCGATGCCGGCCGCCACCGTCTCCTGCAGGGTCAGCACGTAGTGGAAGTCCGGGTACTCCTCCAGGGCGTCCAGGAAGCCCTGCTCCACCGTGCCCGGGTTGCCGAACATGTGGGTGATGCCGTCGGCGAGCAGCTGCTCGATGATGGCGTTCTTGCCGAGCCTGGTCACAGAAGCTCCCTTACCAGCCGTAGCGGGTCAGGCCGTCTTCCAGGACCTCGACCATCTTCTCGCCGGTGCGGTAGGAGTCCGGGGTCGAACGGCCCGTGATGAACGGGTAGTCGACGATCACCGAGATCTCCTTGCCGAAGTTGCCGTGGTAGCGGCCCTCGGGGGCGGTGGCGTCGCGCAGGATGTACTCCAGCGGGTACGGCGGCGGGCCCATCACGAAGTCGGTGCCCAGGAAGCCGGTGCCGTCCTTGTAGTCGTACTCCTTGCAGTGCCCGGTGACGTGCTTGCCGGAGATGATGCTCTTCCGGTCCTCCCAGTCACGGGCGAAGGCCAGGCAGGCCACGCCGTAGCACTCGGCGCCGATCGGCTTGTCCGCGTGCAGGAAGTTCAGGATCACGTCGTGCACCCGGCCGTTGTTGGCCAGGTCGACGATCGGACCGCTGCCGCCGACGATCAGCAGGGCGTCGTACTCGGCCAGCCGCTCGGTCAGACCGTCGTTGACCGCGTTGTTGTACGCCTCCAGCTTGCGGAGGTAGCCCTCGTCGCTGGTGTACGGGCGGGTCGGGATCCAGGAGGAGAGGTCCTCCGGGCTGTCCAGCCGGTCCGACGCCTCCAGGTCCACGACCACCTTGGCCACCTCGGCGGAGACCACGCTGCGGCCGAGCGGCGGGTCGACGAAACCCGGGTCCATGCTCGGCGGCAGGGCGTGCGCCCGCTTGCCGGTGGGGGTCGCGAAGGTCACCTCGTAACCCTGCTTGTCGAATGCGTACAGCGGGCCGACGAGTTCCTCGCCCCAATAGCCGTACTCCGACAGGAGTACGAGAACTTTCTTCGTCATGGCTACTCCGATTTCGAGGCTTGGCACTGCCTGCCCTCAAATCCTGGGACAGCCCCCGACCCGGGTCAACGGCCATCCGGGCCGGTCGGCACTCACCGCGAAATGGCCTGGCACATTACGTCAAGTCCCTTGCCGGGCAATGTCGGAGTGCACATTTTCCGCCCGGAAATCCCCCATGGAATGCCCTGGGCTGCGAGAATTCCACGGTGTCCCCGACCGAAGGAATTGCCGTGGCCCAGTCAATCGCCGGGCCCGGCCGGGCAGCTGACGAACCGTCGGCCACCGGGCCCGGGCCGCTCGACCTGCACCTGCTCGCCGAGGGCACCCACCAACGGCTCTGGGAGGTGCTCGGCGCCCATCCCGGCACCGGCCCGGACGGCCGCCCCGGCGTCTCCTTCACCCTCTGGGCGCCACGCGCCCACCGGGTCGCGGTGGCGGGCGAGGTGACGGGGCAGGTGACCGGCGGCCGCGCCCCGGTGCCGCTGCACCGGATCGGCACCACCGACTACTGGACCGCCTTCCTGCCCGGCGCCGAGGCCGGCCAGCGCTACCGCTTCGAACTGCTCGGCGCCGACGGCGTGCACCGGGCCAAGGCCGACCCGTGCGCCCGCTCCGCCCCGCTGCCGCCCGGCCCGGACAGCGTGGTGTACGCCTCGCGGTACCGCTGGAGCGACCGGGAGTGGATGATCCGCCGGGCCGCCGCCGACCCGCGCCGCCGGCCGCTGAGCGTCTACGAGGTCCACCTCGGCTCCTGGCGCCCCGGCCTGACCTACCGTCAGCTGGCCGCCCAGCTCACCTCCTACGTCCGCGAGCAGGGCTTCACCCACGTCGAGCTGCTGCCGGTGATGGAGCACCCCTACGGCGGCTCCTGGGGCTACCAGGTCACCGGCTTCTACGCCCCGAGCTCCCGCTTCGGCTCCCCCGACGACTTCCGGTACCTGGTCGACTCGCTGCACCGGGCCGGCATCGGCGTGATCCTCGACTGGGTGCCCGCCCACTTCCCCCGGGACGACTTCGCGCTCGGCCGCTTCGACGGCCACCCGCTCTACGAGCACCCCGACCCGCGCCGGGGCGAGCACCCCGACTGGGGCACCCTGGTCTTCGACTACGGCCGCCCCGAGGTGGCCAACTTCCTGATCGCCAACGCCCTCTACTGGTGCGAGGAGTTCCACGTCGACGGCCTGCGGGTGGACGCGGTGGCCTCGATGCTCTACCTGGACTACTCCCGCCCGCCCGGCACCTGGGAGCCCAACCGGGAGGGCGGCCGGGAGGACCTGGAGGCGGTCGCCTTCCTCCGCGCGCTCAACGAGACGGTGCACGGCCGCTTCCCCGGCGTGCTCACCATCGCCGAGGAGTCCACCACCTGGCCCGGCGTCACCGCCCCGCTGCGGGACGGCGGCCTGGGCTTCGACTTCAAGTGGAACCTCGGCTGGATGCACGACACGCTGGACTACTTCCGGCAGGACCCGGTGTACCGCGAGCACCACCACCACGGCATCACCTTCTCCACCACCTACGCCTGGACGGAGAACTTCGTCCTGCCACTCAGCCACGACGAGGTGGTGCACGGCAAGGGCTCGCTGCGCGGCCGGATGCCCGGCGACGAGGCCGCCCAACTCGCCAACCTACGGGCGATGTTCGGCCTGATGTGGGCCCTGCCGGGGAAGAACCTGCTGTTCATGGGCGGGGAGAACGGCGACCCGGGCGAGTGGAGCGAGCCCTACGGCCTCCCGTGGCCCGGCCCGGAGGAGACCGGCCGGCTCGGCGTCCGGCGGCTGGTCGCCGACCTGAACCGGGCCTACCGCGACTCCCCCGCCCTCTGGGCCCAGGACCCGGCCCCGGAGGGCTTCCGCTGGCTGGACGCCGACGACGCCGGGCACAACGTCTACGCCTTCCTGCGCCGCGCCCCCGACGGCACCCCGCTGGTCTGCGTCGCCAACCTGTCCGGCACCGCCTGGCCCGCCCACCGGACCGGCCTCCCCCGCCCCGGCCGCTGGCAGGTCCTGCTGGACACCGACGCCGCCCCCTACACCGGCACCGGCACCCGCCCCGCCGACCTCCGCGCCACCGCCACCCCGCACCACGCCCAACCCTGGTCCGCGGAGCTGCACCTCCCGGCCCTCAGCACCTGCTGGCTGGTCCCCGGGTAACGCCCGGACGGGCAGGCACCCAGCGGCGCGAGGAACTGCGCGCAGCGGAACGGCAGCAGTTCCCCGCTCCCCCGGCATCACCGACCACTCAAGGAGTGAACGCACATGAAGCGCATCCTCGTCACCGGCTCCGCCGACGGCATCGGCCGGCAGACCGCCACCATGCTCGCCGCCCAGGGCCACGCCGTGGTGCTGCACGCCCGCAACGCCCAGCGCGCCGAGGACGCCCGCCGGGCCGTCCCGGACGCGGTGGACGTGGTGGTCGGCGACCTCGCCTCGCTCAGCCAGACCGTCGAACTCGCCAAGCAGGCCACCGCGGTGGGCCCGTACGACGCCGTCGTGCACAACGCCGGGATCTCCCGCACCGGCAGCCCGCGCCAGGTCTCCGAGGACGGCCTGGAGACCACCTTCCAGGTCAACGTGCTGGCGCCGTACGTGCTCACCGCGCTGATCCCGCTGCCGCAGCGGCTGGTCTACCTCTCCTCCGGGATGTCCGAGGGCGGCACCATCGACCTCACCGACCTCCAGCGCACCCGCCGCCGCTGGGACGGCACCGGCGCCTACTGCGACTCCAAGCTGGCCGACCTGGCGCTGGCCTTCGCGGTGGCCCGCCGCCACCCCGAGGTGCAGAGCAACGCGGTCTGCCCCGGCTGGGTGCGCTCCCGGATGGGCGGCAGCTCGGCGCCCACCGACCTGGCCACCGGAGCGGCCACCCAGGTCTGGCTGGCCGGCTCGGACGACCCGGCCGCGCAGGTCAGCGGGAGCTACCTGCGGCACATGCGGTTCCTGGACGAGGCGCTGCCGCAGACCCGGGACCCGGAGGTGCAGGAGGCCCTGCTCGCCGCCTGCGCGGAGCTGAGCGGCATCCGGCTCTCCTGAGCCCCTGTCGTGCCCGTGGCACGGCGAAGGGCCCCGGTACCAACCCTGGTACCGGGGCCCTTCCCTGTCACCGCGTCAGACCGTCACCGCGTCGGACCGTCACCGCCTCCGACCGTCACCGCCTCGGACCGTCACCGCGTCGGACCGCCGTCCGTCAGGCCGCCGCCCGGCCGTCGTCCCCGCCGTAGCCGTCGCCGGTCAGCTCCAGACCGCGCTGGAAGCCGGCCAGCCGGAGCGTGCGCCCGACCGGCTCCTGCACGCCCGCGAGCGCGATGGAGACCGGCTCCGGGAAGCGCTGGCGCAGGTAGAGCAGCGAGCGCAGCCCGGCCGAGGAGAGGTAGCGCACGGTCGACAGGTCGACCACCAGCCGTCCGATCTCCCGGCGTTGGGCCAGGCTGTCCAGCTGGCGGCGGAAGCCGGGCGTGCCCAGCGCGTCCAGCTCGCCGCCGACCCTGATCCGCACCGTGCTGCCGCCGTGCCGTCTCGGGCCCGGCTCCGCCGCACCGCCCGTGGTGTCCGTGGTCGTCATGGTCGTCCCCCTTCTCCCCCCTGGCCCGGTCAGCCGTCGTTGCGGCGGCCGACCAGGACCACCGCCGAGCGCGGACCGATCGGGTAGCGCAGCTGGTCCTCCAGGGCCGGCTCGGCCCCCGGTGCGCTGATGTCCTCGGGCTCCTCGGCCGAGGTGTCGGCCGCCCGGTGCCAGCGCATGTCGCCCGGCAGGTCCGGGAGTTCGAGCTCCAGGCCCTCCCAGTGCGCGTTGGCCGCGACGTAGACGAAGTCGGCCGAGCCGTCCTCGTGCTCACCGCAGCGCATCACCGCGAGCACCCGGTCGCCCTCCGACCAGTCCGGCTGCCAGGCGCGGGTGCCGTGCCAGCTCACGTCCGGGTAGCCGGGGATGGCGTCGGTGCCGGTCGGGTGGGTGGCCCGGCGGAGCACCGCGTGCTCCTGCCGCAGCCGGATCAGCTGGGTGGTGAAGCGCCGCAGGCCGTCCGCCTCGTCGCTCTGCGGCCAGGTCAGCCAGGAGATCTCGCCGTCCTGGCAGTAGGCGTTGTTGTTGCCGCCCTGGGTGTTCCCGAACTCGTCGCCGGCCAGGATCATCGGGATGCCCTGGCTGGTGAGCAGCAGCACCATGGCGTTCTTGGCCTGCCGCCGCCGCAGCGCCAGCACCTCGTGGTCCTCGGTCGGCCCCTCGGCGCCGCAGTTCCACGAGTCGTTGTCGGAGTTGCCGTCCCGGTTGTACTCGCCGTTCGCCTCGTTGTGCCGCTCGTTGTACGAGAACAGGTCGGTGAGGGTGAAGCCGTCGTGGCAGGTGACGAAGTTGACCGAGGCGGTGGTGCCCCGGGTGCCGTAGAGGTCGGGCGAGCCGACCAGCCGGGTGGCCAGCTCGCCGACGGTGCCGGGCTCGCCCTTGAGGAAGCGCCGCAGCACGTCCCGGTACTTGCCGTTCCACTCGGCCCAGCGGCCGTAGTTCGGGAACGCGCCGACCTGGTAGAGGCCGCCGGCGTCCCAGGCCTCGGCGATCAGCACGCAGTCCTTGAGCAGCGGGTCGTAGGAGAGCGCCTCCAGCAGCGGCGGGTTCTCCAGCGGGGTGCCGTCCTCGCCCCGGTCCAGGATGGAGGCCAGGTCGAAGCGGAAGCCGTCCACGTGGTACTCGCTGGCCCAGTACCGCAGGCAGGAGAGGATGTAGTCGCGGACCACCGGGTTGTTGCAGTTGAAGGTGTTCCCGGTGCCGCTGAAGTTCTGGTAGTAGCCGTCCGGGGTGAGCTGGTAGTAGGTGCTGTTGTCCAGGCCCCGGAAGTGGATGGTCGGGCCGTGCTCGTTGCCCTCGGCGGTGTGGTTGAAGACCACGTCCAGGATCACCTGGATGCCGTTGGCGTGCAGGTCCCGGACCAGCTCCTTGAACTCCTCGCGCTGCCGGCCGGCCGCGCCGCCGGCCGCGTAGCCGGCCTTGGGGGCGAAGAAGCCCACCGTGGAGTAGCCCCAGTAGTTCAGCAGCAGGTCACCGGTGGTCGGGCTGGTCCGGCTGTTCTCGAACTCGTCGAACTCGAAGACCGGCATCAACTCGACGCAGTTGACCCCGAGTTCCCTGAGGTAGGGGATCTTCTCGCGCAGCCCGGCGAAGGTGCCCGGCTCGGCCACCCCGGCCGACTCGTGCCGGGTGAAGCCGCGCACGTGCAGCTCGTAGACCACCAGGTCCTCGGCGGGCAGCCGGAGCGGGTGGTCGCCCTGCCAGTCGAAGTGGTCGGCGGTCAGCCTGGCCCGGTACTGGTTCTGGTTGTTCCAGTCCGGCTCCTCGCCCCAGACGTCCCGGCCGGTGACGGCCTTGGCGTACGGGTCGAGCAGCACCGCCGCCGGGTCGAAGCGATCGCCGGGGGCCGGCCGGGTCGGCCCGAAGACCCGGTAGCCGTAGTCCACGTCGCCCTCGCCGATGCCCAGCACGGTGATCGCCCAGACCCCGCCGACCCGGTACTCGTCCGGGATCGGGATCTCGGCGACCGGCGTGACCTCGCCCGGCTTGAAGAGCACCAGCGAGACGTCGTCCGCCCGGCTGGAGTAGACCGAGAAGTTCACCCCGCCCGGCACGTAGGTCGCCCCGAACGGGTAGGGGGCGCCCGGCCGTACGTCGTAGCCCGCTATCCGGTCGGTGGCGAACTCCGCCGCCGCCTTGCCTCTGTGATCCGTGTCCACGTCCGGTTCCTCCCAGAGCCGTTGTGTGCCCGCCGTTGTGTGCCCGCGGTCGAGTGCCCGCCCGTCGCGTGCCCGCTCGTCGCGTGCCGGTTTGTCGTGTGCCGGTTTGTCGTGTGCTCGCCGAAATGTGCCGAGGAAGGCGTCAGGGGCTGTCGTTCCCGGGGCCCGCATGCCCCGGGGACGACAGCCCCTGACGAGTACTCAGCCGACCGGGGTCAGCTCCACCTTCACCGTGAGCGCGTAGGCCGAGTCGGGCAGTTCGACGGTGAGGTTCTTGGCGTCGAACCGGTCCCACTCCTTGCCCTCGATCTCGACCCGGGTCAGCTCGACCCGGCCGGCCGGCAGCAGGTCCGGCGAGACCCGCAGGGTGCGGTCGGCGTCGGCCCGCGGCTTGAACCAGAGGTTCAGCGGCTGACCGGTGTTGAGCAGGTTGGTGTACACCGCGGCGAGGTAGCAGAGCTCCGCCGAGTGGTACATGCTCATCGAGTGGCTGCCCTTGAGCCGCTCGGTGCCGAGCAGGTAGGGCAGGCCGCTGGCCAGCACGTTGAAGTAGACCGCGCCCTCGTCGTGGTCGAGGAAGTTGGTGTTGTAGAAGCCGGTCGCCTGGCGGGCCTCCTCGCGGTAGGCGTCACCGCCGACCGTGCCGCCGAGGATCAGGTAGGCCAGGATCGCCTGCTCCTGCTGCCACCACGCCTTGCGGTCGTGCCAGGCGAAGCGGTGGAACTCCTGGCCGTCCGCCAGCTTGCGCTCGACCACGTCGTACCAGCCGCCGCGCTGCTGGTCGCTGCCGACCGCCGGCATGATCTGCCCGATCTTCTCGGCCAGCTCCTTGTAGGAGTCCTTCTCCTTGTAGGAGTTCATCCGCATCAGGTTCCAGGCGATCTTCAGGTTGTGCCCGACCACCGCGCGGTCCTGCTGCCAGGTGTGGCCGAGGTCCTGCGACCAGTCGGTGTTGAACCGCTCGTTGACGAACGGGCTGGCCTGGTAGTCCGGGAAGTGCTCGACGATGGTGTCGAAGGTGCGCTCCAGCATCTCCGCGTGGCGCTCGTCACCGGTGGCCAGCAGCAGGTTGATCAGGTACGCCGGGGCGTGGTCGCCGACCGAGTTCCAGTTCTTCCGCGACTTGTTGAACTTCAGCGAGTCGTGGTGGGGGGAGAGCAGCACCGGGTCGATGTGCGAGAAGTAGCCGCCGCCCTCGTAGTCGCGGTAGTACTGCTCGAACAGCCGCATGGTGGAGTCGATGTCGGAGGCGATCCGGCGGTCACCGGTGACCCGGAAGGTCTGGGTCGGGCCGGCCAGCGCGTAGATCTGCTCGTACATCGGAATGGCGTCGTAGTCGTCGTCGAACTCCGAGGTGAGCAGCTTCTTCTCGTAGTCGCCCTCGACCTTGATGCCGTGGTACCAGTACACGACGTTGGACTCGCGGTCCACGAAGCGCATGTGGTCGCGCAGGTACTTGGTGCCGCGCTCGGCCACCTCGAGGTAGTCCTCGTTGCCGGTCAGCATGTAGGCCGAGGCCATGCCGTAGACCATCCGGGAGATGGTGTCGGTCTCCTGGACGTGGCTGGCCGCCTTGTCGCCGCCGAGCCGGATGTTGGTCCGGTAGTCCTTGTAGTCGATCTCGCCGTCACCGAACTGCGCGCGCCGGTAGAACCGGGCCAGCGAGTCGATCTGGTTGATCCACCAGTTGGCCTTCTCGTAGTTGTAGTCCTCCGGGCCGCGGCCGACGAAGGTCAGCTTCTTGGCCTCGAAGGAGTAGGCGCCGCCCTCCGGGTAGAAGACCCCGTAGACGAAGACCTGCTGGCCGGGCTGGAGCAGGTCGTCCACGTGGCCGCCGGCGTCCGCGTAGGGCTCGTCGAGGTTCCGCAGGAGCTCCGCCGACATCCCGTCACTGAGCTTGACGTCGAAATCACGGCCGTCGATGGTCTTCAGGCCGAAGACCCGGTCCTCCGGACGGAATTCCACCACTCGTCCGGCGATGGCGTCCATGAACGTGAAACGCATGACCTCGGACTTCACGTGCGACCTCCATGTCGATGCACCGGGATTCCGGCGGGCAGCTTGACGAATTCATCATCGCCACCGGAATTCTGTTCGGTCAATCACGGAGCGAGCCCCGGGAATTCACCCGGGACTCGCCCGTGAATGTCCGTCAAGTCGCGTCGCGGACTCCGGTGGCTCCGGCGAACCGGAGCAGATCGACCAGGGTGAAGCCGTCCCCGACGGAGGGCAGCGTCGGCTGCCAGCCCGGGTCGGCCGCCAGGTAGGACTCGCCGTCGGCGCGCAGCAGGCCGATCAGCACCTCGCCGACGATCCGGCCGCCCACCTCGCCCAGGCTGTCGCCCTGGTGCCGGACCTGGGCCTCCTTGAGGATGTAGAGCCAGAGCGGCGTGCCGCCGGCCCACTCCGGCCCGACCTCGTCCGGGGCGAGCACGGCCGCGTCGAAGCGCTCGGCCACCGACTCCCCGGAGGGCAGCGCGGTGGCCTGGCCGCGCAGCAGGTCGCGGACGGCCAGCGAGCGCAGCTCGGCCTGGTCCACCTCGCCGGTGATGTCCTCCGGCAGCGAGATCAGGCTGGTCGGCAGACCGCCGTCGATCCGCTTGGCCCGCTGGGCCGGCGGCTCGCCGGGGACGTCGAACAGCATCGCCCAGTCCACCACGTGCTCCGGCGGGATCGGCCCGTGGCCGAACAGGTGCGGGAACAGCGGGTACTGGAGCCCGTCCCGGGTCATCCGGTAGCGGTGCCGGATCTGGCCGTGCCCGTAGCGGAACGCGGCGTCGGCGAACTCCAGCGGGATGAACGCCTCGCCGGGCGCGGGCGCGAAGAACTTCGGCCCGCCGTCCAGGATCTGGGCCGTCAGCTCCGGGCCGATCAGCCGGGGCAGGTAGTCGTGCACCACGATCCACTGGTAGTGCCAGGTGAGCGCGCGGCGGGCCTCGTCGAACAGCTCGGCCTCCGGCACCCCGTCCTCGCGGAGCCGGTCCACCAGTCCGTTGTGCGCGTTCAGGAAGGCCAGGTGGAGCTGGGCGGCGAAGCGGTGCACGTCGTTGCGCGGGTCGCCGATCAGCGCGGTGCCCTGCCAGTTGCGCGGCACGTCGGTGCCGTCCTGGGAGGTGATCAGCTTGGCCGGGTCGGTGGCGTCGTAGAGGAACGGCGAGCCCACCGGGCCGTCCGCGTGCACGAGTTCGAGGTTGAGCTTGGGCGAGCGGACGTTGCGCAGCGCCGCCACGTCGGCCTGGGCCGCGATCGGCGAGCGGTCGGCGGTGATGTCGTGCGCGATGAACTGGCCGAAGAACGGCCAGCCGGCCGCGCCCGCCGCGTCGTCCACCCCCGCACGCAGCGGGAACCGGGCGGCGTCGCAGACGCCGCCCGGTGATCCGGCCTTGAACAGCTCCTCCGGACGCGAGTCCAGGGCCGGCAGGTCCGGCAGCATCCGGCTGTACCGGGCGCCGCTGGGCGGCGCGTCCACCGGCCGGCCGGGGGCGAGGCAGTGGTCCCGGACCACCTGGTGCCTGCTCATGCCAGCTCGGCGGGGAGCAGGAAGAGCGAGTCGGGGTAGCACCAGGCCCAGTCCTCGTCCGGCTGGAACGAGCGGACCAGCGGGTGCTTGGTGGCGTGCCAGTGCGCGGTGGCGTGCCGGCGCGGCGACTGGTCGCAGCAGCCGACGTGCCCGCAGACCAGGCACTCGCGCAGGTGCAGCCAGCGGGTGCCCTCGCGCAGGCAGTCCTCACAGCCCTCCAGGGTCGAGGGCTTGACGTCGGCCGCCTCGCCCAGGTGCCCGCAGGTGGCGGTGGTGGGGTAGCCGTTGGTGTCCCCCACCACGGTCCAGTCGGTCATCTCGGTTTCCTTCCAGATCACTCGGGCCGGCCGCCCGGATCCGGACGGCCGGTGCGGGGCCCCGGCCCGTCCGGCCGGCGGCCCCCGGTCGCTGACCGACCGTCAGTCCGCCTTCAGCTCCGGCGGGTACAGGAAGTAGTTGGCCGCCGAGGCCGCCTGGGCGCCCTCGTGCACGGCGGCGGTCACCTGGTGCGAGTGCAGCGCGGTGACGTCACCGGCCGCGTAGACCCCGGCCACCGAGGTCTTCTGCTCGGTGTCCACCGCGATGTAGCCGCTGGGGGCGAAGTCGATGCCGAGCTGGTGGGCCAACTTGGTCTCCGGGTTGGCGCCCTGGATGGAGAACAGCGCGTCCAGCGGCAGCCGCAGGCCGCCCTTGGTGTAGACGGCGGTCATCTGCCCGTCCGCACCCTCGACCTTGTCGATCCGGTCGTCGACCACCGGGATGCCGGCCGCCGCCAGCCGGGCCGCGAACTTCGGACTGATGTCGTTGCTGTGGGAGTTGAGCAGCAGCTGCACCCGGTCGGTGAGCCCGTGCAGCTGCATCGCCTCGCCGGCCGCCGCGTCGGTGTGCCCGACCACCAGGATCCGCTTGCCGCGGTTCTCGTAGCCGTCGCAGGTGATGCACCAGAACATCGACCGGCCGACGTACTCCTGCCAGCCCTCGAAGTGCGGGAAGTGGTCCAGCACGCCGGTCGCCAGCACGATCACCTTGCCGTGCCAACTGCCGCCCTGCGCCTTGACGGTGAAGCCGATGTCGCCGTCGCCGGACACCTCGTTGATGGTGTGGTGGACGATCCGCACCTGCTCGTACGGCTCCAGCTGACGGCGCGCCAGCTCACGCAGCTCCACGGTGGCGATGCCGCTCGGGAAGCCGAGGTAGTTGCGGTTGGTCTGGTGGTGGGTGGACCGGCCGTGGCCGCTGTCGAAGACCAGCACCGAGCGGTTGTACCGGGCCAGGTAGAGCGCGGCCGAGAGCCCGGCCGGACCTCCGCCGACCACGATGGCATCGGCGCTGTGCGCGGGACCTGTCATGTGAAACCTCCCGTGGGGCACGGCTCCGCGCGCCGTCCCAGTCGAAATGCGGCTTTTCCAGAGCGAGGCTAGTCAGCCCGCATGGAGCCGGTGCGGGGCCGAACGGCCGCCCGGCGTACTACGTCGGGTCAACGGGCGAGTTCGGTCAACTCCTGGGCCTGGCCCGGGTCGAATTCGGGCCGCCCCAGGTGGGCACCGTTGAGAATGTCGTAATCCAGCGCGGCGCTCACCATGGTGGCGTGGTGGTGCCAGCCGTTGAACGTCCGGCCCTCGTAGTCGAAGAGGCCGTAACCGGACGCCAGTTCGGCCGCCTGCGGGGTCGCCTGGGCCACCTGCTTGGCCAACTTCACCAATTCCCGCAGCGAGGCGCCCCGGATGTTGGTGAGCCAGTAGCCGCGCGGGCTCGGCTTGCCCAGCGGCCATTCCACGATGAGCAGCCTATTGGCGAGCAGGGCCTTGCTCCCGGCCGGCCGGCCGCTACTGACCAGTACCTGGACCGGAATGACCAGGAATTGAGAACGCAGGGTGTGGCCGGCGGCGTCCCGCCAGTACAGCGTCTCCGGGGTCACGTTGCCGACCCCGGCCGCGATGTCGGCCACCGTGCGGGCCCGGGCCCGGGCGCCCTGCCCGTTGACGATCCGTCCGCTGCCGCGCGACCAGTTGGCGTCGGCCGGCTGCACCAGCTCGTTCGGGCTCACCTGGGCGAGGTAGGTCTGGGCCCGCATCTCCAGGGCGGCCAGGTACCACTCCAGCGGGCGGTGCCGGGCGTCCAGCAGGATCGGCGCCTCGGGAACGCCCCAGTCCAGGGCCATGTCGTCGAGCAGCTCGACGTGGTATTGCCAGTAGGGTCGCGGGAGTTCGCACTCCGGGACCTTGGCCCGGGAGCGGCGCTCGTCGTCCTGGCCCCACTGCTCGGGGATGGTCAGGCTCCAGTTCACCGGCACCGTGACGCCGTCCACCTGCATGCCGACCATGATGGCCAACTGGCAGTTCCGGACCCGGCCGTGCGAGTGGACGTACTGCCGCTCGACCGCCGCCGAGTACCGGCCGTGCTTGGGGAAGGCCAACTCGCCGACCACCCAGGCCTCCGGCCGGTACTCGCGGACGAGCCGCTCGGCGAGCCATTTCCGGACCGGTCCGTGCTCCCACGGACTCTGGTTGATGAACTGCTGGAGCGACTGCTCGCTCCGGCCCGGCGAAGCCACCGCGAGACGCGGGATGGTCTTCCGTCCGTCGCAGTTCAGCAGACCGCGGACGTAGGTTTCGGCCGCGTTCCGCTGGTCCGCGCGGCCGAGCGAGGCGAAAGCCTCCGAGCAGAAGTCCGGCAGACCCGCGCAGTCCGGGTCGACGATTCGTTCCTGTGCCATTGGTCCATCCCCCGTCCGGGTTCTTCAGGTCAGCAGCACTGCGGGTCGCCGGGGCCTGCCAGGAATGCCGGGGCGCGACCTTCGAGAACGTCCGAGGAAATGCTCACGGTTCCCCCGATGACAATCGTCAGCATACAAATGAGCGTAGTGATGCGAATACCTATGCGAGCCATTGCCATCCCCCTGAATGTGACGAACCAGCGTCCGTTCTCTGTCAGATTCAATGGTGCCGCCCCCGGTCACACGGAGGCAACGAAACCCGGGGACATGATCACGCCCTGTCGCAAAGACGACACGAAGGGCGGCGGGGTCCTCGCCGGAGCACGGTCAAAGCTTAATACGATCATCGATTGAGTGAAGAGAGTTTCGGGAAATTCCCATGGAATAGTAAAATGACGGTGGCTCGTCAATGCTTCTTCCCACTTCACCGGGTCCACCCCCACAGATGGACGAGTACGCCGCCGCAGCCCGCGAGCCGGGTACGTCCGGGCTCCGCCCGGCTAGCGTCCCGGCCATGACCACACCCCGCAGAGGAATCAGCAAGGCGGTCATCCCCGCCGCCGGGCTCGGCACCCGCTTCCTGCCCGCCACCAAGGCCACCCCCAAGGAGATGCTGCCGGTCGTGGACCGGCCGGCCATCCAGTACGTGGTGGAGGAGGTGGTGGACGCCGGCATCCACGACGTCCTGATGATCACCGGCCGGAACAAGCGTCCGCTGGAGGACCACTTCGACCGCAACTGGGAGCTGGAGGAGGCGCTCCGCCGCAAGGGCGACCTCGGCCGGCTCGCCCAGGTGCAGCGCGCCACCTCCCCCGCCGCCATCCACTACGTCCGCCAGGGCGACCCGCGCGGCCTCGGCCACGCGGTGCTCTGCGCCGCCCCGCACGTGGGGGACGAGCCCTTCGCGGTGCTGCTCGGCGACGACCTGATCGACCCGCGCGACCCGCTGCTCAGCCGGATGATCGAGGTCCAGGCCGAGCACGGCGGCAGCGTGGTGGCCCTGATGGAGGTGGACGAGGCGCAGATCGGCCTCTACGGCTGCGCCGCGGTCCGCGCCACCGGCGAGGCCGACCTGCTCCGGGTGGACGGCCTGGTGGAGAAGCCGGCCCCCGGCGAGGCCCCCAGCACCTACGCGGTGATCGGCCGCTACGTGCTCGATCCGGCGGTCTTCGACGTGCTGGCCCGGACCGAGCCGGGCCGGGGCGGCGAGGTCCAGCTGACCGACGCCCTCCAGCGGCTGGCCGCCGACCCCTCGATCGGCGGCCCGGTGCACGGGGTGGTCTTCCGGGGCCGCCGCTACGACACCGGCGACCGCCTGGAGTACCTCCGGGCGGTGGTCCAACTGGCCTGCGAGCGCGATGACTTGGGTGATCCGTTCCGCCGCTGGCTGCAGGAGTACGTGACCGCCTCGCTGCCCTTCTACGCGGACGACACCGTCCCGGTTTAGCCCCAGAAGAGCGCATTCCGAGCACCCTGGCGCTTTTGCGGCACCTCACGGCGCCATAAGGCCGCGGAGGCCCATTCCGGTCACCTAGGCATATCCCTCGGACACTCTACGTCGCGCTATCCTGACCGGCGGGAGGACGTTACGGACTGGGGGAACAGTGAATACGGAGCCGGTCAGGGAGAAGAGCAGCAGGGTCCAGCGCACCGCCAGAACCGACAAGGAAATCGCCGCCAGCATTTACGGCGCCATGGAGCAGCGCGGCTCCTGGCAGATCGGCCAGGCGGCCGAGGCGGTCGGTCTGGACCCGGAGGACGCGAGCCGCGGGATCGACTACCTGGCCGCGCTCGGGCTGGTGGAATTCCCGGTGGCCGACTCCCCCGAGTTCGTGCTGCTCGGCTCGCAGGTCGCCGCCATGCGGCTGATCAACGAGGCCGAACGGGAACTGGCCGCCAACCTGGAACAGATGGCCACCGCCCGGGCGGGGCTGGCCGAGATTCTCAGCAGCTTCATGCCGCTGAACTTCTGGTCACCCGGCCCGGTCGCGGTGGAGATGCTGACCGATCTGCGCAGCGTCGGCGTCTATCTCAACAAAGCCACCGAGCTGGCCCGCGAACAGATCCTCACCATGCACCCCGCACCCGCGCCCGCCCCGCCGCAGACGGCCGAGTCGGCGGACCGGACCAGGGCCCTGGTGGACCGCAACCTCGACCTGCGCACCATCTACCAGCAGAGCCTGGCCAGCGTGCCGCGGATCGCCAAGCACCTGGACGAGGTCCGGCTGAGCGGCTACGAGGTCCGGCTCTCGCCGACCGTGCCGTTCCGGATGATCATCTTCGACCGCCGCCGGGTGATCATCCCGATCGACCCCAACAACGGCAAGGCCGGCGCCATGGCCATCGAGGGCGAGGCCCTGGTCCGGGCGCTGATCTCGGTCTTCGAGTACTGCTGGCAGCACTCCAGCTACGAGGGCTCCGGCACCATCGAGGCCGAGCTCAGTCTCGGCCCGCAGGAGCAGGCGGTGCTCCGGATGCTCGCCACCGGCGCCACCGACGAGACCATCGCCCGCAACCTCACCGTCTCGCTGCGCACCGTCAACCGGGTGGTCTGCCGGATCATGAAGGCGATCGGCGCGGACAGCCGCTTCCAGGCCGGAATGATCGCCGCCCGGCTCGGCCTCATCCACTGAGGCCGGCCGGGCGGCGTCCTGCTGCGGGGCCCTGCTGCGGGGCCTGACCGGGCGTCAGTTCAGGCCGAGGGCCGGCATCAGGTAGTAGAAGGCGAAGACCGCGGCCACCGCGTAGAGCGCGACCGGCACCTCGCGGCCCCGGCCGGTGGCCGCGCGCAGCAGGCAGAAGGTGATGAACCCGAAGCCGATGCCGTTGGTGATGCTGTAGGTGAACGGCATCATGACCATGGTCAGGAAGGCCGGGATCGCGATGGTGTAGTCCGACCAGTCGATGTCCCGGATCGAGTTGGCCAGGATCAGGAAGCCGACCGTGACCAGCGCGGGGGTGGCCGCCTGGGCCGGGACCATGGTGGCCAGCGGGGTGAGGAAGAGCGCCACCAGGAAGAGCGCACCGGTGACGATCGAGGCGAAGCCGGTCCGGGCGCCCTCGCCGACGCCGGCCGTGGACTCGACGAAGCAGGTGTTGGCGGAGGAGGAGGTCGCGCCGCCGGCCGCGGTGGCGATGCCGTCCACCATCAGCACCTTGTTGATGCCGGGCAGGTCGCCCTTCTCGTCCAGCAGGTGGGCCTCGTCGGCCACGCCGAGGATGGTGCCCATCGCGTCGAAGAAGCAGGACATCAGCACGGTGAAGACGAACAGACAGCCCGTCAGCACCCCGACCTTGGAGAAGCCGCCGAACAGGCTGACCTCGCCGACCAGCCCGAAGTCCGGAGCGGCCACCGGATTGCCCGGCCAGCTCGGCACCGTCAGGCCCCAGTGCTGCGGGGCGATGGTGGCGGCCTCGTTGATGACCAGGGCCACGCCGGTCATCACCGCGATGGAGATCAGGATGGCACCCGGCACCTTGCGGACCACCAGCACCAGGGTGAGCAGCAGGCCGAGGATGAAGACCAGCACCGGCCAGCCGTTGAGGTGTCCGTCGCCGCCCAGCTGGAGCGGGACGGTGGTGTGCGCGGCGTCCGGGATCCGGCTGACGAAGCCGGCGTCGACCAGGCCGACCAGCGCGATGAACAGGCCGATGCCGATCGCGATGGCCTTGCGCAGGCCGAGCGGCACCGCGTTCATCACCCGCTCGCGCAGCCCGGTGGCGACCAGCAGCATGATCGCGAAGCCCGCCAGCACCACCATGCCCATGGCGTCCGGCCAGGTCATCCGGGGGGCCAGCTGGAGCGCCACGATGGTGTTCACCCCGAGGCCGGCCGCCAGGCCGATCGGCACGTTGCCGATCACGCCCATCAGCAGGGTGGTGAGGCCGGCGGTGAGCGCGGTGGCGGTGACCAGCTGGGCACTGCTCAGGTGGGTCCCGTTCATGTCCACGGCGTTGGCCAGGATGATCGGGTTCAGCACCAGGATGTACGCCATGGTGAAGAAGGTGGCGACACCGCCGCGGACCTCGCGGGCGAGCGTGGAGCCCCGCTCGGAGATCTTGAAGAAGCCGTCCAGCGGGCCGCCGGGCTGCGGCTTGGTGGACGGCTCGGGCGACGCGGAGGTCGGCTGGGCCTGCGGAGACATGTGGGGGTCCTCGTCGGAAGTGGGGGAGGTGAGGAGGGCACAAGTATGTGTTTCCCGGTCGTGCACGCGCCATCTCCGCGCGTAGAAAACGACCATTACGAGCACGCTGCGACAGCTTCCGCTTGGAGCTTCCTCCAGCCGCGGGCTCCCGGCGGAGCGTAGCCCTTACCCTGGGCCGCATGCCGAAGACCGCTGTCCGCCCCTCTCCGCCGCCCCTGGAAGCCAACGACGTCGCGATCGTCGGCGGCGGCACGGCGCTCTGGTTCCTCGCCTTCCTGGTGCTGATCCCCTTCCACTCCTCGCTGGAGGAGAGCGGTCACGGCCGCTGGCCGTGGATCTGCCTGGCCGGCGCCGGCCTCGGCCTGATCGGCCTCTGGTACTGCCGGGCCCGCCGGGACGCGATCCGCCGGGCCCGGGCGGCGGAGGCGGCGGCCGGGGCGGCCGCCGAGGACCCCGCCACTCGGACGGACTGAATAGCACCTCAGTAGGGCGCACCGGACATAACGCCCCCCTAGAGTCGGTCCCATGACTCATCCCGCGGAGAACACGGCGACCGCCCCCGACGGGGAAGCCCGGCCTGAAGGTGCGTCAGCGATCGGCGCCGGCCCGGTCCGCCGGGGCGGCCTGAGCTCCGCCGAGGTCGCCGAGCGGGTGGCCCTCGGCCAGGTCAACGACGTGCCGGTGCGCTCCAGCCGGTCCGTCAAGGAGATCGTCCGGGCCAACGTCTTCACCCGGTTCAACGCCATCATCGGGATCATGTTCGGCATCATCCTGGTGGTCGGCCCGCTCCAGGACGGCCTGTTCGGCCTGGTGATCGTGGCGAACACGGCGATCGGCATCATCCAGGAGCTGCGCGCCAAGAAGACCCTGGACGGACTGGCGCTGATCGGCGAGGCCAAGCCGCAGGTCCGGCGGGACGGCGCCGCCGTGCAGGTCGCGGTGGCGGAGATCGTGCTGGACGACACCGTGCTGCTGGGCATCGGCGACAAGGTGATCGTGGACGGCGTGGTCACCGAGGCGGACGGTCTGGAGATCGACGAGTCGCTGCTCACCGGCGAGCCGGACCCGGTGCTCAAGCAGCCCGGCGCCCAGGTGATGTCCGGGAGCTTCGTGGTGGCCGGGGCCGGCGCCTTCACCGCCACCAAGGTCGGCCGCCAGGCGTACGCGGCCCAGCTGGCCGAGGAGGCCAGCCGGTTCACCCTGGTCAAGTCGGAGCTGCGCAGCGGCATCGACTCGATCCTCAAGTTCATCACCTGGCTGCTGGTGCCGACCGCGATCGGCCTGATCGTCAGTCAGCTCGCGGTGGAGAAGAACGACTGGCGCGAGGCGGTCCGCCGGATGGTGGCCGGCATCGTGCCGATGGTGCCCGAGGGCCTGGTGCTGCTCACCTCGGTGGCCTTCGCGATCGGGGTGATCCGGCTCGGCCGCAAGCAGTGCCTGGTGCAGGAGCTGCCCGCGATCGAGGGCCTGGCCCGGGTCGACACCGTCTGCCTGGACAAGACCGGCACCCTCACCGAGGGCGGCATGGACGTGGTCGAGCTGCGGGTGCTGGACGACGCCGCCCCGCACCTGAGCCCCGAGGCGCCGCTGGCCAACCACCTGCTGGACGACCCGGCGCTGCTGAAGCAGGCACTGGGCGCGATGGGCGGCGCGGACGCCCGGCCCAACCCCAGCATGCAGGCGGTGATCGACGCCTACGGCAACGGCGCGGGTGAGCGCTGGCGAGTGCTGGAGGTGATGCCGTTCTCCTCGGCCCGCAAGTGGAGCGGCGCCCGGATGCTGGAGCCGGCCGGCAGCGAGGCCAGCTGGCTGCTCGGCGCCCCGGACGTGCTGCTGCCCGCCGGGCACCCGGCGCTGACCGAGGTGGACGAGCTGGGCTCGCGCGGCCTTCGGGTGCTGCTGCTCGGCCGCAGCGAGGCAGCCCTGGAGGACGACCCGGCCGCCACCCTGGAGCCGCTCGGCCTGGTGGTGCTCCAACAGCGGCTGCGCGGCGACGCCGCCGACACCCTGCGGTACTTCGAGAGCCAGAAGGTCGAGGCCAAGGTCATCTCCGGCGACAGCGCCGTCTCGGTCGGCGCCGTCGCCGCCTCGCTCGGACTCCCGGGCGCCGAGCGGCCGCTGGACGCCCGGACGCTGCCGACCGACCCCGAGGAGCTGGCCGAGGTCGCCGAACGCACCACCGTGTACGGCCGGGTGACACCGCAGCAGAAGCGCGAGCTGGTCGGCGCCATGCAGTCCCGGGGCCGCACCGTGGCGATGACCGGCGACGGGGTGAACGACGTGCTGGCGCTCAAGGACGCCGACATCGGCGTGGCGATGGGCTCCGGCAGCGAGGCGACCCGGGCGGTGGCCCAGATCGTGCTGCTGAACGACTCCTTCGCCACCCTGCCCTCGGTGGTGGCCGAGGGCCGCCGGGTGATCGGGAACATCGAACGGGTCGCCAATCTCTTCCTGGTGAAGACGGTCTACTCGGTGCTGCTCGCCCTGCTGGTGGTCTTCACCCACGTGCCGTACCCGTTCCTGCCCCGGCACTCCACCGTGCTCTCCTCGCTGACCATCGGCATCCCGGCCTTCTTCCTGGCGCTGGCCCCCAACAACGAGCGGGCCAGGACCGGCTTCGTCCGCCGGGTGCTGCGCCTGGCCGTCCCGGGCGGGGCGATCGCCGGCACGGCCACCTTCACCGCCTACATGCTGGCCCGGGCCAACCACGCCACCGACCTCAAGGCCGACACCAGCGTGGCCACCCTGACCCTCTTCCTGGTCGCCATCTGGGTGCTGGCGATCGTCGCCCGCCCCTACACCTGGTGGCGCCTCGCCCTGATCGGCACCATGGGCGGGGCCTTCGCCCTGGTGCTGGTGGTGCCCTGGCTCTCCGACTTCTTCCAGCTCTCGCTGGCCGGCACCCGTGACCCGTGGACCGGCGTCGCCATCGCGGTGGCCGCCGGGCTGCTGCTGGAGGTGGTCTGGCGGGTGATCGTCCGCCGGATCGGCGAGGAGTCCTAGGCCAGCAGCGCCGCGAGCTTCTCCTGCTCCCCCAACCGGCCTGCCAGGTCGGTGAGTTCGGCCACCGCTGCGGCCCGCACCGCGGCGTCGGCCCCGGCCGCGTGCCGGCGGTAGCCGGAGCACAGCGCCCGGAAGGCGGCCCGGTCGTCGTTCTTGAACTCGACCAGGATCCGGGCGTTGTCCAGGGCCCTGGCCAGGCCGGTGAGCGCCGGGGAGCCGCCGTACTCCAGCTCCATCGGCTCGTCCCGCTGGATGACGATCAGCGAGTTGCCGGACGGGTCGACCAGGGTGAAGCGGCTGGCGCCCTCCCGGTAGCGGGTGATCCGGGGCCGCCCCGAGGACGGCACCCGGCCGTAGTGTGCCTTCAGCCCCGCCTTGAACTCGGCGTGGTAGGGCGCCACTTCGTCGACGAAGACCAGGCAGCCGCCGCCCTCGGCGGCCGGGTCGTGGCCCTCCGGCGGCCGGGAGTAGTGCAGCTGGATGCCGCCCCGCCCGAAGGCCAGGTAGAGGTAGGGGCGGGTCTGGCGGTACGTCAGCTCGAAGCCCAGGGCGGTCAGGAACTCCACCGTCTCCTCGACGGCGGCACAGGGGAGCAGGGGGACGGTCGTCTCGTTCGCGCTCGTCATGCCCGCGAAACTAGCCGAACCGTCCCCCTCGGCGCACATGGAGGTTCGTGTGCGCAGCGCCGTCACTCGTAGTCGCGCGCCGCCAGCAGCTCGTACGCCCGGTCCGGCTCGGTCAGCGCGGCCAGCACCTCGAAGCGCCGGTGCCACTGGCCGACCGACCAGGCCAGCCCGGCCGCCAGGCCCTCGGGGGTGGCGGCGTGCAGCAGGCCGGGCACCGGCGGGACCTCGAACTCGTCGTCCTCGTCCCCGGATTCGGCCTCCTCCGGGTCGTACGGCAGCTCCGGGGCCTGCCCGGCGCCGTCCCACCGCCAGGCCACCGCCGCCTCGCCGCCGTCCGGGCCGACCACCAGGAGTTCCTCGTGCTCCTCGTAGACCGCCGGGCAGCCGGGCAGCAACTCCCGCACCACCGCCGGGGTCCGGTGCAGCGCGCCCTCCGAGAGCACCCGGCCGCCGGCCACCTCGCTGGCCAGCGAGACGTGCAGCCGCTCGGCCAACTCCGGTGCCAGCGAAGGCTCCACCGGCAGCAGCGGGTGGTCGTGCAGCAGCTCCACCAGGTCCGGGGCGTCCGCCACCACCGCCTCGGTGGCGTCCACCAGCACCGTCCCGTCCGGGCGGCGGCCGGTCTCCGGGTCGAGCGGCGGGACGGCCCGGACGCTGTCCAGCGCCTCGATCCGCTCGGCCGGGACCGCGGCCAACGCGCTGTGGATGCCGTGCAGTTGGCGGTGGCTCACGGAGGAGGCCGGATCGGTCAGCCGGTCCAGCAGCTCGTCCGGGCCGTGCGGCTCGGCCAGCAGCGCGGCCAGCGTGGTGCGCACCCCGAGCGCGTGCAGGAAGGTCTCGTCCAGCGTGGTGCGGGCCTCGTCGTAGAGGCCGCGCAGCAGCGGATCGGCCCCGGCCGCCCGCAGCCCGGCCGGCTCCCGGCCGTCCAGCACCGGGTGGTCGCGCAGCCACCAGGCGGTGTACGGCGGCAGGTCCACGTACCGGCCGTCCGGCAGCAGGGTGCGCACCGGGGCCACCACCGCGTCCCGGTACGGGGGCCGGGCCAGCAGGGCCAGCGCCTGCGGCCAGGCCGCGTCGTCCACCAGGTCCAGATCGCGCACCGCGAGCAGCTCGGCGGCCACCGGCGGGACGCCCAACTCCCCGGTGCCGTCGGCGTCCAGGGTCTCCAGGACGTCCTCGCACCACTCGGCCAGGCCGTCCGGCGCCTCGTCCAGCAGACCGGTCGGCCGGCCGCCCGCCGCCCGGTCGGCCGGGGCGGTCGGGTCCAGCCGCTCCAGGTCGTCCGGGTCGAGCACCACGTCCTCCGCGCGGACCAGCACGAAGCTGCTCAACGCGCCTGCGGCGGCCAGCACTTCGGGGCCCCATCGGTCCAGCAGGTCCTCGTCCACGTACCCGGCGTCGTCCTCCCGGGCCAGCTCGGCCAGCGGGGAGTCCGGCAGGATCAGCTCACCGGCCCGGGTCAGCTCGCCCTCGTCGTCCGGCAGCGCCAGCCGGGCCAGCCACGGGTGCTCGCCCGGGGTGGCCCCGGCCGCCTTCACCAGGGCCAGCACCGCGTCGGCCAGGTCGACCGCCGCCTCGAAGTCCTCCTCGGCCAGCTCCAGCGAACGGGCCACGGCGGCCCGCACCTCCGGGGTGTCCAACACCCCGGCCGGGGTGGCCGTGCCCGCGCCCAGCTTGGCCAGCAGCGGGTGCGCGGCCTCCGGGTGGGCGAGCCGCAGGTCCAGCAGGCCGAGCGCCTCGGCCAGCGCCTCCGGGTACCCCTCGTAGCCCGCCCAGTCGGCCGCGTCCGAGGGCAGCAGCACCCGGCGCGGCCCGGTCACCGTCCGGCCGTCCGCCAGCGGCACCGGCAGCGCCCCGAGCGCCTCCGGATCGGCCCCGCCGAGTGCCGCGTACAGGTTGCGCCACCAGGCCGGCTCCCGGTCCAGCCCGCCGAGCTGGTCCACCACCTCGGCCAGCGGCACCCGGCGCACCTCCAGCACCCGCAGCTCGGAGCGACGCTCCAGCCCGGCCGGCAGCAGGCCGGGGAAGATCGGTGCCAACGCCTCCACCACACTGCGGTCGGCGCCCTCCAGCACCGTCGCGTCCCGCGGGCGCAGCGCCGGGGTGCCCTCCTCCACCGGGGCCGGGTGCGGCAGGAACGGCGTACCGGGCAGCCGGCTCAGGATCGCCGTGCGCAGCCCGTTGTCCAGCGCGCCCTGCCCGAGCGGGCCCGGCACCAGCCCGAGCGAGCCGAGGTCGCCGCCGCGCGCCCGCAACAGGTCTGCGTAGGCGTCGGCAGCCCGCTCGGTGAGGAAGTCGGTGAGCGGGCCGGGCGCCACGTGCCGGCGGGTCGAGTCCAGCGGGTACCCGGCGATCAGCAGGGCCGGGACGCCCATCGGCTCGTCACTCGGGGTCGGCGCGTGCACCACCGGCGCGGTGGCCGGCGTCTGCGGCGCCCCGGCGGCGTCCACCGGCACCGCCCAGGTCACCGTCCAGAACGGGCGGGCCCGCTCCTCGGTCGGACGGTCCGTCAGCAGCTCGGGGGCGATCGTCCCCGAGAGGGTGACGGTCTGCCAGGTGGTGGCCCGGCTCCCGTCGGTCAGGGTGACGGTGCCCAGCCCCTCCGCCTGCTGCTCCCCGGGCGTGCTCCGGGTCAGCTGCCGCACACCCTCCGGCGTCTCCACCGTGACCTCGGCCAGACCGGGCAGGGTGAGCAGCAACGCGTCGTCGATCCCGGCCAGCAGACGCCGGGTCAGGTCCTCGGCCGCCGCATCGCGCAGCGGCAGCACCACCACCGTGTCGTACCCCTCCGGCGCCACGCCCTCGGCCGGGAACGGCAGCCGCAGCAGCGGCACGTGCCCCTCGCGGCGGCGCAGCTCCTCCGCCAGCTCCGGCCGGGCCCCGGCGAGCTCCCGCGCCTCGGTGAGCGACCAGCGGACGCCGCCGTGCGAACCCAGCACGGCCGGCTCGTCGGTGACGGCCAGCACGGCCGAGAAGCCGACCCCGAACCGGCCGACGGTCGGCGTCTCGTCCGAGCGCTTGGACGAGGCCCGCAGGGTGGACAGCGACTCCACGGCGGCGGCGTCCAGCGGCGCCCCGGTGTTGGCCGCGGCCAGCACCCCGTCCCGCAGCGTCAGCCGGAGGCGGCCGGGGCCGTGGCCGGAGCGGGCCGCCGCGTCGGCCGCGTTCTGCGCCAACTCCACGATCAGCCGGTCCCGGTAGCCGCCGAGCGCCAGCTCCTCCTCCGCGTTGGCGTCCTCCCGGAACCGGGCCGGGGCGTCCGTCCAGGCGTCCAGCACCCGGCGCCGCAGGGTGGCCGTGTCGAAGGGATCGGCCGCCTGCCCGTCACTGCCGCTGCCGATGATCCGAGGCTCCACTGCACTGCCGCCTTCCCCTGGACTGCTGTAGGGAACGCATTCTCCCCCTCCGCACGGGGCTCCCGACGCCAGGGGCACGGACGACGCCCGGCAGGGCAAGCGCATCGGCGCGCCGGAACCCGCGACGCCCGGAAGGGCAAGCGCTCAGGGGCGCACCGAACACGCAAGGCCCGGAAGGGCAAGCGCTCAGGGGCGCGAGGAACTGCGCGAGTACGGAAGGCGGCCCACCGGCAACTGACCCGCCGTCAGCCAGTTGCACGTGCTGTCGTTCCCCCGCGCGCAGTTCCTCGCGCCCCTGGGTCGCTGCACCTGAACCTCGCGCCCCGGCTCAGCCAAGTACATCGCTCGCGCCTCGGCTGAGCCAGATGCATCGCTCGCGCCCCTGGGTCGGTGCAACTGAACCTCGCGCCCCGGCTCAGCCAAGTACATCGCTCGCGCCCCCGCTCAGCCAGATGCATCGCTCACGGTGCCCGGGACGGCCGTGCGGGTGCCGCTCAGGAGTGGCCGAGCTCCTCGGTGGGGGCGTCGGGCTCGACGGAGCCGCTGGTGCGGTCGGGGTGGAGCTGGAGGGGCTCGACCTGGAGCTCGTCGAGGATCAGCTCGGCCGGGGCGGGCGGGGCCGGGATGACGGCGGCCTCGGAGTGGCCGCCGCAGCCGTAGGCGAGCGAGACGACCTGGCCGTCGGCCGGACCGAACTCGTTGCCGCAGATGCCGAACGCCTGCCCGAGCGAGCCACCGATCGGGACCAGGAAGCCGCAGCTGGTGCAGTTGGCCGGGGCCGCCTGGGCCATCGGGGACTGCGGGCCGTGGGCGGTCTCCCAGCGGTCGGCGGCCTGGTGCAGGCCGAGCCGGGAGAGCACCCGGGGCCGGCCGAGGCCGAGCTCCTCGGCGAGCGCGCCGATGGTGGCCCGGGCCGGGGTGACCACCGGCTCGGTGGCGCTGATCACGAGCTCCTCGGCGGCCAGCGCGGCCACCGAGTTGGGGGCCGGCTCGTCCTCCCCGGTCCAGCCCGGCTCCAGTCGGAGGTCGTCGGCGTCGGTGGGCAGCAGGTCGCCCGGCCCCATGTCGCCGGGCCGCAGCCGCTCGCTCCACGGCACCCACTGCGGCGCGAGCACCGCTCCGGGGCCGGGCAGCAGCACGGTCTCGTCCAGCGTCACGTTCTTGGCGCGCGGGGCGCGGGCCACCGTCACGGCCCAGTGCCAGCCGCGGTAGGCCGCGTCCAGGCACTCGAAGGTGTGGGTGACGACCCGTTCGCCGTCGGCGCGGGCCCCCAGGTGGGCACCGACGCTCTCCTGGCCGACCGTCTCGACGGCGGACTGGCGGGCGAGTTCGACGGCCTCGGCACAGAGCCGGTCGGGGGTACGGCTTCGCATCGCAGCACTCACGGCGTCGATTCTCTCCCAAGTTCTGTAGCCTGCGGCCCATTTGCCCACGGTCTGTCGGCACCGCCCCGGGGCGGGCGGTCCACCGGGGCACCCGGCCCCACCGGGCACCGTCACGCTTATTCTGCGTGACCCGTGCCCGTCCGTTGACCGGCCGCGCCGCCCGGCGGGCAGTGCACGCGCGTAGTGCAGGCTACCCGTCGGTCGGCCACCCGGGACAGTCCGGTTCCCCGACCGGACCCGACGGAACGCCGTGGATCTTCGTGGCGTCCGGCGTCACCGGCGGGAATCTCGGGCAGGATGGGCTGTGTGGCGGACGAGACCCCACCGATACCCGCCCCGCCGGCCAGCGACCACGGGTCGTCACCGGAGGGCGGGTCGAAGCCGCCCAGGCGCGGACTGCTCGTACGCGGCGCGTCGGCCGCCGGTGCGCGCACCGGCAAGGTGGTGCACGGCACCGGGCGGCGGATCCGCCGGGCCACCTCCGCCGAGGGCGCGGGCGAGTCGGGCCTGGCCAAGCTGATCGAGCTGCACGCGCTGAACTCCTTCGGCGACATGCTGATCACCATCGCGCTGGCCTCCACCGTGTTCTTCTCGGTGCCGACCGGCGAGGCCCGCGGCCGGGTGGCCCTCTACCTGCTGGTCACCATGGCCCCGTTCGCCCTGCTGGCCCCGGTGATCGGCCCGCTGCTGGACCGGATGCCGCACGGGCGCCGGTCCGCGATGGCGATGTCGATGCTGGCCCGGGCGGTGCTCGCCTGGACCATGGCCGGGCCCGTGATCAGCGGCAGCCTCACCCTCTACCCCGCCGCGCTCGGGGTGCTGGTCGCCTCCAAGGCGTACGGGGTGGTGCGCAGCGTGGTGGTGCCCCGGCTCCAGCCACCGGGCCTGTCGCTGGTGAAGGCCAACTCCCGGGTCACCCTGGCCGGGCTGATGGCCGGCATGGTGGCCGCCGGGGTGGGCGGGCTGCTGCACCTGCTCGGGCCGGCCTGGCCGCTGCGCGGGGCCTTCCTGGTGTTCGTGGCGGGCACCCTGATGGCCTTTCACCTGCCGCACCAGGTGGACTCGGCCAAGGGCGAGGAACGGGCCGTGCTGCACACCACCGAGCACACCCCGCGGAAGGCCCGGCTGCGCTCGGTCGGGCCCTCGGTGCTGCTGGCGCTGCGCGCGGTGGCCTCGCTCCGGGCGCTGGTCGGCTTCCTGGTGATGTTCCTGGCCTTCCTGCTGCGCAGCGATCCGGTGGCCGGGCTGCAGCCGACGGTGGCGATCGGGGTGGTGGCGGCCTGCGCCGGGGCGGGCAACGCGATCGGTTCGGCGCTCGGCTCCTGGCTGCGCACCCGGCGTTCGGAGGCGATCGTCGCCACCGCCCTGCTGCTGGCCACCGCGGCGGCCGTCGCGGCGGCCCTCTGGTACGGGCTGCTCACGGTGGCCCTGGTCGCGGCCACCGCCGGGGCGGCCGCCTCGCTGGGCAAGCTGGCGCTGGACGCGCTGATCCAGCGGGACGTGCCGGAGGCGGTGCGCACCTCGGCCTTCGCGCGGTCGGAGACCCTGCTCCAGCTCAGCTGGGTGGCGGGTGGCGGGCTGGGCATCACCCTTCCGCTGGACGGCTCGCTCGGGCTGGGGGTGGCGGCCGGGCTGCTGACCGTCTCGCTGCTCTGGACGCTCTGGTCGCTGGTGCGGCTCGGCGGCTCCCGGCCGGGGCCGGCCGCCCGCCCCCGGTCGGTGAGCTGACGGGGCGACAGCGGGCCGGGAACCACCCCGTTCGGCCGTACCGGTTCCTGATGTTGTGCTCGCCGTTCGGGCGACCCGGACGTTTGCCGGACGGGTGCGGCCGGTAGTCTTCGGCGCATGAGCCTCAGCACCCGTGTCATCGCCGCCCTCGGCGCCGTCGTCGTGATCGGCGCCGGCACGGTCGGCGGTTCGATCGCCGTCGCCTCCGGCAAGGACGACCCCTCCGGGCCGAAGGCCACCCTGGTGGTCGGACGCTCCTCGCTGGACGCCGAGCCGTTCTGCTACAACGACGGCAAGCCGCTGGACGAGGCCGCCCAGACGAGCTGCCAGAAGGAGGCCCGGAAGGCCCAGCTGGAGGGCAAGCTCCCGACCTCCGACGTGACGGTGTCCGACAAGATCGGCGTCGGCGTCGACCCGAAGGTGGCCGAGAAGGGCTGGTTCGCCTTCACCGACGGCGGCCAGCAGCAGCGCGCCACCATCTCGGCGACCCGCACCGACTCCACCTACTCGGGCTCGCTGCCGGCCATCGGCCTGCTGGCCGCCGGCGAGAAGACCAACGTCACCGTGGTCCAGGCGGACGAGAAGACCGGCGACATCCTGGGCGTCTGGTACTTCCAGCTGAAGAACAAGGCCGCGGCCGGCCTGCCCGAGCCGCAGCAGGGCTCCGGGGCCGGCACCGAGCAGTGACCCACCCGCACCAGGACGGCGGCCCGCGGCCGGGGACTCCCCGGCTGCTGGTCGCCGTCGCCGTTGCGGCGGAGGCCGAGGCGGTGCTGCGCGGGCTGCGCGACGGGGCCCGGCCGGTGCCGCTGGACGGCCCGGCGGCGGCCGGCGAGCTGCGCCGCAGCGAGCACGCGAGCGGCACCGAGGTGGACGTGCTGGTGGCCGGGGTCGGCCCGGTCGCGGCGGCCGTCTCGGTGGCCGCCGTGCTCGCCGCGCACCCCTACGACCTGGTGGTCTCGGCCGGCATCGCCGGCGGCTTCGCGCCCCGGGCCCCGATCGGCTCGGTCGTGCTGGCCGAGGAGATCGTCGCGGGCGATCTGGGCGCCGAGACGCCGGAGGGCTTCCGCAGTGTGGCCGAGCTGGGCTTCGGCGCCGTCCGGCACCTGCCCCCGGCGGGCGCCGTCCGGCTGGCCGCCGACGCCCTGGACGCCGCCACCGGCACCGTGCTGACCGTCTCCACCGTGACCGGCACCGCCGAGCGGGCGGCCGCCCTGACGGCCCGTCACCCGCACGCGGTGGCCGAGGCGATGGAGGGCCACGGTGTGGCCGAGGCGGCTGCCCGGTACGGCGTGCCGGTGCTGGAGCTGCGCACCGTCTCCAACACGGTCGGCCCCCGGGACCGCGACGCCTGGCGGATCGGCGAGGCGCTCGGTGCCCTGGAGCGGGCCTTCCTGCTGCTGCCGTACCGCGCCCTGATCGAGGAGGCCCACCGGTGACCCTGCGCGTCGCGTACTCGCCCTGCCCGAACGACACCTTCGTCTTCCACGCCTGGGCGCACGGCCTGGTGCCGGGCGCCGAGGCGCCCGAGGTGACCTTCGCCGACATCGACGTGACCAACGGGATGGCCGAGCGCGGGGAGCTGGACCTGCTGAAGATCAGCTACGGCCAGCTGCCCTGGGTACTGGACGAGTACGCCCTGCTGCCCTGCGGCGGTGCGCTGGGCCGGGGCTGCGGCCCGCTGGTGCTGACCGCCGGCGAGCTGACGCCGGAGCAGCTGACGGGCCGTACGGTGGCGGTGCCGAGCGAGCGCTCGACCGCCTACCTGCTGTTCCGGCTGTGGGCGGCGCAGGCGGTGCCGGGCGGCTTCGGCGAGATCGTGGTGCTGCCGTTCCACGAGATCATGCCGGCCGTCCGGGACGGCAAGGTGGACGCCGGCCTGGTGATCCACGAGGCCCGGTTCACCTACCAGCGGTACGGGCTGCACAGGCTGGCCGACATGGGCGAGGCGTGGGAGCTGGCCACCGGCCTGCCGATCCCGCTGGGCGCCATCGTGGCCCGCCGCTCGCTCGGCCGGGAGCGGCTGGCGGAGCTGGCGGAGCAGATCCGCAGCTCGGTCCGGATGGCCTGGGACGACCCGGGGGCCTCCCGGGAGTACGTGCTGGCGCACGCCCAGGAGATGGACCCGGCGGTGGCGGACCAGCACATCGGGCTGTACGTCAACGAGTTCACCGCCGACCTGGGCGAGGCCGGGTACGCCGCCGTGCGCGGCCTGCTCACCCGGGCCGCCGCCGAGGGGCTGGTGCCCGCCATCGGCCCGGGTGCGCTCGACTTCTGACGGACCCTTACACGTCGAACTGGTCGGCCACCGCACGCAGCAGCACCGCCAGCTTCTGGCCGGTCGGCTTGGCCGGGTAGCGGCCGTGCTGGAGGCCGGGCAGCACCCCGTCCAGGGTGGTGATCAGGTCCTGCACGATCGGGGCCATGTCGTCCGGGCTCTTGCGCTGGGCGGCGGCCACCGAGGGCAGTGCCTCCAGCAGCTGCACCGACATGGCCTGGTCACCCCGGTGACCGGCCACCACGCCGAACTCGACCCGCTGCCCCGGCCGGAGCGCGGTCACCCCGGCGGGGAGCGCCTTGGTGTGCACGAACACGTCCCCGCCGTCGTCGCGCGACAGGAAGCCGAAGCCCTTCGTCTCGTTGAACCACTTCACCTGGCCGGTGGGCATCTCGAAAAGTCCTCGTGTGGGTACGGGGAAGCCCCGGCGCGAGCCGGGTTCCCAAGGGGTGGATGGCGGGGCCGACCGTGCGGAACGCGTCAGGCGTGCCCGGTCAGCATGCTAATGATCCGTCAGCTGTTCAGCGGCGCGCAGCCGGTTTCCGGTACGCGGCTCTGACGGTGCGGACACCGCCCGGCCTGGCGGGGCCAGGGCGCGACCGTGCGCTCTCCACTGGCTGAACACCCCCGGTCGGGACGGTCGGGGCGCCGAACCGGCCCCGTGCGACTCCTGCATACCCGGCCGACCAGCGGCCCGAAACACTCCGTCCCCGAGGAACTCCGCTGGGTGACGGGCCGTCAGATCACGGACCGTCGTCCCGCCCGCTCCGGCGGCTGCCACACTGGGAGGGTCCCCCGGCCGACCAGGACCGGCCGCACCCGTCGAGGAGCCCCCGTGAGCAGCAGCACCACCACCGACCGGAGCGGCGCCCTGGTCAAGGCCGGCGCGATCGTCTTCCTGATCGGCGCGGCGGCCACCCTGGCCACCTTCGTGCCGCTCTTCCTCGACCTCACGCCGCTGCCGACGGCGGCCTACTGGATCTCCATGCTGATGCCGCTCGGCCTGGCCGCCGCGCTGGCCGGCATGTTCCGCGAGGCCCGTGCGAAGAAGGCCCCGCGGGACTCGTGACGGCCGACCGCGCGAGCCGGCCCCACCGAGGAGACGGCTCCTAGCCGAGGTGGGCGGCCAGCCAGTCCGGGAAGGCCGTCAGGTCGTCCAGCACCACGTCGGCCCCCGCCCCGCGCAGCTCCGCCGCCGTGTACGGGCCGGTGGCCACCGCCACCGCCACCGCGCCGCCCGCCCGGGCGCCCCGGACGTCGCCGAGGTGGTCGCCGACGTAGACGCTCGCGCCGTGCTCGCGCAGCGCGTCGCCCTTGGACTCGGCCCAGGTGTCGCCCACCAGCACGTCCACCGCCAGGCCGACGTGGGCCAGCTGGACCCGGGCGTTGCGCTCGTACTTGCCGGTGACCACCGCGACCCGGCCGCCCGCCGCCCGGACCGCGGCCAGCGACTCGACCGCGCCGGGCAGCACCAGGGTGCCGGGCAGCGCGTGCTCCAGGTACAGGCCACGGTAGAGGTCCGCCGTCCCGGCCACCGCGTCGGCGGGGAACCAGTGGGCGATCTCGTGCGCCAGCGGCGGGCCGAGCCGGGAGATCGCCAGCTCGCTGTCGATCGGCACCCCGGTCAGGGCGGACAGGGCGTCGAAGGTCGCCTTGATCCCGGGGCGGGTGTCCAGCAGCGTCATGTCGAGGTCGAACCCCACGGTGAGAGCCATGCCCTCACCCTAGGCGGGCCGGGCCCCCGGGCCGCAGGGGTTTCCGACGGACGGCCGTGCACCGCCGGACATCCCGACATGTCCGACATAATCGGCTACGAGCCCCGCCGCCGACCGTGCCGAGGTGCCCCGATGCCCCGCCAGTTCTCCCGCCGCGCCGCCCTCGCCGGACTGGGCGCGGTGCTGCTGACGGGCTGCACCACCGAGGAGCGGCCCGACGCCCCGCTCGACGTCACGCCCTCCCCCGTCCCACCGGTCACCGTGGACACCCCGAACGGCCCGGTCCGGGTGCCCGGCGCCCCGACCCGGGTGGTGGTGCTGGACACCGACGTGCTGGACTCCGCCTTCACCCTCGGTGTCCCGCCGCTGGCCGCCTCCCGGGCCCCCGCCGACCCCGGGCTGCCGGACTACTTCCCGGCCGACTGGCTGGCGCAGGTCGGCTCGGCCGGCACCGTCGGTGCCCCCGACTACCCCGCGATCAGGGCGCTCCGCCCCGAGCTGGTGCTCGGCAACCAGACCCGGGACGGCGCCCACTACGAGCAGCTCCGGGCCATCGCCCCCACCGTGTTCACCGCCACCACCGGCGCCTCCTGGAAGGACGACTTCCAGGTGCACGCCCGGGCCCTCGGCCGCCTCCAGCAGGCCGAGGCGGTGGCCACCGCCTACGGCCGCCACCTCGGCACCGCCACCGAGGCGATCGGAGCGGCCGGCCATGGCGGCAGCCGGATCAGCCTGGTCCGCTTCGTCGGTGGCTCGCCCACCATCCGCCTGTACGGGCGGCGCAGCTTCCCCGGCAGCCTGCTCACCGACCTCCGGCTGGCCCGCCCCGGCCCGCAGGACGTGGACGCCGCCGAGGTGGAGGTGACGCCCGAGCAGATCGGCCAGGCGGACGGCGACTTCCTGTTCCACTCGACCTACGGCGACCCGGCCACCGCCGAAGCCGTCCTCGCCTCCCCCGCCTGGCACGCCCTCACCGCCGTCCGCACCCACCGGGCCTTCCCGGTCGACGACCAGCTCTGGTACCAGGGCATCGGCTACACCGGCGCCAACCTGGTCGTCGCCGAACTCCAGCGCGTGCTGACCGGCTAGCCGGCCTGCTCCGCCACCGCCTTGCGGCGGCGCATGGTCACCACCAGGAGGAAGACCGCGGTCAGCACGCCGGCCGTCCGCAGCGCCCCCGGGGCGTCGGCCCAGACGGCACGGCCGAGCTCCTCGGCCGGAGCCGGGGTGCCCCACCGCCCCTGCGTGCGGCCCCACTGCCAGACGGTGGCCGCCGTCATGGTGCCCAGCGGGATGACCAGGGCGGCGAACTTCCTGGTCAGCGGCCCGAGCCGGGGCGCGATGTACGCCAGCCCCCACCCCGCGAGCAGGGCCAGCAGCTGACCGGTCACCGCCCCCGCGACCAGCACCGCGGCGGCCAGCAGCACCAGCGGCGAGGGCCGACGGCCCGTCAGGAACGAGCGCCGGGGCGCGGGCTGCCCGGCCGGCACCGGCGGCGCGTCCGGCTCCGCCGCCGCCCGCTGCCCGGGGAGGAGCGGGGCCGGGGCCGGGGCAGGAACGGGGGCAGGGGCGGGCTCCGGGAAGTCGAACTCCACGCTGTCCCAGCCGGGGAAGTCCGCCGGGGTGAGCGGGGGCCTGGCGTGCGCGGCCGGCGCGATCAGCCAGGCCGCCTGTCCCGGCGCGGACCCACCGGCTCGGGGCGCGGCCGGTGTCCCGGGCGCGTACACCGAATCCGACTCCCCGTCAGACCCGGCCCCCGCCGGCCCCGCCGACCCCGCCGACCCCGCTGCCGCGGACTTCCCCGGGCGCTGCTTCCCGAGCACCCGCCAGGGCCCGTCCACCCGCCACCACTCACCATCCGCCACAGGGCAGACCGTACCCCCGGCACCACCGATCAGTCAGCGAGTCGGCCCCTCGGGCCGGATTGTCCCCACCCTGTGGACAACCGACCCGGACCACCCGGCGGGGCGGGCGCCCGGGGGGCGCGGCGGCAGGTGATCCGGCTGACGGCGGTTCAGGTGGCGGCGAGCGCCGTCCGCACCCGCGCGCCGGGCCACCGACCGAGCCTCTGTCTCCCCGCCGTTTCTGTCCTCTTCACCCCCGGCCGACTAATCTGGGTCGGATGACCGGACAGCAGAGCAAGGCGCCCCGCACCCTCGCCGAGGAACTGCGCGCCCGCAGCGACGAGGACCTCGCCACGCTGCTGCACGCCCGCCCGGACCTGCTCAACCCGGTGCCCACCGACCTCACCCAGCTCTCCGCCCGGCTCTCCTCCCGGGCCTCCGCACTGCGCGCGCTGGAGCGCCTGGACCGCTTCACCCTGCAGACCGCCGAGGCACTGGCCGCCGCCCCCGACGGCTGCCCGGAGGCGACCCTCCGTCAACTGCTGGCCGGCCCGGCCCGGGTGAAACCGCATCCGGCCGCCGCCCCGGCCGACCGCCCCGCGATCACCGCCGCGCTGCCCGGCGCCCTCGCCACGCTCCGCGCCCAGGCCCTGCTCTGGGGCCCCGACTCGGGGCTCCGCCTGGTGATGGCGGTCCGCGAGGCGCTCGCCCCGTCCGCCGCCAATCCGGGCCGGACCGGCCTCGGGCCGACCCTGGCCGAGGCCACCACCGGGATGTCCCCGGCCCGGCTCCAGCAGCTGCTGCACGGCGCGGGCCTGCCGGCCACCCCGGACCCGGTCACCGCCGTGGCCGCGCTGACCGCGCTGCTCCAGGACCGCAAGCGCTGCGCCGCCCTGCTGGAGCAGGCCCCGCCGCCCGCCCTCGCCCTGCTGGAGAAGCTGCTCTGGGGCCCGCCCACCGGCACCGTGCCGGACGCCGCCCGGCAGGTCACCGCCGAGGAGGCCCGCAGCCCGGTGGAGTGGCTGCTGGCCCGGGGGCTGCTGCTGCCCAGCAGTCCCACCTCGGTGGTGCTGCCGCGCGAGCTGGCGCTGCACCTGCGCGGTGGCCGCACCCACCGCGAGGTGGAGCCGGTGGCGCCGCAGCCCGTCGCCACCGCCGAGCGCGACCCCCAGGCTGTGGACGGCAGCGCGGCCGGCCAGGCGCACACCGCCGTCCGCACCGTCGAGGAGCTGCTGGAGGCCTGGGGCCTCCAGCCGCCGCCCACCCTGCGCGCGGGCGGCCTCGGTGTCCGGGACCTCAAGCGGGCCGCCCTGCTGCTGGACTGCCCCGAGCCGACCGCCGCGTTCTGGCTCGAACTCGCCTACGCCTGCGGCCTGCTGGCCCCGGACGGGGAGGCGGACGAGCGCTGGGCGCCCACCCCGGCCTACGACCTCTGGCTCCAGCTGCCGACCGCCGAGCGCTGGGCCGCGCTGGCCCGCAGCTGGCTGGCCGGCACCCGGGTGTCCGGGCTGGCCGGCACGCCCGACGGCAAGGGCAGGACCCGGGCCGCGCTCGGCCCCGAGCTGGACCGCACCCTCGCCCCCTCCGTCCGCCGGGCCGTGCTCGCCGCACTGGCCGGGCTGCCGCCCGGCGCGGTGGCCGGCGCCGACGCCCTGCTGCCGCTGCTGCGCTGGCAGCGCCCGCTGCGCGGCGGGCCGGCCGGCCCCGACGGCCGGGACTTCCGCGACCAGCTGGTCGACTGGGCGCTCCAGGAGGCCGAGCTGCTCGGCCTCACCGGCCGGGGCGCACTCGGCTCGCCGGCCCGCGCCCTGCTCGCCGGGGCCGACCCGGCGGCCGTGCTGGAGCCGCTGCTGCCACAGCCGCTGGACCACGTGATCCTCCAGCCGGACCTGACCGCGATCGCCCCCGGCCCGCTGCTCACCCCGCTCGCCCAGGCGCTCGCGCTCTGCGCCGACATCGAGTCCAAGGGCGGAGCGACGGTCTACCGCTTCACCACCGACTCGGTCCGCCGCGCGCTGGACGCTGGCCGGACCGCGAACGACCTGCACGTCTTCCTGGCCGAGCACTCCCGCACCCCCGTACCGCAGCCGCTCGCCTACCTGATCGACGACGTGGCCCGGCGGCACGGCGTGCTCCGGGTCGGCGCCGCCTCCTCCTACCTGCGCTGCGACGACCCCGGCCTGCTGGCCGAGGTGCTGGCCGACCGACGGGCCGGAGAGCTCCGGCTGCGGCTGCTCGCCCCCACCGTGCTGGCCGCCCAGGCCGGCCCGGAGACGCTGCTCTCGGTGCTCCGCGCGATGGGCTACGCCCCGACCGCCGAATCGGCCGAGGGCGATCTGCTGCTGACCCACCCCGACAGCCGCCGCACCCCGCCGCGCACCGCCCCCGTCCCGGTCCCGGACGGGCCGCCGGAGCCCGACGCGGTGCTGCTGGCCGCCGCCGTCAAGGCCGTCCGGGCCGGCGACCTGGCCGCCACCGCCGTGCGCCGCGAGACGGTGGCCGGGCCGGCCGCCGGCCGACCGCAGTCCGGCCCGGCCCGGACCGACCTGCGCCAACTGCCGCGCACCGCCGCCGCCGACACGCTGGCCGCCCTGCAGACGGCGGTGCTGCTCGGCGAGCGGATGTGGATCGGCTACGTCAACGCCGAGGGCCTGGCCTCCCAGCGGGTGGTGGACCCGGTCAAGGTGGAGGGCGGCTACATCACCGCGTACGACCACCTCAGCGACCAGGTGCGCACCTTCGCCCTGCACCGGATCACCGGCGTGGCCGAACTCGCCGACCAGGACCACCCCAGGCGTTAGGGTCCCAGACATGGAGCAGCTCGCACCCGGCATCAGCTACGCCGTGATGGACCGTCACGGCGGCGTCAGCCCGGCCCCGTTCGACTCGCGCAACCTCGGCGGCCGGACCGCCGACGACCCGGAGAACGTCCGCCGCAACCGCGAGCTGACCGCCCGGGAGCTCGGCCTCGACCCGGCCGCCGTGGTGATGATGCGCCAGGTGCACGGCACCGAGGTCGCGTACGTCACCGAGCCCTACGACCCGGGCACCGCACCGCCGTTGGACGGCATCGTGACCGACCGGCCGCGGCTGGGCCTGGTCGCGCTGGCCGCCGACTGCGCACCGGTGCTGATCGGCGACCCGGTCCGCCGCCTGGTCGGCGCCGCCCACTCCGGCCGGGCCGGCACCGTGGCCGGCATGGCGACCGAACTGGTCGCGGCGATGACCGCCCGGGGCAGCCGCCCGGCCGACCTGGTCGCCCTGGTCGGCCCGCTCGCCTGCGGCCGGTGCTACGAGGTGCCGCAGGCGATGCAGGACGAGGCGTGCGCCGTGCTCCCGGAGCTCCGCTCCACCACCCGCCGGGGCACCCCGGCTCTGGACGTCCGGGCCGGCATCACCGCCCAGCTGACCGGGGCCGGGGTCGGCTCGATCCGGCACGACGACCGCTGCACCATCGAGGACGAGGACTTCTTCTCGCACCGCCGCGAGCAGGAGACCGGCCGGTTCGCCGCCTACGTCTGGCTCGACTGACCTACTTCTTCGCCGCCTGCTGCTTGGCGGCCTCCTCCTGCTGCTGCTTCTTGGCCTGCTCCATCAGCGTCTCCGGGTCCGGCGGGGTCGGGTCCACCCCGGTCAGCAGCTCGGCCCCGGTGAACGCCACCAGCCCGAACACCCCACCGGCCTTGGACACGTCCGGCATCCCGGCGGGCGCCGCCGCCGAGGCGGGAGCGGCGGCAGCGGCCAGCGCGGCCCCGGAGAGCGCGACGGCGGCGAACAGACGATTGGTCTTCTTCATGCCCTGCCCAACGAGCGATCCGGGCACCCGTCACCCATTTCCACCCGCATGCGGGACACTGGAAGGTCTGCGCCCGAGAACCGGAGGACTGCCCGCGTGAACGACGGACCGCTCATCGTCCAGAGTGACAAGACGCTGCTGCTGGAGATCGACCACCCGAAGGCCGCCGACTGCCGGCGGGCGATCGCGCCGTTCGCCGAGCTGGAGCGGGCGCCGGAGCACGTGCACACCTACCGGGTGACGCCGCTCGGGCTGTGGAACGCGCGGGCGGCCGGGCACGACGCCGAGCAGGTGGTGGACGCGCTGGTGAACTACTCGCGCTACCCGGTGCCGCACGCGCTGCTGGTGGACGTGGCGGACACCATGGCCCGGTACGGGCGGCTGCAGTTGAGCAAGCACCCGGTGCACGGGCTGGTGCTGACCACCACCGACCGGCCGGTGCTGGAGGAGGTGCTCAAGTCGAAGAAGATCGCCCCGCTGGTGGGGGCGCGGCTCGACCCGGACACCGTGATCGTGCACCCGTCGGAGCGCGGGCAGATCAAGCAGGTGCTGCTGAAGCTGGGCTGGCCGGCCGAGGACCACGCCGGGTACGTGGACGGCGAGGCGCACCCGATCCACCTGGAGCAGGACGGCTGGGAGCTGCGGCCGTACCAGCAGCAGGCGGTGGAGGGCTTCTGGCACGGCGGCAGCGGGGTCGTGGTGCTGCCCTGCGGCGCGGGCAAGACGCTGGTCGGGGCGGCGGCGATGGCCGAGGCCAAGTCGACCACGCTGATCCTGGTGACCAACACCGTCTCGGCCCGGCAGTGGAAGCACGAGCTGGTGAAGCGGACCTCGCTGACCGAGGACGAGATCGGCGAGTACAGCGGGACGAAGAAGGAGATCCGCCCGGTCACCATCGCCACCTACCAGGTGATGACGACCAAGCGGAAGGGCGTGTACGCGCACCTGGAGCTGTTCGACGCGCGGAACTGGGGCCTGGTGGTCTACGACGAGGTGCACCTGCTGCCCGCGCCGGTCTTCAAGTTCACCGCCGACCTGCAGGCCCGTCGGCGGCTCGGGCTGACCGCGACCCTGGTGCGGGAGGACGGCCGGGAGGGCGACGTGTTCTCGCTGATCGGGCCGAAGCGCTTCGACGCCCCGTGGAAGGAGATCGAGGCGCAGGGCTACATCGCGCCGGCCGACTGCTGCGAGGTGCGGGTGACGCTGACCGACTCCGAGCGGCTGGCCTACGCCACGGCGGAGCCGGAGGAGCGGTACCGGTTCTGTGCCACCACCGCGACCAAGCGGCGGGTGGTGGAGGCGCTGGTGAAGAAGCACGAGAAGGACCAGACGCTGATCATCGGTCAGTACATCGACCAGCTGGACGAGTTGGGCGAGGTGCTCGGCGCACCGGTGATCAAGGGCGAGACCAGCAACGCGCAGCGGGAGAAGCTGTTCGACGCGTTCCGCTCGAAGGAGATCAGCGTGCTGGTGGTCTCCAAGGTGGCCAACTTCTCCATCGACCTGCCGGAGGCGACCGTCGCCATCCAGGTCTCCGGGACCTTCGGCTCCCGGCAGGAGGAGGCCCAGCGGCTCGGCCGGGTGCTGCGGCCGAAGGCGGACGGGCACTCCGCGCACTTCTACTCGGTGGTGGCGCGGGACACCGTGGACCAGGACTTCGCGGCGCACCGCCAGCGCTTCCTGGCCGAGCAGGGCTACGCGTACCGGATCATCGACGCGGACGACGTGCTCTAGCGGTCAGAGCCGGACACCGTCGCGGCCGAGCAGGACCACGCGGGCGGCGGTGTCGAGGGCGATCCCGACGTTGCGGACGGCCGCCGCGAAGGGGCTGCGGCGGCGGGCGGAGGCAGCGGTGCTGCCACTGGCACGGTGGGTGCGGTGGGTGTTCTCCATGCCTCCACGGTAGGAAGCCGCCCCACCCCGGGGCGTCAGCCCGCAGGGCGCCGTGGCCTCGTCCTTCCGGCGTACCCGCCCCTGACCTCCGGGGGACCCGTCCCGGGGGTGACGTCAGGGTGGACGACCGGCGCGGAGCAAATGATTGGCGCGGCGGGCGGGGGCAGGTCTAGGATCGCCGGTCTTGCCCCCTCCCGAACCGTGGTGCCGTCGTCGCGGCAGCCGTGGGAGCCCGTCCCGGTCGGCAACCGGGCGGTCCACGTGAGCCAACGACGATCCGCCACCACCGGGTGGCCGGGAAGGTTTGCCGTGCACACCGCCGATCACCGAGGCGCCGATCCGCTCCAGCTCGAACGCGACCACCTGGCCGCCTCCCGCGCCGCCCTGCGCGCGATGCGCGCGGACGTCGAATCGCTGGACCTGCGGGACGTCACGGGCACCTGGGTGTCCGCCGCCGTCCTCCAGCACCAGATGGAGCAGCGCGTCGCCGCGCTCGCCGACCTGGCCCACACCCCGCTGTTCTTCGGCCGGTTGGACTACCTGCACGCGATCACCGACGAGGAACTGGCCGAGGGCGGCCAGGGCGAGCGGTTCTACATCGGCCGCCGGCACGTGCACGACGCCCAGGGCGACCCGATGGTGATCGACTGGCGTGCACCGGTCTCCCAGCCGTTCTACCGGGCCAGCCGCAGCGAGCCGCTGGACGTCGAGAAGCGGCGCCGGTTCGGCTACACCGCAGGCGAGTTGACCGCCTACGAGGACGAGAACCTGACCGACCCGGCGGAGACCGACACCGGCTCGGCCCTGCTCGCGGCCGAGATCGAGAAGCCCCGCGTCGGCCCGATGCGGGACATCGTGGCGACCATCCAGCCGGAGCAGGACGAGATCGTCCGGGCCGAGATCGGCGGCACCGTCTGCGTCCAGGGGGCGCCCGGTACCGGGAAGACCGCCGTCGGCCTGCACCGGGTCGCCTACCTGCTCTACGCGCACCGCGACCGGCTGGCCAAGTCCGGCACCCTGGTGGTCGGGCCGAACAGCTCCTTCCTGCACTACATCGAGCAGGTGCTGCCCGCCCTGGGCGAGTTGGACGTGGCCCAGGCCACCGTGCAGGAGCTGGTGAAGCACGTCGAGGTGCGCGGCGAGGACTCCGCCGGGGCCGCCTCGGTGAAGGGCGACGCCAGGATGGCCGAGGTGCTGCGGCGCGCGGTGCGCTCCGGCATCACGCTGCCCACCGAACCGCTGCTGGTGCAGCGCGGCTCCCGGCGCTGGCGGGTGCCGACGTACGAACTGGTGGAGATCGTCGAGGAGATGACCGGCCGGGAGATCCGCTACGGGGCCGCCGCCGAGGCGCTGCCGCAGCGGATCGCGCACACCGTGCTGCTGAAGATGGAGCAGGGCGGCGAGGCGCCCGACGACCGGGTGCAGGACGCGGTGGCCCGCAATCCGCAGGTGAAGGCCGCGGTCAAGGCGTGCTGGCCACCGGTGGACCCGGCCAAGCTGGTCCACCGGCTGCTCACCGACGCCGACTTCCTGGCCGCCTGCGCGGACGGCATCCTGACCGAGGAGGAGCAGGCGTTGGTGCGCTGGCCCAAGCCGGGCCGCTCGGTGAAGACCGCGCCGTGGACCGCCGCCGACGCGGTGCTGGTGGACGAGGCCGCCGACCTGGTGCGGCGCACCCCCTCGCTCGGCCACGTGGTGCTGGACGAGGCCCAGGACCTCTCCCCCATGCAGTACCGGGCGGTCGGCCGCCGCTGCTCGACCGGCTCGGCCACCGTGCTCGGCGACCTGGCCCAGGGCACCACCCCCTGGGCGACCGGGAGTTGGGCCGAGGCACTGCACCACCTGGGCAAGGACGGCGCGCACGTGGAGGAGCTGACCAAGGGCTTCCGGGTGCCCGAGGAGGTGATCGCCTACGCCTCCCGGCTGCTGCCCGCGATCGCCCCCGGACTGGCCCCCGCCACCTCGGTCCGCGACGCCCCCGACTCGCTGACGATCACTCAGGTCGCCCCGGAGGAGCTGGACTCGGCGGTGCTGGCCGCCTGCCGGGCCGCCCTGGAGCGGGAGGGCTCCACCGGCCTGATCGCCGCCGACGCCCGGATCGACGCCCTCGGTGAGCTGCTCACCGAGGCCGGCCTGCCGTACCTCGACCCCGGTACCGAGACCAGCGCCGAGTCCCGGCTCACCCTGGTGCCGGCTTCGCTGGCCAAGGGCCTGGAGTACGACTACGTGGTGCTCGACGAGCCCGCCGCGGTGGTGGCCGGCGAGCCCGACCTGCGCACCGGCCTGCGCCGCCTCTACGTCTCGCTGACCCGCGCCGTCTCCGGCCTCGCGGTCCTGCACGCCGAGCCACTGCCGGCCGAGCTGGGCTGACGCCCGGCACGCCGGAGGGCCCGGAGCGGGAAGCTCCGGGCCCTCCGTGCGAGCCCGCTCGGCGTCGGACGCGGGGTCAGGCCCGGTGTCGGACGCGGGGTCAGGCCCGGTGTCGGACGCGGGGTCAGGCGTCGATCAGGGCGCGCCACTCGGCGACCTTGGCCCGGTCGACCGGGGTGTCCCAGCCGTTCACCCGGACCGGGCCGCCGACGTGGAAGGCGTCGAAGCCGGCCGCGCGCAGGCCCGGGACGTGCTCGGCGCGCAGGCCGCCACCGATCAGGATCTGCTGGCGGTAGCCCGGGTCACCGGCCTTGGCCAGCTCGCCGGCCAGCACCTCCTGACCGTCCGTCACCCCGGCCGGGGAGCCGGAGGTGAGGAAGGTGTCCAGACCGGGGAGGTCGGCGACGGCGGCCCGGACGGCGGCCCGGTCGGCGCTGTGGTCGATGGCCCGGTGGAAGGTCCAGCGGCAGCCGGCCACCGCCTCCGCCACGGCCTCGGTCGCGGCCAGGTCCACGGCGCCGGTCTCGTCCAGGAAGCCGAGGACGAACTCCTCGGCGCCCTCGGCGCGCAGCGCGGCGGCCCGCTCGCGCAGCTCGTCCAGACTGCCGGGAGTGAAGCCGTCGCGGATCCGCAGCATCACCCGGAGCGGGATGGAGACGGCGGCCCGGATGGCGGCGAAGTCGGCCACGGCCGGGGTCAGACCGTCCGCGGCCATGTCGGCGACCAGTTCGAGCCGGTCGGCCCCGCCCGCCTCGGCCGCCTGGGCGTCCTGCACCGTCAGGGCGATCACTTCGAACATTGGTCTAGACATATTCACAGCGTGCCACATCCGCCCGCGCCGGGCGAGCCCCCGCGCGGGTTCAGCCGGGCGCCGTCCCCCGTTCGCCCCCGCTTCCCCGGAGCGGACGGTCCGTCAGAACTCCAGGGCCCGCTGCGGACGCCCCCGGCCCAGCAACCGCACGGCCAGCAGCAGGGTGGCCGCGACCAGCAGCGCGGCCGGCGCCAGCCGCCACACCCCGCCGACCTGCTCCCAGAGCGAGAACAGGCTGAACGCGGCGGTCAGCGGCAGCACCGCCAGCCCGAGCGCGGCGGGCAGCAGCCGGCCACGGGCGGCGAACAGCATCAGCACCAGCGGCACCAGCAGCAGTGCCACCGGCCACCAACCGTCCATCAGGTTGCGGGAACTGTAGCCCCCCTGGGCCCGGGTGACCGCGAAGCCGGCCACCGTGCCGGCCAGCAGCAGCAAGCGGTCAGCCCGGCCGCGCGAGTCGAGCAGCTCGCCCGGGGTCGCGGCCAGCATCGCCCCGCCGATCAGGTGCGGCACCACGGCGGTGGCGCTGTAGACGAAGAACCAGGCGTCCCAGCCGTACGGATCCTGCAGGCGGACGGCGATGTCGGCCAGCCGGACCACCGCGAGCAGCGCGACCCCCGCACCCAGCACCCGGGCCGCCCGCCAGGCGTTGGTGGCGGCGGCCAGCGCCAGCAGCACCGGGACGACCGCCAGGCCCAGCAGCGCGAGGTTGCCGACCAGCTCGTGCCACGGAGCGGCCAGCCCGGCCCGGGCCGCACGCCGGACGTGGAACATCCGCTCGTCCCCGATGCCCGGCAGCACGCTCAGCCCGACCAGGGCCCCCGCCAGCAGCGGCGCCCCCACCGCCAGCAGCCGGCCACCGAGGGCGGTGGCGGTCAGACCGGTGCGCATCCGCAGGCCGTACGCGGCCAGGTCGAACGCCTCCCGGACGGTGGCCAGCCGGCCCGCCCCGGCGGTGACGTCCTCGAACACCTCAGCCAGCTCGGCACCCCGGTCCCGGCGGTAGCGCGCCGGGTAGAGCGCGAGGGCGGTGCGCAGCGCGACGCTCATGCCGTCGCCCCCTTCGGCGCACCGAGGCCGCCGAGGCGGCGCTGCGCCTCGGCGGCGACGGTGCGCAGGCGCTCGGCCTCGGTGGCCAGGACGCCGCGACCGCCATCGGTGAGGGCGTAGCTGCGGCGGGCCCGGCCGTCCACGATCTCCTCGGCCGCGACCTCGATCAGGCCCTGCTGGAGCAGCCGGTCGAGCGCGCCGTAGAGGGTGCCGGTCCGCATCTTCACCCGGCCGCCGGAGATCGCGTCGATCTCCTGGATCAGCGCGTAGCCGTGCCGCGGGGCGTCGGCGAGGGCAGTGAGCAGCAGCAGGGTGGGCTCCTGCATCGCACGTTCGGTCATACGACTACATATATCGCCGGACTGCCTATTTGCGCCAGCCCTCCCCCGGACACCCGGCAGACCAGGCACCGAACACACGAGATCCGCCAGGCAAGCGCTCAGGGGCGCACCGAACACACGAGATCCGCCAGGCAAGCGCTCAGGGGCGCACCGAACACGCGAGATCCGCCAGGCAAGCGCTCAGGGGCGCACCGAACACGCGAGATCCGCCAGGCAAGCGCTCAGGGGCGCGAGGAACTGCGCGAGTCGGAAGGCGGCTCATCTGCAACTGACCCACCGTCAGCCAGTTGCACGTGCTGCCTTCCCACCCCGCGCAGTTCCTCGCGCCCCCAGGTCGCTGCAACTGGACCTCGCGCCAGAGGGTGCTGCCCCTCGAACCTCGCGCCCCTGGCTCGCTGCAACTGAACCTCGCGCCGGAGGGTGCTGCCCCTCGAACCTCGCCTCGGAGGGTGCTGCCCCCGTTACCCGTTCTCGTCGCGGCGGAGCGCCCCGAAGAGCCCGGCCAGCAGGGGCAGCGCCAGCGTCAGGACCGCGATCGTCACCCACGGAACCGCCGACGCGGGAAGCACCGCCGGAGCCCCCATCACCCCGGCGATCCGCGAGCGGAGCAGGGCGTAGGCGGGGACGAAGCCGCTGACCGTGCCGAGCAGGGCGCCGAGCAGGACGATCAGACCGGCCTGGAGGCCGGCGACGGTGCGCCGGGTCCGGGGCCGGGCCCCGACCGCGGAGAGGACGGCCCGCTCCCGCCGCGCGTCCGCCGCGGCCAGCGCGGTGGAGACGAGCGCCGCGCCGAGCACCACCAGCGCCGCGAAGCCGGAGATCGCGATCTGCATCACGCTGTCCTTCGCCCGGAAGCCGCGCTCCACCACGAACTCGGAGTGCGGGGCGATCCGGGCGACGGTCGCGGTGGCCCGCTGCTCGGCGCGTTCGGCGACCGGTCCGGCGGGCAGCCAGATCGCTCCGGCGGGCACCACGGACAGGCCGAGCTGACGGATCGTCCGCTCCCCGACCACCATCGGCACGAAGCGCTGCCCGACCGGCAGCTCGACCAGCACGGCGTCCACCGAGACGGTCCTCTCCTCCATGCTGCTGCCCTGCATCCGGAGCTCGGCCTTGCCGCCGTGCAGGTAGGCCGGATCGGTCACCACCGCCTTGCCGGCGGCCAGCGCCGCCTCGGCGGCCGGGTCGCGCAGCGCCAGCAGGTTGCGCAGGACGGCGGCGTCGCCGACCACCACCTTCTCGAAGCCGCCGCGCCCGTAGCGCTCGGCGCCCTTGGGCTGCACCACCGAGCTGCAGGTGTCGCAGAACCGGTACTCGGCCTGGAAGAGGTCGGCCCGCTCGCCCAGTTCGGGCAGGTCCTGGGGCAGCGCGGTCCGCAGCTGCGGCATCGCGTCCTGGTCGCCGTAGAGGTTGACCCGGACGGAGTTGGCGGGCTGCTGCATCCGGTAGCCGGCCCGGTCCTGGGCCTCGGCGCCGGAGGTGTGCACGCCGACCGCGACCGCGCCGGCCACGGCGGCGAGCACCGCCGCGACGGCTGGGGCGGTCCGGGAGCGGTGCCGGGAGGCGTCCCGCAGGGCCAGCCGGGGGCCGACCGGGAAGCGGCGGGCCAGCCGTCCGAGCCCGGCCAGCAGCAGCGGGGTGACCAGCAGCAGGCCCAGCTCGGCCAGCACGCCGCCGCCCAGCACGGTGAGCGAGCGGACCGAGAGTCCGGCCAGCACCGGCATCCCGCCGACCGGGGCGAGCACCGCTCCGCCGACCGCCAGCCCCGCTCCGGCCAGGCCGAGCAGCAGGCCGGCCAGCGGCACCCAGCGGCCGGACCGGCGCACCGGATCGCGGTCGGTCAGCCCGGCCAGCACCTCGCGGCGGCCGGCCTGGAGTGCGGGCTGCAGGGCGGCGGCCAGCGCGGTGGCCACGCCGACCAGCAGGATCAGCAGCAGGTCGAACGGACGGATCGTCAGGGCGCCGAAGCGGCTGCCGCCCCACTCCTCGATCCACGGGCGCAGCGCGGAGACCAGCAGGACGCCGAGCACCCCACCGGCGGCGGCGCCGAGCGTGCCGAGCACCAGTCCGCCGCCGAGCACCACGGTGCGGACGTGCCCGGGGCGGCCTCCCGCCGCGCCCAGCAGCGCGAGCTGGCGGCGGGCCCGGCGGGCGCCGACCGCAAAGGCCGGTCCGGCCAGCAGGGCGACCTCCAGCAGGGCCATCGCGGCGGTGACGGCGATGGTCATCACCCGGCGCTCGCGCTCGCCCTGGGCGTCGACGGCCTCCTGCCGCGCCATCGCCGCGGCGGGCGGATCGGCCGCCACCTGACGGCTCGCCATGGTGTAGCCGTGGGCGTTGAGTTCGGTGACCTTCTCCCAGCCGAGCTTCGCCCCGGCCGGGACCGTGACCAGCCAGGCGGCCTTCCGGCCGGCGGCGGCCTCGGCGGCCTCGGTCTTCGGGGCGACCCCGGCCTTCGCCAGGGCCTCGTCCAGCGGGGCGTACAACTCGCCCGGGCGGGCGACGAGTTCGGTCTTGCCCAGGTCCTCGGGGTGCTCAACCGTACCGGTCAGGGTGAACGGGGCGGACTCCAAACCGCGCACCGTGACGGTGTCGCCGACCTGCTTGCCGGTGGCCTTCAGGAAGGCCGGGGTGGCGGCGGCCTCGCGGGCGGCGGCCGGGGCCCGGCCGGAGACCAGGTCGATCCGGCCCTTCCAGAGGCCGGTGGCGAGGTCGGCCTCGAAGGTCTCGACCGAGGCCATCCCCTCACTGCTGCCCACCACCGCGACCGGCCCGATCCGGGCCGGGGTGACCACGCTGCCCTGCGGGAGCAACTCCCGGAGCAGGTCGGCCGGTTCGGTGGCCACCGCGCGCTTCTGCTCCGGGGTGAGCGGAGCGTCGGCCCGCTGGGGCAGCGACCGGACACCGTCCTTGGGGAAGACCGCCTGCTCGATCGCGTGCCCCGGCTCGTACGCGCCGACCAGCGCGTCGGCCCGGCCCATCAGCCGGTCCGACCGCTCGGCGGCGGTCAGCTGGGTACTGCGGTGGACCACGTCCACGCCCGTCGCACCGACCACCGGCAGCGCGATCATCGCGGCCACCAGTGCACTGCGCCCCTTGGACCGCAGGGCGTCCCGGCGTGCCATCCGCAGCAGCGGACGCCAGGCGCTCATCGGGCCGCTCCGGTCCGCAGCGGGGCGCGGTACACGGTGTCGTCGACGATCCGGCCGTCGCGCAGGGCGACCACCCGGTCCGCCCAGGCCGCGTGGGACGGATCGTGGGTGACCATCATGACGGCCGCCCCCGCGTCGCAGCGGGCCCGCAGCACTCCGAGCACCGCGTCCCCGGTCGCCGAGTCCAGCGCCCCGGTGGGCTCGTCGGCCAGCACCAGGCGGCGCTCGCCGGCCAGCGCCCGGCCGATCGCCACCCGCTGCTGCTGGCCGCCGGACATCTCCTCCGGGAAGCGGTCGGCCAGCTCGGCGATGCCCAGCTCCTCCAGCGCGACCAGCGCCTCCGCGCGGGCGGTCCGGGCCGGGATGCCGTCCAACTCCCGTGGCAGCGCGATGTTCTCGGCCGCCGTCAGGGACGGGATCAGGTTGTACGCCTGGAACACGTAGCCCACCGACCGGCGGCGGACGTCGGCCAGTCCGGCCCGGCTCAGGCCCTCCAACGGCCGGCCCTCGACCAGCACCCGGCCGGCCGACGGGCGGTCCAGGCCGCCGGCCAGCGCCAGCAGGCTGGACTTGCCGGAGCCGGACGGCCCCATCACGGCCAGGAACTCCCCGGCGCGCACCTCAAGGTCGATCGGGTGCAGCGCGTGCACCTCGGCCGCGCCCTTGCCGTGCACCCGGGCGACGCCTTCCAACCGCAGCACGGCCTGCGCATGTGATCCGGACATGGCTCCCCCTCGGGACAACAGTGGAACGTCTTGCATACCGAGTATGTATAGCCGCCCCGCGCCGAGTACTCAAGTCTGCGACATAAGTCGGTGGACTGCATATAGCCTGGATCACACGAGGCCGAGCCCGAGGAGCAGAATGACCGTCATGACCGCCTCGCTGACCGACCGCTGGCACGACCTGCTCGTCCGCTGCGGCGCCACCGCCGACCCCGCCCCCTACGCGGCGGACCTGCTCGGCCGCTGGGCCGAGCCGCAGCGGCGCTACCACGACACCGCGCACCTGACGGCGGTCCTCGACCGGGTCGACGAACTGGCCGGGCACGCGGACGACCCGGACGCGGTGCGGCTGGCCGCCTGGTTCCACGACGCCGTCTACCGGCCGGACCGCTCGGAGAACGAGGAGCGGTCCGCCGCCCTGGCCGTCCGGGCGCTCCAGGAGGCCGGCCTGCCGGCGGAGTTGACGGCGGAGGTGGCCCGGCTGGTCCGCCTGACGGTCACGCACCACCCGGCGGCCGGGGACCGCAACGGCGAGGTGCTCTGCGACGCCGACCTCGCGGTGCTCGGCGGCACGCCCGAGCAGTACGCGGCCTACGCGGCGGCGGTCCGGGAGGAGTACGGCTTCGTCCCCGAGGACGCCTTCCGGACCGGCCGGGCGGCGATCCTGCGCCAGCTCCTCGACCTGCCCGCCCTCTACCGCACCCCGCAGGCGGTGGCCCGCTACGACGCCGCCGCCCGCCGCAACCTCGCGGGCGAACTCCTGCTGCTCGGCGGCTGACGCCGGGCCGCCGGGCCGGCGACGGCGCGGTCCCACCCACCGGCCCGGACTGACGGCCGGTCAGCGCCCTGCGGGGGCCCGGGGCACGACACCGGGCGGCCCCTCCGGGTGGGCGCGGGCCGGCGGAGCCGGTGCGACCGCTGCGGTCGGCGGGAGTCGACCCGCGGAGCGGGCCTCGCACGGGTGGCGCGGCGAGCACCGCTGTCCCCGGAGTACGGGCCTGTCCGACGGGGTGGTCGGGGAAGGTCCGTCGAACCTCGGGCCCGACGGCACCGGGAGAGCCCTCGACAGGCCGGCCGACGGGCCGTCAGGCCAGGTTCGTCAGGCGGGGCGCGCGCCCCGGACCTCCGCCTTGCGGCGGCGCAGCCCGGCGGCGGTGAGCCGGGCCACCAGCTCCTTGCTGCCGACCGGCTCGGCGCCGAGCGCCACCGCCTTCTCGTACCAGTGCGCGGGGATGTCGTAGTGGTCCCGCTCGAAGCCCCTCGCGGGCGCGCCCAGGCGCTCCGCGAAGGCGTGCAGCTCGGCGTACGAGACGTCGCTGACCAGGTGGGACCAGTGCTTCCCGTGCCCCGGCCAGGAGGGCGGATCGATCAGGATCACGTCAGCGACCCGACCGGGGCCACCACCACGCCCTCCTTGCCGCACACCCAGTGCGGCTCGGGGCCCAACTCCGGCTCCACCGACAGCGCGTGCGGGTCCCCGTCGGCGGCACAGCCCTGGCACACCGGCCACCGCCCGTACCCCTCCAGCAGCCCGTCCTGCACGTCCTGGGCCACCAGCCCCGCCACGTACTCGGCCCCCGCCGGCCACTGCTCCACCCACCAGCGCCGCTTGGTGAGCACCTCCTCGACCAGCGAGACCACCTGCGGGTCGGCCACGTCACGCGCCGTCAGATCGGCCAGGATCAACGCCCGCGCGGCGTGCAGCGCGCCTTCGATGTCTTGGGAGCTCATCCCCCCATTGTCGCTCAGCCCGGCAGCGGGAAGCCCTCGGTGGCCAACTCCACGTCGAACGGCCCGGGCAGCGCGACCGGCTTGCCGAAGGGGGTGCGCACGCTCACCTGGTAGGCGCCGTTGAGCGGCTTGGAGAACAGCGTGACGGTCGGCTCGTGCTCGTCGAAGCGGTCGATCAGCAGGTAGAGCGGCACGGGCGCGTGGGCGTAGGCCCAGAGCTTCTTCGTCCGGTCGTGCCGGGCGTTCCCGGAGGAGGTGATCTCCACCGCCATCAGGACGTCGGCTGCGTCCACCGGGTCGGCGTCCGGATCCGGCGATCCGGTCAGGGCCGACTTCTCCACGACCACCAGGTCGGGCACGCAGACCTTCTGCAGGCGGGCGATCTGCGTCCCGAGGGTCTGGTACACCCCGACGTCGGCGCTGAGGCAGCGCAGGAGCGCGGTGTGCACCTCTCCCGCGATGTAGTTGTGCCCCTTGCCAGGTGGTGGTGCCAAGAGGATCCGTCCTCCTTCTACCTCGGCCCGCCAGCCCTCAGGGACGTCCAGCTCGCGCCAGGTGCGCAGCAGGTACTCCCACTGCGTCCCGTGCTCGACCACCGTCGCAGTCATCGGCGAACTCCCTTCCCGCTGTTCGCCCTCAAAGTAGTCCTCGTCACCACCGTCGAGACCGCTCATGGGGTCAGCGTCGCACGAATGAGTGACGGGAGCGAGAACGCCGCAGGGCGGCCTCCCCGGTGAGGGGAGACCGCCCTGACGGACGTTCCGGAGCTGCCGATCCTCGGGAGGATCAGAAGTCCATGTCACCGCCCGGCATGCCGCCGCCGGCGGCCGCGGCGGCCTTCTCCGGCTTGTCGGCGATGACGGCCTCGGTGGTGAGGAAGAGCGCCGCGATGGAGGCGGCGTTCTGCAGCGCGGAGCGGGTGACCTTGGCCGGGTCGATGATGCCGGCGGCGATCAGGTCGACGTACTCGTTGGTCGCGGCGTTCAGGCCCCAACCGGACTCGAGGTTGCGGACCTTCTCCACGACGACGCCACCCTCGAGGCCGGCGTTGGTGGCGATCTGCTTGATCGGGGCCTCGAGCGCGACGCGCACGATGTTGGCACCGGTGGCCTCGTCGCCGGTCAGCTCCAGCTTGTCGAAGGCGACACCGGCCTGCAGCAGCGCGACGCCACCACCGGCGACGATGCCCTCCTCGACGGCGGCCTTCGCGTTGCGGACGGCGTCCTCGATGCGGTGCTTGCGCTCCTTGAGCTCGACCTCGGTCGCGGCACCGGCCTTGATGACGGCGACGCCACCGGCGAGCTTGGCCAGGCGCTCCTGGAGCTTCTCGCGGTCGTAGTCCGAGTCGGAGTTCTCAATCTCGGCGCGGATCTGGTTGACCCGGCCGGCGACCTGGTCGCTGTCGCCGCCACCGTCGACGATGGTGGTCTCGTCCTTGGTGATGACCACCTTGCGGGCGGTGCCCAGCAGGTCGAGACCGGCGTTCTCCAGCTTGAGGCCGACCTCCTCGGAGATCACGGTGCCACCGGTGAGGATGGCGATGTCGCCGAGCATGGCCTTGCGGCGGTCGCCGAAGCCCGGGGCCTTGACGGCGACGGACTTGAAGGTGCCGCGGATCTTGTTCACGACCAGGGTCGACAGGGCCTCGCCCTCGACGTCCTCGGCGATGATGACGAGCGGCTTGCCGCTCTGCATGACCTTCTCCAGCAGCGGCAGCAGGTCCTTGACCGAGCCGATCTTGGAGTTGGCGATCAGGATGTACGGGTCCTCGAAGGAGGACTCCATGCGCTCCAGGTCGGTGGCGAAGTAGGCCGAGATGTAGCCCTTGTCGAAGCGCATGCCCTCGGTGAGCTCGAGCTCCAGACCGAAGGTGTTGCTCTCCTCGACGGTGATGACGCCTTCCTTGCCGACCTTGTCCATCGCCTCGGCGATGAGCTCGCCGATCTGGGTGTCGGCGGCCGAGATGGAGGCGGTGGAGGCGATCTGCTCCTTGGTCTCCACGTCCTTGGCCTGGGCCAGCAGCTGGTCGGAGACGGCCGCGACGGCCTTCTCGATGCCGCGCTTGAGGGCCATCGGGTTGGCGCCGGCGGCGACGTTGCGCAGACCCTCGCGGACGAGCGCCTGGGCCAGCACGGTGGCGGTGGTGGTGCCGTCACCCGCGACGTCGTCGGTCTTCTTGGCGACCTCCTTGACGAGCTCCGCGCCGATCTTCTCGTACGGGTCCTCGAGCTCGATCTCCTTGGCGATGGAGACGCCGTCGTTGGTGATCGTGGGGGCGCCCCACTTCTTCTCAAGGACGACGTTGCGGCCCTTGGGGCCCAGCGTCACCTTGACGGCGTCGGCAAGCTGGTTCATGCCGCGCTCGAGTCCGCGGCGAGCTTCCTCGTCAAAAGCGATGATCTTGGCCATCGGAAGTGGTCCTCCAGGACACGTCGACTGCGCCGGACCGGAGGGCGCCCGCGACGGACGGCCCTGGTGTGCGGGGGTCTCGTCCCCTACCGCTCCCGGGGGCCTCACCGACCCGGTCCGTTGTCACTCTCATGCTGTGAGTGCTAACGCCAATGATTAGCACTCTCGGGTATCGAGTGCAAGCCCAATCGTGATACGCGCGCCCGTGCCGGTGCGCCGGCCGGGGACGTCGGAAGGCCCGTACGACGGGTGTCGTACGGGCCTTCCGGTGAAGCGTGGAGACTGCCAGCCCGAAGCCGAGCCGAGGTCCGCAGGTGCGGAAGGTCAGACCGCCGCGCGGACCATGTCCGCCTGCGGGCCCTTCTGCCCCTGGGAGATCTCGAACTCGACCCGCTGGCCCTCCTCGAGGGTGCGGTAGCCGTCCATCTGGATCGCGCTGTAGTGGACGAACACGTCCGCACCACCGTCGACCGCGATGAAGCCGTAGCCCTTCTCCGCGTTGAACCACTTGACGGTGCCCTGAGCCATTCCGAACTCCCCTTGTGCTGTGCTGGCCCTTCGCGGGTCCACAGGATGCGGACCCAGGTCTGTACCGGCACACGCCCGAGGGAACCCCCCCTGGGCGCAGCCGCGGTCAACACTCGAACGCGCCGACCGCCGCTGAATGTATCCGGACAGACGCCCTCTGCAACAGGGTCAACTTCGCCGAATTCGCCGTATGACGAAAGGGATGTGACGGGAGGAAAGCCTCAAGGGGCGGCAATTCGCGCGGGACATAGCGGACCTAACGGGATGAAACTCCGTCAGATTCCTGACACTGGCCTGACAGTTCGCGTCTCAGCGCGACCGCCCCACGTCTCAGCCGCCGGACGGGCCCTCCGTGCACGACTCAGCCGCACCACCGATCGGGATTCGAAACATCCGATCCGCATCCGCACTCTACCGCCTGCGACCTGACGGAAATTCACCGCGACGTGCGACGGGCCGCCACCGATATCCGGAATCATTCGTTCCGGTCGCGGTGACGGCCCGTCGCCGTACTCCCGAAGCGGGTTCAGCAGCCCCCGGCCACCGCCGGAATGATCGAGATGTTGGCGCCGTCCTTGATCTCGGTCTCCAGGCCCTCGTCGAAACGCACGTCGTCGTCGTTGACGTAGACGTTCACGAACCGGCGGAGCTTGCCGGCGTCGTCCAGCACCCGGGCGGCGATGCCGGGGTGGTTGGCGTCCAGGTCGGCGATCACGGCGGCCAGGGTGGCGCCCTCGGCGGCCACCTCGGCGGCGCCGCCGGTGTAGGTGCGCAGGATGGTGGGAATGCGGACGGTGGCGCTCATGGGGGTACTCCTAAACCGGTGCTGAGGGGGGATCAGGCGGAGGCCAGGCCGGCCGCGCGGAAGGACTCCAGGGTCGGGCGGATGGTGGCGGTGAGCCCGGCGTCGGAGACGGCGTCCAGGGTCTTCAGGCCGTCGCCGGTGTTGATCGCCACGGTCTCCTTCGCCGGGTCGAGCTGCCCGGTCTCGACCAGCTTCTTCAGCACGCCGATGGTCACCCCGCCGGCCGTCTCGGCGAAGATGCCCTCGGTGCGGGCCAGCAGCTTGATCGCCTCGACCACCTCGGCGTCGGTGACGTCCTCGACCGCCCCACCGGTGCGGCGGGCGATGTCCAGCACGTACGGGCCGTCGGCCGGGTTGCCGATCGCCAGCGACTTGGCGATGGTGTCGGGCTTGACCGGCTTGATCACGTCGCGGCCGGCCTTGAAGGCGGCCGAGACCGGGGAGCAGCCCTCGGCCTGGGCACCGAAGATCTTGTAGGGCCGGTCCTCGACCAGGCCGAGCTTGATGAGCTCCTGCAGACCCTTGTCGATCTTGGTGAGCTGGGAGCCCGAGGCGATCGGGATGACGATCTGCTCCGGCAGCCGCCAGCCGAGCTGCTCGCAGATCTCGTACGCCAGGGTCTTGGAGCCCTCGCCGTAGTAGGGGCGAAGGTTGACGTTGACGAAGCCCCAGCCCTCGCCGGCCGGGTCGCCGATCAGCTCGGAGCAGAAGCGGTTCACGTCGTCGTAGTTGCCCTCGATGCCGACCAGCTCGCCGCCGTAGACGCCGGCCATCACGACCTTGCCCTGCTCCAGGTCGTGCGGGATGAACACGCAGGACTTGAAGCCGGCCCGGGCCGCCGCCGCCCCCACCGCGCCCGCCAGGTTGCCGGTGGAGGAGCAGGAGAGGGTGGTGAAGTGGAAGGCGCGCGCCGCCTCGATGGCGCAGGCCACCACGCGGTCCTTGAAGGAGTGGGTCGGGTTCCCCGAGTCGTCCTTGACGTGCAGCTGGGCGGTGAAGCCGAGCTCGCGGCCGAGGTTGTCGGCCTTCACCAGCGGGGTCCAGCCCGGGTTCAGGTTGGGCTTGGAGGCCACGTCGGCCGGGACGGGCAGCAGCGGGGCGTAGCGCCAGATGGACGCCGGGCCGGCCTCGATCCGCTTGCGCAGCTCCTCCGCGTCCTCGGAGCCGAAGTCGTAGGCGATCTCCAGCGGGCCGAAGCACTCGAGGCAGGCGAAGCTGGGGCCGAGCGGGAACTTGGTGCCGCACTCGCGACAGGACAGCCGGTCGGCGGGGCCGAGGTCGACGGAGGGTGCGGCGGAAACAGCGGTGGCCATGGTGGCGGAGACCTTTCTCCTCATCTTCCCCGTGACGCGGGCGCGCCACAGGACGGAATTGGCACCTGTCCCGCCGTGGCCGCCGATGGGCCGGATCGCGCGAGAAGGTTGCCGGGACGTCAACGGGCCGTTCCCTCAGTCCCTCTGGATGAGCTCTGTGAAGTTGTGGTCCTGCGCTCCGGCCGACCCCGACGTGCGAAGGTCTGACCGCAGTACGAAGACTGTATCCGAAGGCGCCCGAGCGGTGACCCGCCGTCCGCTGTACGAGATGCGAAACGCGAGGAGACGAGACAGTGCCCGACCAGCCTCAGCCGTCCGACCCTGCCGAGGAGTTGCTGCCCGAGGTGTCCGACTGGCTGCGCCGGCGCTCCTGGACGGCGGCCGACCGGCCGCTGGACGCCCTGCTGACGGCCAAACGGGCGGCCGGCCCGGCCGGCACCATCAGCGTGGTGCTGCCCGCCCTGGACGAGGAGCCGACCGTCGGCGAGATCGTCCGGGTGATCCGCCGCGAGCTGATGGAGCGTCTGCCGCTGGTGGACGAGCTGGTGGTGGTGGACTCCGGCTCGGCCGACCGGACGGCCGAGCTGGCCGCGGCGGCCGGGGCCCGGGTGGTCCACCGGGACGAGCTGCTGCCCCGGCTGCCGGCCGTGACCGGCAAGGGCGAGGTGCTCTGGCGCTCGCTGCTGGCCACCTCCGGGGCGATCGTCTGCTTCGTCGACGCCGACCTGCGCGAGTTCGACCCGGCCTTCGTCTCCGGGATCGTCGGGCCGCTGCTCACCGACCCGTCGATCGAGCTGGTGAAGGCGATGTACGACCGCCCGCTGGAGACCGAGGGGGCGGTGGTGCCGGCCGGCGGCGGGCGGGTGACGGAGCTGGTGGCCCGGCCGCTGCTGAACCTGCACTGGCCCCAACTGGCCGGATTCGTCCAGCCGTTGGGCGGTGAGTACGCGGCCCGCCGGTCACTGCTGGAGCGGCTGCCGTTCCCCACCGGCTACGGGGTGGAGCTCGGCCTGCTGGTGGACGCGCTGGAGCTGGCCGGGCTGGACGCGCTGGCCCAGGTGGACGTCGGGGTGCGGCACCACCGGCACCAGGACGGCCAGGCGCTCGGGCGGATGGCCGCGACCATCTACCGGACCGCGCTGGAGCGGCTGGACCGGACCGGGCGGCTGAAGAGCGGCCAGGACCTGGTGCGCCCGCTGCTCACCCAGTTCTCCCGGGACCCGGCCGGCCGGGAGTTCACCGCGCACACCCACCCGGTCGGCGCGCTGGAGCGCCCGCCGATGGTGACCGTCCCGGAGTACCACCCTCGGTGAGCCTCCGCGCGCGCCCCGTGTGCCGACTGGTTTGCCCCCGGGGGTGAGAGGCAAGGTTGGTGACATGGCCGATCACGCGACCGCACGTTCGAATCAGACCGGGGCCGCCCCCATCCTGGTGGCCTCCAACCGGGGGCCGGTGTCCTTCACCGCCGAGGACGACGGTTCGCTCACCCTGCGCAGAGGCGGTGGCGGACTGGTCTCCGGGCTGTCGGCGATCGACGACCCGTCCGCCGTCTGGGTCTGCGCCGCCCTCTCCGAGGCCGACCGCACGGCCGCCCGGCAGGCCCCCGACGGCCGGCTGGACCTGGCCGGGCACGAGGTCGGCGGCCAGGCGGTGCGGATGCTGGACATCGACCCCGGCACCTTCGCCCGGGCCTACAACGGGGTGGCCAACTCCACCCTCTGGTTCGTCCACCACCTGCTCTACGGGACGGCGGTGGCCCCGGTCTTCGACGACCGCTTCCGCCGCGAGTGGGAGTCCTACCGGGCCTACAACGCGGCCTTCGCCGGGGCACTGGCCGCCGAGGCGGCCCCCGGCGCGGCGGTGCTGGTGCAGGACTACCACCTCTCGCTGGCCCCCGCCCTGCTCCGCGAGCTGCGCCCGGACCTGAGGATCGGTCACTTCTCGCACACCCCGTGGGCCCCGCCGGAGTACTACCGGCTGCTGCCCGACGACGTGGCGGCCGACGTGCTCGCCGGCATCCTGGGCGCGGACCGGGCCGGCTTCCTCACCCGACGCTGGGCGCTGGCCTTCGCCGACTGCTGCGAGGCCGTGCTCGGCGCGGAGGTGGACCGCGAGGCCCTGACCGTCACGCACGCCGGGCGGACCACCGTGCTGGGCGTGCACGGGCTGGGGGCGGACGCCGACTTCCTCCGCGAGCGGGCCCACCGGCCGGACGTGGACACCAGGTTGGCCGCCCTGAAGGAGGCGGTCGGCGACCGCCGGACCATCGTCCGGGTGGACCGCACCGAGCTGAGCAAGAACATCGTGCGGGGCCTGCTGGCCTACCGGCACCTGCTGCGCACCCGCCCCGAGTGGCTGGACCGGGTGGTGCACGTGGCCTTCGCCTACCCCTCCCGGCACGACCTGCCGGAGTACCGCGAGTACACCGCCGCCGTGCAGCGGACCGCCCAGGAGATCAACGACGAGTTCGGGACGGCGACCTGGCAGCCGCTGATCCTGCACGTGAACGACGACTTCCCGCGCTCGCTGGCCGCCTACCGGCTGGCCGACGTGGCCCTGGTGAACCCGATCCGGGACGGCATGAACCTGGTCGCCAAGGAGGTGCCGGTGGTCTCCGACGCGGGCTGCGCGCTGGTCCTCTCCCGGGAGGCCGGGGCCCACGCCGAGCTGGCCGACGACTCCCTGGTGGTGAACCCCTACGACGTGATCGCCACCGCCGAGGCGCTGCACCGGGCCCTCACCATGCCCGCCGCCGAACGGACCGACCGGACCAAGCGCCTGGCCGCGGCGGCCACCGCGCTGCCGCCGCAGCAGTGGTTCCTGGACCAGCTGCACGCGCTGCGCGGCGAGTGAGCCGGGCGGCCCGCCGGGCCGGTGGGAGGGCTGATCCCCCACCGGCCCGGACGGGTCGTCAGGTGGTGACCGAGACCGTCTGCCCCGCCGCCACCTTGACGGTGAGGTAGCTGTAGGTCACCCCGTGCTCGACCTTGGTCTGCGCCTTCTTCGCCACGCCGTCCACGTACAGCTTCGGGTGGTCGCCGGTGAACCGGGCCTCCCAGGTGTACCCGCGGCTGTCGGAGTGGTTGGTCAGGGTGGAGCGGTTGGCCCCGTCCTGGCGCAGCCCGATCCGGTCCTTGCCGACCGGGATGTCGTCCACCTGGAGCCAGTCCATCCCGGCGGGCAGCCGGGAGACGGTGGTGAGCTTCCGGTTCGGAGCGTCCGGCTCCAGGCCGAGCAGGCCGGAGACGGTCTGGCCGACCAGGGTGAAGGAGACCTCGGGGTAGTCGCCGTTCGGGCCCTGGGAGGCGTTCACGTGCTGCACGTCCCGCTGGTCGTAGACGTACTGCATCCACTTCCAGGCCGCCGCGTTGCGGTTGTTGGCGAAGAAGGTGTCGGGCAGGTAGGTGAACGCCTCGATGTTCGACGGTCCGTCAGGGCCGGCCGCCTGGGCGTCGACGAAGTCGAGGTAGGCCTCGTTCCGCGGGCCGGCCTCGATGATCCTCTTCATCGGCATGAACCAGCTGTTCTCCAGGCCCCAGCCCTTGAACGCGGTGCCGTCCAGTGAGTACGCCCGGACCATGTCGGCGCCCGAACCGGAGCCGCTCCAGTCGGAGTTGAAGTACTGCTTGAGCGCGGCGGCCTGCTGCTCGGCCCTGGCGGCCAGCGCGGTGTCGCCCTTGCCCCTGGCCAGCGCGGCCAGGCCCAGGTAGGCCTGGTACTGGGCGGCGATGCCGTCGCCGGCCTCGGCGAGCTTCTCGTCGCCCTGCTCGTTGTAGCTCGCGGTGCCGGAGAAGATGCCCTTGCCGGTGCCCTCGGCCACCGCCACCGGGCCGTTCGCCCTGGACTGGTTGTGCAGGGCGACGAACTCGTCGGTGGTGTGCCGGTAGAAGTCCCAGAAGACCTCGTCCTCGACGTACGCCTTGTCGCCGCTCCAGCGGTACGCCTGGGCCGCCTTCTCCACCAGCTCGAACGGGGCCGGCACCTCGCGGACGAACAGGTCGGGGCGCCGGTAGTCGATGCTCAGGTAGGTGCCGGTGTCGAAGTTGTGCGCCCAGACCGGGTAGTACTTGTGCGCCTCGGTGGCCGAGGCGGCGAAGGAGCGCAGCATGGTGCGGTTCTCGGCGGTCAGGCCGAGCACCTGGGCGCCGACCACCTGGTGGGCCATGTCCCGGGAGTAGTAGCCGCTGCGGTTGGCGTAGCCGGCCCAGTAGGACGGGCCGTAGACGGCGGTGCCGGTGCCGAAGCGGTTGTTCTCGTCCACGTTCACCGGGCCCGCCGAACCGGACAGCAGCACCCAGGAGTTGGCCTTGCGCTTGGCCCAGTCGAACATCTCGGTGATCCGCGGGTCCGAGGAGGTGGCGACCGGGTCGGCGGGGGCCGCCGGGGAGAGCATCACGTCGTCGATGTTGAGCCAGCCGTCACCGGACTCGAAGGCGATCTCGACCTTGTCGCCCTTGCGGACCTCGACCCGGCTGACGGTGTGCCGGGAGTACTCGTAGCGGGTCGGCAGGGTGACCCTTCCGGCCTCGACGCCGTTGACCCGGACGGCGAGGGCGCCGTTCGGACCGCCGGTGGCGATCCAGGCCGAGACGTCGTAGCGGCCGTTCACCGGCGCGGTCAGCGTCTGGCTGATCCGGTGGCCGGGCCCGCCGTCCAGGTAGGCCAGCTTGGCGCCACCGTGCGGGTAGTTGGTGGCCACGCCGGAGCCGGAGGTGAAGTTCCATCCCCTGGTGCCGAGTTCGAAGCCGGGATTGGCCACGACCGGCACCTTCGGGGTGGCGGCCTGCGCCACCCCGAAGGTCTGCGGGGCGAGCGGTGCGAGCAGTGCGAGAGCAGTGAGCAGCGTCGTTGAGGCGCGTCGCATCAGGGTCTCCTGGGTCGCCTGTAGAGGGTGCAGCGAAGCTAACAGGCAGTCAGGTCGGTTTCAATGAGTTCGGGCAACGTTACCGAGTCGTATGCAAGATTCCGGAGAAAACTTTCATCGATGCATTGCAAGTCGAGCAGAACGGCTGTTAGCGTCCAGGCCCGGCAGCACCCCTCGAAAGGCAGGACGACCATGCAGATCGACCGACGCGGACTCCTCAGAATCGGCGGCGCCCTCACCGTGGGCGCCGGACTCACCGGTCTCACCACCGCGTGCTCGGGCACCGGCACCGACTCCGGTGCCAAGGGCGGCAGCACCGGCGATGCCAAGAAGGGCGAGATCTCGGTCTGGAGCTGGCAGGGCCCGGCCGCCCAGATGAAGGCGCTCCTGCCGGAGTTCAACAAGGCGTTCCCGGACATCAAGGTCACCGTCCAGGACATCGGCAACCCGGCCATCTGGGACAAGATCACCACCGGCATGGCGGCCGGCGGCGCCGGCCTGGCCGACGTCCTGCACATCGGCGTGGACTACCTGCCGAGCTACGTCGAGAAGTTCCCGAACGGCCTGGCCGACCTCGGCCCGCTCGGCGCCACCAAGCACCAGAACGCCTTCGCCCCGGGCCTGTGGGAGACCGTCGCCCCCAAGGGCCGGGTCAACGCCCTGCCGTGGGAGGCCAACTCGGGTGGCTTCTGGTACCGCGCCGACCTGTTCGAGCAGGCCGGGGTGGACGTCGAGGGGCTGCAGACCTGGGACGAGGTCATCGAGGCGGGCAAGAAGCTCAAGGAGAAGACCGGCAAGTTCCTGCTGGGCATCGACAAGCCCGCCTCGCAGGCCGACTCCGCCAACTTCTTCCAGCTGCTGCTCCAGCTCCAGGGCGCGTTCTACTTCAACATGGACGGCGCGATCACCCTGGACTCGCCGCAGGCGGTCACCGCGCTCACCATCATCAAGAAGATGAACGACGCGGGCCTGGTCGCCGACCTGTCCGGCGGCTGGAGCGCGCTGGAGAACTCCATCAAGGACGCCACCTCCGCGGTGCTGCCCTGGCCGACCTGGTTCGGCGGGATCATCGAGGGCCTGGTGCCGCAGGAGGCCGGCAAGTGGAAGGTCCGGCTCCCCCCGGCCGTCCGCCAGGGCGGGACCAACGCGGCCACTGTGAACTCCACCCACCTGGCCGTGGCCGGCTCCAGCAAGCAGCAGGCCGCCGCCTGGACCTTCATCGAGTTCGTGCTGACCCGCCCGGCCTCGCAGGTCGCCATCTACAAGGGCAAGGGCATCGCCCCGGCCCTGATGTCGGCCTACGACGACGCCGCGTTCCACACCGCTTCGCCGTTCTTCAGCGGCCAGAAGCAGGGTGAGATCTTCCTCAAGGCGCTGCAGACCCCGTCGCCGGCCACCAACTACTCGGCCGACTACGCCCGCGCGCTCAAGGTGGTGACGGACGCTCAGACCAAGGTCCTGCTCAAGGGTGCCGACCCGGCCGAGGTCCTGAAGCAGGCCGCCGACCAGCTCGCCCAGCAGACCGGGCGCAAGGTCGTTCGATGACCCCGGCGAGGCGGCGTGCGCTGCCGTACCTGTTCATCCTCCCGGCGCTGCTGTTGTTCGCGGCTTTCAAGCTCTACCCGATCGCCGCCTCGTTCCGGCTCAGCCTGTACCGCTCCACCGGAGGCACCGAGACCTTCGCCGGCCTGGACAACTACTCCAGGCTCCTCGACGACCCGCTGTTCTGGACCTCCCTGAGCAACAGCGCGGTCATCCTGGCGATCCAGGTGCCGCTCATGCTGACCCTCGCGACCGGCCTCGCAGTGGCGCTCAACTCGTCGCTGCTGCGGGCCCGGTCCGTGTTCCGGCTGGGCTTCTTCCTGCCGATGATCACCGGCCTGGTGGCCTACGGGATCATCTTCTCCGTGCTGCTCAACCAGCAGTACGGTCTGGTCAACTGGCTGATCGGGACCGACGTCCCGTGGCTGACCGACCCGCTCTGGGCGAAGATCTCGCTCGGGCTGGCGCTGACCTGGCACTACACCGGTTACAACGCGGTCATCCTGCTGGCCCGCCTGCAGTCCGTCCCCGCCGAGCTGTACGACGCGGCGGCGGTGGACGGGGCGGGCGCCTGGAAGGCGTTCCGGCACGTGACCCTGCCCGGCATCAAGCCGGCCCTGCTGCTGACCACGGTGCTCTCCACCATCGGCACGCTGCAGATCTTCGACGAGCCCTACGTCCTGACCGGCGGCGGGCCCGACAACGCGACCCTGACCATCGGCATGTACCTGTACCAGAACGCCTTCAAGTACTTCGACTTCGGCTACGCCTCGGCGATCGCGTACGCACTCGCGCTGATCATCGGTGCCCTCGGCCTCGTCCAGTTCAAGCTGCTGGGGGACAAGTCATGAGCACCCGCGTCAAGCACCGCACCGCCAAGTCGATCGGCCTGACCTGGTCGCTGGCCATCACCCTGGCCGCCGTCCTGGTGCCGTTCTACTGGCTGATCATCGCGGCCACCCACAGCTCCAAGGAGATCTTCACCTCCCCGCCGCCGCTGCTGCCCGGCGGACACCTCCTGGACAACCTCGACTCGCTCCAGGAGAAGGCCGACTTCGGCCGGGTGGTGGGCAACTCGCTCGGCATCGCGGTGGTCTACACGCTGCTCGCCGGCGTGATCTGCACGCTGGCCGGCTACGGCTTCGCCAAGTTCGAGTTCAAGGGCAAGGAGGCGCTGTTCGGCCTGCTGATGCTCGGCCTGGTGATCCCGTCCCAGGTCACCCTGGTGCCGCTGTTCCGCCTGATGGCCGAGCTGAGCTGGCTGGACACCTACCAGGCGGTCATCCTGCCCAACCTGGCACTGCCCTTCGGCATCTTCCTGATGCGCCAGTCGATGAGCACCCTGCCGAACGAACTGCTCGACTCCGGTCGGGTGGACGGCTGCGGCGAGATCCGGCTGTTCCTCCGGGTGGCGCTGCCCCCGATGCGGCCGGCCCTGGCCGCGCTGGCCATCTTCCTCTTCCTCTTCCAGTGGAACGAGTTCATCTGGCCGCTCACGGTGCTGCGCAGCGAGAGCGCGCTCACCATCCCGGTCGCGCTCGCCTCGCTCCAGGGCGTGGACGACACCGACTACGGCGCCATCCTGGCCGGCACCGCGATCGCCGCGCTGCCGATGGCGGCACTCTTCCTGGCACTCCAGAAGCACTTCGTCTCCGGACTCCTCGCAGGGGCGGTGAAGGAATGACCATCGATCAAGAGGCGGTTACCACCGCCGAGTTGGCTCCGGCCACCTTCGAGCCACTGCTCGACCAGGTCTCGATCGCGGTACCCGGCGGTCACTGGTCCAGCACCGAACTCCCCTCCGGAATCCGGATGGTGGCGGTCGACTCGACCGGCGGCGGCCCGGTCGAGGTCCGGCTCTCGGTGCCGCTCGGCGACGCCGCCGGGTACTGGCACCCGCAGGGCGGCTGGCGCCGCACCCTGACCGCCGACTGGGAGGGCAAGGCCTCGGTCTCGCTGGTGGACTCGCTCGCCACCGGCAGCCTGTACGACCACGCCGGCACCACCATGCTCACCTTCGCGGCGGCCGATCCGGTGCCCGAGGCGCGGCTGCGGTTCGGGGTCTCCGAGGAGACCGACGCCTTCGTGGTGCAGCTGCGGCTGCCCGCCGCCCCCGGCGGACACCGGCTGCTCTTCGTGCCGCGCTCGGCCTCGGTGGCCGACGCGATGCGCACCCTGCGCGAGTGGTACGCCGCCGGCATCGAGCCGATGCCGGTGCCGGACGGTGCCCGCACCCCGGTGTACTCCACCTGGTACGCCTTCAACCAGCAGGTGGACGCGGACTCCGTGACCGCCGAGGCCGCGCTGGCCACCACCCTGGGCTTCGGCGCGCTGATCCTGGACGACGGCTGGCAGCTCGGCGGCCACGGCCGCGGCTACGCCGGCTGCGGTGACTGGCTGCCCGACCCGGCCAAGTTCCCCGACCTGACCGCGCACGTCGCCGAGGTGCGCGGGCTGGGCCTGCACTACCTGCTCTGGGTCGCCCCGCTGCTGGTCGGCCCGGACTCGGACGCCCACCGCAGGTGGCAGCCCACCGTCCGGGCCGGGGTGCCCGGCGCGTACGTGCTGGACCCGCGGCTGCCCGAGGTCCGGGCGCACGTGGTCGAGCTCTGCGTCCGGCTGGTCCGCGAGCACGGACTCGACGGCCTCAAGCTGGACTTCCTGGACGAGGCGATGGTGCACGCCGGCGACGGCGGCTCCGACGTCGGCCTGGCGATGACCGAGCTGCTGGCCGCCGTCCGCGACGCGCTGGAGAAGGTCCGCCCCGGCCTGCTGCTGGAGCTGCGCCAGCCGTACACCGGCCCCGGCATGGCCCCGTACGGGAACCTGCTGCGGTCCTTCGACTGCCCGGCGGACTCCACCGCCAACCGGGTGCGCACCATCGACACCGCCTTCCTGGCGATCGGCGGCGCGGTCCACTCGGACATGCTGCTCTGGCATCCCGAGGCCCCCGCGCACAGCGTGGCCCGGCAGCTGATCGGCGCCCTGCACTCCGTGCCGCAGGTCTCGGTGAAGCTCACCGCCGTCCCCGAGGAGCACCGGGCCGCGATCGCCTTCTGGCTCGGCCAGTGGACCCGGCTGCGCTCCGTGCTGCTGGACGGCGTGGTGGAGCCCGGCCGTCCGGACGAGCTCTACCCCGTGGTCCGGGCCGACCTGGACGGTGCCGGTCTCATCAGCGTGCACGCCGAGCAGGTGGTGCCGGTGGACCTGACTTGGCGTCAGGAGCTGGTGCTGGTGAACGGTTCGGCCGCCGACCGGATCGTGCTGGACGTGACCGGTCCGGGTGGTGAGACCGAGCTGACCGCCTACGGACCGTCCGGCCGTATCATCGAGCGCAGGCTGCTGGGCCTGACGCCCGGCCTGCACGCGCTGCCGGTGCCGAAGTCCGGACTTGCCGTGCTCAGTGGTCCGGTGGGGGCCACCGAGGTGGAAGGGGCGGAATGAAGGTCGGCATCACCGAGCTCGCAGCTCGCGCAGGGGTCAGCGAGGCGACCGTCAGCCGGGTGATCAACCGGCGGCAGGGCGTCGCCAAGAAGACCCGGGACGCGGTCGAGCGGGCGATGTCCGAGCTGGGCTACGAGCGTTCCACCCCGGGCCAGTTGGTCGCCGTGGTGACGGAGCGGGTGTCCAACCCGTTCTTCGCCGACGTGGCCGAGCGGATCGAGTCCGCACTCGCGCCGCACGGTCTCAAGATGGTGCTCTGCCCCGCCTTCCCCGGCGGGGTGCAGGAGCGCGAGTTCGTCTCCTCGCTGGTCGACCGGGGCATCGCCGCGGTGGTCTTCCTCTCCGCCAGCAACACGGTGGAGGGCGCGGACCTGGAGACCTACGAGCTGCTCCGCGACCGGCGGGTGCCCTACCTGGGCATCAACGGCGAGTTCGCCGACGGGCATCCGGCGCCGGTGTTCTCCACCGACGACACGCTCGCCGCCGAACTCGCGGTGGACCACCTGTACCGGCTCGGCCACCGCCGGATCGGCATGGCCTCCGGCCCGGCCGGCAACCACCCGGCCGACCGCCGGGTGGAGGGCTTCCTGGCCGCCATGGAGCGGCGCGGGCTGACCGACGCCGCGGACTGGGTGTTCCGCCAGTCGTACACCGTGGAGGGCGGCCAGGCGGCTGCCGCCACGCTGCTCAAGCAGGGGGCCACCGCGATCGTGGCGGCCAGCGACTTCATGGCCCTCGGAGCGATCCGGGGCCTGCGGCGGCACGGCCTGTCCGTCCCCGAGGACGTCTCGGTAGTCGGCTACGACGGCACCATCATCACCGAGTTCACCGACCCGCCGCTCACCACCGTGCGGCAGCCCGCCGACCGGCTGGCGCTGGAGGTCGGCCGGAGCGTGCTCGCCCTGGTGGCCGGACGCCCGGTCCCGACCGGGGAACTGCTCTTCGACCCCGAGCTGGTGATCCGCTCCACCACGGCCGCACCGCCGGCCTGAAGCCCCCTCACCGGTCCTGAGCCGGTGGGGCACCGAACGCCCGTGTCCCACCCCGTCCGCCGGCGGGGGTGGTGACACGGGCGCTCGGCGTGGGCGGTGCGGCGACGCCGGTGCGCGGCCGTCGATGCGGGGCCGTCAGCGCGGGGCCGTCACCGCAGGGCGGCGGCCAGCTCGGTCAGCAGCTCCGCGACACCGGTCGGGCCCGGCACCAACAGGTCGGCCCGGTCGGCGAGTTCGGCCACCTGGCGCTCCCCCGTCACGGCCGAGCTGCAGACCAGCACGGCCGGGCCGCCGTCCTTCCGGCGGCGCTCCAGCGCCGCGTACGCCGGCAGGTCACCGAGGTCGTCCCCCGCGTACAGCACCGCCGCCCCCGGCCGCCCCGCGAGGTACTCCGTCAGCGCTCCGCCCTTGTCCACCCCCGGCGGGCGCAGCTCCAGCACGTACCGGCCCGGCTCCACCATCAGCCCGTGCCGGTCGGCCAGTTCGGTGAGCGGGCCACGGAGCCCGTCCAGCAGCGCCTGCGGGTCGGCCGTCCGCCGGGTGTGCACCGCGAGCGCCCGGCCCTTGTCCTCCACCCAGGCCCCCGACTCCCCCAGCACGGCGGGCAGTTCGGCCCGGACGGCGGCCACCCCCGGCGGCGGCTCCGGCGCCGTCAGCACCCCGCCCTCCCAGCGCTCCGCCCCGTACTGCCCCAGCACGGTCAGGCCGAGCCTCTCGAACCCGCCGTACTCCACCGCCACCGCCGCCGGACGCCCCGTCACCACCACCACGCCGCCCACCAACGGCAGCAGCGCCCGCAGCGCCGCCACCGCGGCCGGCTCGGCCCGCGCGGCGGCCGGATCGGCCACGATCGGTGCCAACGTCCCGTCGAAGTCCAGGGCGACCACCGCACTCCGCGGCTGCGCCAACAGGGCCGCCAATCCGGCCCGCCCGACATCCGTACTCGGCTCTGGGATACCCATGCAGTGACCCTAACCGCGCGGAGCCCGGCTCACACGGGGGCACAACGGACCGACGCGGGGCCCGGCCGGGCAAGCGCTCAGGGCCGCACCGAACACGCAAGGCCCGGAAGGGCAAGCGCTCAGGGGCGCGAGGAACTGCGCGAGTACGGAAGGCGGCCCACCGGCAACTGACCCGCCGTCAGCCAGTTGCACGTGCTGCCGTTCCCCCGCGCGCAGTTCCTCGCGCCCCTGGGTCGCTGCAACTGAACCTCGCGCCCCGGCCAACCCGACTCGACCCCTGCGCCCCTGGTCACTGCAACTGAACCTCGCGCCTCGGCTCACCCGACTCGACCCCCCGCGCCCCTGGGTCGCTGCAACTGGACCTCGCGCCTCGGCTCACCCGACTCGACCCCCGCGCGCCTCGGCTCATCCGCAGTCCCGTCAGCGCTCCGCGCGTTTGGCCTCCCGGACCCGCCGGAGCCGGTTGACCAGGACCGGGTCGGCCGCCAAGGCCTCCTCGCGGTCGAGCAGGGCGTTGAGCAGCTGGTGGTAGCGGGTGGCCGAGAGGTCGAGCTCCTCCCGGACGGCGCGTTCCTTGGCGCCGGCCGTGCGCCAGCCGCGCGCCTCCAGGGCGAGCACCGCGCGTTCGCGGTCGGTCAGGTCGGGCATCCGGGCCACCTCCACTTACGGGGTGTCATTCTGCCCGGCCAGGCCGACACAGTCTGCTCCCCCGGCCGCCGCGCCGCCCGGGTTAGCGTCGGGAGCATGGACCTCAGCTTCGCTCTCAGCATCCCCGACGCCGACCTCGAACCCGACCCGCTGGACCCGGCCCAGATCGTCTCCGGCACCCCCGAGGTGACCGGCCTGCTGCTCCGCGAGTCGGCCGACGGCCGTCAGCTGCGCGGCATCTGGCAGATCACCCCGGGCGTGGTGACCGACACCGAGGCGGAGGAGATGTTCGTGGTGGTGAGCGGCCGGGCCACCGTCGTGGTGGAGGGCGGCCCGACCCTGGAGCTGGCCCCGGGCACGGTCGGCTTCCTGCGCGAGGGCGACCGCACCACCTGGACGGTGCACGAGACGCTGCGCAAGGCGTACGCCATCGACCTCGGCCCGGCCGGGGCCTGACGCCGGCTCAGCCGCCGCTGGTGCGGCGGCTCTGCTCGGCGGCCTCCACGGCGGCGCCCTGGAGCGCGGACAGGGCGCCCTGGCCGTCGTTCTTCACGGCGCCGCCGAGCTGCTTCTTGAGCAGCCCGCTGACCCGGTCCCAGGAGGTCTCGCCGTAGGGGTAGAACCGGGCGGTGGTGAGCGCGTCCAGGAACGGCTTGATGTTGTGCCCCGAGCCGGCCATCTCCTCCCGCGCGTCCTGCGTCACCGGCAGGAGGTTGTACATCGACGCGAACTTGATGACGTTCTCCTTCTGGTAGACGTGGGTGAGGAACTTCTTGATCTCGGCCCGGTGGCCGTTCGCCTTGAAGGCCATCATCCAGTCGGCCACGCCCATCGACGGCGGCTTGCCCTGGGCGTCCTTGCGCAGCAGCGGGGCGGTGCCGTACGGGATGCCGGCCTTGTCCGCGTTGAGGGCCAGCTGCGGGTGGCCGTTGAGCATGGCCACCTTGCCGGCCGCGAACTCCTCGAAGGCGGCGGCCCGGCTCACCGTGCCCGGGTCCTTGTAGGTCAGGCCGGGGGTGACCAGCGAGGTGCGCAGCCAGTCGAAGGTCTTCTGGTTGGCGTCGCTGTTGATGCTGTAGGTGCCGGTGTCGTCGGCGAAGCCGCCACCACCGCCGGTGGCCCAGATCAGACCCTCGGCCTGGGCCTCCTCGGGACCGAGCGGCAGGGCGTACGGGGTGACCCCGGGCACCTTCTCCTTGATCTTCTTGGCTGCCTTGGCCATCTCGTCCCAGGTGGCCGGCGGGGTGGTGATGCCGGCCTTCTCGAAGATCGCCTTGTTGTAGACGAAGAGCCGGGAGGAGGTGGTGAACGGGATGCCGTACTGGCTGCCGAGCACCTGCCCGGCCTGGGCGATCGAGGCCAGCATGTTGGCCTGGGTCTCGATGGTCAGCACGTCCCCGGCGGGGTAGAGCCGGCCGGCCGCGACGTGGTCGGCGTAGCCGCCGGTCTGCACCAGGTCGGGGGACTTGTTGTTCTTGATCAGCTCGGCCACCCGGGTGTCGATGTCGGTCCAGGAGACCACCTCGACCTCGACCTTGATGCCGGGGTTGGCCGCCTCGAAGCTCTTGGCCAGCTCCTGCCAGTACGGCTCGGTGCTGGTGGCCCGGTTGGTGCCGTAGTCCGGCGCGACCAGCTTCAGCGTGACGTCACCCTCCTTCCCCAGTCCGAGCGCCCCGCAGCCGCTGAGCAGCAGCGCGGCGGTGACGGCGATGGCCGTCGAGGGGAGGAACGACTTCCGGGCGGCGCTGGACAACAGGGGACCAACCTTCGGGCGGAGACGGAGCGTCGCACACCTTCTCAGCGAAGACCCTTAGTGGTCCAGACCTGTACATACGGTAGTTACCGAACCTCCGCTGACGTTGCATCAGGCGCAACGTTCTAACGCCCCAGGGGCCTTCGTACCGTCAGACGGCGATGACCCGGACCCCAGCCTCGGTGAACGCGGCGGTCAGCTCCGGGGTGATCCCGGCATCGGTGACCAGCACCGAGATCCGCTCCGGAGCGCAGATCCGGGCGAAGGCGCGGTGGCCGAGCTTGGTGGAGTCGGCCGCCACCACCACCCGGCGGGCCCGCTCGGCGAGCAGCCGGTTGACGCTCGCCTCGCCCTCGTTGTGCGCGGTGGCACCGTACTCGGCGTCCAGCGCGTCCACGCCCAGGACCGTGACGTCCAAGGCGAGTTCGCTGAGCACCAGGGTGGCCAGCGGGCCGATCAGCTCGTAGGACTGCGGCCGGGCCACCCCGCCGGTCAGCACGATCTTCACCTGCGGACGGACCGTCAGTTCGTTGGCGATGTTCACCGCGTTGGTCACGATGGTGAGCGCCTGGCCGGCCCCGCCGTCCGGCTCCGGCCGGACCGCCAGGGCCCGGGCGACCTCGGTGGTGGTGGTGCCGCCGTTCAGCCCGACCACCTCGCCCGGGGCGATCAACTCGGCCACCGCGGCGCCGATCCGCTGCTTGGCGTCGGCGTTGCGCGCGGTCTTGTAGCGCAGCGGCAGGTCATAACTGACGTTGTGCGCCACCGCTCCGCCCCGGGTCCGGGTGACCATCTGCTGACGGGCCAGCTGATCCAGGTCGCGGCGGATGGTGGCGGCCGAGACCTCAAGTGCCTCGGCGGCCTCCTCGACCTCCAACTTGCCCTGCTCGTTGAGCAGTTCCAGCAGTGCGTTCCACCGCTCGTACCTGGACACCCCTGGTCTCGCCCTCTTCCGCGACGCCCGCCCCGGAGGCTTCCGGAGGCGGCTGGCCCAGCTTCCCACAGTGTTCTCTCACGCGTGCGCTCTTGCGCAATCCTGCGCGAAACATCTATAAATCAATCAGCTTCACGCATCCACCCCTGGATTCTCCGGAGAGGCCGTACCCATGTCATCCCTGACCGCCCAGGAACTGGCCACCCAGCCCGCCAACTGGCGGCAGGCCGCCGCCCTGGCCGCCGCCGCCTCGCCCGCCCTGCCGCAGCGCGGCGAGCGGGTCGCGGTGGTCGGCTGCGGCACCTCCTGGTTCATGGCGCAGGCCTACGCGGTGCTGCGCGAGAGCGGCGGGCACGGCGAGACCGACGCGCTGGCCGCCTCCGAGTTCCCGGCCGGGCGCCGCTACGACCGGATCGTGGCGATCACCCGCTCGGGCACCACCACCGAGGTGATCGAGCTGCTCGACCGCCTGAAGACCCCCTCCACCGTGCTCACCGGCACCCCGGGCAGCCCGGTGCTGGAGGTGGCGGACCAGCACGTGATGCTGGAGTTCGCCGACGAGCACTCGGTGGTGCAGACCCGCTTCGCCACCACCGCCCTGGCCCTGCTCCGGGCCCACCTGGAGCTGGAGGAGGCGCTGCCGGCCGGCGTGGCCACGGTGGCCAGGGCCGCCGAGGACGCCGAGCGGGCCCTCGCCTGGGAGGTGCCGGCCGCCCTGGCCGCCGCCGAGCAGGTCAGCTTCCTCGGCCGGGGCTGGACCTACGGGCTGGCCCAGGAGGCCGGCCTGAAGATGCGCGAGGCGGCCGGCGCCTGGACGGAGTCCTACCCGGCGATGGAGTACCGGCACGGCCCGATCGCGATCGCCGCGCCGGGCCGGGCGGTCTGGGCCTTCGGCGGCCTGCCGGAGGGCCTGCCCGAGCAGATCGCCGCCACCGGCGCCGAGCTGCTGGACGAGCCCGGCCTGGACCCGATGGCGGACCTGGTGCGGGCCCAGCGGCTCGCGGTGGTGACCGCCGAGGCGCGCGGTCTGAACCCTGACGAGCCGCGCGCGCTGACCCGCTCCATCATCCTGGTCTGATCCTGTTTCGTTCCCCAACTCCCTTGCGCACAATAGGAAAGAAGGTTGCCAAAGCTCGCACAAAGGGCCTTAAGACACCCTTAAAGGCGACAAACCTCACCACTATGGACCAGACCAATCGCGCCAGTGGACTAGACCTCTCCGGCTCGCTCAAGGGAAACTGTCCCCCGTGAAGCACGTCATCGCACTCGATGTAGGCGGAACCGGCATGAAAGCCGCGTTGCTCGCCCAGGACGGCTCCGTGCTGTTCGAAGCACGCCGACCGACCGGGCGGGAGCACGGCACGGACGCCGTGGTCACCGCCATCCTCGAATTCGCCGCCGACCTGGCGGACGAGGGGCGCCGCCGCTACGGCACCGGCCCGCTCGCCGCCGGTGTGGCGGTGCCGGGGACGATCGACGAGAAGAACGGGATAGCGGTCTTCTCCGCCAACCTCGGCTGGCGCGACCTGCCGATGCGCAAGCTGCTCGGCGAGCGCCTCGGCGGCCTGCCGGTCGCGCTCGGCCACGACGTCCGCTCCGGCGGGCTGGCCGAGGGCCGGATCGGTGCCGGGCAGGGCGTGGACCGCTTCCTGTTCATCGCGCTGGGCACCGGCATCGCCGGGGCGATCGGCATCCACGGTGCGATCGAGGCGGGCGCGCACGGCTACGGCGGCGAGATCGGCCACGTGGTGGTCCGCCCCGGCGGCCCGCAGTGCGGCTGCGGTGCCAAGGGCTGCCTGGAGACGCTGGCCTCGGCCGGCGCGGTCTCCCGGGCCTGGGCCGAGGCCACCGGTGACCCGGAGGCGGATGCGGCGGCCTGTGCCGCCGCGGTCGACGCCGGGGACCCGCGCGCGCTGGCGGTGTGGCGGACCGCGGTCGACGCCCTCGCGGACGGGATCGTGCTGGCGCAGAGCCTGCTCGACCCCTCCACGGTGATCGTCGGCGGCGGGCTGGCCGAAGCCGGTGACACGCTCTTCACACCATTGCGCGCAGCGGTGTCCGAGCGGCTGACCTTCCAGATGCCCCCGAAGGTCGTACCCGCCATGCTCAAAGACACCGCCGCATCCCTGGGCGCGGGCCTGCTCGCCTGGGATCTGCTCTCCATGGAGGTGACCGCGTGAGCGCGGACCGAACTGCACTTGCCGGAGCCCGACTGGTCCTGCCGGGCGGTGTGATCGAGCACGGGCGGCTGTCCGTCGAGGGCTCGCGGATCGCCGGCCTCGGCGGCGAGACCGAGCCGGGCGACGTGGACCTCACCGGGTACACCGTCGTGCCGGGCTTCGTCGACCTGCACGTGCACGGCGGTGGCGGCGGCTCGTACGCCTCGGGGATCGCCGAGGAGGCGCTCACCGTGGCCCGCACCCACCTGGTCCACGGCACCACCACCACGATGGCCTCCACCGTCACCGGGGAGATCGACGAGCTCTGCCACCAGGCCGCCGTGCTCTCCGAGCTGGTCGAGGACGGCGTGCTGGCGGGCGTGCACTTCGAGGGCCCGTTCATCTCGCACAACCGCTGCGGCGCGCACCGCCCCGACCTGCTCCGCGACCCGGACCCGGCGGTGGTGCGCAAGCTGGTGGACGCCGCCCGCGGCACCGCCCGGATGGTCACCCTGGCGCCCGAGCTGGACGGCGGCCTGGAGTCGGTCCGGATGCTGGCCGACCTCGGCGTGATCGCGGCCGTCGGCCACACCGACTCGGACTACTCCAAGACCCTGGAGGCGATCGAGGCCGGCGCCACCGTCGCCACCCACCTGTTCAACGCGATGCCGGGCATCCAGCACCGCGCCCCGGGCCCGATCGTGGCCCTGCTCGAGGACGAGCGGGTCACCGTCGAGCTGATCAACGACGGCGTGCACCTGCACCCCTCGGTGCTCGACCTGGCCTACGGCACCGCCGGTGCCGAGCGGGTCGCGCTGATCACCGACGCGATGGGCGCGGCCGGCATGGGCGACGGCCTCTACCCGCTCGGTCCGCTCCAGGTCCGGGTGGAGAGCGGGGTCGCCCGGCTGGTCGAGGGCGGCTCGATCGCCGGCTCCACCCTCACCCTGGACGTCGCCTTCCAGCGCTCCGTCACCGTCAACGGCCTGACGCTCAACCAGGCCGTCACCTCCCTGTCCACCGTCCCGGCCCGGCTGCTCGGCCTGGACGACACCATCGGCTCCCTGGAGGCCGGAAAGAACGCCGACCTGGTCGTGCTCGACTCCGACACGTACGACCTCGTCGCGGTGATGCGCCGCGGCGAGTGGATCGTCGGCGCGGACCGCTTCAGCAAGGCCCACGCGGCCTGAGGCTGGGCCACCTTCCTGTCCCACCAGGAGGTGAGCAGCGGATCTGCGTCCCGCTGCTCACCTTCGTCCTGGGGGACACCCATGCCCGTTGCCCGTACCTCCGACCTGCTCGCCGCCGCCCTCGCCGACGGCCGGGGCCTGCCCGCCTTCAACGTGATCACCCTGGAGCACGCCGAGGCCATCGCGGCCGGCGCCGAACTGGCCGGCTGCCCGGTGATCCTGCAGGTCAGCCAGAACGCCACCGCCTACCACGGCCACCGCCTGCTGCCGCTGGCCCGGGCCTGTGCCGAGGTGGCCGCCGCCGCCTCGGTGCCGGTCTCGCTGCACCTGGACCACGTGGAGGACTTCGACCTGCTGCGCGCCTCGGCCGCGGCCGGCTTCAGCTCCGCGATGTTCGACGCCTCCGCCCTGCCGTACGCGGAGAACGTCAAGGCCACCGCCGAGGCCGCCGCCTGGGCGCACCGGCACGGCCTGCACCTGGAGGCCGAGCTCGGCAAGGTCGGCGGCAAGGACGGCGAGCCGCCGCTCTCCCCGCACGCCCCCGGCGCCCGGACCGATCCGGCCGAGGCCGCCGCCTACGTGGCCGACACCGGGGTGGACGCGCTGGCCGTGGCGGTCGGCAGCTCGCACGCGATGACCACCCGGACGGCCGCCCTCGACCACGGGCTGATCCGCCGGCTGGCCGCCGCCGTGCCCGTCCCGCTGGTGCTGCACGGCAGCTCGGGCGTCCCGGACGAGGAGCTGGCGGCGGGGGTGGCGGCCGGTCTGGTCAAGGTCAACATCGGCACCGCGCTGAACACCGCCTTCACCCGGGTGGTCCGGCAGCGGCTCGACGGGGACGGGGCCATGACCGACCCGCGCAAGTACCTGGGGCCGGCCCGGAGCGCGATGGCCGAGACCGTCGCGCACCTGGCCGGGGTGGTCACCAGCCCGGGGACCCGGACTGGTCGGTGATCGCCACCTGGTCGAACAGGATGGCGGCGGCCGAGGCCGCGCCGGACTCGATCGTTATGGTGTGCTCGCCCGCGCTCGGGATCTCGGCGCTTATCCAGGACGAGAACCACGCCTGCTCCGGCTGCAGACCGCCCTTGTAGTTCTTCAGGTTGATCGGGGTGTAGGTGGGCTTGCCGTCCACCTTCACCACCGCCTGGGCGTCGGCACCGGTGTTGTTGAAGCGGATGTGCACCTTGAAGGTGCCGGCCTGAGGGGCCGTCACCTTCCAGCTCGCCAGCGCGCCGGGGCCGAGGCCCGTGACGTAGCCGCCCTTGGCCTTGGCCCCGCCCACCCCGGTGGCGGTGGTCGCGCCGCCGGAGAGCTCCAGGCCGGTGAAGTCGGCCACGTTGGTGCCGTTCACCAGCACGGTGCCGGAGGCGCTGGGCGAGGGCGAGGGGGACGGGCTCGCGGAGGCGGCGGCGGAGCTCGCGGTGCTCGGCCCGCCGGTCGCGGCCGATGTCCCGCCCTTGCCGGCGTCCCCCCTGGAGAGCGCCACCCCCGCGCCGATCGCGATCGCCGCGACCACCGCGACGGCGCCGATCACCACGGCCTTGCTCCGTCCGGGCGGCGGCTGCTCGCCCGGCTGCGGGCGGGAGTGCTCGGCGTACCGGGCCTGCTGCTGCGGGAACGGCTGAGTGGGCTGGGCGGCCTGGTGCTGGTAGGCCTGTGGGGGCTGCGGCGCCGGGTACTGGGCCCGGCCGACCTCGACCGGGCGGGAGTACCCGGGCTCCCGGGGCTGCTCGGCCGGGGTCTCACCGGCTGCGGGCCGGTAGAGGTAGGCGAAGGGATCCTCCGCCGTCCGGTCCTCGGAGGTCCCGTCACTTCCGGCCGTCGTCACGGTGGCCAACTCCCCATCGCAGCACACCGCACGGCCGCCGAACGCCGTACGGCCGGGTGAACGCTCGTACTCGGGAAACCCTACCCAACCGGTACGACCCTGCGGAAAGCCGTCCACCTCCCCGCACACGGTCGGGCGAACGGGTGGAGAAACGGTGCGCCTGACCTCCCGTCAGCCTCTACCGCCGGCGCTGTGCGCCGTCCGGGTGCGCTGCGGTCACCCCGCGCGCCGGTGCGAACGCTCGCCCCGCGCGCCCCTGGCCCCGCCACCCCGGGCCCGCTTCTCGTCGTACATCCGCTCGTCCGCGATGTGCAGCACCTCCTCGATGGACATGCCGCACCCGGCCCAGCCGATGCCCAGGCTGACGCCGACCTTGGTGGTGCGGTTGTCGATCCGCATCGGCGGGAGGATCGCGTTCCGCAGCCGTCCGGCCAGGTCCTTGGCCTCCTCGCGGCCGATCCCGTCGGCCAGCACCACGAACTCGTCGCCGCCGAGCCGGGCCACCGTGTCGCCCTCCCGGACCACCTGCTGGAGCCGCCGGGCCACCTCGATCAGCACCCCGTCGCCCACCTTGTGGCCGTGCCGGTCGTTGATCAGCTTGAAGCCGTCCAGGTCGCAGAAGAGCACCGCCAGGCCCTTCTCCGCCCCGGGCCCGCGCGGCCCCGAGCCCCAGAGCTCACCGCCGCCGCCCGGCGGCTCGGCCGGGATCACCGTGTGCACGTGGTCCGGATCCGCCCCGACCTGGTCCCGCAGCCGGCCGAACGCCTCCCGGTCCAGCCCGTACGCCTCCCGGTCGAGGCCCCTGGCGGGGCCGTCAGCGGCCCCGTGGCCGTAGGGCAGGGCGACCGGGCCGCCCGCCACCTCGAAGCCGCCGTACGCCGCCACCTGACCGGCGTACGCGGGCACGCCGTCCAGCAGCTCGGGCTCCGCCCCGTGCGCCCGGGCGGCCGGGTCCAGCGGACAGATCCGGCGGCCCAGCCGGGCCCGCAGCTCGGCACCGTTCGGCAGCCCGGTGAGCGCGTCGTGGCTGGCCCGGTGGGCGAGCTGGAACTCGTGCCGCTTGCGCTCCTCGATGTCCTCCACGTGCGTCAGCAGGAAGCTCGGGCCCTCGGCCGCGTCCGCCACCACCGAATTGCGCAGGCAGACCCACTGGTAGCCGCCGTCCCGCCGGGACAGCCGCAGCTCGGCCCGCCCGCCCTCGGCGCTGGTGCGCTGCAGCAGCTCCAGGTCGTCGGGGTGCACCAGATCGGCGAAGCGCTGCTGACGGAGCGTCGCCCGGGGCCGGCCGAGCAGCCGGCAGAGCGCGTCGTTCACCCTGGTCAGCTGGCCCATCGCGGCGCCGTGCAGCTCGGTGATGGCCATCCCGCTGGGCGCGTACTCGAAGGCCTGCCGGAAGCTCTCCTCGCTGGCCCGCAGCGCCTGCTGCTCCTTCTCCAGCCGGGCCAGCGCGCGCTGCATCTCGGCCCGCAGCCGGGCGTTGCCGATCGCGATGGACGCCTGGAGCGAGAACATCTCCAGCGCCTCCCGGGTCCACGCCCCGGGCCGCTTGCCGCTGCGCGGGCGGTCCACCGAGAGCACGCCCAGCAGGTCTCCCCCGGCGCTGTACATCGGGGCCAGCAGCACGTCCTGCGGGTGCCAGTCGTTGACGTACACCGGCAGCGGGCCGTCCCCGGTCCAGCTCGGGATGTCGGTGCCGATCGCCCAGCCCCGGTCGTACGGCAGGAAGCGCAGGGTGCCCCAGTGGTCGCTGACGCTCAGCATCCGCTCCCAGGACTCCCGGGAACCGACCTGGCCGAGCAGCACCGCCGGGCCGCCGAAGGCACTCTCCTCCAGCTCCCAGACCGCCGCCACCACCAGGTCACCGTCCGGCCGCACCAGGCTGACCGCCGCCGCGTCGAAGCCGAGCCCGTGCACCGCGCCCTCGACCACGGCCTGGAGCGTCCCCGCCAGGCTGCGGGCAGCGTTGAGGTCCGCCACGACCCGGTGCAAGGTGCGGAGGGTCGCGAGGCGGACGTACGGCTCCGACTCGGCTTCCATGCGGGGGCTCCCCGGCTGCTTCGGATAGGTCTTGATGGTTATCGTCCGATTGCCAGAAGAACTGAATCACAGGGAGCACAACGTTCGGCACGCTCGGTCAACAATAGGTCACCACTTGTGACCCAAATCACACTGCGTGCGCGCACGAAACCCCAGCTCACAGGCCCTGACGGGGACGATCCCGGACATTCCTGACCATTGGGTGGTCGGCCGTTCCCCGCTCCCGCTGAAGCCCGCTGCCCGCCGGGAGGACGCGCCCCTCACTCCTGCGAGTGAGCCCCTGCGCCACCCGTGACCGCCCGGTTCAGCCCAACGGCCCAGCAGGTCCTAAGACCACTGCCCGATGCCGCCCGCCCGGTCGGCCGACTACCGTGCGGTACGTGCAGACGTCCCCGCAGACCACCACCGCCCCGGCCGCCACCCCCGACGAGTTCCGGGCCGCGCTCGGCCAGCTCGCCGCCGGCGTGACCCTGGTCACCGCCCTCGACCCCGAGGACGACGAGCCCGCCGGCATGACGGCCACCTCGTTCCTCTCGGTCTCGCTGGAGCCACCGCTGGTCCTGGTCTCGGTCCGGACCGACTCCCGGATGGACGAGCTGCTGGCCCGCACCGACCACTGGGCGGTCTCCCTGCTCGGCGAGTCCCACCGCACCACCGCCTCGCGCTTCGCCATGAAGGGCCGGCTCAGCGACCGCCTGCTCTTCGCCGACACCCCGCACCACCGGGGCCCGCACTCCGGCGCCCCGCTGATCGACGGCGCCCTGGCCACCGTGGAGTGCCGCACCGTCCAGCGCGTCGAAGCCGGCGACCACACCCTCCTGATCGGCCACGTCCTCGCCGCCACCCTGCCCGCACCGGGCGCGGCCCCCCTGCTCTACCACCGCGGCGGCTACCGCCAGCTGGGCTGAGCGCGGAAGCGCGAAGGCGCGGAAGCGCGAAGGCGCGGGGTTGAGGATGTGACGGCCGGTCAGTAGTCCGGGCGGCTGCGGCCCTGCTTGAGCTGGGCCCGGTGGCGCTTGTTCTCCAGGCGCCGTTCGATCATCCCGCGGGTCGGCTTGGTCTTGCGCCGGGCCTTCGGCGGCGGCGCGGTCGCCTCGCCGAGCAGCGCGGCCAGCCGGGCCACCGCCATCTCGCGGTTGCGCAGCTGCGACCGGTGCTCGGAGGCCCGGACCACCAGGAACCGGCCGTCCACCAGCCGTCCCGCCAGGCGCTCCAAGGCGCGCTCCTTCCAGACCGGAGGGAGGGCGTCCGAGGCCGCCAGGTCGTAGCGGAGCTCGACCTGGGTGTCGGAGGTGTTGACGTGCTGGCCACCGGGGCCGGAGGAACGGGAGAAACGCCACTGGAGCTCGGCGTCGGGTACGACCACCGATCCCCGGACGCGCAAGGGCTCGGGCATGCCGCCATCATCCCGCCCCGCCGCCCGGCGGTCACCCGGTTAAACCGGACGGACCGACGCGACGCCCGGACGGGCAGGCGCTCGGCAGCCTCCACACGGCACCAGCGATCAGGGGCGCAGGCCCTGCCGGTGTGCAGCTCCGCCGCGCGGGCGCGAGAGGACGGACAGCCCACCCGACAACTGACCCACCGTCAGCCGGTCGCACGTACCGCCGTACCCCGCGCGCACACGGCGGAGCCGCACAGCAGCAGATCCCGCCCCCGGGCACCACCAGACTGCGCACCTCGCGGGGCCCTGCAGCAGCGAGCCCGTCCCCACACCCCCGGCACCACCAGACTGCGCACCTCGCGCGGCCCTGCAACAGCGAGCCCGTCCCCACACCCCCGGCACCACCAGACTGCGCACCTCGCGCGGCCCTGCAACAGCGAGCCCGTCCCCGCACCCCCGGCCCGGGCCGCTGGGGGAGAATGGCCGCGTGATCGAGCTCGGGTACTCCCTGTCCAACCGCTTCCCCGACCCGCCGCAGACGGACTACCGCACCGCCCCCGTCCGGGCCCTGCGGCACGACCTGTTCTGCGGCGACGTCTACCTGGACGCGGACGGCGCCGAGTTCTCCACCGACTGGCACTGGGTACCGGTGCTGGACTTCGCCTGGGCGCTCTGCGACACCGTCGAGGAGCTGGACCGGGACCCGCGCGGCAGCCGCGCCGCCACCGTCCAGACCTACGACCTGGACTTCACCCAGAACACCGAGCTGCTCCGCTTCGCCCGCCGCTTCGGCCTGGTCGAGGTGAGCGCCACCTGGCTGCCGGACGAGCCGCCGGCGGTGGTGCGGCACGAGGACCTGCGACGGGAGGCGCGGGACTTCCTCCAGGACGTGCTGGCCGACCTGTTCGACCTGCACGAGGGGCTCGCCGACAACCCGAACATCTGGACCGTCCAGGGCCGCTTCCCCAGGATCTGACCCCTCGTCGGGCCGCGCCGTGAGATATTCGCCGCGCGGCCGGAACCACCAGCCCCGCCGCCCGCGTTCTCAGGGACAGAAGCGACGAAGGGACACCGTAACCATGCCAGTCAGCCTCTCCAAGGGCGGCAACGTCTCGCTGACCAAGGAGGCCCCGGGCCTCACCGCGGTCACCGTGGGCCTCGGGTGGGACGTGCGCACCACCACGGGTGCCGAGTTCGACCTGGACGCCAGCGCCATCGTGCTGAACGCGGACGGCAAGGTGCTCTCCAACGGGCACTTCGTCTTCTTCAACAACACCAAGTCGCCCGACGGCACCGTCGAGCACACCGGTGACAACCGCAGCGGCGAGGGCGCGGGCGACGACGAGGCGATCAACGTCAACCTGGCGGCTCTGCCCGCCGAGGCCGCGAAGATCACCTTCCCGGTGTCGATCTACGACGCCGACAACCGCAAGCAGAGCTTCGGCCAGGTCCGGAACGCCTACATCCGGGTGCTGAACGCGGCCGGCGGCGCCGAGATCGCCCGCTACGACCTCTCCGAGGACGCGGCCACCGAGACCGCCATGATCTTCGGCGAGCTCTACCGCAACGGCGCCGAGTGGAAGTTCCGCGCCATCGGCCAGGGCTACGCCTCCGGCCTGGCCGGCATCGCCCAGGACTTCGGCGTCCAGATCTGACGCACCGTCCGCAGCCACGACGAAGGGGCGCCCCCACCGGGGGGGCGCCCCTTCGTCGTACGGACCGCGTCACCGCTCCTGGCTGAACTCCGCCCGGAGCGCGGCCACCGAGATCGCCTCGGTGTCGTCGTGCGGGGTCAGGTCGACCACCTCGGGTCGCCGGTGGGCATCCGTCGGCTCCTCCGGGGCGGCCGTCAGCGGCTCCTCCACCACCGGCTGCGGGGCCGCGTAGCGGGCGCTCTCGGCCACCGCCTCGTCGCCCACCACGTCCGCCAGGTCCACCAGCTCCGGCCCGGCCGCCGCGACGGCCGCCGGAACGGCCGGGGCGATAGGGGCGACCGGGGCCTTGGCCGCCAGCTCGGTCACGCTGCCCACCGAGGGTGCCGGGGCGGCGGCCCGGACGGCGGCACCGGCCGCACCGGGACGGCCGAAGAAGCTGAAGTTCTGCCGGGCCGCCGGACGCGGGCGCTGCCGCACCACCGGGGCCGCACCCTCGGACGCCGCCCCCGGCGCGGTCAGCACCGGACGCTCGGGCACCGCGCCCAGCTGACGGACCGTCGCCTGCACCGGCTTCGCGGCCGGCGCCGGCGCGTCGGCGGCGGGCAGGGCCGGCGGACGCTTCGCGGCGGCGGCCCGCTCGGCGGCGGCCCGGCGCTCCTCGGCCCGGACGGCCTCCCGCTCCAGCTGCCGCAGCACCGAGGCGGCGCGGACGTACGCGGCCGGCGAGGCGGGGTACTTGGGACGGGCGGCGGCCAGCGCGCGCTGGTGCGCCTCGGCCTCCTTGAGGGCCTGCTCGGCCACCATCACGGCACGCTCACGGAGCAGCCGGGCGATCTCGGTCTCGGCCTTGGCCAGCCGGGACTTCTCCGCGGTCAGCCGGCGGCCGAAGCGGGTGGCCCGCTCCTCGGCCACCTCGGCGGCGTACTCGGCCTCGGCGAGCTGCTCCTCGAAGCGCTCCTCGGCCCGCAGCCGCCGGGTGGCGGCCAGCTCGGCGGCCAGCCGGGCCGCGCGGTCGCGCTGGCGCAGCAGCAGGGTGACCCCCACGGTGGCGAGCACGGCGGCGACACCGAGCGAACGGATCGTCAGGGTGTCCCCACTGGCCACCAGGGAGGCCAGTGCGGCCAGGACGAGTACACCGGCTGCGGCCGGCGGGCCGATGCGGCCGAGGAGCGAGGAGTGACGGTGGCGTCCGCGAGACATGCCAAAGAAACTAGCGTGCGAATCAGGGCGCTGTCAGCCTGGCCCCCCATTCCGCGCTTGACAGGCCGTCACCGGCACGACCGGTGACGAGCCACTGACGGGCCGTCAGTGTGGGAACGGCTCCGTACCCGCACGAACCGTTCAGCGCGCCGAGGGCGCCGGCCCGGCCGGGCCGTCGTGGTCCTCGGGGAGCTTGCAGACGTGCTGGAGCCAGAGCGCCGCCGCCACCACCCCCGCCGCCGCCAGCACGGCCAGCCCGGCGGTGATCGCCTGGGAGGACCGGGCCGGGTCATCGAGCTGGCCGAGCAGGTGGATCCCGGTGCCCGCGTAGACGCCGGCCACCACCGCCGAGACCAGCGCGCTGGCCTGGCCGAGCACCACCGCCCGGGCGGCGCCCAGCGGGTCGACGCCGCGCGCCCCGGCCTGCCGCTCACGGGCCGCCTTCAGCCGCGAGCGCAGCGAGAGCGCGGTGGCCAGCAGCACCACCGCGACCGCCGCCAGCACGATCGGCGCGGCGGCGGGCACCCCGGGCAGGTGCCCGAGCGAGTCCCACAGCCGGGCACCCGCCCAGGCCAGCGCGGTGGCCACGGCGGCGATCAGCAGCAGCAGACGGAGGCGGAGCGGCTTCACACGGGTCCTTCCAGCGGGAGATGACGCCCAGTCAAGCAGAGACCGACCGGACAGCAGGCCAACGTGCGCACCCACCCGCCCGGTTCCGGCGGCCCGCCTCCCGGGCCGGTCCGGCACCACGGCGGCCGGAGAGCGGGGGCCGGACGGCGGCGAATGCGCCCCGGTGCCCGCTACTCGGGCAGGCGCAGCTGGATGTCGTCCCGCCGCTGGACCTCCTGGCCGGGCTCCTCGGCGACCGTCTTCAGCAGGTCGGCCACCCGGCCGTGGCCGGGCAGCTCGGCGTCCGGGTCGGCGTCCTGCCACGGAGCCAGCACGAAGGCCCGCTCGTGCGCCCTCGGGTGCGGCAGCAGCAGCACCGGGTCCTCGCTGGTGACGCCCTCGTAGGCGAGCACGTCCACGTCCAGGGTGCGCGGGCCCCAGCGGACCTCGCGGACCCGGCCGAAGGCGTCCTCGACCGCGTTGGCCCGCTCCAGCAGGGAGCTCGGCGGCAGCGTGGTCTTGAGCAGCACCACCGCGTTGAAGTACGAGGGCTGCTCCTCCGGGCCGCCGAGCGCGGCGGTCTCGTAGACCGCCGAGACGGCGCAGACCTTCAGCCCGGGGGTGTCGGCCAGCGCGTCCACCGCGCCCTGCAGGGTCTCCAGCCGGTTGCCGAGGTTGCTGCCCAGGGCGAGCGCGGCGCGGCGCGGGTCGTGCAGGGTGGACTCGGCGGTGTCGACCCTCTGCTCCAGGTCGAACGTGGTCGGCGAGGCGGTCGGGTCGCTGGTGCTCATCGGTATCCCTCTACAGGTTCGGTCTGGACGGCGGCGGGCCGCACCGCGAAGGTCATCCGCGGCGCCGGTGGATGGTGATCGTGACGTCGTCGAACGGCACCGTGATCGGGGCGTCGGGCTTGTGCACCGTCACCTCGACCTCCTCCACCGCCTCGTGCTTCAGGCACTGGTCGGCGATCCGCTGGGCCAGCGTCTCGATCAGGTCGACCGGCTCGCCGGCGATGATCGCGGTGACCTCCTCGGCCACCACGCCGTAGTGCGCGGTGCGGGTCAGGTCGTCGCCGGAGGCCGCGGGGCGGGTGTCCAGGTACATCACCAGGTCGACCACGAAGGTCTGGCCCTCGATCCGCTCCCGCTCGAAGACACCGTGGTGGCCACGGGCACGCAGGCCCCGCAGAGTGACGCGGTCCAGCAACTCACTTCTCCCATGTGGACAGGCCCCGCACGCGGCGGGGCACCGGGCCGCCCGGCCCGCGATTGTCGAATCTACCCGCGGACGACGGCGAACCCCGACCGTCCTACCCGGCACCGCGCGGCGCCACGCACGCCGGAACGGCCATTGACGTGAACAGTCGGTGCACGTTCCGCAACAACGCCACGGCCCGGCGGATTCCCGCCGGGCCGACGCTCCCCGCGTCCGGACCTCAGTCCTCGTCCTCGTCGTCCCCGCTGGTCAGCACCGGCGAGCCGTGGTGCGACCAGAGCTTCCAGCCGTCCGGGGTCCGGCGGAACAGGTTGGTGGACACCACCTTGCCACCGACCAGCGGACCCAGCTCGCCCTCCTCCTCGGCCTCGCCGCCGGAGAGGATGTTCTCGGTGCAGGTGAGCAGCGCGGTGTCGCCCTGCACCTCGCACTCCACGTCGGTCAGGAAGAACTGGATGTACTCCGTGTTCGCCATGATCAGCATGTAGGAGCGGGTCACCTGGGCCCGGCCGCGCAGCACCGGCCACCCGGGGTGCACGCAGACCGCCCCGTGCTTGTCGTCCGCGTCCTGGGGGCCGAGCCAGGCGTTCTCCACGGCCTCCAGGTCGCCGTTCTCCAGGGCCTCGTAGAGCGCCTGGTTGGCCGCCAGCACCGCCAGCCGGTCCAGCTCGGCCTCCGCCTCGGCCCGGTCCCCGACCGACCTTCCGTCACCCGCCATGGTCACTCCCGCCCTTCGCCAAACCGCTACCCCCGGATAGGTCCCCGTGCGGCCGCCCGCTGCCAGGCCGCCACCACCCTCACCGCGTCGGCCGTCCCGGCCACGTCGTGCACCCGGACCGCCCACGCCCCGGCCCGGGCCGAGAGCACCGAGACCGCCGCCGTGGCGTCGTCCCGCTCCCTGGCCGGGCGCAGCTCGCCCGTTTCCGGGTTGGCGAGCAGCGTACCCAGGAACCGCTTGCGTGAAGCCGCCACCAGCACCGGGCGGCCCAGCCCGGTGAGCGCCTCCAGCCGGCCGAGCAGCGCCCAGTTGTGCTCCGGGGTCTTGGCGAAGCCCAGCCCCGGGTCCAGCACCAGCTGCTCCTCCTTGACCCCGGCGGCGGTCAGCGCGGTCACCCGCTCGGTCAGCTCGGCCACCACGTCCGTCACCACGTCGTCGTAGACCGCCAGCGCGTCCATGTCGGCCGACTGCCCGCGCCAGTGCATCACCACGAACGGCGCCCCGGTCGCGGCCACCACCCCCGCCATCTCCGGGTCGGCCAGGCCGCCCGAGACGTCGTTCACCAGCCGCGCCCCGGCCGCCACCGCCCGCTCCGCGACGGCCGCCCGCATGGTGTCCACCGACACCGCCACCCCGGCCGCCGCCAGCTCCTCGACCACCGGGATCACCCGGCGCAGCTCCTCCGCCTCGGTGACCCGCTGCGCCCCCGGCCGGGTCGACTCCCCGCCGACGTCCACCAGGTCCGCCCCGCGCGCGGCCAGCGCCAGCCCGTGCGCGACGGCCTTCGCCGGGTCCAGCCACAGCCCCCCGTCGGAGAACGAGTCCGGCGTGACGTTGACCACTCCCATCACGGCGCAGCGGTCGAGGTCGGGCAGGCCGGGCAGCTTGTTCATGGCCCCATTATCGGCGGACCGGGGCAGTGCCTCCGGGGGCGCGGGGCTCCGCCGGTGTGCGGCTCCGCCGCGGGGCGCGCGTACGACAGGCGGCCCACCGGCCACCGACCCACCGTCAGCCGGTCGCAGGTGCTGCCTTCCCACCTCGTGCGCACCCGGCGGAGCCCCGCGCCCCTGGGTCGCTGCCCTCCCGAGCCCCGCCGTCAGGCGGCCTTGGTCAGCCGCGCAGCCTCCGGCATCAGGCCCTGCCGCTGCTTCTTGCGCCACGGCATCGGCAGCCCCAGGGTGATGAACGCCTCCGCCTGCATCGCGGCGAAGCCGATCCTCGGCAGGTCCCGGGTCTGCGGGTAGACCAGGAAGCGCGGCTCCCACTCGGGCTGGAACTTCGCGTTGAACTTGTACAGCGACTCGATCTGGAACCACCGCGACAGGAAGACCAGCAGCCCCCGCCAGACCCGCAGCACCGGCCCGGCCCCGATCCGCTCCCCGCGCGCCAGCGCCGAGCGGAACATCGCGAAGTTCAGCGACACCCGCCGCACGCCGAGCGCCGGCACGGCCTGCAGCGCCGCCACGATCAGCAGCTCGTTCAGCCCCGGGTCGGCCGCCCGGTCACGCCGCATCAGCTCCAGCGAGATCCCGTCCGGCCCCCACGGCACGAAGTGCAGCACCGCCTTGAGGTCGTCCGCGTCGGCGGGCTCGCCCTCTTCGGGGGCCTTGTGCGCGGTGACCACCACGCAGTCGTCGTCCCCCTGGTCGCCGAAGCGGCCGAGTGCCATCGAGAAGCCGCGCTCGGTGTCGGTGCCGCGCCAGCGGGCGGCGGCGTCGGCGATCCGGTGCTTCTCCTCCAGGCTCAGGTCGCCGACCCGGCGGACCTGGCAGGAGTAGCCGTTGCGCTCGATCCGCTTCACCATCTGGCGGACGTTGCGCATCGCCCGGCCGGAGAGCGAGAAGGCGGCGGTGTCCACGATCGCCTCGTCCCCGAGCTCGATCGCGTCCAGCCCGGCCTCCCGGGTCCAGATCTCGCCGCCCTGCTCGGAGCAGCCCATCACGGCGGGCACCCAGGCGTGCGCCCGGGCCTCGGCCATGAAGACCTTGATCGCCCCGGGCCAGGCCTCCGGGTCGCCGACCGGGTCGCCGGAGGCGAGCATCACGCCGGAGACCACCCGGTAGGAGATGGCGGCCTTGCCGGTGGGCGAGAAGAGCACGCTCTTGTCCCGGCGGAGCGCGAAGTAGCCCAGCGAGTCCCGCTCGCCGTGCCGCTTCAGCAGCTCACGGACCTTCACCTCGTCCTCGGCGGTCAGCTCCGGCTCGGGCTTCTCCGGCCGCAGCGCCAGGTAGGCGGTGGTGCCGACGGTGATCAGGCCGAGCGCGCCGAGCGAGTAGCCGACGTACCAGGCGACCTTCTCGGAGCGGTAGTCGACCGGGCCCTCGAAGCCGACCAGGCCGTAGACCACGTGCTGGAACCGCTCGGCCAGGCCGGGGGTGTTCACCTCGGCGCCGGTGCGGACGCCGACGATCAGCAGACCGAGGCCGATCGAGACGGAGGCCAGCAGGACGAAGGCGGCACCGGCCCGCCAGCGGGTGCGCGGGTCGGCCTTGGCGTAGAACTCGCGGTGGTGCACCAGCATCACCACGAACAGCACCAGCGAGATCACCGCCGGGCCGACCTGGTGCCAGCGCAGCAGGTGCAGGCCGGCGCCGATCGGCAGCAGCACGCAGACCGCCCGCCAGGCCCGGCGCTTCCGCCGGCGCAGCGCGTGCGCCAGCATCACCAGCAGCAGGCCGACCATCAGGGTGCCGGCGGCGGCCAGCGTGGTGGTGCCGCCGGGCAGCTGGCCGGCCAGCCACTGCATCTTGGTGCCGCGCAGCCGGGGGAACACCGCGCAGGCGATGTCCACCAGGCCGATCAGCAGCGCGGTGTACCCCACGGCGCCGGGCAGCCAGGCCCGCGGCACGGCCGCCGCCTGGGTGCGCAGGGACTGGAGCCGCCGACGCGGCTGCTCCGGGGTCGGTTCAACGGACACGGGCGTACTCACGGGGTGTCAGCGTACGGGCTGCCGCGGGCAGTTCTGCCCCTCCGGAGGAGGAGTCGTGCGGAACCTTCATGACAAATCCTTGTTCTGGCAATCTGACCGTCGGACGAGCGCCCGGAGTGGCTCGTTCCGGGTGCGCGACCGGCGGTGGTGCCCTGGGGACGGGTGGGCGGTGCGACCTGACGGGTGCTCGGACCGTGCGCGGCACGGCACCCGGAGGTGGGCCGCACACGGTGGACGCAGCATTCTAGGCCCCCGGTTGCGCCGCTCCGCGTCGTCCGCGGTGCCCCTTCGCGCCGACTTCGGTGCCCCCGGCGTCCACCCGCCCGGCGCAGCACCGGTGGCCCACCGGACCGGCCCCGGCACAGGATTGACGTCCCGACAGCAGGAGACGATCCGCCATGCTCAGCACCCGTTCGCTGTTCCAGGAGATCTACGCCGACGACCGGGCGTACCAGCTGTTCTGCTCGGTCGCGGCCGGCGGCGAGGACCAGGGCGGCTGGGAGAACGAGCGGATCACCGAGCTCACCACCGACCCGGTGCTGGCCCCCAAGGTGGCCCGGCACGGCGCGGACGAGCGCAAGCACGGCCGGATCTTCACCCAGCTGCTGCACAAGCGCGGGCTGGAGAAGGTGGCGATCCCGCCGGCCACCGACTACTGCATGCTGCTGGAGCGCCAGGGCATCGGCCTCTCGCACGACCGGCTGACCTCCGGCACCCCGCTCACCGAGCGGGAGGTGATCACCTACCTGGCGCACAGCCGGGTCACCGAGCAGCGCGCGTCCGAGCAGATGCGCCAGCTGGTGAAGGCGTACGCCGACAACCCGGAGCTGGACAAGGCGATGCGGATGATCTCCGCCGACGAGGACAACCACCTCGCCTACTGCCACGAGGAGCTGCTCCGGCTGACCGCCGAGGGCCACGGCCCGTACGTCCGGCACGCGCTGGAGTCGATCGCCCGGGGCGAGATCCGCACCCACCGGGACGTCGGCCTCGCGGTGATGGCCGAGCTGGGCCGCGTACTGGGCTGGCCCCGGCACCAGCGGCTGCTGCTGGCGGCCGGGCTGCACGCGCTCTACCTGTACGACCGGCTGTGGGGCTGGCGCCGGATGGTCAGCCTGCGGATGCCGGCCAAGCGCAACGCCCTGGGCTGACGGGTCGTCGGCCCAGGGCGTTCAGCGGTCGGTCGGCAGCGGTCGGTCGGCAGCGGCCGGTTCGGCGGTCGGTTCAGCAGTCGGCTCAGCGGCCGATGATGAGGCTCATCGCCTCGGCCCGGGTGGCCGGGTCGCGCAGCTGGCCCCGGACGGCCGAGGTGATGGTCTTGGCGCCGGCCTTGCGGATGCCGCGCATCGACATGCACATGTGCTCGCACTCGATCACCACGATGGCGCCGCGCGGCTCCAGGATGCGCATCAGCGAGTCGGCCACCTGGCTGGTCAGTCGCTCCTGCACCTGCGGGCGGCGGGCGTAGACGTCCACCAGCCGGGCCAGCTTGGAGAGGCCGGTGATCTTGCCGCTGGTGGACGGGATGTACCCGACGTGGGCGACGCCCCGGAACGGCACCAGGTGGTGCTCGCAGGTGGAGTACACCTCGATGTCCTTGACCAACACCATCTCGTCATGGCCGAGGTCGAAGGTGGTGGACAGCACCTCCTCGGGCGTCTGCCAGAGGCCCGCGAATATCTCCTTGTAGGCGCGGGCCACCCGGGCCGGGGTCTCCAGCAGGCCCTCGCGGTCCGGGTCCTCGCCGACCGCCAGCAGCAGCTCGCGCACGGCGGCCTCCGCGCGCTTCTGGTCGAACTCCCCGATCGCGGGGTCCTGGTCCAGAGTCACCGGGTCGATCATGCGGGCCTCGCAAGCTGGTCAGTGGAGTCAGTGGAAAAGGGTCCGAGCAGCACGGATGCCGCGCCTCCAGGGTACAAACCCGGGTGACGCGGCATCCATTCCGATCGGGTGTCAGGCCTCCGGAGAGCTCTCCGGCAGCTTGACGATGTCGACCTGCGGGGCGGCCTCCGCCTGAGCGGCGTTGTTCAGCGCCAGCTCCTTCGGGGACTGCACCGGCGGCCGGGTGGACGGGGTCCGGCGGGCCGAGCCCGTCCAGGCCGGCCGGGCCGGGCGCTTCACGATGGTGCTGAAGATCTCGGCGATCTGCTCCTTGTTCAGGGTCTCCTTCTCCAGGAGCTCCAGCACCAGGTTGTCGAGCACGTCGCGGTTCTCGACCAGGATCTCCCACGCCTCGTTGTGCGCGGTCTCGATCAGCTTCTTGACCTCCTCGTCCACCAGCCCGGCGACCTCCTCGGAGTAGTCGCGCTGGTGGCCCATCTCGCGGCCGAGGAACGGCTCGGAGTCGGAGGTGCCGAACTTGATCGCGCCGAGGCGCTCGGTCATGCCGTACTGGGTGACCATGGCCCGCGCGGTGGCGGTGGCCTTCTCGATGTCGTTCGAGGCGCCGGTGGTCGGGTCGTGGAAGACCAGCTCCTCCGCCGCGCGCCCGCCCAGCATGTAGGCCAGCTGGTCGAGCATCTCGTTCCGGGTGGTCGAGTACTTGTCCTCGTCCGGCAGCACCATCGTGTAGCCCAGGGCACGGCCGCGGGACAGGATGGTGATCTTGTGGACCGGGTCCGCGTTCGGAGAGGCCGCCGCGACCAGGGCGTGGCCGCCCTCGTGGTACGCGGTGATCTTCTTCTCCTTGTCGGACATGATCCGGGTCCGCTTCTGCGGGCCCGCCACCACACGGTCGATCGCCTCGTCCAGGATGGAGTTGTCGATCAGCTTCTTGTCCGAACGGGCCGTCAGCAGGGCGGCCTCGTTGAGCACGTTGGACAGGTCGGCACCGGTGAAGCCGGGGGTGCGCTTGGCGACGGCCGAGAGGTCGACGTCCGGGGCGACCGGCTTTCCCTTCTGGTGGACCTTCAGGATCTCCAGACGGCCCATCAGGTCCGGGCGGTCCACCGCGATCTGGCGGTCGAAGCGGCCCGGGCGCAGCAGCGCCGGGTCCAGGATGTCCGGGCGGTTGGTGGCGGCGATCAGGATCACGCCGCCCTTCACGTCGAAGCCGTCCATCTCGACCAGCAGCTGGTTGAGGGTCTGCTCGCGCTCGTCGTGACCGCCGCCGAGGCCGGCGCCGCGGTGGCGGCCGACCGCGTCGATCTCGTCGACGAAGACGATCGCCGGGGCGTTCGCCTTGGCCTGCTCGAACAGGTCACGGACCCGGGAGGCACCGACACCGACGAACATCTCGACGAAGTCCGAGCCGGAGATCGAGTAGAACGGCACGCCCGCCTCGCCGGCCACCGCGCGGGCCAGCAGGGTCTTGCCGGTCCCGGGCGGGCCGTACAGCAGCACGCCCTTGGGGATCTTGGCACCGACCGCCTGGAACTTGGCCGGCTCCTGGAGGAACTCCTTGATCTCGTGGAGCTCCTCCACCGCCTCGTCCGCACCCGCCACGTCGGCGAAGGTGGTCTTCGGGGTGTCCTTGGTGAGCAGCTTGGCCTTGGACTTGCCGAACTGCATGACCCGCGAGCCGCCGCCCTGCATCTGGTTCATCAGGAACAGGAAGACCAGCACGATGATGACGATCGGCAGCATCGACAGCAGCAGGCTGACGATGGTGGACTGCTTCTCGGGCACCACGGTGTAGCCCTTGGGCACGCTGGCCGGGTTGTCGGTCAGCCAGTCGGCCAGGGCCGCGCCCTGGGTGTCGACGTAGGAAGCCTGGAACTTGGAGCCCGAGGGCACCTTGCCGTTGCTGCCGGCGGGCAGCTTCTGACCGTCCCTCAGCTCGACCTTGATGAGGTTCGAGTCGCCGGTGGTGATCTGCACCGACTGCGCCTGGTTGCCCTTGATCGCGGAGACGACCTGGCTGGTGTCCGCCGTCTTGGAGCCGCTGGAGTCGGAGACGACCTGCATCAGCACAATGACGGCGAGGACGGCCAGCACGATCCACATGATCGGCGCACGGAAGTATCGCTTGACGTCCATCCATGCGGGGCGTTGCCGCCCCGTCCCTCCTGCCACTCAACAGCGCTGATCGGCTGTGGCCGTCGGCGCATCCGGTATGTGCTCATGAGAAGAGCGGTTTATGGGACCGTACCGCAGCCTTCACCGCCGACGGCGGGAGCACGACGACTACGACGTATTTTCCTACCCCGGCACAACGGGCGGGAACATCGCACTGTTCCCGCCCGTCGCCCGATCGGGGCAGCATTTCGCCGACGGTGCGTCAGCCGCCGTAGACGTGCGGCGCCAGGGTGCCGATGAACGGCAGGTTCCGCAGCTTCTCGGCGTAGTCCAGGCCGTAGCCCACCACGAACTCGTTCGGGATGTCGAAGCCGACGTACTTGACGTCGATCTCGACCTTGGCGGCGTCCGGCTTGCGCAGCAGGGTGCAGACCTCCAGGGAGGCCGGACCGCGCGAGCGCAGGTTGTTCAGCAGCCAGGACAGGGTCAGACCGGAGTCGATGATGTCCTCGACGATCAGGACGTCCCGGCCCGAGATGTCGGTGTCCAGGTCCTTGAGGATCCGGACCACGCCCGAGGACTTGGTGCCCATCCCGTACGAGGAGACCGCCATCCAGTCCATGGTGACCTTGGAGTGCAGCACCCGGGACAGGTCCGCCATCACCATCACGGCGCCCTTGAGCACGCCGACGATGAGCAGGTCGCGGCCGGCGTAGTCCTGGTCGATCCGCTCGCCCAGCTCCAGGAGCTTGGCGTCGATCTCGTCCTTGCTGATGAGCACCTTCGCCAGGTCGGCGCCCATGTCGTTGTGATCCACCGGGGATACGTCCTCAAACGTTCGGGGTCCTGTGTCGGCGGCGGCCCTGCGACCTGGTGTTCATCCGTCAGTCGCCCTGGCGCCGGAACACCAGCGTGCCACACGTGCGGGTGACCTCCACCCCTCCGGGTAGGTGCAACGGCCCCTGGCCACGCCATCCGGTGACCAGCAGGTCCACCGTTTCGAGGTGACGGGCGAACAGGTCACCGGCCGGACAGCCCGCCCGCAGCGCGGCCCGTCGCAGCAGCCGGCGGCGGACGGCCGGCGGCAGTTCGGCCAGCCTCGGGACGTCCAGCGCCCCTTCGGCCGTCCGGAGGTCGCGCTCGGCCAGCGCGGCCCACTGGTCCAGCGCGTCGGCGTCGTCGCGGAACAGCCGGGCGGTCCGGGCCAATGCCTCCACCACCCCGGTGCCCAGGTGCTTCTCCAGCACCGGCAGCACCTCGTGCCGCACCCGGGCCCGGGTGTAGGCCGGGTCCGCGTTGTGCGGGTCGTCCCAGACCGGGATCGACTGCTCCTGACAGGCCGTCCGGGTGGCCGCCCGGTCCAGCTCCAGCAACGGCCGCCGGTAGCGGCCCTTCTGGGCCGGCATCCCGGCCAGCGACCGGGCGCCCGACCCCCGGGCCAGGCCCATCAGCACCGTCTCGGCCTGGTCGTCCCTGGTGTGCCCGAGCAGCACCGCCACCGCACCGAAGCGCTCGGCCGCCTCGTCCAGCGCGGCGTACCGCGCCTCCCGGGCGGCGTTCTCCGGCCCGCCCTGACGGCCCACCAGCACCTCGACCGCCTCCACCGGGTCCAGCCCCAGCTCGGCGAGCCGGTCCGCCACCTGGCGGGCCCGCTGCCCGGAGCCGTCCTGCAGTCCGTGATCCACCGTCACCGCGCCCACCCGCAGGCCGAGCTTGGGCGCCTCGAAGGCGGTGGCGATGGCCAGCGCCATCGAGTCGGCGCCGCCGCTCACCGCGACCAGCACCAGCGGCGAACCGGGGGCGGCGGGGGTGCGGGGCAGTCCGGAGGGGTGCCGTCGGGCGTTGCCGATCAGCGTGGTGGCGCTCTCGGGGGCCGGCGCCCCGCTGAGCGCGAGGGCGGCCGGGCGGCCGCGCGGCGAGCGGGCGGCCGGGGTGATGTCGCCCAGGTCTGCGGCGAGTTCGGCGAGGGTGCGGCGGACGGCGAGGCGTATCGCCGCGACGGCGGGGTGTGGTCCCACGGGGAGGCACTCCTTGGCACGGGGGCGGAGCGGGAACGGTGACACGGCGTCAGCCCAGAGTCACCGGATGCTCACAGATGGTCGCAGAATCCGGGCACCGGCTACGCCACCCGCGCCACCGGTACGACCACGGTCCCACGTACGAGTGAATGAAGAAACGTTCACCCATCGCCAACGGGTCAACCCGGAGGCACCCGTGTACGACCCCCGCCCGACTGACCCACCGTCAGCAGGGAGCGGAGTCCCACCGGAGGCGAAGGACCCGCCGGAGCCACGGCACCCGCCCGGGGCGAAGCATGCACCAGAACCGGCGAGCCGACCCTCGGCAGGCGACCCGCCCGGGCCCGGACCGCCCGCCGGGCTCGCCACAGGCAGTCGGAACGACTCACCCGGCGCACCCGCCGCAGACGGGGCTCGGCGCAGGCCCGACATGCCCGGCGCAGACAACCCCCCACCACGCCCAGAACACCCTTACCCCCGAGCCCGCCGCAGGCAGGGCTCAGCGCGGGTCCGACAAGCCTGCCGCAGGCAGCCCCCACAACACCCGCACCACAGCCAGACCACCCTTACCCCGCAAGCCCGCCGCAGGCAGGGCTCAGCGCGGGCCCGACAAGCCCACCGCAGACGGTCCCCACCACACCCAGAACACCCTTACCCCCCAAGCCCGCCGCAGGCGAGATCCGGCGCAACCCCCGCAAGCCCGCCGCAGGCAGGGCTCAGCGCGGGCCCGACAAGCCCGCCGCAGGCGACCCCCACCACGCCCAGAAGTTCCTTGCGCCACAAGCCCTCCGCAGGCGAGCTCCGGCGCAGCCCCCACAAGCCCGCCGCAGGCAGGGCTCAGCGCAGGCCCGACAAGCCCGCCGCAGGCGACCCCCACCACACCCAGAACTTCCTTGCCCCACAAGCCCGCCGCAGGCGAGCTCCGGCATGCCCGCCGCTAAGGCGTGACGCGGGCGACCCAGGCGGCGGGGTTGTGGATCTCCTCCTTGGTGGGGAGCGTGTTCGGCGAGGTCCAGACCCGGTTGAAGCCGTCCATGCCGACCCGGTCCACCACGCCCCGGACGAAGACCGCGCCGTCCTGGTACTGGCGGAGCTTGGCGTCCATGCCGAGCAGGCGGCGGATGACCAGGTCGAGCCGCCCCGCGCCGACGGCCCGGCGCTGCTGGAACTTCTCCCGGATCTCCCCCACGCTGGGCACCACGACCGGCCCGACGCCGTCCATCACCACGTCCGCGTGGCCCTCCAGCAGGGACATCACCGCAGTCAGCCGGTTCAGGGTCTCGCGCTGCACCGGGGACTGCACCACCTCCAGCAGCGAGCCCCGCTCGCGCTCCCCCTCGCCGCGCCCGGCGAGCAGCCCGCGCGCCCGCTCCAGCAGCGCGACCGGATCGACCTCGGTCTGCGCCAGGAAGGACTGCACCTCGGACTGGATGTGGTCGCGCAGCCACGGCACGGCGGTGAACTGGGTGCGGTGGGTCTCCTCGTGCAGGCAGACCCAGAGCCGGAAGTCGTGCGGGTCCACGTCGAGTTCGCGCTCCACCTGGACGATGTTCGGGGCGACCAGCAGCAGCCGGCCGGGGGACGGCGGACGCAGGCCCACCCGGGGCGAGTCCATGATCCCCTCGGGGCTGTCCGGGGCGCTCGGCAGCGGTCCGGGGTACTCGGCCGGGGCGAAGGTCTCGTACTGGCCGAGCACCTTCCCGGAGAGGAAGGCGAGCACCGCGCCGATCTCGACGCCGGTGGCCTTCTCGCCGATCGTGCCGAACACGGCGGCGCCGGGGGTGTCGGTGCGGCGGGCCTGGAGCTTCTCGACCAGCGGCTGGACCACGGTGCGGAAGCCGGCCACGTTGGCCCGCACCCAGCCGGGGCGGTCCACCACCAGCACGGGGGTGGCCTCGGTGGCCAGCAGGCTGGAGGAGGCCATCCGGGTGTAGGCGCGGACGTGCTGCTCCGCCTCCAGCGCGTGGCGCCGGAGTTCGGAGACCACCTCGGCCGCCTCGGACCGGGTCACCTGCGGGCCGGGCCGTGCCAACCGGGTCGCCGTAGCGACCGCGAGATCCCAGTCGACCATCCCAGCCCCACCGCTCGCGCTCGTCATGCCTTCACCGTACGGGAACGCCCGCCCGAGGCACATGCTTGCGCGACGGACGCGACCCCGACGGATCCCCGACGCAGCCCGGACGCGACCCCGACAGCCGCCGGATGCGGCCCGCAGCGCCCGGACGGCCTCCTGACGGACCGTCAGTGGCAGCCGCAGGCGGCCAGCCGGCCGACCACCCGGTCGATGGCGGCACGGGCGGCGTCGCCGAGGGCGGTGGTCCTGGTCATCAGGGCGAAGGTGAGCGGACGGCCCTCGGCGTCCATCGCGGTGCCGGCCAGGGTGTAGATGCCGCTGCCGCCCAGGGTGCCGGTCTTGGCCCGGACGATGCCCAGCCCCTCGGGGGACTTGGCGAAGCGGCCGGCCATCGTCCCGGTGAAGCCGGCGATCGGCAGGCCGGTCAACACCGGTCGCAGCCGGGGGTGTTCGGGCGAGGAGGCGAGCGCCAGCACCTTGGCGAGCACCAGCGGGGAGATCTGGTCCCCGGTGTGCAGGCCGCTGCCGTCCAGCAGGACCACGCCGCCCATCGGCACCCCGAGCGACTCCAGGGTCTGCTTGGTGGCCTGCGCGGCGCCCTCGAAGCTGGCGGGCAGCTTGGCGGCGAGCGCGACCTGACGGGCGATCGTCTCGGTGAGCAGGTTGTCCGAGGTGGTCAGGAAGCGCTCGACCAGGCGGTCCAGGGTCGGTGACGTCACCGACCCCAGCTCGGCCGCACCGGCCGCAGCCGGCTGGGCGGAGGGCTTGCCCTGGACCGCGATGCCGAGTCCGCCGAGCTGGGCGGCGAACGCCTCGGCGGCCCGGATCTGCGGGTCGGCGACCCGCAGCGGAGCCTCACTGGGGTCGCGCGGGTCGGCCTTGGCCTCGTCCACCATCAGGGCGGTGACGTCGGAGATGTTGGTCGCGTCGTGCTGGGCGTGCCGGGCCGGGCCGGTGAAGAGGGTGGTGTCGTAGCCGAGCTTCACCGAGGTGACGCCGGCCGCCTTCAGTGCGGTGGCGGTCCGCTGGGCCAGGTCGGCCAGGGTGGCCGGGGCGGTGTCGTCGTCGACCGGCAGGCCGCCGACCCGGACGTCGGCCCGGGGCAGGGTGGAGAGCGTCGGGTCGCCACCGCCGACCAGCACGATCTCGTCGGGAGCGGCGCCCCGCACCACCTTGGTGGCGAGCCGGGTGTCGCCCGGGACGAGGTGCAGCGCGGCGACGGCGGTGAGCAGCTTGGTGGTGGAGGCCGGGGTGGCCGCGTTGTTCTCGTTGCCGCCGAGCAGCAGGGCGCCGGTGACCCCGTCGGTGACGGCGAAGCTGAGCGTGCCGAGCGCCTTGTCCTGGAGCAGCGCACCCAGGTCGCGCTGGAGCCCGGCGGTGGTCGGCAGGCCGGTGTCCCCGCCCACGCTGGCGGCCAGCACCGCTCCCCCGGTGGGGGCCAGCTTCTGCCCGGCCGTCGCGGTGGTCAGCCCGCCGGTGGCGACCGCCACCGCCAGCACCCCGGCCAACGCCGCCGTGCGGCCGTGCCGCACCCCCGTCCCTCGCTGCACCACCGGGCCCCTTTCCTGAGCACACCTTGCCGTAGGAGACACTAGATCCTGCCAGTCCCTACCTTGGAGGAACCGTTGGAGTTCGACGTCCTGATCGAGATCCCGAAGGGCTCCCGTAACAAGTACGAGGTCGACCACGAGTCCGGTCGCCTGCGCCTTGACCGGATGCTCTTCACCTCGACCCGCTACCCGGCCGACTACGGCTACGTCGAGGGCACCCTCGCGGACGACGGCGACCCGCTGGACGCGCTGGTCATCCTGGAGGAGCCGACCTTCCCCGGCTGCCTGATCAAGTGCCGCGCCATCGGCATGTTCAAGATGACCGACGAGGCCGGCGGCGACGACAAGCTGCTCTGCGTCCCGGCGACCGACCCGCGCTGGTCGCACCTGCAGGACATCCAGCACGTGTCGGAGTTCGACCGTCTGGAGATCCAGCACTTCTTCGAGGTCTACAAGGACCTGGAGCCCGGCAAGTCGGTCCAGGGTGCCGACTGGGTCGGCCGCACCGAGGCCGAGGCCGAGATCAACGCGTCGGTGAAGCGCTTCGAGGAGAACGGCGGCCACTGAGGCCCCGTCACTTCCCGGGACCGGGGCGAGCAGTCATCTGCTCGCCCCGGTCCTTTTTCATCCCCCCGTGCGACGGGTACTTTTACCGACAGTCTGTCGGCATCACGTTGACTTAGGTAAGGCTAACCATAGAGAATCGGACCAGCTCCCCCCTTGAACCCGGAGGCCCCCGTGACCGTTGTCGAGCCCGTTCCGTTCTCCACCGTGCTGCGCACCGCCAGTGCCGCCGAGCACGAGGCCGCCGAGAGCTCGCCCTTCATGGGCCACCTGCTCAAGGGCCGGCTCGGGGTGGACGCCTACGCCGAGCTCTCGGGTCAACTCTGGTTCGTCTACCAGGCGCTGGAGGGCCGGGCGGCCGAGCTGGCCGAGCACCCGGTGATCGGCCGGTTCATCGACCCGGCGCTGTTCCGCACCGCCGCCCTGGAGGCCGACCTGCTCCACCTGCGCGGCGAGGGCTGGCGCGACGGGCTGGTCGCCCTGCCCGCCACCGCCGCGTACGCGGCCCGGCTGGAGGAGCTGGTGGAGACCTGGCCGGCCGGGTACCTGGCCCACCACTACACCCGCTACCTGGGCGACCTGTCGGGCGGTCAGATCATCCGCGGCATCGCCGAGAAGACCTGGGGCTTCGAGAAGAAGGGCGCCGGGGTGCACTTCTACGTCTTCGACCAGATCGACAACCCGGCCGCCTTCAAGCGCGACTACCGGGCCAAGCTGGACGCCGCCGGGCTGGCGCTGGACGAGGTCGAGCAGCGCCGGGTGGTCGAGGAGACCAAGCGGGCCTTCCAGCTGAACGGCGCGATCTTCACCGATCTCGACCTGCGGTACCCGCTCAGCGCCTGAGCCCCTCGACGACGGTGCCCCCGCCGGGAGTTCGACTCCCGACGGGGGCACCGTCGCGTCCTGGTGTCGCGGGTCAGCGGGTCCGGCGCCGGACCAGCACGGTGGTGCCGCCGCCGAGCAGCAGCAGACCGGCGGCGGTGGCCACCAGCGGGACCAGCGGGGTGTCCATGCCGGTGGAGGCCAGCTGACCGGTCGAGTCGAGCGAGCCACCGGTGCTGCCGACGGAGCCGGTGCTGCCAACGGAGCCGGTGCTGCCGATGGAGCCGGTCGAACCGGTGCTGGTCAGCACGGCCCCGCCGCCCGTCGAGCCGCCACCGGTCGAACCGCCGCCCGTGGCACCGCCGTTGGTGCCGCCGGTGGTGCCGCCCGTGCCGGCCGAGGGGGCCGGGGTGGAGGGCTTGGTGGTCGGCAGGGTGGCGCCCTGCTCGAAGGCGAGGGAGGCGGTCACCGGGTCCAGCGCGTCACCCTCCTTGTAGAAGCCGGCGAAGGCGGTGGCGCCCTCCGCCGTCAGGGTGGCCGGGAGCTGGTTGAGCGTCACCACGCCGTTGACCGGGGCGAAGCTCGCCTTGGAGACGTCCAGTGCGGCCAGCTTCACGCCCTTCCACTGGGCGGTGTTGCCGTCGGTCCCCTTGGAGCTGAGGTCGGCGGTCAGGAAGGCGCCGGAACGCTCTATCAGCACACCCGGGTTGGCGATGCTCAGGTCCAGCTCGTAGGTGTCGCCCTTGGGGTGGGCCAGGAAGCGGACCGAGCCCTGGAAGCCGGCCGTGACGGCGTGGGTCTTGGTGTTGTACGCACCGCTGCCCTTGCCGAACCGGTAGTCGGCCGCACCGCCGCCGAACTCCACCTTGCCGCCGCTCATCGGCATGGCCAGGTACTTGCGGAACGACTCCTTGACGCCCCAGTCCAGGGTGCCGTCCACGATCGGCAGTTCGACCGGGGCGGTGCTGGGCGAGGCTGAAGCGGACGGGGAGGCGGACGCCGAGGGCGAGGCGGACGCGGACGGGGACGCCGATGCGGAGGGCGAGGCCGAGGGCGAAGCCGACGGGGAGGCCGACGCCGACGGCGAAGCCGAGGCGGACGGGGACGCCGAGGCGGACGGGGACGCCGAGGCGGACGGGGAGGCCGACGCCGAGGGCGACGGCGAGGCCGGGTCCGACGGGGAGGCGGAGGGCGAGGGCGTGTTGGTGGGCGTGGACTTGGCGAGCACGATCTTCACCGGGTCCATCGCGGCACCCGCCTGGTAGAAGCCGCCGAAGACCGCCGAGCCGTCCGCCGTCAGGGTGGCCGCCGCCGGCACGCCGGTGGTGGTGTCCCGGCCGACCGCGAAGGTGACCAGCGGGGCGTCCTCGCGCTTGACCACCTTGGGGCTCTTCGCCTTGGTGACCGGGTCCTCGACCAGCTCCACCGTCGAGGCGTCGGCGGTGATCGAGCCGGTGGCCCCGCTCGTGGCGAGCTTGAAGTCGGTCAGGGTGATGTCCATCTGGCCGCCGTGGGCGGTGAACCGGACCCCACCGGCGAAGGTGCCGGAGAGCGCGTGGGTGGTGGTGTCGTACTCGCCCGAGCCGTCGAAGTGCAGGCTGCCGTCCGCGTTCCGGGTCGCGCCGCCGGTCAGCTCGACCTTGCCGCCCTGGGAGGCCGGGCCCTCCAGGTACTTGAGGAAGCTGCTCTTCACACCCCAGTCGAACGAGCCCTGGTCGTAGACCACCTTGGCCGGCCCGGCGCCGAAGGCCAGGCTGGGCACGCTGACGGCGGTCAGGGTGAGGCCGATGGCGGCGGCGGCCAGGGCCGGGAGCGGGGTGCGGTTGCGGGTGGCGCGGGTGCGGTCGGTGGTGACGGGCATGACGGTGATGCTCCTTCAAGCGGGGGAAGGGGAAGGGGAGTTCAGGCGGCCCGGCGACGGCGGACCAGCAGGACGGTGCCCACGGCGGCACCGGCCACCAGCACCCCGCCGACGACGGCGACCGGCACCCAGCCGGAGCCGGAGTCGGAGGCGGCGGCCACGGGGGTGGCGGCGGGGGTGGCCGGAGTGCTCGCGGAGGCACTCGGGGCGGCCGGACCGAGGTCCGGCAGCGGCGGCAGGGCGGCGGCCGGGTCGAGCGCGACGGCGAAGCTCAGCGGGTCCATCGCGGTGCCGGCCGGGTAGAGCCCGCCGAAGGCCTTGCTGCCCTCCTCGGTGAGGGCGAGCGGGAGTTCGGCAGCCTTGAGCAGGCCGCCCTCGGGCTTGAGCGCGGCGGCGTCGAAGGTGGCCAGCGGTACGCCGGTGAGCTGCTGGGCCTCGCCGTTCGGGGACTTGCCCGACACGTCGGCGCTCAGCGTGCCCTTGCCGCCCGCCACCTTCACGGCCGGGGAGGTCAGCGCCAGGTCGAGGCCGTACGCGCCGCCGCTCTCCATGCCCCGGAAGCGGACCGTGCCGGTGAAGGCGGCGGTCAGCTCGCCGGTGGCGGGGTCGTACGCGCCCTTGGCCGGGGTCCAGCGGAAGAAGGCACCGCCGTCGGCCGCACCGCCCTCCAGCTGCCAGCCGCCCTTGGCGATGGTGCCGGTGACGTAGTCCCGGAAGGTGCGCCGCACGCCCCAGTCCAGGGCGCCGTTGGCGAACTCGGTGCGGGGGGCGGCGGTCGGGCTCGCCGCCGCCGTGGGAGTCTCGGCGGGCGTCTCGGCCGGGGCCGGGGGCGCCGACGAGGAGGCGGCGGCCGACGGGGTGTCGGCAGGCTTCGGCTTGGCGCTCGCGGACGGCGTCGGCGCGGTGCTCGGGGCCGGCTCGGCGGCGGCCTTGACGTTGACCGAGAGGGTCAGCGGGTCGAGCTGGGTGCCGGCCGGGTAGAAGTTGCCGAAGGCGGTGGCCCCGGCGGCGGTCATGGTGGCGGGCACGCCGGAGAGCGTGATGGTGCCGCCCTGGCCGCGCAGGTCGATGCCGCCGAGCCCGAGGTCGGCCAGCTTCACCTGGCTCGCACTGCTGACCGTGCCGGTGTCCTTGGCCTTGCTGACCACGTCGGCGTAGAGCCCGCCGCTGCCGCTGCCCGCCTTCACGGTGAACCGGCTGAGCTTCATGTCCAGGGCGAAGGTGCCGTTGCTCTCGTGGCCCTTGAAGTTCACCCCGCCGGAGAGCGCGGCGGTCAGCGCACCGCTCTCCGGGTCGTAGGAGCCGGTGGCCGAGTGGAACCGGAAGGTGTCGCCGCCGACCGTGGAGGCGCCGCCGGTCAGGCTCCAACTGCCCTTGGCGATCGGGCCGGTGACGTAGCTGAGGAAGGAGTGCTTGATGCCCCAGTCGAGCCGCCCGCCGGAGACCGTGCCGGGGGCGGCGACGGCCGGCACGACCGCCAGGGTCAGCAGCGTCGCGAGGGCCGCGACCAGGGTGGCGGCGAAGCGGCGCAGGCGGCGCGAGAAGGACATGGCGGAGCGCTCCAGGGCAGCGGGGTGCAGAGGGGTCGAAGGTGACCCCCCCTTGCGTTTCTGAGGTAAGGCTAACCTAATATATGCGTCAAGAGTCACCCCGGGTCCACCCCCGCATCACCTTCCGGTGGCGCCCAGCACCCTTCAGAGGAGCAGCAGTTGACGGCGAAGTACCGAATCCGCGTCCGCGCGCTGGGCCTCGCCCTGCTGCTCGCCACCGCCGTCGGCTGCGGCGGGGCCGCCACCGGCAAGGCCGCCCCGACGGCCGCCGCCGCACCCGACCGGATCGAGCCGCCGGCCGCCGTCCCGGTGCCCGTCCTGCCGGTCACGGTGGACTCGGCCGACGGCCGCCAGGTCACCGTGACCAGTGCCGAGCGGATCATCCCGCTGAACGGCAGCCTGTCCGAGCTGGTCTTCTCGCTCGGCCTCGGCGCCAAGGTGGTCGCCCGGGACGTCTCCACCACCTTCGAACAGGCGGCGCAGCTGCCGGTGATCACCCAGGCGCACGACGTCTCGGCCGAGGGCGTGCTCTCGCTGCGCCCCACCCTGGTGCTGGCCGACCGCTCCACCGGCCCGGCCGAGGCGGTCGCCCAGATCCGGGCCGCCGGGGTGCCGCTGGTGGTGCTGGACGACGCCAAGCAGCTCTCCGACGTGGACGCCCGGATCGCCAGGGTGGCCGGCGCCCTCGGGGTGCCGGACGCCGGGCGGCAGTTGACGGAGCGTACGGCCGCCCGCACCGCCGAGGTCCGGGCCGGGATCGACGCCGCCGGCAAGCACCCCAAGGTGGCCTTCCTCTACCTGCGCGGCAGCGCCTCGGTCTTCCTGCTCGGCGGCCCGGCCTCCGGCGCCGTCTCGCTGATCGAGGCGGTCGGCGGCACCGACGCGGGCACCGCCGCCGGGCTGACCGGCGACTTCACCCCGCTCACCAGCGAGGCCCTGGTCAAGGCCGCCCCGGACGCCATCCTGGTGATGGGCAAGGGCCTGGAGTCAGTCGGCGGCGTGGACGGGCTGCTGAAGCTCCCCGGCGTGGCCCAGACCCCGGCCGGGCTGGACCGCCGGGTGGTCTCGGTGCCGGACGGCGAGCTGCTCAGCTACGGCCCGCGCACCCCCGAGGTGCTGAAGTCGATCGCCGGCCAGCTCTACGGGAGCGGCAAGTGACGACCCTTCAGGACCCTCCGGCCGCCGCCACCACCGCCACCACCGCCACCGCCGGGGCCGGGACCGGGGCCGGGGCCGGGAAGCCGTCGAAGAGCCGCCGCCCGTCCCGCACCGCCCTGCTGACCGGCGGTCTGGCCGCCGCCCTGCTGGTGGCCGCCCTGCTGGCCGCCGGGACGGGCGCCTACGCCGTCCCGCTCGGTGACGTGCTGGCCTCCGTCGCCCACCGCCTCGGCCTCGGCGGCCACGCGCTGGAGCGGGTGCCCGAGTCGGTGCTGTGGAACGTCCGCTTCCCCCGGGTGGTGCTGGCCCTGCTGGTCGGCGGCTCGCTGGGCTGTGCCGGGGCGCTGATGCAGGGCGTGTTCGGCAATCCGCTGGCCGAGCCCGGGGTGATCGGGGTCTCCTCCGGCGGCGCGGTCGGCGCGGTGGCCTGCATCGTGCTCGGCCTGGATTCGCTGGGCAGTTGGACGATCACCGCCTTCGCCTTCGGCTCCGGCCTGATCACGGTCTTCGCGGTCTACGCGCTGTCCCGCTCCGGCGGCCGGACCGAGGTGGTCACCCTGGTGCTCACCGGTGTCGCGGTGAACGCCTTCTGCGGCGCGCTGATCGGCCTGTTCCTGTTCACCGCCGACTCGGCCGCGATCAACCAGGTGACCTTCTGGCAGCTCGGCTCGCTGGCCCAGGCGACCTGGGGCAAGGTGCTGGCGGTGCTGCCGTTCGCCCTGCTCGGCCTGGCCGTCGCGCCGTTCTACGCCGGGAAGCTGGACCTGCTGGCGCTCGGCGAGCGCCCGGCCCGGCACCTCGGGGTGGACGTGGAGCGGATGCGCCTGGTGCTGATCACCGTGGTCGCCCTGCTGACCGCCGCCGCCGTCTCGGTCAGCGGCATCATCGGCTTCGTCGGCTTGGTCGTCCCGCACCTGCTCCGGATGCTGGCCGGGCCCGGCCACCGCTTCCTGCTGCCCGGCAGCGCGCTGGCCGGCGCCCTGGTGCTGCTGCTCGGCGACCTGGCCGCCCGCACCCTGGCCCAGCCCGCCGAGCTGCCGCTCGGGGTGCTCACCGCGCTGATCGGCAGCCCGTTCTTCTTCTGGCTGCTCCGCAGGACCCGTACCAAGCAAGGGGGTTGGGCATGAGGCGGCCACGACGGCAGGTCCCGGAGCGCCCCGCGCCGGGCACCGAGGTGCTCTCCACCGAGGGGCTGCGGCTGAGCCTGGGCGGGCGTGAACTGCTCGCCGGGGTCGACCTGGTGGTCCGGGCCGGCGAGGTGCTGGCGCTGCTCGGGCCGAACGGCGCGGGCAAGTCCACCCTGCTCTCGGTGCTGGCCGGGGACAACGCCCCGACGGACGGCCGGGTCCGGCTGCTCGGCCGCCCGCTCGGCTCCTACCGGCCGGCCGAGCTGGCCCTGCACCGCGCGCTGCTGCCCCAGCACTCCGGGCTGACCTTCCCGTTCACGGCCGGCGAGGTGGTCCGGATGGGCCGTGCCCCGTGGGCCGGCACCGCCGCCGAGGCGGAGGACGAGGAGGTGGTGGCCGGGGCGATGGCCGCCACCGAGGCCACCGCCTTCGCCGAGCGCCCGTTCACCGCGCTCTCCGGCGGCGAGCGGGCCCGGGTGGCGCTGGCCCGGGTGCTGGCCCAGCGGGCCGCCGTGCTGCTGCTGGACGAGCCGACGGCGGCGCTCGACCTGCGCCACCAGGAGCTGGTGCTCCGGGTGGCCCGGGAGCGGGCCGCCGCCGGGGACGCGGTGGTGGTCGTGCTGCACGACCTCTCGCTGGCCGCTGCCTACGCGGACCGGATCACCCTGCTCGCGCAGGGGCGGCCGGTGGCCGACGGGCCGGTCGCCGAGGTGCTCTCGGCCGGGCTGCTCAGCGAGGTCTACGGCCACCCCGTCGAGGTCCTCCCGCACCCCGGGACCGGCGCGCCGCTGGTCCTGCCGATGCGCGCCTGAGCCCGCGTCAGTCCTCGTCGTCGAGGCGGAAGCCGACCTTGAGGCCGACCTGGTAGTGCGCCACCGCGCCGTCGGCGAGGTGGCCGCGGATCTGGGTCACCTCGAACCAGTCGAGGTTGCGCAGGGTCCGGGAGGCGCGGCTGACGCCGTTGCGGATCGCGGCGTCCACGCTCTCGGTGGACGATCCGACGATCTCGGTGACCCGGTAGACGTGGTCGGTCATGGCTGGCTCCCAACGCTGAGGACGGCTGCTCCGTGACGGCCCCCCGACCCCACCCACCGTGCCCCACCCGGGTGCCCGCCGCACGCGCAGCGCGCCGCCCGGGGCAGGGCGCCATCGGACGCGGGCCGGGGACGGGGCCGGGGTGGCGGGCCGTCAGCTCCCGGACAGCAGGTCGTCCACCCGGGCCTCGCCCTCCCGGTACCGGCGGGTGATCTCCGCGCTGCAGTCGTCGGCCCGCCGCTGGAGTGCCTGGCGGCGGCCGGAGACCTCCCGCTCGTGCACCGTCAGCCGCTCCACGGCGGCCAGCAGCTCCTCGGTGGCGTGCGCACCGAGGTCGGCCAGCTGGACGTCACCCATCAGGGCGTCCGCCTCCCGCTGGTAGCGCTCACCGCGCGGCGGGCCCATCCGCAGGTGCCGGGCCGGCCGGCGGACGCCGGACGGGGCGTCGGCCAGGATCGACGGCAGCCGGCCGACCAGGTCCTCCGCCTCCGGGTGCTCGGTGGCCAGCCGGCGGCGCTCCAGCTCGGCCCGGAGGATGTCCATCCGCCCGTGCAGCAGCCGCCGCAGGTAGGAGAGGTCGGCCTCCTGGTCGTTGGCGTCCCGGCGGATCAGCCGCAGCTGCTCCAGCCCCAGGCCGGTGAGCCCGTACGTCTGCTCGTCGTGGGCCGTGCTGCTCGCGTCCATCAACCAACCGCCTGCCGCTGTTCCGGTCACCGTACCCCCCTCAGAGTGCCCCCTGACGCCCCGTCACCTCGTGCACGACCGCCCGGCACCGGAGGTTCCCGTCGGAAGGGGAGACCACCCGTGCGAGGGATGCGAGCGTTCGAGACCTCCGAACAGAGGCCGCCCGCGCGCCGTCCACAGCGTGCCATCCGCAGCCCGCCCCCGCACCGCCCGTACCCCCGAACGGCCCCCTGGCGAAGGGGGGTGGCTGATGTGAAGGAGTCGCACCCGGGACAATCCGCAGGCCGCGAGGGGTCCCGGTCGGCGGGCCCAGTGCGCCCCCGGCGCGCAGCTCCGCCACACGCGCCGGGGGCGCGTTGTGACGCCTGGGGCAGAATGTGCCGCATGCGAGCAGTGGTGCAGCGGGCCGCCGAGGCGGCCGTGACGGTGGACGGCGAGACGGTCGGCGCGATCGAGGGCCCGGGGCTCTGCGTCCTGGTCGGCGTGACGCACGAGGACACCCCGGAGAAGGCGGCCCAACTGGCCCGCAAGCTCTGGACCCTGCGGCTGTTCTCGCACGGCGAGACCGAGCAGAGCTGCTCGGACATCGACGCGCCACTGCTGGTGATCAGTCAGTTCACCCTGTACGGCGACGCCCGCAAGGGGCGCCGCCCCACCTGGAACGCCGCCGCGCCCGGCCCGAAGGCCGAGCCGCTGGTGGACGCCGTGGTGGCCGAACTCCGGGCGCTGGGGGCCACCGTGGCCACCGGCCGGTTCGGCGCGGACATGAAGGTCAGCCTGGTGAACGACGGGCCGTTCACCGTGCTGCTGGAGATCTGAAGGCTCGGGCCCCTGCCGACACCGGGCCGGTCAGGCCGGGACGATCACGTCCTGGCTGCCCGGCACGCCGTCGGCCAGCAGCACCTCGTCCACCGGCACGTTCCGCTTCACCAGGGCCAGCGCGATCGGCCCCAGCTCGTGGTGGCGGGCCGAGGAGGTGACGAAGCCGACCGGGCGGTCCTGGCCCGGTCGGAGCACCTCGGCGCCGTGCGCGGGCAGCTTCTCCTCGGTGCCGTCCAGGTGCAGGAAGACCAGCCGGCGCGGAGGCCGGCCCAGGTTGTGCACCCGGGCGACCGTCTCCTGGCCCCGGTAGCAGCCCTTCTGCAGGTGCACCGCGCTGGTCAGCCAGTCCACCTCGTGCGGGATGGTCCGGTGGTCGGTCTCGAAGCCCAGCCGGGGCCGGTGGCCCTCGATCCGCAGCGCCTCGTAGGCCCAGATCCCGGCCGCCGGGCCGTAGCCCGCCGTCAACGTCCCCAGCTCCGCACGCGGGACGAACAGGTCCCGCCCGTACGGGAGTTCGCGCACCGCGAGGGCGCCCTCGGCGGACGCCGCGGAGCCGGCCGGCAGGTGCACCACGGCCAGCTCGTCGGACCGGTCGGCGACCTCGACCCGGTAGAAGAACTTCATGCTCTCCAGGTAGCCGATCAGCGCGGCCTGGGTGCCCGGCTCCACGTGCGCCCAGGTGGTCTCCCCGTCGTCCACCAGGTAGAGCGCGTGCTCGACGTGGCCGTTCGGGGAGAGGATCAGCGCCTCGGTGGCCTGCTGGGCCGGCAGCGCCGAGACGTGCTGGGTGAGCAGCAGGTGCAGCCAGGAGAGCCGGTCGGCGCCGGTGACGGTGACCACCGCCCGGTGCGAGAGGTCCACGAAGCCGCGCCCGGCGGCCAGTTCGCGCTGCTCGCGGAAGAGGTCGCCGTAGTGCGCGGCCACCCCCTCGTCGGCTCCTTCGGCGGGGACGGCACCGGGCAGGGCAAGCAGCGGACTCTTCATGCCCGCAAGCTTACGACTGCGGCGCGTCGAGCTTGGCGGTGCAGTCGGCACAACGGCCGAAGATGGCGAAGTGCTTGAGGTCGGTGTCGAAGCCGTGCGCCGCCTTCAGGCCCGCCACCAGCGGGGCGGCGACAGCGGTGTCGGTCTCGGTGACCGACTCGCAGTCACGGCAGACCAGGTGCAGGTGGTGGTGACGGCCCGCCAGGTGGTAGGTCGGGGCGCCGTGGCCGAGGTGGGTGTGCGAGACCAGCCGCAGCTCCTCCAGCAGCTCCAGGGTCCGGTAGACGGTGGAGATGTTGACGCCGCTGGCGGTCCTGCGCACCTCGTGCAGGATGTCGTCCGGGGTGGCGTGGTCCAGCCGGTCGACCGCCTCCAGCACCAACTGCCGCTGCGGAGTGAGCCGGTACCCCCGCTCGCGCAGGTCGGCCTTCCAGTCGGAGGGGGTCTCGGTGCCTGCCACGGTTCCTGCCCTGGGTCTCGTCGAGGTCGTGCCGACAAGTGTAGGGACCGGCCGGGGGCCGGTCCCTACCTCGCCGGGCCGGTGCCCGGACGGCTCAGCGGAAGAACGCGATGCCGTCGTCCGGCAGGTCCGCGATGTCCTGGATCAGCTTCGCCGGGTTGAGCACCTTCTTCAGCTGCGCCGACATGTACGGGCGCAGCGGCACCTCGGGCGCGGACTTCTCGCCGACCCAGGCCAGGTCCTCGCCGTTGACCAGGCCGTACAGGCGCTTGCCGCCCGAGTAGCGGATCTCGTCGCTGATCCGGGCGACCGCGTCGGTGGCCAGGTCGATCTGCGGCTTGCCGTCGTGCAGCTTGCCGTACCAGATCTCCACGGTGCCGTCGTCGCGGACCGAGGAGACCTCGATCTCGCGCTCGCCGCTGGTGCCGTGCTGGTTGGTGGTGACCCGCCAGAAGGCGTGCTCGGTCTCCAGCGGACGGATCTTCTCGCCCTCGGCGTCCAGCTCCCAGCTGCGGGAGCGGAACTCCAGGAACGGCCGGCCGTCGTGCCGGAACACGATCTCCTGGCCGAAGTTGCACTTCTCGGTGCCCGGGCCCTCTTCGCCGGGCAGGGGGGCGTAGACGCCCGCGCCCTCCCAGGTACCGAGGAGGAAGGCCAGCGAAACGACGTCCGGGTGGAGGTCAGAAGGGATCTCGATCATGTTCCTGGTCGCTGTCGTCGGGGTGGAACCTCAACCGTACGGCAGTGGTCAGCGCTGGCCCTGGTAGAGCTTCATGACGGCGAAGACGGCGAACCAGGTGACCAGGAGGGCCACCAGGATGAGCAGACCGTCGAAGAAGATTTCCAGACCGGACACGGGGCGCTCCCAGATGCGGCGTTGCGGAGACTGAACAGGACGGCCCGAGTCTATCGGCCCCTACCGCGGCGGACTCGGTGAGCCCCGCCACGTGGCGTGGAGCGGCTTATAGGGTGTCAGCATGCCGAAGAAGCTGGTCATCAAGGTCACCGCCGGGCCCGAGGCGCCGGAGCGCTGTTCACAGGCGTTCACGGTGGCGGCGGTCGCCGTCGCCAGTGGGGTGGAGGTCTCGCTCTGGCTGACCGGCGAGGCGTCCTGGTTCGTGCTGCCGGGGCGGGCCGCCGAGTTCGAGCTGCCGCACGCCGCACCGCTGCCGGACCTCCTGGAGTCGGTGCTGGCAGGCGGTCAGGTCACCCTCTGCACCCAGTGCGCGGCGCGCCGGGGCATCGAGGAGAAGGACCTGATCGAGGGCGCCCGGATCGCCGGGGCGCAGCTCTTCGTGCAGGAGATCATGGCCGAGGACGTCCAGGCACTGGTCTACTGACGGCCCCGTCCCTCTCATCGGCCCTCGTCGTCGGGGCGGTCCCGGTCGTGGCCGGGGTCGTCCCAGCGCGGATCGTCCCAGCGCGGGTCGTTCCACCAGTCGTCGTCCGGGTCGCGCTTGTTCGCGAAGACCGCCGCCACCGGCGGGATCACGGCGGCGAAGACGCACATCCCGATCGCCACCGGCACCGACCACAGGCGCACCACGGCCCAGGCCAGGACGAACGTCGTCAGGCAGACGCCCATCATGACGAAGTACCAGCGGTGTCTCCGGCGTCCCTGCACCCTTCCACCGTACGGCGGTTGACCGGCCCGGCGGGTCAGTTCCGGGTGGTGCACAGCACGGTGGCGCCGCCGTTCACCTCCAGCTGCCGGTACTCGGCCGTGTCGTCCGGACCCCGGCGGCACCCGTCGGCCGGCAGCGGCGCCGGACGGACGGCGACGGTCCGCAGCACCGCGTCGTAGCCCTGGGCGGCGGGCGGCGCCGCGCAGTCCCAGCGGAGCAGCAGGTCCTCCGCCCGCACCTTCGGCTGCCCGCCCTGCTCCCGGACCGGGAAGCAGTCGCCCTCCCGGTACTGCCGCTCCACGCAGAGGGTGGTCTCGGCCATCGGCGCCGGGTGCGTCCAGTTGGTGCGGCCGGGGCCGCCGGGGCAGTCCCCGGGGTGGACGCCCGGACTCGCCGCGAGCACCTTGAGGTACGCCCCGGGGGCGTCGCAGGCCACCTCCTCCGGCAGCGGTGTCGACCAGGCACCGCCGGGCGTCCGCTCGGTGCGCAGGCACTCGCCGGCCGCCACGCCCTGGAACGCCAGGTTGGCGATCAGCCCGGGGTCGTCGGTGGGCGGGGTGGCGGGCGGGGAGGCCGGCGGTGTGGTGATCCGGGCGGTGGCGCCTCCCGCTCCGGGGGCTCCGCCCCACTGCCAGGGCCGGAGGATCACGGCGCCGGCCGCCACCACGAACACCAGCACCCCCGCCAGCAGGACCGGCCACCAGCGGGTGCGGGGCGGCTCCGGCCGCCGCTCCGCCGGCCCGGCGGGCGCGGGCGACGGCGACGGCGACGAGGGGGACGGGGACGGCGAGGACGGCGAGGGGACCGAGGCCCGCCGGAGCGGGACGGTCGCGGCGGACGGGACCACGGGTGGCGCCGGCACCGGGCCCGCCGCCGCTTCCGCTTCCTCGACGGGCGGCCGAACCGCCGGCGGGCCCACTGCGGCTGACGGAGCGTCAATCGACGGGCGCCCAGGGGTCGGCACACCGGGGGCCGACGCGGAGGCCGGTGCACTGGGAGCCGGTACACCGGGAGTCGGGCCGCTGGGAGCCGGGCCGGAGGGAGCCGGGCCGGAGGTCGCGGGTGGCGCGGCGGGCGTGGGCGGTCCGGCGGACGGCGCCGGGACGTAGCCGGAGCGGCGCACCCGGCCGAGCCGGGCGGGGGTGGACTCCCCCGGGCCGCCCGGGATCGGGGCCGGGCCGGGCGGGTGGGCCCGCTCCAGGTCCCGGCCGCGCCGCTCGTACGCGCCGATCAGTGCCGTCCAGCGGGGCGGCAGCCAGCGGCTCCCGCTGGAGGAGACCGGCAGGCCGTCCAGTGAGGCGAGGAAGGCGGCGTGCAGTTCGGCGGGGGTGGGCCGGTCGGCGGGGGCGGCGGCCAGGCAGGGCACCACCAGCGGGATGAGCTCCTTGGGCAGGCCGGTCAGGTCGAGCCGGTTGTGCTGCACCAGGGCCAGCAGGTGCAGGGTGTCCTGGTGGACGGGGTAGGGCGGGCGGCCGACGGCGAGGTGGAACAGCGTGGCGCCGAGCGAGTAGACGTCGGAGGCGGCCTCCGAGCGTTCGCCCCGGGCCTGTTCGGGCGAGGTGAAGGTGAGGGTGCCGAGGGTGAGGCCGGTGCGGGTGAGGTCGGCGGCGTGCGAGATGCCGAAGTCGATCAGCCGGGGGCCGTCCAGCGGCAGCAGGATGTTGGAGGGCTTCACGTCCCGGTGCACGATCCGGTGCGCGTGCAGCACCATCAGCGCCTCGGCCGTCCCGGCGGCCAGCCAGCGGACCGCGGAGCCGGGCAACCGCCCGGCGGTGCGCACCAGTTCGCCGAGCGAGGGGGCCGGCACGTAGTCGAGGGCCAGCCAGGGCGGGTCGCCGTCCGGGTCGGCGCCGCGCACCCGGACGGTGTGCTCGCTCTCCACCCGCTGGGCGAGCCGGGCCTCCCGGGCGAACCGCTGCCGGTCGACCCACTCCGAACTGCCCTCCGGCAGCAGGGTCTTGACCGCCGCCAGCGGCCCGTCCGCACCGTCCTCGCGGGCCAGGTAGACCCGGCCCATGCCGCCGGCCCCCAGCCGTCCGAGCAGCCGGTACGGCCCCAGCCGGACCGGGTCGTCCCCGGCCAACGGCACCACCCGTGCCCCAGTCATCGAGCTCCCCCCGCCCTCCGCCGGCTCTCTCCCCTCCCATGAGAACCGGCGGGTAGGTCGCAGGGCAACCACCCTACGGGGTAAGGCGTCCGACACCGGGACGGCGGACGGCCCCGCCCCCCTGTCGCCAGGGGTGACGGGGCCGCCGTCGCTCACACGGATGGCACCGTGACGGGTCCTCAGACCGCGATCGCGACCTCGGTCTGGGCGCCCTGGGAGGCGACCACGACGCGGTCGACGGTCGCGCCGGGGACCAGCGCGCGCAGCGTCCACTTGCCCGGTCGGGCGAAGAAGCGGAACTGCCCGGTCGCCGAGGTGGGCACCTCGGCCGTGAACTCGCCGCCCTCGTCGAGGAGGCGGACGTAACCGTTGACGGGCTCGCCGTCGCGGGTCACGGAACCCTGGATGATCGTCTCCTTGGCCACGTCAACTCCTGCCAGGTCGGGGCCGCCGGCCTTCGCACCGCACATGTCTCTGTTCCTTCCCTACGGTTCGAGCGCCGGGGCTCAGTTGTCGCCGAGCGCGATCGGGACGCCGACCAGGCTGCCGTACTCGGTCCACGAGCCGTCGTAGTTCTTGACGTTGGTCTGGCCGAGCAGCTCGTGCAGCACGAACCAGGTGAGCGCGGAGCGCTCGCCGATGCGGCAGTAGGCGATGGTGTCCTTCGCCAGGTCGACGCCCTCGGCGGTGTAGAGCGCCGCGAGCTCCTCGTCCGACTTGAAGGTGCCGTCGTCGTTGGCGTTCTTGGCCCACGGGATGTTGCTGGCGGTCGGGACGTGGCCCGGACGCTGGGACTGCTCCTGCGGCAGGTGGGCCGGGGCGAGCAGGCGGCCGGCGAACTCGTCGGGCGAGCGCACGTCGACCAGGTTCAGGGTGCCGATCGCGTTCACCACGTCGTCGCGGAAGGCGCGGATGGACTTGTCCTGCTCCTGGGCCTTGTACTCGGTCGCGGCGCGCTCGGGCACCTCGGTGACCAGCTCGCGGGCGTCCAGCTCCCACTTCTTGCGGCCACCGTCGAGCAGGCGGACGTCACCGTGGCCGTAGAGCTTGAAGTACCAGTAGGCGTACGAGGCGAACCAGTTGTTGTTGCCGCCGTAGAGCACCACGGTGTCGTCGTTGCCGATGCCCTTCTTGGAGAGCAGCGCCTCGAAGCCGGCCTGGTCGACGAAGTCGCGGCGGACCGGGTCCTGGAGGTCCTGCTTCCAGTCGATCCGGACCGCGTTGCGGATGTGGTTCAGCTCGTAGGCTGCGGTGTCCTCGTCGACCTCGACGACGACGACCTTCGGGTTGTCGAGGTTCGCCTCGACCCAGTCGGCGTCGACCAGGACGTCACTGCGGCTCATGGTGGTGTCTCCATCCGGGGGCGGTACTGCGGAAGGTGTGTGCGGGCAGCACCCGGCGGCAGCCCGTACCGATCCTCGTCTCGGATGCCGAGACGGGAACGGGTGCAGCCGGGGTGGGGCAAGAGATCGGAGGCCGAGGGGGCCACGGCAGGAACTACCAGGCCAGAGTGCTCGGCGGGGGTGGACGGGGCCGGACGTGCCGGTCAGAACCGCCCGGTCAGCGCATTCGACACAGGCAGGCGGACACGCGGCACAGGTCTACCGCCCGCCGCTTCGTGAGGTCCGCCTGTCGCTTCATGCCGACGATGCTAGGGAACCGGTACGGCCGCTGTCATCAGCATGTCGAATACTGAGACGAATCGACTCGCATTCCGAGATGCCGAGCGATCGCGCCGCTCGGCCACCCGGCCCCGGGCGACCCGGGGGCGCCCCGGCCGTCCGCTCCGGCTTGACCATGGACACCCCGTCTCGACAGGCGGACGTCAGGGCAGCAGCGCCGAACCGATCCAGGCCAGCGGCGCGGCCACCGCCAACGGCAGCACCACCCCGGCGGTGAAGTGCACGAACCTGGACGGGAAATCGTACGAGGCGACCCGTCGTCCGACCAGGGCCCCGACCGCCACCAGCACCGCCTGCACCGGCGGGCCGCCGGCCAGCACCCCCGCGGCGGTGCCGAGCAGCAGCGCCGCCGAGGCGGCCACCGCCGCCGGGGCCGGGCAGGACGCCAGCAGCACGGTGACCGCCACCGCCAGCAGCGCGGCCGGGGTGTGGGTGCCGAGCAGCAGCGAGGCCTCCAGCCCCGCCAGCAGCACGCCCGAGCCCAGCACCGTCAGGGCGTAGAACCGCTCCGCCGGATCGGCCGGCCGGAAGGTCTGCCAGACCAGCACCACCACCAGGTACACCCCGAGCGCGCCGAGCAGCCCGGCCGCCCCGTGGGTCAGCACCGCGAGGTCCGCCACCACCCCGGCCAGCGCCACCCCGGCGATCCCCTGCCGGGCCGGCCACATCCCGTGCAGCCGGAACCAGCCGACGGCGGTCAGCGCCTGAGCCGCCGTCAGCCCGGCCGCCAGCCCGTACCGCCCGCCGAGCAGCGAGGCCGCCGCCAGCACCCCGCACAGCCCTGCGGTCAGCGCCGCGACCGACGGGCCCGGCTCGACGATCGGCGTCCCGGTCCGGCGGACCGGCTCGGCGGTGAGGGTCATGCGGTGCTCCTCGGCGGTTCGGGTGCGGGCAGCTGCGACGGACCGTCAGCCGCCGGCGAAGGGCGGCAGGGCCTCGACGGTGGCACCGGGCGGGAGGGCGACGGTGGCGTGGTCGCGGTTGCCGACCTGCTGACCGTCCACCAGGTAGGAGCAGTGCGCCAGCACCTGGTGCAGCCGGGCGTTCCCGGCGTGCCGCGCCCGGACGGCCGCGAGGGCCCCGGCCAGGTCGCCGGCGGGCACCTCCTCCTCGGCCAGCCCGGCGGCGGCCTTGGCCGCCGCCCAGTACCGGACGGTCACCCGGGCGGCCCCGGGGTCCGTCACCCGCGCGGTGGAAGTGTGGTCCGCGATCGCCGTCATGGCTGTCCTCCTCTACGTCCCCGCCCGGTGCGACGCCCCCGCCCTGCTGCCGGGGCACCCACGCCAAAGGTGTACACGTACGGTGCGGCCGGTGCGGCTCCCATGATGGACCGCCCCGACCCGGATGCCGTAACCCCGCTGCTCGCGCGTGGCGCGCGACGGCACCCGGAGAACGCCGCCGGACGCCCCCGGGTCACGCCCGGACGGCCGCAGTGTGGCCCAGGCATCGTTGCGTGCCCCTCCCCTGCCGGAGGGTGGTCGGCTATTCTCGTGGCCAGAGAGGGACCTGGGCAGAGTCGCCCCCGGGTCCTTTTGTGCTTTCAGGACGCCACGTACGGATGGCCTCCGGGAGCCGGTGCCCCACCCGCACCGGCCGCTCCGGAGGGCCGCCCGGCCGGTGCTCCGCACAAGGACGTGCGGGGCACGGACGGGCGGTGTGCGACGGGAGCAGACCGGAAGGTTCGCGGATGAGCAGGGCAGTGACGGAGCACCAGGCGCACCCGGGGTTGCGGGACCCCGCCCGTGCGCCCCGCCCCGCACTGTTCACCCCCGAACCGGTCGCGTCTCGCCCCTCGGACGTCCTCACCCCCACCCCTCGCGTCGCCGACGCTCCGTCAGGAGCGCCGGCCGCGTCCGCGACGACCCCGAAAGGGGACCACCGGGTATGAGTTCGCTCCTGCTCCTCACCAACGCCCTGCAGCCCTCGGCCGAGGTGCTGCCCGCCCTCGGACTGCTGCTGCACAACGTCCGGGTGGCCCCCGCCGAGGGCTCGGCCCTGGTGGACACCCCGTCCGCCGACGTGATCCTGGTCGACGGACGGCGCGACCTGCCGCAGATCCGCAGCCTCTGCCAGCTGCTCCGCTCCACCGGCATCGGCTGCCCGCTGGTCCTGGTGGTCACCGAGGGCGGCCTGGCCGCCGTCACCGCCGAGTGGGGCATCGACGACGTCCTGCTGGACACGGCCGGCCCGGCCGAGGTCGAGGCCCGCATCCGGCTGGCGATGGGCCGCATGCAGGTCACCGCCGACGACAGCCCGATGGAGATCCGCAACGGCGACCTCTCGGTCGACGAGGCCACCTACTCGGCCAAGCTCAAGGGCCGGGTGCTGGACCTCACCTTCAAGGAGTTCGAGCTGCTGAAGTACCTGGCGCAGCACCCGGGCCGGGTCTTCACCCGGGCTCAGCTGCTCCAGGAGGTCTGGGGCTACGACTACTTCGGCGGCACCCGGACGGTGGACGTGCACGTGCGGCGGCTGCGGGCCAAGCTCGGTGTCGAGCACGAGCAGCTGATCGGCACCGTGCGCAACGTCGGCTACCGCTTCGTCGTCCCGGAGAAGGGCGAGCGCACCGAGCAGCGCACCCCGCAGGACGCCTGACCGGGGGTCCGCCGGACCCCCGGCGGACCCCGTCGGACGTCCGGCGGACCGTCGGCTCCGACCGCCCCCGCCGAACGACCGTCCGTTCTGTCCGACTGTGCCCCGGGCTGTCCGGTGCCGGTCGGCCGGACGGCGGGTATCCCCCCTGACTGCGCCCAGCCACCCGCGTAGACTCCCCCCGTGGCCAAGGTGACGCGCGACGATGTAGCCCGACTGGCTGGGACTTCGACCGCGGTCGTCTCCTACGTCATCAACAACGGGCCGCGCCCGGTCGCGCCCGCGACCAAGGAGAAGGTGCTCGCGGCGATCGAGCAGCTCGGCTACCGGCCGAACAGCGTCGCCCAGGCGATGGCCTCCCGGCGCACCAACCTGATCGGCATGGTCGTCCCCGACGCCCGCCAGCCGTTCTTCGCCGAGATGGCGCACGCGGTCGAACGCGCCGCCTCCGAGCGCGGCAAGCTGGTGCTGATCGGCAACTCCGACTACGTGGACGACCGCGAGGTGCACTACGTCCGCGCCTTCCTCGGCATGCGGGTCTCCGGCCTGATCCTGGTCAGCCAGGGCCCCTCGCAGCGGGCCGCCGAGGAGTTCGCCGCGATGGAGGGCGCCAAGGTGGTGCTGCTGCACCGCCGCCCCGAGGCGATCGACGACGTGGCCGTCACCACCGACGACGTCGGCGGCGCCGAGGCGGCCGTCCGCCACCTGCTGGAGGTGCACGGGCACGCCGCCGTGGTCTGCTTCGGCGGCCCGGTCGAGTCCCCCGCCCCCGGCGACCCGGTGATCGACCACGTCGAGGGCTGGGAGCGGGCGATGACCGCGCACGCGCTGCCGGTCGAGCCGCACCTGGTGGACGCCCCGTTCCACCGCTACGGCGCCTACGAGGTCGCCGTCGAACTGCTCCGCTCGCCGGACCGCCCGACCGCGATCTTCTGCTCCACCGACGACCAGGCGATCGGCGTGCTGCGGGCCGCCCGCGAGGTCGGCCTGCGGGTCCCGGAGGACCTGGCGGTGGCCGGCTTCGACGACATCCCCGAGGCCGCGCTGGCCGACCCGCCGCTGACCACCGTCGCCTCCGACCGGGACGCGATGGCCCGGGCCGCGGTCGACCTGGTGCTGGACGAGTCGCTGATGGTGCCCGGCTCGGAGACCGAGCGGGTGCGGACCTTCCCGTCCCGCCTGGTCATCCGCCGTTCCTGCGGCTGCGGAGGCCCCTCGGGCGCCTGAGCCCGGCCTGACCAGGCTTTATGAGAAGCCAACGGGCTTCTCGGCTGACTCTGATTCGGCTCTCATCCGGCTCTCATCGGCCGGGCGGACCTTGGATCCATGAGCGACCAGCAGCGAAGCACCGAAGACCAGGGTCCTTTCGTCTACGCCGACTGGACCACCACCCCGCAGCCGGCCGCACCGGCCCCGGCTTCACCGGCCGGCCCCGTCCGCACGGGCTTCCTCAAGGGCCGCCTCGCCCTGGTGACCGCCGTCGCCGTGACGGCCGCCCTGATCGGCGGCGTCACCGGCGGGGTGATCGCCGGCGACCGCGCCACCGCCACCGCCTCCGGCGGCGGCTCCACCGTGGTCAGCCCGGTCTCCGCCAACTCCGACGGCACCGCGAACGTCGCGGCGGTCAACGCGGCCGTCTCCCCCGCCGTCGTCGAGATCACCGTGAAGACCGCCAACGGCACCGCCACCGGTACGGGTATGGTGCTCAGCGCCGACGGGAAGATCCTGACGAACTACCACGTGATCTCCGGCGCGGTCGGCTCCGGCGGCCAGATCACCGTCACCTTCCAGGACGGCTCCACCGCCGGCGCCACCGTCACCGGCACCGCCGAGTCCACCGACATCGCGCTGATCACCGCCTCCGGCGTCAGCGGCCTGAAGACCGCCACCCTCGGCGACTCCGACGGCGTCCGGGTCGGCGACTCGGTGGTCGCCATCGGCAATCCCGAGGGCCTGACCGGCACCGTCACCTCCGGCATCATCAGCGCCAAGGACCGCCCCGTCACCGTCCAGGTCGACGACTCCACCACCAGTGGCAACGGCGGCTTCGGCTTCCCGAACCTGCCCGGCCTGCAGTCCCGGTCCGGCGGCTCCGGCTCGTCCTCCGCCGACACCGCCAGCTACAAGGCGCTGCAGACCGACGCCGCGCTCAACCCCGGCAACTCCGGCGGCCCGCTGATCGACGCGGCCGGCCAGGTGATCGGCATCAACTCCGCGATGTACTCCGCCAGTGGCGCCGGCGCCACCGCCGCCTCCGGCAGCGCGGGCAGCGTCGGCCTCGGCTTCGCCATCCCGATCAACGACGTCAAGCAGCTGCTGCCGAAGCTCGAAGCCGGCCAGCGGCTCTGACGCCCGCTCCGGCAGGCCCTCCTGACGGACAATGAGACCCAGCCCGACCAGCCAGACCGGACCACCAGGAAAGGCCCCGCGCCGATGACCCCGCCCGCCGACGACCGCACCCCTGCCGAGACCCCGGGCCCCACCGCCCGCATCCTCGTGGTCGACGACGAACCCGCCCTGCGGGACGCCCTGGAGAACAGCCTCGCCTTCGAGGGCTACGAGGTGACCACCGCCACCGACGGCTTCGAGGCCCTGGACGCGGTCGAACGCGACCGCCCCGACCTGGTGCTGCTCGACATCATGATGCCCCGGATGGACGGCCTCACCGCCGTCCGCCGGATGCGGTCCCGGGGCGACGCCGTCCCGGTCCTGATGCTCACCGCCCGGGACGCCGTCGGCGACCGCGTCACCGGCCTCGACGTCGGCGCCGACGACTACCTGGCCAAGCCCTTCGAACTCGACGAACTCCTGGCCCGCGTCCGGGCGTTGCTCCGCCGCTCGGCACTGGCCAGCGAGGCCGCCGCCCGCGCGGCGGTGGAGGCCGACGCCAGCGAGGTGCTGGCCTTCGCCGACCTGCGGATGAACACCGCGACCCGGGAGGTCACCCGGGACGGCAGGCCGATCGAGCTGACCCGCACCGAGTTCATGCTGCTGGAGATGTTCCTGGCGCACCCGCGGCAGGTGCTGACCCGGGAGCAGATCCTCAAGGCGGTCTGGGGCTTCGACTTCGAGCCCTCCTCCAACTCGCTGGACGTGTACGTGATGTACCTGCGCCGCAAGACCGAACAGGGCGGCATGCCGCGGATCATCCAGACCGTCCGGGGCGTCGGCTACGCGCTGCGCTCCGCGACCGGCGCGGCGGCGTGAAGCGCCTCGCGGGCTGGTACGGGGGGCGCTCGCTGCGCAGCCGGCTCGCGATGCTGACGGCTGCCGCCGTGGCGGTGGCCATCGCGCTGTCGGCGCTGGCCTGCTGGTTCATCGTCCGGGACCGGCTGTACCAGCAGGTGAAGACCAACCTCGCCAACGCGCCGCTGAGCCCGTTCGGGCCGAGGAACCTCCAGAACCTCGACTGGCCGAGCAGCAACTGCGGAGCGAACGCCGCCGCGGCCCTGACCGCCACCCAGGCCACCACCACGAAGCTGCTCGGCGGCCAGCAGCCCGGCGGGCGCGGCTTCTACCAGTGGAACAGCCAACTGGTCGCCGGGGACGGCACGGTCTGCCTCCAGTTCGGCGCCACCAAGGCCGTCACCGTCGATCCGGCCGACCTGGACGCACTGTCCTACCAGCCGAACCAGGTCAGCTACCGCGACGGCACCTACGTCGGCGGTGCACCCGCCCTGGTCCGGGTGAGCCGGTACGAGCACGTCGTGGTGCTCACCGCCAGCCCGACCAAGGAGATGCACGACTCGCTCCAGCAACTGGCCCTGCTGCTGGGCGGGGTGGCCGCGCTGGGGGTGATCGGCGCCGGGCTCACCGGGCGGCTGGTGGCGCGTTCGGCTCTCAAGCCCGTGGACCAGCTGACCAACGCGGTGGAGCACATCGCCCGGACCGAGGAGGTCGGGACCACCATCCCGGTCCGGGGTGACGACGAACTCGCCCGGCTGTCCTCCTCGTTCAACTCGATGTCGACCGCGCTCGCCAACTCCCGGGAGCGGCAGACCAGGCTGATCGCCGACGCCGGGCACGAGCTCCGCACCCCGCTGACCTCACTGCGCACCAACGTCGACCTGCTGATCCGCTCCGACGACACCGGCCGTCCGCTCCCGCCCGCGACCAGGACCAAGCTGCTGGCCAGCATGAAGGCCCAGATGCAGGAACTCACGGTGCTGATCGGCGACTTGCTCCAGCTCTCCCGCCCGGAGACCTCCAGGCCGGAGCGCGAGCACACCGTGGTGGCGCTGCACGAGATCGTCCACCGGGCGGTGGAGCGGGCCCGGCTGCGCGGGCCCGGGCTGCAGTTCGCCCTGGTGGTCGACCCCTGGTACGTGCACGGGGACGGCCCCGGCCTGGAGCGCGCGGTGATCAACCTGCTGGACAACGCGGTGAAGTACTCCCCGCCCGGCGGCACCGTCCAACTCGCGCTCCAGGACGGCCGGCTGACCGTCCGGGACCACGGGCCGGGCATCCCGCCGGACGAGCTGCAGTACGTCTTCGACCGGTTCTGGCGCTCTCCGTCCTCCCGCCAGCTGCCGGGCTCCGGGCTCGGGCTGTCGATCGTGGCGCAGGCCGTCCAGGAGGCCGGCGGCGAGGTCTCGCTCGGCCCGGCCACCGACGGCGGGCCCGGCACCGTCGCCACCGTCCGACTGCCGGGGCAGTCCACCGCCCCCTGACGGGAGCGGGAACGGGAACGGGGCTCCCCTCCGGGTGGAGAAGAGCCCCGCAACCTGCATCAGGACCAGGTCAGTTGACGTCCTCGCCGACGCCGATGACCTTGATCCGGTCCTGCGCCGGGACCTTCAGCGGGGCCGAGGCGGTGGAGTTCGCGCCCAGGTAGGCGGCGAACAGGTCCAGGTCGGAGGCGCCGACAAGCTTGTCCGTGCCGGCCGTGAAGGTCGGGAAGCCGTCGCCGCCGCCGTGCAGGAACTCGTTGGCCGCGACCCGGAAGGAGGCGTTGAGGTCGATCGGGGCGCCGTTGAACCTGACGTCCGCGATCCGGTCCGCGCCGGCCTTGTTGAGGTTCAGGGTGTAGGTCAGGCCCTTGGAGATCTGGAGGATCTTCGGGGCGGCCTGGTTCGGGCCGCTGACCTGCTCCTGCAGGACCTTGACGATCTGGGCACCCGTCATGGTCTTGACCTGCATCATGTTGGTGAACGGCTGGACGGTGAACGCCTCGCCGTAGGTCACCACGCCGTCGCCCTCGGCGCCGCTGGCCTTGAAGACCAGGTCGGAGCGGATGCCGCCGGGGTTCATGAAGGCGATCTGCGCGCCGCCCTTGTCGGCGGGCGCCAGGCCGGCCAGCTGGGCGTCGGCGATCACGTCACCGAGCGGCTTCTCGTAGGCGGTGGAGCCGCGGCCGTTGATGTCCGCGCCGATGAAGCCGAGCGGACGGTTGGCGATCGGGGCGGCCAGCTTGCCGTAGCGCTCGATCAGCTTGGTGATGTCGTCGGCCTTGGCGAGGTCGCGCCGCACCACGTGGTTGGCGGCGGTCACCGACGGGCGGACGATGGCGCCGGTCCTCTTGTCCAGCTTGAGGTTGATCTCGGTGTACAGGCGGCCGAAGGAGGCCGCGCTGGTCACCGACCGGAGCTGGCCCTTCGGGTCCGGGATCGCGCAGGCGTAGGAGTTGTGGGTGTGGCCGGTGACGATCGCGCCGATCGCCGGGTCGAGGCCCTTGGCGATGTCCACGATCGGGCCCGAGATGCCCTGGCCGGCCGCGCCGCAGTCGTAGTTGTAGGTGGTGGAGGCCGGGTAGCCGCCCTCGTGGATCAGCGCCACGATCGAGTCCACGCCCTGGCGCTTGAGCTCCTTGGCGTACTTGTTGATGGTCTCGATCTCGTCGCCGAACTTCAGGCCCTTGATGCCCTCGGCGGTGACGATGTTCGGGGTGCCCTCGAGGGTCGCGCCGATGAAGCCGACCTTGGTGCCGCGGACGTTCTTCACCCAGTACGGCTTGAGGATCGGGCGGCCGGTCTTCTCGTAGGTGACGTTGGCGGCCAGGTACTCGAAGTCGGCGCCGCGGAACTTGCGGCCCTTCTCGTAGCAGCCGTCGGTCGGGTGGCAGCCGCCGTTCTGCAGGCGGAGCAGCTCCTTGGAGCCCTCGTCGAACTCGTGGTTGCCCACCGAGGTGACGTCCAGTCCGACCTTGTTCAGCGCCTCGACCGTGGGCTCGTCGTGGAACAGCCCGGACAGCAGCGGGCTGGCACCCACCAGGTCACCGGCCGCCACCGTCACGGTGTTGCGGTGCCCCTCCCGGGCCTGCCGCAGCGCGGTGGCCAGGTACTCCATGCCGCCCGCCGGGGTGTCGACCACCTTGCCGGTGGCCGGGTCCACCTCCTTGATGCTCCCCGAGGAGCCGGCCGGGGGCTCCAGGTTCCCGTGCAGGTCGTTGATGGCGAGGATCTGGAGGTCCTCGGTCTTCGGCTTGTGCCAGTCCCAGTCCCAGCCGTGGGCCGAGGCGGTGCCCGGTACCAGCAGGGTCCCGAAGAGACCGACGGCGGCGGCCGCGGCGTACGCCGGGCGACGGAAACGGCCGGTGCGGCCGGAGTTGGACATGAGGGATCCCCTGCACCGTTGGGGGCTCCGCCGTGGGGCCGGAGCCGAGAAGGTGACGTGACCACCGCAGCCTAGGGTCAACGCGCGTAGCTGTCAGGACCCCGCGAGTAACGAGAGGGTTTCCATCCCCCGAAGAACCGTCAGACGCGGGGCTCCACCGCACACGTACCCCCACGCGCCGGTACCGCACTCCGCACCCCCCACCGATCGGGTGAGCAGGAACGTTCCCCCACTCGGCACGCCATCAAGTCCGAGATCTACAGCAGCGGGCACGGGTCCGACGGATCCTCAGCACCCGGCGCCGAGAGGCAGCCCGAGCCGATTGGGCAGCAAGCTGCTGCCCAATCGACCACAGGCCGTCAGACCCCCGGCTCGGCGGCCAACTGGCGCTCCGCGCGGTGGCGTTCGGCGACGGCGTCCTCGGTCATGGCGCGGTCGGTGTAGACCAGGGGGCGTTCGGCGTCGGTGATGATGTGCTTGACCACCTGGACGTTGCCGTTGACGTCCCAGACGGCGATGCCCGGGGAGAGGGTGGGGATGATCTCGACCGCCCAGCGGGGCAGGCCGAGGACCCGGCCGGTGGCTCTGGCCTCGTCGGCCTTCTGCATGTAGACGGTGCGGGTGGAGGCCATCTTGAGGATGGCGGAGGCCTCCTTGGCGGCGGCGCCGTCGACCACGTCGGAGAGGTGGTGGACGACGGCGACGAAGGAGAGGCCGAGACGGCGGCCGAACTTCAGCAGGCGCTGGAAGAGCTGGGCCACGAAGGGGCTGTTGATGATGTGCCAGGCCTCCTCGACCAGGAAGATGCGCTTCTTCCGGTCGGGGCGGATCCAGGTGTGCTCCAGCCAGACGCCGACGATGGCCATCAGGATCGGCATCGCGATCGAGTTGCGGTCGATGTGCGAGAGGTCGAAGACGATCAGCGGGGCGTCCAGGTCGATGCCGTCCGTGGTGGACCCGTCGAACATGCCGCGCAGGTCACCGTCGACCAGGCGGTCGAGCACCAGGGCCACGTCCAGGCCCCAGGCCTGGACCTCGTCGACGCCGACGCCGAGCGCCTCCACCGAGGAGGGCTCGGGGCTGCGCAGGGTGTCGATGATGTCGTTGAGCACCGGCTGACGGCCCGTCACGGTGGCCGTGACGTGGGCGTGGGCGGCCTTCAGGGCGAAGCCGGCCCGCTCGTCGAGGCCGCGGCCCATGGCCACCTCGATGATGGTGCGCAGCAGCGAGAGCTGGCCGGTGGTGGTGATGGCCGGGTCGAGCGGGTTGAGCTTGACGCCGCCGTCCCGGGCGGCCATCGGGTCGAGGCGGATGGACTTTATCCCCAGCGCGTTGGCGATCAGGTTCCACTCGCCGACGCCGTCCTCGCCCTGGGCGTCCAGCACCACCACCTGGCGGTCGCGGAAGCGCAGCTGCCGCAGCACGTAGGTCTTCTCCAGTGCGGACTTGCCGTTGCCGGACTCGCCGAGCACCAGCCAGTGCGGGGCGGGGAGCTGCTGGCCGTAGAGCTGGAACGGGTCGTAGACGTACCCCTTGCCGGAGTACACCTCGCGGCCGATGATCACGCCCGAGTCGCCCAACCCCGGTGCGGCGGTGGGGAGGTAGACCGCCTGGGCCTGGCCGGTGGAGGTCCGGACCGGGAGCCGGGTGGTCTCCACCTTGCCGAACATCAGGCTGGTGAAGGCGTCGGTCATGCTGCCGATGGCCATGGCAAGGACTCCTAGCGGGTCAGCGGCGGATGCCCGTGGCGAACGGGAGGGTGTTGACGAAGGCCCGGTGGTGCTCGCGGTCGCACCACTCCAGCTTGAGGAAGCTCTTGCCGGCCGAGGCCCGGATGGTCCGCTTGTCGCGGGCCAGCGCCTCGGGCGAGCGGGACGAGACGGTGATGTAGCCGACCAGGTTGACCCCGGCCGCGCCGGAGGCGAGGTCGTCGCCGCGCTGGTCCACCCGGCCGGTGTGGGCCAGGTCGCGCGGGTCGATGGTGCGGTTCATCTTGGCGGCCCGGCTGGCCTCGGCCTCGTCGTTGGTCTTCTCGGTGAGCATCCGCTCGATCGCGACGTCGGTCGGCTCCAGGTCCATGGTGACGGCCACCGTCCGGATCACGTCCGGGGTGTGCACCAGCAGCGGGGCCAGGAAGTTGACCCCGACGGGGGTCAGCGGCCACTCCTTGACCCAGGCGGTGGCGTGGCACCACGGCTCCCGGGTCGACGACTCGCGGGTCTTCGCCGCGAGGTACTGCGGGTGGGTGGCGTCGAGTTCGGCCGGCCAGGCGTTCCGCTGGGACATCGCCTGGATGTGGTCGATCGGGTGGTCCGGGTCGTACATCGAGTGCAGCAGCGAGGAGAGCCGGGCCTGGCCGAGCGGCTGCCGGACCCGGATGTCCGCCTCGGCGAGCCGGGCGCAGATGTCGGTCAGCTCACGGGCCATCACGGCGGCCAGGCCGTCGTCGTCCCGGGCCTTGCCGCCGCCCGCCGTGCGGCCCATCACATGGGCCTCGGCGGCGAGTTCGCGGTTGTAGTGCATGCAGGCGACCAGGTAGGCCCGGTGCTGCTCGGAGGAGGTGGAGACCATCGACTGGAGCTGGTCGTAGGAGTCCTGGAGCCAGCCCGGGGCCGAGGTGTCGCCCCGTCGCTCGACGTCCTTGGCGTGCGCGTCCGGGTCGGCCGGGAGGGTGCGGGCCAGGATCTGGAGGCGCGTCACGAAGCCGTCGCCGTTGGCCACGTGCTTGAGCAGGGTGCCGAAGCGGTCGACCAGCGCCTCCTGGTCCTCCGAGTCGCGCAGGCCGACGCCCGGGCCCTCGATCTCGATCGCGGCGGTCACGGTGCGGCGCTCCAGGTGCATCAGCACCCCGACCTCGTCCGGGCCGAACGGCGCGGTCAGCCAGTGCAGCCGGCCCACGCCGGGCGGCGGGCCGATCTCCACCTCGCGGCCGTCGAAGCGGGTGCCGGCGTCCACCACCTCGGACTTCCAGACCGCCCGGCCGCTGCGCAGGGTGCGGCGGTAGGTCCGGTTGATCTCCACCCACTTGTAGAAGGTGCGGCGCTTGTACGGCACGTAGACCGCCATGATCGCGAGCAGCGGCAGGCCGACCAGGCCGGCGATCCGGAGCGGCAGGATCGGCATCGCCAGGCCCCAGACCATGCCGAGGAAGGCGCCGAAGATGATCAGCACGATCTCCCCGGACTCCCGGTTGCGGCCGATCGGCGCGTTCGGCCTGGCCTTGCCGATCAGGTAGGTACGGCGCTGGTGGGTGTACGCGGCGCCGTACTGGCCGAGCGGTTCGCTGCTCACGCGCGGATCACGGTCCCTTCACTGGATTGGCGGCCGGGGCCTGGGTGGGGGTCTGCGGCGGGGGTGCCGCGGTGCGGGATCCGTGGGCGGCGATGCCGGCCGCCGCCGAGCCGGTGGAGGCGTTGGCGGTGGACGGGGCTCCGCCGCCACCACCGCGCGCGCCGTGGGTGGAGATGCCCTGCTTCACCAGGTTGGCCGGGCCGTTGATCATCGCGGAGCCGGCCGAGACGGCGCTGGCCCGGGCGTGCCGCATCTGCATCAGCTCGTCGCCGAAGCCCGGTACGAAGCGGTAGACGGCGGCGCTGGCGAAGATCGACAGGAACAGGATGGAGAGCCCGGAGATCACCTTGGCGAAGTCGTCGGTGCTCCCGGCGCCGGTGGCCACCGCGCCGGCCAGGCCGAGGATGATCACGATGATCGGCTTGGCCAGGTCCACCGCGAGCATCACCCCGGCCCAGCGCCGGACGTGCTTCCAGAGCTGCTTGTCCACCAGCCCCGCGTACACAGCGGTGCCCAGCAGTGCGCCGACGTAGAGCATCGCGGCCCGGATCAGCAGCTCGATCCAGAGCACCGCGGCGGCCAGCACCGCGACCAGCGAGACGATGATCAGGATCAGCGGGCCGCCGCCCAGCGAGCCCTTCTCCAAGGTGTCGGCGAAGCCGCCCAGGTAGGTGCCGGTGTCCGACTTGGTGCCGGCCGCGATGGCGGCGGTCACCCCGTCGGTGGCCGAGACCAGGGTGAAGAGCACCAGCGGGGTGAAGGCGGAGGCGATGACGGTCAGCCAGAGGAAGCCGATCGCCTCGGAGATCGCGGTGGTCAGCGAGGCGCCGCGCACCGCGCGCTTGGTCACCGCGAGCAGCCAGAGGATCAGGGTGAGCACCGTGGAGCCGGCGAACACCACCGCGTACTGCTGGAGGAAGGCGGCGTTGGTGAAGTCCACCTGGGTGGTCGAGTCGATGGCGTCGGCCAGCTTCCGGGTGACCCAGGCAGCCGCCTCGGCGCAGCCCTTGGCCAGCGAGCCGAGCGGGTCGGTGACCCCGCCGATGGTGCCGCCGCCGGGGCCGGTGACCACCACCCCGGGGACGTCCGGGGCACAGGCCCGGTCCGCACCGGGCACCGGCAGGTTGCACTTCACCGAGGCGGACGGCGAGGGGGTCGGGTCGGCGAACGCCCGGGCCGCCGTCAGCAGCACCAGCGCGGGCAGCGAGCCGAGCACCACCGAGGCCCTGGCGGTCCGCCGCCGGGCGGCCGGGGCAGCGTCAACGGGCATAGCGGAAGCCTCCGAAGTCCTGGACGGCGCCGGTGATCTCCTCGGCGGTGGCGGCCTGCTGGTCGCCGGGGACGGGTGCCGGGCCGGACGTCCGGGCGAAGTCGGTGAGCTTCCAGTCGCTGCCGGTCCAGCGCATGGTGAGGGTGAGGGTGAACCAGTTCTCGGAGACCGGCTGGGTGGAGCCCTGGCCGGCCAGGCCGAGCAGGCCGGTGCACCAGACCTGCACCACGGTGGCGGTGTCGGCCTGGTTGGTGAGCTTGGTGCCGACCGGCACGGTGCGGCTGACGAAGGTCAGCCCCTTGGCCGGCCGGCCCTTGTCGTCCAGGCCGAAGCCGGCCAGCTGCTCCGGCCCGAAGGCCGCGTCCAGCCGGGCCTTGAGGGCGGGCAGCGCGCTCTGGTCGGCCACCGTGCCCAGCAGGGTGGCCCGGGTGTCGGCCCGGAACATCTCCTCCGAGCCCAGCGCCACCGCGTAGTTGGCGGCCGCCGACTGGGCGCCCTGCGAGGTGTGCGGGTGACCCACGCCGATCCCGTTCGAGCTGGTCGCCACCGGGAGCTGGCCGGTGGGCGCGGTGGTGGCCGGGGCGGGCGCGGCCGGGGTCGCCCGGTCGGCCGAGCCGGTCCGGCCGCCCGCCTTCGGGTCCGGCTTGTCCCGGTTCGCGATCGAGACCGCGACCACCAGCAGCAGCACGACCACCAGGACCGCCAGCAGGGTCCGCAGCGGCCTGCCCTGACGGCCCGTCTGCTGCTGCTGGTAGACGGACTGCTCGCCGACCGGCAGCCGCGTCCGGGTGTGCGGCTGGTCGTCGGACACCGGCACGGCGGCCCTCCTGGTACGGGGAGCCCCTGCGGACTCCCTAGCTGGTACGCGCGGTCAGCGCGGGAAGCGCGACGACCCGGCGGGGACGGCCACCCACGGGGCCGCTCCGCCGGGGCAAGTCTGTCGGATCGTCAGATCGCCATGCCGTACACAATGGTGAACAGAGTGGTGAGCGAACCGATGATGAACACGCCGGTCAGCCCCGCCACGATCAGCCCCTTGCCCTGCTCGGCGCTGAAGCTGTCCCGCATCGCGGTGGCACCGATCCGCTGCTTGGCCGCCCCCCAGACGGCGATGCCCAGGCAGCCCAGGATGGCGACCGCCATCACCACCTGGATCATCGTCCGGGCCTCCGCGCCCAGACTGGCGAACGGGCCCCAGTCCGGTGCGATGCCGCCGATGATGGTGTCGATGTTGGCCTTCTTGGGTGGGTCCTCCGCCAGGAGCCGGACCCGGTCACTGTGCAACACGCTGCTCAGGTTCATTCCATCTCACCGCCCGATCAGGCAAATTCAAGGCCCAGGACCGGGGTGACGCGAAGGGCCGCACCCCATTCTTGGCCAGATCCGACTTCGACTTGGCTGTTTCTCGCGGATCGGTCGTGGAGCACGGGGCCCGTACGCCAGGATGTCCACCGTGCGAAGGATACCGCCCACCCTTTGCATCTGCGATGATTGTGATGAGCAATGCCTTCTGGGCCACGGGTAACTGACGGTTCGTCGGGACGGTGCTGATGGTACTGCGGAAGGCGGGCGCGGCAGCCGCCGCGGCGGCCCTGACGGGCGTCGGATTCGTCGGCGTGGTGGTGGTCGGCACCTTCGCCGCCAGCGGCACCCCGCAGACGGTCCAGCCCAGACTCGCGGGCCGCACCGTGCCGGCCGCCTACCAGCCGCTCTTCCAGCAGTGGGGCGCGCTCTGCCCGGAGATCTCACCGCCCATGCTGGCCGCCCAGCTCTACCAGGAGAGCGGCTTCAACCCGCTGGCCCGGAGCCCGGTCGGCGCCCAGGGCATGGCCCAGTTCATGCCGGCCACCTGGCCCGGGTACGCCACCGACGGCGACAACGACGGGAAGAAGGACGTCTGGAACGCGGCCGACGCGATCGCCTCCGCCGCGACCTACGACTGCGCCCTCGCCAAGGACATTGCGAAAGTCCCCGGTGACCGGCAGTCGAATCTGCTCGCCGCCTACAACGCCGGTCCGTACGCGGTCATCAAGTACAGCGGCGTCCCGCCGTACCGGGAGACCCAGGGGTACGTGAAGAACATCAAAACCCTGGCGGCGAACTTCACCGCGCCCCCGGCCGCCGATTCCGGCACCACCGTCCCCAACACGGCACTCTCGCCCCAGGCGTCCGGTGCGATCTACTTCGCCCAGACCACCCTCGGCACCCCCTACCTCTGGGGCGGGAACGGCACGGCGGCCGAGGGCGGCCGGTTCGACTGCTCCGGCCTCACCGTGGCGGCCTTCGGCAGCGTGGGCATCACCCTCCCCCGGGTGGCCAACGACCAGTGGAACGCCGGCCCGCACATCGAGCGCAGCCAGCTCCGGCCGGGCGACCTGGTGTTCTTCGCCACCGACCAGGGCGACCCGCGCTCCATCGACCACGTCGGCATCTACGTCGGCGGCGGGTACATGATCAACGCCCCGCACACCAACGCGGTGATCCGCTACGACAAGATCGACCGCCCCAAGTACTACGGCGCCACCCGGATCACCCCCGACGGAGCCCTCTCGCTCCCGGCCCGGCAGGCCGACGGGCAGATCGCCAGCGGCGGGCAGGGCACCGGCCGGGACCCGAACGACAGTTGACGCCCCGTCCGGGGCGACCACGGAGCACCGCTCGCCGTGGACGTCCAGTGGACGGTCAGTCAAGGTTTGATAACGGTGCGTGAATTCTGAAACCGCCGGACCGGCTGCCGCGTTGTGCCCCTTGTCAGTCTGATGATCAAGGGGCTCGCGAGGGCCACGACGGAGGTGCGGCGTGTCGACGCTGCTGGGCGACACCGCCGGCCCGGACCTGGACCTGCTGAAGGCAGTGAACGGGCTCGCCGACTCCGCCCCCTCCTGGGTCGACTCCACCGTCGCCTGGCTCGGCGAGTACGGCCTGCTGCTCGGCCTCGGCCTGCTCCTCGCGGTCGGCTGGCTCCAGGCCCGCCGCCGCCCCGACGCCCCCGTCGCGGTGGCCGGCCTGCTCTGGGCCCCGCTCGCGGTCGCCCTCTGCGAACTCGCCAACCTGCCGATCTCGGCGATCGTCGACCGGCCCCGGCCGTTCGTCGACCACCCCGAGCTCCAGGTGCTCGTGCAGGGCAAGGAGGGCACCCTCTCCTTCGTCAGCGACCACTCCGCGATGGCCATGGGGCTGGCGATCGGGCTCTACCTGGTGAACCGCAGACTGGGGCTGATCGCCGGGGTGCTCGCCGTGCTCCAGGGCGTCGCCCGGATGTACGTCGGGGTGCACTACCCCACCGACGTGCTCGGCGGCTTCGCCTTGGCGGCGGCCGTGGTCCTGCTGCTCGCCCCGATCGCGATGGCCGTCCTCGTGCCCTTCACCCACGCCCTCGGCCGGACCGCCCTCCGCCCGCTGGTCATCGCCGCGCCCCGCCGCACCGGGCGCCGCCGCATCGAACGCGACCTCGCGGCGTGACGCCCCCGGCGGGAACGCCCGGGGAACTGCGCGCCGGGGAACGGCACCACGCACACCTGACTGACGAAGGGTCGGTTGCAGCGCCCGGGGGCGCGAGGAACTGCGCGCCGGGGAACGGCACCACCTGCATCTGACCGACGTGCCCCGATCCCATGCCGGGCCGCCTTCCGACTCGCGCAGTTCCTCGCGCCCCTGGGCGCCTGCCCTACCGGGACTCGCGCAGTTCCTCGCGCCCCTGGGGGCCCTGCCCTGCCGGACCTCGCGCGGCACCTGCGCCCCTGGGCGCCTGCCCTGCCGGACCTCGCGCGGCACCCACACCCCCTGGGCGCCTGCCCTACCGGACCCCGCGCAGTTCCTCGCGCCCCTGGGGGCCTGCCCTGCCGGGACTCGCGCGGCACCCACGCCCCCCCGGGGGGGCGTGGGTCAGTGGGCGTCGGGGGTGTGCTCGGCCTGGTGGGCGGCGGCGTCGCGGCGGGACTTGTCGCGGCTGCGCCGGGCGGGGGCATGCCAGCCGCAGGTGCAGCGGGCGGTGGAGAAGGAGCCTCGTTCTTCGACCGTCACCCGGTGCTCGACGTTCACGCTCCTCACCGTAACGGCTCGAACGACCGGCGCGTACCGGAAGCCGCACGCCGGTCCACCCGTAACCTCACGGACCCTCAACTCGTTGGCTCTGGAAGAGCTCTGAGGGGGTTGTACCCGATCGTGAAGCACACCGTCCGCACCAGCGCCGCCGCTGCCACCGCCGCCCTGCTCGTCGCCGCCCTGACCGCCTGCGGCAGCAGCGAGCCGCGCAAGCCCGGCAGCTCAGCCGACCAGCTCTCGGCCGACCCGCTGACCGCCGTGCGCAGCGCGGCGGACATCACCGGCCGCACCGGCTCCGCGAAGGCCGTCACCGAGCTGACCACCGAGTCGGGCGACAAGAAGGCGGTGTTCAAGGGCGCCGGCGGCTACGACTACGTGAAGCGGATCGGCCGGCTGGACATCGACGTGCCGCCCGGCGCCGCCACCACCGGCAAGATCGTCGAGGTGGTGCTGCCCGGCACGGTCTACCTGCAGAACAGCGGGGCGAAGATCCCCGAGGGCAAGTGGGTCAAGCTCGACATCCGCCAGCTCCCGGACGGCAACCTGGTGAGCAGCGGCGCCACCGACCCGGCCAGCGCGGCCGGGGCGCTGCGCGGGGTGGTCAGCGCGGAGCTGGTCGGTTCGGAGTCGGCCGGCGGGGTGGAGCTCAAGCACTACAAGGGCACCCTGGACCTGGCCAAGGCGGCCGAGGCCACCGGCGGCCGGGGCGGTGACGGGCTGCGGATGGCGGCCCAGACCTTCACCGTCAAGGAGGTGCCGTACGAGGCCTGGCTGGACGGGCAGGGGCGGCTGCACAGGGTGACCGAGACCTTCTCGTTCGCCGGGGTGGCCGGGTCGAAGCTGCCCAAGGACCAGGTGAAGGTGGTCTCCACGGTGCAGCTCTCCGACTTCGGGCAGCCGGTGCAGGCGGCCGAGCCGGCCGCGTCCGAGATCTACTCGATGAAGCCGACCGCCTCGCCGTCCAAGTAGCCCGCGTCCAGGAGGCCCCCGCCCGGGTGGTGCGCAGAGATGGCCCGTTGGTGCCATGGGGTCTGACGCCCCGTCTGCCTACGCTGGAGTAGGGGGCGGCAGCTCTGCCGGTCGGCTCGGGTCCATGGGGGTGGAACGGATGGTGTCCTCGACGCCCCGTGAAGGCGGCGGGCACGAGCAGGCGGCGCTGGACGAGATCGAGCTGGCGGGCGAGCTCATGATCGCGGCGGCGGCCGGCGAGGGCGAGCGGCTCGCCCCGGAGCTGATCGACGAGGTCCTGCTGGCCGGCGAGGCCTGAGCGGCCGTCAGGGGCACCGCCCCGGACGGCCACCGCGGACCGGCCGGCCGGTCAGGTGCGCAGCAGGCGGGAGATCGCGGCCGTGGCCTCGGCCACCTTGGCGTCCAGCTCGGCCCCGCCCTGTTCGGCGGCGGCGGCCACGCAGTGCCGCAGGTGCTCCTCCAGCAGCGAGAGCGCGAACGCCTGGAGCGCCTTCGTCCCGGCCGAGACCTGGGTCAGTACGTCGATGCAGTAGACGTCCTCGTCCACCATCCGCTGGAGACCCCGGACCTGCCCCTCGATCCGGCGCAGCCGCTTGAGGTGCTCCGCCTTGCGGGCGCTGTAGCCGTGCGGGCCGTGCGCGTCGTCGGCGTCACCGCAGTGGCCGGCCGCCGCCGCGCCGGTCTCGTCGTGCGTCTCGATGCTGGTCATTACGGCCCGCCTAGGTCTCGGTCCTCGCCCGTCCACTGGGCTCAAGTGTCCAACACGCCGGGCCCGCGCGGTGTTCCGCCGTCCGGGCGGCGCGACCGGATCTCCGTGCGCAGGACGGATGCAAACCGCCCGTCGTCCGTCAGACTGAGGGATCGTGACCATCCCCCCGTTTGCGCAGTTCTGACGGCTTGCGCCTAGCATCGTTCAGTCCCTCCCCCGCACATCGGAGATTTCCGTGCGTTTTAGCCTGACCCCGAAGGAGACGAGCTTCTACGACATGTTCGCCGCCGCCGCGGAGAACCTGGTCGTCGGATCGAAGCTCCTGCTGGAACTGCTGGGCGCGGACGTGTCGGCCCGCGCGGAGATCGTCGAGCGCATGCGCGCCGCCGAGCACGCGGGTGACGACACCACCCACGCGGTGTTCCACCAGCTGAACTCCTCCTTCATCACGCCCTTCGACCGCGAGGACATCTACTCCCTCGCCTCGTCGCTGGACGACATCATGGACTTCATGGAGGAGGCGGTCGACCTCGTCGTCCTCTACGACATCCAGACCCTGCCCAAGGGCATCGAGCAGCAGATCGAGGTGCTGGCCCGGGCCGCCGAGCTGACCGCCGAGGCGATGCCGAAGCTGCGCACCATGGACAAGCTCACCGAGTACTGGATCGAGGTCAACCGGCTGGAGAACCAGGCGGACCAGATCCACCGGAAGCTGTTGGCCCACCTGTTCAGCGGTCAGTACGACGCCATCGAGGTGCTGAAGCTCAAGCAGGTCGTGGACGTCCTCGAAGAGGCCGCCGACGCGTTCGAGCACGTGGCCAACACGGTGGAGACCATCGCGGTCAAGGAGTCCTGACCCTCGTGGACACGGCTGCACTCATCGCCGTCATCGGCGTGGCCTTCTTCTTCACCTACACCAACGGCTTCCACGACTCGGCGAACGCGATCGCCACCTCGGTCTCCACCCGGGCGCTCACCCCCCGGGCCGCGCTGGCGATGGCGGCCGTGATGAACCTGGCCGGCGCCTTCCTCGGCACCGGCGTCGCCAAGACCGTCTCCGAGGGCCTGATCGAGACCCCGACCGGTCAGCAGGGCATGGCCATCCTGTTCGCCGCACTGGTCGGGGCGATCACCTGGAACCTGGTCACCTGGTACTTCGGCCTGCCGTCCTCCTCCTCGCACGCGCTGTTCGGCGGCATGGTGGGCGCGGCGCTGGCCGGCGGCACCGAGGTGATCTGGCACGGCGTCATCGAGAAGATCGTCATCCCGATGATCGTCTCGCCGGTGGTCGGCCTGGTGGCCGGTTTCCTGGTGATGCTGGCCATCCTGTGGATCTTCAAGAAGGCCAACCCGCACCGCGCCAAGCGCAACTTCCGGGTCGCCCAGACCGCCTCGGCCGCCGCCATGGCCCTGGCGCACGGTGTCCAGGACGCCCAGAAGACCATGGGCATCGTGGTGATGGCCCTCACCATCTCGGGCCACCAGGACGACTCCGGCATCCCGCTCTGGGTGAAGATCTCCTGCGCGACCATGCTCTCGCTGGGCACCTACGCGGGTGGCTGGCGGATCATGCGGACCCTGGGACGCAAGATCATCGAGCTGGACCCGCCGCAGGGCTTCGCGGCCGAGGCCACCGCCGCGACGATCATGTACATCACCTCGTTCGTCTTCAAGGCGCCGATCTCCACCACCCACGTGATCACCTCGGCGATCATGGGCGTGGGCGCCACCAAGCGGATCCGCGCGGTCCGTTGGGGTGTGGCGAAGAACATCGTGCTGGGCTGGTTCATCACCATGCCGGCCGCCGCCCTGGTGGCCGCCGTCATGTACTGGCTGGTCCACCTGTTCTTCGGCTGACCGTCCGTCAGCCGCCGAGCAGCGCGAAGGCCCGCCCCCACATCACGGGGGCGGGCCTTCTCTGACTCCGCGGCGGCACCGCCATGCAGCACCGCGAAGCAGTCGGGGGTCCGTACGGCTTAGCCGAAGCGACCGGAGATGTAGTCCTCGGTGGCCTGCACGGACGGGTTGGAGAAGATCCGCTGGGTGTCGTCCAGCTCGATCAGCTTGCCCGGCTGGCCGACACCGGCCAGGTTGAAGAAGGCGGTGCGGTCGGAGACCCGGGCCGCCTGCTGCATGTTGTGGGTCACGATCACGATGGTGAACTGCGACTTCAGCTCGCCGATCAGGTCCTCGATGGCGAGGGTGGAGATCGGGTCGAGGGCCGAGCAGGGCTCGTCCATCAGCAGCACCTCGGGCTCGACCGCGATGGCACGGGCGATGCAGAGCCGCTGCTGCTGACCGCCCGACAGACCGGCGCCGGGCTTGTTCAGGCGGTCCTTGACCTCGTTCCAGAGGTTGGCGCCCTGGAGCGACTTCTCCACCACGCCGTCCAGCACCGACTTCTTCTTCACGCCGGCCAGCTTGAGGCCGGCCACCACGTTGTCGTAGATCGACATGGTGGGGAACGGGTTCGGGCGCTGGAACACCATGCCGACGCTGCGGCGGACGGCGACCGGGTCGACCGCGGAGCCGTAGAGGTTCTCGTCGTCCAGCATCACCTTGCCCTCGACCCGGGCGCCGGGGATCACCTCGTGCATCCGGTTGAGGGTGCGCAGGAAGGTCGACTTGCCGCAGCCCGAGGGGCCGATGAAGGCGGTCACCGAGCGGGGCTCCACGGTCATCGAGATGTCCTCGATGGCCTTGGTGGTGCCGTAGTAGGCGGACAGTCCGCTGACGTCGATGCGCTTGGCCATGATCGTTCGTCTTCTCTCGTCTGTTCGTACGTCAGTCGGTGTGTCAGTGACCGGACTTGGGCGAGCGCCAGCGGGCGATGGCCCGGGCGACCAGGTTGAGCGCCATCACGAAGGCGATCAGCACCAGCGCGGCGCCCCAGGCCCGGGCGTACCCGAAGTCGTTGTTGGTCTGGTACTGCTGCCAGATGTAGAGCGGCAGCGACTGCTGCGGACCCTCGAACGGGTTCTCGTTGATGATGTCCGCGCCGAAGACCAGCATCATGACCGGAGCGGTCTCACCGGTGATGCGGGCGACCGCCAGCATCACACCGGTGGTGATGCCGCCGATCGCGGTCGGCAGGACGATCCGCAGGATGGTCTTCCACTTGGGCACGCCGAGGGCGTACGAGGCCTCGCGCAGCTCGTTCGGGACGAGCTTGAGCATCTCCTCGGTGGAGCGGACCACGACCGGCATCATCAGGATGGCCAGCGCGAGGCTGCCCGCGAAGCCCGAGTACTGGAAGCCGAACAGGAGGATCCAGAGCGACAGGATGAACAGACCGGCGACGATCGACGGGATGCCCGTCATGACGTCGACGAAGAAGGTGACCGCCTTGGCGAGCCGGCCGCGGCCGTACTCCACCAGGTAGACGGCGGTCAGCAGACCGATCGGGGCGGCCATCAGGGTGGCCAGGCCGACCTGCTCCAGGGTGCCGATCAGCGCGTGGTAGAGACCACCGCCGGCCTCGGTCTGGAGCACGCCCTTCATGGAGTGGCTGAGGAAGTAGCCGTCCACGACGCCGATGCCCTGCTGGACGGTGTAGAAGACCAGCGCGGCCAGCGGGACGATCGCCAGCACGAAGGCCAGCCAGACCACCGAGGTGGCAAGGCGGTCCTTGGCCTGGCGGGCGCCCTCCACCTTGGTGGCGGCGGCGTAGGTGATGGCGACGAAGAGCAGTCCGGCGATCAGGCCCCACTGGATCCTGCTCTGCAGGCCGGCCGCCAGGCCGATGCCGATGCCGAGCGCGATCGAGAGGGCGGCGATGCCGGCCGGGGCCCAGGAGGGCAGCCGGTTGGCGGTCAGCCGGCGGCTCAGCCGGGGGGCGTCCGCCACGGGGGTCACGGTGCTGGTGCTCATCAGTTGGCCCCCGAGAATTCCTTGCGACGGGCGATGATCATCCGGGCCGCGCCGTTCACCAGCAGGGTGATCACGAACAGGACCAGGCCGGAGGCCATCAACGCGTTCCGGCCGACCTCACCGGCCTCGCCGAACTTCAGCGCGATGTTCTGCGCGAAGGTGCCGCCACCCGGGTCCATCAGGTGCAGCGAGAGGATCGGGCTGGCGGACAGCACGGTGGCGACCGCGATGGTCTCGCCCAGCGCGCGGCCCAGGCCCAGCATCGCGGCCGAGATCACGCCCGGGCGGCCGAACGGCAGCACCGCGGTGCGGATCATCTCCCAGCGGGTGGCGCCGAGGGCGAGCGCCGCCTCCTCGTGCATCCGGGGCGCCTGCTTGAAGACCTCGCGGGAGACCGCGGTGATGATCGGCAGGATCATGATGGCCAGCACGATGCCGACGGTGAACAGCGAACGCGGGGCCGCACCGGTCTTGGTGGCGTCGAAGATGTAGGTCCAGCCCAGGTACTGGTCCAGCCAGCTGGTCAGGCCCGCCATGTGCGGCACCAGGAAGAGCGCGCCCCACAGGCCGTAGACGATGGACGGCACGGCGGCCAGCAGGTCCACCAGGTAGGCGAACGGCTGGGCGATCTTCCGGGGCGCGTAGTGCGAGATGAACAGCGCCACGCCGATCGCGACCGGCACCGCGATGACCATCGCGATGATCGCGCTGGCGATGGTGCCGAAGGCCAGGACGGCGATGCCGAAGACCGGCTTCGGGGCGTCCGGCAGCCACTCGAAGGTGGTGAGGAAGTTGCCCTCGTTCTTGCCCAGCGCGAGCGCCGAACGGTAGGTCAGGAAGCCTGCGATGGCGGCCATGATGACCAGCAGCAGGACTCCCGAACCACGGGAGAGGTTGAAGAAGATGCTGTCCCCGCGCCTGCTGTCACGCTGGCGGGCCCTGCCCCGGTCGGCTGCAGGGGGTGATGTGGTCATGGTGTTTCTCCGGTCTGGTGGCGCAGCCCAAGGAGGGCGGCACCCTGGCGGCGGTGCCCCGGACTTGACGTGCTGTCAGCTGGTCCCGGCCGGGCAGCCCCGCCCCCCTCGTGGAGGGCTGCCCGGCCGGTGGGTGGAGCAGGATCAGGCGAGCGCGGCGACCGCGGTCTTCACCTTGGCGGCGAGCTCGGCCGGCAGCGGGACGTAGCCCTTGGCGCCGATGGCCTGCTGGCCGGCGTCGCTGATGCCGTAGTTGAGGAAGCCCTTGAGGGCGTCCAGGGTCTCCGCCTTGTTGCCCTTGTCGCAGACGACCTCGTAGGTGACCAGGACCAGCGGGTACGAGCCCTCGTCCTTGGTCGCGTAGTCCAGGGTCAGCGCCAGGTCGCTGCCGGTGCCGGCGATCTTCGCCTTGGCGAAGGTGGTGGCGGCGTTGGCGGCGGTGGCCTCGACCGGCTTGGAGGCACCGGTGGCGATGGCGGCGGACTTCAGGTTGTTGGTCTGCGCGTAGGCCAGCTCGGCGTAGCTGATCGAGTTCTTGGTCTGCTTGACCTGGGCCGAGACACCGGCGCTCTGGGCCGCCGACTGGCCGCCCTTGCCCGCCCAGGTCTTGCTCGGCTTGTAGCTCCAGGCGCCGCCCGAGGTCTTCTCGAAGTACTTGGTGAGGTTCTCGGTGGTGCCCGAGTCGTCCGAGCGGTGGATCGCCTGGATCTCGGCGTCCGGCAGCTTGGCCGACGGGTTCAGGGCGGTGATCGCCGGGTCGTTCCACTTGGTGATCTGCGAGTCGAAGATCTTCGCGATGGTCGGGCCGTCGAGGACCAGGCTGTCCACGCCGTCCACGTTGAAGATGATCGAGACCAGGCCGGCCACCATCGGCAGGTTGATGCCCTGGCCGGTCTTGCAGACCTCCTTGGAGGCGTCGACCTCGGCCGGCTTCAGGGCCGAGTCGGTGCCCGCGAAGGCGACCTTGCCCTGGTTGAACTGCTGGACGCCGGCGCCGGAGCCGCCACCGCTGTAGGTGATGGTGGAGCCGGAGCAGGCGGCGCCGTAGGCGACCTTCCACACGTCGATCGCGCTGCCCTGGGCGGTGGAGCCCGCGCCGAGGAGCTGACCGGCCTTGCCGCACTCGATGGCGGACTTGGAGGCACCGGCCGAAGCCGTGCTGCCGGCGTCCGTGGTCTTGTTCTCGTCCGAGCCGCACGCCGCGAGCGACAGCGAGCCAACGAGCGCCATGGCACCGATCGCGAGGGCCTTGGAGCGGCCGTTCCGCTGGAGCTTCACAGGGGTGTCCCTTTCTGTGGAAGGGCCCGTTCGGCCCTCCGGTGACACCGAAGTTAGGCCGGTCAGGTGACGCATCAGCCGGTCGCAAGTGAACGGAGAGTGAACCGACGACGGACGGCGGGAAACACCGATCGGTAGTAACGGTTGCGTCACGGGCAGGGCGCGACCAGGTCACCCGTGACGGTGCGTCACGCCGAGCACGGACAACAGGGCGTCCACCAGCTCCCGGTCCCTGCGGTGGGTGAGCCTGGCCCGGGCCTTGCGCGGCCCCAGCCACTCCAGCCGGTCCACCTCCCGGTTGGGCAGGAACGAGCCACCCGTCAGCTCCCCCGCCCAGTACCGGACCTCCTTGGCCCGCCCCTGCGCCAGGTAGTGCTGGGCCGGCAGCTCCGCCCCCAGCACGCAGCTCAGCCCGGTCTCCTCCCGGACCTCCCGCAGCGCCGCCGCCCGCCAGCCCTCGCCCGGCTCCAGCTTCCCCTTGGGCAGCGACCAGTCGTCGTACTTCGGCCGGTGGATCAGCGCGATCCTCGGCTTCTTCCGCCGCTCCCCGTCCTTCTTCAACGGCCCCGGCCGCCACAGCACCACACCCGCCGCCAGCACGGTCTGCCCGTGCCGCACCGCCCCTCCCCGGGTCGGAGGAAGGGTCATGGTCAGGAACTCGCCCATTCGTGCCATCCGTGCTGCTGGAGTGCCGGCCACTGACGGCCGAAGGCGTAGCGCGCCGCCTCCACCTCCAGCCGTTGATCAGCATGCACCACACCGAGCACGTAGGCGGTCGCCGGAGTGATCCTCGGCGTGCGCGCCGCCGTCGCCACCGTCACCGCCGCGTCGGCGGCGTCCTGGTGACGGTCCAGCACCTCGTCCAGCTCGTCCAGCCCGGGCCGCCGCACCCCGCACACCTCCAGTGCGTACCGGGCCCGCTTCACCAGGATCCGCACCCGCCCCCACGGCGCGTCGTCCGCCGCCAGCGCGGCGTCCGCGTCCACCTCGCCCACCGGCACCGGCGGAGCCTGCCCCTGGGCCGGCACCTGCGGCGGCGCCGCGCTCAACCGGTGCAGCCCCTCGCCCCCGTACGGGGCCCGGGCCGGCGGCAGCGCCGCCGCCCCCGCCGCCAGCAGCTCCAACGCCCCCGCGGCCTGGTCCGCCAACTCCGGCTGGTACTCCACCAGCGGCACCTCGCCCGCCAGCAGCGTCATCCGGTCCGCCAGCGCGTGCAGCCGCGCCGAGCGCAGCTCCTGCAGCAGGGTGGAGTGCGCCCGGGTCCGGGCCAGCGTGAGCTGACGCTCCAGCAGCGCCCGTGCCTTCGGCGCCCCCTGATGGCCCGCCAGCATCCCCGGCCGGCGCGGGTCCGTCTCGCTCAGCGAATCCAGCGCCGCCAGCAGCCGGGCCGACCGCCGCAGACACCCCGGCTCCTGTGCCAGCAGCTCCAGCAGCCAGCGCAGCTCCGTCCTGGTCCGTTCCGCCCACTCCGGCTCGAAGCCCGCCCCGTAGGTGTGCAGCGCCCCGCCGATCCGCCGCACCGAGCGCAGCAGCTCGGCCGTCCCGGTGGCGGCCTGCCCGCCCGGCCCGCCCGGCAGGGTGCCCGCTCTCGCGCCGGCCTCCCCCACCACCAGCGGCAGGGCGCGCAGGAAGGCGCCCGCCTGGGCGGTCAGGTAGCCCGTCAGGGCCTCCCCGGCCGGCCGGTCGGTCCGGGCGGTGGTCGGCAGATCGGTCATGCTGGTTCCTCGTCCCCCCGAGGCAAGTCCCCGCCGTGCCGGGGATGGTGGTGCCCGGGACGGCCACGGTGCCGTGGCCGTCCCGGGCGGAGCGGGTCAGGGCAGGCTGCGGCGGCGCTGCCGGGAGTCGATCAACAGGTCCTGCACGTGCCGCAGCCGACGGCCCTCCGCGTCCTGCGAGTGCCTGGTCCAGGCCCCGTCCGGACCCAGGTGCCAGGACTCGGTCTCGTCCGACATCCCCAGGTCCACCAGGCCGGACAGCTCGGCCCGCTGCGCCGGGTCGGTCACCCGCACCAGCGCCTCGATCCGCCGGTCGAGGTTGCGGTGCATCATGTCGGCGCTGCCGAACCAGACCTCCGGGTCGCCCCCGTTGCCGAACACGAAGATCCGTGAGTGCTCCAGGAAGCGGCCCAGGATGCTGCGCACCCGGACGTTCTCGCTCAGCCCGGCCACCCCTGGCCGCACCGCGCAGATCCCGCGCACCCAGACGTCCACCGGCACGCCGGCCTGGGAGGCCCGGTAGAGCGCGTCGATCACGTCCTCGTCGACGATCGAGTTGACCTTCAGCTTCACGAAGGCCGGCCGGCCCGCCCGGTGGTGCGCGATCTCCTGGTGGATCCGCGCCACCAGACCGTCCCGCAGCCCGCGCGGGGCGGTCATCAGCCGGCGGTAGGACTCCCGTCGGGAGTACCCGGAGAGCCGGTTGAACAGGTCCGAGAGGTCGGCGCCGACCTGCGGGTCCGCCGTCAGCAGCCCCAGGTCCTCGTAGAGCCGGGCCGTCTTCGGGTGGTAGTTCCCGGTGCCCACGTGCGCGTAGCGACGGAGCGTGTCGCCCTCCTGACGGACCACCAGCGAGAGCTTGCAGTGCGTCTTGAGGCCGACCAGGCCGTACACCACGTGGCAGCCCGCCTCCTCCAGCTTGCGGGCCCACTTGATGTTCGCCTGCTCGTCGAAGCGCGCCTTGATCTCGACCAGCACCAGCACCTGCTTGCCGGCCTCGGCCGCGTCGGTCAGCGCGTCCACGATCGGCGAGTCGCCCGAGGTGCGGTAGAGCGTCTGCTTGATCGCCAGCACGTCCGGGTCGTTGGCCGCCTGCTCCAGGAAGGCCAGCACCGAGGTGGAGAACGAGTCGTACGGGTGGTGCAGCAGCACGTCCCGCTCGCGCATCGCCGCGAAGATGTCCGGCTGCGAGGCCGACTCCACGTCGATCAGACCGCGGGCGGTGCCCGCCACGAACTTCGGGTAGCGCAGCTCCGGCCGGTCCAGGTCGGCGATGCCGAACAGCCCGGTCAGGTCCAACGGGCCCGGCAGCGGGAAGACCTCGGCGTCGGTGATGTTCAGCTCGCGGACCAGCAGGTCGAGGATGTAGGGGTCGATCGACTCCTCCACCTCCAGCCGGACCGGCGGACCGAACCGACGGCGCATCAGCTCCTTCTCCAGCGCCTTCAGGATGTTCTCGGTGTCGTCCTCCTCCACCTCCAGATCCTCGTTGCGAGTGACCCGGAAGGCGTGGTGGGCGAGCACCTCCATCCCCGGGAAGAGCTCCTCCAGGTGAGCCCCCATCACGTCCTCCAGCGGCACGTACCGCTGCGGCGCCGCCTCCAGGAAGCGGGACAGGGACTGCGGCACCTTGACGCGGGCGAAGTGCTTGTGGCCCGAGACCGGGTTGCGCACCACCACGGCGAGGTTGAGGCTCAGCCCGGATATGTACGGGAAGGGGTGCGCCGGGTCCACCGCCAGCGGGGTGAGCACCGGGAAGATCTTCTGCCGGAAGAGGGTGTGCAGGCGGGCCTGCTCCTTCTCCGCCAGCTCCGACCAGCGCACCAGCTCGATGCCCTCGGACGCCAGGTCCGGCAGCACCTCCTGCTGGAAGGTGGCGGCGTGACGCGCCATCAGCTCGCGCGAGCGGGTCCAGATCTGGTCCAGCACCTCGCGCGGCTGCAGGCCGGAGGCCGAACGCGTGGCCACCCCGGTGGCGATCCGGCGCTTCAGGCCGGCCACCCGCACCATGAAGAACTCGTCCAGGTTCGAGGCGAAGATCGCCAGGAACTTGGCCCGCTCCAGCAGCGGGATCTGCGGGTCCTCGGCCAGCTCCAGGACCCGCTCGTTGAAGGCCAGCCAGCTGCGCTCGCGGTCCAGGAAACGGCCCTGGGGGAGCTCGTCCGACTCCTCGTCCTTCAGCGGGTCTCCCTCGGCCAGCACCAGGGAGGGCGGCAGGGCGGTGGACTCCTTGGTCTGGGTGGTGGAGACGGGACGGGGGATGCTCATGGGTTCCAGCTCCTCCAGCAGGACGGTCTCCGAGCGACCGGTCGCCCGGGGGCGGGGCACTGCCGACTTCATCCTGTGATCTTCGCGGCGAGAATTTAATCCACGGTAAACACCGCATGGCCAGGAGGAAAGCTGAGTCCGTCGCCCCCGTGGCCGCAGCCCGGCCACGGGGTACCCGCCCCCGCTACGGGGCGGTGTGCAGGCGGTACATCAGGTCCACCTCGTGCACGGTGAACCCCTGTCCCTCGTACACCCGGACGGCGGCGTGGTTGTCGGCGTCCACGTACAGCAGCACCGCCGGCACCTTCCGGTCCTCGGCCAGGTGGCGCAGGCCGGTCGCGGTCAGCGCCTTGCCCAGACCGTTCCCCTGCTCCGCCGGGTCCACGCCCACCACGTAGACCTCGCCGAAGCCGTCCGGGTGCACCTTGGTCCAGTGGAAGCCCACCACCCGCTCCGTGCCGCCCTCCTCGCGGACCGCCAGGAAGAAGCCCGCCGGGTCGAACCACGGCTCGGCCTGACGGTCCGCCAGGTCCCGCTCCGTCCAGCTGCCCTGCTCGGGGTGGTGCGCGAAGGCCAGCGCGTTCAACGCCAGCCAGGCCGCCTCGTCCCGCCCCGGCTCGAAGGTCCGCACCGTCACCCCGGCCGGGAGGACCGGCTCGGCCGGCACCGGCCCGGCCGGCTTGCGCATCTGCCTAAGCTCCCGGACCAGCTCGGCCCCGTGCTCCGCCGCCAGCCGGGTGGCCCCCGGGTGACCCCCGTGCGCCCAGAAGTCCACCGTCCGGTCCGGCCCGGCCGCCGCCAGCACCGCCTCCAGCAGTGCCCGGCCGTACCCGCGCCGCCGGAGCTCCGGGTGCACCGCGAACTCCACCGTCGCCGCCGCCCCGCCCGACTCCAACTGCGCGTACCCGGCGGGCTCGCTGCCCTCGCCGCGCTGCACCAGGTGCGTCACCCCGGCCCGGGGCTCGGCCACCCGCAGCCGCAGCCGCCCGGCCTCCGAGACCGCCGCACGGCCGTCGGCCTCGGCGGCGGCGCTCAGGACGGACCGGGCGGCGTCGGCTTCGTCCTCGGTCAGGGCAGCATTGGTCAGGATCTCCATGGGACCGACCTTACGCGGGTGCCGGACGGTAAAGCGGTGGTCCGGAGCGGCCGGTCCTGATTGAGTGTCAGGTCCGGTCGACTGCGGTGGAGGTGTTCGAGGGTGACCGAGACGGTGAAGCGCTCACGGGTGGCGGCGTACGTGGTGTGCGTCGACGGCGAGGACCGGATGCTGCTCGCCCGGGGCGTCCTCGGGGACGGCAGCCACGAGTGGACGGTGCCCGGCGGCGGCCTGGACCACGGCGAGCCACCGCAGCTGGCCGCCGTCCGGGAGGCCGAGGAGGAGACCGGCCACCTGGTGGAGCTGGACGCCCTGCTCGGTGTCGACTCCCGCCACCTGATCGACCCGCCGTTCCTCCGCGGCCCGGCGCGGGACTTCCACAGCCTGCGGATCGTCTACGCGGCCCGGGTGGTCGGCGGCGAACTCCGGCCCGAGGCCGACGGCTCGACGGACCTCGCCGCCTGGATTCCGATCGGTGACATCCCCGGCCTGCGCCGGGCCGATCTGGTGGACGTCGCCCTGGCCCTGTACCGGGAGCGGCCGGCCCTGGGGCTGGTCGAGCTCCCGACTGCGGACTGACGGGTCGATCGGCTGACGGGGCGATCGGCTGACGGGTCGATGGGCTGACGGCCGGTCAGCCGCGGGCGGTCCAGCCGGACTCGGCGAGGAAGTCCACCAGCAGGGCAGCCGTCTCCTCGGGCCGCTCCAGCGCGGGCAGGTGTCCGGCCCAGTCCAGGTGCAGCCGGCGGGCACCCGGGATCAGCCCGGCGAGCCGGTCGGAGACGGCGGTGAACTCCGGGAAGTCGTGCGCCCCGGTCACCAGCAGGGTCGGCGCGGTGACGGCGGCCGGATCGGCCTCGTACTCCACGCCCTCGACGTCACCCGCCGCGAGCTGCACCTCGAAGGCGTGCTGCTGCATCTGACGGACCGTCCCCCGGACCTCCGGGCCGGCCTCCGGGCCGAGCCAGGTGGTGACGTTCAGCTCGGTCGCCCCCGCGACGTCGCCCGCCTCCAGCAGCTCGTTCTCCTTCCCCCAGAACGCCTGCAGCCCGTCCCCCGGCTCCAGCCCCGCCGCCGCCGTGCAGAGCAGCCCGAGTGCCCCCACCCGCTCCGGGAACCGCGCCGCGAACTCCAAGGCCACCGCGCCGCCACCGGATGCCCCCACCAGCGCGACGCGGTCGATGCCCAGCGACGCCAGCAGTTCCGCGACGTCGTCGGCGTCGTTGTAGGGCCGGTCCGCCGCCGGGCTCTCCCCGTACCCCCGCAGATCGGCCCGGACCACCCGGTGACCGGCCTCGGCGAGGGCGGCCACCTGACCGTCCCACATCCTGCGGTCGCAGACGGTGGAGTGGAGCAGGAGCACGGACGGGCCGGCGCCGCCGGTGATGTCGTGAGAGATCGTCATGCGCGCAACACTAAAGATCGTTTGGCGGGTACGCACACGGTTATTCGGGCCCGGAAATGCAGAAAGCCCCCGCCGGGTAACCGGCGGGGGCTTTCTTGAATGATTGTTCGGCGGCGTCCTACTCTCCCACAGGGTCCCCCCTGCAGTACCATCGGCGCTGTGAGGCTTAGCTTCC
>NZ_JBIWFX010000013.1:0-223619 GCF_044763225.1 Kitasatospora sp. NPDC096147 | reverse complement strand
GAACCCGGAAGCTAAGCCTCACAGCGCCGATGGTACTGCAGGGGGGACCCTGTGGGAGAGTAGGACGCCGCCGAACAATCATTCAAGAAAGCCCCTGCCGGGTAACCGGCGGGGGCTTTCTGCATTTCCGGGCCCTTTCAGGGCAGCGGCGGGAGCGGGATCGGCGTGCTGGTCGAGGTGTTGCCGTTGACGTCCACGAGGTGCTTGACCTCGGTGGGGTCGTCCAGGTCCACCGCGTGGACGAAGACGGTGTCGGAGGCGCGGTCCAGCAGGACCCGACCGCTGTGGGCGTCCAGGAGCCGGTCGATCTCCTGGTGGGAGACCCAGGAGGGGGCCGGCGGGAGGTACGGCAGGAGGGTGGCCGGGACGGCGGAGTGGGAGACGGTCTCGGGGGTGGTGGGGTACTGCTGGACCGGGGGGAACTCGGCGGGCTGCACGGGGAGTTGGCCGATGATCTTCGCGACCTGGCCCGGCGGGAGTTGGGCGACGATGCTGTAGAAGAGGTCCGTCGGGCCGGGGATGCCGCGCTCGGAGCGGTACGCGTTGGAGGAGATCTCGGTCCAGTGGGCCGAGAGGACCGGGCCGAGGCGGGCCAAGGCGCCGCGGACGAAGGCCGGGTCGGTGGCCGGCTCGGGTCCGTCGAGGAGTGGGTCGGCTGCCGCGGCGCTCTTCTTGTCGCCGCCCACGGGCCAGATGACCAGGGCCAGTGGCGACAGGCCGAGTGCGCTCAGCAGGAGGAATTCCCTGCGCTTCATGTGGTGCTCCCCCGGAGGTTACTGATGACCGGTCAATTCGATCATGGGGAGAGCTCCGGGGGGATACGCCGGAGGTACCGGGGGTGTACGCCCCAGGTATCGGTTCAGAGGCGGCCGGCGGCCTTGAGCGCGAGGTAGGTGTCGGCCAGGGCCGGGGGGAGGGCGGCCGGCGGGGCGTCGAGGACGGTGACGCCGCGGCGGGTGAGCAGGGCGGCGGTGCGGGCGCGGTCGGCGCGGGTCTGCTCGGCGGCTGCGGCGGCGTAGACGTCCTGGACGGTGCCCCGGGTGGTGGCGAGCTCGTCGAGGCGGGGGTCGGCGACCGAGGCCAGGACGACCTCGTGGCGCTTGGTGAGGAGGGGGAGTTGGGGGAGCAGGCCCTCCTCGACCGGGCCGGCGTCGAGGCCGGTGAGCAGGACGATCAGGGAGCGGTGCGGGGCGAGCCGGAGGGTGGCCGAGGTGAGGGCGCGCAGGTCGGTCTGGACCAGGGCGGGCTCCAGGGTGGCCATCGCCTCGGTGAAGGCGGGGAGCACGTCGGAGGCAGAGCGGCCGACCACGGAGCGGCGCTTGTGGGAGTCGTGGGCGAGCAGGTCGACCCGGTCACCGGCCTTGGTGGCCAGGGCGGCCAGCAACAGGGCGGCGTCGAGGGCGGCGTCCAGGCGGGGGGCGTCGCCGACCCGGCCGGCCGAGGTGCGGCCGGTGTCCAGGACGATCAGGACGTGGCGGTCGCGTTCGGGGCGCCAGGTGCGGACGGCGACGGTGTGGCGGCGGGCGCTGGCACGCCAGTCGATGGAGCGGACGTCGTCGCCGGGGAGGTACTCGCGCAGGGAGTCGAACTCGGTGCCCTGACCACGGGTCAGGATCGAGGTGCGACCGTCGAGTTCGCGCAGCCGGGCCAGCCGGGAGGGCAGGTGCTTGCGGCTGGCGAACGGGGGGAGCGCGCGCAGCGTCCAGGGCAGGCGGTGGGCGCCCTGGCGGGCGGCGAGGCCGAGCGGGCCGTGCGAGCGGACGGTGACCCGGTGGGCGTGGTGGTCGCCGCGCCGGGTGGGGAGCAGGTGGGTGGTGACCCGGCGGCGCTCCCCGGCCGGGACGGTGAGGCGGTGCCGGGAGCCGGGGACGGCGGTGCCGGGGCGCCAGGCGGACGGCGGCCAGGCGTCGCGCAGGTGGGCCCGGAGCGGGCGCCGGGAGGGGTTGGTGACGGTCAGTTCGACCGTGGCCGGCTCGCCGAGGCGGACCGAGGTGTCGCCGGTGCGGGTGAGCACCAGCGAGCGGACCGGGGCCGCCAGGGCGAGGTCGGCGAGGACGGCGAGCAGGAGCGGGCCCGTGACCGCGCCGATCCCGGCCCAGGAGGGCAGCAGGAGGCCCACGACCAGCGCGCCGAGCGCGGCGATGAGGGCGGTGCGGCCGGTCAGGGCCATGGATGACGCTCCTTCAGCAGTACTGCGGGGTCGGCGCGGTCAGCGCGGGGCCGGGGTCTGGGCCAGGACGGCCTGGATGACGGAGTCGGCGGTGACGCCCTCCATCTCGGCCTCGGCCCGGAGCTTGACCCGGTGCCGCAGGGTGGGCAGGGCGAGGGCCTTGACGTCGTCGGGGGAGACGTAGTCGCGGCCGGCCAGCCAGGCCCAGGCGCGGGCGGTGTTGAGCAGGGCGGTGGCGCCGCGCGGGGAGACGCCGATGGAGAGCGACGGGGACTGCCGGGTGGCCCGGCAGAGGTCCACCACGTAGGCCAGCACCTCGGGGGAGACGGTGAGCCGGGCGATCTCGGCGCGGGCGGTGGCCAGGTCGGCCGGGCCGGCCACCGGGCGGACGCCGGCGGCGGCCAGGTCGCGCGGGTCGAAGCCGGAGGCGTGCTTGGCGAGCACCTGGTACTCCTGGTCCCGGGTGGGGAGCGGGAGGACCAGCTTGAGCAGGAAGCGGTCGAGCTGGGCCTCGGGGAGCGGGTAGGTGCCCTCGTACTCCACCGGGTTCTGGGTGGCGGCGACCAGGAAGGGCTGCGGGAGGCGGCGGGGCTCGCCGTCCACCGTGACCTGGTGCTCCTCCATGGCCTCCAGCAGGGCGGCCTGTGTCTTCGGAGGGGTGCGGTTGATCTCGTCGGCCAGCAGCAGGTTGGTGAAGACCGGGCCGGGCTGGAAGGAGAACTCGGCGGTGCGGGCGTCGTAGACCAGCGAGCCGGTGACGTCGCCGGGCATCAGGTCGGGGGTGAACTGGATGCGCTTGGTCTCCAGGCTGAGCGCGGTGGAGAGGGTGCGGACCAGCAGGGTCTTGGCGACGCCGGGGACGCCCTCCAGCAGCACGTGGCCACCGCACAGCAGGGCGACCACCAGGCCGGTGACGGCGGCGTCCTGGCCGACCACGGCCTTGCCGATCTCGGCCCGCAGGGCGGTCAGCGCCGCCCGGGCGTCGGTGGCGTCGGTGGCGGCGGCCGTGCTGGTCGGGGCCGTGGTGGTGGCGGCTGACGAGGCGTCACCGTCCTCGGGGGTCGGCTTGCTGAGGGAGGTGGTGGCCTGCTCGGTCACGGCTGTCGTACCTGCCTTTCCAGGGCGTCGAGGGCGTCGGTCAGCCGCAGCAGGGCGGCGTCGTCGGTGGGTGCGTCGCCGTACAGCAGCGCGTGGAGGTCGGTGGCCGGGCGGCCGAGGCGGTCGGCCAGCGCGGGGCAGAGGACGGCCGGGTCGGGTTCGCCGGTGTGCAGCGGGACGCCGAGCACGGGGGCGATCCGGTGGCGGGTCGCGCGGCGCAGGGCGTCGGCGGCCCGGCCGCGGGCCTTGGCGCGCTGGTAGAGCCGGGCCCGGCCCTCGGTGGTCTCGGTGGCCCGGACCACCACCGGGAGCTCCTCGGTGACCACCGGGCCGAGCCGGCGGGCCCGCCAGAGGGCGGCCAGCAGGGCGGCGACGGCGAGCTGCAGGGCGGCCCAGTCCCAACCGGCCGGGATGTGGTCGGTGAGGCTCTTGGGCTGCTCGCCCCGCGAGGCCGCGGAGTAGTCGGGCAGGTACCAGACCAGCTGGTGGCGGGAGCCGAGCAGGCCGAGGGCGAGTGAGGCGTTGCCCTGCTCGGTGAGCCGTTCGTTGCTGAGGAAGCGACCGCTGCCGAGCACCACCGTCTCGCGGGAGCCGGGCTCGGTGTGCCGGACCAGGGCGGGGCGGCCGTTGACCGGGTAGCAGCCGGTGTCGCCGCTGCCCGGCCGGTAGAGCAGGCCGCCCAGCTCGGCGCTGCCGGCCCGGGTGGCCTCGGGGAGCTTGCAGTCGGGGTCGGTCGCGGTGGAGCTGCCGGTGCGCGGGGTGCCGTCCGGGGTGGTGGCCAGCGAGACGCCGGGGGCGAACCCGGCGAGCGCGTCCTCGTCCGGGGAGATCAGCACCAGGCGGCTGTCGCCGCCGCGCTTGCGGGCGCTGAGCGGGCCGAGCTGACCGGCCGTCAGCGGGACGGTGTACGGCAGCACCACGGTGGTGGCGGGCTCGGCCAGGGCGTCGGAGAGCCCGTCCTGGGTGGCGACGGTGCGGACCTCGACGCCGCGCTGCTCCAGCAGGCGGATCACGGCGCGGCTGCCGTGCGGATCCGGGTCGCGCGGGTCGAGCGCCGGGTACTCCCGGTGGTTGTCCAGGCCGGTCACCAGCAGGGCACCGACCAGCAGCACGGCCGTGCCGAGCAGGTACCAGCGGCCCCGCCGCCAGATCCGGCCCCAGCCGGGGAAGACCCGGACCGAGGTGTCGGCGGTGGCGTCGGCGATGGTGTCGGCCGACGCACCGGGCGACGGTGCGTCAGGGGGGCCGGCCGGGGCCGGGGCGGTGGTGTCGGTGCTCACGAGGTGCTCCCGGCGAGGGTCGGCCGGCTGGCGGTGACGGCCCGGTCGAGGTCGAGCAGGGCCTGGTAGGCGCCCGCGTCGGCGGTGTGCTCGCCGTAGACCACGTCGTCGAAGGTGCGGGCGGCCCGGCGGAGTGCCTCGGCGTGCTCGGGGAGCACCCGGCCGGCCTCGGCGGCGGCTTCGTCGGCGGTCCGGCCGGGGCGGACGTCGAGCAGCGTGCGCTCCTCCAACCCCCGGATCAGCGCGCGCAGTTGCTCGCGGACGGCCTCGGTCCAGCGGCCCGCCGCCGCGTGCCCGGCGGCGGCCGCGCGGTGCTCGTCCGCGCCGGCCGGCCCGCCGCTGCCGAACAGCGCGACGGCGCGGCCCGCGGCCCGGCGCGGGGCGCCCAGGCGCCACCAGAGGAGTCCGGCCAGGACGACCAGGACCAGGACGAAGAGCAGCACGGTGCTGATGCCGCTCGCGGGCACGCCGACCGAGCCGAGGGCCTTGTCGAGCTGCTCGCCGATCCAGTCCCAGATCCGCTCGGGCACGCTCGGATCGTGGTGGTGGTACGCCGGGTCGAGCTGCTCGATCCGGGCGGCGTCCCGGGCCGGGTCACGCTCCTCGGTGACCGGGACGCCGCCGGCGAGTGCGGCCCACTCCCCCCAGTTGGGCATCAGCTTCCCTGCGGTCCGGTCTGGTCGGGGGTGGCGTCGGTCGGCGGCCCGGCGGGCGGTGCGGCGGCGGGGGTGCCGTCGGTCGGGGTGCCGTCGGTGGCGGCGGGGGTGGACGCGGCTCGGGCCAGCTCGATGTCCAGGCCCTCGCGGCGGATCCGGCGGTCCACGTAGAGCAGCACATTGATCGCCGAGGTCAGCGGGATGGTGATGCAGGAGGCCAGGATCGCGCCGATCGACAGGATCAGGATCAGGGCCGGCGGCTTGGCGGCGCCGAACGCGCCGAAGTCCGAGCTGTCGCCGACCACGTCCTCGCCGACCACGGCGATGCCGATGAAGGTGAACGGCAGCACGAAGACGGCGGCGATCAGACCGGCGATCAGCTGGCCGAGCAGGGTGACGCCGAAGGTGCGCCACCAGGCGCCCTTCACCAGCCGTCGGGAGCGGGAGAGGGCGGTGAAGACCCCCTGCTTCTCCAGCATCAGGGCCGGTGCGGCCAGGCTGAGTTGGACCATCAGCCAGACCGCCACCACCAGTCCGGCGAGCATCGGCAGCAGCGAGAGTGCGACCAGTCCGTCGTCCGCGTCGCTGAGGCCGAGCACCACCATCGGTGCCACCGCGACCGCCATCACGCCGATCACGATCAGGGTGGTGATCAGGGTGAGCCCGACGAGCTTGAGCAGCTGCGGCCGGGCGGCGGCCCAGGCGTTGCCGAGGGTGGCGGGCAGGCCGAGGATCGCCCGGCTGACCACCATGGTGAGCAGACCGGCGGCGAGCAGGCCGAGCAGTGGTGTGATGAGCAGGCTGGCGAAGGTCAGGACCAGCGGGCCGATCGCCTCGGGCTGCTCGTACTCCCACCACTCGGCGCCGGCCGAGAGCACCTGGTCGGCGATCGCGACGCCGAGGCTCAGCCCGACGGTGGGGCGCCAGTAGCGGCGCACCGTGGTGAAGGCGCCGTCCAGCAGTTCGCCGACCGCGAGCGGGCGGAGCGGGATCACCCCGGGCTTCGGGCTCTGCGGCCGGCCCCAGCCGGGAGCGCCCCAGCCGGGTGCACCGGGAGCGCCGCCCCACTGCGGCTGGCCGTTCCAGCCGGGCTGGGGCTGTCCGCCCCACTGCGGCTGCCGGCCGTGCGGGGGCTGCTGGCCGTAGGCGCCGCCGTACGGGCCCGGGGCGGGCGGCGGCACGGCGCCGGCCTGCGGCGGGGCAGTGTCGGCCTGCGGCGGGGCGGGAGGAGCTGTGTCCGACGGCCCGGCGTCCTCTCGGGGCGGCTCGGGAGAGCCGGGCGAGGCCCAGCCCGGAGTGTCGGTCATCGATGCTCCTGTGTGATCGGTACTCTGTGGCGCCCATCGTGCCACGGCGCCGTTCGGCTTCTGCAGGGATATCCCGGCCCCAGGTCGGGTCGGTCCGGGGCGGGGGGCGAACTCTGCGACGATATGACTGACTTGGCGGGCTGAAGCGCGCCAGAATGGCACGGCTGTGCGGCAGGTCACAATCCGGTAATGAGAGGATGGGTGCATGAAGGGACGTGTCCTGGTCGTCGATGACGACACCGCACTGGCCGAGATGTTGGGCATCGTGCTTCGTGGTGAGGGTTTTGAGCCGTTTTTCGTCGCGGACGGGGACAAGGCGCTTGCCGCGTTCCGTGAGACCAAGCCGGATCTGGTGCTCCTCGATCTGATGCTGCCCGGACGGGACGGGATCGACGTGTGCCGTCAGATCCGGTCCGAGTCGGGTGTGCCGATCGTCATGCTGACCGCCAAGACCGACACGGTGGACATCGTGGTCGGTCTGGAGTCCGGCGCCGACGACTACGTCGTCAAGCCGTTCAAGCCCAAGGAGCTGGTGGCCCGGGTGCGAGCCCGGCTGCGCCGCGCCGAGGAGCCGACCCCGGAGCAGCTGACCATCGGTGACCTGGTCATCGACGTGGCGGGCCACTCCGTGAAGCGGGAGGGCCGGGGCATCCCGCTGACCCCGCTGGAGTTCGACCTGCTGGTCGCGCTGGCCCGCAAGCCCTGGCAGGTGTTCACCCGCGAGGTGCTGCTGGAGCAGGTCTGGGGCTACCGGCACGCCGCCGACACCCGGCTGGTCAACGTCCACGTGCAGCGCCTGCGCTCGAAGATCGAGAAGGACCCGGAGCGTCCGGAGATCGTCGTGACCGTCCGCGGCGTCGGCTACAAGGCCGGGCCCAGCTGACGTGACGCCGCAAGCTGACCACTCCCCGTCGGGCACCGCCGCCGACGGGGAGTCCACCGTGCGCGGGGACGTGCTGAGCTCGACCACCACCGGGGAGCGCCGTCGCCGGCGCGGCCCGGTGGCCCTCGCCGCGCTGGTGGCCCGTCAGTTCCGGCGGCCAGTGCACCGGGTGGCGGCGCTCTACCGGCGCTCCATCCAGGTGCGGGTGGTGGCCGCCACCCTGCTGCTCTCGCTCGCCGTGGTCCTGGTGCTCGGCGTGGTGGTCATAGCCCAGGTGCGTACCGTGCTGCTGGACGCCAAGAAGCACTCGGCGCAGACCCAGGCCCGGGGCGGCTTCGAGATCGAGCAGGACAAGATCAACGACGCCATCAACCTCCAGGCCAAGGTCGGTGCCAGCAGCGACCCGAGCCGCGAGGAGACCAGCGGCTGGCTGATCCGGCAGGTCTCCGAGCTGGCCACCGGCGGCAGCGGGGTCTACTCGGTGATCGCGCTGCGGCCGGCCGAGGAGCCGATCACCGAGACCAGCGCGGCGCTGCGCGGGGCGTACGGCTCGGCGGAGATCTCGCCCGAGTCGATCACCCCGCAGCTGCGGCTGAAGGTCGGCGAGAACCACGGTCAGATGTACGAGCAGACCGCCGAGATCCTGCGGACCGAGCCCTCCGGGCAGGTGAAGAGCGAGCCGGGGCTGATCATCGGTCAGCAGTTCACCGGGCCGGACGGTGCCAAGTACCAGCTCTACTACGTGTTCTCGTTCGGCCAGGAGAGCACCTCGCTCCGGCAGGTCACCAGCACGCTGGCCACCGCCGGGGTGTTCGTGGTGATGCTGCTCGGCGGCATCGCCTGGCTGGTGGTCCGTCAGGTGGTCACCCCGGTGCGGATGGTGGCCGGGATCTCCGAGCGGCTGGCCGCCGGGCACCTGGAAGAGCGGATGAAGGTCACCGGCTCGGACGACATCGCCCGGCTCGGCGAGTCCTTCAACCGGATGGCCAACGCGCTGCAGGCGCAGATCCGGCAGCTGGAGGAGCTCTCCCGGGTGCAGCGGCGGTTCGTCTCGGACGTCTCGCACGAGCTGCGCACCCCGCTGACCACGGTCCGGATGGCCGCCGACCTGATCTACGACAGCCGGGACGACCTGGACCCGATGGCGGCCCGCTCGGCGGAGCTGCTGCAGGGGCAGCTGGACCGCTTCGAGTCGCTGCTCGCCGACCTGCTGGAGATCAGCCGGTTCGACGCGGGCGCGGCGATCCTGGACGCCGAGCCGGTGGACCTGCGGGACATCGTCGGCCGGGTGGTCGAGGCGGCCGATCCGCTGGCGCAGGCCAAGGGCAGTGCGGTGATCATCCGGGGCGGTGAGGAGCCGGTGGTCGCCGAGGTGGACTCCCGGCGGATCGAGCGCATCCTGCGCAACCTGGTGGTCAACGCGCTGGAGCACGGCGAGGGCCGGGACGTGGTGATCCGGCTGGGCTCGGCCGAGGGCGCCGTCGCGGTCGGCGTCCGGGACTACGGCATCGGGCTCAAGCCCGGTGAGGCGTCCCGGGTGTTCCACCGCTTCTGGCGGGCCGACCCGTCCCGGGTGCGGACCACCGGCGGCACCGGCCTCGGCCTGTCGATCGCGGTGGAGGACGCGCACCTGCACGGCGGCTGGCTGCAGGCCTGGGGCGAGCCCGGGGGCGGTTCGCACTTCCGGCTCACCCTGCCGCGCACCCGTGGCGGCGAGATCAACCGGGCGCCGTTCCGGCTGGAGCCGGAGGACTCCCGGCACAACCGGGGCCTGGCCAGCGCCGGTCCGTACCGCCGGGCCAGGCCGGCCGGGGCGACCGCGCTCACCTCGGCCGAGCCGGCCGAGAGCCCGGAGACGCCGGACCGTCCGACGGCCGGCTTCGGCGCCGGACTGGGCGGGGTGCTGAGCATCGGCCCCGGGCTGGGCAAGGCGCCCTCGGCTCCGGTCGCCGACCCCTCGGACGTCCGGGCCGCGGCGGCGGGGTACGGTGCGACCGGCGCACACGTGGTGGTGGACCGGCCGGCCGGGCGCCCGGTGCCCGGTGAGGCCGCCGGGGAGAACGACACGGAGGGGGAGCGGCGTGCGGAGGACGGACAGGGCTGACCGGCGGGTGGCGCGCGGCTTCGCCGCACTGCTCGTCCCGCTGCTGGCCGCAGGGTGCGTCGCGATGCCCTCCGACGGCTCGCCGGAGCGGGTCCGCGAGCCCGACCCGGATGCCTCGGAGAACCTCCAGGTGCGGGTCTACGCGATGCCCCCGCACCCGGGGGACGACCCGAAGGCGCTGCTCTCCGCCTTCCTGGACGCGGCCAACGCGGACGACCAGAACTACTCCACGGCACTCGAGTACCTGACCCCGGCCGCGGTCAAGCGGTGGAAGCCGGAGGAGAGGGTGGTGGTGCTGGACACCCTGCCGAGGCCGGCCACGGTGGCCGGCAACTCCAACATGGCGGAGGAGTCGGGCACCGTCGAGGTGGAGATCCGGGGCACCAAGACGGCCGAGCTGGACCGGGGGCGGACCTACACCGCGAGCCAGGTCACCTCGTACACCAGTACGTTCCGGCTGGTCCGGCAGGCCGAGGGGCCGAACAAGGGCGAGTGGCGGATCGACGACCTGCCGGCCGGGCTGATCACCGACCAGGCCAGGTTCAAGAACTCCTACCGCTCGGTGCACCGCTACTTCCCGACTCTCGCCGACCCCTCGGTGGACCCGGCGGACCCGGCCAACCGGCCGGTGCTGGTGCCGGACCCGATCTACCTGCGGACCCGGCTCGACCCGCTGACGGCCGCGGCCAAGGCGCTGCTCGCGGGCCCGTCCAGGTGGCTGGAGCCCGGGGTCAGGACGGCCTTCGACCGGTCGATGGAGCTCGACGGGCCGGTGACCGTGACCGAGGGGCAGGCCGGCACGGTGCGGGTGAAGGGCCTGGACTTCAACGTGCAGGACAGCCGCTGCCAGGAGATGGTGACGCAGCTCTACTACACGCTGGCCGAGGTGCAGGGGAAGCAGCGGCTGAGGAGCCTGACCCTGAACGGCGACCGGGGCGGCTGCAGCACGAGCGGGGGGAGTGACGTCTTCCTGGCGCCGGGGCAGCTGGCGGGCGGGGAGGCCGGGACCCGGCAGTACTACCTGGACGCCAAGGACTCGAAGTCCGGTCCGCTGATGGTGGCCTCCGGCCTCGGCAGCAAGGGCACCTCGGTCCCCGGTGAGCTGGGCATCAAGGAGCGCGCGCTGCGGCCGGACGCGTTCGCGGTCCGCCGGGACACCGCCGAGGCGGCGGTGATCACCTCGGACTCGCGGGACCTCTTCCTGGTGCCGTTGACCGAGGAGGGTGTCCGGGGCCCCACGGTCCACCAGAGCGCGGGCGGCCGGCTGGTGTCGCCCAGCTGGGACGGCCGCAACAACCTCTGGCTGGTGGAGGTGCCCCCGCAGGGCGCCCCCCGGGTGCTGATGGTGCGTGACCGCAAGCTGGTGCAGGTGCGCCTCGGCGAGCTGGGCGGTGGCCAGGTGCAGCAGCTGAAGGTGTCCTCGGACGGCAGCCGGATCGCCCTGGTGGTGCAGCAGGACGGCCGGCGCAAGCTCCGGCTCGGCATCGTCCGGCACGGCGGCACCCGGCAGGCGCCCGAGGTCGAGGTGGTCGGGCTGACGGACCGTGAGGTGGCCCCGGCGCTCAGCGACGTGGTCTCGGTGGCCTGGGCCGACACCGACCAGCTGCTGGTGCTGGGCAAGGAGCTGGACAAGCTCCAGCAGCTGCACTACTTCGGCACCGACGGCTCGGTGAGCGCGGACGTGCCGCTCCAGGGCGGCGACTCGATGCTGGCGGTCTCGGCGACCGAGGCGCGCGGCGACGGCAAGGTGCCGCCCGCGGTGCTGGCCACCTCCAGGGACCAGATCTACCGGCTGTCGGGCAGTCAGTGGGTCGAGCTGGCACCGGGCCTGAAGGACAGCCAGTTCTCCTACCCCGGCTGACCGCCGCCCCGCCGGGCGGCGGCCACGGTGGCGGCGGCCCGGGGCGGATGGCCGATCGCGGCGAGGGCGCGGGCGGCCTCGGCCAGTGAGGCACCGGTGGTCACCAGGTCGTCCACCAGTACGGTCTGACGGCCGCTCAGCAGCCGGGCCGCACCGGCCCGGACGGTGAGCGCGCCGTACACGTTGGCGTGCCGCTGAACGGCCGTCAGGCCCGCCTGGTCGGCCACCGCGCGGCGGTGGCGCAGCAGCGGCGCGGCCCGCACCCGGTGGCCGGTGCGGCGCAGCTCGCGGGCGGCGGCCCGGGCCAGCCGCAGGGTCGGGTCGTGGCCCCGGGCGCGGGTGGCGGCCCGGGTGGAGGGCACCGGCACCAGCAGGACCGGGCCGGGGCCGAGCACGGGCCGGACGGCGGCGGCCAGCGCCCGGCCGAGCGGGGCGGCCAGCCGGAGCGCGCCGCGCTCCTTGTGGGCCAGCAGCAACTGCCGCACCGGGTCGGCGTAGTGGGCGGCGGCGTACACCGGGGGCAGCCCGTCGGGGCGGGGCCACGGGGTGGCCGGGCCGGGGCTCGCGGCGGCCAGTGCGGTGCGGCAGGCCGGGCAGAGCGGGGTGCGGCCGGTGCGGCAGCCGGCGCAGCGGGCCGGCAGCAGGAGGTCGGCGAATGCGAGCAGGGCGAGGGCGGTCACGGCGGCTCCCGGACTCGGCGGCTACCAAACGGTGGGCCGTCCGGGGCATGTTGTCCAGATGTTTACTGGTATTTCACCCGAGTGAGGGTAAACAGGACGGAACAGTCCTCCAGCCGACCGGGGATGGCGAAATCCCGGTGTGAGGTGTTCGATGAGGCTCCAAGGGGTTTCAAGCGCATCTGGTGGGGAGGAAGTGAGGTGAGGGCCAGTCCCTCCCAGCGCCCCGGCAGCCCCGGTGGTGGTGGTGAATCGGCTGGTCCGGCTGGGTCTCAGTCCGGTCCGGGAAAGCTCCGGTCCGGCGTCAGCACGAGGGATCGGAGTTCTGCGTGGACATCGTCGTCAAGGGCCGCAAGACCGAGGTGCCCAAGAGGTTCCGAGAGCACGTGGCCGAGAAGCTGGAGAAGGTCCAGAAGTTCGACGGCAAGGTGATCAGCCTCGACGTCGAGGTGTCCAAGGAACACAACCCGCGCCAGGCCGACCGGTCCGAGCGGGTGGAGATCACGATGCGCACCCGTGGCCCGGTGATCCGGGCCGAGGCGGCTGCCGCCGACCCGTACGCGGCGCTCGACCTGGCGTCCGCGAAGCTGGACGCGCAGCTGCGCAAGTCCGCCGACCGGCGGCGGGTGCACAAGGGCGGCAGCGGCGCCCGTACCCCGATCAGCGTCGCGGAGGCGACGGCGGCGCTGGCCTCGCTGCCCGAGGTGGCGGAGCCCGGCACCGAGGTCAACGGTGCGGCCCGCAAGACCATGATGGGATCGCTGGAGGTGGAGGGCGACGGACCGCTCGTCGTCCGGGAGAAGACCCACGGCGCCACGCCCATGTCGCTGGACCAGGCGCTGTACGAGATGGAGCTGGTCGGCCACGACTTCTACCTGTTCGTGGAGAAGGACAGCGGGCTGCCGAGCGTGGTGTACCGGCGGCACGGCTACCACTACGGCGTGATCCACCTGTCCACCGACGGCTCGAGCACCGGCCCGGCCAGTGACGCCGGCGGGGCCATCGGGGGCCCGGACCAGGACTGATCGGCGAGGAGCGGAACGGGTGACCCCCCGCAGGCCACGGCCTGCGGGGGGTCACCCGTTCCGGGCGGGCCGACGGCGGAGGGTGATCGGCCGACGGTGCTTCGTGGAATGATGTGCCGACACTGACCGGGCGGCGGGGAGGGGCGGATGGGGGAGCGATTCGGTCTGGCGGCCGGACCGGCGGAGGATCCGGACGGACCGCCGCAGCGGGACGAGCCGATCCGGGTGCTGGTGGTGGACGACCACGCGTTGTTCCGCCGGGGGCTGGAGATCGTGCTGGCCGAGGAGCCCGACATCCGGGTGGTCGGTGAGGCCGGGGACGGTGCGGAGGCCGTGCTCAAGGCGGCCGACCTGCTGCCGGACATCATCCTGATGGACGTCCGGATGCCACGCCGCAGCGGGATCGAGGCGTGCACCGCGATCAAGGACGTGGTGCCCAGCGCCAAGATCATCATGCTGACGATAAGCGACGAGGAGGCCGACCTCTACGAGGCGATCAAGGCGGGCGCCACCGGCTACCTGCTGAAGGAGATCTCCACGGACGAGGTGGCCACCGCGATCCGGGCGGTGGCCGACGGGCAGTCGCAGATCAGCCCGGCGATGGCCTCCAAGCTGCTCACCGAATTCAAGTCGATGATCCAACGGCGCTCGGACGAGCGGGAGTTGCTGCCCGCGCCGAGGCTGACCGAGCGTGAGCTGGAGGTGCTCAAGCTGGTCGCCACCGGGATGAACAACCGGGAGATCGCCAAGGAGCTCTTCATCTCCGAGAACACCGTGAAGAACCACGTGCGCAACATCCTGGAGAAGCTCCAGCTGCACTCCCGGATGGAGGCCGTGGTCTACGCGATGCGGGAGAAGATCCTGGAGATCGGCTGACCGCCCGTCAGCGGGCCTGCAGTTCGAGGAAGGCGCGCACGGCGGACTCCGGCGCGCCCTCGATCCAGGCCGGCTTGAGGCTGGTGTGCTCGCCCGCGAAGTGACGCCGACGCCGGTGAAGCCGCCCGGACCGTCTGCTCGGAAGCGGTGCCGGAACTCCAGCAGCACCTTGGTCGCCGAGTCGTCGTGCAGCTCGGTCACCGCTCGGCGCTCGGGGTGGGGCATCAGCGGCTCGATCCGGCCGGACCCCAGGGTGCTGAACGGGTTGGTGACCGGCGCGTGGTCGGCCTCGAAGACCTCGGTGCGGCCGCCGGGGCACCGTCGCAGGATTCCCCGGTGCCGCTTGCGCCGACCGTCTCGATCCGTACGCCCGCCGCCGGGCCGGGCGCGGCGGCGGCGCCGAGCAGGCTGCGGCGGGTGGCGGTCAGGCCCATGGACGGCTCCGGTCGGTGGTGCGGACGGACACCCCAGGGGAACGCCGCAGGAGCCGTCCGGACACGCCGGGCCGGCCGGGATCACCCGATCAGTGCGGCCAGCGCGGGGCGCATCCCCTCGTCGGACAACCGCTCCACCCGGACGGCGGAGCAGCCCACCCAGCCGGCCGCCTCGCGCAGCGCCTCGGCCAGGGCGGGCAGGTGGCGCGGCGAGTCCAGCGAGACCTGACGGGCCACCAGGGTCTTCCCCTCCCGGGCCGGATCGACCCGGCCGACCAGCCGGCCGCCGGCCAGCAGCGGCATGGCGAAGTAGCCGTGCACCCGCTTCTCCTTCGGGGTGTACGCCTCCAGACGGTGCGTCAGGCCGAAGATCCGCTCCGTCCGGGGCCGGTCCCAGATCAGCGAGTCGAACGGCGACAGCAGAGTGGTGCGGTGCCGCCCGCGCGGGGCCGACTCCAGCGCCGCCGGATCGGCCCAGGCCGGAGCGGCCCAGCCGGCCACCGTCACCGGCACCAGGCCGGACTCCGGCAGCGCCGCCTCGACGTGCTCGGCCTTCAGCCGGTAGTAGTCCTGCAGGTCGGCCCGGGTGGCCACGCCCAGCGCGGCGCCGGCCTGGGCCATCAGGCGGCGCACGCACTCCGCGTCGGACGGGTCCTCGGCCAGCTGCTCGGCCGGGATCGCCTGCTCGGCCAGCGCGTACACCCGCTTCCAGCTGCGCCGGTCGGTGCAGACCACGTCGCCGAAGGCCAGTGCCTTCTCCACGGTGACCTTGGTCTCCGACCAGTCCCACCACTCCGAGGTGCGCTTGGCGCCGCCCAGCTCGGTGGAGGTCAGCGGGCCCTCCGCGCGCAGCCGGTCCAGCACCTGACGGTACGTCCGCTCCTCGGAGCCGTGGCCCCAGACGCTGCCCTTGGCCCGGTAGGCGCGGCGCCGGAAGGCGAACAGCGGCCACTCCTCGACCGGCAGCACGCAGGCCGCGTGCGACCAGTACTCGAAGGAGGTGCCGCCGCCCCAGTACGCGGCCTCCACCGCCGGGCGGCCCACCGCGCCGAGGCGCGCGTACGGGATCAGCTCGTGCGAGCGGGCCAGCACCGAGATGGTGTCCAGCTGGACCGCGCCGAGGTGGCGGAGCACGCCCCGGACACCGCCCCGGCGGTCCGGGGCACCGAGCAGGCCCTGGGCCCGCAGCGCGATCCGGCGGGCCTCGTCGGCGGAGAGTTCGAGGACGGGGGAGGACGTGGCGGTCATGCCGCGCAGGGTAGACGCAGGCACTGACAGCGGTGGTGACGGCGGTGGCGGTGGTACGGGAACCAAGTCGGCTTCCGGTGCGTACAACCAGCGCGAGGGCCCGGACGGTGACCGAATTGCCCGGCCCGGGACACATTCGGCCGTTGTGCACCCACGGGTGACACGGGAATACCGTGCTGACGCACCTCCCGGCGCGTTGGCTCCCTCGCATACGATGGCCCGTGCGGCGGGGTCGACCCACCGTGCTGCCGTCCAACGCCGAACAGGCAAGGAGCCCGCCCTAGTGTCCGTCTTCGACAAGATCCTGCGCGCCGGTGAGGGCAAGGTCCTTCGCAAGCTCCAGCGGATTGCTGCCCAGGTCAACTCCATCGAAGAGGACTTCGTCAACCTCAGCGACGAGGACCTGCGGGCACTCACCGACGAGTACAAGCAGCGCCTCGCCGACGGCGAGACCCTGGACGACATCCTCCCCGAGGCGTTCGCCACCGTCCGCGAGGCGGCCAAGCGGGTGCTCGGCCAGCGCCACTACGACGTCCAGCTGATGGGCGGCGCCGCGCTGCACCTGGGCTACGTCGCCGAGATGCGCACCGGCGAGGGCAAGACCCTGGTCGGCACCCTGCCCGCGTACCTGAACGCGCTGAGCGGCAAGGGCGTCCACCTGATCACCGTCAACGACTACCTCGCCGAGCGCGACTCGGAGTGGATGGGCCGGGTGCACCGCTTCCTCGGCCTCGAGGTCGGCGTGATCCTGGCGAACATGTCGCCCGCCGAGCGCAAGCGCCAGTACGCCTGCGACATCACCTACGGCACCAACAACGAGTTCGGCTTCGACTACCTCCGCGACAACATGGCGTGGTCGCAGGAGGAGCTGGTCCAGCGCGGCCACAACTTCGCGGTGGTCGACGAGGTCGACTCGATCCTGATCGACGAGGCCCGTACCCCGCTGATCATCTCCGGCCCGGCCGACCAGGCGACCAAGTGGTACGCCGACTTCGCCAAGCTGGTGCTGCGCCTCAAGCGCGACCGCGACTACGAGGTCGACGAGAAGAAGCGCACCGTCGGTGTGCTGGAGGAGGGCGTCTCGCGGGTCGAGGACTACCTCGGCATCGACAACCTCTACGAGTCGGTCAACACCCCGCTCGTCGGCTTCCTGAACAACGCCATCAAGGCCAAGGAGCTCTACAAGAACGACAAGGACTACGTCGTCATGAACGGCGAAGTCATGATCGTCGACGAGCACACCGGTCGCATCCTGGCCGGCCGCCGCTACAACGAGGGCATGCACCAGGCGATCGAGGCCAAGGAGGGTGTGGAGGTCCAGAACGAGAACCAGACCCTGGCCACCGTCACCCTGCAGAACTTCTTCCGCCTCTACGACAAGCTCGGCGGCATGACCGGTACCGCCACCACCGAGGCGGCCGAGTTCCACCAGATCTACAAGCTCGGCGTGGTGCCGATCCCGACCAACAAGACCCCGCTGCGGATCGACCAGCCGGACCTGATCTACAAGTCCGAGCCGGCCAAGTTCGCCGCCGTGGTCGAGGACATCGTCGCCAAGCACGAGAAGGGCCAGCCGGTGCTGGTCGGCACCGTCTCGGTCGAGAAGTCCGAGTACCTCTCGCAGGAGCTGCGCAAGCGCGGCGTCCCGCACGAGGTGCTGAACGCCAAGCACCACGAGCGCGAGGCGCAGATCGTCGCCCAGGCCGGGCGCCGGGGCGCGGTCACGGTCGCCACCAACATGGCCGGCCGAGGCACCGACATCATGCTCGGCGGCAACGCGGAGCACCTCGCGGTGGCCGAGCTGGCGCAGCGCGGCATCACCGAGATCGACACCCCCGAGCAGTACGAGGCCGGCTTCCCGGCCGCGCTGGAGAAGGCCAAGGCGGCCGTCAAGGCCGAGCAGGCCGAGGTCCAGGAGCTCGGCGGGCTGTACGTGCTCGGCACCGAGCGGCACGAGTCCCGCCGGATCGACAACCAGCTGCGCGGCCGCTCCGGCCGTCAGGGCGACCCGGGCGAGTCCCGGTTCTACCTCTCGCTGGGCGACGACCTGATGCGGCTGTTCAAGGCCGGCATGGTCGAGCGCGTGCTGGCGATGGCCAACGTGCCGGAGGACGTGCCGATCGAGTCGAAGATGGTCACCCGGGCGATCGCCTCGGCGCAGACCCAGGTCGAGCAGCAGAACTTCGAGATCCGCAAGAACGTCCTCAAGTACGACGAGGTGCTGAACCGTCAGCGCGAGGTCATCTACGGCGAGCGGCGTCGCGTGCTGGAGGGCGAGGACCTGCAGGAGCAGGTCACGCACTTCATGGACGACACCGTGGAGGCGTACGTCAGCGCCGCGACCGGCGAGGGCTTCGAGGACGACTGGGACCTCGACAAGCTGTGGGCGGCGCTCAAGCAGCTCTACCCGGTGACGCTGGACCTGGAGGAGCTGGAGGAGGAGGCCGGCGGCCCGGCCGGGCTGACCGCCGAGTTCCTGGTCAAGGCGCTCCAGGAGGACGTGCAGGGGCAGTACGGCGCCCGTGAGGACGCGCTCGGCGCGGAGATCATGCGGGAGCTGGAGCGGCGCGTGGTGCTCTCGGTGCTGGACCGCCGCTGGCGTGAGCACCTCTACGAGATGGACTACCTCCAGGAGGGCATCGGCCTGCGGGCGATGGCCCAGCGCGACCCGCTGGTCGAGTACCAGCGCGAGGGCTTCGACATGTTCTCCGCGATGATGGAGGGCATCAAGGAGGAGTCGGTCGGCTACCTGTTCAACCTGGAGGTCCAGGTCGAGCAGCAGGTCGAGGAGGTGCCGCTGGCGGACACCGAGGAGACCCTGGCCCGGCTGGAGAAGGACCAGGCGGCCGGCCGCCCGGAGATCAAGGCGAAGGGCCTGGAGGCCCCGAAGCCGCAGCGTCTGCACTACACCGCCCCGTCGGTGGACGGCGACGAGAGCGTGATCGAGGGCGACTTCGAGGACGGTGTCGAGGACGGCGACGGTCTGACCCGGGCGGAGCGGCGCAAGGCCGCGCGCGCGGCGAAGGGCCGCCGGAAGAAGTAAGCGGCAGCGGTACGCAGCGGCCTGGCAGGGCGGCGGCCGCAGGGGCGCGGGGAACTGTGCGAAGGGGAACGGCAGCACCGGCGACTGGCTCTTGGAGTATCAGTGGCAGGTGGGCCGCCTCCCGGAGCGCGCAGTTCCTCGCGCCCCTTGGCGTGTGCCGTGCCGGGCGTTGGCGGAAGGGCTGTCGGAAGAAGTAGGCGGGAGCGGTACGCAGCGGCCTGGCAGGGCGGCGGCCTCAGGGGCGTGGGGAACTGTGCGAAGGGGAACGGCAGCACCGGCGACTGGCTCTTGGAGTATCAGTGGCAGGTGGGCCGCCTCCCGGAGCGCGCAGTTCCTCGCGCCCCTTGGCGTGTGCCGTGCCGGGCGTTGGCGGAAGGGCTGTCGGAAGAAGTAGGCGGGAGCGGTACGCAGCGGCCTGGCAGGGCGGCGGCCTCAGGGGCGTGGGGAACTGCGCGAAGGGGAACGGCAGCACCGGCGACTGGCTCTTGGAGTATCAGTGGCAGGTGGGCCGCCTCCCGGAGCGCGCAGTTCCTCGCGCCCCTTGGCGTGTGCCGTGCCGGGCGTTGGCGGAAGGGCTGTCGGAAGAAGTAGGCGGGAGCGGTACGCAGCGGCCTGGCAGGGCGGCGGCCTCAGGGGCGTGGGGAACTGCGCGAAGGGGAACGGCAGCACCGGCGACTGGCTCTTGGAGTATCAGTGGCAGGTGGGCCGCCTCCCGGAGCGCGCAGTTCCTCGCGCCCCTTGGCGTGTGCCGTGCCGGGCGTTGGCGGAAGGGCTGTCGGAAGAAGTAGGCGGCAGCGGTACGCAGTGGCCCGGCAGGGCGGCGGCCTCAGGGGCGTGGGGAACTGCGCGAAGGGGAACGGCAGCACCGGCGACTGGCTCTTGGAGCATCAGTGGCAGGTCGGCCGCCTCCCGGAGCGCGCAGTTCCTCGCGCCCCTTGGCGTGTGCCGTGCCGGGCGTTGGCGCGCCCGCGCGGCGGAGCCGCAGATCGGTGGAGTCTCGCGCCCCTTGGCGTGTGTGCTGCCGGGCGTTGGCGCGCCCGCGCGGCGGAGCCCCGGACCCTCTTGGCGTGTGCCCTGGCGGCCGTCGGCGCGGAGCGCTAGCGGGCCTCGACGGCGGTGCACTGCCACTGGTCGGTGCGGCGGTGCTGCTCCAGGCGGAAGGCGACCATGTGGTGGCGGGGGCCGAACTCGACCCGGACGCAGACCTCCAGGGCGCGCGGGGTGGGGGCGGAGTCGTAGACCCGGCCGAGGCGGTGGGGGGTGAGGCGGCCCCGGGGGCGGAGGGGGCCGCTGCGGACCAAGGCGGTGAGCTGCTGGTAGCCGGGCAGGGTGGTGTGGCGCTGGAGCTGGCCGGCCGGGCGGTGTCCGGTGAGGACCTCGATCAGGCGGTGGGCGAAGCGGGCGGCGAGCCGGCTGAGTTCGGTGCGGGCGGGGGCGCAGGCGGCCCGGGGGTGACGGGGGGTCAGTTCACCGACGGGGTGCGGGCGGCGCGGGGTGCGCTCGGGTCGGCGGGGGTGCGGGTGGACCAGGGCTCGGACCCGGGGTGCGGCGGCGGTGGGAGCGGTCATCGGCGGCGCCCTTCGTGCGGAGCGGTGCGGGTACGGCTCCTTGGTACCCGGGCCCCGGAGCGGTGGCAACGGACCGCCGGGTGCGCGGCGCAGCCGGGCCGGGGTGTCACCTATCCGGGTGGTTCGCACTGGGCGGGCAGGGCTCCGGCGGGCGGTGGGAGCGTACGGGGTTGACCGGCGGGGCGCGGGGGGTGGGCCCGAAGGGGGACGTACCGTGAGGGCCGGTCGGTGGAGTGCGCGGTGGCGAGCGGAGGAGGTGCCGGGTGCGACGGGGCTTGGTGCTCGGCGGGGGCGGGGTGCTGGGGGCGGCCTGGGCGGTGGGTGCGTTGCGGGCGGTGGAGGAGGAGACCGGGTGGCGGCCGGGGGAGGCCGAGGTGGTGCTCGGGACCTCGGCCGGGTCGATCCTGGGGGCGGTGCTGGCGGCGGGCGTGGGGACGGCGGAGCTGACGGACCACCAGCGCGGGCTGGAGCTGACGGCGGGGCCGCTGGCGGGGGTGGGGTTCGGGTACGAGGCCGCGCTGGGCGGGGCGCGGCCACCGCTGCCGCGGCCCGGGTTCGGCTCGCCGGGGCTGCTGCGGGACGCGCTGCGCGATCCGCGCGGGTACCCGTTCCTGACCATGGTCTCGGCGGTCGCGCCGACCGGACGGGGGTCGGTGGCGCCGGTCGGCGAGCTGGTGCGCGGGCTGACCGGGGCGGGCGCGGCGGTGGACGGCCCGCTGCGGGTGGTGGCGGTGGACTACGGCACCGGGCGGCGGGTGGTGTTCGGCGATCCGGGGCAGCCGGTGGCGGAGCCGGCCGACGCGGTGATGGCCTCCTGCGCGATCCCGGGCTGGTTCGCGCCGGTGGAGCTGGGCGGGGCCCGGTACGTGGACGGCGGCTGCTGGTCGGCGACCAACGCCGACCTGATGCTCGGCCGGGGCCTGGACGAGGTGTACGTGCTGGCGCCGATGGCGCTGCGGCCGGTCTGGCCGGACGGCCGGGACGCGCGCGGGGGCCCGGTGGGCGCGGTGCGGGAGTGGCGGCGGCGGGACCGGCCGCGCGGGGTGCTGGTGCAACTGGTCGGCCGCTACCGGCGGGTGGTGACCCGTCAGCTGTTCCGCGAGGTGCGGGAGCTGCGGGCCTCGGGGGTGCGGGTGCAGGTGCTGGCCCCGACGCTGGAGGACCTGGCGGCGATGGGGCCGAACATGATGGACCCGGTGCGCCGCGCGCTCACCCTGGAGACCGCCCTGCACACCACCGCGCGGGCCCTGCGGGGGTGAGCCCGGCCGGGCCCGGGTGCGTATTGTTTGGCTGTCCCGATCGTCCGAGGAACCGGAGCCCCCGATGCGCGTGTACGTGCCCACCACCCTGGCCGCGCTGGCCGTCGCGCACCCCGGTGGCGCGCTGGACCAGTCGGTGGCCTACGCGGTGACCCCGGCGCTGCGCGAGTGGTACGTCAGCGACGACCTGGAGGAGCTGGAGTACGCCGCGCTGAACCGGGCGGCCGAGGCGGCCCTGCGGCTGCTGGCGGCCGACCCGCAGGCGCCGCGTCGCCGGGTGGTGGTGGCGGTGGACGTCGCGGACTCGGCGGTGGCGCCGTTCCCCGGCGACGAGTACCAGGACCAGGCCTCGCTCGGCCGGATCACGCTGAAGGGCCCGCTGCCGCTGGCCAAGGCGGCGGCCGTGCACGCGGACGTGGCGGACGCGGACGTGGTGGCCGACGTGGCGGCGGCGGCTTCGGCGATCGGTGCGGCCGACGGCGGCGACGCGGACGCGCAGTTCACCGTGGACGGAGCCGAGGACCACGAGCTGCTCTGGTTCGCCACCCAGGAGATCCCGGGCCTGCTGGCCTGACGGGCCCTCAGGGGTCAGTGCAGCGGATCGCGGACCACCCCGGGCAGGCGGAGCACCGCCTGCAGGGCGATGTAGAGCTCGGCCGAGTCCAGGGGCCGTTCGAAGGAGCGCCCGCTGAGCTGCTCGATCCGGCGCAGCCGGTAGCGGATGGTGTTGGGGTGGCAGAACAGCAGCTTGCCCGCCCGGTCGGCGGAGCCGTCCACCGCGAAGTAGGTGGACATGGTGGTGAGCAGCTGTTCGCGCTGGCTCTCCGGCAGGTCCATCAGCGGGCCCAGCACCTGGTGGCCGATCCGGGAGGCGGTGGAGGGTGAGCTGACCACCAGCATCGGCAGCGGCGCGGCGTCGAAGACCGAGACGGTCTCGGAGCGGGGAGCCGCGCTGGCCAGCGCGACCTGGGCCAGGTGCAGGGCCTGCGGGGTCTGGTCGAGTCTGGAGTAGCAGGGGCTGACACCGGCCCGGCGGACGGTCTGCAGCCGTAGCGTCTCGACCAGTTGCTCCATCGCGTTGCCGTCCTGCATGGAGACGATGCCGATGTGGGCGTCCGGGGTGAGCCGCCAGGCGGAGCCCATGTCGTGGCTGCGCAGGGCCGGTTCGATGTCCGGCAGGGCCTGCCGGGCCAGGCCGGGGGCGTGCGCGACCACCACGGCGAAGGTGCCGTCGTAGGGCAGGGTGAGCATGTCGGCGGCCTCCAGCACCAGCCCGGGGTTGCCCATCCCGCCGCGCAGCACCACGTCGACCAGGGCCGAACGCTCCTGGTCCCACTGGATCTTGAGGGCGGCGGTGCGCTCGTTGAAGGCGTCCACCATGGCGCCGACCACCTCGTCGTTGTACCGCCAGACCTCGCTGGCCATCGCGACCAGGTCGGCACTGCTGGCCACTCCGGTGCGGTCGGCCTCGGAGACCATCCGCTCCCAGAGGCAGCGGAAGCCGAGCCGGTAGGCGGTCTGCACCATGGCCAGGGGCACGCCCTGCTCGGCCCGGCGGCGGCCGGTGACCCGGGGGGCCTCCAGGGTGATCCGCTCGCCGGTCAGGCCGCGCAGCGAGTAGGCGAGGTTGTCCCGGACGGCTTCGTGCAGCTGGCCGGCCGGCAGCGGGCCCGCGTCCTGGTAGACCTTCAGCTCCTCGCGGATCCGGCGGACCGTCTCCTCGGTCAGTTCGGTCAGGCCGTCGAGCAGGATGCCGGCCAGGCGTTTGGTCGATTCCCCCAGCACGGTGGTCGGTTGAGTGTCCATGGCGGCCAGGGTAGGAAGCGCCCGTCCGGGCGCTCCGGGGCCGTTCGTGCCCGGCCGGGCACGGGTGCGCGGTGGGGTGGCGGGACGGCCGGGCGGGCGGCCGGGCGTTCGAGGGGTGAGGGGGTGTCGCGGAGTTGACGCCATGTCATCCGGACGGGTGCGCGGGCCGCCGGGCCGGGGTCCGCTCGGCGCCCGGCGGGTGCTTCGCACCTGCTTTGTCGCGGCCGACAGATCCGACCGGGCCCCGGCTGTCCGTCCCTACAGGGTTGCGGATTCCCGGATACCGACCCGCATCCGGGGTCGTTCTCAGGGCGCCGGACGGGACGAGCGGAGGAGAGCGCACGATGGAGAGCCGTGAGACGAAGAGCCGTGACGTGGACGGCGGGGTGCTGGAGCGCGACCTGACGATGGATCTGCTGGTGTCGCCGCAGGACAGCATCCCGGTGCGGGCCCGCCTGGGCTACCGCACCGAGGACCCGTACGCCGTGCACGTCACCTTCCACGTGCAGTCGGCCTCGCCGGTCAGCTGGTACTTCGCCCGGGAGCTGCTGGCCGAGGGCGTCTACCGGGCCACCGGGAACGGGGACGTCCGGGTCTGGCCGACCACCGTCGGCGGGCGCGGCCTGCTCACCCTGATGCTCCGCTCGCTGGAGGGCGACGTGCTGCTCCAGGCGTCCGCCGAGACGGTGGCGGACTGGGTCCGGCAGACCGAGGAGCTGGTGCCCCCGGGCACCGAGCGCGTGCACGAGCAGGTCGACCGGGTGCTGCGCGAGCTGCTGGCCGACGGCTCCACCCCGGGGGCGGCCGGCTGAGCCGGGGCCCGCGGGGTGCACGGGCGGTGGTGCGGCGGAGGGCCGGTTCGAGGGGAGCCGGCCCTCCGCCGTGTCCGGCGCCCGGGGGCTGACGCGTGGTCAGGCCCCGGGCACCGGACGGTGGATCAGCCCTGCGGCTCGGCGGTGGCCAGCGCCTCGCGGACGCAGACCGCGAGCGCGCGCACCGCGGACTCCAGGTCGGCCGGCTCGGGGTAGCTGGGGGCGATCCGGATGGTCCGGTCGGCCGGGTCGTCGCCGTACGGGTGGGTGGCGCCGGCCGGGGTCAGCGCGACACCGGCGGCGCCGGCCAGCTTGACCACGGTGCGGGCGGTGCCCCGCGGCACCTCCAGCGAGACGAAGTAGCCGCCCTTCGGCTTGGACCAGGTGACCTCGGGGTGGTCGCCGAACTCCTCGGTGAGGATCCGCTCGACCAGCGCGAACTTCGGCTCCAGCAGCTCCCGGTGGCGGCGCATGTGGGCCCGCACCCCGTCCGCGTCGCGCAGGAAGGCGACGTGCCGCAGCTGGTTGATCTTGTCCGGGCCGATGGTCCGCTTGCCGGTGTGGCCGAGCAGCCAGGCCACGTTGGCCGGCGAGGAGCCGAAGAAGGCCACGCCGCTGCCGGCCGTGGTGACCTTCGAGGTGGAGGCGAAGACGAACGCCCGGTCCGGGTGGCCGCCCTCGGCGCAGGCGGTCAGCACGTCGGCGAGCTCGACCTCTTCGTCGGTCAGGTGGTGCACCGCGTAGGCGTTGTCCCAGAAGATCCGGAAGTCCGGGGCGGCGGTCGGCATCGCGCCGAGGCGGTGGACCGTTTCGGCGCTGTAGGAGACGCCGTCCGGGTTGCTGTACTTCGGAACGCACCAGATGCCCTTGATCCGGGCGTCGCCGGCCACCAGCTCCTCGACCACGGCCAGGTCCGGGCCCTCGTCCGTCATCGGGACCGGGATCATCTTGATGCCGAAGCGCTCGCAGAGCGCGAAGTGGCGGTCGTAGCCGGGGACGGGGCAGAGGAAGGCGATCTCCGGCTCGTCCGCCCAGCGGCGCTCCGAGCCCGGCACCCCGCTGAGCATCGCGTGCACCAGGCTGTCGTGCATCAGGGCCAGGCTGGAGTTGTCCAGCGCGACCAGCTGCGCCACCGGCACGCCGAGCAGCCCGGCGAAGATCTCCCGCAGCTCGGTCAGACCCTGCAGGCCGCCGTAGTTGCGGCAGTCGGTGCCGTCGGCGGCGGTGTGCCCGACCGGCTGGGCGAGCAGGTCCTGCGAGAGGTCGAGCTGGCGCGGCGACGGCTTGCCCCGCGTCAGGTCCAGGGACAGCCCCCGTCCCAGCAGTTCCTGGTACTCGCCGACGGATCGCGACTGCACGGATGTCACGGAACTTCCTCCCTTGGACCGGGCCTTTGCGCCACAGCCTAGCGAGGCGCCGGGCGCAGTCCGAGGGGGCCACCTGGGGGACGCCCCGCCGCCCCGGCCGGGTACCGTTCGCGGGTGAGCACGCACATCGTCTGGGACTGGAACGGCACCCTGCTGCACGACATGGCAGCCGTGGTGGAGGCCAGCAACGCCGCCTTCGCCACCCTCGGGATGGCGCCGATCACACTGCAGCGCTACCGCGAGCTGTACACCTTCCCGATCCCGAAGTTCTACGAGCGGCTGCTCGGCCGCGAGCCCAGCCGGGACGAGTGGACCGTGCTCGACCTCGCCTTCCAGGACCGCTACCAGGAGCTGGCCGACGCCTGCGGCCTGACCGAGGGCGCGGCCGCCCTGCTGGCCGGCTGGCGGGCGGACGGCCGCAGCCAGTCGCTGCTGTCGATGCACGAGCACCACCGGCTGGTGCCGCAGGTGCGGGCCCGGGGGATCGAGGAGCACTTCGTCCGGGTGGACGGCCGGGTCGGCGAGTCCTACGGGACGGGCAAGAGCGCGTACCTGCTGGCCCACCTGGAGCGGCTCGGGCAGGACCCGGCGCACACCGTGGTGATCGGGGACGCGGCCGACGACGCGGTGGCCGCCTCGCGGGCGGGTGCCCGTGCGGTGCTGTACACCGGGGGTTCGCACACCCGGGAGAAGCTGGCCGGGCTCGGCGTCCCGGTGGTGGACACGCTGGCGGAGGCGGTCGAACTGGTGCGCGGCGGGCTGGTCTGACGGGGAGTCATGTGACCCGTCGGTTTGGACATCGTGTCCAGGACGGGGTGATCTTCCTCCGGCTTTGTGCCTCCATGTCCCCTGACACCTTGCTTTGCTTTGGTTAGGGTGAGTGGCGTCGTCGGGTGCCGAATCCGTCTCATTACCCGGGCGAAGGTCGCTTCATGCGTGCCATGGGCCACTTTCCTCCGGTAGTACGGGAGGATTGCGGGTAGGCCCGGCGGTGTACCCGGACCATCACCGAGTCACGCAACGGCGCGCGACAGGAGCCATGAAAGCAATGCAGACCAAGCTGGACGCAGCCAAGGCCGAGCTGCTCACGAAGGCAGCGGCAGCCGCTGAGAACAGCCAGGTGGGGGGAGCGGCGCCGGGAGAGGGTCTGAGCAACGGCGCTCTGGCTTCGTACCTGCGCTACTACTACCTCCACACCGCCCCGGAGGACCTGGTCGACCGCGACCCGGTGGACGTCTACGGCGCGGCGGCCTCGCAGTACCGCCTCGGGCTCAAGCGCCCGCAGGGCACCGCCGAGGTCCGGGTCTACACCCCCACGGTGGAGGAGAACGGCTGGTCCTGCGGCCACACCGTGGTCGAGGTCGTCACCGACGACATGCCCTTCCTGGTCGACTCGGTCACCAACGAGCTGAGCCGCCTGGACCGGGGCATCCACGTGGTGATCCACCCCCAGCTGGTGGTCCGCCGTGACCTGACCGGCAAGCTGCTGGAGATCCTCGACCTGGACGCCTGCGCACGCAGCCAGGCGGCCGGCACCGAGTGGCCCGCCGACGCCACGGTCGAGTCCTGGATGCACATCGAGATCGACCGGGAGACCGACCGCGAGGACCTCCGCGCGATCGAGTCCAACCTGCGCCGGGTGCTCGGCGACGTCCGCGAGGTCGTCGAGGACTGGGGCAAGATGCGCGACTCCGCGCTCCGGCTCGCCGACGAGCTGGCCGAGCAGCCCCCGGCCCACCTGGCCGAGCAGGAGGTCGGTGAGGCCTGGGAGCTGATGCGCTGGCTGGCCGACGACAAGTTCACCTTCCTCGGCTACCGCGAGTACGACCTGGCCGAGCACGAGGGCGAGGAGGTGCTGCGGGCCGTCCCCGGCACCGGCCTCGGCATCCTGCGCTCCGACCCGCTGAGCCACGACACCGACCACCACCCGGTCTCCGAGGCGTTCGGCCGGATGTCCGCCCCGGTCCGGGCGAAGGCGCACGAGAAGAAGCTGCTGGTCCTCACCAAGGCCAACAGCAAGTCCACCGTGCACCGCCCCGCCTACCTGGACTACGTCGGCGTGAAGCGCTTCGACGCCCAGGGCAACGTGATCGGCGAGCGCCGCTTCCTCGGCCTGTTCTCCTCGGCCGCCTACACCGAGTCGGTCACCCGCATCCCGGTGGTCCGCCGCAAGGTGCAGGAGGTGCTGGCCGGCTCCGGCTTCGCCGGCGAGAGCCACGACGGCCGCGACCTGCTGCAGATCCTGGAGACCTTCCCCCGGGACGAGATCTTCCAGACCCCGGCCGAGCAGCTGCTCTCCATCGCCACCAGCGTGCTCTACCTGCAGGAGCGCCGCCGGCTGCGGCTGTTCCTCCGTCAGGACGAGTACGGGCGCTACTTCTCCGCGCTGATCTACCTGCCGCGCGACCGGTACACCACCCGGATCCGGCTCCGCCTGATGGACATCCTCAAGCAGGAGCTGAACGGCGAGAACATCGAGTACACCGTCTGGTCCACCGAGTCGGTGCTGACCCGACTGCACTTCGTGGTCCGGGTCGCCAAGGGCAGCGAGCTCCCCTCGCTGACCGACTCCGAGGTGGAGCGGATCGAGGCCAAGCTCTCCGAGGCCGCCCGGTTCTGGATGGACGGCTTCCACGACCAGCTGCACGTCGAGCTGGGCGAGGAGCGCGCCGCCGAGCTCGGGCGCCGCTACGCCAACGCCTTCCCCGACGGCTACCGCGCCGACTTCCCGCCGCGCACCGCCGTCGCCGACCTCAAGCAGATCGAGGCGCTGAGCGGCGAGGGCGACTTCCGGCTCAACCTCTACCAGCCGGTCGGCGCGGGCGACGACGAGCGCCGCTTCAAGGTCTACCGGGTCGGCGGCCCGATCTCGCTGACCGAGGTCCTGCCGGTGCTCCAGCGCCTGGGCGTCGAGGTGCTCGACGAGCGCCCGTACGCGCTCACCCGCGAGGACGGCTCCAAGGCCTGGGTCTACGACTTCGGCCTGCGGCTGCGCGAGGCCGCCGCGCTCACCGACGAGGCGCGCGAGCGCTTCCAGGACGCCTTCTCGGCGACCTGGACCGGCAAGGCGGAGAACGACGGCTTCAACGAGCTGGTGCTCACCGCCGGTCTGACCTGGCGTCAGGCCGTGGTGCTGCGCGCCTACGCCAAGTACCTCCGGCAGGCCGGGAGCACCTTCTCCCAGGACTACATGGAGGACGCGCTCCGCAACAACATCCACACCACCCGGCTGCTGGTGAACCTCTTCGAGGCGCGCCTCAGCCCGGCCCACCAGGCCGGTGCCGTGGAGAACACCGAGGGCATCCTGGAGGAGCTCTCCGGCGCCCTGGACGAGGTCGTCTCGCTGGACGAGGACCGCATCCTGCGCTCCTTCCTGCACCTGATCAGGGCCACCCTGCGGACCAACTTCTTCCAGCACGCCGGTGACGGCGAGCGGCACTCCTACGTGTCGATGAAGTTCGACCCCAAGGCCATCCCGGACCTGCCCGCCCCGCGCCCGGCCTTCGAGATCTGGGTCTACTCGCCCCGGGTCGAGGGCGTGCACCTGCGCTTCGGCAAGGTGGCCCGCGGCGGTCTGCGCTGGTCCGACCGGCGCGAGGACTTCCGCACCGAGATCCTCGGCCTGGTCAAGGCCCAGATGGTCAAGAACACCGTGATCGTGCCGGTCGGCGCCAAGGGCGGCTTCGTCGCCAAGCAGCTGCCGGACCCGTCGGTGGACCGGGACGCCTGGCTGGCCGAGGGCGTCGCCTCGTACAAGACCTTCATCTCGGCGCTGCTGGACATCACCGACAACCTGGTGGCCGGCGAGGTCGTGCACCCGTCCGAGGTGGTCCGGCACGACGAGGACGACACCTACCTGGTGGTCGCCGCCGACAAGGGCACCGCGACCTTCTCGGACATCGCCAACGGCGTGGCCGAGAGCTACGGCTTCTGGCTGGGCGACGCGTTCGCCTCCGGCGGCTCGGCCGGGTACGACCACAAGGGCATGGGCATCACGGCGCGCGGCGCCTGGGAGTCCGTCAAGCGGAACTTCCGCGAGCTGGGCCACGACACCCAGACCGAGGACTTCACCGTGGTCGGCATCGGCGACATGTCCGGTGACGTGTTCGGCAACGGCATGCTGCTCAGCGAGCACATCCGGCTGGTGGCCGCCTTCGACCACCGGCACATCTTCCTGGACCCGAACCCGGACGCGGCGGTCTCCTTCGCCGAGCGGCGGCGGCTGTTCGACGTGCCGCGCAGCTCCTGGGACGACTACGACAAGAGCCTGATCTCGTCCGGCGGCGGCGTCTTCCCGCGCTCCGCCAAGGCGATCCAGCTCTCCGCCCAGGTCCGCGAGCGGCTCGGCATCACCGAGACCAAGCTGACCCCGGCCGAGCTGATGAAGGCGATCCTGCAGGCCCCGGTGGACCTGTTCTGGAACGGCGGCATCGGCACCTACATCAAGTCCTCCGCCGAGACCAACGCCGAGGTGGGCGACAAGGCCAACGACCCGATCCGGGTCAACGGCGGCCAGGTCCGGGCCCGGGTGGTCGGCGAGGGCGGCAACCTCGGCTGCACCCAGCTCGGCCGGATCGAGTACGCCTCCACCGGCGGCCCCGAGGCCACCGGCGGCTGGATCAACACCGACGCCATCGACAACTCGGCCGGCGTGGACACCTCGGACCACGAGGTGAACATCAAGATCCTGCTCAACCAGGTGGTCGCCGACGGCGACATGACGGTCAAGCAGCGGAACAAGCTGCTCGCCGAGATGACCGACGAGGTCGGCCACCTGGTGCTGCGCAACAACTACGCGCAGAACGTCGTGCTGGCCAACGCGGTGGCCCAGGCCGTCTCGATGGTCGACGTGCACGCCCGCATGATCAGCCGGCTGGAGCACGACGGCCAGCTCGACCGGGCCATCGAGTTCCTCCCGACGGACCGTCAGATCCGCGAGCGGGCCGCCGCCGGGCGCGGGCTCTCGCAGCCCGAGCTCTCGGTGCTGCTGGCCTACACCAAGATCACCCTGGCCGACGAGCTGCTCGCCACCGAGCTGCCCGACGACCCGTACTTCCGGGCCGCGCTGCACGAGTACTTCCCGAGCGCGCTGCGGGCCAAGTTCGCCGAGGCGATCGACCAGCACCCGCTGCGCCGCGAGATCATCACCACCCTGATCGTCAACGACACGATCAACCGGGGCGGCTGCACCTTCGCCTTCCGGCTCCGCGAGGAGACCGGCGCCACCATGGAGGAGATCGCCCGCACCCACGCGGCGGCGCGCGCGGTCTTCGGCCTGGAGCGGATCTGGGCGGACGTCGAGGGCCTGGACAACGCCGTCGCCGCCCGGGTGCAGACCGAGATGCGGCTGCACGCCCGCCGGCTGGTCGAGCGGGCCACCCGCTGGATGCTCAACAACCGGCGCCAGCCGCTCGACATCCAGGGCACCATCGAGTTCTTCCAGGCCCGGGTCGACCAGGTCTGGGACAGCCTGCCCAAGCCGCTGCGCGGCGAGGACCTGGGCTGGTTCGAGAAGATCCACCGGGAGCTGGCCGAGGCCGGCGTGCCGGAGGAGCTGGCGCTCCGCATCGCGGGCCTGTCGTCCGCCTTCCCGACCCTGGACATCGTCGGCGTCGCGGACCGCAGCGGCACCGAGGTGACCGAGGTGGCCGAGCTCTACTACGACCTGGCCGACCGCCTGCAGATCACCCACCTGCTGGACCGGATCATCGAGCTGCCGCGCACCGACCGGTGGTCCTCGATGGCCCGCGCCGCGATCCGGGAGGACCTGTTCGCCGCGCACGCCGCGCTCACCGCGGACATCCTGTCCTGCGGCACCGAGGGCTCCGCGCCCGAGGAGCGGTACGCCGCCTGGGCCGAGCTCAACTCGACCCTGCTGAGCCGGGCCAAGACCACGCTCGACGACATAAGGGGTTCGGACAACTACGAGCTGTCCAGCCTCTCGGTCGCCATGCGGGTGATCCGCACCCTGCTCCGCACGGGCGTCTGACGGTCCGACAGCATCCGCGAGGGCGGTACCGGTCCCCACCGGTACCGCCCTCGCGGCGTTCCGCCGTGGAACCCGGGAGCGGCAGCGGACAGGTGGGGGTGTGGAACTGTCACTACGGGCCCGGCTGCGGGCCGGGGACCAGGGCGCCTTCGGGCGGCTCTTCGACGAGAACGCACAGGGGGTGTACGGCTATGCCGTGCGGACGCTGGGGGACTGGGCCGCCGCCGAGGACGTGGTCTCGCTGACCTTCCTGGAGGCCTGGCGGCTGCGCGGGAAGCTGGACGTGGACGGCGGCCCGGTGCGGCCCTGGCTGTTCGGCATCGCCACCAACGTGCTGCGCAACACCACCCGGGCCGGCCGCCGGCACCGGACCGCGATGGCCCGGCTGCCGGAGCGCGGCGTGGTGCCGGACTTCGCCGACGAGCTGGTGGCCCGGCTGGACGACGGCGCCCGGCTGGCCGCCGCGAAGCGTGCGCTGGAGCGGCTGCGGCGCCGCGAGCGCGAGGTGTTCCAGCTCTGCGTGCTGGCCGGGCTGGACTACGCCTCGGCCGCCGAGGCGCTCGGCGTGCCGGTCGGCACCGTCCGCTCCCGGCTGTCCCGGGCCCGGGCCCGGCTGCGCGAGCTGGCGGCGGCGGAACTGACGGAACCTCAGCGGGGCGCTGGACAGGTAGGGAGTGACCGCGTCGAAGCGGTCCGGTCCGAGGGGAAGAGCCGATGAACCACGAGCACGAGCCGGTGCTCCCCGCCGACCGCCACGCGCTGTTGAGGGGACATCTGATGAGTGAGATCGGCCGGCAGGGCGAGGTGCGCCGGAGCCCGGTGCGCCGGTACGGCTGGGTGGCGGGCCCGGTGCTGGTCGGCGGGCTGGCGCTGGCGCTGGCCCTCGGCGGGGTGGTCGGCGGGGGCCCGGCCCGGACGCCGGCGGCGGTCGGTGCCCCGGGGGCGTCGTCCACCGCCGGGCAGCTGCTGGAGCGAGCCGCGCAGGCCGCCGCTGCTGCTTCCCCGGGCCCGGACGGCAGGTTCGTCTACGTCAAGCTGCTGGCCGGCTACGACTGGCTGGATCCGGCGACCGGGACGATCACCCGGGGCACCCCGCAGCAGCGGGAGACCTGGAGCTCGGTGGACGGCACGGAGCCGGGCCTGTTCAAGGCGGAGGGCTGGACGTCTCCGGTCCGCCCCGACCCGGACGACCCGAACGCGCCCCGGCCGGACGGCAGCGTGCCCACCGGCCCGCTCGGCACGCCGACCCTGCGCACGCCGACCCTGCGGTTCATGGCCGGGCTGCCGGCCGACCCGGACGAACTGCTCCGGATGCTCCACCACCCGGGCGGCCCCGGCAGCATGACCGAGTCGGACGACGACGCCTTCGAGATCGCGGTGACCCTGCTGCGCGAGCAGCTCGCCCCGCCCGCCGTCACGGCGGCGCTGTACCGGGCGGTCGGGCGCATTCCGGGGGTCGAGCTCTCCGAGGACGCGGTGGACGCCGCCGGGCGGCACGGCTGGGGGGTGGCCCGGACCGGCCGCGGCGGCGTGCGGTTCGAGCTGATCCTCGACCGGCAGGGCTACGGGTACCTCGGGGAGCGCCGGGTGGCCGTCACCGACGGGGAGTGGGGCCCGGCCGGCACGGTGGTCGGCCAGGCCGCGCTGCTGACCCGCACCCTGGTCGGGGCGGCGGGCGACCGCCCCTGATCCGTCGTCAGGAGCCGCCGCCCGCCTGGAGGGTGGCGGCCCGCTGGAGGGCGCTGGCCAGCAGGGCCAGGTCGGTCGGCCCGTTCCCCAGCTCGCGGACCGGGCGGCGGGTCGGCGGGGCGCCGAGCTGGGCCGGGTCGACCGCGACCACGGTGGGGCGCAGGGTGGCGGTCCGGGGGATCCGGCCGCTCACCCGGGCGGCCTGGAAGGCCGTCACCCCGCCGTCCGGGCGGCGCAGGTAGGCCCGGCCCGGGGTGTGCTCGGGCAGGGCCGCCGCGTCGCCGAGGTGGATCAGCAGCTCGGAGTCGGCCGGGTCGGCGGTGCGCAGCGCGATCCGCAGCTGGGCGTTCTCGTCCAGCGCGGTGCCGGCCGCCAACTCGGGCGCGCCGGTGGCGGCCACCAGGTGGACGCCGAGCCGGCCGCCGCGCTCGGCGACGGCGGACAGCGCCCGGCTGAGCGGGCGGCCGGCCGGGGAGGTGGGGGAGAGCAGCGCGTCCAGGTCGTCGACCACCACCACCAGCCGGGCCGGGGCGATCAGCACGTCGGCGGGCTTGCGCTGCTGCCCGACCCGGGGGGCGGGCGCGGTGGCGGCGCCACCGCCGGCCGTCACCAGGGCGGGAGCGGTCCGCACGACGGCCCGGGCGTCGTGCCAGCCGGTGAACGTCAGACCGTCGAACAGCGCCTCGCGGTGGGCGAGTTCGTCGAGCAGGGCCTCGGCGGCGAGCAGCGCCCGGCGCGGGTCGGCCCCGGCGTCAACGTGCTCGGTGACCTGCGGCAGGTCGGTGCAGCCGGCCAGCCCGGCGGGGGCCTCCGGGGTGCCGCCGCCCCGGCCGTCGATGACGGTGATCCGCAGCCGACCGGGCTGCTCGGAGACGGCCAGCGAGGCGACCAGGGTGCGTAGCAGTTCGGTCTTGCCGGTGCCCCGGGCGCCGCCGATCAGCAGGTGCGGGCCGTTCGGCTCGTCCCGGTCGGCCAGGTCGACCAGCAGGGTCTCGTCCCGGCCGGTGCCGAGCAGGGCGGTGGCGTTCCCGGGCCCGCCGGGCAGCGCGGCCCAGCGGGCGGCCAGCTTGGACGGGGTGACGGTGTCGGGCTGGAGCAGGTCGAGCAGCCGCAGCTGCTCCGGCAGCGGGCCCCGGGCGACCGGGGACGCCTCGCGCAGCGGGGCCAGCACCCGGGCCAGCCGCTCGGCCCAGGCGGGCGAGACGGCGTCCAGCGCGAGGTCGGTGACCAGCTCGCGGCGGCCTCCGCCGAGCGGGCGGTCCACGGTCAGCAGGGTGTCCACCTCGCCGGTCACCACGGCGGTGGCGCCGAGCCCGGCGGGCAGCCCGGCCGGGGTGTCGGCCAGGCAGACCGGGAAGACGCCGAGCGCCGGGCCCTGCTCCAGCAGGACGGCGAGGGCGGTCCGGGCGGCCTCGCCGACGGGTGCGCCGTCGAGCAGCAGCACGGTGGTGGTGGACGGTCCGTCAGCCCCGGCGGCGGCCCTGCTGCCCGCTCCGGCGGTCAGCTCGGTGAGCCGGGCCTCGGTCTGCTCGGGGCCGAACCCGACCAGCAGGCGGCAGTCCTGACCCCGGGTCGGCTCCAGGTGCGGCAGCCAGAACGCCCAGGACCAGTCGGCGGCCCGCTCCTCGTCGGCGGCGGCCACCACCAGGCTGAGCGAGCTCGGCGGGTGCAGCACGGCGAGCTGGGCGAGCACCGCGCGGGCCAGACCGGCCAGCCGGGGGCGCGGGCCGGCCAGGCCGAGGCTGCCGGCGGTCTGCAGGTCCACGGTGACCGGGACGGCGGGCAGCAGGGTGCCGGGGGCACTGAACGGGGTCCCGACGGCCGAGGGCTGCGGGCGGTCGGCGGTGCCGAGCCGGAGGGTGAGCGCGTCGGGGTGGTGCGGGCCGCGCTCCCAGAGCCGGGGGCCGGAACCGAGGGCGGTGAGCAGCAGGGCGGCCGGGTCGGGCCAGCGCTCGCGCTGCGCGGCGGCCTGCCGGCTGCGGACGGAGGCGTGCTGCCGGGCGGCGTCCGGGCCGCCCGGCTCGGCCTGGCGGCGGCGGGAGAACAGCGAGCGGGTCCGGCCGGTGGCGGGGGGTTCGGCGGCGGGCGGCTCGGGCGGCGCGGCGGCCGGCGCCGGCCGGGGCGGCCGGGCGGCGGCGAGCTGGAGCCGGCCGAGGCCGTCCGGCGTGGTGCGGCCGGCGTCCCGGGCCTCCTGACGGGTGATCAGCAGGGTGGACTCACCGATCCGGACCAGGCCGTCCTCGGCCAGCTCGACCGCCTCGTCGCGCAGGAAGCGGCCGTCCAGCTCGGTGCCGTTGGTGGAGGCCAGGTCCCGGACGGTCACCGTGCCGTCGGGGGAGAGCTGGAGCGAGAGGTGCAGCCGGGAGACGTCCGGGTCGTCCAGCGGGACGTCGGCGGCGCTGGAGCGGCCGATGGTGATCCGGTCGCCGTGCAGGCGGTGCACGCCGCCCGCGTCCGGGCCGCCGGTGACGCGCAGCTCGGCCGGGGCCGGGGCGTCGTCCGGGGCGGCGTCCGGATCGGGCTCGTTGAGCGAGAGCACCGCGCCGTCCAGCAGCGGGGGGTGGCCGAGCGGGGTCTGGTCGTCGATCCGCCGGCCACCGGCGTACAGGTGCACATGGGTCGCGGACCGCGGGCCGCGCACGCCCACCGCTCCCGCGAGCGCTCCCGCGACCGCGCCGAGCGCCGTGCCGACCGGGGCGGTGACCAGGACGTCGGTGGCCGTTCCGGCGGCTGCCGGTCCGCTGCGCGGTCGGAGGACAGTGAGCCGGATCTGCATCGCCCCCGCACTCCCCTTCAGTGATGCCGTTGGGCCACAAGAGTGGTGCCTGTCATCCTGCCACCCCGGGGGGACGCGGCGCGCCCGGCACCGCAATCGGACGATCTTGCGATGATCGCCATGGTGGAGCCGACGCACCGTCAGGTCAACCCGCGCCGGTGTGCGTACGGTCGGGGTACCTCGGAAACCTGGACGAGCGCCGTTAGAGTTGCCGAAAACCACGGCAGCGCAGTACCGCAGTAGTACCGAGGAGACAGCGTGCGGCCAGTCGGCAGCAAGTACCTGCTTGAGGAGGCCCTCGGACGCGGGGCCACCGGCACCGTCTGGCGTGCCCGGGTGCGGGACGGCGTGGTGGTGCCCGGGATCGAGCCCGGCCGCGCGGTGGCGATCAAGATACTGCGGGAGGAGCTGGCCGCCGACCCGGACGTCGTGATGCGCTTCCTGCGCGAGCGCTCCGTCCTGCTCCGGCTGACCCACCCGAACATCGTCCGGGTCCGCGACCTGGTGGTCGAGGGCGAGCTGCTGGCCCTGGTGATGGACCTGGTGCAGGGCCCCGACCTGTTCCACTACCTGCGCGGGAACGGGCCGTTCAGCCCGATCGCGGGCTCGCTGCTGATGGCCCAGATCGCCGACGCGCTGGCCGCCAGCCACGCCGACGGCGTGGTGCACCGCGACCTCAAGCCGGCCAACGTGCTGCTCGCCTCCACCAGCGTGGACGGCGCCGAGCAGATGCACCCGATGCTCACCGACTTCGGCATCGCCCGGCTCGCCGACTCCCCGGGCATCACCCGCAGCCACGAGTTCGTCGGCACTCCCGCGTACGTCGCCCCCGAGTCCGCCGACGGCCGCCCGCAGACCTCGGCGGTGGACGTCTACGGCGCCGGCATCATGCTGTACGAGCTGACCACCGGCCGGGCCCCGTTCCAGGGCGACAACCCGGTGGCGATCCTGCAGGCGCACCTGGCCCAGGACCCGGAGCGCCCGCGCACCATGCCCGAGCCGCTCTGGACGGTGATCGAGCGCTGCCTGCGCAAGGACCCGGCCCAGCGGCCCAGCGCGGTGGCGCTGGCGCAGGCGCTGCGGGTGGTGGCCGCCGGGATCGGCGTGCACGCCTCGCCGGACCAGGCCGAGGCCGCCTTCGCGGTGGCCGGGCTGCTCCGGCCGGACCCGAGCCCCACCCCGGCGACCGCCGGGCCGACCGAGCCCGGCGTGCCGGTGCCGGCCCAGTTCGCCGACTCCTCCTTCGGTGACCAGACCTTCGGTGACCAGACCCAGGTGCTGCCCTCGGGCCAGTACGACGCCGCTGCCGCCACCCAGTTGATGAGCCCTCAGGGCGGTCCGGTGCCCCCCGCGGGCGCCGGCGACCGGACGGCCGTCATGCCGCAGGCCCCCGCGGTGCCGCCCGGCCCGCCCGGTACGCCGCCCCCGGCCGGGCCGCCCGCCCCCGAGCAGCCGCACCCCTGGCAGACCCAGCTCCGGGCGGCCCGGGACCGCAACCAGCAGACCGAGGTGTTCGCCCCCGGCGACCACGGCGCCCCGGACGACTGGCCCGCCGCCCGGGTGGCCCCGCAGCCCTACCAGTCCCGGCCGCAGCCCCAGCAGGGCTACCAGCCGCCGCAGCCGTACTCCCCGTACCGCCCGGACCAGCAGCAGCCCGGCCCGCCGCCGGGCCGCCCGGCCGGCCGGCCGCAGCCGCCCGGCGGCTACGCCCAGCGCCCGCCGGTCGCCCCGCCGCCGTACCCGGGCCAGGGCCACCCCCAGCCGGGGTACGGGCAGCAGCAGGCGCCGCAGCCGGGCTACGGCTACCCGCAGGCCCAGCAGCAGCCCCAGCCGCCCGCCTACCAGCAGGCCCCGCCGCCCGCCCCGGCACCGGTGCGCCGCCAGGAGCCGGCCCCGCAGCGGCGCCAGGAGCCCCCGGCCCCGCAGCGGCGCGAGCCCGAGCCCCCGCGCGAGCGGGAGCGCGAGCCGCGCCGGCGCAGCCGGAACCGGATGTACATCCCGGGGCTCGGCTGCCTGAAGGGCTGTCTGATGATCATCGTGGTGCTGGCCCTCGGCGTGCTGGCGCTGTGGAACTTCACCGACCTGCCGGTCTGGTGGGAGAACGTGAAGGGCTGGTTCGCCGACGCCAGCGACTGGGTCACCAGCCTGACGGGCAGTTAGCGCCCCCGGCCGGGGCGCCGCCGCCCCGGTCGGCCGACGGGCCGTCAGACCGCAGGCGGTGTTGGCGACTTGTCGACAATTCAGGATTTTTCCTGCCCCCGAGGGCTGTTGAGGGCCGCCGGGCGTCCCCCGAACGGCCCTCGGGCGCGTAGGTTGGGTGGCTGAGATGCACCGACCTACCGAGCGCGCAGCCGGGCAGCGCGCTCCCGCCGCCTACGGAGCAGCAGCATTGGCACGCAAGATCGGCAGCCGTTACACCGTCCAACAGGTGATCGGCCGGGGGTCCGCCGGGACCGTCTGGCTCGGTGAGGGCCCGGACGGACCGGTGGCAGTCAAGCTGCTGCGCGAGGACCTGGCCTCCGATCAGGTGCTGGTCGGCCGCTTCGTCCAGGAGCGCGCGGCGCTCACCAGCCTGGACCACCCCAACGTGGTCGAGGTCCGCGACATGGTGGTGGACGGCGACGACCTGGCCCTGGTGATGGAGCTGGTGCAGGGCACCGACCTGCGCTCCCGGCTGGAGCGCGAGGGCGCGCTGGCCCCGGCGGTGGCCGTCTCGGTGATCGCCGACGTGGCCGACGGCCTGGCCGCCGCCCACGCGGCCGGCATCGTGCACCGGGACGTGAAGCCGGAGAACGTACTGCTCGACCTGGCCGCCCCGACCGGCCCCGGCGGCGCCCCGCGCGCCAAGCTCACCGACTTCGGCATCGCCCGCCTGGTGGACGCCCCGCGCCGCACCCGGGCCACCCGGATCATCGGCACCCCCGACTACCTGGCCCCCGAGATCATCGAGGGCCTGGAGCCGCGCGCCGCCGTCGACATCTACGCGCTGGCCACCGTGCTCTACGAACTGCTCACCGGCTTCACCCCGTTCGGCGGCGGGCACACCGGCGCGGTGCTCCGACGGCACGTCACCGAGCAGGTGCCGCCGATCCCGGGCCTGCCCGAGGGCCTGTCCCGGATCATCACCGAGTGCCTGGCAAAGGCCCCCGCCTCCCGGCTGCGCGCCGCCGAGCTGGCCGAGCGGCTGCGCGATCAGCTGCCGTACCTGGTCGGCCTGCCCCCGCAGCTGCCGCCGGAGCGGGCCGAGGCCGAGCCGCCGCTCACCCCGGGCGAGGCGGTCTACACCGAGGTGGACGCCGGCCCCGGCACCCACCGCCGCCGGCGCGGCCCGGCCGTCCCGCTGGTCCAGGCCCCGCTGCCGGACTCCACCCGGGACACCCACACCAGCCTGCGCCGCCCGTCCGACCGCGAACTCGCCTCCTACGCCGCCGAGTCCCAGGCCCAGCGCCGGGAGTCCGCCCCGGCCGGCCACCGCAAGGGCCGCCGGGCGCTGGTGCGCCGCCGCCGGCTCTACGCGGTGCTGATCGCGGTGGTGCTGCTGCTGGCCGGAGCCGCCGCCGCGTACTCCGCGTTCGCCCGGGAACGGCACGCCGCCGGGGCGCGACCGGCGGGAATCCACGAGGTGACGGACACCCATGCACGGCCGGGGCCGCCGAACCATTAGTCTGGTGGCGTGGCAGCCGTCGATCCTTCCGAAGAGCTCAAGTCCCTCGAAACGACCATGGGGTCGATCGAGGCCGTCCTCGACCTGGACAAGATCCGGGCCGACATCGCCGTACTGGAGGAGGAGGCAGCCGCCCCGGCCCTCTGGGACGACGTCGCGAACGCCCAGAAGGTGACCAGCCGGCTCTCCTTCCTCCAGGGCGAGGTCCGCAAGTTCGAGACCCTGCGCGGCCGGGTCGAGGACCTCGGCGTGCTGTTCGAGCTCGCCGAGGCCGAGGACGACGCGGACACCCGTGCCGAGGCCGAGGCCGAGCTGACGTCGGTGCAGAAGGCGGTCGAGGAGCTCGAGGTCCGCACCCTGCTCTCCGGCGAGTACGACGCCCGCGAGGCCCTGGTCAACATCCGGGCCGAGGCCGGTGGCGTGGACGCCGCCGACTTCGCCGAGCAGCTGATGCGGATGTACATCCGCTGGGCCGAGCGGCACGGCTACCCGACCGAGGTCTACGACACCTCGTACGCCGAAGAGGCCGGCATCAAGTCCGCCACCTTCACCGTCAAGGCGCCCTACGCCTACGGCACCCTCTCGGTCGAGCAGGGCACCCACCGCCTGGTCCGCATCTCGCCGTTCGACAACCAGGGCCGCCGGCAGACCTCGTTCGCCGGCGTCGAGGTGCTCCCGGTCGTCGAGACCTCCGACCACGTCGACATCGACGAGGGCGAGCTGCGGGTCGACGTGTACCGCGCCTCCGGCCCCGGCGGCCAGGGCGTCAACACCACCGACTCGGCGGTCCGGATCACCCACCTGCCGACCGGCATCGTGGTCTCCTGCCAGAACGAGCGCTCGCAGATCCAGAACAAGGCGTCCGCGATGAACGTCCTCCAGGCGAAGCTGCTGGAGCGGCGCCGTCAGGAGGAGCGCGCCGCGATGGACGCGCTCAAGGACGGCGGCTCGTCCTGGGGCAACCAGATGCGCTCGTACGTGCTGCACCCGTACCAGATGGTCAAGGACCTGCGGACGGAGTTCGAGGTCGGCAACCCGCAGTCGGTGCTGGACGGCGACATCGACGGCTTCATCGAGGCCGGCATCCGTTGGCGGAAGCAGCGGGAAGCCGCCGCGTAAGGACGCACCGAAAAGGGCCCCGGGAGCTTCCCGGGGCCCTTTCGCGTGCGGGGGTCGGTCAGGCCAGGGCCTGACGGGCGATCAGGGCCACCGCCAGCAGGCCGACCAGCAGCGCCAGCAGCGCCGTCGGGGACAGTGCGGCGAACGGGCCCTGCTGCTCCTGGAGCCGGGCCCGGTTGGCGCGGCAGACCTGGCAGCGGCCGTCACTCACGCGGCCGTTGCAGTTGGCGCACACCAGATGGTCGCAAGTCATGCGATCTCCTCCTTGCTGGTTACTGCAACGCGCCGGACGGGCTTCCGGTTCCTCCGACGGCCCCGGACGGACGCTCTCTGCTACCACTGTGCCAGGTTCCGGCCGTTCCGGCCCGTCCTCCCCGTTCGCCGACCGCTCAACCCTTTGCGAAGCTGTGACATGGATCGCATTTATCGGGGCAAAACGGGTCGATGCTCACCAAATCCCAGGTGAAGCCCGGTTCACTGCCTGCGGGTGCGGAGGGGCTTCGCGTAGGGTCCGAGTCCTGACCCACCTAGGATGGCCCCCGTGATGCAGCCGTGATCAGATTCGACAACGTCTCCAAGACCTATCCCAAGCAGAACCGTCCGGCCCTGGACAACGTCTCGCTGGAGATCGAGAAGGGCGAGTTCGTCTTCCTGGTCGGTTCGTCCGGCTCCGGCAAGTCGACCTTCCTGAGGCTCTGCCTGCGCGAGGAGCGGCCGAGCACCGGCGCGGTGCACGTGCTGGGCAAGGACCTCGGCAAGCTGTCCAACTGGAAGGTGCCGCACATGCGGCGCCAGCTGGGCACCGTCTTCCAGGACTTCCGCCTGCTGCCGAACAAGACCGTCGCGCAGAACGTCGCGTTCGCGCTGGAGGTCATCGGCAAGCCGAAGAGCGCCATCAACAAGGTGGTGCCCGAGGTGCTCGACCTGGTCGGCCTCGGCGGCAAGGAGGACCGGATGCCCGGTGAGCTCTCCGGTGGTGAGCAGCAGCGCGTGGCCATCGCCCGGGCCTTCGTGAACCGTCCGATGCTGCTGATCGCGGACGAGCCCACGGGTAACCTCGACCCGCAGAACTCGGTCGGCATCATGAAGCTGCTCGACCGGATCAACCGCACCGGCACCACGGTCCTGATGGCCACGCACGACCAGGCCATCGTCGACCAGATGCGCAAGCGGGTGATCGAGCTCGACAAGGGGCTGCTGGTCCGCGACCAGGCCCGCGGCGTCTACGGCTACCAGAACTGAGCCACCTGACGCCCCGTCCGCCTGCCCGCCCCGCCTGCCTGCCCCTGGAGTAATCGCCATGCGCGCCCAGTTCGTCCTGTCGGAGATCGGTGTCGGTCTCCGCCGCAACCTGACCATGACCATCGCGGTCGTGGTCAGCGTCGCGCTCTCGCTCGCCCTCGCCGGTGCCTCCCTGCTGGTCCGCGACCAGGTCAACTCCATGAAGGGGTACTGGTACGACAAGGTCGAGGTGAGCATCTACTTCTGCACCAAGTCGGACGCCAAGACCTCCGCCCAGTGCTCGGCGGGTGCCGCCACCGACCAGCAGATCGCCGAGGTCAAGGGCCAGCTGGACAAGATGACCCAGCTGGTGCAGAGCTCCACCTTCGAGAGCTCGCAGGACGCCTACAAGCGGTGGAAGGAGACCAACCCGGACAACCCGCTGATCAGCGCGGTGGGTGCGGAGGCGATGCCGCAGTCCTGGCGGGTCAAGCTGAACGACCCGACCAAGTACGACGTGGTGCAGAGCGCCTTCGCCGGCAAGCCGGGCGTGAAGTCGGTCGAGGACCAGCGGAAGATCCTGGAGAACCTGTTCGGCCTGCTGAACGGCCTGCAGACCGCCGCCTTCGTGATCATGGTGCTGATGCTGTTCGTCGCCCTGCTGCTGATCGTGAACACCGTCCGGGTGTCCGCGTTCAGCCGACGGCGCGAGACCGGCATCATGCGCCTGGTCGGTGCCTCCAACTTCTACGTGCAGATGCCGTTCATCGCGGAGGCGGCGTTCGCCGCGCTGCTCGGGGCGGTGCTGGCCTCCGGGCTGCTGATCGGCGGGCACTTCTTCGTCCAGAACTTCCTGGCCGAGCGGGTGCAGTTCATCCACTTCATCGGGCTGTCCTCGGTGCTCACCGTCATCCCGCTGCTGGTCGTGGTCGGCATGGGGATGGCGGGCATCGCGGCCTTCATCACCCTCCGGAAGTACCTCAAGGTCTGACGGGCCCTCAGGCACTGCGCCTAGACTCCCTTGCCATGCCGGTGACACTGCGTGCGGGAGTGCGCCAGGGAGCGATGCTCTCCCTGGCGTTCGGCGCCGTGCTGTTCACCGGGGCGGTCACCGGGGCCTGGAGCGGGGCCCCGGCCGAGGACCGCCCGCCCTCCTCCTCCGATGCCCTGGCCGGGCGTGACCTGGCCGGGGCATCGCTGTCCCGGCAGCAGGCCGAGCGGCTGGTCGCCGAGGGCGGCGACCCGTGGGCCGCGTACTACTCGCCGGGGGAGTACACCGACCTGACCGAGGGGCGCTACCGGGGTGTCGGGCTCTCCGTCCGGCGGTCCGCCGACGGGGCCACCACGGTGGACCGGGTGCATCCGGACGGGCCGGCCCGGCAGGCCGGGATCGCCGCCGGGGACGTGCTGCTGGGGATCGACGGCAAGGCCGCCGACCGGCTGCCGGTCACCGAGGTGGTGGCCGGCCTGCGCGGCGAGACCGGCACCGAGGTGGAGCTGACGGTCCGTCGGCCGGGCGCCGCGCCACGCGAGCTGCGGCTGCGCCGGACCGAGCTGGAGGCCAGGGACGTGACCGCCGAGCAGCTGCGGCCCGGCGTCGTGCGGGTCGCCGTGCGCGGCTTCACCGCCGGGGTGGCCGGGCAGGTCGCGGACGCCGTCCGGGGTGCCCGCGGCGTGCTGCTGGACCTGCGGGGGAACTCGGGCGGGCTGGTGGACGAGGCGGTGGCCACCGCCTCGCTGTTCCTGGACGGCGGCCCGGTGGCCTCGTACCAGGAGCGCGGCGAGCGGCGCGAGCTCACCGCCGCGCGCGGGGGAGACACCGCCGTGCCCCTGGTGGTGCTGGTGGACGGCGGCACCATGAGCGCGGCCGAACTGCTCGCCGGCGCGCTCCAGGACCGCAGCCGCGCCGTGCTGGTCGGCGCCCGGACCTTCGGCAAGGGCACCGTCCAGCAGCCCAGCCGGCTCGCCGACGGCGCCGTCCTGGAGCTCACCGTGGGCCGCTACACCACCCCGTCCGGCCGCTCCCCGGACGGCACCGGCCTGACCCCCGACGTCCCGCAGCCGGCCGGTGGCGACCCGGACGCCGCCACCCGGCTCGCCGACACCGTGCTCTCCGGGCTGGGGCGCGGACAAAGGGGCTGACCATCCGCCCGGCGAGGTGCGAGAATGGCCGGTGCTATGGCTAAGGAAACCGGAAAGAAGCTGATCGCGCAGAACAAGAAGGCGCGACACGAGTACACCATCCTCGACACGTACGAATGCGGCATGGTGCTGACCGGCACGGAGGTGAAGTCGCTCCGCGAGGGGCGGGCGAACCTGGTGGACGGTTACGCCTACGTGCAGAACCACGAAGCGTGGGTCGACAACGTCTTCATCCCCGAGTACACCCAGGGGACCTGGACGAACCACGCCTCGCGGCGCAAGCGCAAGCTGCTGCTGCACAAGCTCGAGATCCGCAAGATCGAGTCCAAGGTCAAGGAGACCGGCCACACCCTGGTGCCGCTCTCGCTGTACTTCAAGGACGGCCGGGTGAAGCTGGAGCTGGCCCTGGCGGTCGGCAAGAAGCTCTACGACAAGCGGCAGACCCTGCGCGAGAAGCAGGACCGCCGCGAGTCGGACCGGGCGGTGGCGGCGGCGCGCCGCCGTCAGAAGTAATCCGCTTGGCCCGGGCCGGTGCCTGCGCGTACTATGGCCCGAGCAACACCGCCGGAGGGCTCGCCCGCCGGAGCTGTTTGTCAAATGAACATGGGGATGATCGGTTTCGACAGGGGACGTCGAAACAGGAGAAGCGAGCCGAGGAACGCGGCAATGATCTCGTTAACCACCTGTCGCAAAAAAATAATCGCCAACTCTAAGCGCGATTCCCAGCAGTTCGCTCTCGCTGCCTAAGCAAGAGTGAATGGGTGTCAGCCCGGGGAGTTCCCGACCCGGATCCTGGCATAATCTAGGGAACTCATCCGCCACCCCGGCCACGGGGGTCGGCGGAAAAACCAAACAGTGGCTGGGCCTGTTGGCGGCTTGTCCGCGTGACTGCCAGGGCCGAGAAACTCACAGCGGACTGCGCTCGGAGAAGTCCTGAATCCACTCCACTGGACCCGGGTTCGATTCCCGGCATCTCCACAGACCCATGTCGCTTGAAGGCCGCACTCCCTCGGGAGGCGGCCTTCTCGCGTTCCCGCGCCTCACAGTGCCCCGGGCCGCCCGGTGAGAGGACGGTACCGCCGGGTTCACAGCCCACAACTCCCCCGAAATCCCGGCCCGTTAGGGTCGGCCGGGTCAGGGCGGCGGACTTGGACCAGGGGAGTGGCGATGAGTGGGGACACGACGGTGGGACGGCGCTGGATCCAGGAGTGGGACCCGGAGGACCGGGACTTCTGGGAGCGGACGGGGCGCCGGACGGCCAACCGGAACCTGGTCTTCTCGGTGCTCTCCGAGCACATCGGCTTCTCGATCTGGAGCCTCTGGTCGGTGATGGTCCTCTTCATGGGCCCGAAGTACGGCATCGACCCGGCCGGGAAGTTCTTCCTGGTCGCGATGCCCACCCTGGTGGGCGCCTTCGTCCGCATCCCCTACACCGTCGCGGTGGCCCGCTTCGGCGGACGGAACTGGACGGTGGTGTCGGCGCTGCTCCTGCTGCTGCCCGCGCTGGCCGCCGCGTACGTGATGGAGCCGGGGACCTCCTACACCACCTTCCTGGTGGTGGCCGCGCTGACCGGGCTCGGCGGCGGGAACTTCGCCTCCTCGATGACCAACATCAACGCCTTCTTCCCGCAGCACCGCAAGGGCTGGGCGCTCGGGCTGAACGCCGGCGGCGGGAACATCGGGGTGCCGGTGATCCAGCTGGTGGCGCTGGCCGTGATCACCTGGGCCGGGGCCGCCTCGCCCCGGCTGGTGCTGGGCATCTACATCCCGCTGATCGTGGTCGCGGCCACCCTGGCCGCGCTCTTCATGGACAACCTGGCGCCGGTGAAGAACGACACCGGGGCGCTGGGCGAGGTGCTGAGGGAGCGTCACACCTGGCTGATGTCCGTCCTCTACATCGGCACCTTCGGATCCTTCATCGGCTTCAGCTTCGCCTTCGGCCTGGTCCTGCAGACCCAGTTCGGCCGCACCCCGCTGCAGGCCGCCCAGCTCACCTTCGTCGGCCCGCTGCTCGGCTCGCTGATCCGCCCGCTCGGCGGCCGGCTGGCCGACCGGTGGGGCGGTGCCCGGATCACCCTGTGGAACTTCGCCGGGATGGCGGCGGCCACCCTGGTGGTGCTGTACGCCTCCTCGCAGCGCTCGCTGCCGGTCTTCCTGGCCGGCTTCACCACCCTCTTCGTCCTGGCCGGGCTGGGCAACGGCTCGACCTACAAGATGATCCCGGTGATCTTCGAGGCCAAGGCGCAGAACCGGATCGCCCAGCTCGGGGAGAGCGCCGAGCGGGCGGCCGGCTGGTCCCGCCGGATGTCCGGCGCGGCGGTCGGGGTGATCGGTGCGGTGGGCGCGCTCGGCGGGCTGTTCATCAACCTGGCCTTCCGGCAGTCCTTCCTGACGGCGGGGACCGGCACCCCCGCGTTCGCCGCCTTCCTGGTCGCGTACGCGGTCTGCGCCGCCCTCACCTGGGCCGTCTACCTGCGCCGTCCCACCGGCACCCCCGCGCCCGCCCCGGCCAAGGAGCCGGTCAGCGCCTGAACCGGGCACCGGGCCGGCCGTCCGTGCGGGGCGGCCGGCCCGGCACCGTGAAACACCCCGGAAATACTTCCGACCCCGCCGCGACACCGCTGCGGGGGAGGATGCCCGTCCACCCACCCTCCCGGCCCGCCGCAGCCGGGGTGCGCACCATCGAAGGACCCAGAGCCATGGACGAACTGACGGATGCTCAGCCGGCCGAGCCGGTGCCGCCGCTGGCCGGATTCACCGTCGGCATCACCGCCGCCCGCCGCTCCGAGGAGCTGGCCACGCTGCTCCAGCGCCGGGGCGCCGCCGTGCAGCGGGCCGCCGCGCTGCGGATCGTGCCGCTGCCCGACGACACCGAACTGCTGGCCGCCACCCGGGCGTTGGTGGCCGACCCGCCGGACGTCGCGGTGGCCACCACCGGGATCGGCTTCCGGGGCTGGATCGAGGCCGCCGAGGGCTGGGGCCTCGGCGACGAGCTGATCGAACGGCTCGGCAAGGCCGCCGTACTGGCCCGGGGGCCCAAGGCCAAGGGCGCGATCCGGGCCGCCGGGCTGCGGGAGCAGTGGTCGGCCGAGTCGGAGTCCTCGGTGGAGGTGCTGGAGCGCTTGCTGGAGCAGGGCGTCGAGGGCCTGCGGATCGCCGTCCAGCTGCACGGCGCCCCGCAGCGGGACTTCGTCGACTCGCTCACCGCGGCCGGCGCCGAGGTGGTCGAGGTGCCGGTCTACCGCTGGCTTCCGCCCGCCGACCTCGCCCCGCTGGACCGGCTGCTGGACGCCTGCTGCGCCGGCGCCCTGGACGCGATCACCTTCACCTCGGCCCCCGCCGCGATCAGCCTGCTCGACCGGGCCGCCGAGCGCGGCCTCACCGCCGAGCTGCTGCACGCGCTGCGCCGGGACGTCCTGCCGGTCTGCGTCGGGCCGGTGACGGCGGCCCCGCTGGAGGAACTGGACGTCGCCACCGTCTGGCCGGAGCGGATGCGGCTCGGCGCGATGGTCCAGCTGCTCACCGCCCGGCTCCCGGAGCGCGGTCGCCGCCTCTCGGTGGCCGGGCACCAGGTGGAGCTGCGCGGCCAGGCCGCCCTGGTCGACGGCGAGCTGCGGCCCGTACCGCCCGCCGGGATGGCCCTGCTGCGCGCGCTGGCCCGCCGCCCCGGCTGGGTGGTGCCGCGCGCCGAGCTGCTCCGCGCCCTCCCGGGCAGCGGCAACGACGAGCACGCCGTGGAGACCGCGATGGCCCGCCTGCGGGCGGCCCTGGGGACCCCGAACCTGGTCGCCACGGTGGTCAAGCGCGGCTACCGCCTGGCGGTCGACCCGACGGCGGGGCCGGGCGGGAAGTACGGCGCCGCGTAGCGGCTGCGCCGGGCCGCCGGGGCGGACTGCGCGGACGGGGCGGACGGGGTGCCGGGGCCGTGCGGTCGGCAGGCCGGGCTCGGGACGGTCGGACGGCGGGGCTGACGGGGAGTCAGGGGCGGGGCGGTGGCGTGCGGGGCCGTCGGCCGGGGGAGGGGTCGCAGGGCGGACGGGCCGGCTGACGGGCCGATCGGCAGGCGGGGTCCGCAGGGGTGAGCGGCGGACGGGCGGGCTAGGCGGGCTGACGGGAAGTCAGGGCCGGCGTGGTGGACGGACCGGTCTCCGGACGGCCGGGCCGGGGCGCGGGTGCCGGTTCGGCCTCTCCGCTCCCCGGCCGGGAGGCTGCCGTGCGGCCGGGGGGAGGCGGTGGGGTGAAGGCGATGTGTGCGGGTGTCTGCCGCTGGGCGGGTTCTGAGGCGTAGGATCTTCCGTCCGTCTCTTTTTCCGCAGGTTCCCCCTCAGCCGCCACCGAACGAGGCCATGCACAGCAGCACAGACTCAGACACCGTCCGAGACCGCGAGATCGCCGAGGAGCAGCGCCACCTCGACACCGTCTACCACCGGTTGGAGGAGAAGCTCGCCGAGGCCGAGTACGTCCTCGAGGACGCCGCCAAGCGCGTCCACGTCGGCACGCCCGGCGCGCTGGCCGAGCGGGACGCCCAGGTGTACCGCGCCGGGGCGCACCTGCACCGGCTGAACACCGAGTTCGAGGACTTCCTGTTCGGCCGGATCGACCTCCAGCAGGCCGACGCTCCGGAGGAGCACGGCATCCCGTCGCAGACCCCGCTCGACCCGGCCGACCCGGCCGTCGCCGAGACGCTGCACATCGGCCGGCTCGGCGTGCTGGACGCCGAGTTCGGCCCGCTGGTGATCGACTGGCGGGCCCCGGCCGCCGCGCCGTTCTACCGCTCCACCCCGGTCGAGCCGGGCCGGGTGATCCGCCGCCGGGTGATCCGCTCCAAGGGCCGCCGGGTGATCGGCGTCGAGGACGACCTGCTCCGCCCGGACCTGACGCCCACCCTGGGCGGCCGGGAGCTGCCGGTGGTCGGCGACGGCGCGCTGATGGCCACACTGGGCCGGGCTCGCAGCCACACCATGCGCGACATCGTCTCCTCGATCCAGAAGGAGCAGGACGAGGTGATCCGGGCCCCCGCGCCCGGCGCCACCCTGGTCACCGGCGGCCCGGGCACCGGGAAGACCGCCGTCGCGCTGCACCGCGCCGCGTTCCTGCTCTACCAGGACCGCCGCCGGTACGCGGGCGGCATCCTGGTGGTCAGCCCGACCGCGCTGCTGGTCTCGTACACCGAGGGCGTGCTGCCCGCGCTGGGCGAGGAGGGCCAGGTGGCGATCCGTGCGGTCGGCAGCCTGGTGGACGGCATCGAGGCGGGCCGGTACGACACCCCGGAGACGGCGCACGTGAAGGGCTCGGCCCGGATGGTGACGCTGCTGCGCCGCGCCGCCAGGGCCGCGCTGGAGCTGGGCGCGCCGACCGAGCTGAAGGTCTTCGCCCGTGGCGAGGCGCTCCGCCTCGACGCCGGCCGCCTGAAGGCCGTCCGGGGCAACGTGATCGGTTCCGGCGGCACCCCGCTCAACCTGCTCCGCCCGCGCGCCCGTCGGCTGCTGCTGGACGCGCTCTGGCAGCAGGCCGTCCGGAACATGCCGCGCCCCACCGACCACTACGCCCGCGAGCAGCGCCAGGAGGAGAAGGAGGCGTTCGACGAGTACGTCTCGGACGAGGCCGCCTTCCTGGACTTCCTGGACGCCTGGTGGCCGGCCCTGACGCCGCGCCGGGTGCTGGCCACCCTGAAGCAGGCCAAGCACACCAACCGGATCGCCCGACGGGCCGTCACCCCGGAGGAGGCCCGGCTGCTGGCCGACTCCTGGCGGCACCTGACGGCCCGTGGGGAGGGCGAGCTGTCGGCGCACGACGTGGCACTGGTGGACGAGCTCCAGCTGCTGCTCGGCGAGGCGGCGGTGCGCCGGGTCCGCGAGGTGGACGCGGTGGACATGCTGACCGGCCTGGACGAGGTGACCACCTACGCCGACCGGATGTCCCGCCAGCGCGAGCGCGTCCCGGTGGAGCGCACCGAGTACGCGCACGTGATCGTGGACGAGGCGCAGGACCTGACGCCGATGCAGTGGCGGATGGTCGGCCGCCGGGCCCGGATGGCCACCTGGACCATCGTCGGCGACCCGGCGCAGTCCTCCTGGCCGTTCCCGCAGGAGGCGCAGGCCGCGATGGACGAGGTGCTGGCCGGTAAGCCCCGCCGCCGGCACACCCTGACCGTCAACTACCGCAACCCCTCGGAGATCGCCGAGGTGGCGGCCAAGGTGCTGGAGCTGGCCGCGCCCGGCACCCCCTCGCCGACCGCCGTCCGCTCCACCGGCCTGGAGCCCCGCTTCGCCGCGGTCGGCTCGACCGAGCCGGCCGCGGTGGCGGCGGCGGCCCGGGCGGAGCTGGAGCGGCTGCTCGCCGAGGTGGACGGCACCGTCGCGGTGGTGGTCCCGATGGACCGCCGGGCCGAGGCGGCCGGCTGGGTGGCCGGGCTGGGCGGCCGGGCGGTGGCGCTGGGCTCGCTGGAGGCCAAGGGCCTGGAGTACGACGCCACGGTGGTGGCGGACCCGGTCGGGATCGCGGGTGAGTCGGAGGCGGGCCTGCGGGTGCTCTACGTGGCGCTGACCCGGGCGACCCAGCGGCTCACCGTGCTCTCCGGCCCGGACGACCTGCCGGACGCGGACGGGGTGCCGGCGCTGCTGCGCTGACGGACCGACAGCAAGAGGCCCCCTCACCGGTGGTGAGGGGGCCTCAGTGGCTTGTGACACCGACCCGCCATGCTCGCCTCGCGGCAAGTGGTCCCTCTAAGGGACGAAGGTTGGGCCCGGGGGCTTGGATCGAGCCGGTGCCTTGTCCAATGTAACGCATCGCCCGCTGAGGGCAAGAAGCCTTGTCGGGTCCGCACACTCAATGAACGTTATTTCTGGCGAAGCCTTGGTGGGTGCGACGATCGAGGTCTAGCATGCCGACTGCGCAGGCATTCAACAAAGTGTTGATTTCAGGAAGAAGGACGTCGATGGCGACGGTGCCCAGTGTCTCGAACTCGATCACGGTCCGGTTGGAGGTGCCCGCCACCGGCAACGCGGTGAGCTCGATCACCACCGCCGTCGAGTCCTCCGGCGGATCCGTCACCGGCCTGGACGTCACCGCCTCCGGCCTGGAGGCGCTCCGGATCGACGTCACGGTGGCCGCCGCCTCGGTGGCGCACGGCGAGGAGATCGTCGAGAAGCTGCGCGCGATCGACGGCGTGGCGATCGGCAAGGTCTCGGACCGCACCTTCCTGATGCACCTCGGCGGCAAGATCGAGATGTCCTCGAAGCTGCCGATCCGCAACCGTGACGACCTCTCGATGATCTACACCCCGGGTGTCGCCCGGGTCTGCATGGCGATCGCCGAGAACCCGGAGGACGCCCGCCGCCTGACCATCAAGCGCAACAGCGTCGCCGTGGTCACCGACGGCTCGGCCGTGCTGGGACTGGGCAACATCGGCCCGAAGGCCGCCCTGCCGGTGATGGAGGGCAAGGCCGCGCTGTTCAAGCGCTTCGCCGGCATCGACGCCTGGCCGATCTGCCTGGACACCCAGGACGCCGACGAGATCGTCGCCATCGTCAAGGCGATCGCCCCCGGCTTCGCCGGGATCAACCTGGAGGACATCTCCGCCCCGCGCTGCTTCGAGATCGAGGCCCGGCTGCGCGAGGCGCTGGACATCCCGGTCTTCCACGACGACCAGCACGGCACCGCGATCGTGGTGCTGGCGGCGCTCACCAACGCGCTCAAGGTGGTCGGCAAGGACATCGCGGACATCCGGGTGGTGATGTCCGGCGCGGGCGCGGCCGGCACCGCGATCCTCAAGCTGCTGCTGGCGGCCGGCGTCGAGCACGCCACCGTGGCGGACGTGCACGGCGTGGTCCACGAGGGCCGCGAGGACCTCAACGACAGCCTGCGCTGGATCGCCGAGCACACCAACCGCTCGGGCCGCACCGGCAGCCTCAAGGCCGCGGTGGCCGACGCCGACGTCTTCATCGGCGTCTCGGCCCCGAACGTGCTGGACGGCGACGACCTGGCGACCATGGCCGACAACGCGATCGTCTTCGCGCTGGCCAACCCGGACCCGGAGGTGGACCCGGCGGTGGCCCGGCAGACCGCCGCCGTGGTGGCCACCGGCCGCAGCGACTTCCCGAACCAGATCAACAACGTGCTGGTCTTCCCCGGCGTCTTCCGGGGCCTGCTGGACGCCCAGAGCCGGACCGTCAACACCGAGATGATGCTGGCCGCCGCCCGGGCGCTGGCCACCACCGTGGCCGACGACCAGCTGAACCCGAACTACATCATCCCCAGCGTCTTCCACCCCGACGTGGCCAAGACCGTGGCCGCCGCCGTCCGGGAGGCCGCGCTGGCCGCCCGCGGCGAGACCGAGCCGGCCCCGGTGCCGCCCACCCTGGGCATCGTCGGCACGCTGGACACCACGTCTTTCCCGGCCGTTCAGCTCTGATCGAACCGCAGCTCGGACGGGGTGCCGGCCGGCTCGCCGGTGCCCCCGGGCGGCGGGCCGACCAGCCTATCGGCGCGCACCCGCCCCTTCCCCTTGCGACACAAGGGGAAGGGGCGTGTTTGGGCTTGTCGGTGCCAGGGCGTACGGTAGCCCTGCACGGGGCAGGCGTGTCCGACAAGTACGGAACGTCCCCCTGGGCCCTCGGCGCGTCCACCCGGTCCGCCGCCCGCCCCGGCTCGCCGGAGCGGACGGAGCGTCACAACTCCGTCCGGCGGGCACTGTTCGGGTCAACCGCGACGGGGACCGATTGGCTTTCTCAGTGCCGGTCGGGGCAGGATTCGTACCCAGGCAGTGCGGTTTGTGGCGCTTCGGGGTGCAAGCCCGACCCCTGACCATCCCTCGCCTGAACGAGCACAGTGTGCGGACCGCCGACCCGGCCGGGTGCCCCCAGCAATGGTGGCCCGGCAGGACGACCGGTGGGCCCCCGCACACCGCAACGCGAACAGACCACAGGAGTACACATGAACCGCAGTGAGCTGGTGGCCGCTCTGTCGGAGCGCGCCGAGGTGACCCGCAAGGACGCCGACGCCGTTCTGGCCGCCTTCGCCGAGGTCGTCGGCGAGGTCGTCGCCAAGGGCGACGAGAAGGTCACCATCCCCGGTTTCCTGACCTTCGAGCGCACCCACCGTGCCGCCCGGACCGCCCGCAACCCGCAGACCGGCGACCCGATCCAGATCCCGGCCGGCTACAGCGCCAAGGTCAGCGCCGGTTCGAAGCTGAAGGAGGCCGCCAAGGGCAAGTGACGCCCCTGGCAGCACCCACGACCGTGGCCGGTCTCCCCTCGGGGAGACCGGCCACGGTCGTTCGGCGTGCGGTCCGGATCAGACCGTGACCAGCTCCTCGTTGGGGAGCTCGACCTGGGCGCCCAGGTCGCGGAGCTTCTCCATGAAGTTCTCGTAGCCGCGGTTGATCAGGTCGATGCCGTGCACCGTGGAGGTGCCCTCGGCCGCCAGCGCCGCGATCAGGTACGAGAAGCCGCCGCGCAGGTCCGGGATGACCAGCTCGGCGCCGATCAGCTTGGACGGGCCGGAGACCACCGCGGAGTGCTGGAAGTTCCGCGCACCGAAGCGGCACGGGGTGCCGCCCAGGCACTCGCTGTAGAGCTGGATGTGGGCGCCCATCTGGTTCAGCGCGCCGGTGAAGCCCAGCCGGGACTCGTAGACCGTCTCGTGGACGATGGACAGGCCGGCCGCCTGGGTCAGCGCGACCACCAGCGGCTGCTGCCAGTCGGTCTGGAAGCCGGGGTGCACGTCGGTCTCCAGGGCGATCGCCTTGAGCTCGCCGCCCGGGTGCCAGAACCGGATGCCCTCGTCGTCGATCTCGAAGGCGCCGCCGACCTTCCGGAAGGTGTTCAGGAAGGTCATCATCGGGATCTGGTCGGCACCCCGGACGTAGATGTCGCCCTTGGTGGCCAGTGCGGCGCAGGCCCAGGAGGCCGCCTCCAGGCGGTCCGGCAGCGCGCGGTGGTTGTAGCCCGAGAGCTCCTCCACACCGGTGATCAGGATGGTGCGGTCGGTGCCCATCGAGATGATCGCGCCCATCTTCTGCAGCACGCAGATCAGGTCGACGATCTCCGGCTCGACGGCCGCGTTGCGCAGCTCGGTGACGCCCTCGGCGAGCACCGCGGTGAGCAGCACCTGCTCGGTCGCGCCGACCGAGGGGTAGGGCAGCTCGATCTTGGTGCCCTGGAGCCGGGTCTGCGCCACCAGGTAGGTGCCCTGCGGGTGCTTCTCGATGGTGGCGCCGAACTGGCGGAGCACCTCGAAGTGGAAGTCCACCGGCCGGCCGCCGATGTCGCAGCCGCCCAGGCCCGGGATGAAGGCGTGGCCGAGGCGGTGCAGCAGCGGGCCGCAGAACAGGATCGGGATCCGGGAGGAGCCCGCGTGCGCGTCGATGTCGGCGACGTTGGCGCTCTCGACGTGCGAGGGGTCGAGGATCAGCTCGCCCTCCTCGTCGCCGGTGCGCACGGTCACCCCGTGCAGCTGCAGCAGGCCGCGCACGACCTTGACGTCGCGGATGTCCGGGACGTTGCGCAGCCTGCTGGGGCCCGTGCCGAGCAGGGCGGCGACCATGGCCTTGGGGACCAGGTTCTTCGCACCACGGACGCGGATCTCGCCTTCGAGCGGGTTTCCGCCGTGAACCAGCAGGACGTCGTCGGTCATCGTTCTCGCAATCCGGGGTGACTGGGGGAGGAATCGGCTGCGGAGCAGGGCAAACACGAGTGGAAGGAACTTCCACCACGAGGCGAAGGCCCTTCCACCACCCATAGATGGTAATGGCCGGACGGATGGTTCCCTTGCGCCCTAAGGGTGATGGTCGCCTCTCCGGTGCCGGTTCCGCAGCGACACGGCGGTACGGTGCGGCCGTACGGGTGTTCGCCCACGGCGTGTCGGGGCTTCCCGTGTTGTCCGCACCGGGCGGGCCGGACTGGGGGATCATGTGGGCATGACCCCGGCCTCCTCGCACACCGGCCGACTGCTGGTCGCGACCCCGCTGCTGACCGACCCGAACTTCTCCCGGGCCGTGGTGCTGCTGCTGGACCACGACGCGCAGGGCGCGCTCGGCGTGGTGCTCAACCACCCGACCCCGATCGAGGTGGCCGCCGTGCTGGACGGCTGGTCCGCCCTGGCCGGGGCGATGCCGGTGGTCTTCCAGGGCGGCCCGGTCGGCCTGGACTCGGCGCTCGCGGTGGCCGTCGTCCCGGGCGAGCCGGGCGGGGACGAGCCGCTGGGCTGGCGGCGGGTGCACGGGGCGATCGGCCTGGTCGACCTGGAGGCCCCGCCCGAGGTGCTGGCCGGGGAGCTGGGCGGCCTGCGGGTGTTCGCCGGCTACGCGGGCTGGTCGCCCGGCCAGCTGGAGTCCGAGATCGCCGAGGGCGCCTGGTACCTGGTGGACTGCGAGCCCGGCGACATCTCCTCGCCCGAGCCCGAGCGCCTGTGGCGGTCGGTGCTGCGGCGCCAGCGGGGGCCGCTGGCGGTGCTGGCGACGTACCCGGACGACCCGACGCTGAACTGAGCGGGACGGCCGTACGGCCGGTGGTGGGCGCGTGCCTTCTGTTCGGTTCGGCGGGCCCATAGACTTGAGCGTCATGAGCACTCTTGAGCCCGAGCGCGGCCTCGGTACCGGCACCCTGGTCGAGCCCGTCCCCCAGGTCTCCCACGGGGACGGCGACCACGAGCGCTACGCGCACTACGTCCAGAAGGACAAGATCATGGAGAGTGCGCTCTCCGGATCCCCCGTGGTCGCGCTCTGCGGCAAGGTCTGGGTGCCCGGGCGGGACCCGAAGAAGTACCCGGTCTGCCCGATGTGCAAGGAGATCTACGACGGCATCGGCGGCCCGCAGGGCGGGGACGACGACAAGAAGTAGCCTGCGTCAGCATGCAGAACACTTCCCCGATTGGTCTATGCCACTCGGGTGTCAGCGGGGCAGGATGCAGGTCATGGACCTCATCCCTGCCCCGCTGAGTGTCATCCGACCCGAGACTCCCGGCACCTTCGCCCTGGACGCGGGCACCGGCCTGACCGCCGCCCCCGGGCTGGCCCCGGTCGAGACCTGGCTGCGCACCGTGCTCGGTGCCGCCACCGGCCTGCCGCTGCCCGCCGCCCCGGGTGGCATCGAACTCCGCCTCGACCCGGCCGCCGCCCCCGAGGCGTACCGGCTGAGCATCGGCCCCGAGGGCGTGCTGCTCACCGCGAGCACCCCGGCCGGCGCCTTCGCCGGCGCCCAGACGCTCCGTCAGCTGCTCGGTGCCGACGCGTACCGCACCGCCCCGCTGTGCCGCACCGGCTGGGAGCTGCCGTACGCCGAGATCGAGGACGCGCCCCGGTTCGGCTGGCGCGGGGTGATGCTCGACGTCTCCCGGCACTTCATGCCGAAGGCGGGCGTGTTCCGCTTCATCGATCTGATGGCGGCTCACAAGCTGAACGTGCTGCACTTCCACCTGACCGACGACCAGGGCTGGCGGATCGAGGTCAAGCGCTACCCGCGGCTGACCGAAGTGGCCTCCTGGCGGGAGCGGTCGATGGTCGGCTTCCGCGCGGCGGACCGCCGGGACGACCGGCCGCACGGCGGCTACTACACCCAGGACGACCTGCGCGAGATCGTCGCCTACGCGGACGCCCGGCAGATCACCGTGGTGCCGGAGATCGACCTGCCCGGCCACTCGCAGGCCGCCATCACCGCCTACCCCGAGCTGGGCAACACCGACGTGGTGGACACCGCCGCGCTCGGGGTCTGGACCGACTGGGGCGTCAGCGAGAACGTGCTGAACGTCTCCGAGGCCACCCTGCGGTTCTTCGAGGGCGTGCTGGAGGAGGTGCTGGAGATCTTCCCCTCGCAGTTCGTCCACCTGGGCGGGGACGAGTGCGCCAAGGCCCAGTGGCGGGAGAGCGAGGCCGCCCAGGCCCGGATCCGCGAGCTCGGGCTGGCCGACGAGGACGAGCTGCAGAGCCACTTCATCCGGCACTTCGACGGCTGGCTGGCCGAGCGCGGGCGCCGGCTGATCGGCTGGGACGAGATCCTGGAGGGCGGCCTGGCGGAGGGCGCCGCGGTCTCCTCCTGGCGCGGCTACGAGGGCGGCATCGCCGCCGCGAAGGCCGGGCACGACGTGGTGATGTGCCCGGAGACGCACGTCTACCTGGACCACCGGCAGGGCCCGGGCGAGGAGGAGCCGATCCCGGTCGGCTTCGTCCGCACCCTGGAGGACGTCTACCGGTTCGAGCCGGTGCCGGCCGAGCTGACCTCGCTGGAGGACGGGGGAGCCGCCGCCGCGCACGTGATCGGCACCCAGGCGAACATCTGGACCGAGTTCATGGACGACGCCCGGGACGTCGACTTCCGGGCCTTCCCCCGGCTGGCCGCCTTCGCCGAGGTGGCCTGGTCGGCCCTGCCGGCCCCGGCCGAGCGGGACTGGGAGGGCTTCGAGCGGCGGATGGCGGAGCACTACCGGCGCCTGGACGCGCTCGGCGTGGAGTACCGCCCGCCGGGCGGCCCGCACCCGTGGCAGAAGCGCCCCGGAGTGCTCGGCCGTCCACTCGACGGGCCGAAGGGCACCTGACGGAGGGTCGGCGACCTCGGGGAACTCCTGACGGAGGCTCGGACGTCAACAACAGATGAAGATCCGATCCGGTGGCCGCCGGATCGGATCGCTGTGTGCCGGGATTCGTCCGGGATTGACACGGCTTGTTCGCGGGCCGGGAAATGATCTCCGAGCTTTGTGTGCCAGAGTTGCCCAACCCGCACCGATCGCCCGTACCCTACGGGCCAGGCCACACACCGCCGGGGACGGCGGGGCAGTTGATGAGCAAGTGGAGCACGGTGGATTCCTGGTGAACCGGACGATCATGCTGCCGGCCTCGCTCGACGAGGCCGTCGAGGCGCTCGCCGCCACACCCGGCGCGGTGCCGGTGGCCGGAGCCACCGACCTGATGGAGGCGGTCAACGCCGGCCGGCTCCGCCCGGCCGCCCTGATCGGCCTCGGCCGGATCACCGAACTCCGGGGCTGGCGCTACGAGGACGGCGGCACCGCTGTCCTCGGGGCCGGCCTCACCTTCGCCCGGATGGACCGGCCCGACTTCGCCGCGCTGATCCCGGCGCTGGCCGACGCGGCCCGCACCGCCGGCCCCCCGCAGATCCGCAACGTCGGCACCCTCGGCGGCAACGTCGCCACCGCCGCCCCCGGCGGCGACACCCTGCCGGTGCTGGCCGCCCTGGAGGCCGCCGTCACGCTGGCCCGCCCCGGCGGCAGCCGCGAGGTGCCGGTCAGCCACCTGCTCACCGGCCTCGACCCGGTCCGCCCCGGTGAGCTGCTCACCTGGGTGCGGGTGCCGCTGCTGCACGCCCCGCAGGTCTTCCTCAAGTCCACCGGCCGCAACGGCCCGTCCCGGGCCACCGCCTCCGTCGCCCTGGTGCTCGACCCGGCCCGCCGCGCGGTCCGCTGCGCGGTCGGCGCCGTGGCGCCCGTACCGCTGCGCCCGCTGGAGGCCGAGGCCTGGGTGGCCGGCTGCATCGACTGGGACGCCCGGGGCGACCAGGCCGCCGACGCCATCGACCCGGCCGCCGCAGCCGCCTTCGGCGAGTACGTGGCGGCCGCCTGCGTCCCCGACGCGGCGCTGGAGGGTGAGGGGGCCCCGGCCGCCGCCGCCCGGCTGCGGCGTACCGTATCCGTGCTGGCCCGACGGGCGCTGGGAAGGGCACTGAAGTGACGGATCTGGTGAGCGACGGCCTCGGCGCCGTGGTCAGCGGCGACCTGCGTCCGACCGCCTCCTACACCCTGCGGGTCAACGGCTTCGAACGGCCCGTCAGCGACGCCTGGATCGGCGAGAGCCTGCTCTACGTGCTGCGCGAGCGGCTCGGCCTGGCCGGTGCCAAGGACGGCTGCGAGCAGGGCGAGTGCGGGGCCTGCTCGGTGCAGGTGGACGGCCAGTTGGTGGCCGGCTGCCTGGTGCCGGCGGCACTGGCCTCCGAGAGCGAGATCGCCACCGTCGAGGGCCTGAGTGCCGACGGCTCGGCCAGCGACGTCCAGCAGGCCCTGGCCGAGTCGGGCGCGGTGCAGTGCGGCTACTGCACCCCCGGCATGGCGATGGCCGTGCACGACCTGCTCCAGCGCAACCACCGGCCCAGCGAGGTCGAGACCCGGCAGGCGCTCTGCGGCAACCTCTGCCGCTGCACCGGCTACCAGGGCGTGCTGGCCGCGGTGCAGGCGGTGGCCGAGGCGCGCGGGGACGCCGAGGAGGAGGCGCTGGCCGCTGCCGCCGAGGCGGCTGCGGCCGTGTCTGCCGCGTCGGCTTCGGCGTCAGCTTCGGCGTCGGCTTCGGTGGAGGGCGGGGCGAGCCCGTCCGAGATGGCCTCCGCCGCTGCCGCAGCCGCTGCCGCCGCGCAGTCGGTGGCCGATCTGCCGCTGGCCGGTGAGCTGCCGCTGTACGCCGACTCCGAGGTCTGGGTGGAGGCCGAGCCCGCGCAGGCCGAGTACGGCCTGACCACCCATCAGACCGGCGTCTACGAGCCCGGCTTCCCGGCCGGTGCCGCGTACCAGCCCGGCTTCGACGCGGCCTCGTTCGAGCAGGCGGCCTTCGACCCCGGAGCCTTCGAGCAGCCGGCCTTCGAGCAGGCGGCCTTCGACCGGGGCGGCTTCGACCCGGCCCCGTACGACCCGGGCCACGAGGCCGTCTACGAGCCCGCCCGGAGCGAGGCCACCCCCGCCCACGGCACCGCCTTCGACGGCCCGGCCGGCGCCGGGACGCCCGCGCACGGCACCCCGTACGTGCCGACCCCGGCGCACGGCACCGCCTACGACCCCGGCACCCTCTACGAGGGCGGCTTCGAGCAGCAGCAGACGCCGCAACAGCATCAGCAGCAGGGCTACCAGGGCTTCGAGGGCGGCGGCTTCGACGGCGGCGGCTACCCGGCCGGGTACGACCCGGCCGCCACCGGCGCTCCCCACGCCCATGACGGCACCACCCCGCCGCACGGCATCCGGCACCCCGAGGACGATCGCGCATGAGCTCGCCCACCGACCTCACCGCCCCGACGGCGCCCGCCGGCGCGGAGGCCGAACTCCCGGACGGCGCCGAGCCGTTCGGCCTCGGCGCGTCGCCCCGGCGCAGCGACGCCCTGCCCAAGGCGCTCGGCATCTACCCGTACGCCGCCGACCTCTGGGCCGAGGGCCTGCTCTGGGGCGCCGTGCTGCGCTCCCCGCACCCGCACGCCCGGATCGTCTCGGTCGACACCAGCGCGGCCCTGGCCGTCCCCGGCGTGCACGCCGTGGTCACCGCCGCCGACCTGCCCTCCGTACCGGCCGAGGACCTGGCCGAGGCCCCGGCCGACCGCCGGGGCGTCGCCGACCGGCCGGTGCTGGCGGACGGCCTGGTCCGCCACCACGGCGAGCCGGTCGCCGCGGTCGCTGCCGACCACCCCGACACCGCCCGGCTGGCCGCCGCCTCGATCGTGGTCGAGTACGAGCTGCTGGAGCCCGTCACCGACCCCGAGCAGTCCTTCACCTGCCCGCCGCTGCACCCCGACGGCAACCTCTTCCGCCACCTCCCGCTGCGCACCGGCGACCCGGAGGCGGCCGGCGAGATCGTGGTCGAGGGCCTCTACCAGGTCGGCCGCCAGGACCCGGCCCCGATCGGCGCCGAGGCCGGCCTCGCGGTGCCCCGCCCCGACGGCGGCGTCGAGCTGCACCTCTCCTCCACCGACCCGCACGGCGACCGGGACCGTACCGCCGCCTGCCTCGGCCTGGAGCCCGACCGGGTCCGGCTGGTCGCCACCGGCGTGCCCGGTGCCACCGCCGACCGCGAGGACCTCTCCTTCCAGGTGGTGCTGGCGCTGCTCGCGCTGCGCACCGGCCGCCCGGTGAAGATGACCCTCACCCGCGAGGAGTCCTTCCACAGCCACACCAGCCGGCACCCCGCCCTGCTGCGCTACCGCCACCACGCCGACGCCGAGGGCCGCCTGGTCAAGGTCGAGGCCCAGATCCTGCTGGACGGCGGCGCCTACGCCGAGGTCTCGGCGGAGGCGCTGGCCGCCGCCGCCGCCTTCTCGGTCGGCCCCTACACCTGCCCCAACGTCTTCGTGGACGCCTGGGCCGTGCGCACCAACAACCCGCCGGCCGGGCGGATGCGCGGCGAGGGCGCCCTGCAGGTCTGCTTCGCGTACGAGTCCCAGCTCGACCAGCTGGCCGCCCGGATCGGGGTCGACCCGGTCGAGATCCGCCGACGCAACGCGATGGCGACGGGTGACCCGCTGCCCACCGGCCAGGCCGTCACCTGCCCCGCCCCGGTGGCCGCCCTGCTGGACGCCGTCTCCACCGCCCCGCTGCCCGCACTCCCGGTGGACGACCCGGACAGCGAGTGGCTGCTCCCCGGCGGCCCGGGCGGAGCCGGCGACCCGGCCGCCGTCCGGCGCGGCATCGGCTACGCGCTCGGCATGGTCCACATGCTCGGCGCCGAGGGCGAGGACGAGGTCTCCACGGCGACCGTCCGGGTCAGCGGCGACCACGCCACCGTCATCTGCGCCGCCGTCGACGCCGGCCAGGGCTTCGCGACCCTGGCCCGGCAGATCGTCCAGTCCGTGCTCGGCGTCTCCGAGGTGTACGTCGCACCGGTGGACAGCGACCAGTCGGTGGCCGGCCCGTCGGCACGGGGGCGGCACACCTGGGTCAGCGGCGGCGCGGTGGAGCGGGCGGCGGTGATGGTCCGTCACCAGCTGCTCCAGCCGATCGCGGCCAACTTCGGGATGTCGGTCGAACTCCTCACCATCGCCGACGGGAAGATCTCCTCCTACGACGGCGTGCTCGGCATGCCGGTGACGGAGGCACTGGAGGGCAAGGAACTCTGGGCCACCGCCCAGTGCCGCCCGCACCCCACCGAACCGCTCGACGAGAACGGGCAGGGCGACGCCTTCGTCTCCATCGCCTTCTGCGCGATGCGGGCCGTGGTCGACGTCGACATCGAGCTCGGCGCGGTCCGGGTGGTCGACGTGACCGTCGCCCAGGACGTCGGCCGGGCCCTGAACCCCCGTCAGATCGAGGACCGCATCGAGGCGGGCGTCGCCCAGGGCGTCGGCCTCGCCCTCCTGGAGGACCTCCGCACCGAGGACGGACGCCTCCTCAACCCCTCCCTCACCGGCTACCGCCTCCCCACCGCCCTCGACACTCCCGAGGTCCGCATCGCCACCCTCGTCGAGGACCGCGACGTGGTCGCCACCTTCGGCGCCAAGGCCGTCAGCGCCGTCCCCGCCGTCACCGCCCCCGCCGCCGTCGCCGCCGCCGTCCGCGCCGCCACCGGCCTCCCCGTCGCCCGCCTCCCGATCCTCCCGGAGGACGCCATCTCGGCGTGACGCCGCACCGCCGCCGCGTTCGTGCGGAAGCTGTGCAGTCGCGTGGGCTCCTGCCCGGGTGGGCCGATCGGGCGATACGATCGACCGGTCCGTGCCCTGACGGTGCGGCCGTGGGTCTCCAACTGACGGGGTACGGGGTAGGGATGACGCTCAAGAGGACCTGGCGTGCGCTCGGCGCCACGACGCTGGCGGCCGGGTTGCTGGCGACCACCGCTCCGCTGGCCTCGGCGGACGCGGTGCGGGACGGACAGTGGTCGATCCAGCAGTTCGACCTGGTGAAGGCGTGGGGCGTCAGCAAGGGCGACGGCGTTATCGTCGCGGTCATCGACTCGGGGTTGGATCCCACGCACCCCGACCTTGTGGGGCAGGTCCTGCCCGGCTACGACCCCGGTGGCCAGGGACGTGAGCTCAAGCCTGCCGGCGACGGGCACGGCACCTCGATGGCCTCCGTCATCGCGGCCAAGGGGCACGGCAACGGTGAGGGCATGATGGGTGTCGCGCCCGGAGCCAAGATCCTGCCGATCTACAAGAACTCGGCCGACAACCTCGACGCCATCCCGAAGGGCATCCGCTGGGCTGCGGACAACGGCGCGAAGGTCATCAACATCTCGCAGGGCACCAACAACCCGGTCGGAACGTCGGACGACGACCAGGCAGCCATCAACTACGCGCTGTCGAAGGACGTCCTGGTGGTGGTCGCCGCCGGTAACGAGGGGGCGTCACAGGTTTCGAGCCCCGCCAACCTTCCTGGGGTGCTGGCCGTCGGCGGCGCGGGGAAGAACGGCAAGATCTGGGCGAAGTCCAACTCCGGGCCCGAGGTCCTCGTGGTCGCACCCGCGGACGAGGTCGTGTCGGCCGGTGAGTGCTCGGGGTCCAAGTACTGCCTCGGGAACGGTACGTCTCCCGCCACCGCGTTCGTCTCCGGTACGGCGGCGCTCCTGCGGGCCAAGTACCCGAAGCTGTCGGCGGGGCAGATCGCCAATCGCATCGTCAAGTCGGCGAAGGCGCCCGCAGGGGTCACCGTTCCCGATGTGCGGTACGGCTACGGCCTGATCCGCCCGTACGAGGCGCTCACCCTGGACATCCCCGCCGGCCCCGTGCAGGGGCCCCTGGCCGTTCAGGGTGGTACTCCCACGAGCCCCGGTGACAGCAAGCCGACCACGGCTGCGCCGACCGCAGGGGCCGGGGCGCTCGGCGGCACCGGCGTCGGCACGGGTGACCCGGCGCCCGAGGTGAAGGACTCCGACGGTTTCGGGTTCCTGGGCAAGGGCCTGGCGATCGGAGCAGCCGTACTGGTGGGCCTGTTGCTCCTGTTCGTACTCGTCATCGTGCTGGTGGTGAGGGCAGCCAAGCGCCGGCGGACACCCGCCCCTCCGTCCGCTCAGGGCCTGTACGGTCCGCCGCAGCCCCAGCAGCCGTACCCGAACCAGCCTTACGGGCAGCAGCCTCCGGCTCCCGGGTACCCGCCCTACGGCAACCAGGCTCCGCAGCAGCCGCCGTACCAGAATCCTTATGGAACCGGTGGCAACCAGTGACGCTGAGGGTGTGTCAGGCCCTTCCGAACTAGCGATACGATCGAACGTCCTGACCGCGTGACAACAACGGGTCGACCGGGCGTCAGCAGCGTCCGTGACAGTCAGTACGGGGAAGCAGACACTCCAGGGGGAGGAGCCGGATGTCGGACGGATATCGGGTCAACACCGACGAGTTGGAAGCGGTCGTCAGGCGACTGCGGGCACTCCAGCAGAACATCGGTCAGACCGCGAACAGCAGCAAGTACAACACCGTGGTCACTCCGGGCGACTTCGGCGGCAGCGGCTTCAAGGAGGCCAAGGCGCTTGCCGACGCACACGGTGGCATGCAGGCGTTCCTGGCCCGGACCATCGCGGAACTGAACTCGCTCATCAACGAGTTCGGCGACAAGACCCAGACGGTCAACGAGAACTACCGTGGCGTCGAGTACGACCAGACGTCCGCACTGAACTCGCAGAAGGCGGGCTGACATGGGAAGCCGTTCGTACTTCGAGGACCACGCACTGATCCCGCTCCAGGGGATGCTCAGCGGCTCGAACCCCGGTCGTCTCAAGGAAGTTGCCGACCACTGGAAGAACGTCGACGCCGAACTGCGTGCAGCGGCGGACGACTTGCAGAAGGCCGTCCAGCATGCGCTGCAGAACTGGGAGGGCAAGGCGTCCGAGGGGTTCACCCAGGCGGCCACGCGGATCCAGAGCAGCCTGACCAACACCGCGAGCTACGCCGTTCGCACCTCCAGCGCGATGGAGTACGCCGGCAAGGTCCTGGAGCAGAGCAAGTCCACCATGGCCGACATCGACGTCCCCAGTGACTTCGAGAGCGGCATGAAGTGGGTGGGCGACCTCGGTCAGCGTTCCGACGCCCAGTTCAAGGCGGACCTCGCGGCCAACATGGACCGGGCTGCGGCCGTCAACAAGAACTACGACGAGCTGTCGGCCACGGAAATCGCCCACCAGCGGGCCATCGTGGTGATGGAGCACCTCGCGCCGCAGTACAAGGAAGCCGTCGACTTCCTGGGGAAGCCTCCTGCCGGCGACTACAGCGAGGACCCGCGCAAGCCCTTCCCGGCGGAGCCGACCCCGCCGCAGACGCCCCCGCAGCCCAAGCCCCAGCCCCGTATCACTCCGCCCACCCCCAACGTCCCGCCCGGCGGCAGTGACCGTCCCGGCTGGACGCCGCCGGGTACGCCCGGCATGCCGAAGCCGGACGCGCCGAACTCGCCGAACCTCCCGGGCACCCCGGGCGGTCCGGGGACGCCGGACAACACCCGGCCGGGTGTGCACCTGCCGACGCCCGGCGGTCCGCGGCTGGACAGTGTGGTGCCGCCGGTGTCGACCCTGCCGACGCCGGGGCACAACGTGCCGACGATTCCGACCGGCCCTGGGGTCGGTGGTGGCGGTGGCGGGTTGCACCCGACTCCGCCGATCGGCTTCCCGGGGATCCCGGGCGGCGGCGGTGCCGGCGGTGGCCGGGGCGGCGGTGCCGGTGGTGGTCGTGGCATCGGCGGTGGTGTCGGTGGCGGGATCGCCGGTGGTGCCGGTGGCCGTGGGCTCGCCGGTGGTGCGGGTGCCGGGGCGGGCCGTGGTGCCGGTGGCGGGGCTGCCGGCGCGGGTGGTGCCGGTGGTGGCCGTGGGGCTGCTGGCGGTGCGGCCGGGGCTGCCGGTGGTGCGGCGGGTGCCCGCTCGGGTACGCCCGGGATGGGTGGCATGCCGGGTGCCGGTGCGGCCGGTGGCGCTGCGGGCAAGGCCGGGGGCGGCAAGCCCAGCCTGGTCCGTCGTGAGGGCGGTACGGTCGGCGGCGCCAAGGGGGGCGGGGCCAGTGGCCGGGCGTTCACCCAGGGCGGCTCCGGTCTGGGCCAGGCCGGCGGGGCGCGCGGTGGCGCGGCCGGTTCGGCGGGCATGCCCGGGATGGGCGCGGCCGGCGGCGGCAAGAAGAAGGACAAGGGGCAGCGCCCCGACTACCTGGTCGAGGACGAGGACACCTGGCGTACCGGCGGCAAGGCCAACCCGCCGGTGATCGACTGATCCGTCGGGTGGTAGCAGTGGTGGCCGGGGCCCGGCCGCGGGGAGCGATCCCGCGGCCGGGCCCCGGCTTTTCTGCGGAGCCCTTTCTGCGACACCGTCTTTTCGTGATCCCGGAGGATTTCCCGGAAAAGGGAATGCCGAATTCACCCGCCCGGTCCGGGCGGGTGAATTCGGCAACGTGGAGGCCATGACGGGAATTGAACCCGTGTACACCGCTTTGCAGGCGGTTCCCTAAGCCACTCGGGCACACGGCCAGGCAGGGGGTGACGGCAGGTCAGAGACGGCTGCCGGCAAGGGTGGTGCGGGAGGAGAGGTCAGCGACAGGAGGGACAACAGGGAGCGGCACAGGTGCGGTGCGCTGCGATCGCCACCGTCTTCCTGCTCATGGCCTGCTCCCGTCGTCCGGCCCCGGAATCCCCGGGGGCGCTGTTGAATTCATAGTGGCCGATAGGGGGATCCCCCGTCAACAGCCGCATATGAATTCCGTGTGTCGGGTCGGCCGCGTGCTAGCCTCGACGGCAGGTGAGTGATCACCCCGGACGAGGCGCGTCGTACCCGGAACGACAAGACGGCGCAGTAGTGAAGTCGAGACCTACTGCGAGGAGTGCCGTCATGGCCTGGGTCGTGTTGATCGTCGCCGGTGTGCTGGAGACCGTGTGGGCCGTCGCCCTGGAGGCGTCGAAGGGGTTCACCCGGCTGGTGCCGAGCGTGGTGTTCGGGGTGGGCCTGGTGCTGAGCATGGGCGGGCTGGCGTACGCGATGAAGAGCATCCCGCTCGGGACGGGGTACGCGGTCTGGGTCGGGATCGGGGCGATCGGGACGGCGCTGTACGGGATGGCGGTCATGGGGGACGCGGTGACGGCGGCCCGGGTGACCTGTCTGGTGCTGATCCTCGGCGGTGTGGTGGGGCTCAAGGTGCTGCACTGAGGCGAGCAGGGCCCGCAATCAGGCGGCTCGGCAGGGCCTAGGACCAGCGGCGGAGAAGGATCGGAACCGCAGGTCAGGGGCAAATTCCGCATACGGCCCTTACGATGTCGGGCATGACCACAGCAGCCGGCAGCGCCACCCAGTCCGTGTCCCCAACACCCCCGGAAGAAGGGGGCGGGGTGCTCAGTGGCCCGTACCGGGCGCTGACGCTGGGGATCGTCTCGGTGGTGCTGCTGCTGGCCTTCGAGGCGACGGCGGTGAACACCGCGATGCCGGAGGCGGCCCGGCAGTTGGACGGGTTCGGGCTGTACGCCTTCGCCTCCTCGGGGTACTTCACCACCACGCTGTTCGCCATGGTGCTGTCGGGTCAGTGGGCGGACCGACGGGGGCCGGTCGGGCCGCTGTTCAGCGGGATAGCCGTGTTCGCCTCCGGGCTGGTGCTGTCCGGGACGGCGGCGAACATGTGGACCTTCGTAGCGGGCCGGGCGGTGCAGGGGTTCGGCGGCGGGCTGGTGATCGTGGCTCTCTACGTGGTGGTGGGGCGGTCGTTCCCGGAGCGGCTGCGGCCGGCCGTGTTCGCGGCCTTCTCGGCGTCCTGGGTGGTGCCCTCGATCGTCGGGCCGCTGGTCTCGGGTGCGGTGACCGAGCACGTGGGCTGGCGGTGGGTTTTCCTCGCGGTGCCGGTGCTGGTGCTGCTGCCGCTCGCGGTGATGGGGCCGGCCCTGCGGCGGTCCGAACGGGCCGCCGGCGCAAGGGAGTTGCAGACCGATCCGTACGACCTGCGGCGGCTGCGGTTGGCGGCGATGGCGGCGCTCGGTGCGGGGCTGCTCCAGTACGCCGGGCATCGTCGTGACCTGCTCGGCCTGGTGCCGGGCGTGCTCGGAGCGGCGCTGCTGGTGCCCGCCGTGCTGCGACTGCTGCCGGCCGGGACGCTGCGGGCGGCCCGGGGGCTGCCGACGGTGATCCTGCTGCGCGGGGTGGCGGCGGGGGCGTTCTTCGCGGCGGAGCTGTTCATCCCGCTGATGCTGGTCACCCAGCGGGGGCTGTCGGTGACCATGGCCGGGCTGGCGCTGAGCAGCGGCGGGCTGACCTGGGCGGCCGGCTCCTGGCTGCAGGGCCGGCCGTGGGCCCGGGCGCACCGGGCGGCGATGATCCGGCTCGGCTTCCTGCTCACCTCGGCGTCGATCGCGGGGGCGGCGCTGGTGCTGGTGCCGGGTGCGCCAGCCTGGGTGGTGGCGGTGGCCTGGGTGGTCGGCGGGGCCGGGATGGGGATGGCGGTGGCCACGGTCAGCGTCCTGATGATGGACCTGTCGGCGCCGGAGGACGCGGGGGACAACTCGGCCTCTCTCCAGCTCAGCGACGCGTTGGGCAACGTGCTGGTGATGGGCCTGGCCGGGGTGCTGTTCGTCTCGCTCGGCGGCGGCTCGCCGGAGGCGGTGGCCACGGCGGCGAAGGGGGACGTGCCGCCGCTGCCGTTCGCGGTGATCCTGCTGGTGATGGCGGGCCTGGCGCTGGTCGGCGCCCTGCTCTCCGGCCGGGTCCGGCCGTCCGGGGAACGGACGGCCGGAGCACGGGCCGCCGGAGAGCAGGCGCCCGGAGAGTGGACGGCAGCGGCGGAGGCACCCGGAGAGCAGGCAGTGCAGGCAGAGCAGGCAGTCGGGACGACGGCCGAGCGGCGCTAGGGGGTGCCGAGGAAGGTCTCCCAGCCTCCGGTGGGGGCCTGGCCGGGGGTGAGGGTCTGGAGCTTGCGGAGCACGGCCGGGTCCTGCACCTCCAGCCACTCGACGAGCTGACGGAACGACACCATCCGGACCTCCGGCTTGGCCGCGATGGTCCGGATGGTCTGTTCGACGGCGTCCATGTAGATGCCGCCGTTCCACTGCTCGAAGTGGTTGCCGATGTAGAGCGGGGCCCGGTTGCTGGTGTAGGCGCGGTCGAAGCCGGCCAGCAGGGAGCCGGTGGCCTGGGTGCGCCAGGCGTCGTACGAGCCGGGGTTGCCCTTGGTGTTGTTGCCGGACTGGTTGTACATGATGTTGTAGTCCATCGAGAGCACCTGGAAGCTGTGCCCGGGGAACGGGACGGACTGCAGCGGCATGTCCCAGAGCGCGCCGCCCTGGAACTTCTGCGGCCAGACCTGGGTGCCGCCGGGGCCGCTCGAGTCGTACTTCCAGTTCCGCTTGGCGGCGGTCGGCAGCAGGCCGCGCTGGCCCTCCAGGCAGGGGGTGCGGGCGCCGATCAGCTCCTTGCGGTAGTCGAAGGGCAGCGCGGGCAGGTCGGTGAAGCCGGTGTTCGTCTTCCAGTTCATCACGAAGTCCATCGCCTGCTGGATCTCGCTGTCCCACTCCTCGGGTGACCAGCGCCCGCCGCCGTTGGCGCCGCAGAAGTGGCCGTTGAAGTGGGTGCCGACCTCGTGGCCCTCCAGCCAGGCGGCGCCCAACTGCTCGATGGTGTCGTGGATGTGCTGGTCCGACAGGTAGCCGATGTCGCTGGCGCCGACCCGGTGCTGGGGCGGGTGGTAGAGGTCCTTCTTGCTCTCCGGCAGCAGGTAGATGCCGGAGAGGAAGAAGGTCATCGACGCCTTGTGCTCCTTGGCCAGGGCGCGGAAGCGGGTGAACAGGCGGTTGTCCAGCTCGCCCGCGCCGTCCCAGGAGAAGACCACGAACTGCGGCGGCCGCTCACCGGGCTTGAGCTTCTCGGGGGTGGGCTGGTTGGGCTGCGGGCCGGTGTCCGAGGTGGAGCCGTCGCCGATCGGCACCGCGGCCGGTTTGGCGGGGGCGGCCTGCTCGGCGGCGGCCGGGGCTCCGGCGGCGGGCGGTGCGGCCTGCTCGCCCTCGTTGGTGGTGCCGCTGCCGCAGCCGGCCGCCAGGGTGGCGGCGGTGGCTGCTCCGGCGGCCAGCAGACTGCGTCGGGAGATTGCGTCCATAAGCACGTCCGTTCCGGTAGCTCGTCGGAGCAGGGGCAGCGTGGGCTGTTTGTCCGATAAGTGCATGGATGTCGTGGATCGGGCCACAGCTTCCCACGCACCCGGGCGCGAATCGGGTAAGGCGGGGCGGGCGTCCGGGGTGATCCTGCGGGCGTGCACGGCGCGCTCACCCGCGCGGAGTACCCGGCTGGCGCGCCGGGCTGACCGGTCGTCAGATGGGTGGGGGTCACCAGCCGAACCCGGAGGGAGGGCCGGCCGCCGATGTGGCAGTCGCTGCTCGACGCCTACCGGGAACGGATCGTCGACACCGGCCGGGAGCCGCTCTTCCTGCTGCTGCTCGGGCTGATCGGCTCGTTCCTGTTCATCCGGTTCAGCGTCCGGATGATCCGCCGGGGCACCAGTTGGTGGCCCGGCAACGTCACGCCCGGCGGCCTGCACATCCACCACGTGGTCTTCGGCCAGGGGTTGATGGTGGTCTGCGGGGTGGGCGCGTTCGCCGTCCGGGGCGACGGCGGGCAGCTGTGGAACGTGCTGGCGGTCGGCTTCGGGATCGGCTGCGGGCTGGTGCTGGACGAGTTCGCGCTGGTGCTGCACCTGGAGGACGTGTACTGGAGCGAGCAGGGCCGGGCCTCGGTGGACGCGGTGATCCTGGTGGTCTCGCTGATCGGGCTGCTGCTGCTCGGTGAGCTGCCGCTCGGCGGCTTCTCCGGGAAGCTGACCCTCGGTCAGGTCGGGGTGGCCGGGCTGCTGCTGGTGCCGGTGCTGGTCTGCCTGTTCAAGGGGAAGACCTGGACCGGCCTGATCGGGGTGATGCTGCCCCCGCTCGCGGTGGTCGGGATGCTCCGCCTGGCCCGCCCGGCCAGCCCGTGGGCGCGCTGGCGCTACCGCTCCCGGCCCCGCCGCCTGGCCCGGGCGGAGCGGCGGGAGGAGCGCTTCCACCGCCGGGTGGTGAAGGCCAAGACCTCCTTCTACGACGTCCTGGCGGGCGCGCCGGACCCGAGCCCGGCGGGGGAGCCGCCCGCCCCGGCGCCGGTCGCCCCGCCACCGCGCACGGAGCCCGGGCCGGAGCCCGTACCGGAGCCGGCCCCGCCCGCTCCGGTGCCCCGGTGGCGGCAGCGCTGCGCCACCGCCGCCGAGTGGTACCTGCGGGTGGCCGCCCTACTCAACCTGGTGGCCGCCCTGGTCGCCCCGTTCCGGGACCGGGTGCAGCGGGCCAACAGCGGCGAGTACTTCACCCCCGTGCTGATGACCGCCGGCTTCACCGCCGCGCTGCTGGCCGCCCTGCTCGCGGTGATGACCCGCCGTCGCAAGCGGGCCGCCTGGCTGGTCACCACCGCCGTGGTGGCCGGGTACGCGGCGTACTGCGCGCTGGCCCTGGCCGTCCTGCCGGAGGACCGCGCGCACCCCTTCAACTGGGTCTCGATCGCGCTGACCACCGCCCTGCTGCTCGCCCTGCTGGCCGCCCGCCCGGCCTTCCGGGCCCGGGGCGAGCGGGGCAATCTGGCCGCCGCGCTGGCCGTGCTGTTCGGCGGCGGCGCGCTGGTCACCGGCCTCGGCACGGTGCTGCTCCGGCTGGCCGACGACGGCCCGCACCCCGGCTGGTCGGACTGCGTGCAGTACGTGGTGCTGCGGCTGTTCACGCTGGCCCGGATCGTGGAGTACGCCGACCTCGCCGTGCCGCGCTGGCTGGACGTGCTGATCAACGTGCTGGGCGCCGCCGTGCTGCTGTTCGCGGTGCGGATGCTGTTCCGCTCCCCGCGCGGCACCGAGCGGCTGGAGCCGCCCGAGGAGGAGCGGCTGCGCGCGCTGCTGGCCCGGTACGGCGAGCGGGACTCGCTGGGCTACCTGACGCTCCGTCGGGACCGGGCGGTCTGCTGGTCGCCGGACGGGCGGGCCGCCGTGGTGCACCGGGTGCTCAACGGGGTCTCGTTCGCGGCCGGGGACCCGGTCGGCGCCCCGGACGCCTGGGCCGGGGCGGTGGAGTGCTGGCGGGAGCGGGTCCGGGCGGCCGGCTGGGTGCCCGCCGTGATCGGGCCGGCCGGGGCGGGCGCCGAGGCGTACCGGGTGGCGGCGGGGCTGCGGGCGCTGGAGTACGGCACCGAGGGGGTGGTCGCGGTGGCCGGCTTCCGGCCCGGGCCGGAGCTGCGGGCGATCCGGGCCCGGGTCGGTGCGGCCGGGTACCGGGCGGTGATCCGGCGTCACCGGGACGTCCCGGCCGCCGAGTCGGCGGAGCTGGTCCGGCTGGCCGACGCCTGGCGGCACGGCCGGGACGTCCGGGACTTCGCGCTCACCCTCGGGCGGTTCGGCGACCCGGCGGACGGCGACTGCCTGCTCGCGGAGGCACGGGACGAGCGGGGTCGGGTCTGCGCGCTGCTCAGCCTGGTGCCCTGGGGCGGGGACGGGCTGACGCTCGACCTGGTCCGCCGGGACCGCGAGTCGGACGACGGGCTGGTCTCCCACCTGCTCTGCGAACTGCTGCTGCGGGCCGGGGAGTTCAGGGTGCGGCGGATCTCGCTGAACTTCACCATGGCCCCCGGGGCCGGGCACCGGGCGCTCCGCCTGCTCGCCCGCTGGTGGCGGCTGGACGAGCGCTACCGGGCGGCCGAACGGTTCGGCCCGACCCGGCGGGCCCGCCACCTGCTGTACGAGAAGTCCTCCGAACTCCCCGCCATCCTGGCCGCCGGCCTGGTCGGGGACAGCCTGCTGACCCGCCGTCGGCTGCGCGGCGCTCGGGAGGACGGGCGGGAGCACGGGCGGGAGGACGGGCGTGCGCCCGAGCCGGACCGGGCGGTGGCGCCGGGCAACTGAGACCTCGTCGGCACGGCCGGTCCGCCCACCCCCGTCCCCGGCCTCGTCCCCCCGCCCCGCGCCGTCCGCCCGGCCGGGAGCGTGCTGCGGCTCACCCGTTCAGTAGTCCACAGCGGGTGGTCCGGCCCGATGGCGGGTTGACTGGCCGGGCGTGGGTCGGGCGGAGTCGGGTGGACGAAGAGACGAAGAGGAGTGCAGGTGGCGGGTCGTCAACTGGTCTCGGGCTCCTGGGCCGGGGCGGTGCTGGCGGGCGGGGCGTTGGTGCTGGGCGCGTGGCTGCTCGGTGGCGGCGGGCTGGTGCTGCCCCCGGCGCCGGGGGCGGCGCAGGCGATGGACGGGGCCACCTCGGCCGCGCTGCTGGTGCCGCCGAGGGAGCGGGCGGTGCCCACCCGGGTCCGGATCCCGGCGATCGGGGTGGACGCCCCGGTGGCCCGGCTCGGCCTGGACGGAGGCGGCCGGCTGGAGGCCCCGGCGGTCCGGGAACGGAACCTGGCGGGTTGGTACCGCGACGGCATCACCCCAGGTCAGCGTGGAACCGCGATCCTCGCCGGGCACGTCGACACGGCAGAGGGCCCGGCGGTCTTCTACCGGTTGGGAGCCCTGCGCAAGGGCGACCAGGTGGAGGTGGAGGGGGAGGACCGGGGCACCGGCTGGTTCGTGGTGGACGCGGTGGAGAGTTTCGCGAAGCGGGACTTCCCGGACACCCGGGTCTACGGCCAGGGCCGTGACTCCCAACTGCGCCTGATCACCTGCGGCGGCGACTACTCGGCGGCGCAGGGCTGGGAGGCCAACGTGGTGGTCTTCGCCCACCTGGTGCGCAGCGTGACGTAGCCACCCACCCGGGCTGCCCGGCTGCGCCGCGTGCGCACCCGGGACGGCGTCGGCAGCCGGGCCGGAACGGACCGAGACGGAAGAGAAGAGCGGCATGACGATCGCGGCCTGGAACCCGCTGGACTGGCGGATCACTGCCGGGGTGATCCCGTACCTGGTGCTGGCGGTCGGCTGCGCCGCCCTGCTGGGGCTGGCGGTGGCCCGCGGGCGGGGCTGGTGGACCCGGCGCTTCCCGTGCGCGGTGGTGCTCGCCGCCGCGCTCTCGGTGCTGCTGAAGTACGCCGTGGACGACTGGTGGCAGCCGCTGCCCGACGGGCTGCCCCGGCCGACCCTGTACTGGATCTCGGTCGCGATCCTCGGCGTCTGCCTGGCCGCGTTCCGGATGCCGCCGCTGCGCTGGCGCGGGCGGGCCCTGGCGGCGCTGGCCGCCGCGCTGGTGGTGCTGATGTCCTCCTCGCAGATCAACCGGGAGTTCGACCAGTACCCGACCCTGCGGGTGCTGCTGGCGCCGTGGCTGGAGAAGACCGACGCGCTGCCCGCCGGCCGGGTCCGCACCGTCGAGGTGCCGCCGGGCAAGGTGCTCTCCGAGGTCTGGCAGGCCCCGCCCGGGCTGCCGGCCAAGGGCACCGTCTCCACCGCGCCGCTGCCGGGCGTGAAGTCCGGCTTCAAGGCCCGGGACGCGTACGTCTACCTGCCGCCCGCCTACCAGGCCGACCCCCGGCCGCTGCTGCCGGTGCTGGTGCTGATGGCCGGTCAGCCCGGTTCGCCCGCCGACTGGGTGAACTCCGGCGGGATGCCGGAGCTGATGGACGAGTTCGCCGCCGGGCATCAGGGCCTGGCCCCGATCGTGGTGGTGGTGGACCAGATCGGCTCCCAGTGGGGCAACTCGCTCTGCATGAACTCCCGGATCGCCCAGGCCCAGACCTACCTGGCCGAGGACGTGCCGGACTGGATCCGCACCCACCTGCAGACCGCCACCGGCCGGACCGCCACCTCGATCGGCGGCCTCTCGCTGGGCGGCACCTGCGCGCTCCAGCTGGGGGTCAACGCCCCGCAGGTCTACGGCTCCTTCCTGGACATCTCCGGCCAGCAGGAGCCCACCCTGGGCAGCCGGGAGAAGACCGTGGACGAGGCCTTCGGCGGGGACGAGGCGGCCTTCCTGGCGGTCGACCCGGTGCACGTGATGGCGCGTCAGAAGTTCCCCGACACCGCCGCCACCTTCGTGGTCGGCGCGAGCGACGGCGAGTACGGGCCGCAGCAGAAGGTGGTCCACCAGGCGGCGGTGGCCGCCGGGATGAAGGCGCGGGCCCTGACCGTGCCCGGTGGCCACGACTGGGGCACCTTCCGGGCCGGACTCGGCACCAACGTGCCCTGGCTGGCCCAGACGACGGGACTGATCCGATGACCGGTATCCGGGCCGCCGAGGCCCCCACCACCCCCGCCCCGGAGCGGCACCGGCGACTGCGGATGCTGGCCCTGCTGGCGGCCCGGGTCCGTACCGCCCCGCTGACCCTGGCGCTGTTCGCGGCCCTGTGGATCGTCGGCGCGGCCACCGGCAGCCTGGGCTCGGGCCCGGACCAGCCGCTGCTGGAGCAGGTCGGGGCCGGACTGCCGACCCTGGAGGCCGGGCGCTGGTGGACCCCGCTGACCTCGGCGCTGTGGATGCCGGGGATCGGCGCGTACGTGGTGACCGGCCTGGTCCTGCTGCTGGTCGGGCCGGTCGCCGAGCAGCGGCTCGGCCGGGGCCGCAGCGTGCTGGTGCTGACGGTCTGCCAGGTGCTGGGCTCGCTGCTCGCGGCGGCCGTGGTGCGGCTCGGGGTGGCGGCCGACCTGAGCTGGACGCAGGCCATCCAGGACCAGATCGCGGTCAGCCCGGAGCCCGGACTGCTCGGCCTGGCGGCGGTGCTCAGCTACCGGCTGACGGTGCTCTGGCGGCGCCGGCTGCGGCTGCTGGTGGTGCTGATGCCGGTGATCACCATGCTCTACATCGGGCACCTGGAGGGGGTGCGCCGGGTCTGCGCCGTGCTGGTGGGCCTGCTGCTCGGCGCCCTGCTGTATCACCGGGGGCCTGCCCGGCCGCGCGGCATCTCGCACACCGAGGCCCGGGTGCTGGTGGCGCTCTGCCTGGTGGCCACCGCCGTCGGCCCGCTGGTGGCCTCGCTCTACAAGGACGCGATCGGGCCGTTCAACACCATGAGCGAGCTCTACTTCTCGCACGTCCCCTCGGGCGAGGAGGTGGCCGCCGCCTGTGAGGAGTCGGCCCGGGCCTGTGCCGCCGCGCACTCCACCCAGCGGTTCTTCGACTCGCCTGGGCGGCTGATGGCGGCCCTGGTGCCGGCCCTGCTGCTGGTGCTGGCCGAGGGGCTGCGCCGGGGCCTGCGGCTGGCCTGGTGGCTGACCGTGGTCACCGAGCTGGCCTGGGCCGGGGTGCTGACCTGGCTGCTGGTGGACAACTACGACGAGTTCGCCGAATCCGACGGCGCGGGCTTCCTGGTCCAGCTGATGGGGGAGGCGATGCTGCTGCCGGTCCTGGTGCTGGCGCTGCTGCTGATCACCCGTCAGCGCTTCGACCAGCGGCTGCCGGTGCGGGTGGTGCGGCGGCTGTCGGCCGTCATCGGTGCCGCGCTGCTGCTCACCTGCGGCGCGTACGTCGGGATCGGCTGGCTGGTCCGGGACCAGTTCGAACCGGACGCCACCTTCGGCCAACTGGTGGCCGGGCTGCCCTCCGAGCTGCTGCCGCCGGCCTACAACGCGCTGGTGCCGGACTATCCGATCGCGGACGGCGGCACCGCGCAGGCGCTCCAGATCTGGTGCGGGGTGCTGTTCTGGGCGGTGGCGCTGACCACCCTGCTGGTGGCCTTCCGCCGCCCGGTGGTGCACGTGGACGCCGAGGACGCGGCCCGGGCCCGGGCGCTGCTGACCGCGCACGGCGGCTCGACGCTCTCCTTCATCACCACCTGGGACGGCAACCACTACTGGTTCGACGAGCGGGGCGAGGCGGCGGTCGCGTACCGGGTGCTGGCCACCGTCGCCCTGACCACCGGGGACCCGTTCGGCGAGCCGGAGGCCCGGCTGCGCGCGGTGGCCGGCTTCGCCCGGTACTGCGACGAGCGCGGCTGGACGCCGTGCTTCTACAGCGTCACCCCGCAGGTCCAGCAGGAGGCCGAACGGCTCGGCTGGCGCTCGCTCCAGGTGGCCGAGGACACCGTGGTGCCGCTGCCCGACCTGGCCTTCACCGGCAAGAAGTGGCAGGACATCAGGACCTCGCTGAACAAGGCGGGCAAGCAGGGCATCACCGCCGAGTGGTGGAGCTGGGCGGAGGCGCCGATCGCGATCCGGGACCAGATCCGCTCGATCTCCGAGGAGTGGGTCTCGGACAAGGGCCTGCCCGAGATGGGCTTCACCCTGGGCGGCCTGGACGAGCTGGCCGATCCGGCGGTGCGGATCCTGATCGCGGTGGACGCCGACCGCACCGTGCACGGGCTGACCAGCTGGATGCCGGTCCACCGGGACGGCGAGCCGGTCGGCTGGACGCTCGACTTCATGCGCCGCCGCTCGGAGGGCTTCCGGGGCGTGATGGAGTTCCTGATCGCCTCGGCCGCGCTGGGCTTCAAGGAGGAGGGCGCCGAGTGGCTCAGCCTGTCCGGTGCCCCGTTGGCCCGGGTCGAGCGGGGCGGGCAGCCGACCGCGCTGGACCGGCTGATGGACTGGCTGGGCCGGAGCATGGAGCCGGTGTACGGCTTCCGCTCGCTGCTCGCCTTCAAGGCGAAGTTCCAGCCCGAGTACCGCCCGATGTACATGGTGTACCCGGACCCGGCGGCGCTGGCCAGCATCAGCCGGGCGATCGGCAAGGCGTACCTGCCGCACCTGACGCCCGCTCAGGGGGTGCGCCTGATGCGCAAGCTGTCCTCCTAGCGGCCGTCCCCTCCTCTCCTCAGCCCAGCAGTTGGGCGAGCGCCCGGTCGGCGTCCAGGAAGCGGTGCTCCTGGCCGGGGGCCACCAGGGCGTGGCTGCGCCAGAGGAAGCGGCGCAGCTCCGGACTGGGGAAGCGGACCAGCGCGGTGCCCTCGGGGGAGCGCAGCTCCACCAGGGTGTGCCGGGTGGAGGACGGCCGGACGTGCACGTCGCCCTCGCCGCAGGCCCGGTCCACCCCGTCGGCGAGCAGCTCCCGGGCGAACACCCAGGTGATCTCGGGGACGTCGGCCGGGACGGGCTCCCCGTCCAGGGCGAACTCGGCGGGGAAGCCCAGCCGCACCGCCAGCGGATCCCCGGCCAGGTAGCGCAGGGTGGCCCGGAGCGGGACGGCGCGGCGGGTGCTGAGGATCAGGTGGGCCTGGACGGCCTGCTCGACGGCGGACATGGGTTCCTCCCGGTGGTGGTGCGCGGCGGTGCGGGGTGCTGCGGGCGGGCCGCGTTGTCGCGGCCACACCAGGAGAGACGCCGGGGACGCCCGGGGCTTACGCGGTTCGAGGGGTGCGAACGGGTGATCCGCATCACAGTTCGAGGCTCGTCCGGGAGTGCCGGAAGGGGCCGCCGGGAGCCGCTGACCAGGGCTCCGGGGGCACCCGCGCGGCCCCCGTGTCGGGCCGCCCTCCCGGCCCGGCCCCGGTAGGCTAGGCGGGTTGTCCGACCGCCGTCCCACCGTGGATCGGGCCTGCCACACCGGCCCTGACCTGCGACGATCCCCCCCCTCGGAGACCGTGAGTACTGCCGCCAGCTCCGCCATGACCCCGCTCTTCTCGGACGCCCAGCAGCCGCATGCGGCGAAGGCCGCCCACGCGGGCTCGCACCACCTGTCCCCGGCCTTTCCGAGCCGTGCCGCCTACGGCACCGCCGGCAAGCTCCGGGCCTGGCAGCAGGGTGCGCTGGACAAGTACGTCGAGAAGCAGCCGCGCGACTTCCTCGCGGTCGCCACCCCGGGCGCCGGGAAGACCACCTTCGCGCTCACCCTGGCCTCGTACCTGCTGCACAACCACCTGATCCAGCAGATCACCGTGGTCGCCCCGACCGAGCACCTGAAGAAGCAGTGGGCGGAGGCCGCCGCCCGGATAGGGATCAAGCTCGACCCGGCCTACTCCTCCGGCCCGCTGTCGAAGGAGTACCACGGCATCGTGGTCACCTACGCGGGCGTGGGCGTCAACCCGATGCTGCACCGCAACCGGACCGAGGCCCGCAAGACCCTGGTCATCATGGACGAGATCCACCACGCCGGTGACTCCAAGTCCTGGGGCGAGGCCTGCTTCGAGGCCTTCGAGCCGGCCACCCGGCGGCTCGCGCTGACCGGTACGCCGTTCCGCTCCGACACCAACCCGATCCCGTTCGTCCAGTACGGCGTGGACACCGACGGCCTGCGCAAGTCGGTGGCCGACTACACCTACGGCTACGGGCACGCGCTGGCCGACCACGTGGTCCGCCCGGTGATCTTCCTGTCCTACAGCGGGAACATGCGCTGGCGGACCAAGTCCGGCGACGAGCTGGAGGCCCGGCTCGGCGAGCCGATGACCAAGGACCTGATCGCCCAGGCCTGGCGCACCGCGCTGGCCCCGCAGGGCGAGTGGATCCCGAGCGTGCTGGCCGCCGCCGACAAGCGCCTCACCGAGGTCCGCAAGGCCATCCCGGACGCCGGCGGCCTGGTGATCGCCACCGACCAGACCGTGGCCCGGGCCTACGCCAAGATCCTCCGGGAGATCAGCGGGGAGAAGGTCACCCTGGTGCTCTCGGACGAGACCGAGGCGTCCCAGCGGATCTCCGACTACGCGGCCGGCACCTCGCGCTGGATGGTCGCGGTCCGGATGGTGTCCGAGGGCGTCGACGTGCCCCGGCTGTGCGTCGGGGTGTACGCCACCTCGATCTCCACCCCGCTGTTCTTCGCCCAGGCCGTCGGCCGCTTCGTCCGCGCCCGCAAGCGCGGCGAGACCGCCTCGGTCTTCCTGCCCACCGTGCCCACCCTGCTCGGCTTCGCCAACGAGATGGAGCTCCAGCGCGACCACGTGCTGGACCGTCCGAAGAAGGAGGGCGAGGGCCTCTTCGACGAGGAGGACCGGCTGCTCGCCGAGGCCGAGAAGGCCGACGACGGGCCGGACGGCGCGGGCGGCGACGAGTTCAGCTACGAGGCGATCGGCTCGGACGCGGTCTTCGACCGGGTGCTCTACAACGCCATGGAGTTCGGGATGCAGGCGCACCCGGGCAGCGAGGAGGAGGAGGACTACCTCGGCATCCCGGGCCTGCTGGAGCCGGACCAGGTGCAGATGCTGCTGCAGAAGCGCCAGACCCGGCAGATCCAGCGCTCCAAGGGCAAGCCGGCCGAGGAGGCCGACCTGCTCGAACTCCCGGCCGAGCAGCGCCCGGTGGTGACCCATCAGGAGCTGCGCGACCTGCGCAAGGAGCTGAACGGCCTGGTGGCCGGCTGGCACCACCGGACCAACCAGCCGCACGGCACCATCCACAACGAGCTGCGCCGTCAGTGCGGCGGCCCGCTGACCGCCCAGGCCACCGCCAACCAGCTGAAGGCCCGGATCGCCAAGGTCAAGGAGTGGGCCAACTGACGGGCCGCGCCCCGGCGCACGAGGGCCCCGCCGGAACGTTCCGGCGGGGCCCTCTGCGTCTCCGTGCGTTCACGGGCCGTGTCCGGAGTCCGGAATTCCTTCGAACACCTGCCTGAATATGCCATTTGAAATGGGCTGGATGTCCGCTTTTGGCGAGCCTTCGATAACGGATGTTGACCGAATTTTGGACAAGGGGTTCCGCAGCGCACCCTCCGTTCACTACTTTCTCCCCACGCTCTCCCGTACGACCACCCACGGCCGGGACGGGCGCACCGCAAGGCCGTGCGCTCGTCGACGACGCCGACGCGCGGTCGAAGCGCGGAACCCCCCACCTGCGCGCGACACCCCGGTCTCCGGCTTCGATCTCCCCTGCCCGGAGCCCGGCGACCGCCGCAGAAAGGAATGCGCGTCGTGACTGCCGAGACCTCCCAGACCCTGGACCGTGGCGTCCGGGTCCTCAAGCTGCTCGCCGACTCGGAGCGCGGCCTGACCGTCACCGAGCTGGCCGCCCGGCTGGCCGTCAATCGGACCGTGGTCTACCGCCTGCTGGCCACCCTGGAGCAGCACGGCCTGGTCCGCCGCGACATCGGCGGCCGGGCCCGGGTCGGCCTCGGCGTGCTCCGGCTCGCGCACCGGGTCCACCCGCTGCTGCGGGAGGCCGCGCTGCCCGCACTGCGCAGCCTGGCCGAGGACCTCGGTGCCACCGCCCACCTGACCCTGGTGGACGGTGCGGAGGCGCTCGCGGTGGCCGTGGTCGAGCCCAGCTGGACCGACTTCCACGTCGCCTACCGCACCGGTCTGCGGCACCCGCTGGACGAGAGCGCGGCCGGCCGGGCCATCCTGGAGGCCCGCAACTTCCCGGGCCAGCGCCGCCCCGACCAGGGCTTCGTGATCACCCGGGCGGAGGAGCAGTCCGGCGCCAGCGGGGCCGCCGCCGCCCTGATCGGCCTGAGCGGCATCGAGGGCAGCGTAGGCGTGGTGATGCTCAACGGCCTGGTGCCCGAGCGGGTCGGCCCCCGGGTGGTGGAGGCCGCCACCGAGGTGGCCGACGCGCTGCGCTGACCCGCCGCCGCAGGCCCGGCCGATCGGCGCCGGGCCGCACCGGACCGGCCCGGCGGTGAGCACGGCCGGGCGGGCGACCCCGTACGATCTCGGTGTGTCCGATCTCGGTGTGCCCGACCAGAACCCGCCCCAGGCGAAGCCCGCCCGTCGGCTGCCCGGCCCGAGGGCCCGTGCGCTGACCCTGTGCGGGGTGCTGGTCGCGGCGCTGTTCGGGACGGCCGCCTTCGTGCCGCTGCCGTACACCCTGACCATGCCCGGCGACACCGCCGACGTGCTCGGCTCGTACCAGGACCGGACGGTGCTCACCGTCACCGGGGCGCCGGTCCGGCCGACCGAGGGGCAGCTGCGGATGGTCACCATCTCGGCCACCAACCCCGGCGAGCGGCTGTCGCTGGCCGAGGCGGTGAGCGCCTGGATCGACCCGGACGAGGCGGTGCTGCCGTCCGAGGCGGTCTACCCCGACACCGACCCGGTGAAGGCCGAGCAGGTGACGGCCGAACAGATGACGGACTCCCAGGACAGCGCCACGCTGGCCGCCCTGGACTACCTCAAGCTCTCGCCGAGCCAGGTCAAGGTCCAGGTGGACCTCGGCGCGGTCGGCGGCCCCAGCGCCGGGCAGCTGATCGCGCTCGGCATCGTGGACAAGCTGGCCGGCGACGGCAAGGGCGGGGACCTGACCGGCGGCAGGGTGATCGCCGGGACCGGGACCATCGACGAGAAGGGCAACGTCGGCGCGGTCGGCGGGGTCCCGCTGAAGACCCAGGCCGCCGCCCGGGACGGGGCGACGGTCTTCCTGGTGCCCAGGAGCGAGTGCTCGGAGGCGAAGGTCAACCTGCCGGCCGGCCTGCGGCTGGTGCCGGTGGAGACCCTGGCCGGGGCGATCGGCGCACTCACCGCACTGAACGCGGGCGGCGCCGTACCGTCCTGCTGAGCCCGGCTCCGTGACGGCGCGTCAGGCGCTCTGCTCCCGGTTCGCCTGGTCGCGCACCGCCTGTTCCCGGGCCGCCTGCTCGCGCGCGGACTGCTCCCTGGCGGCTTGGTCCCTGGCGGCCTGGTCCACCAGCGGCAGCACCCGGAACGGCACCGGATTCTCCAGCGCGATCGCGGTGGAGGCCCGGACGATCCCGTCGAAGCCCACCACCCGGTCGATCACCCGCTGGAGGTCGGCGTTGGACCGGGCCACGATCCGCACCAGCATGTCGCCGTGCCCGGTGATGGTGTGCAGCTCCAGCACCTCCGGCACCGAGGTCAGGTGCGCCCGGACGTCCACCCCCTGGCCCTGGGAGATCTCCAGGGTGGCGAAGGCCGTCACCGGGTAGCCGATCGCCGCCGGGTCCACCTGCGGGCCGAAGCCGCCGATCACGCCCCGGGCCTGCAGCCGGTCCAGCCGGGCCTGCACGGTGCCGCGCGCGACCTGCAGCCGGCGGGAGCACTCGAGCACGCCGATCCTCGGCTCCTCGCTGAGGAGCCTGATCAGCCTGCCGTCGAGTTGGTCGATGGCGTCGTTCGGCGTCTGCACGGCGGCTGCTCCGTCCGGGGTGGGGGCGGTTGGGGCTGGTGGGGCGGGCCCGTGGGGGCGGGCGGGGGATGGGCAATCTGTCCATCGGTGACCGCCATTCTCCGGCCCCGGGACGCAGCTTGCCCAGGACCGGGAGCACCGGTTGCGTAACGCCGGGCGCCACGGCACGCTCCCTGCACCGCCCCGTGGCACGGGCCCCCACACCGGGCCGCGGGGCCTACCGGGGAGGTACTCGTTGACCGACGTCTCCACCGCACTGCCCGTCCTCCATCCGGACGGGGACGGCCCGCTCCCGGTCCTGCGCACCGACGCGGTGTACGCGGTCCGGGACGCCCACCGCACCGCCCGCGCCTACGCCGTCTCGCTCGCCATGCGCTGCACCGCCTGGGCCGGCCCGGCCACCGGCTGCCCCTCGGTGCTCTCCTACGTCCTGGAGTCCGGCGCGACCCGGCTGGTCGTCAGCTCCGCGCTGTCCGGCGGCAGTTCGCACGCCCGGCGGCTCACCGAGCACGTCCGCCGGCACGGCGACGCTCTGCTGGACCTGGTGATCGAGGTGCCCGACGCCTACGCTGCCTACGACTACGCGGTCGACCGGGGCGCCAGCTCCGTCACCGAACCCTTCGAACTCTCCGACCGCTACGGCACCGCCGTCCTGGCCGTCCTCGGCACCCCCGGCCCGGCCCGCCACCTGCTCGCCGACCGCACCGCCTACCCCGGCCCGTACCTCCCGGGCTACCGCCCGGCCCCGCCGGACTGCCTCGTGGCGGCGTAGCGCTGCCGGGGGCGAGGCCGGTCGCCGGTCGGGTGACGCCCCGTCAGGCCGGTGCTGCCGCCCTGGTTCCCGTACTCCCGCGATCCCGCGCCGGTCGGCTCGGGCCGCTCGGGCCGACCGCCGACCGCCGGCCGACTGCCGACCGGCCGGTCAGCGGCGGCGGCGGGAGAGCCGGGGGGCGGTCGGGCGGGTCTCCAGCCGGAGGCGGAGCTCGGCGCCGCCGAGGCCGGCCGAGCGTCCCAGCGCCAGGTCGCCGCCGGTGGTCTCGGCCAGCTTGCGGACGATGTCCAGGCCGAGGCCGGTGGAGCCCTCGCCGCCCTGGCCCCCGCCGCGCCGCAGGGCGGCCTCCGGGTCGGCGAAGCCGGCCCCTGCGTCGCCGACCAGGACGATCACCGAGCCGTCGGTGACCAGCACGTCCACCGCGAAGGCGGTGCCCACGGGAGTGTGCCGGAAGACGTTGCCGAGCAGGGCGTCGACCGCCGCCGCCAGGTCGCCGCGCTGGACCGGCACCGGCGCCGGGCTCTCCGCCCCGGCCAGCTGCCAGCCGCGGCCCTCGTCCTCGGCGAGCGCGGACCAGAAGCCGACCCGCTCGCGGATCACCTCGGCCGCGTCGCAGCCGATCGCCACCTGCGGCACCTCCTCGGGCGAGCGCCGGGCGGCCCGGATGATCTGGTCCACCTCGCGCTCCAGCTGGGCCACCGCGTGCCGGGCCGCGTCCGCCGCGTCGCCGCTGCCCAGCGACGCGGTGTTCAGCCGGAGCACGGTCAGCGGGGTGCGCAGTCGGTGGGACAGGTCGGCCGCCAACTCCCGTTCGGCAGCCAGCAGATGGACCACCCGGTCGGCCATCGCGTTGAACGCGCGGGCGGCGTCCCGGAGTTCGTTCGGCAGGCCTTCGGTCTCCGGGCCCTCCACCGGGACCCGGACGGCCAGGTTGCCACCGCCCAGCGAGCGGGCCGCGGCGGCCAGCCGCCGGGCCGAGCCGACGATCCGGGCCCCCATCCGGTCCGCCACCAGCACCGAGATGGCCACCAGGCCGACCGCCACCCCCGACAGCACCCACCAGGCGGTGGAGACCCCGTGGCCGAGCTCCTCCTCGGCCACGAACACCTCCACCACCGCCACCCGACTGCCGCTCACCGCAACGGACTTGAGCAGGACGAAGCCGCCGGGCGCCTCGGCCACGAAGGACCGGCCCTGCCCGGAGCGGCCCTGACCGGCCGCGTCCGCCACCGAGGACTGGTCGGCCCGGCCGTGGCCGACCACGGTGCCGGGCCCGAAGCCGGTGACCGGCAGGTGCACCGCGACCCGGTCCTGGGTGGCCGCGTCGGTGGAGGCCAACGCCCGGGCGATGGCGTCCCGTTCGGTGGTGATGGCGAGCGCCGGGCCGAGTGCGGCGGCCTGCCGTTCGGCGGCGGTGAAGGCGCGGTCCCGGGCGGTCTGCTGGACCATCAGGCCCAGCGGGATCAGGAAGGCCAGCGCGACCATGGTGGTCCCGGCCACCGCTGCTCTGACGAGTGCCCAGCGCAGCGAGTGGCCGCCCCCGCCGACCCGGTCGCCCCGCCTCACGTCGCTGCCCCGCCCTCGGGTTCGGAGCCGGTGGAGTCGGTGGTCGGTCCGGCGGCGGGCCCGGCGGTGGGCCCGCCAGTGGGTTCGGCGGCGGGGGCCTCCAGCCGGACTCCCACCCCGCGCACGGTGTGCAGGTAACGCGGCCTGGAGGCGGTCTCACCGAGCTTGCGGCGGAGCCAGGACAGGTGGACGTCGATGGTCTGGTCGCCGCCGTAGGTCTGCCGCCAGACCTCGGCCAGGATCTCCTTGCGCGGCACCACCACGCCCGGCCGGGCGGCCAGGAAGGCCAGCAGGTCGAACTCACGCCGCGTCAGGTCCAGCGGCCGGCCGTCCAGCAGGGCCTCCCGGCGCTGCACGTCGATGGCCAGCCCGCCCACCCGCAGCACCCGCCCGGCCGGTGCGCTGCCGCCGCCGAAGCGGCGCAGCACGGCTGCCATCCGGGCCGTCAGGTGCTCGACGGAGAAAGGTTTCACCAGGTAGTCGTCGGCGCCGTCGTTGAGCAGCCGGACGATCTCCGCCTCGTCGTCCCGCGCGGTGGAGATGATCACCGGGACGTCGGTCAGCCCACGGATCATCTTGAGCGCCTCGCTGCCGTCCAGATCGGGCAGCCCGAGGTCCAGGATCACCAGGTCGCAGCCGACCTGCGCCACCTCGCGGAGCGCCTCCAGCGCGGTGCCGACGCTTCTGACGGCGTGGCCGGACTCGGACAGGTGCCGGATCAGGGCGGAGCGTACGAAGGGGTCGTCCTCGACCACGAGCACTGTTGCCATGGGGCCGCAGGCTACGCCATCCCGGGAGATTGGTCTGTACCTCGGTGGCTCCGGCAGGGAACCGGCCCGTTCGGCACCTGCCACCTCGGTGTCATTTGCGCAACTTCCCTGCCGATTCCCTGACCTGCACTCCTGCCGGTCCCGGTGTTACGGCAGGATGGCACGCGATGCGGAACGGACTCGTACAACTCGGCGCCTGGACGGCTGCCACCGGGGCGGCGGTGGCGCTGTCCTGGTTCGGCGTGCACGCGGTGCTGGCCGAGACCGCCTACGAACAGCCCACCGCCCTCCAACTCCCCAGCTCGGCCGCCAACCCGCCGTCCGACGCCCCGTCAACTCCCGCCGCCCCCAGCGCCGAAGCCGTCTCCACCGAGGCCGTCACCCCGAGCCCGTCGCCGACCGCCTCGGCCCCCGCGATCGCCCCGCTCGGTACCCCGGCCCCCAGCCCCAGCCGCACCCCGGCGAAGAAGCCCAGCCCCACCCCCAGCGCACCGTCCGCGCCCGCCGTCGCCGCCACCACCCCGCCGGCCGACCAGCCGAACCCGGCGCCGGTCTCCTCGGTCAGGAGCTACCGCGTCCCCGGTGGCCTGGTCGCCCTCGACATGCAGCCCACCACCGCCGAACTGGTCTCCGCCACCCCCGACAAGGACTGGCAGATGCAGATCTGGCAGGGCGACAAGTGGCTCCGCGTCGACTTCACCAAGGACGGTGCCACCAACTCCGTCTTCGCCACCTGGAACGGGCACCACCCGGACGTCCAGACCGTCGTCCGCTGACCCCGGCGGGTCGCGGACCCGGCACCGTCGCCGACGGAGGGCACGCCGGTGGCCGCCGTCGCTCTTCTCCCCTTCTTCCTTAACGGGCCCCTAAGAGAGGCGTTCCGCTGGCTGAGGCGCCGCTTCCGGCCGGTCCGCCGGGGCTAGCGTCTGCCGGGTCCGGAGGCGTGGGGCCTCCGGTGACGCCGGAGGTAGCGCGCAGATGAGCCAGCCCACCCGCCACCCGGGACACCGCCGCCGCAGCCGGAAGGGGCCGGCCGTGCTGGGCGCGGCGTTGGCCACCGTGCTCGCCGCCGGGGCCGCCGTCACCTTCGCCACCTCGGCCGGCGCGGCCGGCCTCGGTGCCGTCTACAGCCGCACCAGCACCTGGGACAGCGGCTACACCGGCCAGTACCTGGTGACCAACCCGGGCAGCGAGGCGATCGACGACTGGACCCTCGGCTTCGACCTCCCGGCGGGGGCCCGGATCGACTCGCTGTGGAACGCCTCGGTCAGCACCACGGGGCAGCACGTCACCGTGAAGGCCCAGTCCTGGAACAGGCGGATCGAGCCGGGCCGGACCGTCGAGGTCGGCTTCGTGGTCCAGGGCAGCGGCCCCGCCCAGGCCGAGCCCACCAACTGCACCGTCAACGACGCGCCCTGCAAGGGCGGTTCGACCCCACCGCCGACTCCCTCGGGCCGCCCCACCGTGACCCCGAGCGCGTCCCCCTCCGCCCCGGCCTCCCCGAGCGCCAGTGCCAGCGCCAGCGCCGGCACCACTGCCACGCCCCGGCCGACCGCGACCGTGACGCCGAGTCAGTCCCCGACCGCGACCGCGGCCCCCACCCCGAAGCCGACCCCGACTCCGACGGCCACCACACCGCCCCTGACGGCGGCTCACTTCGCGCCGTACGTCGACACCTCCCTCTGGCCCCCCTTCGACCTGGTGGCCACCGCCAAGGCCGGCGGCGCCAAGGACTACAACCTCGCCTTCGTGGTCTCCGGCGGCGGCTGCACCCCGAAGTGGGGCGGCGTCAGCGACCTCGCCGCCGACCCGGTGGCGGCCCGGATCGGCGAGCTGCGCGCGATCGGCGGTGACGTCCGGGCCTCCTTCGGCGGCGCCAACGGCAGCGAACTCGCCACCGCCTGCACCTCAGTGGCCGACCTGACGGCCGCGTACCAGAAGACCGTGGACGCCTACGCCCTGACCAAGGTCGACTTCGACGTGGAGGGCGGCGCGCTCGGCGACACCGCCGCCAACACCCGCCGCGCCCAGGCCATCGTCCAGCTCCAGAAGAACGCCGCCGCCAAGGGGCGCCCGCTGGACGTCTCCTTCACCCTCCCCGTGCTGCCCAGCGGCCTCACCCAGGACGGCGTGAACCTGGTCGCCGGGGCCAAGGCCGCCGGGGTGGCGATCGGGGCGGTGAACGTGATGGCGATGGACTACGGCGCCGGCGCGGCGCCGAACCCGCAGGGCCGGATGGGCACGTACGCGATCGACGCGGCCACCGCGACCCAGGCGCAGCTGAAGTCGGTGCTCGGCCTGTCCGACGGGGCGGCCTGGGCCAAGGTCGCGGTCACCCCGATGATCGGGGTGAACGACGTCACCACCGAGGTCTTCACCGTCGCCGACGCCGAGCAGCTGGCCGCGTTCGCCAGGACCAAGCACCTGGCCTGGCTGTCGATGTGGTCCGGCACCCGGGACAAGGCCTGCCCCGGCGGCCCGAAGCAGGCGGCGGACGCGACCTGCAGCAGCATCGCCCAGCAGCCGCTGGACTTCACCCGGGCCCTCGGCGCCTACACCGGCTGACGTCCCGTCCGACCGGTGAGCAGCGGCTCCTGACCCACGGGGGGTCAGGAGCCGCTCCGCTCTCCCCTCCTCCCTCCTGCTCGCCGGGCCGGGGCCGGAGGCGGTCGGGTAAGGTCGCTAGCTGGTCGACCGGCGGACGGAGCGGAACGTGACAACGGCGCAGGAACAGCGCAGGGCCCCCGAGCGGGACCCCTCGGATCCGCCTGCCCGCCCGCTCCGGGCCGCTCCGCAGGCGGTCCGGGAGGCGGTCCAGGGAGCACCCCGCCGACTGATGGTCGGCGCCTCCCTGCTGGCCGTGTTCTCCCTGCTGGTCTACGCGGTGCTGCGGCACTTCGTCGGCACCTCGATGGTGGACATGATCGTCTACCGGGCCGAGGGCGCCGCCGTGGCCAACGGCACCGACCTCTACGCGCTGCGCGTGACGGAGTGGAACCTGCCGGCCACCTACCCGCCGTTCGCCGCGATGCTGTTCGTGCCGACCACCTGGTTCGGCGTCCCGTTCCTCCGGGTGGCGATCACCCTGGGGAACGTCGCGCTGCTCGCGCTGCTGGCCCACCTCTCCTTCAAGCTGGTCGGCTGGCCGCGCAAGGACCTGCGCCCGGTCGGTGTGGTGCTGGTGGCCGGGCTCGGCGTCTGGCTGGAGCCGGTCTTCACCACCTTCCGCTACGGCCAGATCAACCTGGCGCTGGCCTGTCTGATCCTCTACGACCTGACCCGCCCGGACGGCAAGCGCTCCAAGGGCGTGGCCATCGGCATCGCCGCCGGCATCAAGCTCACCCCCGGTCTGTTCGCGGTCTACCTGCTGATCACCGGTCGGATCCGGGCCGCCTTCGTCGCGGGCTTCACCTTCCTCGGCACCTTCCTGCTCGGCGCCCTGGTGCTGCCCGACGCCAGCTGGGGCTTCTGGACCAAGTACCTCTACGACTCCTCCCGGGTCGGCAAGACCGAGATCGTCGACAACCAGTCGGTGCGCGGCGCCGTCGCCCGCCTGCTGCACACCGCCGAACCGGGCACCGTGGCCACCCTGGCCGGCGCCCTGGTCGCGGTGGCCGGACTGGCCACCGCCGCCTGGGCCTACCGCAGCGCCCGCTGGGCCCCCCGGGCCGAGGCGTGGGGCGTCTGCTGCGCGGCCGTCACGGCTGTGCTGATCTCGCCGATCAGCTGGACCCACCACTGGGTCTGGTGCGTGCCGATGCTGGTGCTGCTGGCCGCCGAGGCCGCGCACGAGCGCTCCCGCCCGGCCGCCGTCCGGCGGCTGCGGTGGCGGCCGATCTTCGCCGCCACGCTGCTCGCCTTCGTCTCTTTCGGCATGTGGCTGGTGCCCCACAAGGGCGACCTCGATCTGCGCCTCTCCCCGCTCGCCCAGCTCCCCGCAGCCGTCTATCCCCTGGTCGGCCTCTGCTTCCTGCTGACCGCCGCGCTCCGGGTGCGCTCCCGCCGCCGCTCCGCCGGGGCGCCGCTGATCAGCCTGCCGGCCCAGCGCCGGGCCCCGGTCGAGGCCGGGGCCGCCCCGCGACGCTGACCTGACGGTCCCTCAGTGGTCGGCGTCGTCCGCCGGACCGGCCTGTCCCCTCCGAAGGCCGGTCCGCTCGCCGTTGCCCCCGCTCGCCGCTGACCCGGCGCGGTGAGCCCACTCGGCGGGAGTCCCCGCCACCCCGGGCCTCCTCCACCCGGCAGCGCGGCCGCGTGCATCCCCGGGCGGGCGTCGCTGACGGAGCGTCGGCCGGCCCCCACGCCCGGCCGCGCACTCCCCGGCGCGGACCGTGACGGCCCACGCCGCACGAGCCACGCCGCCCGACGACACCCGGCGGTACCTGCTGAGCGGCCGTCCGCCTGCGCCGCTCCGCCGCCGCCCGGCCACCTCACGCGAGCAGCTCCGCCAGCGAGTGGTCCAGGTCCAGCGCCGCCAGCTCCGCACCCGGCGGGACCAGCCGGTGGGCCCGCTCCAGCCAGGCCGCCACGGCCGGCAGCGGCGCCTCCAGCAGCGCGTCCCCGGCCGGGGAACTGAGTGCCATGCAGAGCACGCTGCGCCGCCCGGAGCGGGTCGGCCAGATCCGCACGTCCCCCTGCCCGCACGGCCGGAAGGTCCCCTCCACCAACAGCTCCCGGGCGAACACCCAGGTGACGGGGGTGCCGGTGTCCAGGTGGAAGGTGATGTGCACCGCGTACGGGTCGTGGCTGCCGTACGACAGCCGGGCCGGGACGGGGACGCTGCGCTCGGGGGAGAGCACCAGGTTCAGTTCGAGTTCGTGCTCGACCACGCTCGTGGACCGCTCCATGACGGCATTCCTCTCGGTGTCGGGGGCCCGCCGTCGAGCCCCTCCACCGGAGGAGAGCGCGCTGCGGCGAGGGTCTTACACGCTTTCGGCGGATGTCCTGGGATTCGCCAACTGCCCGCCACAGTGGCGCCGAGGCACTACCCTTTGTGACTGCTCGACGACTGTCCGACCGTGACCGGCCGGTGACGGTCCGTCGCCCCACGGTGCTGCTGCCAGGAGAGAAGACCCCATGACGGAACGCCCCTTCGCGGCACACCAGGGCGAACCGGGGGTGCTGGCCGCCGCTCCGCCGGCCCCGCTTCCGGGCTACTACCCCGACCCCTCCGTCCCCGGCTTCGTCCGCTACTGGGGCGGAGCCGCCTGGGTGCCCGGCACCAGCCGGCCGGCGCCCGGCCCCGGTGAGCACCTGGAGCCGCCCCGGGGTGTCGCCCAGCGGCCCGCCAACCTGGCCGCGGCCGCCCCACCCCCGCCGGTCGTGTTCCCGCCGGCCACCCACCCGGCGGCCGGCCGGCCGGGCCCCTTTCCGGGTGACTCGTACGCCCGGGTGGACGAGACCGGTCCGATGTACTTCGACGAGACCTCGGGCGGCGCGTCCTTCGTCATGACACCGTTCCCGGCCGGCCCCGTCACCGCCCAGGTCCCGGCGCCCGCGTCCGCGCCGACCCCTGCTTCGGCTTCGGCTCCGGCTCCGGTACCGGTGGCGATCCCGGCGCCGGCCTCGGCCGCGACCGCCGGGGCGGCGGCGGGGTGGCAGGCGGCCCAGGTCCGGCCGGGCGAGCGGATCTCCTGGGGTGCCCCGCGCGCCGTGCCCGCTGCTCCCGAGCTGTCGGCCCCCGCTCCCGAGGCGCCGTCCCATCCGGTGGCCCCGGCCCCGGCCATCCCCGCGCCGGCCGCGTCCCCCGTCCTCGCTCCGGCCTCCGATCCCGCGCCGGGGTCGACCGTGGTCGAGCCGGCAGTCGTCGAGGCGGAGTCGGTCTCCGGGCCGACCTCCCCGGCGCCCGGGCCCACCGTGGTCCGGTCGGCTCGGCAGACAGAGCCCGAGGGCCGTCGGAAGCCGGTCACGGCCACCGCCCCGGCGCGGTCGGCTCCTGCCGCTCCTGCCGCTGCTGCCGTCTCGGGCGATCCGGCCCGCCGGGCGTCGGGGGCGCCCCGCAGCAGGCCCGCCGCTCCCGTCCCGGCCGGAGCGGGCCGCCGCCTGACGGCCCGTCTGGTCGACAGCCTGGTGCTCGCGGTGGTGGCCGTCTCGGCCGGGGTGCCGACGGTCCGCTCGATCACCGTCCACCTGGAGCAGAAGGTCACCGCGGCCCGTGCCGCCAGCACCGCCGGGAAGGGCGCCGAAGTGCAGGTCTGGCTGGTCGACGGCACCGTGCTCGGCCGGATCGGGGTGCTGCTGGGGGTGCTGCTGCTGGCCGGCCTGCTCTACGAGGTGCTCCCGGTGTCCCGGACCGGGCGGACCTTCGGCAAGCGGCTGGCCGGGATCAAGGTGATCACCGGGGTCGGGGCCGGCACCCCGCCGTCGTTCGGCCGGTCGGTGCTGCGGTGGCTGGTGCGGCAGTTGGCGGTGCTCTCGGTGGTCGGCCTGCTGGCCCCGGTCCGCGACCGGAAGGGGCGGCGGGGCTGGCACGACCGGGCCGCCGGTACCCGGGTGGTCCGCTCCTGATCCCGAGCTGACGGGGCGTCGGGTAGGCAAAACGGACCAAATATCCCAACACCACAGTATTCATGATGTTCTACTCGGTTCATGAGCACCCATGACCCCTCGTCAGGACCCGAACCGGAGGGGGGCGACCGGCCCGCCTTCGACAAGCAGCCCCCGCCGTCCGGTGCGCCGGCCGACCCGTACGGCACCCCGCCGCCCGCCCCCGGCGGCAGCCCGTACAACGGTGCGCCCGGCGGCTCGCCCTACGGTGCGGCGCCGCCTCCGCCACCCCCGCCGCCCGGCTACGGTCAGGCCCCGTACGGCCAGTCGCCCTACGGCGGCCCGTACGACCAGGGCGCCGGGGTGGCGCCGGGCATGCCGCCGCTCGGAGGTTGGGGCGCCCGGATCGGCGCCCGGGTGATCGACTACCTGATCGTCCAGGTGGTGGCCCTGGTGCTGGCCGCCCCGTTCGCCGACCTCGGCTCGCGCAACGGCTGGCTCAGCGCCGCCTGGATCACCTACGCCCTCTTCCTGGTCTACGACGGCGTGATGCTCAGCCGGGACGGCCAGACCGTCGGCAAGAAGCTGACCAAGGTCCGGGTGGCCATGCTGATCGACGGCAGCACCCCGACCGCCGGAGCGGCCTGGAGCCGGGCGGCCACCTTCGCCGTCCCCGCGCTGCTCTGCTGCGGTCAGCTCTGGTGGGTGGCCGACGGCCTGTTCGGCGTCTTCGACAAGCCCTACCGCCAGGCGGTCCACGACAAGGCGGCCAAGACCGTGGTGGTCAGCACCGCCTGACGGACCCTCGGCCCCGTCCGCCACCCGGGTGCCCCGTGCGGCCGCGCCTCCCGCCGCCGCACGGGGCACCCGCGCGTTCAGCGCCGGGCGGCGTACTCCGGGTGCGGCGCCCGCGCCGCGGACCCGGCCTGCTCCGCGGATGCCCGCACCGAGCTGGTCCGCCGGGCCCGGAGGCCCTCCACCCGGTGCCGCCGCTCCGCCCCGGTCACCAGCAGAGCGGTCGTCAGGGTGCCGAGCGCGACCGCGAATCCGACCAGCACCGCTATCTCGAACACCCCCCTCGACCCCGAGACGGCGAGCAGGACGGCCGCCGCGACCATCACGGTCAGGACGCCGGCGCTGAGATGGGCCAAGGTGGGACGCGACATGACGGACCGTCCTTCGCACGGGTGGGTGCCCGCTCGATCGACTACGGGGGAGGGGTGGTGCCGGGGGACCTGCCGGGTGGCTCGACCGCGACCGCGACCGCGACCCGGCCCGAACTCGGCGAGGTCTCGCCGGGCTGTGACCCGGCCTCGGCCCGGGGTGTGCGGGGAAGCCTCGCCTTACCTCATCCTCAACGGTCTACCCACCCCCGCGCCCCGACAAGTACCTTTCCCGCCCCACTCGGGGGCGCACGGGTTCACGCCGCCGACGCTGCCCACCCCGCCGGCTGGATACGGTGACCCCGAACACTCGAACACCCCGGGGGAGCAGTGCCCGTGCCACCGTCGTCGTCCCACCCGTCCAGCGCCCCCGAGGGTTGGCCGCGCACCGAGGCGGAGGCCGTCGCGGAGCAACTCCGCCTGTGCGCGCTGACCGACCCGACCGGCCCCGAACCGGCCCCCGACGCCCTGGTCGCCGGCGTGGACGTCGCCTACGACGACGAACGCGACGTGGTCGTCGCCGCCGCCGTCCTGCTCTCCCTCCCCACCCTCGACGTGGTCGAGGAGGCCACCGCCACCGGCCGGATCTCCTTCCCCTACGTCCCCGGCCTGCTCGCCTTCCGCGAACTCCCCACCGTCCTCGACGCCCTGGCCGCCCTCCGCACCCGCCCCGACCTCGTCGTCTGCGACGGCTACGGCCTCGCCCACCCCCGCCGCCTCGGCCTCGCCACCCACCTCGGCCTCCTCACCGACCTCCCCACCCTCGGCGTCGCCAAGACCCCCTTCACCTTCACCCACACCCCACCCGCCCCCACCCGCGGCGCCACCACCCCCCTCCTCGACCCCACCACCGGCGAACAGGTCGGCGCCGCCCTCCGCACCCGCCCCGACGTCAAACCCGTCTTCGTCTCCGTCGGCCACCGCATCGGCCTCCCCGAATCCCTCGCCACCGTCCTCCGCCTCACCCCCGCCTACCGCCTCCCCGAGACCACCCGCAGGGCCGACTCCCTCTGCCGCCGAGCCCTCGCGGCCACCCTCCACTGACACGCCTGTACGGATTCCGTCCCAATGTCCGACGGGGCGTCACGTCCCCGTCCGGACCGGGTAAGCCATGTGTTAGACATAAGGGTTGAGGGGGACGACCGCCACGGGTCCGTCGCCCACGAAACACTTGATACCGGGTCAAACCAACCAGTCCAGCACTGGCTCCACGGGGGAGGACAGTCGTGAGTACGGGCAAGGGCTACCGCGTCGAGGTGGACAGCCTGCGGGCCTTCGCCGCGCAGGTGCGCGGCCTACTGGACGAGTTCCAGTCACGAGCGGATGGCACCCGCACCCACGGCCAGACCGGGGTGGCCAACACGGCGTTCGGGTCGTTCGCCGAGGCGAACGCCCTGCGCGAGCAGTACGAGCGCACCCGCGACGGTCTTCGTGACGTGCTCAACATGTTGCAGGACGCCGTTGACGAGGCCCAGCGTAAGGCGGACCTGACCGCTGCCAACTACGAGGACCAGGAGGCGGAGACCTCTCGCCACCTCAAGGTCAACTCGGATGGGTGGTCGGTCGAGGGCGGTGTCACTGCGGCACCCGTGTCGTACGGCTCCGGACGGCGTCCGGCTACGGTGCCCACACCCAAGGCGCCGTCACCCACCGTCAGCCCGACAGTTGGCGGAGAGTCCCAGGGGACATGGTGAGGAAACAGGACTCCGTAGCACCGACCGCCAGCGGGATGGAGGTACCAACTCATGGGTGAGCACACCAATTTCAACGGCTACAGTCACGGCGACCTCCGTCGGATGGTCGGCTCCATGGACTCCGGCGGCGTGATGTCCGCTGCTGATCCATGGCGTCGGGCCACGGCGACGCTCAAGCAGATCCACACCTCGCTCGTGACCTCGACCAGTGATGCCACGACAACGTGGGAGGGTGATTCCAGCGACGCCTTCCATACGAAGATGACCGAGTTGGCGACCCACGTGCAGTACGTGGCGGCCTACACCAACGACGCCGCGATGACTCTCGAGTTGATGTCGAACGCCATTGCCGAGGCGAAGAGCACCATGCCTGAGGAGCCCAGTTTCTGGTCCAAGGCGGCTGACGCGATCGGTGACACCGCGTCAGCCGCTGCCGGCAATGACGACGAAGACACCAAGACTGCCGTCACGGACGAGAAGAAGGCTCAGGCTGTGGCAGTCATGAACCTTCTTGCGACCCGCTATCGAGCGGCTACCGACTACCTCAAGCCTCCGCCGAAGCGGTTTGAGGAGATGGGGGACGTCGTCGCGTCCGACTCGATGGGCACGGCAGCGGTAGCTGCCATGATCATGGGTGGTGGCGTGGGGATGGCTGGCGGGAAGGGCGGAAACGCCGGGTCCGTGACCTCCCGGGTGAGCGGGCCCGTGGGTTCCTCGGCGCCTCCGTCTCCGAAGGCGAGTCAGCAGTTCCGTCCCACTGACCCGGGGATCAAGGGCGGTATGGCGAATCCGCTTCCGAAGTCACCCTCGTCCACTCCGTACGGACCGGTGACCGGGCTCGACGGGGTGACCACTGCCCCGAAGCCCGGGGGTTCCGGTCCGACCGGCCCGGGCACCACAGGTCACGGGTCTGGCGGCAGCGGCGGTGGGTCGTCCTACGGTGGCGGCAGCGGTGGCACCAGCACCATCGGTGGCGGCCAGTTGAATGGGGCCAAGAGCGGCGGGGGGCAGTTGAACGGCGCCAAGGGCGGTGGCGGTCAGCTCGGCGGCGGCAGCCGGGCCGCTGGCCCGTTCGGGGGCTCCGCACGAGGCGGGGGAAGTGGCCTCGGGCAGGGTGTCGGCGGTTCTGGACGTGCCGGCGGTGCGTTCGGGGCCGGAGGCATGCAGGGCGCCGGAGGTTCGGCCACGAGTGGCCTTGGCGGTGGTGGCCTCGGCGGCAGCCAGGCGAGCCGTGCGGCCGGTGGTACCGGTGCTGGTGCTGGCCGAATGGGCGGAGGCACGGTGGGCGGTGCGGCAGGCGGCGGTGGTGGCCGGAGTGCCTTCACCGAGGGCGGGTCCGGGCTCGGCCGCAGCCGGGGCCAGGCTGCAGGGCAGGGCGCGGCCGGACAGGGGGGCGGAGCGATGCCTGCCGCCAATCAGACGGGCAAGAAGAAGGACCAGAAGGAGAAGCGACGTCCGGGCTACCTCGTCGAGGACGAGGAAACCTGGGCATCCGGAAAGCCGTCCAACCCCAACGTGGTGGACTGATCGAGATCGACAGGGCGGGTATCCGAACGGATACCCGCCCTGGTACGCAGCACGGACGATTCCAGCGAGCGGAGTGGCGAGTCTTGAGGTTCAACCGGAAGGCCCGAGGAGCAGCTGCGCTGACGCTGGGAGCCATTCTGTGGGGTACTGCGGCCTTCCCGGCGACTGCGGACAACATCCGTGAGGCGCAGTGGCCGATCGACAAGTTCGACATGGCCAAGAAGGTGTGGCCGATCACCCAAGGAGAGGGCGTCACCGTCGCCGTCATCGATACGGGTGTGCTGCCGGATCATCAGGATCTCGTTGGCCAAGTGCTGCCTGGAGCCGACTTCACGGGTCAGCAGAGCGACGGGCGGATCGATCCCGACGGCCACGGCACGGGGCTGGCGAGCCTGATCGCGGGGCACGGCAACGGGGGTGAGAACGGCATCATCGGACTCGCGCCGAAGGCCAAGATCCTCCCCGTGCGGATCAACCTCGGTGGTACCGACAAGACCGTGGGGGCCAACGCGGACGAGGTGCCCAAGGCGATTCGGTTTGCGGTCGACAACGGTGCCAAGGTCATCAACATGTCATTCGGCAGCGGCATCGATACGGGTATCCGGGATGCCATCAAGTACGCGGCTGACAAGGACGTCGTCCTGGTGGCAGCTGCTGGGAACTTGGCACATCACGACACGCCTGTGGAGTACCCGGCCGCGGCCCCTGGGGTTGTTGCCGTCGGTGCGGTCGACAAGGACGGCAAGGTCTGGGAGAAGTCGAACCGGGGGCCCGAGATCACCCTGATGGCACCGGGAGTGGACATCTACTCCGCAGGGCCCAAGGCCAAGGCGCCCGGCGACTATCACAAGGCGAACGGCACATCCGACTCCAGCGCTTTCGTAGCTGCCACCGCCGCTCTCATTCGCTCCAAGTATCCAGAACTGTCGGCCGGTCAAGTCATCAACCGGATGATCAAATCAGCCGTGGTGCCGGCCGGGGAGAAGCTCCCGAACAGCTCCTACGGCTACGGGATCGCCTCACCGTCGAAGGCCCTCGCCCCTAACCCCGAGGTCGACAGCGGCCCTCGGGAGAACCCGCTCCTCGCCCGCCCGGAGTCGCAGCGCTCCGCCGCCCCGTCGGCGCCCGCCGCGTCCGCACCCGCCCCCACCCCCGGTGGCCAGGCGGCGGCGTCGCCGGAGGCGAAGAAGGACGACGACGGTGGGATCCCGGTCTTCGTGTGGGCGGTCGTCGGGCTGCTGGCCGTGGTGGTGGTCGGTGGGGTGATCGTGCTGGCCCGCCGTGGTGGCGGGGGGCGTGGTGGGCAGCCGCCGCAGGGGGGTGGCGGGGGGCAGGTGTATCCGCCTCAGCCGCAGGGGCCGTACGGGGGTGGGCAGCAGTACCCACAGCAGCAGTACCCGCCGCAACAGCAGTACCAGCAGCCGCAACAGCCCCAGCAGTATCCGCCGCAGCCCGGCCAGGGAGGCTACCCGCCGCCACCGCAGCAGGGCACGGGCGGAGGCGGCAACCCGTACCGCTGACACGCCCACGAACGGCGCACAATCCGCACACCACGAACGGCCCTTCGGGTACTGATGACCAGTCAAGTCGTCGGTACTCCGAAGGGCCGTCCCATGTTCCGGATGTCCAGCACCACGCAAGCCTCGCCGTCCTCGCCGTCCGCCCCCCGCCGTCTGCTGGCCGCCGTGCTCCTCACGGCCACCCTCGTCGGTGGAGGCGCCGCCACCGCGACGGCGGCGGAGAACCACGGGCCCACCACCCCCGAGGAGGCGCGGGTCTGTTCGGAACTGCTCGGTTGGGCGCAGGGGATCGTCGGGCTGCCGGCCACCTCGGTCGATGCGAGCTGCACGGTCCGTCAGGGCTGAGGTGCGGGGCGGGCGGAGGGGGCCGCCCGCCATTCGGGGGCGAGGGCGGCCATCAGCAGGATGTCGTGGCGGGTGCCGTCCCAGAGGTGGGCGTCGCGGAGGCGGCCTTCGAGGACGAAGCCGGCCTTGAGGTAGGCGGCCTGGGCGCGCGGGTTGTAGGAGAAGACCTCCAGGTGCACCCGGTGCAGGCCGACGGCGTCGAAGGCGTGGGCGAGCAGCAGCCGGGTGGCCTGGGTGCCGAGGCCCCGGCCGGCGACGGTGGGGTCGAGGGCGATCCGGAAGGAGGCGGACTCGGTCGTGCGGTCGAGTTCGTTGAGGGCGAGGTCGCCGAGGAAGGTGCCGGTGCGGAGGTCCTCGACGGCGAGGTCGAGGCGGTCGGGCTGGTCGGCCCGGGTGGCGCACCAGTCGTCGATCTCGGCGCGGGTGAACTGCCTGGTGGTGCCGGTGAGCCGGAGCAGTTCCGGGTCCTGGAGGGTGCGCCAGGCGGCCTCGGCGTGGGCGGGGGCGAGGGGGACCAGGCGGATGCGGTCACCGGTCAGGGTGGGCTTGTTCCGGAGTGCTTCGTCGTTGATCACCCGTCAGTTCTAGCCAGCGCGTGCCGCCGCACGCCACTCGGATTCCGGGTGCGGCCGAGGGCCGGTGAATTCGGTTGCCGTGGTCCGGAGAATGTCCGTATGAGTGCTGAGACCCGCCACGACCCGCAGGGTTGGACGATCGAGCCGACCCCGGTGCACGATCCGCTCGCCGCCGCCGTGCTGTACGAGTACGCCGACGAACTGGTCAGCCGGTACTTCGGGCGGCCGTCCGCTCCGGAGGAGATCGCGATGGCCGAGGGTGACGGGGCGGACCTGGTGGAGCCGCGCGGGGTGCTGCTGCTGGGGCGGGACCCTGCGGGCGAGCCGGTGGGGTGCGTGGGGGTGCGCTGGTTGGACGGCGGGGAGGCGGAGTTGACCCGGGTGTTCGTGCGGCGGGCGGCCCGGCGGGGCGGGGCGGGGGCGCGGTTGGTGGGCGCGGCCGAGGACGCGGCCCGGGCGCGCGGGGCCGGGCTGGTCCGGTTGAACACCCGGCTGGACCTGACCGAGGCGATCGCACTGTACCGCCGGCTGGGATACGAGCCGACCGACCCGTACGGCGACGACCCGTACGCGGAGGCGTGGTTCGCCAAGCGGCTCCACTGAGCCCCGCCGCTCCGCCGCTCGCGCACCGTTCCGCCGAAAACCGCTGGTCGGTGGCGGACGGCCGGGGCAGACTGGCGGGATGATCATTCGTGAGGCGACCTCGGCGGACTGGCCGGCCATCTGGCGGTTCCTGAGCCGGATCGTGGCGGCGGGCGACACCTTCACCTGGCCCCGGGACATCGGGGAGGAGGAGGCCCGCTCGATCTGGATGAAGCGGGCCCCGGGTCGGACGGTGGTCGCGGTGGATGCCGAGGGCACCGTGCTCGGCAGCGCCGAGACCCACCCCAACCAGATGGGGCCCGGTGCGCACATCGCCAACGCCGGGTTCATGGTGGCGGCCGAGCACTCCGGCAAGGGGGTGGGCCGGGCGCTGGCGGAGCACGTGATCGCACAGGCCCGGGCCGACGGGTACCGGGCGATGCAGTACAACGCCGTGGTGGCGACCAACACCCGGGCGGTCGAGCTGTGGAAGTCGCTCGGTTTCACCGTGATCGGCACCGTTCCGGAGGGCTTCCGGCATGCCGAACTCGGCTACGTGGACCTGCTGGTGATGTACCGCCCGCTGACCTGACCTGATCCCACTCCACCCGACCCCACCCCACCCCACCAGACCGCGCCCGAGCGGCGGAGGCGGGGTTGGCAGGATCTAGGCGGTCGCTGGCGGGCACGCCGCTGGCCGGGCCGCCCCGGTCGGCGCGATGCTGGGGTCATGATCACGCCTGACACCAAGGACTGGACCTGGGTCCTGCACCGCGCCTGCCCCGACTGCGGCTTCGACACCCCGGCGGTGGCGGCCGAGCTGGTCGCCGGGCTGGTCCGGGCCAACGCCGCCGCCTGGACGGCGCTGCTCACCGAGCGACCGGACGCCGACCTCCGGCGCCGACCGGTCCCGGAGGTCTGGTCCGACCTGGAGTACGCCTGCCACGTCCGGGACGTGTTCCGGCTGTTCCGGGTCCGACTGCGGTCGATGCTGGAGGAGCAGGACCCGCTCTTCGCCAACTGGGACCAGGACGAGACCGCCCTGGCGGACCGCTACGGCGAGCAGGACCCTGGCCGGGTCGCGGCGGAACTCGCCGCAGCGGCCGAGGAGTTGGCGCTCGCCTTCGAGCAGGTCGAGGGCGAGCGGTGGCAACGGGTCGGCCGCCGCAGTGACGGTGCGCGGTTCACCGTGGAGTCCTTCGCCCGGTACCTGATCCACGATCCGGTCCACCACCTGTACGACGTCACCGGCGCACCGGCGGCGACGGTCAGCTGAGGGTCCGGGCCGGCAGGCCGTGCGGGGCGGCCTCCGCCAGTACGGCCTCGGGGCCCTGCCCGGTGCGGACGGTGAGCAGGAAGCGGTGCTCGCGCCAGTCCGGCGTGCGGCGCGGCTCGAAGGACACGTGGGCGAACGGGGCGGCGGGGGTGGACTCGGCCGCCAGTCGGTCCAACTCGGCTTCCACCAGCGCCCATTCCTCCGCCGGGACGTACTGGCGCATCACCGAGTGCCAGACCACGGTGAGCGCGCCCTCCCGGACCGAGACCCCGCGCAGGAAGTCGGCCGCGCCCGCCCGTTCGACGGTGCTGGGCAGCCGGCCGGCCAGCTGTGCGGCGCCGGCCAGCCGGGCGGCCCGCTCGGGTTGGTCGGCCCAGACGTAGGAGCGCAGGGCGAGCAGCCCCTCGGGTGTGCGCGGGTCGATCGGGTCGAGGTCGCAGCCGCGCCGTTCGCTGAAGCGCAGCGGTGCGGGGGAGGTCGGCCCGTCGAGCGGGGCCGGGGGGCTGCCGTGCCAGGCGTCAGCCAGCAGCACGGGGGAGTCCACAGGACCGAACCCGCCGGGCCGTCCCGGGCCGGACCACTCGCAGCGGAAGTGGTCGGCGAGCAGGTTGAGTCCGGCACTGGAGCCGAGTTCGAACAGGCGGACCGGCAGGTCGGCGCCGCCGAGGGCGTGCAGGGTGCCGGCGATCAGCAGGTTGGCCCGGCCGGTCTCGTTGGTCTGCGGCGGCCTGGTCAGCCAGTCCTTCAACCACTCCGGGTGTTCGGCGACGGTGGCGAGGAACGCGTGCCAGACCGACTCCGGGACGGGCAGTGGGCAGTCCCCGCCGACACTCGGGTAGTGGGCGGCCAGGGCGGGCGCCTGGCCGCTCAGCACCAGGGCGTGCACCCCGCCCATCAGCCGCAGTCCGATGGCGTCCGGCCCGGGGGCGTCCTCGTGGCCGGCCACCGCGGTCGCGCACGGGCCGCCGGCCAGCAGGTCCTGGGCGGCCCGCCGGAGCAGGAAGGCGTAGAGCGGCGAGCCGAGCTCGGCGCAGGCGTCGGCCTGCCGCTCGAACATCGCGGCGGTACGGGTGAGCGACACGGACACCTCACAGGGACACCGGAGCGGTGAAGCGCCGAAGCGCGGGGCGGATCGGATCAGGCGGATGGCGGAGCGCCCGGCGACGCGGCTGGCCATCCCTCAGATGACGTTCCCCTGGCATCATTTCGCCTGTTCACCCGGTCTGAGAAGGACCCACCGGGGTGATCACGATCACCAGTCGGCGGCCTCGCGCAGGGCGTGCCGGAGCTGGCTGGCCACGTTGGCGTGGTCGGCGCCGACCACGTCGGCGATCTCCGGGGTGGCCAGGCCGACCACGTAGTGCAGGATGGCGAGGTCCTCGTCCGGCGTCGCGCTGGGCCGCTGGGGCGGCACCCGGGTGGGGTCGCCGCGCTCGGCCACGGTGGCCCGCAGGATGCGCCAGGCGTCGGCCGTCGGGTTGGGGCTGCCGAGCAGGTCGGACCAGGCGGCGGCGAGCGCCCCGAAGGCTTCCTCGACCACGGCGGCGGCCTGGGCGGCGTCCCGGAACCAGACGCGGGCGTAGCTCAGGTAGCGCGGATGGTGCAGCTCCCGGAAGGCGGCGAATTCCACCGAGGGGACCGGGTCATGACGGTCGGTCACATCAGCCTCTCGATCCGGGTGCGACAGCGGGTCGGCCGCCTTCACTCTAGGGCCTCGGGCGACTGCTCTGTGTGACAAGTCCCATCAGATACCCATGGGGAGGCGCATTCGAGCCGTTGTGTGACGGTCCGTCAGTTTCCGTCAGGTGGGCCCGGATCGGGGGCGGGTGGGGGTCGGGCAGGTCGGTCCGGGCGGCCCGGCGGGGGCGTGGGCGGGCCGTGGCGCGGCTCGCGGGGCCGACGGGGCGTTCCGGATGGCTCCGCGCGGCTCAGGGCGGCTCCGGGGTGCTCACGGGGAGTTCGCGGGGCTGCGGAGGGGCGGCTCCCGGTTCGGGAGGGGTGGTGCTGACGCGCGCGGCGGGCGTGCGCGCGCCGGGGACAGCGCGCCCCGGACCGGTCGCGCTGCTCGGCGGGGCCGGTCCGGGGCGGCGATGCCGTACCGGGGGTGTGGGGAGTCGAGGGTGGTGCGTGCTCGGGAGAGGGGTGGGGCGGGTGGCAGTCGACAGGGTCCGGGGCTGTGGCGGGGCGGGGTGCGGTCCCGGTCCGGGCGGCGGTCGGACCCCGGGCGGGCTGCCTGCCCGCTCCGGTGGCGCGAGGTCTGCTGGGTGTGGTCTCCGGCTGCTGGGCCGGATTCAGCAGGTGCGGTTGGGTTCGTCGGGTTTGTGGCGGGCTCGCTTGGCGGCGGCGGTGGCCGCCGAGGCGGCAGCGGCGGCGGCGGAGGGAGCGGCGGCACGGCGGTTCTGCTGCTCGGGCAGGCCGGCCGCCTCCAGTGCTTCCCGGGCGGCGAGGTAGGCGTGCACGGCGGCGATGCCGTACACCGGCTGGATCAGCTGGTTGCCCTTGAAGAACGGTCGCGCCGGGGCGAAGCCCGCCGCGACCACCAGGTCGCGGATCTCCGCTATCTCCTCCTCGGTCCGCGCGGTGAAGCGGACCTCCCACCCCTTCTTGTACAAATGGCCCTCGTCGCCGCTTCGGCGGGCCAGGTCCGGCTGACGGACGTATCCGGGCAGTCGGCCCAGGCGCAGCTGAGCGGCGCGCAGGGAGGCGGTTTCGTCACGTGGCATGAAGGTGATGTTAGGCAATCGGGGGCGGACGGTGTGACCCCCGGGTGGCGGGGATGCGTATGGCGATCGTCACTCTCGGTCAGGCACCGCAGGTAGCGGCGGGTGCCGATGACCGGCGGCAACGGCCGAAACGCTGTGCGAAAAGCGGATGGTACAGGCCAAGAGCGGTCGATACCGGCAGTCCGATGAACGTCCATTGGGCCGAATGGGTGAGGGTATGGGGACTTTAGTGCGGGCTAGTCCCGGTTTCGCGACGGTTGGGTAACGGTGCGTCAGGTCGCGGGTGGCGGGCGGGGGGTGTTGGGGAGGGTAGGCGGCATGAGCAGCTACCAGATTCCGTCCCCGTCGCCCTCCCTCGAGGAGCTGGCCCGCCGCCAGCAGAACGTGATCACCGCGAGCCAGCTCCGGGCTCGCGGCGTCCCCACCCGGGTGGTCACCGAGCACTGCCGCCGTGGCGGCCCGTGGCAGCGTCTGCTGCCCAAGGTCTACCTGCTCCAGGGTGGCGAGCCGACCCCGGAGCAGCGGATGTGGGCCGCCCTGCTGTACGCCGCCCAGGACGGTCGCGAGGAGGGGCGCCGGGACGGCGCGGTGATCACCGGTGCTGCCGCGCTGGCGCTGTACGGCTTCGCCTCCGCGCCCCGGTTGCCCGCCGTCACCGGAGTCGAGGTGCTGGTGCCCCGCCAGCGCCGGCTCAAGGACGTCGGCGAGGTCCGGATCCGCCGCACGGCCCGGGAGTTGGAGGCCCAGTCGGTGCACGGCCTGGCGTGTGCCCCGGCTCCCCGGGCGGTGGCGGACACCCTGCGCGAGTGGACCGACTCGGCCGCCTTCGACACCGGCGAGGTGCACCCGGCGCAGCTCCGCGCGGTGCTCCGGGAGGCCGTCTCGCGGCCCGAACTCGGCTGCGCCATGCGCGATCTGCTGACCGAGCTGGCCGAGGCGGGGCTGTTGGAGGAGCCCCGGATCCGGGCCGCCGTGGACGAAGTGCTGGCCGCCGGACGGGAGTCGGTGCTGGAGCGGCTGAACGAGCTGGTGGACGAGTGGCTGCTGCCGGCTCCGCTGGCCGGGCCGGAGCTGCGGATGAAGGGCGGCACCTTCGTCGCCGTGCCGGACCTGTACTGGCCGGTGGCGGCGGTCGCCGTCGAGGTGGACTCGGAGCTGCGCTGCGTCAGCGAGGGCGAGGCGGCCTGGGTCCGGGGCGGTCAGCACCGGATGGAGTACCTCGGGGTCCGGGTGGTCTACGTCTCCGCCGACCGGCTGGCGGCCGAACCCGACGCGGTGGGCGGCGAGTTGCGCGAGGCGTTCCTGGCCGGCGGCGAGGACGTGGTCGAGCTGGTGGTCACCTGAGGCCGCCGGGGGACCGCACCCCCGTCCCCGTCCCCATCCGTGGCTCCGCCCCGGACGGCCGTCCACCCCCGCAGGCCGGACCTCCCGCCGAGCCCTGTCCGGCAACCCCTCACGCTTCCCGACAAGGAACCGCGGGTCCCCAGGACGCCGACGATCCCGGCAGCCCCGACCGGCCCGGCGAACCCGACCGGCCCGACCGACCCGGCCGGTCCGCTCAGCCCCGGACGATCGGGGTGCCCCGCAACTCCACACCCGCAGCCGTGAGTTCGGCCAGCGCGGATTCCGTGGTGGCGGCCGAGACCCCGGCCGTCAGATCGAGCAGCACCCGGGTGGCGAAGCCCTCCCGGCGCGCGTCCAGGGCGGTCGCCCGGACGCAGTGGTCGGTGGCGATCCCGACCACGTCCACCTCCGTCACCCCGCGCTCGCGCAGCCATCCGGCCAGCCCGGCGCCGTTCTCGTCCGCACCCTCGAAGCCGCTGTAGGCGGCGGAGTACGCCCCCTTGTCGAAGACCGCCTCGATCGCGCCGGAGAGCACCACCGGCGACAGGTTGGGGTGGAAGCCCACGCCCTCCGTACCGGCCAGGCAGTGCACCGGCCAGGAGTCGCGGTAGTCCGGCTCGGCCGAGAAGTGCGGGCCCGGGTCGATGTGGTGGTCCCGGGTGGCGCAGATGTGCGCGTAGCCGGGGGTGGAGCCGGCGATCAGGTCGGTGATGGCGGCAGCCACCTCGGCGCCGCCGGCGACGGCCAGACTGCCGCCTTCGCAGAAGTCGTTCTGCACGTCCACGACGATCAGTGCCCGTTGCATGACGTTGCTTCCTTCTCCCCCGGGCGGGGGTGACGTGTGGGGCCTCGGCGAGTGCAGGGTGCAGGGTGCTCTGGGTCCTTGGTACTGGGAGCCGGGTGCCGGGGCCCGGTTGCCGCCACTGTAGGGAGTGACGCGCGTAGGCGGAAGGGGAGTGGGGTGGGGCCGGTCAGCCGAGCCGCAGCTCGGTGGGGAGCACCGGCTCGCCCCGGGAGAGCTGGGTGGCCGAGAGCGGCAGGGCGGCCCGGGCCCTGACGTGGCGGTCGCGCGCGGCGGCGAGCGGTTCCCGGCCGACCACCTCGCCGGCCTTGACCAGCGGCACCTGGAGCAGGTGCGGCGCCAGCTCGTCCGGCAGCGTCCCGGTGCCGGTCACCTCGGCCTCCGCGACGCCGTCGGCGTCGGGCCGCCGGGCGGCCCACTTCCGGCCGCCGACACTGGACTTGGCGCCGGCCGAGCGCTTGGCCACCGAGACCAGCGGGCCCTCCGGCCCGGCGGCCCGGGCGACCAGCTTGTAGACCATCGAGCAGGTCGGGTGCCCACTGCCGGTGACCAGGCTGGTGCCGACCCCGTAGCCGTCCACGGGCGCGGCGGCGAGTGCGGCGATGGCGTACTCGTCCAGGTCGGAGGTGACGATGATCCGGGTGGCGGTGGCGCCGAGCTCGTCCAGTTGGCGGCGGACCCGGTGGGCCAGCAGGGTGAGGTCGCCGGAGTCGATCCGGACCGCGCCGAGCTCGGGGCCGGCCACCTCGACGGCGGTGCGGACCGCCTCCTTGAGGTCGTAGGTGTCCACCAGCAGGGTGGTGCCCCGGCCCATCGAGTCGATCTGCGCGGTGAAGGCGTCCCGCTCGCTGTCGTGCAGCAGGGTGAAGGCGTGCGCGGCGGTGCCGGTGGTCGGGATGCCGTACCGGAAGCCGGCCTCCAGGTCGGAGGTGGCCTGGAAGCCCGCGACGTAGGCGGCCCGGGCGGCGGCCACGGCGGCCTGCTCGTGGGCCCGGCGGGCGCCCATCTCGATGCACGGGCGGTTGCCGGCCGCGCTGGTCATCCGGGAGGCGGCGGCGGCCACCGCCGAGTCAAAGTTGAGGATCGACAGGATCAGGGTCTCCAGGATCACCGCCTCGGCGAAGCTGCCCTCGACGGTCATCACGGGGGAGCCGGGGAAGTAGACCTCGCCCTCCGGGTAGCCGTGGATGTCGCCGGTGAAGCGGTAGTCGGCCAGGAAGCGCAGGGTCGGCTCGTCCACCACGCCCTGGTCGGACAGCCAGTCCAGCTGCGGGGTGGTGAAGCGGAAGTCCTCGACCGCGTCCAGCACCCGGCCGACTCCGGCCAGCACGCCGTAGCGGCGGCCCTCGGGCAGTCGGCGGGTGAACACCTCGAAGACCGAGCGCCGGTGTGCGGCGCCGCTGCGCAGCGCGGCCTGCAGCATGGTCAGTTCGTACCGGTCGGTGAGCAGCGCCGTGGAGTGGCGCGCAGTGGTGGCGTCCATGGGGATGATGCTACCGGACTTAGCGTCAGTTTGACGATTTCTCGTCCGAGTGGGACCGGATTCGCTCGCGAGTCCCCCGGATGGAAGCATGAGCACTGGTAAACCGTGCCCCGACGAGGAGTCAGCCGTGAGTGTCGCGCCCGTGGAGATCGAGCGCCCGGAGGTCGAAGGCGTCCCGGTACTGGAGCCGGACACCCCCTGGGTGACCATCGTCCACAACGACCCGGTCAATCTGATGAGTTACGTCCAGTACGTGTTCCAGGCCTACTTCGGCTACCCGAAGGAGAAGGCCAGGACGCTGATGATGGAGGTGCACCAGAAGGGTCGGGCGGTGGTCTCCAGCGGCACCCGCGAGGAGATGGAGCGGGACTGCCAGGCGATGCACGGCTACGGCCTGTGGGCCACCCTGCAGCACGACTGACCGGCCCGGCCGGCCGGTGTGCACCACCACCAACCACCCCACCACGCAGACGGGTTGACGAGGAATCATGGCTGGGCTGTTCGAGAGTGCCGGTGACGGCGGTGCGGCGATCGCGCTGGAGGAGGTCGAGGCGTCCATCCTGCGCTCCTTCGAGGTGCAGATGCTGGAGCTGATCGGTCCCGGTCCGGCCGGGCTGGGAGACGATCCGCTGGCCGCGCTGTTCGCCGAGGGGCCGTCCAGCCCGCCCGCCGACCCGGCGCTGGCCCGGCTGTTCCCGGACGCCTACGGCGGCCCGGACGGTCCGTCAGGTCCGGAGGAGGTGGCCGCGGCCGGGGAGTTCCGCCGCTACACCGAGCTCGACCTGCGGGCCCGCAAGCGGGACGACGCGCTGGCGGTGATCCGTTCGCTGGACGCCCTGGGCGGGTCCGGCGGGGTGCTCCAGGCGTCGGCCGAGGACTGCCGGCACTGGCTCGGCGGGCTGAACGACCTGCGGCTCACCCTGGGTGCCCGGCTGGAGGTCAGCGAGGACGACGAGGACCTCTACGAGCTGGACGACGAGGACCCGCGCAAGCCCCTGGTGATGGCCTACCTCTGGTTCGGCGCCCTTCAGGAGTCGCTGCTGGAGGCGATGGCCGGCTGACCGCCGCGCCCCGCGCGGAGCCCCGTCCCACGCTCTGGGACGGGGCTCCCGGCATATCGGGCAGATCCCACTGAACCGGGACGGTCCATGCTCAAATATCGCTCAGATACGCACCGGTATCCGGGCGTGCCGTGGTACGACTGCCACTCCCCACGAGCAAGGACGGTGGCCCATGGCCCAGCAGCAGTTCGACGAGGTGACGGATCCGGTCCCCGACGAGGAGGGCTACGAGCGGGGTCTGGGCAGCCGTCAGATCCAGATGATCGCCATCGGCGGGGCGATCGGCACGGGGCTGTTCCTGGGGGCGGGCACCGCGATCTCCAAGGCGGGCCCGAGTCTGATCCTCAGCTACGCGGTGGCCGGCCTGGTGATCTTCGCGATCATGCGGGCACTCGGCGAGCTGCTGACGTACCGTCCGGTCTCCGGCAGCTTCGCCGAGTACGCCCGCGAGTTCCTCGGCCCGTTCGCCGGGTACGTGACCGGCTGGACGTACTGGCTGTTCTGGGTGGTCACCGGCATGGCCGAGACCACCGCCGCCGCCGTCTACGTGAAGTTCTGGGCGCCGTCCATCCCCCAGTGGATCTCCGCCCTGGTCTTCCTGGTGATCCTCTACGGCGCCAACCTGATCTCGGTGAAGCTGTTCGGCGAGATCGAGTTCTGGTTCTCGATGATCAAGGTGACCGCGATCATCGGCATGATCCTGATCGGCATCGGGGTGCTCACCCTGGGCTTCAGCGACGCGGGGGACACCGCGTCCATCTCCAACCTCTGGTCGGACGGCGGCTTCTTCCCCAAGGGCATCGGCTCGACGGTGATGACCCTGCAGATCGTCATGTTCGCCTACCTCGGCGTCGAGTTGGTCGGCGTCACGGCGGGCGAGAGCGAGGACCCGGCCAAGACCCTGCCGCGGGCCATCAACACCCTGCCCTGGCGGATCGCGCTGTTCTACGTCGGCGCCCTGGTGGTCATCCTGGCGGTGGTGCCCTGGCGCGAATTCGCCCCCGGCGTCAGCCCGTTCGTGGCCGCGTTCGAGAAGATGGGCATCCCGGCGGCGGCCGGCATCATCAACTTCGTGGTGCTCACCGCCGCGCTCTCCTCGTGCAACTCCGGCATGTACTCCACCGGCCGGATGCTCCGCGACCTGGCGCTGCGCGGCCAGGCCCCGGGGCGGCTCACCACGCTCAACGGCAACAAGACCCCGGCGATGGCGATCACCGTCTCCTGCCTGCTGATGGGCCTGGGCGTGGTGCTCAACTACCTGGCCCCGGCCAAGGCGTTCGAGTACATCACCTCCGTCGCCACCGTCTGCGGCCTGTGGACCTGGGCGATGATCCTGATCTGCCAGATCCGCTACCGCACCGCCTGGAAGGCCGGCCACCTGCCGCCGCCCACCTTCAAGGCCCCCGGCGGGACGCTGCCCAGCTGGGCCTCGCTGGCCTTCCTGGCGCTGGTCGTGGTGCTGATCGCGATCGACGAGGACAGCCGGATCTCGCTCTACGTCTTCCCGGTCTGGGCGGTCCTCCTCGTGGTCGGCTACCAGGTGCTCAAGCGCCGCAACCCGGAGGCCGCCACCGGCCACGGCCACGACCACGTCCACCCGGGGTCCGGCCGCTGAGACGGACGGCGGAGGGCCGGCGGGCCCGTGGCTATCCTGACCGGATGCTGACCATCACCCGAGAGCTGCACGACGCGATCGTCGCCCACGCCCGCGCGGACCACCCGGACGAGGCGTGCGGCGTGGTCGCCGGCCCCGAGGGCACCGACCGCCCGGAGCGGTTCGTCCCGATGCTCAACGCCGCCCGCTCGCCCACCTTCTACGAGTTCGACTCCGGCGACCTGCTCAAGCTCTACCGCGAGATGGACGACCGGGACGAGGTGCCGGTGGTGGTCTACCACTCGCACACCGCGACCGAGGCGTACCCCTCCCGCACCGACGTGAGCTACGCCTCCGAGCCGGACGCCCACTACGTACTGGTCTCCACCGCCGAGGGGGCCGAGGAGGGGGACGCCTTCCAGTTCCGTTCCTTCCGGATCGTCGAAGGGGTCATCACCGAGGAGCCGGTGGAGCTGGTCGAGGCCTACTGACCAGCCGTCCGGGGCCCGTCGCCGCACCCCCGGGGTGCGCGGCGGGCCCCTGCCGTGTCCCGGGATGTGACACGCATTCATCCGGATGGCGAGACATGGATGTCGGGGCGGGCCGGGGAATCTATACGATGAGCCCATGCGTTCCGTCGATGTGAGCAACCAGGCCCAGGGCACCCGCCTTGTCGCGCGCCTGCACGTCGACCTGTGCCGGCTCGCCAGCGCGATCTGTCCCGGCCCCGCCGCGGCTCACTGAGCCCGGCCAACCGCCTTGCCCCGTACGGGGATCGCACCGCCCTGCCGCGCCCTGCGGCCCACCCAGAACCCCACTCCACAGGAGCGCAGTCATGGCCATCGAGGTCCGCATCCCGACCATCCTCCGCACCTACACCGACGGCGCCAAGGCCGTCGAGGGTGCCGGTGCCAGCCTCGGTGAGCTCTTCGCCGACCTGGACGTCCGCCACCCGGGCATCGCCGCCCGCCTGCTGGACAACGGTGAGCTGCGCCGCTTCGTGAACGTGTACCTGAACGACGAGGACGTCCGCTTCCTGGACGGCATCGAGACCGGCCTCAAGGACGGCGACAGCGTCACCATCCTCCCCGCCGTGGCCGGCGGCTAGGGGCCTCCGGTAGTCGGGGGGCGGCGTCGCGACGCCCGGGCTCTCGCCTGACCGGCTTCTCCTCAGTCGCCGCAGCTCCGCTGCTACTCCATCGTCGGCACCGCCCAGACTCGGCCCGGACGCCGCTCCTTGCTCCACCCCCCGACTACCGGAGGCCCCGGATCTGATGAAGTACGACAGCCCGCTCGAAGCCGTCGGCAACACCCCGCTGGTCCGCCTGCCCCGCATCTCCGCCGCCGTGCCCGGCAACGGAGACGGACTGGTGACCCTCTGGGCCAAGCTGGAGGACCGCAATCCGACCGGATCGATCAAGGACCGGCCGGCCCTGCACATGATCGAGCGGGCCGAGGCCGCGGGGCTGCTCACCCCCGGCTGCACCATCCTGGAGCCCACCAGCGGGAACACCGGCATCTCGCTCGCCATGGCGGCCAAGCTCAAGGGCTACCGGATGGTCTGCGTGATGCCGGAGAACACCAGCGAGGAGCGGCGCGAGCTGCTCACCATGTGGGGCGCGGAGATCATCCCCTCCCCGGCGGCCGGCGGCTCCAACACCGCCGTCCGGATCGCCAAGGAGATCGCCGCCGAGCACCCCGACTGGGTGATGCTCTACCAGTACGGCAACCCGGACAACGCCGGCGCGCACTACGCCACCACCGGCCCGGAGATCCTCGCCGACCTCCCCACGGTCAGCCACTTCGTGGCGGGCCTGGGCACCACCGGCACCCTGATGGGCGTCGGCCGGTACCTGCGCGAGAAGGTCCCCGGCGTCCAGGTGGTGGCGGCCGAGCCGCGCTACGACGACCTGGTCTACGGGCTGCGCAACCTCGACGAGGGCTTCGTCCCCGAGCTGTACGACGCCGAGGTGCTGACCACCCGGTACTCCGTCACCTCCGAGGACGCGGTGCGCCGCACCCGGGAGCTGCTCCAGCAGGAGGGCATCTTCGCGGGCGTCTCCACCGGTGCGATCCTGCACGCCGCGATCGGGGTCGGCCGCAAGGCCGCCCAGGCGGGCGAGCGGGCGGACGTGGTCTTCGTGGTCGCGGACGGCGGCTGGAAGTACCTCTCCACCGGCATCTACACCGCCGAGTCCACCGAGGCGGCGGTCGAGGCGCTGCAGGGCCAGCTCTGGGCCTGACGGCCCGTCAGGCAGGCAGGAGGGCGCGTTCCCGGTCCCGGGGACGCGCCCTCCGGCGTGTCAGCGCAGCGCCCGCTGGACCCGGGCCCAGGTCTGCCGGTCGACCGGCCCGACCTTCCGCCGGAAGGCGCTGACCGGCACCTCGCGCAGCTCGTCCGTCTCCAGCCAGCTGGCCCGCCCCTGCCGGTCGCCGACCGAGCCCGGCGGCAGCGGCAGCACGCCCGGCCGCTCGGCGTGGTGCTTGCTGGTGATCTTCACGACGGTGGCGGTGCGGCGGTTCACCCGGAGCACCAGGCAGGGGCGGTCCTTGGCGCCCGGCCCGTCCTCGAACGGGACCTCGGCCCACCAGATCTCCTGCGGCGCGGGGGCGCCGGTCCGGGGTCCCGCCGGGGGCGTGCGGCGCGCAGCGGGCGCTGGTGCCGCGCGCCTGCGCAGCGCCCACAGGGCGACCGCCAGCACGGCCACCACCAGCAGTGTGATCAGCACCTTTTCCATCCGCAGACCGTACCCCGGGCGGTCCGGAGCGTCGTGACAGTCGGGGATTTATCCGTTCCGTGCTGCCGATTCGTCACGGAACGACCACGAAGTCCGTTCCGCGCTAAAGATTCTCGTTGGGCCGGAAAAGCTGACCACGGAAGATCATCCGACCCGAAGGTGGCCCAGATGTCCTTTTGCAGCCGCGAGTTGTGGTCCTACTCGGAGATCGCCCGGCACATCAACGTCCAGCCCGACACCGTCCGCAACTACCGCCGGCACGGCCTGCTCCCCGACCCCGACGTGGTGGACGGCAGCGGCCACCCACGCTGGTACGCCGAGACCATCCGGGCCTGGGCCCGGAACCGCCCGGGCCACCGGTGAGGCCCCGGCCACCGGGGGCGGCCCGTTCTGGTGACATCAGCCACAGCACGGCACGGGGACGGGGGCAAAGTGCCGTCCGGCCCTTACTCTCGTCTGGCAGCCCGGCCACCGCGCACCGGTGGGCGTCCGGGGCTCGGACCATGACCAGACGGGGTGGAGGGGCTCGGCATGAAACTGACCGTGGTGGGGTGCTCGGGGAGCTTCCCCTCGGCCGAGTCGCCCTGCTCCAGCTACCTGGTCGAGGCCGACGGCTACCGGGTGCTGCTGGACCTCGGCAACGGCGCGCTCGGCGCGCTGCAGAAGTACGCCGGGCTCTACGAGATCGACGCGATCCTGCTCAGCCACCTGCACGCCGACCACTGCATCGACCTCTGCGCCTACTGGGTGGCCCGCAACTACCGCCTGGAGGGCTGCCCGGACCCGGTCCCGGTGTACGGCCCGGAGGGCACCGCCGAGCGCCTCGCCCGCGCCTACGACATGCCCGAACAGCCGGGCATGACCGAGGTGTTCGACTTCCACACGCTCACCGAGGGCAGCTTCGTGCTCGGCCCGCTGCGGGTCACCGTGGCCCGGGTGAACCACCCGGTGGAGGCGTTCGCCTTCCGGATCGAGCACGAGGGCCGCAGCCTGGTCTACTCCGGCGACACCGGGGAGAGCCCGGAGCTGGTCGAACTCGCCCGGGGCACAGAGCTGTTCCTCTGCGAGGCGGCCTACACCGACGGCAAGGAGACCTTCTCGGCGGTCCACCTGAACGGCCGGGAGGCCGGCCAGCACGCCGCCGCCGCCGGGGTCGGCCGACTGGTGCTGACCCACATCCCGCCGTGGACCGACCCGGAGGTCAACCGCCGGGACGCCGCCGCCGTCTTCCCGGGGCCGGTGGAGCTGGCCCGCCCCGGCGCCGTCTACCAGGTCTGAGGACGGCACCGGGGCCTGACGGGCGGTCAGCCCGCTCCGGTGCTCAGCCGGTGAGCCGCTCGCGCAGCGTCCCGACGGGGTACTCGGTACGGTGCACCCCGCGCCGCTGGAGCAGCGGCACCACGTGGTCGACGAAGTCGTCCAGCCCGCCCGGCGTCAGGTGCGGGATCAGGATGAAGCCGTCCGCCGCGTCGCGCTGGACGTGCTCGTCCAGCGCGGCGGCCACCGACTCGGGCGTGCCGACGAAGGAGTGCCGGCCGCTGAGCTCGATCACCACTTCGCGCGAGCTGAGCCCCTTGTCGGTGGCCAGCTTCCGGTAGCGGGCGGCGAGTTCGAGCGGATCGCCCAGCCGGGTGCGGCCCTGCACCAGGGTGGAGCCGGTCACCGGGTCGGCGGTCGGCAGCGGGCCGTCCGGGTCGTGGTCGGAGAGGTCGACGCCCCAGATCTGCTCCAGGTGGGCCAGCGCGGTTCGCGGGCTGACCTGCTGACGCCGAATCAGCGCGGAGCGCTCGGCCGCCTCGGCCTCGGTGGAGCCGAGCACGAAGGTCACCCCCGGCATGATCTTCAGCTGCTCGGGCCGCCGCCCGTACGCCGCCAGCCGCCGCTTGACGTCGGCGTGGAAGGCCCGGCCGTCCTCCACGGTGGAGTGCCGGCTGAACACCACGTCGGCGTGGGCGGCGGCGAACTCCCGTCCCTCGTCCGAGTCCCCGGCCTGGATGATCACCGGCCGCCCCTGCGGGGAGGGCGGCAGCGGCCCGGCGCCCTCGACGGTGAACTGCGGCCCGGAGTGCCGCACCACCCGGCCGTCCGAGGCCCAGAGCTCCGAGGCCAGCCGGACGAACTCCTCGGCCCGGCGGTACCGGTCGGCGTGGTCCAGGTAGCCGCCCCGGCGGAAGTTCTCGCCGGTGAAGGCGTCGTTGGAGGTGACCACGTTCCAGGCCGCCCGGCCGTCCGAGAGGAAGTCCAGCGAGGCCAGCCGGCGGGCCAGCTCGTACGGCTCGTTGAAGGTGGCGCTGACCGTGCCGGCCAGGCCGAGGTGGGTGGTGACGGCGGCCAGCGCGTTCAGCACGGTGATCGACTCGGGGCGCCCGACCACGTCCAGGTCGTGGATCCGCCCGTTCACCTCGCGCAGCCGCAGGCCCTCGGCCAGGAAGAAGAAGTCGAACAGCCCGCGCTCGGCGGTGCGGGCCAGCGCCTTGAAGGAGGAGAACTCGATCTGGCTGCGGGATTCCGGATCGGCCCAGACGGTGGTGCTGTTGACGCCGGGGAAGTGCGCGGCGAGGTGCACCTGCTTCTTCGGGCGGGCGCTCATCGGGCCACCCCCGCCGCGGCGGCGTAGCGGGAGACCGGGCGGGCCAGGCCGAGCCGGTCCCGCAGGGTGCCGCCCCGGCCGCTCCCGGCCGCCGTGGCGTCGATGAACTCCCGGAGGTCGGACGGGAGATGGCGGGGCACCAGGTGCAGGCCGTCGACCGCGCCGGCCCAGTCGGCGGGGCGCACACCGGGGGAGACCCGGGCCAGCACCGGCAGCGCCCGCCCGGCGGCGGCCCGCAGGGCGGCCCGGGCGGTGCCGGCGGCCTGCGGGGTCGGTGCGTCCAGCAGCACCAGGTCGGCGTGCAGGACAGCCAACTCCCTACGGGCGCCGCCCTCCTGGTGGCCGAGCCGGACGGCCACCACCGGGCGGCCCTGCGGCGGGCGGGGGGTGATCGAGGGGCCCTTGACCGAGAACCACCGGCCCTCGAAGTCGGCGTAGTGCAGCTTGTCCCGGTCGACGAACCGGCCGGTGGCGACGTCCCGGATCTCGGCGTCGTCCTCCCAGCTGTCCCACAGCCGGGCGGCCACCTCGACCGCGTCGGCGGCCTCCTGCCAGAGCTCCTCGGCCGGCAGCACCGGCCGCCGGCCGAAGGCCCGGGCCTCCTCCTCGGTGGCCGAGACGTCCACCAGCCAGCCGGCCCGGCCCTCGCTCACCCAGTCCAGGGTGTTCACCGCGAGGGAGGTGTGGAACGGCTCGGTGTGGGTGGTGGTGACGGTCGGCACCAGGCCGATCCGCGAGGTGGCGGGCGCGACCCGGGCGAACACCGCGAGCGCGTCCAGCAGGTTGGAGCCGGGGGCCAGCGAGTCGTCCAGGGTGACGAAGTCCAGCCCGCCGTGCTCGGCGAGCAGGGCGAGGTCGGTGTAGTGCGCGGCGGTCAGCGGCCCGGGGCCGTCCAGACCGGCGGAGAGCAGCAGGGGGTGGGGCACGGCGGGGCCTCGGCCTTCCGGAGGTGGGGTGGTGTCGGGGCTGGGATCAACCGCAGCGACGACACGCCGCCGACCACACGCGACCGAAGTCGATGTGGTCGCGGGTCACCAGGAAGCACGAGGCGCGCATGCCTCCAGTGGACCAGCGATCTTGGCGGCCCGTCAACCTCCGTCCACAACGCACCGACCCCGCCCGGCGGTTGCCGGACGGGGTCGGGGGAGCGGAGCGGGTCAGGCCTTGGTGATGTCCTCGATCTCGGCGTCGTCCTCGCGACCGGGGGTCTTGAGGTCGAACTTCACGATCGCCCAGCGGAACAGCACGTAGTAGAGCGCGGCGAAGGCCAGGCCGATCGGGATGATCAGCAGCGGCGAGCTGGCCTTGGAGTAGGCCAGGCCGAAGTCGATCAGACCGGCGGAGAAGGTGAAGCCGACCTTCACGCCGAGCGCCCAGGTGACGGCCATCGAGACGGCGGTCAGCACCGCGTGGATCACGTACAGCGCCGGGGCGATGAAGACGAAGGCGAACTCGATCGGCTCGGTCACACCGGTGACGAAGGAGGTCAGCGCGAGCGACATCATCATGCCCAGCACCGCGGCGCGGCGCTCCGGCTTGGCGGCGTGCGCGATGGCCAGCGCGGCGGCGGGCAGCGCGAACATCATGATCGGGTAGAAGCCGGAGGTGAACTGACCGGCCGTCGGGTCACCGGCGAAGAAGCGGGTGATGTCACCGTGCACGACGGTGCCGTCGGACTTGGTGAAGTCACCGGTCTGGAACCAGGCGTAGGAGTTGACGAACTGGTGCATGCCGACCGGCAGCAGACCGCGGTTGATCAGGCCGAAGGCACCGGCGCCGAGCGCGCCCGCGCCGATCAGGGAGTCGTTCAGGCTGCGGATGGCGTCGCCGATCGGGCCCCAGCAGAAGCCGAAGAACACGCCGACGGCGGTGCCGACGAAGGCCATGATGATCGGGACCAGGCGGCGGCCGTTGAAGAAGCCGAGCCAGTCGACCAGCTTGGTGCGGTGGTACTTCTGCCAGAGCACCGCGCTCAGCAGACCGATGACGATGCCGCCGAGCACACCCGGGTTCTGGTAGGTGGCGGCCTCGTCCTTGCCGGGCAGGATCTGGTACTCGGTGATCGGGAACGCGGTGAGCACGTTCTTGTAGACCAGGAAGCCGACCAGCGCGGCGAGCGCGGTGGAGCCGTCGGCCTTCTTGGCGAAGCCGATCGCGATGCCCACCGCGAAGAGCAGCGGCAGGTTGCCGAAGACCGCGTCACCGGCGGTCAGGAAGACGCTGGCGACCTTGCCCCAGCCGAGGCCGTCCTTGCCGAAGACGTCGTCCTGGCCGAGGCGGAGCAGCAGACCGGCGGCCGGCAGGACGGCGATCGGGAGCTGGAGGCTGCGGCCGATCTTCTGCAGGCCCTGGAGCAGACTCTGCCCGGCCTTCTTCGCAGGGGACGGCGACGGCGCCGTTGCTGTCGTGGTCATGGGGGTGGTTCCTAACGGCAGGGCGGGTCGGTCGGGGCTGTGCATCGGGGGGCCGAACCGCGAACTGGTCTACACCACTAGTGGTGTAGACCAGTTTTCTAGCACGCGCGGAGGGGGCTCGGAAGCCCGGGGTGGTGCGCAGGTGGGAAGCGCTATGAAATCGAAACCTTCTTTTGGATTGGTGATCATGGTTACCCGCCGTAATCGCCATTTTGGCGAGTTGCGCAACAAAAAGACCCGCTCCCGGTGGGGGTGCCACCGGGAGCGGGCCGCGTGCTGAGGGGGCGTCAGGCCTTGGTGACGTCCTCGACCTCGGAGTCGTCCTCGCGACCGGGGGTCTTGAGGTTGAACTTGGTGATCGCCCAGCGGAAGAGCACGTAGTAGACCACCGCGAAGCAGAGTCCGATCGGGATCACCAGCCAGGGCTTGGTGTCCAGGTGCCAGAGCGTCACGTAGTCGATCAGCCCGGCCGAGAAGGAGAAGCCGGCGTGCACCCCGAGGGCCCAGGTGACGAACATCGAGAGGCCGGTCAGGATCGCGTGGGCCACGTAGAGCATCGGCGCCAGGAACATGAAGGAGAACTCGATCGGCTCGGTGACGCCGGTGATGAAGCTGGTCGCGGCCAGCGAGAGCATCAGGCCGGTGATCTCCTTGCGGCGGTGCGGCTTGGCGCAGTGCGCGATGGCCAGCGCGGCGGCCGGGAGGCCGAACATCATGATCGGGAAGAAGCCGGAGGTGAACTGACCGGCCGTCGGGTCGCCGGCCAGGAAGCGGCTGATGTCGCCGTGCGCCACGGTGCCGGCCGCGTCGGTGAAGTCACCGGCCTGGAACCAGAAGAAGGTGTTCACGAACTGGTGCATGCCGACCGGCAGCAGGCCGCGGTTGACCACGCCGAAGATCGCCGAGCCGAACGAGCCGAGACCGATCAGCCAGTCGCTGAAGGCGTTGATGCCGTCGCCGATCGGGCCCCAGCAGAGCGCCACCACCACGCCGAGTGCGGCGCCGACGAAGGCCATGATGATCGGGACCAGCCGGCGGCCGTTGAAGAAGCCGAGCCAGTCGACCAGCTTGGTGCGGTGGTACTTCTGCCAGAGCACCGCGCTCAGCAGGCCGATGATGATGCCGCCGAGCACCCCGGGGTTCTGGTAGGTGGCGGCCACCCACTTCTCGCCCTCGATGTGGCCCTCGGTGACCGGGAACGCCTGGATCACCTTGTTGAAGGTCAGGTAGCCGACCACGGCGGCCAGCGCGGTGGAGCCGTCGGCCTTCTTGGCGAAGCCGATCGCGATGCCGATGCAGAACAGCAGCGGGAGGCCGAAGGAGCCGTCCAGGATCGCGGTGCCGCCGCCGAGCAGGACGGCGGAGACCTTGTCCCAGAAGTCGCCCTCCAGGTAGTTGGAGACCAGGTTGCCGAGGCTGACCAGCAGCCCGGCGGCCGGGAGCACGGCGACCGGGAGCTGGAGGCTGCGGCCGACCTTCTGGAGACCTTGCAGGAGGCCGGCTCCTGGCTTCCGGGCTGGTGCGGCGGTCGTACTCATGGGCTGTCCTTCGGGCGGTGGGCGGCGTTGCGCACCGATCGGTGATCGGCCGATTGGTCTACACCACTTGGGGTGCTGTGCTTTTCTAACACGCCGTTCAAACCCGGAGGAAATAACTGCGACGGTGGGGATTCCGGTAATTCTGCGGGTAATTCCACCAGGGTCCTTGGTCCTTTCCCGAGCATGCCGAAAGGCCCTCGGACCGGTGGGTCCGAGGGCCTTTCGGGGGAGTTGACGCCGGGTCAGGCCTTGGTGACGTCCTCGATCTCGTCCTCGTCCTCGCGACCGGGGGTCTTGAGGTCGAACCTGGTGATGACGAAGCGGAAGACCACGTAGTAGACCACCGCGAAGCAGAGTCCGATCGGGATGATCAGCCAGGGTTTGGTGGCCAGGCTCCAGTTGATGACGTAGTCGATCAGGCCGGCCGAGAAGGAGAAGCCGTCGTGCACGCCGAGCGCCCAGGTGACCGCCATCGAGACGCCGGTGAGCACCGCGTGCACGGCGTACAGCGCCGGGGCGACGTAGGCGAAGGAGTACTCCAGCGGCTCGGTGACGCCGGTGACGAAGGAGGTCAGGCCGACCGAGAGCATCAGGCCGGTGATCTCCTTGCGGCGGTGCGGCTTGGCGCAGTGCGCGATGGCCAGCGCGGCGGCGGGGAGCGCGAACATCATGATCGGGAAGAAGCCGGAGGTGAACTGGCCGGCCGTCGGGTCGCCCGCCAGGAAGCGGTTGATGTCGCCGTTGACCTCGGTGCCGTCCGGCTTGGTGAAGGTGCCGAACTGGAACCAGAGGAAGGTGTTCAGCAGCTGGTGCATGCCGATCAGCAGCAGCGCGCGGTTGGCGAGGCCGAAGATGCCGGAGCCCACCGCGTCCAGGTCGGAGAGCCACTCGCTGAAGGAGTTGAGCGCGTCGCCGATCGGCGGCCAGACCCAGAGGCAGATGCAGGCGAAGGCCAGGCCCATCACGGCGGTGATCATCGGGACCAGGCGCCGGCCGTTGAAGAAGCCGAGCCAGTCGACCAGCCGGACCCGGTGGTAGCGCACCCACAGCCAGGCCGACATCAGGCCGATCGCGATGCCGCCCAGCACGCCGGGGTTCTGGTAGACCGCGTTGGAGGACTTCTGGGCCGCGTAGTCCACGCACTGGTTGCCGACCAGCTTGGCCGCGCCCGCGCAGTCCTCCGGGAAGGCCTGCAGGACCGTGAAGTAGACCAGGAAGCCGACCACGGCGGCCAGCGCGGTGGAGCCGTCGGCCTTCTTGGCCATGCCGATCGCGACGCCGATGCAGAACAGCAGCGGCAGTCCGAGGTTGGAGCTGAGCAGCGCGCCGCCGGCCGCCGCGAAGACCTTGGCCACGTTGTCCCAGCCGAGGCCGTCCGCGCCGAACACGTCCGGCTGGCCGATCCGGTTGAGCAGGCCGGCGGCGGGCAGCACCGCCACCGGGAGCTGGAGGCTGCGGCCCATCTTCTGGAGGCCGCCGTACAGGCCGTGCCACCACTGTTTCTGCGGAACTACCGCGCCTGCCGAACTCATCATCGTCCTCCGAGTGCCGAACCGGTCCGGGCAGGAACACCGGAGGACGGCGGCGCGTTGTCCGAAGTGCACCTAATATTGGTGTAGACCACTTCTGGTACGACGGGCCCCGCGGGTCCGGGTTCCCACTGATCGTCATCCTGGGGTGACCATCGGCGGCGCGCGCGTCGTGCGCGGCCAAAAGTGGACTAACGTGGCAAGTCGGTCGGACTCGGGCGATGCTGTCCGTGCGCCGTGGTGGGCGCGGCAACTGAGCCCGCGTCACCTTCCGGCCACTGCCACCAGCACCGAGCGGTACGGTCCCCGGCGGAGCTGCCGGGAGCCGAGACAGAGGGAGAAAGACATGGCCAGCAAGGCTGAGAAGATCGTCGCCGGCCTCGGCGGCATCGACAACATCGAAGAGGTCGAGGGCTGCATCACCCGCCTGCGCACCGAGGTCAAGGACGCCTCCCTGGTCGACGAAGCCGCGCTGAAGGCCGCCGGCGCCCACGGCGTCGTCAAGATGGGCACCGCGATCCAGGTCGTCATCGGCACCGACGCCGACCCGATCGCCGCCGACATCGAGGACATGATGTGAGCTGAGACCCCCTCAGGTCCCAGCGCGAGCCGGCCCGTCACCCCGCCAGGGGTGCACGGGCCGTTCTGCTTCCCGGCGGCGGTCCACCACGCGGCCGGGGCGGCCGGGACGGGGGCCCGCAGCGGATAGGCTCGGTGCCATGTCTCGCATCGACGGCCGCACGCCCGATCAGCTCCGCCCGGTCACCATCGAACGCGGATGGAGCAAGCACGCCGAAGGCTCCGTCCTGGTCTCCTACGGGGACACCAAGGTGCTCTGCACCGCCAGCGTCACCGAGGGCGTGCCGCGCTGGCGCAAGGGCAGCGGCGAGGGCTGGGTCACCGCCGAGTACGCCATGCTGCCCCGGGCCACCAACACCCGTGGCGACCGCGAGTCGGTGCGCGGCAAGATCGGGGGCCGCACCCACGAGATCAGCCGGCTGATCGGCCGCTCGCTGCGCGCCGTGGTCGACCACCGCGCGCTGGCCGAGAACACCATCGTGCTCGACTGCGACGTGCTCCAGGCCGACGGCGGCACCCGGACCGCCGCCATCACCGGCGCCTACGTCGCGCTGGCGGACGCGGTGTCCTGGGCCCGCGAGAAGAAGCTGCTGCGGGCCAAGGGCCAGCCGATCACCGGCGGGGTCAGCGCGGTCAGCGTGGGCATCATCGACGGCGTCCCGATGCTCGACCTCCGCTACGAGGAGGACGTCCGGGCCGAGACCGACATGAACATCGTCTGCACCTCGGACGGCCGCTTCGTCGAGGTCCAGGGCACCGCCGAGGGCGCGCCCTTCGACCGTGCGCTGCTGGACCAGCTGCTGGACCTGGGCACGCTGGGCTGCGCCGAGCTGGACGAGGTCCAGAAGAAGGCGCTGGAGTCGCTGCAGGGCTGACCGGTGGTCAGGACCGCCACCGGGAACCGGTGGCGGTCGCCGGTCGTCCTCCCGGGTGCCAGCCCCACCCGACCGGAGGACCCGATGCCGTTCCGCACCCACCGCTCCACCGTCCTGTCCGTCGCCGCGCTGGCCCTGCTGGTGCCGCTCGGCGTGGGCTGCTCGGCCGCGCAGAAGGCGCTGGACTGCGGCAGCACCGCCGTCACCATCAGCTCGGACATCGTCGAGGTGAGCAACGCCTTCGGCAACGCGCAGAACGACCCGCAGGCGGCCGGTCAGGCCCTCCAGAAGCTCAAGACCGACCTGGACAAGCTGGGCCGCAACTCCAGCGACACCGACGTCGCCAAGGCCGTCACCGACCTGCAGACCCAGGTCGAGAACCTCCAGCAGGCGGCCAACGCCAACCGGGTCCCCGACCTCAAGCCGCTCGGCGACGCGGCGGCGAACCTCTCCAAGGTCTGCACCGGCTGACGCTCCGTCGGAGACGGGCCCGGCCGGGCGGCTGCCGTGCTCCGCAAGTGGCCCGGGCGGCCGGCCCGGGGGCGGGGGTCCGTTCGGTGCGGCTCGGGTGCCGGGTGGGCGCGGACGCCCCGTCAGGAGCCGGACGGGGGCTCCGCGTCGGCCATCCGCCCGGTCCGGCCGATCCGGAAGGGGCCGAGGCCCGGTTCCGGACTCCGTACGGGCCCCGGGCTCCGGGCTCCGGGCCCTGGGATCTGACCCTTGGCCCCGGCCTCCGCGATCCGCTGTCCGGTCGGCCCGGGCGGCAGCGCCTAGGCTGGCCGCATGACTACCCGACGACTCGTCCTCGCCACCCGGAACCGGCACAAGGTGACCGAGCTGCGCGACATCCTCGGTGCGGCCGGCCTCGACGTGGAGCTGGTCGGGGCCGACGCCTACCCCGAGATCCCGGACGTCCCGGAGACCGGCGTGACCTTCGCGGAGAACGCCCTGCTGAAGGCGCACGCGCTGGCCCGCGCCACCGGACTGCCGGCCGTCGCGGACGACTCCGGCCTCTGCGTGGACGTGCTGAACGGCGCCCCCGGGATCTTCTCCGCCCGCTGGGCCGGCAAGCACGGTGACGACGTGGCCAACCTGGACCTGCTGCTGGCCCAGCTCTCCGACATCGCCGAGCCGCACCGGGGCGCGCACTTCGCCTGCGCCGCGGCCTTCGCGCTGCCGGACGGCACCGAGCGGGTGGTGGAGGGCCGGCTGCCCGGGACCCTGCGCACCGAGCCGGCCGGGAGCGGCGGCTTCGGCTACGACCCGATCCTCCAGCCGCTCGGCGAGAGCCGGACCTGCGCCGAGCTCACCCCGGAGGAGAAGAACGCCATCAGCCACCGGGGCCAGGCGTTCCGCGGCCTCGCCCCGGTGGTCCGGGAGCTGCTCGGCTGACCCGTCGTCACCCCGCGCCCCCGCCCTGACGGGACGTGAGAAGGCCCCCGCCTCCGGATGATCCGGAGGCGGGGGCCTTCCCGTTGTGCGGCCTGAGGGATTCGAACCCTCACGAGGTCTCCCTCACGGGCACCTAAAGCCAGCGCGTCTGCCGTTCCGCCAAGGCCGCAGGGTGCTTCGCCGCCATGCTACTTGGCCGGTCGGCCACCCGGCACCTGCCTTACCGCCGGGGCCCGCGCCGGGGGCGCCCGGGGCAGCCCCGGGCGCCCCCGGGGAGGCGCTCGGAGCGGTGCCCGATCCGGTCAAACCCGATTCCCAAGGATTGGCCAAGTCGTTGTGATCACGGGATCGCCGCACCGGGCACCGGGGAGGCCCGGAACGTCACCCGGCACGAAGCACCCTTGGGGCCAAAGGGTCGGGCGGATACGGAAGATGAACGGGTGATGAGCATCACCTGACGGTCCAGGTCTCGGTTCTTCGTCTATTGGTACAGACCTATTGACCTCTGTGGTTCAGACCACATAGCTTCTCGGCAATTCCCCCACAGCGTGCGTTCCCACAGCGCGCGCCGGCACTCTCCCCTGGAGGAACGAGTGTTGATCCGAAGCACGACGGAGCAGCGTCCCACCGCTGCGGGCCGTCGGACGTCCGGCAAGCGGGTGGCCTTCGCCACCTCTGCCGCGGCCGCCATGGCCGGACTGCTGGTCGCCACGCTCGGCACCGCGCCCTCGCAGGCCGCCGCCGCCGTCGACAACCAGTCCTGTCGCCCCGACGGCATGTACTCCACGCCCGGCGTGGACGTGCCGTACTGCAGCGTCTACGACACCGAGGGCCGCGAGAAGATGGGCGCGGACCACCAGCGCCGCATCATCGGCTACTTCACCGGCTGGCGGACCGGCAAGGACGGCACCCCCGCCTACCTGGCCAACAACATCCCGTGGGACAAGGTCACCCACATCAACTACGCCTTCGCGCACATCGACGGCAGCAACAAGCTCTCGGTCGGTGACGACACCCCGACCAACGAGGCGACCGGCATCACCTTCCCCGGCGTGGCCGGCGCGGAGATGGACCCGACGCTGCCGTACAAGGGTCACTTCAACCTGCTGACCAAGTACAAGAAGCAGTACCCGAACGTCAAGACCCTGATCTCGGTGGGTGGTTGGGCCGAGACCGGCGGCTACTTCGGTGCCGACGGCAAGCGCGTCAACTCGGGCGGCTTCTACAACACCACGGTGAACGCGGACGGTTCGGTCAACCAGACCGGCATCAACACCTTCGCCGACTCCGCCGTGGACTTCATCAAGAAGTACGGCTTCAACGGCGTCGACATCGACTACGAGTACGCCACCTCGATGAAGGACGCGGGCAACCCGCTCGACTGGACCACCGCGAACGCCAAGCGCGGCTCGCTGGTCAAGGCGTACGACGCGCTGCTGAAGACCCTGCGCGAGAAGCTGGACCGGGCCGGCGCCACCGACGGCAAGCACTACATGCTGACCGTCGCCGCTCCGTCCTCCGGGTACCTGCTCCGCGGCATGGAGACGTACCAGATGGCGAAGTACCTGGACTACGTCAACATCATGTCGTACGACCTGCACGGCGCCTGGAACAAGTACGTCGGCCCGAACGCCTCGCTGTTCGACGACGGCAAGGACGCCGAGCTGGCCGCCGCCAACGTGTACGGCACCTCGCAGTACGGCGGCATCGGCTACCTCAACACCGACTGGGCGTACCACTACTTCCGCGGGGCGATGACCTCCGGCCGGATCAACGTCGGCCTGCCGTACTACACCCGCGGCTTCAAGAACGTCACCGGCGGCACCAACGGTCTCTGGGGCACCGCCTCGACCAACAACTGCCCGGCCGGCTCCGGTCTGACGACCTGTGGTGACGGCGCCGTCGGCATCGACAACATCTGGAACGACAAGGACACCAACGGGGTCGAGTCCCCGGCGGGCTCCAACCCGATGTGGCACGCCAAGAACCTGGAGAAGGGCATCGTCCCGGACTACCTCTCCAAGTACGGCGTCAGCGACACCGCGCTCCAGGGCACCTACACCCGCAACTACGACTCGACCCTGGTCGCGCCGTGGCTGTGGAACGCGCAGAAGAAGGTCTTCCTCTCCACCGAGGACGAGCAGTCGGTCGGCGCCAAGGCCGACTACGTCGTGAACAACGGCATCGGCGGCGCGATGATCTGGGAGCTGGCCGGCGACTACAAGTGGGACGCCGCCAAGAACCAGTACGTGCCGGGCTCGACCCTGACCTCGCTGATGTACGACAAGTTCAAGTCCGCCTCGGCGTACGGCGCGAAGCGCTCCACCATCGCGCTGCCGCAGCAGACCCTGCCGATCGACGTCGAGTTCAACAGCTTCGCGCTGGGCGACTCGAACTACCCGATCAGCCCGAAGCTGAAGATCACCAACAACTCCACGGTGACCCTGCCGGGCGGTACCGAGTTCCAGTTCGACTACTCGACCTCGGCCCCGGGCAACGCCAAGGACTCCTCCGGCTTCGGCCTCACCACGATCCGTCAGGACCACACCGGCAACAACGTCGGCGGCCTGAAGGGCATCTACAACCGGGCCTCGGTCAAGCTCCCCGGCTGGCAGTCGCTGGCCCCGGGCGCCTCGCTGACCATGGACTTCACGTACTACCTGCCGGTCTCGACCCCGAGCAACTGGACCGTGAACGTCGGTGGCACGCTCTACGGCCTGAACTCGGACCTGACCCGCGGCAGCGGCGGCGCGACCTCCTCGCCGTCCCCGTCCACCTCGGCCAGCCCGTCCCCGTCGACCTCGGCCTCGCCGTCGCCCTCCGCCTCGGCCTCGCCGTCGGCCTCCGCGTCGCCGTCGCCGAGCACCTCCGCCTCCCCGTCGGCCTCGGCCTCGCCGAGCCCGTCCGGTGGCACCTGCACCGCACCGAGCTGGGCCTCCGGCACGGTGTACGCCAGCCCCACCAAGGTCTCCTGGAAGGGCCGCTACTACCAGAACAAGTGGTGGACCACCGGAGAGGACCCCTCGACCACCGGTCAGTGGGGCGTGTGGACCGACCTCGGCGCCTGCTGAACTGAGGCCCTGAGGTAACAGACGGCGGTGGCGGTGCACCCGGTCGGGGGGTGCGCCGCCACCGCTCTGCGTTTCCTGCGTCCCCGAGGGGCTTCCCGTGTTGCCTGAGCGACCGTCAGACGGTCTCGATCTTCAGGTCGCGGAGCAGCTTGGCGACGTGGCCGGTGGCCTTGACGTTGTAGAGGGCGCGCTCGACCTTGCCCTGCTCGTCCACGATCACGGTGGAGCGGATGACGCCCTGGTAGGTGCGGCCGTAGTTCACCTTCTCGCCGTACGCGGCGTACGCCTCCAGCACCGCGTGGTCCTCGTCGGCCAGCAGGGTGACCTTGAGGTTCTCGGCCTCGCGGAACTTGCCCAGCTTGGCCGGCTTGTCGGGCGAGATGCCGATCACGTCGTAGCCGGAGCCCGCGAAGACCTCCAGGTTGTCGGTGAAGTCGCAGGCCTGCTTGGTGCAGCCGGGGGTGAGCGCGGCCGGGTAGAAGTAGACGATCACCTTGCGGCCGAGGTGGTCGGCGAGGGAGACCTGGTTGCCGTCGGCGTCCGGCAGGGTGAAGGCGGGGGCGGTGTCGCCGGGCTGAAGGCGCTCGCTCATGGTGGGGCTTCTCCTCGTGCTCGCTCGTGGGTCGTGCCGTCGCCAACCTACCTCCGTTGGTGGGTGGCACTGCGCGGCCCGGGCGGCGAGCTGACAGACTGACACCTGTCGTAGCGGAAGACCGAGTGAGAAGGGGTGGCCCGAGTGGGCAAGGCCGGAGCAGAGCAGAAGGCGGGGCGGTCCACCGCACAGATCGAGGCGGACATCGCGCGCACCCGCACCCAGCTCGCGGCGACCCTGGACGAGCTGGCCGTCCGGGTGCACCCGAGCACCATCGCCGCGCAGACCAAGGCCAAGGTGGTCGGCTCGGTCGAGGAGAAGGCCGGCCGGGCGTACGTGGCCACGAGCGGTGCGGTGGAGCAGCTCAAGGCGCAGTTCACCGACGAGAAGGGGCAGCCGCGTCCGGACCGGATCGTGCCGGCCGCGCTGGTCGGCGTCGGCGTGCTGCTGCTGGTCGGCGCGGTGCGCCGGCGTCGGCGCGGCTGAGCCCCGCGCGGTGACCGGACGGGGTCGGGCCCATCGGGCCCGGCCCCGTTCCCGCATTCCGGTCCGGCGTCACGCCCGGCCGGGTGGCCGGGTACCGTCGGGGACGTGAACGAAGAGCGGAACGAGCAGCAGGCCCCGACCCGGCACGACCGGCTGGGCGAGAAGCTGCCGATCAAGATGCTGCACGACCGGGTGCTGGTGAAGACCGAGGGCAGCGAGGGGGAGCGCCGCTCCACCGGCGGCATCCTCATCCCGGCCACCGCCGAGCTGTCCAAGCGCTGCACCTGGGCCGAGGCGGCGGCCGTCGGCCAGAGCGTGCGCTCGGTGGAGCCGGGTGACCGGGTGCTCTACGACCCGGAGGACAAGCTGGAGGTCGAGGTGGGCGGCGCGACCTACGTGCTGCTGCGCGAGCGCGACCTGCACGCGGTGGCGGCCACCCGGTTCGGTGACGCGGAGGGCTCGACCGGGCTCTACCTCTGACCCGGAGCCGCTGACGGGGACTCGGGGCGGCGGGCCCCGGCGGCCTGCTGGCCCTGGCCCGGGCCCTGGGTCCGGCTCGCCGGCTGGCTCTGGGCGGCCTGACTCCGGCTCACCTGACCCGGGCTCACCTGACCTGGGCTCACCTGCCCTTGGCTCACGGTCGGATCCGGCACCCGGCTGGCCGCCGGGCTCCGGCTCGGCGGGACGGCCGGTCCGGTCGGCGAGGGGGAGCGGCTGCCCGACGGGGAGAGCGGCGCGGTGGGTGTGACCGAGGGCGTGCGGCTCGGCAGCCGGGACGGGGAGAGCGGGGACACGGGGGTCGGGCTCGGGCCGGTGGTCGGGTCCTCGGGCGTGGGGCTCGGGGTACTGGTCGGTGAGGGACTGGTCGTGGCCGAGGGTGAGGCGGCGTCGGTCGGCTGGGCGTTGCCCTGGCCGGGCTGGAGGTCGAACTGCCGGACGGGGGTGCCGCGCAGTGCCCCGGTCATGTAGGCGGTCCAGATCTGGGTCGGGAAGGCGCCGCCGTTGATCCGGTTGTACCCGGCCGTGCCGGCCAGCGACTCCTTGGCGTGGGTGGTCGGGTTCTCCCTGAACAGGCCGACCACGGTGGCCAGTTCGGGTGTGTACCCGGCGAACCAGGCCGACCGGTTGCTGTCCGTGGTGCCGGTCTTGCCGGCCGCCGGGCGGCCCAGGCCCAGCGCCCGGGCGCCGGTGCCGTCGGGGGCGATCACGTCCTGGAGCACGTCGGTGACGGCGTCGGCGGTGCCCCGGGAGACCGCCTCCCGGGCGGGGTGCGCGGGCAGCTCGGGCAGGTCGGTGAAGCCGCTGGAGCGCTCCAGCTTGAGCACGGCCCACGGGGCGTACGCCTGGCCGTGGTTGGCGAGCGCGGCGTAGGCGGCGGCCAGGTCCACCGCGCTGGGGGTGGAGGTGCCCAGGGTCATCGAGGAGTTGGCCGGGTCCATGCCGGGGGTGGTGTCCGGCAGTCCGAGCTTCACGGCGGTGTCCCGCACCTTGGCCAGGCCGGCGTCCACGCCCTCCTGGGCGTAGACCGCGTTCACCGACTTCACCATGGCGTACCGCAGGGTGATCGAGCCGTAGTCCACGTCGTCCTCGTTGGGCGGCGCGTAGGCGGTCGGGCCGCCGACCACCGGGCGGCGGGTGGAGCCGTCGTAGACGGTCCGGGTGGTGATCGGGCGCCCGTCCTGGGTGCGGCCGCCCTCCAGACCGGCGGCCAGGTCGAAGGGCTTGAAGGTGGAGCCGACCTGGTTGTCCTGCCGGAGCGCGTCGTTGTACTGCTGCTTGCTGTGGTCCGGCCCGCCGTAGGCGGCCACCAGCCTCCCGGTGCCGGGCTCCACCGAGGCCCCGGCGACCCGGACGTCGGTGTCGGTGGAGGGCCGGGCGGCCGGGTCCAGCTCGGCGGTCAGCTCGTCCTTGACCGCCTGGACGAAGGCGTCCTGCCGGGCCTTGTCGAAGGTGGTGGTGATCCGCCAGCCGCCGGCCTTCAGGGTGGCGGCGTCCAGCACCTCGGCCCCGGTGAGGTAGTTCTCGGCGATCTCCACCAGGTACCCGGCCTGGCCGCCCAGGCCGGTCAGCGGCTGCGGGTCGACCGGCTCGGGGAAGGTGGTCGTGGCCCGGGCGGCGGCGTCCAGGAAGCCCAGGGTGACCATGCCGTCCAGCACGTAGTTCCACCGGGCCAGGGCCCGGGCCCGGTTCGCCGGGGTGGCGGTCTTCACGTCGAAGGCGCTGGGCGCCTGGAGCAGGGCGGCCAGGTAGGCGCCCTGACCGACCGTCAGCCGGGAGACGTCCACGCCGTAGTACGCCTTGGCGGCGGTCTGGACGCCGTAGGCGTTGCGGCCGTAGTAGCTGGTGTTCAGGTAGCCCTGGAGGATCTCGTCCTTGCTCTGCCGCTGGTCCACCTTGAGCGCGATGAACAGCTCCTTGACCTTGCGGGAGAGGGTCTGGTCCTGCGTCAGGTAGTAGTTCTTGACGTACTGCTGGGTGATGGTGGAGCCGCCCTGGGTGCCCTTGCCGGTCGCGGTGTTCCAGGCGGCCCGGGCGGTGCCGCGCAGGTCCACGCCCTTGTTCCGGTAGAAGCTGCGGTCCTCGGCGGCGATCACCGCGTGCTGGGTTTCCAGCGGGATCTGACGGATCGGCACGTCCTGGCGGTTCACCGTGCCGGTGCGGGCCAGCTCGGTGGTGCCGTCGGCGTAGTAGTAGACGTTGCTCTGGGCCACCGCCCGGGTGTTCGGGTCGGGGACGGGGACGATCAGGTAGAGCGTCACGAAGCCGGCCAGGCCGAGCAGCAGCAGGGTGAGCAGGGTGCCGAGCACCATCCGCCAGGTCGGTACCGCCCGGCGCCAGAGCGGGAGGGCCCGGCGGCGCGCCTTCCGGGCCGCGCGCCGGGCGCGACGGCGGTCGCGCCGGGAGCCCTCGGCCAAGTCCTCCGACTCCAGACCGTCGGGGGAGGGGGGTCCCGGCTGCGCGGGCTCCGGCTGCTGGTCCATGGGGGAAGTATGGGCGAATTGATGCTGAATCAGATGTTTTGACGGTCTCGACGGGGTGGCGGGCGTGGTGCCGACCGTGCCGACGGGCGTCGGTAATTCGGCTGCGCGCCGCAGCGGGCAGCGGTACGTTGAAAGGTGACAACCCCATAGCGCGGCAGGTTCCCGCACAGGCCACCAGCTCCGCCCGCGACACCCGGCACCCCCGGGGGTCAGCCGGTCGGAGCCGCTCCGGTCTGCCCCCGGGTGCTCTCCTGCCGTGCGCTCCGCCCTGCCCGCCGCGCGCCCGTGTGCGCGCCGGTAAGTCGACAAGGAGACAAATGATGCTGCTCGCACAGCGGCTTCGCCCACCGGATACCGGGGGAGCCGCCCGGCTCTACCTCGGGGTGGCCGCCGGGGCGTTCCGCCGCTACTCCACCTACCGGGCCGCCACCCTGGCCGGGGTCTTCACCAACACCGTCTTCGGCTTCATCCTGGCCTACACCTTCCTCGCCCTCTGGCAGGCCCGGCCCGGCCTCGGCGGCTACGACGCCGAGCAGGCGGTGGCCTACATCTGGATCAGCCAGTCGCTGCTGGTCACCGTCGCGGTCTGGGGCGGCGGCTTCCAGGACGACGTCCAGCAGCGCTTCCGCACCGGGGACATCGCCGTCGACCTCTACCGTCCGGTGGACTTCACGGGCTGGTGGCTGGCCACCGACCTCGGCCGGGCCGGCTTCCACCTGCTCGGCCGGGGCCTGGCGCCGACCGTGGTCGGCGCGCTGGCCTTCGGCTTCGCCCTCCCGGTCGACCCGCTGGTCTGGGCGGCCTTCCTGGTCTCGGTGCTGCTGGCGGTGGTGGTCAGCTTCGGGCTGCGCTACCTGGTCGCCCTCACCGGCTTCTGGCTGCACGACTCCGAGGGCATCCGCTCGGTGGCCGTGGTGGTCTCGATGTTCTTCTCCGGTGCCCTGCTCCCGGTGGTGGTCTACCCGGGGTGGCTGGGCACCCTGGCCGCCGTGCTGCCGTGGTCCGGGATGGTGCAGATCCCCACCGACGTGCTGCTGGAGCGGCGCACCGGAGGCGCCCTGCTCGCCGGGCTCGGCTTCCAACTCGCCTGGGCGGTCGTCCTGCTGGCACTCGGCCGGGGCGTACAGCTGCTGGCCACCCGGAAGGTGGTGGTCCAGGGTGGCTGACACCCACGGGCTCCGGCTCGCCCGGCAGGGCCTCCTGGCGAAGACCGGCCGGGCGCTGCACTCCTGGTGGCTGGTGGCGGTCATGTGGAACCGCGCCAGCATGGCCTACCGGGCCTCCTTCACCATGATGCTGGTGGCCAGCACCGTGGTCACCGCGCTGGACTTCGTGGTGATCCTGCTGATGTTCCAGCACACCGAGCAGCTCGGCGGTTGGTCGCTGGCCGAGCTCGCCTTCCTGTACGGCACCTCGGGCTTCGCGCTCGGGATGGCCAATCTGCTGGTCGGCTGCGTGGACGCGCTCGGCGACCGGATCCGCACCGGCACCCTGGACATCATGCTGATCCGGCCCGCCGCCGTGCTGGCCCAGCTCTGCGCGGAACGCTTCACGCTGCGCCGGGTCGGCCGCCCGATCCAGGCCGCCGCGGTGCTGGCCTGGGCGATCGGCCGGCTGGAGGTGAGCTGGACGGTGGACAGGGTGCTGCTGCTGGCGGTGATGCTGGTCTGCGGCAGCGTGATCTTCTGCACCGTCTTCATCGGCTTCGCCACCGTGCAGTTCTGGTGGGGAGAGGCCGAGCAGTTCCAGAACGCCTTCACCTACGGCGGCGGCACCCTGCTCCAGTACCCGCCGACCATCTTCGCCAAGGAGCTGGTGGCCGGCACCGTCTTCGGCCTGCCGTTGGCCTTCGTCAACTGGCTGCCCGCGCTGCACATCCTCGGCCGACCCGACCCGCTCGGCCTGCCCGAGGCGTTCCGCTTCGCCTCCCCGCTGGCCGCCCTGCTCTGCGTGCTGGCCGCCGGCCTGGCCTGGCGGGTCGGACTGCGGGCCTACCGGGGCACCGGCAACTGACCGCGCTCACCGAAAGAGGTACCGACACATGTCCCTGATCGAACTCGACGACGTCAGCCGGGAGTTCACGGTGCGGGCGAAGACCGGGCGGTTCCGCCGGGAGAAGCGCACGGTCCGTGCGGTGGACGGCCTGAGCTTCCGGGTGGAGGCCGGCGAGTGCGTCGGCTACATCGGGCCCAACGGCGCCGGCAAGTCCACCACCATCAAGATGCTCACCGGCATCCTGGTGCCCACCGGCGGCCGGCTCCGGGTGGCCGGGGTCGAACCTGCCCGGGAGCGGGTGCAGTTGGCCCGCCGGATCGGCGTGGTCTTCGGCCAGCGCACCACCCTCTGGTGGGACCTGCCGCTGCGCGACTCGTACGAGCTGGCCCGGCGGATCTACCGCATCCCGGACGCCCGGTACCGGCAGAACCTCGACCGCTGTGTCGAACTGCTGGACCTGGGAGCCCTGCTGGACACCCCGGTGCGCCAGCTCTCGCTCGGCCAGCGGATGCGCGGCGACCTGGCGGCGGCCCTGCTGCACAGCCCCCGGGTGCTCTACCTGGACGAGCCGACCATCGGCCTGGACGTGGTCAGCAAGGCCCGGGTGCGCGAGTTCCTGCGCGAGGTGAACCGGGACCAGGGCACCACCGTGCTGCTCACCACCCACGACCTGACCGACATCGAACAGCTCTGCGACCGGGTGATGGTGATCGACCACGGCCGGGTGGTGCACGACGGCGGCCTGGACACGCTGCACGCGGCGGCCGAGAGTGAGCGCACCCTGGTGGTCGACCTGGCCGAGCCGGGCCCGGCGATCGAGCTGCCCGGCGCCCGGCTGGTCCGGGTCGAAGGGCCGCGGCAGTGGCTGGCCTTCCCGGCCACCCAGAGCGCCGCCCCGCTGGTCGCCGCGGTGGCCGCGCGCTACCCGCTGGTCGACCTCTCGGTCCGGGAGCCGGCCATCGAGGACGTGATCGCCCGGATGTACGCCGAGGTGTCGATCGGCTGAACCGGTGCTCCGTGCTGACGCCCGTTCACTCGGGAGAGTGGAATCGGTGACTCCGGGGTGTCACGGCTCGTTGACATCCCGGAGTACCGGACGGGCGCGAGGAGTTGGGCGGGGATGGCGGGGCAGACCGGTCGGTCGGACGGACCGGAGCCGACATCGGCGGCGGGCTCGGAGCCGGCGTCGGCGGTGCGGGCGGAGTCCGGGCGGGTGCCGGTGGCACGGCCGGTGATCGGGGACGAGGAGATCGCGGCGGCGGTCCGGGTGCTGCGCAGCGGTGCCGTCGTCCAGGGGCCCGAAGTCGCGGCCTTCGAGCAGGAGTTCGCCGAGCTGGTGGACGGCCGGGAGTGCGTGGCCGTCAACTCCGGGACCTCCGCGCTGCACCTGGCCCTGGTGGCGCTGGGCATCGGGCCGGGCGACGAGGTGGTGGTGCCCTCGTTCTCCTTCGCCGCCACCGCCAACGCCGTCCGGCTGGCCGGGGCCGAACCGGTCTTCGCCGACATCGAGCCCGGCACCTTCGGCCTGGACCCGGCCGCCGTGGCCGCCGCCGTCGGCCCGCGGACCGCCGCGCTGCTGCCCGTCCACCTGTACGGACACCCGGCCGCCATGGGCGAGTTGGGGCGGCTCGCGGAGCGGCACGGCCTGGCCGTGGTCGAGGACGCCTGCCAGGCGCACGGCGCGGCGCTCGGTGCCACCTCGGTCGGCGCGTTCGGCGAGGCCGGCTGCTTCAGCTTCTACCCGACCAAGAACATGCACGCCCTGGAGGGCGGCATGGTGACCGTCGCCGACCCGGCGGTGGCCCGGCAGCTGCGGCTGCTGCGCAACCAGGGCATGGAGCAGCGCTACCGGAACGAGATCGTCGGCGCCAACCTGCGGATGACGGACGTCTCGGCCGCCGTCGGCCGGGTCCAGCTGCGGCGGCTGCCGGCCGCCAACGAGCGGCGGCGGGCCCACGCGGCTCTGCTGGACCGTGAGTTGGCCGGGCTGCGGGGCGGACTGCCGGCCGGTGCTCCGGGGGCCGGGCTGCGGACACCGGTGGTGGCCCCCGGCGCACGGCACGTCTACCACCAGTACACCGTCCGGATCGCGGCCGGCGAGCGCGACGCCTTCCGGGCGGCGCTGGCGGCGGCGGGTGTCGGGACCGAGGTGTACTACCCGGTGCCGATCCACCGGCTGCCGCCGTTCGTGGGGTGGTGGGAGCTGCCGGAGACCGAGCGGGCGGCGGCCGAGGTGGTGTCGCTGCCGGTCCACCCCTCGCTGACCGAAGGGGAGTTGGCGCGGGTGGTGGCGGCCGTCCGGGACGCCCTGGGCGTGGCCGACCGGGTGGGCGGGGCGGTGCCGAGTGCGGTCGCCTGAGCCGGGGACGAGGACGGGGGCGGGGGCAGCTACTGGGGCAGGGGCGGGACCAGCGACCGGGGCGGGGGTGAGGCCGGGAGCGAGGGCGCGATCCGGGGCCGGGACCGAGGCGGCCCCCGTGGTCGTGAGCCGGGCACGTGCGGTGGGACGACAGCGGCGGGCCGCGCCCCTGCGGGCCGAGCCGCTGCGGGCCGGGCTGGTCGGTTTCGGCGCGATGGGCCGTAACCACGCCCGGGTGCTGGGCGCCCTGCCCGGGGTCGAACTGGTCGGCGTGGTCGACCCCTCGGGCGGAGCGGGCCCCTGCGGCGTCCCGGTGCTGCGCAAGCTGGAGCGGCTGCTCGACCTCGGCATCGACTACGCGGTGGTGGCCTGCCCCACCGCCGGGCACGAGGAGGTCGGGCTCCGGCTGGCCGAGGCCGGGCTCCCCGCCCTGATCGAGAAGCCGCTGGCCCCGGACTCCCGGGCGGCCGGCCGGCTGGTGGCCGCCTTCGAGGGACTCACCGCCGGGGTGGGCCAGGTGGAGCGGTACAACCCGGCGCTCCAGCAGCTGCGCACCCGGCTGGCGGCCGGCGAGCTGGGGGAGGTCTACCAGGTCTCGACCCGCCGTCAGGGCCCGTTCCCGCAGCGGATCGCGGACGTCGGGGTGGTGCAGGACCTGGCCACCCACGACATCGACCTGACCGGCTGGATCACCGGGCAGGCGTACGCCTCGGTGGCCGCCCGGACGGTGCGCAAGAGCGGTCGTCCGCACGAGGACATGGTGGCGGTGGTCGGCACGCTGGCCGACGGCACCATGGTCAGCCACCTGGTGAACTGGCTCAGCCCGCAGAAGGAGCGGCAGGTCGCGGTGACGGGCGAGCGCGGCTGCCTGGTGGCCGACACCCTCACCGGTGACCTCACCCTGCACGCCAACGGCGCGGTGGCCACCGAGTGGGAGCTGGTGCGGGCCTTCCGGGGGGTGAGCGAGGGCGACGTGGTGCGGTACGCCTTCCCCAAGCGGGAGCCGCTGCTGAGCGAGCACGAGCAGTTCCGGGAGGCGGTGGCCGGACGCCCCGCCACCATCGTCCCGCTGGCCGAGGGCCTGCGCACCGTCACGGTCGCCGAGTCGGTGCTGGCCGCCGCCGGGCGTCCGGTGCCGCTGGAGGTGGCGGGATGAGCGCGGACCGGGTCCCCGACGTCACGGTGGTCATCGCGGTCTACGACACCATGCCGTACCTGACGGTCTGTCTGAGCTCCCTGGTGCGGCAGACCCTGGGCCCCGGGCGGCTGGAGGTGATCGCGGTGGACGACGGCTCCACCGACGGCAGCGGCGCCGAGCTGGACCGGTTCGCGGCCGGGCACCCCGGCCTGTTCCGGGTGGTCCACCAGGCGAACTCCGGCGGCCCCGCCGCACCCAGCAACCGGGCCACCGACCTGGCCCGGGGCCGCTACGTTTTCTACCTGGGCGCGGACGACTGGCTCGGCCCGGAGGCGCTGGCGCGGATGGTCGCCGCCGCCGACCGGTACGGCTCCGACGTGGTGCTCGGCCGGATGGTCGGCGAGGGCGGACGGCACGTCCCGCAGGGCGTCTTCGACCGGAGCGCGCCGTCGGTCGGCTTCGCCGACTCGGCGCTGGCCTGGGCGCTCTCCGACACCAAGCTGTTCCGCCGGGAGCCGCTGGTGCGGTACGGCATCCGCCGCCGGGAGGACCTGCCGGTCTACTCCGACCAGCCGTTCACCCTGCAGGCCCTGCTGCGGGCCGAGGGGCCGGTCTCGGTGGTGGCCGACTACGACTGCTACCACGCGGTGCTGCGGGCCGACCGGGGCAACGTCACCGTCCGCTCCGGCCTGCTCAACCGGCTGCGCGGGCTGGAGGCGATCCTCGCGGTGGTCGAGCAGCTCACCGGACCGGGCAGCCCGGAGCGCCGGGCGCTGAACCTCCGTCACTTCGGCTGGGACGTCCCGCAACTGCTCCGGGAGGGCCTGCTGGAGCTGACGCCGGGTGAGCAGCGGCGGCTGGTGGAGGGCGTGGGCCGACTGGTGCGGGAGCACTGCACGGTCCTCCCGGAGCTGGGCACCGCCGAGCGGCTGCGGCTGGAGCTGGCGGCCGAGGGGCGCTGCCGGGCGGTGCGCGGGCTGGTCGAGGACGAGGCCGGGGTGTCCGGGGAGCGGTTGGTGCTGCCCCGGCAGCTCTGGCGGGACGTGGTGCCCGAGCGGACCCGGAAGGAGCTCCGGCGCCGGGCCGGGTGGCGGAAGTTCACCGCGCGGGTGAGCGGGGGCTGACGGGAGAGGTGGACGTGGTGGGCACGGCGGGTGAGGCGGTGGGTGTGGCGGGCGAGGCGGTGGGTGTGGTGGGCGAGGTAGCGGCCGTGGTGGGAGAGGTGCCGGACGGCGGGACGCGGGCCGAGGTGGACCGGACGGTCTGCGTGGTCGGACTGGGGAAGATCGGCCTGCCGCTCGCGGTCCAGTGCGCCGCGAGCGGGCGGCGGGTGCTCGGCGTGGACACCGCGCCCCTGGTGGTCCGTCAGGTGAACGACGGCGAACCGCCGTTCCCCGGGGAGCCCGAGCTGGCCGAGCGGCTGAAGCGGGCCGTCACCGAGGGCCGGCTGACGGCGGGCGGGGACACCGCTGCCGCCGTGGCCGCCGCCTCGGTGGTGCTGGTCGCGGTGCCGCTGCTCACCGCGCCCGACCACAGCCCGGACTTCACCCTGCTGGACGCCGCCACCGACGCGGTCGCGGCCGGGCTGCGGCGCGGGACGCTGGTCTCGTACGAGACCACCCTGCCGGTCGGCACCACCCGGGGCCGGGTGGCCGAGCGGCTCGCGGCCGGCTCCGGGCTGCGCCCCGGGGCGGACTTCGGCCTGGTGTTCAGCCCCGAACGGGTCTCCTCCGGCCGGGTCTTCGCCGATCTGCGCTGCTACCCCAAGCTGGTCGGCGGGATCGACGAACGCTCCACCCGGCAGGGCGCGGAGTTCTACCGGTCGGTGCTGAGCTTCGACCCCCGGCCCGACCTGCCCCGGCCGAACGGCGTCTGGACGCTGGCCTCGGCCGAGGCGGCCGAGTTCGCCAAGCTGGCCGAGACCACCTACCGGGACGTCAACATCGGGCTGGCCAACCAGTTCGCCCGCTACGCCGACCGGATCGGGGTGGACTTCGCCGAGGTCGCGGAGGCGTGCAACTCCCAGCCCTACAGCCACCTGCACCGGCCCGGTGTCGCGGTCGGTGGCCACTGCATCCCGGTCTACCCCCGGCTCTACCTCTGGGGCGACCCCTCCGCCACCGTGGTCCGGGCCGCCCGGGAGGCCAACCTCGCCATGCCGGCCCACGCGGTGGACCGGCTGGCCGCCGTGCTGGACCTGACGGACCGTCCGGTGCTGGTGCTCGGCGCGGCGTACCGGGGCGGGGTCCGGGAGACCGCCTGCTCCGGCGTCTTCCCGCTGGTGGACGCGCTCTGGGCGGCCGGGGCCCGGCCGTACGTCGCCGACCCGCTCTACCGGGCCGAGGAGCTGACCGCGCTCGGCCTGCCGCCGCACCGGGGCGAGCCGGTGAGTGCGGCGATCGTGCAGACCGACCACGAGGAGTACCGGACCCTCGGGGCCGAGCAGTTGCCCGGGGTGCGGGTGCTGCTGGACGGCCGGCGGATCACCGACCCGGAGCGCTGGGCCGGGGTGCACCGGATCGTGCTGGGCGGTGGGGGCGGCTCGTAGCGGACACCTGGGCCTGCCCGCCCGGCCCTTGGGGACTCGGGCCGTCCGGCCGTCCGGCGGTCGCCCGGCCGGCCCGCCCGTTCCGGGTCGGATCGGTACCACGGTGGCCGGCGGTCGGGGGCTGAACTCCTCGGGGTGACCCGGAACTGCCCCTGAACTCCACCGTGCCCCGGCCGCTTCCGGGGGAGGTCCGGGGCAGACTGGCGGGGTGAGTGCCGATCAGACGGCCGGGACCGGAGTCCGGTTCACCGCGGCCGACGAGGAGAAGCGCCGGGGCGTCCGGCGGATGAAGCTGTTCGCCACCGGGCTGTTCGTGCTGGCCACGGTGGTGTTCGGCCTGGCCACCTGGGCCGATGCGGCCGGGGCGGGTGCCTGGGCCGGGTACGTCGCGGCGGCGGCCGAGGCCGGGATGGTGGGTGCGCTGGCGGACTGGTTCGCCGTCACCGCGCTGTTCCGCCGCCCGTTCGGGCTGCCGATCCCGCACACCGCGATCATCCCCACCAAGAAGGACGCCTTCGGCCAGTCGCTGGGCGACTTCGTCGGGGACAACTTCCTCTCCGCCCCGGTGGTCCGCGAACGGCTGGCCCGGATCGGCATCGCCCGGCGGCTCGGCGAGTGGCTGGCCGCGCCGGGCGGTGCCGAGCGGGTGACCAGCGAGGCGGCGGCCGCGCTGCGCGGAGTGCTGGCGGTGCTCAACGACGACGACGTGCAGGCCGTGGTGGCCGAGGCGGTCACCCGCCGGGCCGCCGCCACCTCGGTGGCCGAACCGGCCGGCCGACTGCTCGGCAAGGTGGCGGCCGACGGCGGCCACCACGGGGTGGTCGACCTGGTCGCGGTCCGGGTGCACGCCTGGCTGACGGAGCACCACCAGGACGTGGTGGGGCGGATCACCCAGAAGACCCCCGGCTGGACCCCGCGCTTCATCGACCACCAGGTCGGCGAGCGGGTCTACAAGGAGCTGATGCGCTTCGTCACCGACATCCGGGACGACCCGCGGCACCCGGCCCGGGGTGCGGTCGACGCCTTCCTGACCGACTTCGCGGTCGAGCTCCAGCAGGACCCGGCCACCATCGCCCGGGTCGAACGGGCCAAGGACGACCTGCTGGCCCGTCCCGAGGTGCAGGACCTGATCGCCTCCTCCTGGGCCGCCGTCCGGACCCTGGTGCTGACCGCCGCCGAGGACGAGAACAGCGAGCTGCGCCGCCGGATCCGGGACGGCCTGCGCGACTTCGGGCACAAGCTGGCCACCGAGCGGCGGTTGCAGTCGAAGGTGGACGGCTGGCTGCAGGACGCGGCCGGGTACGTGGTGCAGAACTACCGGGCCGAGATCACCGCGCTGATCTCCGACACCGTGGCGGGCTGGGACGCGGACGACGCCTCCCGGAAGATCGAGGCCAACGTCGGCCGGGACCTCCAGTTCATCCGGATCAACGGCACCGTGGTCGGCGCGCTGGCCGGGCTGCTGATCCACACCGTGGCGGTGGCGCTGGGCGGCTGACGGTGGGTCGGGAGCGACGGAGTTAGCATGACCCCGACCACACCGTACGAAGGAGAACGCAGTGGCTGACGGCGCCGGTAGCACCGGGAGCAAGCGGGACATCGGGGCGTTCATCGCGGGGATGCCCAAGGCCGAGCTGCACGTCCACCACGTCGGCTCCGCCTCCCCCCGGGTGGTCGCCGAGCTGGCGGCCCGCCACGAGGGCCGGACCAAGGTGCCGCTGGACCCGGCCGCGCTGGCCGAGTACTTCACCTTCACCGACTTCGCGCACTTCATCGAGGTCTACCTGAGTGTGGTCGACCTGATCCGGGACGCCGAGGACGTCCGCGCCCTCACCTACGGCGTGGCCGAGGACATGGCCCGGCAGAACATCCGCTACGCCGAGCTGACCGTCACCCCCTACTCCTCGGTCAGCCGGGGCATCCCGGACGTGGCCTTCATGGAGGCCATCGAGGACGCCCGGAAGTCGGCCGAGAAGGACCTCGGCGTGGTGCTCCGCTGGTGCTTCGACATCCCCGGCGAGGCCGGGCTGGCCGCTGCCGAGGAGACCGCGCGCCTCGCCGTCGACCTGGCCCCCGAGGGGCTGGTCAGCTTCGGCCTCGGCGGCCCGGAGATCGGCGTGCCGCGCCCGCAGTTCAAGCCCTACTTCGACCGGGCCCGGGCGGCCGGCCTGCGCTCGGTCCCGCACGCGGGCGAGACCACCGGCCCCGAGACGGTCTGGGACGCGATCCGGGTGCTGGGCGCCGAGCGGATCGGCCACGGCACCCAGGCGGTCAAGGACCCGGCCCTGCTGGACTTCCTCGGTGAGCACCGCATCCCGCTGGAGGTCTGCCCGACCTCCAACATCGCCACCCGGGCGGTGCAGCGGCTGGAGGAGCACCCGATCCGTCAGATGGTGGACGCCGGGCTGCTGGTGACGGTCAACAGCGACGACCCGCCGATGTTCGGCACCGACCTGAACACCGAGTACGAGGTGGCCGCCCGGCTGCTCGGACTGGACGAGACGGGCGTGGCCGGGCTGGCCCGCAACGCCGTCGAGGCCAGCTTCCTGGACGCACCCGGCAAGGCCCGGCTGATCGGTGAGATCGACCGGTACCTGGCCGGGTGGGACCGGGGCTGAGACTCAGGCCTTCGCCTTCCTCGTCCTCCTCGCCTTCCTCGTCCCCCTCGCGGTACTCGCCTTCCTCGCGGTCAGGGACCGGGACTTCGTGGACTCGGTCCTCCTGGGCCGGGCCTTCCTGGCCCCGGCCGTCGTTGCCCCGGTCGTTGTAGAGCCGGTCGTCGTGAGCCCGGCCGTCGTCGGCGTGGCACCGGCTCCCGCCGTGGGGTCGGTGCCGCGCTGCAGCCAGGCCCGTTCGGCCAGGGTCCAGGCGGTGGTGGTGAGCAGGTAGAGCGCTCCGGCGAGCGGGAGCACCACGGCGAACAGCGCGGTGCCGTAGGAGAGGTAGGGCGCGATCCCGGCCCCGGGGGCCGCCGGGCCGGGCTGGGCCGCCACCGTCCGTCGGGCGCGGCGGAATCCGAGCCAGCCGAGGGCCGTGAGGGCGGCGAACACGGCGGCGAACAGCGCGAGCTCGGGCCCACTGTGGGCCGAGCCCGGGTGCAGGCCGAGCGGGACACCGAACAGGGTCGCGCCGAGCAGGTCGTTCGGCGTGGTGAAGAGCCGGTACATCACGGTGAAGAACGGCAGCTGGGCCAGCATCGGCAGGCAGCCCGCGAACGGCGAGCCCCCTTCCCGCCGGTACAGCTCGGCGGTCGCCTCGCGCAGCCGCTCCGGCCGACCCTCGTGCCGGCGGCCCAACTCGGCCAACTGCGGGGCCAACCGGACCCGGACCCGCTCGCCCCGGGCGGCGGAGCGGGCCAGCGGGTGGAGCAGCAGCCGGACGGCGACGGTGAACAGGACGATCGCCAGGGCGGTCGGCAGGTGGGCGGCGAGCGCCGCGACGGCGTCGTGGGCCAGCCCGACGACGGGGTCGAGCAGGGTGAACACGGACATGACGGGGTGAGCCCTCCGGGGTCTCAGGGGGCGCGCGGTGGCGGCCTGCGGGCAGGCGGGCGCGCGGGGTGAGAGGCAGACGGAGGACGGCCGTCGAGCGGTGTGATCGGTCCCGACGGTGAGCGGTGACGCGGGCTCAGGCGGCCGTCGGGGCCGCGCCCGGCGCCCTGGGGCGGCGACGGCCCCGGGCGTCCGGATCACGCTGGGGGAGGAAGGCCGAACGGTAGGCCCGGCGCCGCAGCGAGCGGTCGCGGACCGCGCTCGGGGCCCGGGCGCCGAGCAGCCGGGCGGTGGCCAGCGCGGCGGCGGCCACCCCGGCCAGCAGGACCAGGGTGGCGGCTGCCGCGACGGCGCCGAAGCCGCCGGAGGAGACCAGCTGATCGCCCGTCAGCAGGCGGACCAGGCCGAGGAGTACGGCGAGCAGCGACATCGGCCGGACCTCCTCGGACTGGTGCGTGAGCGTGTGTGCGTGCGGTACGGCCATCGTACGCACATCCGGCAGGCTGCGGACGGGGTTCCGTCAGCCGTGCTCGGCTCCGTTCGGCCCCTCCCGGGGGGTGTCAGCCGTCGGTGCCTTCGAGCCGGACGGTGGTGCCGGTGGCGGACGAGGTGCGGGCGGCCTCCAGGACGGTGAGGGTGGCGACCGCGTCCCGGGGGTCGACCGGAGGCGGGGTGCCGTCGGTCAGCGAGGCGGCGATGCCCGCGTAGTAGGCCGGGTAGTCGCCGGGGGCGGTCGGGGCCGGGACGGAGGAGTCGTCGGTGCCGAGCACGCCGTACGCGGCCGGGCTCTCGGTGCCCCAGGGGGTGCCGGGGGCGGGGTGGTGACCGGCCCGCAGCTCGTTCTCCTGCGGGTCCATGCCGTACTTGACGTAGCCGGCCGCGTCGCCGAGCACCCGCAGGCGCGGGCCGCCGAGCGGGCTCAGCGCGCTGGTCCACAGATGGGAGCGCACCCCCGAGGCGTGCGAGAGCGCGAGGAAGGCGTCGTCGTCCACCACCGCGCCGTCCCGCAGGGTCTCGATCTCGGCGTAGACGGTGTCGACCGGCCCGAACAGGGTGAGCGCCTGGTCCACCAGGTGGCTGCCCAGGTCGTACAGCGTGCCGCCGACCTCGGCCGGGTCGGCCAGCTCGCGCCAGCCCGGCTTGGGCTTGGGGCGGAAGCGCTCGAAGCGGGACTCGAAGCGGTGCACCCGGCCGAGCGCGCCGGAGTCCACCAGTTGACGGGCGGTCAGGAAGTCGCCGTCCCAGCGGCGGTTCTGGAAGACCGACAGCAGGACGCCGCGCTGCTCGGCGAGCGCGCACAGCCCGGCGGCCTCGGCGGCGGTGGCGGCCAGCGGCTTGTCCACCACGGTGGGCACCCCGGCGGTGAGCGCGGCCCGGGCCAGCGGCACGTGGGTGCGGTTCGGGGAGGCGATCACCACCAGGTCGATCCGCCCGGCGGCGGCCTCGTCGAGGAGCTGCTCCGGGGTGTCCAACGGACGGGCGTCGGGGTGCTGCTCGCTCAGCTGGGTGCGGCGGTCGGGGTTGGCGGTGACCACCGCGTCCAGCCGCAGCCCGGGGGTGGTGGCGATCAGCGGCGCGTGGAAGGCGGAACCGGCCAGGCCGTAGCCGACCAGGCCGACGCGGAACGGGGTGCGTGCGGGGGAGGGGGGAGTGCTGCTCATGTCCCTACCCAACCACGACGGTGGTGCCGGGCAGCCGTGCCGCGTCACGGCGTGGCTGCCCGGCACCGGGTCCGCTCCAGGGGCACTCGGGCCGCTCCGGGGCGTCTGGGGTGGGGGCGGGCGGGGGTGGGGCGCGGGTGGGTCTGCGGGTCAGCGGGTCGGCTGGGCGGTCGCGCGGCGGCGACGGTGCAGGAAGGCCATGGTGCCGCCGGCCAGCAGGAAGGAGGTGCCGACGGCGGTCATCAGACCGGTGGAGCGGTCGGTGCCGGTCTCGGCCAGCTGCTGGGTCGTGCCGGCGCTGGCGGGCTGGGCAGCAGCGGCCGGCTGGGCGGCGGGAGCGGCGGGAGCGGGCTGGGCGGCGGGCGCAGCCGGGGCGGCCGGGGCTGCGACGGGGACGGCGTTGTGGTCGTGGTGGGCGGCGGCGTCCGTGCCCGGGGCGACCGCCTGGGCGACGGCGGGGGCCGCCCCGGTGCCGTCGAAGGTGACGTCCGAGCAGGTGTAGAAGGCCTCCGGGCTGTCCGAGCGCTGCCAGATCGCGTAGATCAGCTGACGGCCCGTCTTCCCGGTCGGGACGGTCACGGGGAAGGTGTAGTAGCCGTCCACCACCTGGGGGTCGGTGATGCTGGCGAACGGGGTGGTCTCCAGGTTCGACCAGCTCAGCGCAACGTTCGGGTTGTAGGTGCTGTTGGTCAGGAAGAGCTGGAAGGTGCCCCGGTGCGGCGCGGTGGCGCGGAACTTGAAGTTGGTCTTGGCGCCGGGCGTGAGGTTGGTGGCCGGCCAGTCGTTGCGGGCCAGGTCCAGGCCGACGAACTCGTTGGCACCGGCGCTGCACAGCCGGCCGTCCGGGATCAGCTGGCGGTGGCGGCCGGCCGCGTCGCCGATCCGGACACCGTTCCAGTCGTACATGGCCTGGGTGCCGCCGAACGCGATGGCCGCCTTGCAGGCGGCCGACTTCGGCTGCTCCGGGCCCTCCAGGTAGCAGCCGTAGACCCGGCTGAGCGGATTCTGCAGGGAGCCGTGCGCGGAGGCGGTGCCGGAGCCCAGCACGGTGGAGGCGAACGCGGTGCCGGCCAGCGTCAGCACGGCTGCGGTGCGGCGGATGGACATGGGTGGGTGCTCCGATCGGCTTTCAGCGGTGGGGGTCACCGGGTGCGGCGGTGTGGGGCCGCCGCGGTCGGCGATGTGGGGTCGCTGAGGAGACGGTAGCCAGGGAGCGGCCGGTAGTTGACGGCCCTTCAGATCGTTAGGGCGTCTTTAAGGCTGCATTGAGATGGGCATGAGGGGTCGTTCCCGGGGCGGATCCCGGCGTCCGGTGGGCGGGCAGTGCTGCGATCGGCCACGCGTGCGGATTAGGCTGGGGGCCAGTCGGGGCAGCCGCAGTACCCGTTCGACCTCGTTCCACCTCGCACGATTTCGGGAGACACGCACGTGGCAGAGCGCAAGCCCATCGAGTCCTGGCTGACCGACATGGACGGGGTCCTCATTCACGAGGGCACCCCGATCCCCGGGGCGAAGGAGTTCATCCAGCGCCTGCGCGAGTCCGGGAAGCCGTTCCTGGTCCTGACCAACAACTCCATCTACACCCCGCGCGACCTGAGCGCCCGGCTGGCCGGGATGGGCCTGGAGGTGCCGGAGGAGTGCATCTGGACCTCCGCCCTGGCCACCGCCAAGTTCCTCAAGGGTCAGCGCCCCGGCGGCACCGCGTACGTGATCGGCGAGGCCGGTCTCACCACCGCGCTCTACCAGGCCGGTTACGTGCTGACCGACAAGGACCCGGACTACGTGGTCCTCGGCGAGACCCGCACCTACAGCTTCGAGGCGCTGACCAAGGCGATCCGGCTGATCAACGCCGGTGCCCGCTTCATCTGCACCAACCCCGACGAGACCGGTCCGTCCACCGAGGGCGTGCTGCCGGCCACCGGTTCGGTCGCGGCGCTGATCACCAAGGCGACCGGCGTCGACCCGTACTTCGTCGGCAAGCCCAACCCGCTGATGATGCGCGAGGCGCTGAACACCGCCGGGGCCCACTCCGAGTCCGCCGTGATGATCGGCGACCGGATGGACACCGACATCGTGGCCGGCATGGAAGCCGGCATGGAGACCATCCTGGTCCTCACCGGTCTGACGGCGGAGTCGGACGTGGAGCGCTTCCCGTACCGGCCGACCCGGGTGGCCAAGTCGGTCGCCGACCTGATCGACCTGATCTGACGCGTTCCTCCTGGGAAGCCCCTGCGGCCGGTCTCCGGTGGCCGCGGGGGCTTCCTGATGCCGGTCTTCGGTGGTTGCGGGGGGTCTGCCGCTTCCGGTTCGGGCGTATCGGCGGGGGTGTCGGCGGGAGTGTGTAGCGTTCGGGGTGTTGGAGACGGTTTACGGGCGTTCGAGCCCTCGGGCCACTCGGGTGGCTCGGGTTTGTCGTGAAAGGCAGTGGGTCGTGACGGAGTTGGTGGAGACGGTGGCGGCGTTCGAGGTGCCGGAGTCCTGGCAGGCGGCGCTGGCCGGGGAGTTGGCGAAGCCCTACTTCGCGGAGCTGACGGACTTCGTGGCCGCCCAGCGAGCCGAGCACCAGGTCTTCCCGCCCAGCGGGCAGGAGTTCGCGGCGCTGGCGGCGACCCCGTACGACAAGGTCCGGGTGCTGGTGCTCGGTCAGGACCCGTACCACGACGACAACCAGGCGCACGGGATGAGCTTCTCGGTGCAGCCCGGCATCAAGATCCCGCCGTCGCTGCGGAACATCTACAAGGAGCTGGACGCCGACCTCGGCGTGCCGGCGCCCGACCACGGCTACCTGATGAACTGGGCCGAGCAGGGCGTGCTGCTGCTGAACGCGGTGCTCACCGTGCGCGCCCACGAGGCCAACTCCCACAAGGGCAAGGGCTGGGAGAAGTTCACCGACGCGGTGATCTCGGCGGTCAGCGACCGCGAGGAGCCCTGCGTCTTCGTGCTCTGGGGCAACTACGCGAAGAAGAAGCTCCCGCTGATCGACACCAGCCGCCACGTGGTGGTGCAGGGCGCCCACCCGTCGCCGCTCTCGGCCAAGCTGTTCTTCGGCAGCAAGCCGTTCTCCCAGATCAATGAGGCGCTGGCCGGCTTCGGCGGCGAGCCGATCGACTGGCAGCTGCCGAAGCTCGCCGAGCTCAAGGGCTGATCGCGCCGGTCCTCTCCCTCCTCCGTACGTCTTTCCTGACGGACACCCGTGATCGGTGCGGTCGTGCTGTGCAAGGCTGACCGCCGGGGGCGATCACGGGTGTCGGTGTTTTCGGGCGGCTGGGGAGACGGCGGATGGCAGGGCGGCTGAGGGACGCGTCGGCGGTGGCGGCGTCGAGGGCTGAGGCGTTGAGGGCTCAGGCATCGAGGGCCGAGGCGTTGAGGTCGGCGACGGTGCTGATGGCGGTCGGGGCGTTGGTCGCCCTGGCGGGGTGTGGCAGCGGTGCCGGTCAACCGGACGGCCGGTCGCTCGCCCCGCCGTCCGTGGCGGCATCCGCCACCGCTCCGTCCACCGTGGTCCCACCGTCGGTGGTTCCTGAACTGCCCTCTCCGCTTGCCTCCGCCCCTGCTTCCGTCGCTGCTCCGGTGGCCCCGGTCTCCTCGCCCCCAGCCGCCTCGGCGCCCGCGCCCGCTCCCTCCGCCGTGGCCACCACGCCCGGGCCCACGGCCTTCTACGTCTCGCCCTTCGGGGCGGCCCGGCGGGCCGCCGGGCAGGTAGGGGGACCGCAGGCCGTCGCGCTGGAGCGGATCGCCCGGAGCGCAGCGGCACTCTGGCTGACCGGCGCCGACGCCGGGCAACTCGCCGAAGCGCAGAGCAGACGGGCGGCGGCGGAGGGGCGGGTGCCGCTGCTGGTCGCCTACGGCATCCCGAACCGGGACTGCGGCCTCTACTCGGCGGGCGGGGCCGCGGACGGTGCGGCCTACCGGGCCTGGATCGGCCGGATCGCGGCGGGGCTGGGCGACCGCCCGGCCTGGGTGGTGCTGGAGCCGGACGCGGTCGCCCACGCGGTGGAGGGCTGTGCTGACGCCGGCGCTGACCGCTCCGCCCTGCTGGCTCACGCGGTGAAGGAGTTGAAGAAGAACCCGAAGGTGCGCGTCTACCTCGACGCGGGCAACGCCGGCTGGGTCCGTGACCGGGCCGCCCTGGCCCGCGCGTTGGAACGGGCCGGGGTCGGCGCGGCCGACGGCTTCGCCCTCAACGTCTCCAACTTCTTCCCCACCGACCAGAGTTACGCCTACGGGCGGGAGGTGTCGGCGGCGCTCGGCGGCAAGCACTTCGTGATCGACACCAGTCGGAACGGCAACGGTGCTCCGGGCGGCGGGAGTTGGTGCAACCCGCCCGGGCGTGCCCTCGGGCAGGAACCGACCACCCGGACCGGGCGCGAGGGGCTGGATGCGCTGCTCTGGGTGAAGATCCCGGGGGAGTCCGACGGCGACTGCGGCCGGGGGGAGCCTGCGGCGGGGGAGTTCTGGCTGTCCTACGCCCTCGGCCTGGCCGGAGCCGCCTGACATGACCGGCACCGCGTCGGCGGATCGCGGTCGGCCGATCGCGGTTGGCGGATGCGGTCGGCGGAGCGCGATCCGGTCAGAGCAGGCGGGGGCCGGTGGCGGCCTGGACCTCCTCGAAGGTGTGCCCCGGAGCGACCTCCACCAGCCGCAGGCCCTCGGGCGTCACGTCGATGACCGCCAGCTCGGTGACGATCCGGTGGACGACCCTCCGGCCGGTGGCGGGGAGTGACAGCTCGTCCACGATCTTCGGGGAGCCGTCCCTGGCGGTGTGCTCCATCACCACGATGACCCGGCGGGCGCCGTGCACCAGGTCCATCGCGCCGCCCATGCCCTTGACCATCTTGCCGGGGATCATCCAGTTGGCCAGGTCACCGCAGGCGGAGACCTGCATCGCGCCGAGGACCGAGATGTCGATCCGGCCGGCCCGGATCATGCCGAAGGAGACGGCCGAGTCGAAGTAGCCGCCACCGTCGGCGACCGTGACGGTCTCCTTCCCCGCGTTGATCACGTCCGGGTGCTCGGCCCCGGCGACGGGGTACGGCCCGACGCCGAGGACGCCGTTCTCGGAGTGCAGCACCACGTGCACGCCGGGCGGGAGGTGATCGGGGATCAGGGTGGGCAGGCCGATGCCCAGGTTCACGTACTGACCGTCGCGCAGCTCCCGTGCGGCGCGGGCGGCGAGGGCGTGTCGGGGATCTGCGATTCCCGCAGTGCCGGAAGTGCCTTCCGCGCTCGCCGTGTCAGTGGTGGTGCGTGTGGTTGTGGTGGTGTTAGTGGTCGTGGTGCTGTGGGTGGTCATGAGTTCAGTGCCCCCGGGAGTCGGTGCGGACGGTGCGACGCTCGATCCGGCGGTCGTCCGGGTCGGCGGAGACCACCCGGTCGACGTAGATGCCGGGCAGGTGGACAGCGTCCGGCGGGATCGCACCGGGCTCGACGATCCGGTCGGCCTCGACCAGGGTGATCCGGCCGGCGCTCGCGCAGAGCGGGTTGAAGTTGCGGGCGGTGGCGTGGAAGACGCAGTTGCCGTGGCGGTCCGCGAGCTCGGCACGGACCAGGGCGAAGTCGGTGGTGATGGCCTCCTCCAGCAGGTGGCGACGGCCGCCGAAGTCCCTGGTCTCCTTGGGCGGTGAGGCCACCGCGACCTCACCGTCGGCCGTGTACCGCCACGGCAGGCCGCCCTCCTCGACCTGGGTGCCGACGCCCGCCGGGGTGAAGAAGGCGGGGATGCCGGCGCCGCCCGCGCGCAGTCGCTCGGCGAGCGTGCCCTGCGGGGTGAGCTCCACCTCCAACTCGCCCGAGAGGTACCGGCGGGCGAACTCCTTGTTCTCCCCGACGTAGGAGGAGGTCATCCGGGCGATCCGACCGGCCCGCAGCAGCAGGCCGAGGCCCCAGTCGTCCACACCGCAGTTGTTGGAGACCACCCGGAGGTCGGTGGTCCCGGCCTCGGCCAGGGCACCGATCAGGGTGCTCGGGATGCCGCAGAGGCCGAAGCCGCCCACGGCGAGGGTGGCGCCGTCGGGGATGTCCTCGACCGCACGGGCTGCGGATTCCAAGACCTTGTCCAAGGAAGTCACCTCATGAGGGTTGGGGGTTTGCTGCGCTTCCACCCTCACCGGGCGGCCGGGCGTCCTCCATGGGGGTCGGAGCCATGGGGTGCGTGGGTGCCATGGGCGCGCGGCACACCCGGTGGGTCCCTTCGGCAGCCGGGCGCGGCGATATGGCGGTCCGTCACACAATCCCGGGTGCTGCTGCGTCATCCCGTCACATGTCGCGGGGCAGGTGGCGCACCTACGGTTCCGGAATCCACCACCGCTGCCGCGCCGACGGCCTCCCTGGTGAGCCCCGGCGCCGGCTGAGCCGAACCGTGCCGTGCCCGCGCCGTACCCCGGTGCCGACCGGCGCCGTACCGCCACGTCGCAGTACCCGTCATGCCCCAGATGTCGTTCCGGCCGCAGCCGCAGCCGCAGCCGCAGCCGCAGCCGCAGCCGCAGCCGCAGCCGCAGCCGCAGCCGCAGCCGCAGCCGCAGCCGCAGCCGCAGCCGCAGCCAGCCCCAGCCGCAGTCCCAGCCCCCGTCAGGAGTCGGACACCATGCCCCACACCTCCCGCAGCACCAGATCCGTACCTCGGACGGACCGTCAGGCGCGGCGTCCGGTCACCCCCGTGGAGCCCGGAGGAGGCCGGGCCCGGCGTGGGCTCGCGCTGGTTGCGGCCTGCGGACTGCTCCTGACGGGCGCGGGCTGCGCCAAGGCCGGGACGGCCGGGACCACGGCCGCCGGGGGTGGGGCGGGATCGGCAGGAGAGGCGAAGAGCCCGGTCAAGGTCGGCCTGGTGTACTCCAAGACCGGGCCGCTGGCGGCCTACGGCAAGCAGTACGCGGAGGGCTTCAAGGCGGGGTTGGACTACGCGACCAAGGGCACTGGCGCGGTGGACGGGCACCCGGTCGAACTGGCCGAGCAGGACGACGCGGGCGATCCGGCCAAGGCGGTCTCGGCGGCCAAGGACCTGATCGGCAAGGGGCACAAGATCCTGGCCGGCTCGACCGCCTCCGGGGTCGCGCTCCAGGTGGGGCCGATCGCGGCGCAGAACAAGGTGCTCTTCCTCAGCGGCCCGGCCGCTGCCGACAAGGTCACCGGGCTGAACAAGTACACCTTCCGCACGGGGCGGCAATCCTACCAGGACATCCGGACGGCTGCCTCGTTCATCGGTGACGCCAAGGGCAAGAAGGTCGCGGTGCTGGCCCAGGACAATGCCTTCGGGCAGGCCAACGTGGCAGCGGTCAAGGCAGTGCTGGGCGAGCAAGGGGCCATCGTGGAGCCAGTGTTGGCGCCACCGAGCGCGACCGACCTCACCCCCTTCGCGACGCAGGCCAAGTCGTCCAAGCCGGACCTGTTGTTCGTGGCCTGGGCGGGGGAGACGGCCTCGGCGCTGTGGACCTCCCTCAACCAGCAGGATGTGTTCGCCTCCACCAAGGTGGTCACCGGGCTCGACCTGGCGGCCTCCTACCCGCTCTTCGGCCCGGCGGCCGAGAAGATCTCCTTCCTGAACCACTACTTCGACGGTGCGGCCGGCACCGAGGTGGAGAAGGCGATGACCGCCGCGGTGGCCAAGGCCGGTGCCAAGCCGGACATCTTCACGCCGGACGGCTTCACGGCCGCCCAGATGGTGGTGCACGCGATCGAGGCGAACAAGGGCTCGGCCGAGGACACCGACGCCCTGGTGAAGGCGCTGGAGGGGTGGAGCTTCGACGGGGTGAAGGGGCGTCTGACGGTCCGGGCCGAGGACCACGCGCTGCTCCAGCCGATGTTCCAGGTGAAGCTGGCCGGCACCGGGGCCTCCGCCATGCCCTCGGTGGAGCAGGTGATCCCGGCCGACCGGGTGGCGCCTCCGGCCACCAAGATCGCGGGCTGATCCGGATGACCGAGCGCGCATCATCCGGTACCCCCGCCGGGGTGGTGACGACGGCGGTCGGCCAGGTGGTCGCGGCGGCCGGTCCGGTGCTGCGGCTGCGCGGCGTCGGCTGGTCGGTGCGCGGGGTGCCGATCGTCGAGGACGTCTCGTTCGACGTGCGGGAGGGCGAGTTCATCGCCTTCATCGGGCCGAACGGGGCCGGCAAGACCTCCCTCTTCAACCTGATCTCCGGCATCCACCCGGCGACGCACGGGGCGATCGAACTCGACGGCGCCGACATCACCACCGAGTCGGTGCACGGCCGGGCCCGCCGGGGCCTCGGCCGGACCTTCCAGACCTCCTCGCTCTGGACCGGGATGACAGTGTCCGACCACGTCCGGCTGGCCGCCCAGGCGGCGGCCGGGCCGGGCGCCTCGTACCGGATCTGGCGTCGGGCCGGGCTGTACGCCCCCCAGGTCACCGAGACTCTGGAGCGGACCGAACTCGCCCACCGCGCCGACACCTTGGCCGGGGCCCTCTCGCACGGTGAGAAGCGCAAGCTCGAACTGGCCGTGCTGCTGGTCTCCGACCCCCGGCTGATCCTCCTGGACGAGCCGATGGCGGGAGTCAGCGCGGAGGAGGTCCCGGCCCTGACCGCGCTGATCCGCTCGGTGCACCGGGACCTCGGCCGCACCGTACTGATGGTGGAGCACCACATGGACGTCCTGCTCGGTCTGGCGGACCGGCTGGCCGTGATGCACCACGGCACCCTGCTCGCGCTCGACACCCCGGCGGCGGTGATGGCCGACGCCACCGTGCAGCAGGCATACCTGGGGGAGGGGCTGTGACCGACTCCTTCGCTTCCCGGGCCGTCTCACCGGACGGCACCTCAGACGGCGGTTCCAGTGACGGTTCAAGGGGCGGTTCGGGTGGGAGCTCGTCCGGGACCTCCAGGGCCCTGTCCGGGCAAGCGGGCGCTGCCGGAGCGCTGCTGACGGTCCGGGACCTCCGGGTGGTGATCGACGGTCTCCACATCCTGCATGGGGTGGACTTCGAGGTGGCGCCGACCGGCGTCACCGCGCTGCTCGGCCGCAACGGCGCGGGGAAGACGACCACCGTCAAGGCGGTCATGGGACTGGTGCCCCGGACCGGCAGCCTGCGGTTCGCCGGGACCGAACTTGCCGGACTGCCGACCCACCTGGTGGTCCGTCAGGGCATCGGGTACGCCCCCGAGGACCGGGGCGTGTTCGCGGGGCTCACCGTGGCCGAGAACCTCCGGCTGGCGGAGCGGGACGCCGCCCCCGCGTACGACCTGGTGTACGAGCTCTTCCCCGAACTGAAGAGGCGTGCAGGACAGTTGGCCGGAACGCTGTCCGGTGGCCAGCAGCAGATGGTGGCGATCGGGCGGACCCTGCTGAACGGCAACCGACTGATCATCGCCGACGAACCCACCAAGGGCCTGGCGCCGAAGATCGTGGCCGAGGTGGCGGAGGTGCTGGAGCGGGCCGCCGCGACCGTGCCCGTCCTGCTGGTCGAGCAGAACCTCGCGCTGGTCCGGCGCCTGGCCGGCACCTGCGCGGTGCTGGCCGACGGCCGGACCGCCCATCAGGGCGGCACCGCAGCGCTGTTGGCCGATGAGGAGGCCGCCCGCCGACTGCTCGGAGTCGGCCGCCCGACATCCGCCCAGCCCGCTCACTCCTCGCCGTCCTCCTCGCTCCCCTCCTCGTCGTCCTCCGCCCCGGCACGGTCCTCTCCGCTCCCCTCCCCTGTTCCTGTCACCACGGAGGTGGCTCCCTGATGGACACCGTCGTCCTCCTCACGTGCACCGGCCTCGGCCTCGGTGCGCTGTACTTCCTGGTGGCCTCCGGTCTCTCGCTGATCTTCGGGCTGATGGACGTGCTCAACTTCGCCCATGGTGCGCTGCTCTCGGTCGGTGCGTACGCCACCTGGTGGGCGGGCACCGAGGGCGGGATGAGCTTCTGGTTGGCGGTGGTCTTCGGTACGGGGGTCGGCACGGTCGCGGCCGTGCTGCTGGAACTGCTACTGATCCGTCCTCTCTACAGCCGGCCCCGGGACCAGATCCTGGCCACCGTCGGCGTCGGTCTCGCATTGCCGGCCCTGCTGATGGGCATCTGGGGAGCGGACTCCCGGCCGTTCCCCCAACCCGCCGCGCTCTCGGGCACGGTGGGCCTGTTCGGAGCGATCGTCCCGGTCAATCGCTTCGTCCTGCTGGCGGCGGCGGGCCTGGTCCTGGTGGCGCTGCGCCTCTTCCTCGACCGCACCAGGTACGGGCTGGTGGTCCGGGCCGGGGTGGAGGACCGTGCGATGGTCACGGCCCTCGGCATCGACGTCCGCAGGGCGTTCACGCTGGTCTTCGCGATCGGCGGAGCCGCTGCCGCCCTGGGCGGCGCGCTCAGCGGCCTCTACTTCGGCTCGATCCACCCCGGCCAGGGGACCAGCCTGCTCGTCTTCGCCTTCGTGGTGGTGGTGATGGGCGGTATGGGCTCCGTCACCGGAGCGGCAGTGGCCTCCGTCGCGGTCGGTCTGGTCCAGCAGTTCGCCAACTACGCCGCGTCCGCCGGGCTCGGCGCCGCCGGACTGGGCGACCTCTCGGTCGTCGTGCTCCTGGCCGTGCTGCTCCTCATCCGGCCGCGCGGACTCACCGGGAGGCTCGCGTGAGCACCAACACCTCAACCACGAGCACCAGTGGCACCGCTGACGAACAGTCTGCTCCGGCGACCTCGGTCCGCACCATCCCTCGAACAGGTGAATCAATCGGGAAGGTCTCGACAGCTCCCCGGCGGAACGTCCTACGCTGGTGGCCGATCGCTCTGCTGATCCTGTTCCTTGTCGCCCCGTATAGTGCGCTTCCCGTCCCGGGGCTGCTCGACGGCCCGCTCGGCAGCCCCGGGAGTCTTCAACTGCTCGCCCTGTGCCTGGTCTACGGGGCCCTGGCCACCGGGTACGACCTCCTGCTCGGCCGTACCGGTCTGCTCTCCTTCGGCCACGCGCTCTACTTCGCCGCCGGTCTGTACGGGACCGACCTCGGCATGCTGGAGTTCCAACTCCCCTTCGCCGCCGCCGCGCTGTTCGGCGTCGGGTGCAGCGTCAGCCTGGCGCTGCTGCTCGGCTCGGTCAGCCTCCGGGTGACCGGCATCGGCTTCTCGATGGTGACGCTCGCCTTCGCCCAGGCCGGCTCGATCCTGGTGCAGCGCAACCCCGGCGGGGTCACCGGCGGCGAGGAGGGCCGGGCCGCTCCCGCCGAGTTGCTGCCGGACGCCCTGGTCGGGATCGAGAACACCGCGAACCTCTACTGGATCGCCCTCGGGTACCTGGTGCTCACGCTCGCGGTGGTGCACTGGACCGTCAACTCCCCGACCGGCCGGGTCTGGGAGGGCATCAAGGAGAACGAGCGCCGGGTCGAGGTGCTGGGCCTGCGACCCTACGGCTTCAAGCTGGTCGCCTTCGTGATCGCCGGCGGCCTGGCCGGGCTCGGCGGAGTGGTCTACCTGCTGCTCACCGGCGGCGCGACCCCGCAGGCGGCCAGCTCGGACGCGACGCTGGCGCTCCTGGTCATGGTGGTGCTGGGCGGCTCCGGCAGCCGCTGGGGCCCGCTGCTCGGCGGGGTGCTCTACACCTGGGCCGGGCACCGGCTGGGGGACCTGGCCAACTCCTCCGCCATTGCCGATCTCCCGGCGGTGCTCCGGGTGCCGCTCTCGCAGCCGCTCTTCCTGCTCGGAGCGATGTTCGTCGCAGTGGTCTACCTGCTGCCCGGCGGCCTCGCCAGGCTGCCTGCCCGGATCCGCACAGGCCGGACCGGTGCGGCACCCGCCGTCCCCGTCGCCGGTGCCGTCCGCGCAGACGGCACCGCGGCCGAGGCCCCGACTCCGGCCCGCTCCCTGGAAGGTGATCCTGCGTGAACCCGACACCCGCCACGCCCGACCGGTCGGACCCCGTGTCCGCGTCCCCGGCTTCCGTGCCGACTGCCGCCCCGGTCCCGGTCCTGGCCCCAGGCCTGGCTTCTGCGCCGGCTCAGGCTCCGGCCGAGGCATCGATCTCCGCCGCTCCTGAGGAACTGAGCGTCGCCGTGCCGGGTGGCGAGTTGGCAGTGCTTCGTTGGCCGGCCGTCGCCCCGGCCGCTCCCACCATCCTGGCCGTGCACGGCATCACGGCCAACGCCCTGGCCTGGGGTGAGGTGGCCCGCCAACTGGCCGGCCGGGCCACCTTGGTCGCGCCCGACCTCCGTGGTCGGGCCGGGAGCCGGGAGGTCGCCGGACCGTACGGCCTGGCCCGGCACGCCGACGACCTGGCCGTCCTGATCGCCACTCTCGGCCTCGGCGGGGTGCGACTGGTGGGGCACTCGATGGGCGCCTGGATCAGTGCCCTGGCCGCCGTCCGTCATCCCGAACTGGTGGGCTCGCTGGTCCTGGTGGACGGTGCGGTCAGCTTCCCGCTGCCGGCGGGTGTCAGCGAGGACGACGCGCTCGCCGCCGTGCTCGGTCCGGCGCTGGCACGCCTGGACATGACCTTCGAGAGCCGGGACGCCTACCGGGCGTTCTGGCAGCGCCACCCCGCCTTCGCGGCCGGGTGGCGGGCGACGCTGGATGAGTACACCCAGCGCGACCTGGTGGGCAAGGAGCCGGAGTTGCGGTCGTCCTGCGTACCGGAGGCGATCCACCAGGACGGTCGACAGGTGCTGCTGGACCAGGATGCGGCCACCGCGATCCACCGACTGCCCTGCCGGGCCGAACTGCTCTGGGCCGAGCGCGGGTTGCTCGATCAGCAGCAGGGCCTCTACGACGCCGCGCGGATCGAGCAGGCGGGGCTGGATCCGGCCCGGGTCGGTGTGGCGGCGGTGCCGGACACCAACCACTACACGATCATCGCCGGCCCGGAGGGCGCAGCCCGGGTCGTCCGCAGCCTGCTCGCGACCCAAGGGCCCGAGGCTTGAGGATAGGAGGCCTCCGCCCTGCCAGTTGGCTGCGATCCACCGATCCACCGATCCACCGGGCTGCCGCTCCGCCGGGCCGCCGAGTTGACGATCCGGCAGCCCGGCAGCCCGGCAGCCCGGCAGCCCGCTGAGCCGCCTGCCCGCAGGATCGGGCTCGGGAGCCCTCAGGATGCGGGCGTCCCCAGGAAGGCGCCCCAGCCGCCCTCGGGGGCCTTCCCGACCCCGAGGGTGCGCAGCTTCCGCAGCGTGGACTGGTCCTGCACCTCCAGCCAGTCAACCAACTGACGGAACGACACCAACCGGACGTCCGGCTTCCCGGCGATGGTCTTCAGCGTCTCTTCCACGGCGTCCATGTAGATGCCGCCGTTCCACTGCTCGAAGTGGTTCCCGATGAAGAGCGGAGCCCGGTTGCTGTTGTAGGCCCGGTCGAACCCGGCCAGGTAGGCGCCCTTGGCCTGCTCCCGCCACTCGTCGTACTTCGACGGGTCGCCCTTGGTGCTGCCGCCGGACTGGTTGGCGAGGATGTTGTAGTCCATCGAGAGCACCTGGAAGCCGCGCCCGGGGAACGGGAGGGACTGCAGCGGGAAGTCCCAGATCTTCCCGTCCTGCACCTTCTGCGGCCAGATCTGCAGCCCGCCCGGCGAGCTGGCGTCGTACTTCCAGCCCAGCTTGACCGCTGTCGGCAGCAGCGCCTTCTGGCCTTCCAAGCAGGGGGTCCGGCCCCCGATCAGCTCCTTCCGGTAGTCGAAGGGGAGCGGATCGACGTCCGTGAAGCCGGTGTTGGTGCGCCACTGGGTCACGAAGGAGATCGCCTGGTCGATCTCGCTCTGCCAGTCCTCGGGGGTCCACTTGTTGACCCCGTTGCCGTCCGAACGGGTCGAGCAGAAGTGCCCGTTGAAGTGCGTGCCGATCTCGTGGCCGGCCGTCCACGCCTGGCTGATCAGCTTGAGGGTGCTCTTCACCGCGCCGTCGGAGAGGAAGGGGATGTCGGAGGCACCGACGGAGTGCTTCGGCGGGTGGTAGAGGTTGGACTTCTCCTTCGGCAGGGCGTAGATGCCGGACAGGAAGAAGGTCATGGTGGCCTTGTGCTGCTCGGCCAGCTTCAGGAAGCGGGGGAACTGCCCGTCCTCGGTGCCGCCGGCACCGTCCCAGGAGAAGACCACGAACTGCGGCGGCTGCTCGCCGGGCTTGAGCTTCTCGGGCTTCGGCTGGTTCGGCTGGGCACCCGTGTCCGCGTTGGAGCCGTCCCCGAGCGGGGTTCCCTTCACGGTGGGCTTCGCCGAAGTGGCGCTCGGGGAGCCACCGTTCGGGGTGGCACTGCCGGTGCTGCCGGTAGTGCCCGAGCCCGTACCGCCGCTGCTGCCGCAGGCCGCCACGGCACCGAGTGCGGCGGTGGCGGCGGTGGCACTGAGCACGGTCCTGCGCGAGATGCTGCCCATGGTCTCCCCAGCCGTAAGTGCATCCGACCGTCCGACAGGAAAAATCGGATATTGATGGATATATCTGCGCCAGCATGCCACGAGGTGGGGCGGGGACTCCAACGCCCCTCGACTGCTGAACAGCACGCAGTACAAGGGGCGTCCGGCTCCGGGGCAGGAGCTTTGTTGCAGTCTTGGGACAGAGCGTCAGGTCCGGCACGCCGAATGGTTCCGCCCGGACCGGCGGAGCGAGTTGACGGTGGGGCCGGGTCGGCCGCAGCGAGCGACGGCGCTCGCCGATCCAGGTGGGCTCGGGCGGGTTCGCCCGCGCCGGGGCCGCACCCGCCCGGTCGGGCTCGGGCAGGGGCAGGGGCAGGGGTAAGGGCAGAGGCGGTGTCGGCGCCGACGCGGGGTCGGGATGCCGGGCCCGGGACGGTCAGGTGAGCGCGAACTCGCGTCGGCGGCGTCGGACCATGCGGGCGACGGTGGTGCTGATCGCGGTGGCGGCTGCGCAGGAGACCACCAGGCTCAGCCAGTCGGTGTGGAACCAGTGGCTGTTCACCCAGCCCAGGCTGACGATGTAGCTGGCCCAGATCAGCGCGGCGAGCGCCGAGAGCCGGAGGAAGCGGCGGGTGGAGTCGGCGGAGTGACCGACCGCCAGGTCGAGGATGGTCCGGCCGGCCGGGACGAAGCGGGCGACGATCACCAGGAGGGCGGCCGTCCGGCTGGTCTGACTGGTCAGGTACTGCTGGAGCCGCGCGACATTGGCGGCGAGCTCCGGCCGGTGATCGAGGCGGCGCTGCACGGCGGGTGAGCCGCGCCGGGCCAGGTTGAGCAGTACCAGGTCCCCGAGGAAGGAAGCGACGGCCACGCCCGCGGCCAGCATCAGCGGGGCGCCGTCCGTCTCGGTGGTGTTGAGCACCGCCAGGATCACCAGCGTGCCGCTCGGGATGAAGGGGATGAAGGCGTCGCCGAGTACGGCGCACAGCGCGAGTGCGCAGATCCACGCCGGTCCTACTACCGCTGCGGCATCCAAGGCGAGCTCCCTGACTCCAGTCGCCTGGAGGCGTCCAGGTGGCTACGGGAACCAACGCTAGCGGGTAGACGTTTCATGTCCTTAAGCACCCCCTTGTGTCCCGCGTCACAGCATCGCGCCCGGCGGTCGCGGCGGGGGTCGGGAGGCAGGTCGCGGAGGTCGGGCGACCTGACGTTGTATCGGTGAAACGGGGTGCGGCCGAAATGGCGCAAGCCCCTGGGGCGGGGTGCCGCTCCAGGGGCTCGCGGGGGTCCAGCGGCACTGGTCCAGCCCGCCGACCTTGCAGGTGGGGTGCGGTGGGCGATTCCCCTCCGTCACTGATCTGTAGCCTGCCGCATTCGGCTGGTGCGGCGCGACCCCTGCGTCTGGCGGGTTCTGGCGGTGGCGGCAAACCGCCAAGCTGGAAGGATCCCTGGCGGATCATCAGCTCGCGGACGATCCCCCGGACGGGCCGCCGGGGCACCCGGCAGCCCGGCGGAGCCGGGCGACTCCGTCAGTTCGTTCTCCGCAGTTCGTACCCTTTCGGGCCCTTCCGTCCGGTGCGTCACACCATCCGGAACCGGGGAACAGACGGAGCACCGATCCGGTTGTGGGAGCCCGGACAGTGGCTGCGCCAAGAGCACCCGTACGTCAGCAGGAGGAGACCGGCATGACCTTCGAGGACGAGCAGCGGACCGAGCGGTCCGGCACCGAGCCCACCGGCATTGGTACCGGCGGCGGTACCGCCGGCAGCGATACCGGCCCCGACCCGGCCGCCGACCCGGTGCGAGGGACTCCCCGGGGCAGTGCACCGGCCCCGCTCTCCATCCTCGACCTGGCCACCGTCGGCATCGGCTACTCGCCCGGCGAGGCCCTCGCCACCACGACCGCGCTGGCCCAGCAGGCCGAGCAACTGGGCTACCACCGGTTCTGGGTCGCCGAGCACCACGGCATGCCCGGCGTCGCCAGCTCCACCCCGGCCGTCCTGCTCGCCCACCTCGGGGCCCGCACCTCCACGCTCCGGCTCGGCTCCGGGGGCGTGATGCTGCCCAACCACGCTCCGCTGGCGATCGCCGAGCAGTTCGGCATGTTGGAGGCCCTCCACCCGGGCCGGATCGACCTCGGCCTCGGTCGGGCCCCGGGCACCGACATGGCGACCGCCAGGGCGCTGCGACGCGGCACCGAGGAGGGCCCGGACGACTTCCCGTTCCAACTCTCCGAGCTCACCCACTTCCTGGACGGCGACTTTCCCGACGGCCACCCCTACGCCCGGCTCACCGCGGTCCCGCGCGACGCGTCCCGCCCGCCCGTCTGGCTGCTCGGGTCCTCCGGCTTCAGCGCCCAACTGGCAGGCCGGCTCGGCCTGCCGTTCGCCTTCGCCCACCACTTCAGCGCGGCCAACACGGTGCCCGCGCTCGACCTCTACCGCAGCTCGTTCCGCCCGTCGGCGGTGCTGGACGCGCCCTACGCCCTGATCGGCGTCAACGCGGTGGCCTCCGAGGAGCCCGGGCAGGCCCTCCGGCTGGCCCGCTCCTCCGGCCTGGCGATGCTCCGGCTGCGTAAGGGCACCCCGGACCTCATCCCGTCCCCCGAGGAGGCCGAGGCCTACCCCTACAGCGCAGCCGAGAGCGAGTTCATGAAGGGCTGGCTCGCCAACCTGGTGATCGGACTGCCGGGCGAGGTGGCCGACGGTCTGGAGGAACTGCGCAAGCGGACCGGAGCCGACGAGCTGATGGTCACCTCGCACATCCACGGCCACCAGAACCGCCTCCGCTCCTACCGCCTGATCGCCGAGGCATACGGGCTGACGGGCTGACCGACCCTCAGGCTGCCCGACTGCCCGACTGCCCGACTGCCCGACTGCCCGACTGCCTGACTGGTCGGTCGACCGAACGGCAGGCGGCGGGCCGCCCGCCCGGTCGCCCTGCGGTTTCTCGTGCCCACCGGGGTGCGGGAAACCGCAGGGCGGTTCGAAGGTGACCCTCATACCGGTGCTGACCTGCGATTCCTAGCGTGGAGGTGCTCGGGGCGACCGCCCCGGCGGAGGACTTCCGGCTTGGAGACCACCCGATGCGACAGCTCGTCCACCTGGCCACATCCGCCCAGCCCGCCGACGGCGTGGCCGGCTGGGCCGCAGGCCTGATCGACACCATGGGCGGCCCGGGGGCCGGCCTGGTGATCGCCCTGGAGAACCTCTTCCCGCCGCTGCCCAGCGAGGTGATCCTGCCGCTGACCGGCTTCGCCGCCGGGCAGGGCGTGCTCAGTCTCACCTCGGCACTGTTCTGGACCATGCTCGGGTCGGTGGTCGGCGCCCTGGTGCTCTACTGGTTCGGCGCGCTGTTCGGCCGGGAGCGGATGCACGCCGTCTGGGCCCGGCTGCCTCTGGTGAAGGTCTCGGACCTGGAGCGGACCGAGCAGTGGTTCGCCCGGCACGGCACACGCGCCGTGCTGCTCGGCCGGATGGTGCCGATCTTCCGCAGCCTGATCTCCGTCCCGGCCGGAGTCGAGCGGATGCCCCTGTCGGTCTTCCTCGCACTGACCACGGTCGGCAGCCTGGTCTGGAACGGAGTGTTGGTGCTGGCCGGCTACCAACTCGGTGATCGCTGGGACGTGGTGGAGACCTATGTGGGTGTGCTCTCCAAGCTGGTCGTGGTGCTGGTGGCCGCCGCCCTGATCGGCTACCTGACGGTCCGTCTGCGCGGCCGTTCCCGTGCCCGTGCCCGCGGCCGTGCCAGCGCACGGGCCAATGCCCAGCACCGCCGTGCCCGGTGAACGGGAGGAGGGCCGCGCGGTCGGCGGACCGCGCCCCCGGCACCCCGGCCCGAGCGACGTAAGCTCGGACCCCATGTGGGGGCACGGAGGACAGCGCCGGGTGGAGCGGGGCCGATCGGACCGTGTTCCTGACCCGGCGTCACGACCGTTGCGCGCGACGGGTGTCCTGCTCGGCTGCCTGACCGCCGTGCCCGCCGCGTTGTACCTGGTGCTCGCCGGGCTCCTGCTCGGCCCGTTCCTGCTCTGGCCCCGCACCAGGGGCTCCGCATCGACGAGGCTGTACGCCGGGGTCCGCCGCTTGGTGGCACTGGAGCGGGCCCGGCGCTCGGCCTTCTTCGGGGACGGCTTCCCGGACCACTACCGGGCTGCCGACCGACGGCAGTTGCACTACCTGGCGGTGCGCACCGGGGCCGGTCTGGTCTGTGGGGCTGTGGTGGCACTGCTGGGATTCGGGGCGGTGCTGGCCGGACTGCTGGTCAGCGGGGTGCTCCGGGGCTCGCTGGGCTGGGGCGAGCTGCTCACCCAGCTGGTGCTGGGCGGGGTGCTGCTCTTCCTGGGGGTCCAAGGGCTGTACTCCCTGGTCGAGTTGGACGCCCGGACGGCTCGCGACTGCTTCGGCCCCTCCGAGGCCGAGCTGCTCCGGCAGCGGATCACCGAGCTGGCCGACAGCCGGGCCGCTGTCCTCCAAGCCGTGGACGCCGAACGCCGCCGGATCGAACGCGATCTGCATGACGGCGTCCAACAGCGCCTGGTGGCGCTGGCCGTGCTGCTCGGCCGGGCCCGTCGCGGTCGTGATCCCGAGCGGGCCGACCAGCTGCTGCGACAGGCGCACCAGGAGGCCCGGGAGGTGCTCACCGATCTGCGCGAGGTGGCCTGGCGGGTGTACCCGTCGGCCCTGGACAGCCTCGGCCTGGCCGAAGCCCTGGGCGGGGTGGCCGAGCGGAGCACCGTCCCGCTGCGGCTCGGCTACGAGGTGGCGGCGCCGCTGCCGGATCCGGTGCGGACGGCGGCGTACTTCGTGGTCTCGGAGTGCGTCACCAACACCGCCAAGCACTCGGGGGCCTCGGCGGTATCGGTCCGGGTCGCCCTCCGGGACGGGCCGCCGGACCGGAGGGTGCTCACGGTGCGGATCGAGGACGACGGTGTGGGCGGCGCCGATCCCGGCGGCAGCGGGTTGACCGGCCTGCGCGGACGGGTGGCCGCCCTGGACGGCACCCTGCACATCGACAGCCCCTGCGGGGGACCGACCGTCATCACTGCGGAGCTGCCGTGCGCGTGATCATCGCCGAGGACTCGACCCTGCTGCGGGAGGGGCTGGTCCGCCTGCTCGCGGAGGAGGAGCACGAGGTGCAGGCAGCGGTCGGCGATGCCGCCGCCCTGCTCCGGGAAGTGGCCGAACGGCGGCCGGACGTCGTGGTGGTGGACATCCGGATGCCGCCGACCCACACCGACGAGGGCCTGCGGGCAGCGGTGGAGATCCGCGAACGCTGGCCGGAGGTCGGGGTGTTGGTCCTCTCCCAGTACATCGAGCGCAGCTACGCGGCCCGGCTCCTCGCCGCCGGGGCCGAGCGGGTCGGGTACCTGCTCAAGGACCGGGTGGCGCAGGTCGAGGAGTTCCTCGACGCGCTGGAGCGGGTCGAGGCCGGCGGGGCGGCGATCGACCCGGAGGTGGTCCGGCAACTGGTGGTCCGGACCACGCGCGCGGATCCGCTGGCCCGGCTGACCCCGCGGGAGCGCAGTGTCCTGGAGGCGCTGGCCCAGGGACACACCAACGCGGCCATCGCCGGGAAGCTCCACGTCTCGCTCAGTGCGGTGGAGAAGCACCTCAACGCGGTCTTCGACAAGCTGGAGCTCGGCCACGCCACCGGCTACAGCCGCCGCATCCTGGCCGTCCTGCGTTACCTGGAGGTCTGACCGGGCACGGGGTGACGGGCGCCGGGCGGCGGCGACCGGTGCCGCCCAGCCGACGGAAGGTCAGGACCCGCTCCATCAGGACCCGTTGCGCCGGGGTCCGTCGTCTCGGGGCCCGTTGCCTCAGGAGCCCGAGCGGGCGCGGTCCTCGCGCAGCATGGCGGACACCCGGTCGGCCTCGCCGGGGCGGGCGAAGTACCAGCCCTGGGCGGTGTCGCAGCCGGTGAGGCGGAGCCGTTCGGCCTGGGAGGCGTTCTCGATCCCCTCGGCGGTGACGGTGAGGCCGAGGGCGTGGGCGAGTTGGACCATCGCTCCGACGATCTGCTCGTCCGCGTCGGTGCGCCGGGAGCGCTTGTCCGGTCGGCCGCCGGGGCCCGGCTCGCGGAATCCGGCGATGAAGCTGCCGTCCAGCTTGAGGACGTGCACCGGCAGCCGGGAGAGGTAGGCGAGGTTGGAGTAGCCGGTGCCGAAGTCGTCGATGGCGATCCGCACGCCCATGTCGGCCAGCGCCTGGAGGGCCTGGACCGGTCGGCCGCCGGGGCCGAGCACGGCGCTCTCGGTGATCTCCAGTTGGAGCAGTCGGGCGGGCAGGCCAGTGGTCGCCAGCGCGTTGGCGACGTCGGCTACCACGTCCGAGTCCCAGATCTGACGGGCCGCCAGGTTGACGCTCACGAAGGTCTCGGCGTCGGGGAACTCGGTCAGCCAGCGCTTGGCCTGGCGGCAGGACTCCTCGAGCACCCACTTGCCGAGCGGAACGATCGCGCCGGACTCCTCGGCCAGCGGGATGAAGCGGTCGGGCGAGATCGTCCCGTACCGGGGGTGGCGCCAGCGGACCAGCGCCTCGGCGCCGTGCACCGTCCCGTCGGCCAGTCCGACCAGCGGCTGGTACTCGACCGCGAACTCCCCGCGCTCCAGCGCCGGGCGCAGCGCGGTGGCCAGCCGCTGCCGACTCAGTTGGTAGGCACCCCGGGCCGGGTCGTAGAGCGTCCAGCGGGCCCGGCCGTCCGACTTCGACCAGTACAGCGTCGCGTCGGCGTCCTTGAGCAGGTCGGTCGGCGTGGTCTCGCGGACCTGACGCTCCACCACACCCACACTGGCGGTCACCGCCAACTGCTGCCCGGCGACGTCGAAGGGCTCCTCCAGCGTCTTGATCAGATCGGCCGCGAGCCCGGTCAGCTGCTCGCTCCCGGCACTGTCGCAGACCAGGACGGCGAACTCGTCCCCGCCCAGCCGCGCCACCAGCCGGCCCTCGCCCCGGGCGAAGCCGCGCTCCAGACGGGCGGCCACCGCGACCAGGAGCTCGTCCCCGATGTGGTGGCCCAGCGTCTCGTTGATCGCGGCGAAGCCGTCGAGGTCGACGTAGCAGAGTCCGACCCGACCACCCCGGCCGTTGACGCCACCGTCAACTGCACCAGCACCAGCACCACTGTCGGCACCGGCAGTGCCGACGGCACTCGCAGTACCGGCACCGGCGGCACTGGAGTCGAAGGCCGCATTCAGCCGTTCGAAGAACAGGGCCCGGTTCGGCAGCCTGGTCAGCGGGTCGTGCAGGGACTGGTAGGCGAGCTGGTCGCCGAGGAGCCGCTGTTCGGTGACGTCCTCGACCATGGCCAGGGTGTACATCGGTTCGCCGGAGCCGTTGCGGATCAGCGAGATGGTGACGTTGCTCCACACCACCCGGCCGTCGCGGTGCTTGAGCTGCTTCTCCACCCGGAGCCGGTCGCGTTCGCCCCGGACCAGTTCCAGGTAGAGGCGGCGCGGGGTGTCCTCGGGGTCGATGATCTCGTGGATGTGGGTGCCCACCAGGTCGGGCGCCTCGTACCCGATCATGGCGGCGAACGCCGGGTTGGCCTCGATGATCAGGTCGTCGGGCCCGACCAGGGCCATCCCGATCCCGGCGTCGGCGAAGGCGGCCCGGAAGCGGGACTCGCTGGCCTGGAGGGCAGCGAGCAGTGCGCCGGGGTGCCGGTCCTCGTGGCCCAGGGGCGCGGAGCAGACCGGACAACGGCGGTCGGGCCCCTCGTTCCGACCCGGCACGGCACGCTCCCGTCCGCTGCTGATGCTGATCGCACGGCCGCTGCCTCGGTCGATGCCGGGTGGAGGGCATCGGGTCGGCTCGCGACACTGCGGTGATCATAGGACGCGCGAAGTTGCGGTGACGACCGCCGCGAGGGTGATTCGTCAGGGTTTCGGGACGAGAAGCCCTGCTCATGGCGGCGCCCCCGGTGTGCACCGGATGGTGCACACCGGGGGCGCATGCGCCCCTCTCGCACTACCGGTTGACGACCCGGCAGGTGATCGGCGGGCGAACCGATGGGCGGAGGAGCGGGGTGACCCGGTGGATCGGGTCGCTGCCTCAGGCGAGGCTGGCGCTCAGGGTGATGGTGGTGCCGGCCAGCGCCTGGCTCACCGGGCAGTTGGCCTTGGCGTCCTCGGCGGCCTTGACGAAGCCGGCCTCGTCGAGCCCGGCCACCTCGCCGACCACGGTCAGGTGGATGCCGGTGATGCCGGTGCCCGGCTGGAAGGTCACGTCCGCCTTGGTGTCCAGCTTGGTGGGCGGGGTGCCGGCGCCGGTCAGGCCGTGCGAGAGCGCCATCGAGAAGCAGGCGGAGTGCGCGGCCGCGATGAGCTCCTCCGGGCTGGTCTTGCCGTTGGCCTGCTCCGCACGGGAGGGCCAGGAGACCGGGAAGGTGCCGATGCCGGAGGAGTCCAAGGTGGTCTCGCCCTTGCCGTCGACCAGGTTGCCTTCCCAGGCGGTGTGCGCGGTGCGAGTGGTTGCCATGTCAGGTCCTCCATGTGCTGTGGGACTGGTGGTCCGTCAGTTCCGGTCCGTGCGCGCCCAGCCTACGGGGCGCCCGGGGGCCGGTCCGGCAAAGCGCCGGACCCGGGGCGGGTGTGTCCGGATGCCGGACGCAGGGTCGTCCGGCCGGGCCCCGGCGCCGCTCGCCCTGTTAGATTGCAGGGCCCAGCCAGCCGACCCCGGAGAGCCACCCCGATGACGGACCTGCCCCTGAACTCCGATGCCACTCCCGCTGGTTCCGCGGCCGCCACCGGCGATGCGGCGGACGGCAACGGGGGAGTCTCCGAGGCGGTCCGGGCCGAGCTGGTCGCCCTGCGGGAGAGCATCGACAACATCGATGCCGCCGTGGTCCACATGCTGGCCGAGCGCTTCAAGGCCACCCAGCGGGTCGGCAAGCTGAAGGCCGAGCACAAGCTGCCGCCGGCCGACCCCGCCCGGGAGCGGGCCCAGATCACCAGGCTCCGCGAGCTCGCGGTGAGCGCCCACCTCGACCCGGTCTTCGCCGAGAAGTTCCTGAACTTCATCATCGCCGAGGTGATCCGCCACCACGAGGCCATCGCGGGGGAGCCGCAGGCCCGCTGACCGGCTGCGATGCCACCGGCGCGGCCGGGGCCGGGTGTCCCCGGCCGCGCCGCTCCGGTCCGCCGGGGCGGGACCGGGCCGCTCCGCAGTCCGCCTTCCCGGGGGAGTCCTGGCAGGATTTGCCGTCAACAGCGGCTAAATGTCTGATTTCGCGACAGTTCAGGTGCGGCGTTAGCGTGCTGTTCTCCCCGGACCCTCCGGAAAGGCAGATCAGCGATGGCGAACCAGCACCACCCGGGCCGGACCAGGCCCCGTAGTGCCGCCCGCCCCGGCAGGTCTGCCCGCACCACTCCCGATCTCCCTCCGCAGGCGGCCTGATCCGTGACGATTCCTCAACCCGGCCCGGCAATGGCGCCCGGCTCGGCGGTCGAGACCCCGACCGACTCCACCGAAGCCCGGACGGGCGACCCCGGCACCTCGCCGAAGGGGTCGCCCGGGTGGATCCGGGGTCGGCGCAGGCTGCCCTGGTGGGCAGAGTTCCCGGCGATGATCGTGCTCGGGCTGGTCATCGCCCTGGGCATCAAGACCTGTCTGTTCCAGGTGTTCTCGATCCCGTCCGGTTCGATGGAGAACACCCTGCGGGTCGGTGACCGGGTCGCGGTCAACAAGCTGGCCCCGCTGCTCGGCTGGGAGCCGGGCGCGGGCGAGCCGGTGGTCTTCAAGGACCCGGGCGGCTGGCTGCCCAAGCCCGTACCGAGCGGCGGTTCGTTCTCCGACGCGGCCGGCGGTGTGCTGAGCTTCGTCGGGCTGCTGCCTCCGAAGGACGACAACTACCTGGTCAAACGGGTGATCGCGACCGGTGGCGAGACCGTCGCGTGCACCGGCACCACCCTCAGCGTGAACGGGAAGCCGGTCTCCGAGCCGTACCTCCACCCGGGGGACGACTCCTGCGCCGGCATGCCCTTCGGCCCGATCACCGTCCCGAAGGGCTACGTCTGGGTCGAGGGCGACCACCGCAGCGACTCGGCCGACTCCCGCTACCACCAGGGTGGCCCGGGCGGCGGCGCGGTCCCGGTGGAGAACGTGGTGGGGCCGGCCACCGCCGTGGTCTGGCCGCTCGGTCACCTGGACTGGTTCGGCTGGGCCGGGAAGTGAGCCGGTGGTCAGTGGTCAGCGGTCAGTGGTGAGCGGTAGGAGGCAAGCGGCCGGCGGGACGGCGCTCGACGCGGCGGGGGCTCAGCCCGTCGTCGCGTCGTCCCGCCGCCGCACCATCTCGGCGATCCAGACCGGGGCGTACGGCGAGGTGCAGCCCGGCGGGGTCGGGTAGTCCTGGAGCACCCCGAGGCGCTCACCGATCCCGATCGCCCGCTCGCGGTACTCGGGGAGCTCGATCCCGATCTGGGCCAGGCAGTGGTTCATCGCCCACTGGAGGCGGTCCGGCGCGTCCTTCATGCTGGCCTCGATGAGGTCCAGCAGCCCGGCCGGGTCGAGGCCTTCGGGCTTCCGGGCGACCCGCTCGGTGGTCAGCGCCCACCCGGCGGAGGCGACCACCGGATCGGGGTCGGCCGACCAGGCCACCCGGAGCTCCTCGGCGTACGGGCTCTTCTTCACCACGTAGCCGACCAGCCAGTCCTGCACCTTGGGCGTGCGCGCCTCACGCAGCATCAGGTCCAGCTCGTCCCGGCCGAACGCCTTCGGGCGGCAGATCAGCAGCGCCAGCAGCCGGGCCGCACCGTCACCCGTCGCCCACAGGCCGACGGCCAGGTCCTGCTGCGTCTTCAGCCGCTTGGCGACGGCGCGCAGCTTGCCGAGGTTCACGCCGTGGTCGTCGCCGTGCCGCTCGTTGACCCGGCGTACCTTCGGATCCTCCAGAGCGGCGAGCTCAGCCATCACCTCCGCCAGCACCTCGGCGAGCGCCTCGCCGGGGCCCGCTCCGTCCGCTGCCGCCGTCCCGGTCATCCCAACCTCCTGCTGCGTCACCGACCCACCGACCTACCGACCCGCCGCACCACCGACCCAGTGCACCACCGGACGGACACACCGTCAGACCGATCGGTCAGTCGCGCTCACCGAGTGGTCAGCCTATGGCGCTCGTCCTCCAGCACGGGTTCCGGCAGGGCGGGTTCGGCAGGTTCGGAAGGGCGGCTGGTCTGGGCGGCGAAGGCGCCGGCCAGTACCAGCAGTCCACCGGCCAGCTGGGCCGGTCCGAGCGTCTCGCCGAGCAGGAACCAGGCGGTGACGGTGGCCACCACCGCCTCCAGGTTGGCCACCACCCCGGCCACCGGCGGAGAGAGGAACTGCACCGAGACCACACCGGTCAGGTACGCGAGCACGGTGGCGACCAGCACCATCCAGGCGGCCGGGAGGAGCGCGGGCAGCACCCGGCCGTTCATGGTGACGTCGCCGCCGAGCAGACTCCAGTCGGCGGTCCACGGCCGGGTGAAGACGGTCAGCGCGATGGCGCCGATCAGCAGCCCGAACGCGCTCACCGCCATCGGGTCCACCGGTTCGCTGCCCTGCTTGGCGGCGTCGGCCAGGACGAAGTAGCCCACCTGGCAGCAGGCCGCGCCGAGGCCGAACAGCACCCCGAGGGTGTCGAACGCGAGCCCGTGCCAGAACTCCACCACACAGGCCAGGCCGGTGACGGCGACCCCGGCCCCGATGGTCGCGGCCCGGGAGACCGGCTTGCGCTGGACGAACTTCACGTAGCCGAGCAGCAGGAGCGGCCCGAGGTACTCGATCAGCAGGGCCACCCCGACGGGTATCCGGGATATCGAGGCGAAGTAGCAGGCCTGCACGCCGGCCACCGCCAGCAGCCCGAAGCCGATGAGCAGCTTCGGGCGCCGACGGAAGGCGTCACGGTGCCGGTAGGCGAGCGGGAGCAGTACGAGGGCGGCCCCGGTGACCCGGAGCCAGACCACGTGGAGCGGGGAGAGCCCGGCCTCGATCAGCGGCTTGGCGGCCGTGCCCGAACCGCCGAACGCCACGGCCGAGACCAGGGCGAGGGTGAGGCCGAGGGTCCGGGCCGAGGCACGCCTGCCGGGCGCGGGCGCGGGCACGGGCGTGGGCGCAGTCGCAGCCACGGCTACCGGCGCGGGAACGGGCACGGGCGTGGGTGCGAGCGGCGGGGAGGGCTGGGGTGAGGGCTTCGGAGATGAGCTGTGCACCGACGCATTCTGTCAGCCGGGCACCGCTTCGGTAAGGGCTGTCAACGGCAGACGGTCCTGCCGGTCTCCCGGTGGTCCGGGAGACCGGCAGGACCGGTCGCTGACGTACCGTCAGGCGGGCTGCGCCGCGCGGACTATCCCCCGGCCCGGCTCTCGCTCTGGCCCTGACTCTGCCCCCGGTCCTGGCCGGTCTCCTCGACCGCGCCGCCGGTCGGCGTGGGTTTCGGGGCCGAGGTCTGGCTCTGGGTGGGGGTCGGCTTCGGCGTGGGCGTGGGCTTGGCCGACGGGGTTGGCGTGGGCGTGGGCGTGGGCGGTGTCCGGCTCGGGGTCGGGTCCGGCCGCTGGGAGGTGGCCGAGGACGCTCCGCCGCTCGGGGTCGACGGGGTGTCCGAGGGGGTCGGGCGGTTGCCGCCACCGGGGGCGTCCGACGGGGTCGGGGTCCGGGTGCTCGAACCGTTCGACGCCGAGGGGGAGGACGCCGTGGAGGGCGAGGACGCCGCCGAGGAGGAGTCGTCGTCGGAGGCGGAGGAGCCGCCGAAGGACGAGACCGGCTGGCCGGCCAGGGCCGACTTCATGTAGGCGGTCCAGATCTGGGCCGGGAACTGCCCGCCCGCCGCACCGGCCAGGCCGGCGGTGCCGCTCAACGAGACCTGCTTGCCGTTGGCCGGGTCCTGCCCGAACAGGGCGACCACGGTGACGAGTTCGGGGGTGTAGCCGGCGAACCAGACCGAGCGGTGGCCGTCGGTGGTACCGGTCTTGCCGGCCGTCGGACGGCCGAGCTCCTTGGCCCGGTAGCCGGTGCCGCCGGGGTTGCTCACCACGCCCTGCAGCATCGTGGTGACCCGCTGGGCGGTCCGCTCGCTGACGGCCTGGGTGGTCTTGTGCTCGGGCAGGCCGATCCCCTCGCCGCCGCGCTCCAGCGACTGCACCAGCCAGGGGGTGATCTGCCGGCCGCCGTTGTCCAGGGTGGCGTACACCCCGGCCATGTCCAGCACGCTCGGCGTGGCGACACCGAGCGGGACCGACGCGTCGGCGGTCAGGCCGGGGGTGCCGGACGGCAGGCCGAGCGCGATGGCGGTGTCCCGGACCTTGGCCAGGCCGGTGTCCTGGGCGAGCTGGGCGAAGGCGGAGTTGACCGACCAGTCGGTGGCCTGCTGGAGGGTGATCTGGCCGTAGCTGCGGTCGCCCTCGTTCGGCGGGGCGTACGGGGTGCCCTTGCCGCCGACCACCGGGCGGCGCGAGGTGCCGTCGTAGACGGTGTCCGGGGTGATGGTCCGTCCGGACTGGGTGGTCGCCCCGCTCTCCAGGGCGGCGGCCAGCGCGATCGCCTTGAAGGTCGAGCCCGCCTGGTAGTCCTGCCGGGTGGCGTTGTCGACCCAGTGCTTGGTGGCGTCCGCGCCGCCGTGCAGGGCGACCACGGCACCGGTCTTCGGGTCCACCGAGACGGCACCGGCCTGGGTGGCCGCGTCCACCTTGCGGGTGTCCGGCTTGAGCTTGTCGGTCAGCTGCTGCTGGACGGAGTCCTGGAGCGCCTGCTGCTTCTTCGGGTCGATGCTCAGCTTGATGGTGTAGCCGCCCTGGGCCAGTTGGGCGTCGGTGACCACGTTGTTGGTGGTCAGGTACTCGGTGGCGGCGTTCACCAGGTAGCCGGCCTGGCCGGAGAGGCCGGGGGAGCTCTTCGGGGCCTGCACCTCGGGGAAGGCGGCGGCGGCCCGGTCCTCGGCGGAGAGCCACTTCTCCTGGACCATCGCGTCCATCACGTAGGCCCACCGGTCGGTGGCCCGCTGCTTGCCGTTCTCGGTGGCCGTGGAGACGTCGTAGGCGCTCGGGGCGTTCAGCAGCACGGCGAGGTAGGCGCCCTGGGCGGGGTTCAGGTCCTTGGCGTCGATGCCGAAGTAGGCCTGGGCGGCGGCCTGGATGCCGTAGGCGCCCCGGCCGTAGTAGGAGGTGTTCAGGTAGGCCGCCAGGACGTCGTCCTTGGTCTCGGTGGCGTCCACCTTGATGGCTATGAAGAGCTCCTTCACCTTCCGCGAGACGGTCTGCTTCTGGTTCAGGTAGGCGTTCTTGACGTACTGCTGGGTGATGGTCGAGCCGCCCTGGGTGGAGCCGCCGGTCGCGGTGTTCACCGCCGCCCGGACCATGCCCTTCACGTTGACCGCGCCCTCCTGGTAGAAGTTCCGGTCCTCGGCGGCCATCGCCGCGTGGCGGGCGGCCTCGGAGATCCGGTCCAGTGGCACGCTCTGCCGGTTGGTCTCTCCGGTCCGGGTGAGCAGCGAGCCGTCCGAGTAGAGCCAGGTGTTGCTCTGCCGGGTGGCCTGGGCGTGCGCGTCGGGCACCTGGACCAGGGCCAGGCCGAGTGCGAACAGGCCGATGCCGAGCACCGCGCAGCCGAGCGTGCTGAACAGCGCGAAGCGCCAGGTCGGGACGAGCCGGCGCCACCCGGTCCGGCGGGGCCGCCGCTTGCCGGTCTGCTGCGGGCGCGGGAGGCGGCCGTTCGGGGTGGGGCGGGGCAAGGGTCGGCCTTTCGCGGACGGACGGAGAACCGTGCCAGCCTGCCTCGGCCGAAGGGGCAGCCGTTAGGGACCTTTGTCCTGATTTTCCTGAGAACAGCCTTATCTGTCTTGGTTGCGTAACGATCAGGTGATATGGGCCACGGGCGCACCGGAGGGCGGGTGGGCGAACGCGCGAATGCCGAAGGGCCCTCCATTCGAGAATGGAGGGCCCTTCGGCTGTCTGTGCGCCGCCAGGGACTCGAACCCCGGACCCGCTGATTAAGAGTCAGCTGCTCTAACCAACTGAGCTAGCGGCGCCTGCTGACGAAGAGAACACTACACGGTCGGCCCGGAAGCACCGAATCGGTTACCGCCGCCCGTGCGCCTAGGCTGACCTGATGTCGAGCAGTGCCGCCGCCGTCCGGGCCGTCCGCGCCCTCCTGCTGTTCAGCGCCGTCGCCTACACCGCCTGGGTGTTGGAGGTGGTGGTGAGCACCGGACTCGATCCGGTGCAGACCTACGTCAGCGAGCTCGCCGCCGAGGACCAACCGCTGGGCGGTCTCTTCCGGGCCACCGACCTGGTCGCCGGGCTGGCCGTGCTGGCCGGGGCCGGGACGGCACTGTGGTGCCTGGAGCGGCGGCCGTGGGCACTGGCGGGCTGGGCCGCCCTGGCCCTGTTCGGTCTGGCCACGGCGGTGGACTCGCGGCTCCCGCTGAGCTGCACCCCGACCGCCGATCCGGAGTGCGCGGCCCGGGAGACGGCTGGTCTGGTGCCCGCCACCCACACGGCGCACGCGATCAGCTCCAGCCTGGCGATGGTGGGCGCGATCGGGGCGGTGGTGCTGCTCACCACGGCGGCCCGCCGGTACGGCTGGTGGCCGCCGCTGGCGCGGTACGGGCCGTGGTTGGTGGCCGCCGAACTGCTGGCCACCTGCTGGAGCCTGGGGGCGATCGCGGCGTTCGAGGCCGGCCACGGCACCTGGACCCTGGGGGCGGGGCAGCGCTCGCAGATCCTGCTGATCGCGCTCTGGCTGGCGGTGCTGGCGGTCAGTGTCGGCGGGGCGGGGCATGTGACGGATTCGGGTGGATCGACGGAGGAGAAGGTGGAGGGGCAAGGGTGACGTTCGGTCAGGGGCGGGTCCAGGGGCGGCGGAGCGAAGAGGGGGAGGAGGCGCGATTCCTTCGGATCGGTGGGCGGGCGCTGCACGTCCGGGTCTCCGGGCAGGGGCCGGTGGTCGTGCTGAGCGGAGGGCTCGGCTGTTGCTGGTTCGACTGGGACGCGGTGGTGCCGTTGCTCGAACCGCACCGGACGGTGGTGCGGTTCGACCGACCGGGGCACGGCCTCAGCGAGCTCGCGCCGGAACCGCCGACCGCGCGCGGGGAGGCTGACCGGATCGCCGCGCTGCTGGACGGGTTGATCCGGGAGAAGGTCCTGACGGGGGATCGGGCCGGAACGGGAGCCGGGGGTGTGACCGGTGGTGAAGCGGAGGCCGAGGCGGAGGCCGAAGCCGGAGCGGGAGCCGGCGGCGAGGCACCGGCGGCAAGGGGGGCGGCGGGTACGGGGAGCGAGCCGGCCGCCGGGGCCGTGGGGCCGGTCACGGTGGTCGGGCACTCGATCGCGGCCTTCCACGTCGAGGCGTTCGCCCGGCTGTACCCGGAGCGCACCGCCGCCCTGGTGCTGCTGGACGGCTCGACCGAGCCGCAGGCGCGGCCCGCGCCCGCGCGGGCCCTCCGGGACCTGACGGCCCGGGTGACCGGCACGGTGCTGGCCGCCGCCGGGCTGCCGTACCTGCTCGGCCCGTTGGCCCGCCGCGCGGTGGCGGCCGCCACCACGGCGGCGCACCGCGATCCGGCCCCGGCGGAGTCGGTCCGGCGCTGCTACCGGACCGGCCGGATGCTCCGCTCCGTCCTGGCGGAGAACACCAGGTACCTGGACGTGGCCGCCGAGTTGGACGTGCTCCGGCGCACGACCCCGCTCCGGGCGCCCGCCGTGGTGCTGGCCGCGGCGGCTCGGCCGGACGAGCGGTGGCTCGGCCGGCAGCGGGAGTTGGCGGTACTGCTCGGTGCGGAGTACCGCGAGGTGGTCCCGGCCGGGCACCTGGTGATGTGGGACGGGCCGGAGGCGGTCGCGGCGGCGGTGCTGGACGCCCCCTCGGTGTAACGGCCCTGGCGCGCAGCGGGGGTGGATGTCCGTCCGGGTGCCGGTCGTGTGCGCCCCAAGGGGCGCGCGGGCGGCGGCGCGCTCTCCTTCGGTGTGATCTGTGCCTAAAAAGCCGCGAGAAAGCCTCAAACCTGGTAGGCCGATGGTGTATTGAGACCCCGTCAGCCAGATCGACGGGACCGGCTATGCTTCCTTCGATCCGGCCCGCCCCGCCCATGTCAGAAGTGGGTGGGACGACCGGAGAGGGCCCTTTCCTATGGCCGGTACGCGGTCCGATGTTCCGTACACCTTCCGACAGTTGAGGACGCTGATGCTTGGTGCTGGATCGTCATCCGGAGATCGGCGCCCCGCAGCGGGGCTGGGATGGCTCCTGCCCACCGCGGTGACCGCCGCAGCGGCTGCCGTGGCCACCGTGCTGATGGACGGGAGCGCGCGCTGGGCGGTCGGCTGGTGCGGTGGAGTGGCCACCCTGATAGTCGCCGTGGTGGCTGCCGAGTCGGCCCGTCGCGGGCGGGCGCTGGCCACCTTCCAGGAGCGTGCGGCCCGCCAGGAGGCCGAGCTGCGGCAGCAGTTGGCCGACCAGGAGGAGCAGACCGCACGGCTGGCCGAGGCACTGCCGCAGGCGGTGGCCCGGCTCCAGGGCGGTGAGTTCCTGGAGGACGTGCTGCGCGAGTCGGGCACCGGCTCCGGCTCGGCCGGCTTCCAGCAGGCCCGGCACGCGGTGCTGCGCACCGTGCTGGAGGCGGTGGACGCGGAGGAGGGTCTGCGTGAGTCGGCCCAGCGCGCGTTCGTGAACATCGCGCGCCGGGTGCAGGCGATCGTGCACCGGCAGGCGCAGGACCTGCGGGAGATGGAGGACCGGCACGGGAACGATCCGGCGGTCTTCGAGGACCTGCTGCGGCTCGACCACGGGAACGCGCTGGTCGGCCGCCTGGCGGACAGCATCGCGGTGCTCGGCGGGGCCCGTCCCGGCCGTCAGTGGAGCAAGGGCGTGCCGCTGTACAGCGTGCTGCGCGGTGCGGTCTCGCGGATCCTCGACTACCAGCGGGTCGAGCTGCACCCGGTCTCCGAGGTGGCGGTGGTCGGCCCCGCGGTCGAGCCGCTGATCCACGCGCTGGCCGAGCTGCTGGACAACGCGACGCGCTACTCCCCGCCGCAGACCAACGTGCACCTGACCGCCGTCGAGGTGCAGACCGGCATCGCGATCGAGATCGAGGACGGCGGTCTGAGCCTGAGCGAGGAGGGCCGGGCCCGGGCCGAGCGGATGCTCCGTGAGGCGCAGGAGGGCATCGACCTCAAGGACTTGGGGGAGACGCCCCGGCTGGGCCTGGCCGTGGTCGGCCGGCTGGCGCAGGCGTACGGCTTCCAGGTCTCGCTCCGCCCGTCCGCCTACGGCGGTGTGCGCGCGGTCCTGATCGTCCCTCAGGACCTGCTGACCGCGACCCCGGCCAGCTCGGACTGGGCGCACGGCATCGGTGCGGTCTCCGGTCCGCGCCCGGCCGCCGCCGTGGCGGCTCCGGTCCGCGCGGCGGTCACCGGCCCCCGGCTGCCGGTCGGCGGGCAGCAGGCCGGCCCGCAGCACGCGGGTGTCCAGCAGGCGGATGTCCGGCAGGCCGGTGCGCCGGGAAGCGGAGTGGAGCGGGGCGGGGTGGAACACGGTTGGGCCGAGGACGCTCCCGTGGTGGTGACCGAGCGGGCCGCCAGCGGCCTGCCGCAGCGTCGCCGCCACGCCCGGCCGGCAGCGGAGGCCCCGGCCGCCCCGGCGGCGCAGCAGTACCCCGGCCGGCAGTCGACGGGTCAGTACCCGGCGGCCCGGCACACCACGGGTCAGTACCCCACCGGGCAGTACCCCACTGCTCCGGCCCCGGTGGCCGTCCCGGCCACCCCCGCTCCGGCCGCCCCGGCCGCAGATCCGGTGCAGCCCGGCATGTGGCTGGCGGCTTTCAGCGACGGCGTGAACGGCCAGTCGGAGCGGACCAGTGACCAGTCGTCAGGTACCACAGCCAGTACCACGCGCAGTAAGGGTGAGCAGTGATTCAGCAGCGGGCCAACATGGACTGGATGCTCAAGGAACTGGCCGACAGCGTGCCGCAGACCCGGCACGTGGTGGTGCTCTCCTCGGACGGGTTGCGGATGGCCCAGCACGGCACCGACACCGACACGGCGGACCGGCTGGCTGCGGCCTGCGCCGGTCTGCAGAGCCTGGCCACCGCGATCGGCACCGAGTTCCCGCACGGGGACGGCCGGATGCGGCTGGTCGTGATCGAGATCTCCGGCGGCTTCTTCTACATGATGGCGGCCGGCGCCCGGGCGTACCTCGCGGTGCTGGCCGACGAGGGCGTGGACGCCGGGCTGATGGGCCAGCGGATGCGGGACCTGGTGGCCAGGATCGGGGAGCACCTCAGCACACCGGTCCGCGGCGAGCAGGTCGCATGACCGGTCGCGGGATGGAGTGGGACGAGGGCCACCCCGAGCGCCTGTACGTGATCACCCGCGGCCGGAGCGGTGCCACCGAGCGGATCTCACTGGACCTGGTCACCCTGATCGTGGCCAGGTCCCGGCCGCAGCCCGCGATGCAGCCCGAGCAGGCGGCGATCCTGCGGCTGTGCCAGTCGCCGCTCGCGGTCGCGGAGGTCTCCGCCCACCTGGGCCTGCCGATGAGCGTGGTCACCGTCCTGCTGGCCGACCTGCTGGCCGAGGGGCGGGTGGAGGCGCGCGCGCCCGTCCCCAAGGCCGAACTACCCGACCGTGCCCTGATCGAAGCGGTGATGAATGGACTACAGAGGCTCTGACGCCCCCTCCGGTGTCGAGGCGCTGCCGGACTCGGCGGCCACCGCGGTCAAGGTGGTGATCGTCGGCGGGTTCGGTGCCGGCAAGACCACCCTGGTCGGTTCGGTCAGCGAGATCCGTCCGCTGACCACCGAGGAGACCATGACCAGAGCCGGCGAGGGCGTGGACGACGTCGCCGGGGTCGAGCGCAAGACGGTCACCACCGTGGCCATGGACTTCGGTCGGATCACCGTCTCCGACGAGCTGGTGCTCTACCTCTTCGGCACCCCGGGCCAGCAGCGGTTCTGGTTCCTCTGGAACGGGCTGTTCGAGGGCGCGTTGGGCGCGGTGGTGCTGGTCGACACCCGCCGGCTGGAGGTCAGCTTCGACGTGATCGGGCGGCTGGAGGAGCGCGGCGTCCCGTTCGTGGTCGCGGTCAACGGCTTCCCCGACTCCCCGGGCCACCCGGTCGACGACCTGCGGGCCGCGCTCGACCTGCCCGACGAGGTCCCGATAGTGCTCTGCGACGCGCGCAGCCGGGAGTCCAGCCGCGACGTGCTGCTCGCCCTGATGCGCTACCTCTACTCGCTCACCTCCTGAACCACCGTCACTCCCGGCACCACCGCACCGCCCGAACCACCGGCACTGCCTGAACCACCGTCATTCCCGGCACCACCGGCAATGCCCGAACCACCAGTGCGACCAGTGCCATCCGAACCACCAGCACCGCCGTCACGCGCACCGCACCGCTCCGCCCCTTCCGCCTGCCCACCCCCGGGATGCCACCCCGGGGGACACACCCCGGAGACACACCCAAGTGACCACCATCGACGGCCCGTTCGAGACCCCGCTCGGCGGTTCGCCCACCCCGCCCCCCGGCTGCCCCGCCCACGGGATGGCCACCGGGGGCATAGGCCCCGGCGGCATCCGCCGCCTGTACGGGCCGGAGGCCGAGGCCGACCCGAGCGGCCTGTACGAGAAGCTGCGCGCCGAGCACGGCGCGGTGGCACCGGTGCTGCTGCACGGTGACCTCCCGGCCTGGATGGTGCTCGGCCACTCGGCCAACCTGACCGCGATGCGCAATCCGTCCCGCTTCTCCCGGGACTCCCGCCGCTGGTCGGCGTTCCAGCGCAACGAGGTGGCGATGGACTCGCCGCTGATGCCGATCCTGGCCTGGCAGCCGCTCTGCCTGTTCGCCGACGGGGCCGAGCACCGCCGGCTGCGCGGTGCGGTGACCGACGGTCTGGACCGTTTCGACCGACGGGGCATGCGCCGCTACGTCACCCGGTTCGCCGACCAGTTGGTGGACGGCTTCACCGGGCGGGGCGCCGCCGACCTGGTGAAGGAGTTCGCCGAGCACCTGCCGATGCTGGTGATGACCCAGCTGATCGGCATGCCCGAGGAGTACGGCCCGAACCTGGTGAAGGCTGCCCGGGACATGATGCTCGGCACCGAGACCGCGATCGCCAGCAACGAGTACGTGGCGGCCACCCTCCGTCAGCTGGTGGACCGCAAGCGCCTGGAGCCCGGCAACGACCTCGCCAGCTGGCTGATCCAGCACGAGGCCGCGCTGACCGACGACGAGCTGATGGAGCACCTGCGTCTGGTGCTGCTGGCGGCCAACGAGACCACCGTCAACCTGATCGCCGACACCCTGCGGATGGTCCTCACCGACTCCCGCTTCCGGGCCAATCTCTCCGGCGGCCACATGACCCTGCCGGACGCGCTCGACCAGGTGCTCTGGGACAGCCCGCCGCTGTCGATGATCCCCGGCCGCTGGGCCACCATCGACACCGACCTGGGAGGCCGTCAGATCAAGGCCGGCGACATGCTGCTGCTCGGCCTGGCGGCCGGCAACGTCGACCCGGAGGTCCGCCCCGACCTCAACACCCCGCTGTACGGCAACCGTTCGCACCTGGCGTTCAGCGGCGGCCCGCACGAGTGCCCGGGACAGGACGTCGGCCGGGCGATCGCCGAGACCGGCATCGACGTCCTGCTCACCCGGCTCCCCGACCTCCGGCTGGCGGTCCGGGAGGAGGAGCTCAACTGGAGCGGCGCCTGGCTGGCCCGCCACCTCACCGGGCTGCCGGTGCGGTTCGCCCCGGGGCGCCCGAAGGGGCTGTCCGCCGCGGACCCGGCGGCGCCGGTGCCCGGTGGGATCACCGTCCCGCCGGTGGCGGCGGAACCGGCGCGACCGGCACGACCGGCGTGGCAGGCCGACCAGCCGAAGCAGCGGCGCCGTTGGTGGCGCGTACTGACGGCCCTCCTCCGCCGGGGCTGACGGTCGCCGCCGGCGAGCGGTGGCCGTCGGCTGACGGGTCGTCGGATTCGGCCGTCGGCGGCCACACACCCTCGACCGGTCCGTCCGCATTCGCGATCGACGCTCCGTGATCATTTCGGCCGGGCAGTCCCGACTGCCCGGCCGAGGCGGTGGCCGCGATGCCGTACGCCGACCGCATCCCGATGACGGTCCCCGCCCGGAAACGCCGGAAGGCCCCTCACCTGAGTGAGGGGCCTTCCGGCTGTCTGTGCGCCGCCAGGGACTCGAACCCCGGACCCGCTGATTAAGAGTCAGCTGCTCTAACCAACTGAGCTAGCGGCGCCTGCTGACGTGGAAGACTTTAGCAGCGTGTTCGGGTGGAACCAAAATCCAATTCACCCGTGGTCCGTCTCCGTGCTGACCGTCCCCGCAGTGGCCGTCCCGGTGGTGCCGGCCGTGGCCGTGCGGCGGAGCCGGGAGGCCCGGACGCAGGCCCAGAGCACGGTGGGCGCCCCCGGCAGCCAGGGCTCCCGGGAGTCGGGGGCGACGATCCAGCGGCCCGCGCCCTGGCCGGGCGAGTCCGGGGCGTCCAGCATCCGCTGGACCGGCGGCACCGTCACCGCGTCGCCGAGCCCGTGGCAGAGCAGCGGCGGCACCTCGCGGGCCCACTCCTCCCAGGCCAGCAGGGTGCGCAGCCGTGCGGCGGCACCGGGCTGCACGAACAGCAGGGTGCGGCCCCGGTAGGAGGCGACCGGGCCGCAGCCCGGGCCGGAGGCCCAGAGCTCGTCCAGCACCGCCCGGCCGAACAGGGCCGGCATGCTGATCACGTCGAAGGCACGGCCGCAGGGCAGCACCGTCGGGGCCCAGGGGCGGGACTCCCACAGGGCACGCATGCTGCGCGGGTACTCGCTCGCGGTGGCGAGCCACGCCTCGCCGGCGGCGGTGACGTACTCCACGGATTGATACGTCCAGATGTCCACGCACAGCAGGGTGGCGCGTGACGGGGGCCGCACGGAGCGAAAGCCGCGTTCGCCGGACAGCGGGCGGGGCGTGGGCGTACCCTTCCCGTCCGCATATGCCAGGGGTCTGCGATCGGTGACCCCCGGGGGTGGCTCAGTGCTCGCCGGAGTGCTGCCGGCGGAGCAGCGAGCGGCCGTACTCGACCATCTTGTCGGCGTAGTCGGGCGTCCAGTCCGCGCGCTCGGCGATCGCGGCGGGGGAGAGCGCGTCGAACCGCCGGGTGTCCGCCAGCTGGGCGGCGGCGATCGCCTGGAAGTCGGCGGCCCGCTCGGCGGCGGCCCGGAAGGCCAGGGTCAACTCCGTGGACCGGCGCAGCAGTTCGGCCGGGTCGTCGATGGAGTCCAGGTCGAAGAACCGTTCCGGCTCGGGCTCGTCGGCCTGCGGCTCGAAGAGCAGCTGGGCCGGGCGCAGCCGACGGGCGGGCGCGGGCACGGCTGACGGGGCGTCCGGTGCGACGAGGTCGGCAGCGTCGGGGCGGGATGCACCGGCGTCGGGCATGGGGGGACACCTCCGGGGTGTGGTGGGTGGCTGCCGTCCCATTGTCGCGCGGGGACGGCCGGTAACGGAACGGTGCGCGTGCGGTCGCTATTCCCGCTGCGTGCGCCCCTGAAAGCTGCCGATGACCCCATCGACCGGCCGCCGGCTCAGCGCAGCCGGACCCGGTGCTCGCCCAGCAGGGCCAGCACCGCGTGGTTGGCCTCCCAACCGTCCGGGAACTTCATCGTGACGCCGAGCTGCACGGGCTCGGTGGACGGGTGTTCGTCCAGCAGCTCCGGGATGCCGGCCCGTGCCACCACGATGCATGCGTGCCGGTGCCGGGAGGCCAGCACGCAGAGCCGGCCGGTCTCCAGGTGGAAGGCGGTGGCGTCCGGGCGGCCGGAGAGCGGGTGCAGCACCACGGTGACGTCGTACTCCCGGCCCTGCAACCGGTTGGCGGTGTCCACCGTGACGGCCGGGCCGGCCGCGTGGTCGACCGGCACCCGGAGCCGGGCCAGCGCGGCCCGGACCGCCGCCGCCTGGTCCCGGTGCGCGGTGCCGACCGCGATCCGGTCCGGGGTGAGCGGGGCCGAGCCCTGCTCCGAGTGCGCCGTCAGACCCCTGGTCAGCAGCCGGTGCACCACCGCGGCGGTGGCCTGCACCGCCTGCGGGTCGGTCCGCACGGTGTGCCGGGCGGGCAGCTCCAGCAGGGCCCAGCCGTGCTCAGCCGCCTCGTCCACCGCCGCGTCCAGCGCCGAGCCGTCCCCGGCGGTGGCGGCGGTCAGCCGACGGTCGTCCGGGCCGGTGCCGGAGCGGAACGGGGTGTAGGGGTAGAAGGCCTGCGAGATCAGCGGCGCCGCCGAGTACGGCAGCCGCCAGGAGACCGGCAGCCGGTGCGGGCGGATCGCCGGATTGTGCGCGAGCAGGGTGACCACCGCGCTGCTGGACGGGTCGTAGGAGAGCCCGGCCCACTGGTCGGTGCCGACCACGGTGAACGGGTCCAACTGCCCGGGGTCCCCGACGAACAGCGCCCGCTCGAACAGCCCGGCGACGGCCAGCAGTGCGTCCGAGCGCATCTGGTACGCCTCGTCCACGATCGCGTGCCGCCAGGGCTGCTCGGCCTTCACCCACTGCCACTTGGCGGCGGTGGAGATCACCACGTCCTGCTCCAGCAGGTCGGCCACCTTGGCGGAGGCCGTCACGTTCGCCAGCTCCGCCAGCTCCGGGCCCGGCTTCGCGTCCGAGGCGTGCAGCCGGCCGATGGTCAGCTCCGGGCCCTTCTCCGCCAACCGGCCGACCAGGTCGTCCACCTGACCGTTCGTCTGGGCCACGATCATCAGCCGCTCGCCACCGGCGACCAGCTCCTTGGCGGCCCGCACCACCAACGTCGACTTGCCGGCCCCGGGCGGGGAGTCCACCACCACACCGCGCGGCCCGCCCGGCACCGGGTGGACGGTGGCGGCCAGGATGGCGGCCACGGCGGAGTCGGCGGCGGCACCGGGGTGCTCGGCCGCCGGGGCGGACTGGTCGATGGTCATGCTGGTGGTCATTCCCACTCTTCGGTGCCGGTAGGCGAAGGATCGGTGCTGCCGCCGCCGGGCGGACCGCCGTGCGTCCACGGGGTGTCCTCCGGCTCGGGCAGCGGGGCGGACTGACGCACGGTCAGCTCGAAGAGCGTGAAGGTGACCCGCTCGCCCGGCTCCGGCAGGGTGCCGGGCTCCGGCTCCTTCTTCCGGCCCATGCCGTTCAGCACCCGGACGGTGATGCTGCCCGGGGCGGCCGAGACGATCTCCGCCTTCTGGGCGTTCGGCCCGTTCGCCCGGTGCACCTCACGGCCCGGGTCGGCGTGCGGGCGGTCCTCGGTGCGCAGCACCAGCAGCGGGCGGGGCTTCGGGGAGCGGCCGGTGGTGTCGTACTCCGGCACCACCTCGACCACCTCGCCGCTGAACGCCTCGCCGGAGAGCCGGTGCCCGGCCATCGCCAGCGGGTCGTCCAGCGCCTCCTGCACGTCCACCTTGGCCTGCTCGCGCTCGCGCTGGGCCAGCTTGCGGGCGGCCGTCACGGCGTCGTCCTGCTTGGGCTGCGGCGGCTCGCCGGCCGCCAGCCGATCCCGGTGGTTGGTGAAGGACCAGCGGTCGCTCTCCCACCGCTCCGTCAGATGGGCGGCCGGGGGCAGCTCGCGCAGCAGGTCCAGGCCGTGCCAGACGTCCCGCCAGGTCGGTAGGGTGGCCCCCAGCAGCGCGGCGTGCAGCTCCTCGGCGGCCCGCTTCACCGCCAACTGCGACTCCGGGCCGTCCCGGTGGGCCAGTGCGGCGAGCGCCTTGTCGTGCCGGGCGATCGCCGGGGCGAGCACCTTGGCGTCGAAGACCGGATCGGTGGCCGGGCCGGCCGGCGGGTGCAGCGGCACGCCCCGGGCGTCCCGCTCGGTCTCCACCCGCTCGGCCAGCTCGGCGCCCGAGACCCCGGCCGGCGGGTGGTGCCAGGCCAGCCGGGCCCCGAGGTGCTGGTCCTCCAGCATGCTCTGGCCGGTCGCCCAGTGCCGGGCCAGCAGCTGGGTGAGCGGCAGCAGGAGGGACGAGCCGGGCACCTGGGCCCGCTCGGTGTAGTGCGTCAGCCAGCGGCCCAGCAGCGGCACCTGGGTCGGCGCCGGGTAGGGCCCCGGATCGGGGTCGGAGGCCGTCCGGCGGAAGCGGGTGGACCGGCCGAGCAGCGCCAGGTGCTGCACCGCACCGCTGTTCGGCACGATCAACTGGGGTGCGTCGGCGCAGAGTTCGCGGAAGGACTGGGTCTTCTCGCCGGTCTCCGGGTCCTTCTCGGTGCGCTCGACCAGCTCCACCTCGTCGGCGTACGGGCCCAGGTGAGCCAGCAGCTCGGCGGCGAAGTCGGCCAGGAAGGCGAAGCGCTGGTCCCGGTTGAGCGGCTGGGGCACCAGCAGCAGCCGGGGGTGCTCGCGGTCGGTGCCCAGCAGCACCGCCAGCGGGGCGCCCGCCTCACCGGCGGCGGCCAGCGGCACCAGGACCATCGGGCGCTCGGACAGGTGCCGGTGCCGCACGGTGGCGAGCGGCTCGGCGTGCCCGCTGCGGACCGCCTCCATCCGGGCCAGGGTGTCCAACAGGCTCACCGGGGGACCTCCGTCCGAGCCGGGGCGGCAGCCGGGGGCGGGGGCGGCGCCGTGGTCGTGGTGGCGGTGCTCAGGGCCGGGGCAGTCGGGGTGTCGCGCGGGCTCACCGGGGGACCTCCGTCCGGGGCACGTCCGGCGCGGTCATCGGGACGGCTCGCCGAGGCCGGCCGCGCAGAGCGCCTCGGAGCGGAGTGCGGCGGCGTGCGCCAGCCGGGCCGCCGCCTCGTCGGTGCCGTCCGGGCTGCCCGCCCGGGCGGCGGCCAGTGCCGCCTCGACCGTCCGCAGGGTGCCCAACTCGCCGCGCACGCCCCGGCCCAGCTGCTCCACCGCACCGCTCTGCCGGGCCTGCGAGCGGCAGAGGAAGCCCAGCTCGCAGGCGGCCAGGCAGTCCGGGCCGTAGCTGGCCGGCACCGCCTCCACCGCACTGCCCAACTCGGCGGCCGGCCTGGTCGGCACCCCGGCCGGATCCGGCGCCAGGTCGAAGCTGGTGCCGGGCGGCAGCGCGTCCAGCAGCTCCTCGATCCTGGTCAGCCGGGCGAGCTGACGCCTGGTCACCGAGAGCTCGCGGCGGATGTCCACACTGCTCGCGGTCGGCCGGTTGGAGAAGTCCTTGGGGCAGACCAGCAGCACGCTCAGCTCCGGCGAGCCGGGCAACTCCTGGGTGCCGTACGGAGACTGGTCGGCCGTCACGCCCGCCGACTCGGCGGCGGTCTGCTGGAGCGCCAGCACGTACACCGCCGCCTGGCGGGCCGCCGCGCCGACCTTGGCCGGATCGGCGGTGCCGTCGATCACCGGGAAGGACTTGATCTCCACCACGGTGCAGCGGCCCCCGTGCACCAGTACCGCGTCCGGCTCCAGGTAGGCCGGGGTGCCGGCCACCGTGAGGCGGAGCATCGGGTGGTCCAGCAGGGTCCAGCCGTCCGGGTCCGCAGCGGCCTCGGCGAGCGCCTGGCGGGTGCGGTCGGCCCGGGTGGCCGGGGCGGAGCGCGGCAGCAGGTCGGGGACGGCCAGCGGGCCGCCCTCGGGCGGCAGCCCGAGCCGGGACCGGAGCGGCGCCAGCAGCGCCGCGTAGCCGTCGTCCTTGAGGCGGGCCTCGAAGACGTTCCCCCGGGTGATCGCGAACGGCGACTGCCCGAACGGCGCGGGCCGCCCGAGCCGCTCGGCCACCGCCCGTTTGTCCACCCCCGCCGCGTCCAGCACCGCCCGCCGCCGGCACCCCGGATTGGCCGCGAGGGCGGCCAGCGCCCGGGCGTCGAGGCTGCGCTGCGGCACCGGGCCGCGCAGTTCACGGAGCCGTCGCGCGACCGGCTCCGCCTGCCCTTGGATCGAGACGTTCATGGTGCGGCCCAGTCTCGCACCCGCCACCGACACTCCGGGGCAGGACGCCCCAACCCGGGACGGAGCCCGCAATCACGGCGAGCCGGGGACGAGTCGGTAGGGCGGGTGGGTGGTGGTCGGTGGTGCTGCTGACGGTGTGACAGGCGAGCGGGTGGGCGGGGCGGGCCCGGACGCGGCGATCGGGTACGGCGGGACGCGGACCTGCCGGAGGGGCGGAGGCGCCCGCCGCGGCGAGGGCGTCCGGCCCCGGCTCGCCGCAGGCGGCCGTGGTGCTGTTGTGGTTGGTCGTGTTCCGTCTCGGCTCCCGGTTCGGGGTGAGCCCGGACCTGGCGTGCCGCAGGTGGCCGCGCTCCGCTCCGGTACCGGCCCGCCGCATCGAGCGCTGCGTGCTCGGTGCGGAGGCGCCCGCCGCGGCGAGGGCGTCCGGCCCCGGCTCGCCGCAGGTGGCCGTGGTGCTGTTGTGGTTGGTCGTGTTCCGTCCCGGCTTCCGGTTCGGGGTGAGCCCGGTCCTGGCGTGCCGCAGGTGGTCCCGCTCCGGGCCGGTACCGGCCCGCCGCAGCGAGGGCTGCGCGCTCGGTGCGGGATCATGGAGTGTCGGCGACTCGATGGCGAGGTGCGGCCGGTGCCCGTCTTGGCCGGGGAGAGAATGCCAATGAGTCTGTGAGGAGCCGCTCATGCCCGCCCGTATCGTGCTCGTCCGCCACGGTGAGACCGCCTGGTCCGTCACCGGCCAGCACACCGGCCGTACCGACGTGCCGCTCACCGAGGAGGGCCGCGAGATGGCCCGTGCCCTCGGGGGCCGACTGGCCGCCGCACCGTGGTTCGGGCTGCCGGAGGCGACCGTGTACACCAGCCCGCTCTCCCGGGCCAGGGAGACCTGCGAGCTGGCGGGCTTCGGGCCCCGCGCGGTGGACCGGGACGAGCTGCTGGAGTGGGACTACGGCCAGTACGAGGGCCGTACCGGTCCGGACATCCGGGCGACCGACCAGCCGGGCTGGCTGATCTGGCGGGACGGCGTGCCCGGCGGCGAGGAGCTGTCCGAGGTGGCTGCCCGGGTGGACGCGTTCCTGGCGAGCCTGCACGAGGAGCACGGCACGCCGGACCCGGACACCACCACCATGCACTGCGCCGACCACGACGTGGTGGTGTTCGCGCACGGCCACCTGCTGCGGATCCTGACGGCCCGTTGGCTGGGCCTGCCGCCCGAGTTCGCCCAGCGGTTCAAGCTCGGCACGGCCGCGCTCTCGGTGCTCTCCTGGGAGTACGGCGCCCCGGCGGTCGAGCTCTGGAACGACCAGTCCCACCTGGGCAGGTAGCGGCCGGAGCGGACCCGCCGTCAGGTGGCTTCTCGCGCGTGCGCGGCCAGGAAGGCCGCCACCTCCGGGACGGCGCGGTGCGGTCGCAGCTGCCGCGCCGTCCCGGCCAGCATGGCCCGGATCCGGGCCGAACGGACGTCGCCGAGCAGCGCGGTGGCCTCGGTGGCGTGGGTGGCCGCGCCGGCCAGGTCGCCGAGGCCGAGCCGGTCGTGCGCCAGCTCGGCGGTGTAGAGCACCCGGTTCCGCACGAAGTGCGGCTCCTGGAGGTCCACCGCCTGCCGGGCCAGCACCCCGGCCCGGTCCCAGAGTTCGAGGGCCGCCCAGCACTGCGACTCCAGACCGGCGATCTCGGCCTCGCCGAAGAAGGTCATCCACTCCGGGTCGGCCTCCGACTCGCCCTGGTCGAAGAGGGTGTAGGCCCGCCCGAGCGCCCGCTCGCACGCGCCCCGGTCGCGCAGCAGTGCCCACGCGCCGGCCTCCCGCATCGCGAGCAGCGACAGCAGCCGGGCCGAGTCCAGCTTCCGGGCGGCGGACTGCCCGGCCTGGGCGGCCCGGAGGGCCTCGCGGGCCCGGCCGGTGTCCCGGGCCAGGAAGGCGCTGTTGCAGAAGACGTGTGCCTCCAGCGCCGGGTCGTTGGCCATCCGGGCGGTGGCCAGGGCCTCGGCGTAGAACGAGCGGGCCTCCACGGTGCGGTCCGAGTCGTGCGCCAGCCAGCCGACCGAGATGGCCAACTCCCCCGCCCCGGACTGGAGTCGGCGCTCGGTGGCGGCGCCGTAGTCGCCGTCGTTCAGCAGTACGTAGGCGCTCCGCAGCGACTGCCCGGCCAGCTCGAACAGGGTGTCGGCGCCGTGCACGTCGTCCAGCAGCCGGATGCTCCGGACGGCCTGCTCGACGCCGCGCACCTCGGCGGCGCCGACCCGGCGCGGTGGCGGCACGGTGGACCCGGGGGCGGCGGAGCGGGGGGCCGCCAGGGCGGGGCGGTCCAGGCCGAGCGCGGCGGCCAGTGAGGTGGGCGCCAGCACGGCGGCAGGTCCGCCGGTCAGGAAGGTGCGGCGACGCAAGTCGTCGTTCTCCTCGTCGGGAAGGTACGAGTCGTCGAGCAGCGGCAGCCCGCCCGGACGAAGCCTCGGACCCCGGGCTGACGGCGGGTCGGCCGCGCGGCGGCGGACCGCCGTACGCGGGGTGAACCCGAGCTCGGCCAGCGACCGTTCGGGCCACATGTGCCGGAACACCCGCTCGTACGCGTAGTTGGGGCAGCGGATCTCGCCGGCCTCCACCCGGCCGACGTAGCGCGCGTCGCAGGACACGTGCTCGCCGATCTCCCGGGCGGCCCGGCGGATCGCCAGGGCGAACTCACCGGGGGAGAGGCCGCCACGGAGTGCCCGCATGGTGGTGTTGGGGACGGTCGGTCTCGTGGCTGCCATCGCGCTGCGCTCCGAGGTGGGGGTCTCGATCCGGAGCAGAGAGTACCGACTGTCACGGACCGGACACGTCCGGTTGCGGGGTGATCTCCTGTCAATTGGCCATAAAACGGACAGAGTTGCGGTGAAATGCCATGAAGTGCCATGGGTTGCGGTACGTCAACCCGTGGCCTTTCGGCACCCTTGGGCGTTGTCCTGATACGTGGCGGCCCCCTGCCGACCCCGCGCCGTTCCGCACCGCCGGACGAGCGGCCGGGGGCCGCCTGGTTGACGAGGAGACAGGAGGGCCCATGTCCGCCGGACTTCCGCAGTACCGTCACATCACCGTCCCGGCCACCCCGAGGGCATCCCGCCGCCCGCTACTGGCGGCGGCACCGGCCGTGCCCGTCCTGCCCTCCCTCCCGGCCGGCTTCGACACCGTCACGGTGGCCGTCCGGCACGGCCTGGAGACGGTGGACATCCTGCGGCTGCGCCGGGCCTGCGGCACGGTGCTGCAGAGCGACGGGGGGACGGCGGTCGCGTTCCTCGTCCCGGCCGGGGTGTCCGGGCAGTGGCACCTGCCCGGCACCTCCTGTACCCCGGGAGCCCGGCTGCTCCCCGCCACCGATCCGCGCTGGGTGATGCCCCCGGCCGGCCCCTCCGCCCTCGCCCGCCCGACCGATCCGTGGGTGCTCCGGACGGCCCTCTGCGAGGCCGCCTGCACCCTGGCCGCCGGGGGCCTCGGGCCTTTCTGAGCCCGCCGGACGGCGCACCACCGTGCCCCTCTCTGCGGTGCTGCTGCCGCCACCGCGGCACCCCGCCACTGCCGCCGCGCTGTTCCGCCGCCCGGGCGGCGCGGCGCTCGCTCCTGCTCCGTCCCCGCCGTGGAGACCTGCCGTGAGCTGCGGGTCCGTTCGTCTCGGCCGGCCTCCGCCGGTCCTCCCCGCGCCGGGCCCCGCCACGCTCCCCGGCGATAATGACTGCCATGGGACGCAACCGGGCCGGTCGGGCTCGCACCGAGACCGAGGCCGAGACCACCGGGCCGGACACCACCGGGGCCGAGGGCCGCACCCACGCGCAGGGCCCGCTGGCCCGGCAGGTCGCCTCCGGTCTGGCCGAGCTGGTGCCCGACCGGGACCGCTCCCGGGCCTGGACGCTGCTGCTCGACGGCGCCCCGCAGTCCCTGGTGGACCTCGCCGACCCGACCCACCTCGGCTTCGAGTACCAGCGCCGGCTGGGCCACCTGATCGACCTGGCGGCCCCACCGGGCCGTCCGCTCACCGTGCTGCACCTTGGCGGCGGTGCCCTCACCCTGGCCCGCTACACCGCCGCCACCCGCCCGCGGTCCCGGCAGCAGGTCGCCGAGATCGACCCCGCGCTGACCGAACTGGTGCGTGGTGAGCTGCCGTTGGAGCGCGGCTGGCAGATCAAGGTGCGCGGCGCGGACGCCCGTGCGGTGCTGGAACGCACTCCCGAGGGCTCGGTGGACCTGGTGATCACCGACGTCTTCTCCGGAGCCCGGACCCCGGCACACTGCGCCACCGTCGAGTTCGCCGGTCTGGCGGTCAAGGCGCTGGCCCCGGGCGGGCGGTACGCGGCGAACATCGCCGACGGCGGCGCGCTGCCCTTCGCCCGCTCCCAGGTGGCCACCCTGCAGGCGGTCTTCCCGGAGGTCTGCCTGATCGCCGATCCGGCGGTGCTGCGCGGCAAGCGGTTCGGGAACCTGATCCTGGCGGCGGCCCAGCAGCCGCTCCCGTTGGACGAGTTGGGCCGCCGGGTGGCCTCCGACTCCTACCTCGGCCGGATCGAACACGGCCGGGGGCTGACCGACTTCACCGCCGGAGCACGCCCGGCCACCGACGCCACGGCGGCTCCGTCACCGACTCCGCCGCCCGGGGTCTTCCGCTGACCGACGGCGCCGACCGGCTCCGGTCGGAGCCACCGGGACGTGCCGCCTCGGGTCGTGTCTCCGCATTGCCGCATTGCCGTGCCCCCCGGCCGTCCCGGGTCGTCGTGAGGGTGGTGGGGCGAAGGGGCTCAGTGCCCGCGCGGCAGGCCCTTGTGCTTGTACATCGCCGCCCCGGTGAGCAGCATCCCGGCCGCGATCGGTACCAGGACGGCGGTCACCTCGCCCTCGGCCTCCACCGAGGCGGCGGAGGTGCCGGCCAGCTCCACCTGCTCCTCCGGTGCGGACAGCGTCCAACTGCCCTGCGGGAGCTGCACGGTGGCCGACCGGATGACGGGTGACGTCGATGCCGCCATGGCGTCGGCGGTCCGCACCGCCCCGGCGGCGGCTGAGGCCCCCGGAGTGGCGGTCGGTGCCAGCCGGGGCCGGACGGCGGCTGCCCCGGCCCCGGGGGCGGCCGGCTGGCCGGCGTCCTCGGCGGTGGCGCGGGAGGCCCGGGGCTCGTCGCCGCGCGCCTGCGGCGGCACCGAGGGGAGCAGCACCGCGGCGATCGCGAAGGCGTCCGGCACGGTGGTGGCCTGGCCGGGCAGCGGCAGTCCGTCGGTCCTGATCCGCTCCTGCAGGGCCTTGGCGACCGAGGCGGTCTGCTGCTCCAGCACCGGGGTGGCCAGCCCGGTCAGCTGGCCCAACAGGGCCGGGGCATCCGCCCGTTGGACCAGGTCAGCGCCGAGCAGCTCGGTGGCTGCCGGGCCGTCCGCCGCGTACGCGGTGCCCACCCCGAGCCCGAGGCCCCAGACGTGGGCGAGCACCGCCCCACCGGCCGCCAGCGTCCTGGTCCGGGGGCGGGGGAGCCGCCCCCGGCCGGTCGCGACCTCGGTCCCGGGCCGGCCCTCGGTACCTGCCCCGGCGTCCGCCCGGGGCCGCGCACACTCGCCGTCCGGACCCTCGACTCGCGGCTGCGCCACGTGGTTTGCTCGCACGTCAACAGAGAACGAGTCCCCACCCGTCGAGGTCACGCACCGTCAGTTCGGCACGGGCAGCGTGCCGGTGCGGATCACCTGGGCGTACCAGTGCGCGCTGGCCTTGGGGGTGCGGGCCAGGGTCCGGTAGTCGACGTGGACGGCTCCGAAGCGCTTGGCGTACCCGTACGCCCACTCGAAGTTGTCCAGCAGCGACCAGAGGTAGTAGCCGCGCACGTCGGCGCCGAGCTCCACGGCCCGGGCCAGTGCGGCCAGGTGGCCGTGCAGGTAGGCGATCCGGTCCCGGTCGTCCACGGTGCCGTCGGGGCCGACCCGGTCCTCGAAGGCGGCGCCGTTCTCGGTGACCAGCATCGGCAGGCCGGGGTGGGCCCGGTGCACGGCGAGCAGCAGGTCGGTCAGGCCGGTCGGGTCGATCGGCCAGCCCATCGCGGTGAGTTCGCCGGGGGCGAGGTGGAAGGCGACCTGGTCGGCGCCCGGCCAGGGGGAGTGCTCGCTGGCGCCGTGGCCGTCGTGGCGGTGGCGGTCGTCCGCATGGGCGGCGCTCGAAACCACGGTCGGGGTGTAGTAGTTGATGCCCAGCAGGTCGATGGGCCGGCTGATCTCGGCCAGGTCGCCCGGCCGCACCAGGGTGTCCCAGTCGACCAGCCGGGCGGTGTCGGCGAGCAGGTCGGCGGGGTAGGCGCCGTCCAGCATCGGCCCGGTGAAGACCCGGTTCCCGACGGCGTCGATCCGGCGGGCTGCGTCCAGGTCGGCCGGGTCCTGGCTCAGCGGGCGGACTTGGTGCAGGTTCAGCGAGACCGCGAGCTGCGCGGTACCGGGGAGCGCGGCGCGCAGGGCGCCGACGGCCAGGCCGTGGCCCAGGTTGAGGTGGTGGGCGGCCCGCAGGGCGTCGCCCGGGTCGGTGCGCCCCGGGGCGTGCACACCGGAGCCGTAGCCCAGGAAGGCGCTGCACCAGGGCTCGTTGAGGGTGGTCCAGGTGGCGATCCGGTCGCCGAGCGCCTCGGCTGCCAGCGCGGCGTAGTCGGCGAACCGGTACGCGGTGTCCCGGGCCGGCCAGCCGCCGGCGTCCTCCAGGTGCTGCGGGAGGTCCCAGTGGTAGAGGGTGGCGAGCGGGGTGATGCCGTGCGCCAGCAGTTCGTCGGTGAGCGCCCGGTAGAAGTCCAGGCCGCGTTGGACGGCCGGGCCCCGGCCGGTGGGCTGGACGCGCGGCCAGGAGATGGAGAAGCGGTAGGAGGTCAGCCCGAGCTCGGCCATCAGCCGGACGTCCTCGCGGAAGCGGTGGTAGTGGTCGACGGCGACGTCGCCGGTGTCACCGGCGGCGGTCCGGCCGGGGGTGTGGCTGAAGGTGTCCCAGATCGAGGGGGTGCGGCCGTCCTCGGCGGCGGCCCCCTCGATCTGGTAGGCAGCGGTGGCGGCGCCCCAGACGAAGCCTGGCGGGAAGGCCGGGGCCGGGGTCGCGGAGTCGGCGAGCGGGCCGGATTCGGTCACGGTCATTGCGGGAGCGCTCCCAAGGTGGAAGGGGGCTGACGCACGGTCAGCTCTTGACGGCACCGGCGGTGATGCCGCCGACGATGTGCTTGCCCAGGACGGCGAAGATCAGCAGCAGCGGCAGGGTGCCGACCAGCGCGCCGGTCATGATGACCGCCTGGTTGACGTCGTAGGCGCTGCCGCCGCCGATCGCGGAGAGCGCGACCTGCACCGTCGGGTTCTGCTGGGTGAGGACCACGAAGGGCCAGAAGAAGTCGTTCCAGGACTGCACGAAGACCAGCATGCCGAGCACCGCCATGGCCGGGCGGGCGATCGGGAAGACCACGTGCCAGACGATCCGCAGGCTGTGCGCGCCGTCCATCCGAGCCGCCTCGACCAGCTCCACCGGTAGGGCCTCGGCCAGGAACTGCCGCATGAAGAACACCCCGAAGGCGGCCACCAGGGAGGGCAGGATGACGGACTGCAGCTGATTGCCCCACTCCAGGCCGGTGATGATCCGGTAGAGCGGGATCACGCTGAGCTGGGGCGGGATGGTCATGGTCGCCACCACCAGGGTGAGCAGCGCGTTCCGGCCCCGGAACGGCAGCTTGGCGAAGGCGAAGCCGGCCAGCGTGGAGAAGGCCACCGTGGAGAGCGAGACCAGCCCCGCCACGATGGTGGAGTTGAGCAGTGCCTGCCCCATCGCCGCCTGCTCCCAGACGGTGGAGACGTTGGCCCAGAGCGAGCCGCCCGGCAGCAGCGGGGGCGGTGACTGGGCCACCCGCTCGCCGGTGTGACTGGCCGCCACGAAGGTCCAGTAGAGCGGGAAGAGCGAGACGGCGGCGGCCAGTCCGAGCAGCAGGTAGGAGACCGGCCCGGCCTTGTCCTGGTCGCCGGCCCCGGTCCGGAACCGCCGCCTGGCGGTCGGCTCCGCCACCGTCGGCGTGGGGGCGGGTGCGGTGGTCAGGGTGCTCATCGGTCAGCCTCCCAGCTTGCTGCGGTTGCGGCGGGCGATCAGCAGCTGGACCGCGCCGACCAGCAGCAGGATCAGCAGCATCGTCCAGGCCACCGCCGAGGCGCGGCCCAACTGGCGGTTCGGCCAGCCGAGTTCGTACAGGTAGAGGCTCAGGGTCTGGAACTGGTGCGCGGAGCCGCCGCTCACCCCGACCCCGCCGCCGAACAGCATCGGCTCGCCGAACAGCTGGGTGGCGCCGATGGTCGAGACGATGACGGTGAACAGGATGGTCGGCCGGATCGAGGGGATGGTGATCCGGGTGAACTGCTGCCAGCGGCTGGCCCCGTCGAGCGCCGCCGCTTCGTAGAGGTCCTTCGGCACGGCCTGCATCGCGGCCAGGTAGATCAGCGCGTTGTAGCCCGTCCAGCGCCAGGTCACGATGGTGGCGATGGCGGTCTGCGAGGCCCAGGTGTCGGCGAACCAGTCGGTCCGGTCGAAGCCGAGCGCCGAGAGCACCCAGTTGACCATCCCGTAGTCCGGGTTGAACAGCTGGACGAAGACCAGGGTGGCCGCCGCGATCGAGGTGGCGTACGGGGCGAGCACCGCGACCCGGAGGAAACCCCGGCCGCGCAGCCGGTAGTTGAGCAGGTGGGCCAGGCCCAGGGCCATCAGCAGCTGGGGCACGGTGGAGAGCACCCCGATGGTGAAGGTGTTCCGCAGCGCGGTCCAGAACTGCTCGCTCTGCCAGAGCCGGGTGTAGTTGCCGAGCCCGCGCCACTCCATGGTGTCCGGGGTGAGCAGGTCCACCTGGTGCAGCGAGAGCCAGCCGGTCCAGATCAGCGGGACCAGGCCGAAGGCGGCGAAGCAGAGGAAGAACGGGGCGACGAAGGCGTAGGGCGCCGCCTTGAGGTCGAGGCGGTAGAGCCGGGACCGCCAACCGGCCCGGGCGACGGCCCGGGTGACGGTGGGTGTGGGGCGGGGCGGAGCGGGGCGGGGTGGGGCGGGGGTGGCCACGGGGCGTCCTCCCGGGGTGGTGGCTGGGGCGCCGCCCGGCCGGCGGCTCGTCGGAGCTGACCGGGCGGCTGCCGAACGGGTGGCTGCGCGAACCGGCGTCCGCGGGAACGGGCGTCCGCGGGAACGGGCGTCCGCGCAGAAGGGTGGCCGTGCGAACGGGCCTGCGGTGGGGGTCAGTTGGTGATCTTGTCGTCGATCGCCTTCAGCACGTTCTGCCAGGCCTTGGCCGGGTCGGTGCCGTGCTCCTCGATGTCGAGGATGCCGTTGTCGGTGATGACGGTCTTGGCGGTGCCGTCGTCCGGGCCGATCTTGGCGGGCTGGATCGAGCCGGCCGCGGTGGCGTAGATCTGCCCGGTCGGGGTGTCGCCGAAGTAGTCCAGCTTGGCCGACTGCACGGCCGGCAGCTGCAGGCCGGCCGAGGTCGAGGGCAGGTTGCCGACCTTGGTGAAGACCTTCGCCTGCTGCTCGGGCGCGGTCAGCCAGGCAGCCAGCGCGGCGGCCTCCTTCTGGTGCTTGCCCGCCTTCGGCACGGTCAGGAAGGCCCCGCCCCAGTTGGCCGCGACCGGCGGTGCGGCGATGTCCCACTTGCCCTTGCCGGCCTCGCCCGACTGCTTGCTGACAATCCCGGTCATCCAGGACGGGCAGACCACGGTGGCGAACTTGGCGTTGGCGAAGGCGGACTCCCACGGCTTCTGGAACTGCCGCAGCCCCGCGCTGATCTTCGCCTGCGAGGCGGACACCGCCAGGTCCCAGGCCTTCTGCACGCTGGCGCTGCCCTTGACGTCCAACTTCCCCGAGGCGTCCGAGTACTGGCGGGTGTCGCTGGAGACCACCGCGTTGAACAGCCCGCTGGCCGAGTCGGTGAAGAAGGTGCCGGTCGGGGCCTTGGCCTGGTAGGCCTTGCCCTGCTCGACGAACTTCGACCAGTCACCGGCCCACAGCGCGCCGACCGCCGCCCGGTCGGCGGGCAGCCCGGCCTGCTCGAACAGGTCCTTGCGGTAGCAGATCGCCATCGGGCCGATGTCGGTGCCGAGGCCGATCAGTGCCCCCTGGGCGGTGGTCGCCTGCTGCGACTTCCACGGCAGCCAGGCCCCCGCGCTGACCCCCTCGGTCTTGCCGAGGTCGACGAACTTGTCCGCCAACTTGCCGGTGGCCTGGGCGATGTAGCCGACCTCGACGGCCTGGATGTCGGACAGGCCGCTGCCGGCCGCCAGGCGGGTGGTGAGCGCGTCCCAGTACTTCTGGCCGTCCTGTGCGGTCTCGTACTTGATCGTGATGTCCGGGTGGGCCGCCATGTACTCCTGGTAGAGCCCGGCCTCCTGGTAGCCGAAGGTGCCGAAGTCGCCGACGGTGAGGGTGATCTTCCCGCCCGCCGATCCGCTGGTGCCCCCGTCGGCGGAGCCGCCGGAACCGTCGGAGGTGCTGGAGCAGCCCGCCAGCACGAGGGTGGCGATGGCGAGGGCGGCGGCTCTGCGGGGGAGGGCGGTACTGCGGCGCATGACGTTCTCCTTGGTCCGGGTGGGGAGGATGTGGGAGTGTGGGAGCGCACTGTGGGAGCGCTCCCATGAAGTGCCTGCCGGAAGGTTGCTGGCTGTCGGGGGCGGGTGTCAAGAGCAGTTGCCGGATCCGTGGACGGTGCGACCGGGCCGGCACCGGCCACAATGAGCAGCGAACCGCCCGATCACGTGCCCGGTCACGTGCTCGGCCACGTCCCCGGTCACCTGCGTGACCACGTCCCGGGTCACGTGCGCGACCGCGTACGCGTCCCACGAGGTGAGCGATGAGCCAGACCGCCGCACGGCGTCCGACGGGGCCCCAGTCGGAACCGGGGGCCGGCCGCGCCGCGGCCCGGCCCACCCTGGAGGAGGTGGCCGCCCTGGCCGGGGTGGGCCGGGGCACGGTCTCCCGGGTGGTCAACGGCTCCCCCCGGGTCAGCGAGAAGGCCCGCGAGGCGGTGAACGCCGCCATCGCCGAACTCGGCTACGTCCCCAACCGGGCCGCCCGCACCCTGGTCACCTCGCGCACCGACTCGATCGCCCTGGTGGTGCCGGAGGCGGAGACCCGGCTGTTCTCCGAGCCGTACTTCTCCGACATCATCAGCGGCGTCTCGGCCGAGCTCGCCGAGACCGACATGCAGCTGCTGCTGATCCTGGTCCGCAACCAGCGCGAGCGGGAACGACTTTCGGCCTATCTGACCGCGCAACGGGTGGACGGCGTACTGGTGGTGTCGGTGCATCAGGACGATCCGCTGCCCGCCCTGCTGGAGAGCCTGGAGATCCCCTCGGTGCTGGCCGGGCGGCGGGGCGACCTGGAGCCGCTCAGCTACGTCCACGCGGACAACGCGGGCGGGGCCCGGATGGCCGTCCGGCACCTGCTGCGACGCGGGTGCGAGCAGGTGGCCACCGTCACCGGGCCGATGGACATGGAGGTGGCCCGGGCCCGGCTGGCCGGGTACCGGGCGGCGCTGGAGGAGGCCGGCCGCGCGTACCGGGAGGAGCTGGTGGTGCTCGGCGACTTCACCGAGGAGGGCGGGCGGCTGGCGATGCGCGAGCTGCTGACGCGGCGTCCGGAGGTGGACGCGGTGTTCTGCGCCTCGGACCTGATGGCGGCGGGGGCGATGCAGGTGCTCCGGGCCGCCGGGCGGCGGGTGCCGGACGACGTGGCGGTGATCGGCTTCGACGACTCGGTGGTGGCCCGGCACACCGAGCCGGCCATGACCAGCGTGCGGCAGCCGATCGAGGAGATGGGGCGGACGATGGCGCGGCTGCTGCTGGACGAGATCGCCGAGCGGGGGCGGGCGCGGCGGCAGGTGGTGCTGGCGACCGAGCTGGTGGTGCGGGACTCGGCCTGACGACGGGCGTCCGTCCGCGTCGAAGCGGGCGTCCGTTCGTGACGGAGCGGGTGTCCGGGTGCGTCGAAGCGGGCGTTCGTTCGTGACGGAGCGGGTGCCCGTGTGCGTCGAAGCGGGTGCCGACCGGCTGCGGGGGCCGCAGTGACCGCGGCGGCCCGGGTGGGTGTGACGCGCCTCACCCGGGCCGGGGCTGACGCCGGGTCAGGCGTTCGGGCGCAGGGTCCAGGAGATCTTCATGGTGCTGGTGACGTCGCCGTCCTCGCGGGTGACGTCGACGGTGACCTCGAACTCCGGGCGCTCGCCCTTGTCCAGCTCGGCCACCACGTCGGCGATCGGGCGCCTCAGGGTGGCGGTCGCGGTCAGCGGGCCCTTGGCCAGCTTGAGGTAGGCGGTCTCGGTCTTCACGACCAGCGGCACGGCCCGGCTCAGCTGGTCGCCGAAGGCGGCCAGCACGATGCAGCCGCTGGCGGTCTCGGCCAGCGTGAACATCGCGCCGGCGTGCGGGCCGCCGACGTGGTTGCGGTACTCGGCGTGGTCCGGGAGGCGCAGCACGGCGCGCTCGGGGGTGGTCTCCAGGTACTCCAGGCCGAGGGTGTGGGCCATCGGGACGGTGGAGTCGAGCAGCTGGCCGATCTGGGTCATGGTCATGGGCGCGATGTTACTAGTCGGTAGCTAATGAGGGTAGTGGTGGCGTGCGCGGGGCGGCGCGGGTTCCCGGTGGCGGGCTCGGGGGATGGGTGGGCGCGGCCCGGTGGTCGACTCCGTGGGGGTGTCGGGCATCGGAGAGGGCGCCGGGTGAGGGTAGCCAGTGAGCCTGCGGGAGCGTGGGCCGTTGTCGGCGGGCCGGTAGGTCGGCGGGCCGATGGGAGGTCGACCGGCGGGGTCCGCGGGAGGTCGGCCGGTGGGGGCGACGGAACGCGAAAAGCCTTCAGGCCCCGATCCGTTGGGATCGGGGCCTGAAGGTGATGGGGTGAGTGACGGGACTCGAACCCGCGGCCACCTGGACCACAACCAGGTGCTCTACCAACTGAGCTACACCCACCATCTTTCGGGGCGTTCCCGCTCCGACAAGAAGAACTCTACAGGATCGGAGAGGGTGCTCGCGCCAGGGTTTCGGCGACCGGCCGCGGAGTGGTGCTGGTCAGCCTGCCGGTGCCGGCGGGCGGGCGATCCGGCGGCCCGTCAGGTCGAGGGCAGCTGGTGCTTGGCGGCGATCGCGCGGGCGGCGTCGGTGTCCGGGCCGGGCTGCGGGACGAACACGGCCTCGCGGTAGTACCGGAGTTCGGCGATGCTCTCCCGGATGTCCGCCAGGGCGCGGTGGTTGCCGCCCTTCTGCGGGCTGTTGTAGTAGGCGCGGGGGAACCACCGCCGGGCCAGCTCCTTGATCGAGGACACGTCGACGATCCGGTAGTGGAGGTGGCCCTCCAGGGCAGGCATGTCCCGGGAGAGGAAGCCCCGGTCGGTGGCCACCGAGTTGCCGCAGAGCGGGGTCTTGCCGGCCTCGGGCGCGTGCTCGCGGACGTAGGCGAGCACCCGGGCCTCGGCCTCGGCCAGGGTCACGCCGTGCTCCAGCTCGTCGAGCAGGCCGGAGGAGGTGTGCATGGTGCGCACCACGTCCGGCATGCTCTCGAGCGCCTCGGCCGGCGGGCGGATGATGACGTCCACGCCCTCGCCGAGGATGTTGAGTTCGGAGTCGGTCACCAACGCGGCGACCTCGACCAGGGCGTCCCGGTCGAGGTCGAGCCCCGTCATTTCACAGTCGATCCATACCAGGCGGTCATTCACGTGCCTCAGCCTACGGCGCGATCCCTCGAACCGGACAGCTGCCGTCCCGGTGCGGGGTCGGTGCCGTTGCCCGTGGCCGGGCGCTCGGCGTGTTGGACGTGGTCGGGATGATCCTGGTAGCTCCGGTCGGCATGCGCGTGGGACCCCGACGGCGGTGTGCCGTCCGGACGGTGACCCTGCGCCAGGTCGCGGGCCGTCGGCGGGCCGTAGCCCTCCTCGGTGGCGGTCGCGTGGGCGTGCTCGACGCCGGAGGCGGCCTGACCGTGCGGCCGTGCGCCGGGGCGCGGGTGGCCGTGGCCGTGCTGCACGGCTCCCTGGCCGCCCTGGGTCGGGACCAGTGGGCGCAGCGGACCGTTCGTCAGGTGCGCCGCCGGCGCTCCCGCGTGCGGTGCCCCGCCGTGCGGCGTGCCGTGGGGCGCCCCGTGCGGTGCCAGCGCGGAACGGTCGGCGGGGTGCGCCTGCTGGGGCACCGTCGGGGCGGCCGACCCGGGCCCGGCGAGCCCGGCACCGCCGGCCGGCGACGGACGCCTGGCGCGGTAGCTGGTCCGGTAGGCGGCCGGGGAGACCCCGAGCTGCCGCCGGAAGTGCCCGCGCAGCGCGACGGGGGAGCGGAAGCCGCAGCGGCGTGCGACGTCGTCCACCGAGAGCTCGGAGGCCTCCAGCAACCGCTGTGCCTGGAGCACCCGTTGGGTGATCAGCCACTGGAGCGGGGCGCTGCCGGTGAGCGTGCGGAACCGCCGGTCGAAGGTGCGGCGGCTCATGTAGGCGCGGGCGGCCAGGACCTCGACGTCGAACTGCTGGTTGAGGTTCTCCAGGGCCCAGGTCACGACCTCGGCGAGCGGGTCGTTGCCGATCTCTTCAGGTAAAGACTGATCGATGTACTGGGCCTGCCCTCCACCGCTGCGGCGGTTGGGCACCACCAGGCGGCGGGCCAGCGCGTTGGCCGCCTCGGCGCCGTGGTCGCTGCGCACCACGTGCAGGCAGAGGTCTATCCCGGCGGCGGTCCCGGCGGAGGTGAGCACGTCGCCGTCGTCGACGAAGAGCTCGCGCGGGTCGACGTGCACCTTCGGGTAGCGCTTGGCCAGCGTCGGTGCGTACATCCAGTGGGTGGTGGCCGGGCGGCCGTCCAGCAGGCCGGCGGCGGCCAGCACGAAGGCGCCGGTGCAGAGGCCGATGATCCGGGCGCCCTCGTGGTGCGCCTTGCGGAGTGCGGCGATGGCCTCGGGCGGGGGCGGCTGCGAGATCGAGCGCCAGGCCGGGACGACGATGGTGCCGGCCCGGGCGAGCGCCTCCAGGCCGAACGGGGCGGTGAGGGTGAGGCCACCGGTGGTCGCGAGCGGGCCGTCCTCGCCGGCGCAGACCAGCAGGCGGTACCGGGGGACGCCGGCGTCCTGGCGGTCCACCCCGAAGACCGAGAGCGGGATCGAGCTCTCGAAGATCGGGGCTCCGCCGAAGATCAGGACGGCGACGGTCTCGCGGCGGCGTCGGCCGGAGAGCTTGCGCGGGGCGCTGCCGAGGCCGAGCAGTCCGTTGCCGGCCGGTGCGGGCGGGGCCGTGGCGGTGATCGCCGTGCCGCCGGTCAGGCCGGCCGAGTGGCCGGTGCCGCCGGTTGCGGACGCCGGTGCGAACTGGCTGTGCGTCAGTTGCCCTCCCCCTTGCGGAGACTGACCTGCCGCCAGGGGCGAGCTCGGAGAACTCGGGCGTCGCGTGGGTGAGTTGTACGGCTGCGGGGTGGAGGGCGGGCCGGAGGGTGACTGGCCGGTGGCGGAAGCCGGGAGGTGGCCCTGGGGGGCACCGGGCGGCTGGCCGAACTGGTGTCCGGACTGCTGGCCGGGCTGAGCCTCGGTCCGCAGGCCGAGGTGCTGGCCCTGGTGCGGTGGGTGTGGCTGGTACGGCTGGTGCGGCGCGTTGTCTCTCGACGAGCGGATCGTGAAGCCGGCCGACGGCTGGCTGCCGCCAGGACCCGTGTCGCTCCTGCTCACCCTGCTCAAGGCGCTCCAGCCCCCTCGGTGGTGTGTGTGGTGGTGCCGCGGTGCTCGGTCACTCGCCCTGCGTGCCCTGCGTGCCCTGCGTTCCCTGCTTCGCTCGCCAAGATCGAATCTAGTCGGTGGACCGTTGCCGTTGTGACAAGTTCACCATCCGACGCTATGTCGACATGGCAATTTGGCGTGATGCATTCGATCACGAAGCGTGGCAGGCGTCGACCCCCCTGTGAAGAGGGCAGGCGCTCCGATGGCTGGTTGCCGCACGACCGACCGCCCGGCTGAGCCTGAGAACCCGCTGCCCGGGGCGGCCTGGTCTGCGACTTTGCCGAACGGCAGGCGTCGGTAACGAGATTGACTGAAAACAGCCGGTCCGTGAAGGGGGCGTGCGGTGTCGACGCGTGCGCCGGTGAGCGCCGGATGGCGTGGATGCGCCGGTGGGTGGAGGGCGCCCGGGCCGGCCCGGGGCGGGCTGTGACCTGCTCCTCCGTTCGGGCCACGGGGCGGTGGGCCCGGATCGTATGGTCGGAACATGAAGAAGATCGGTCGACTCGAACAGGCCAACGACAACGCCGCCTCCTTCTGGCTGGCCCAAGCCCGGGTCCACGGATGGGGGTCGGAGCAGCGGCCCGGCTTCGTGGCGGTCCGCTGTGCCCGGAGCGCGACCGACGCCGTCCGGGTCGTGGTCACCCGTCCGTACGGGGGTGAGGGCGCGACCGGGGGCGAGAGTGCGACCGGGGATGAGGGTGCGGTCGGTGCGGTCGGACTGCGGGCCGAGATCACGGGGTTGTTCGAGAAGTGGGGGGCGGAGCGGATCGTGGTCGAGGACCCCTATGGCGGCCTCGACTTCAGCTCCGGCGGGCAGACACCGACCCGGCCGATGGCCGTCATGGTCCGCGAACCGGAGGAGGCGGCTGGGGACGTGCAGGGTGCGGTGGCGCGTCTGCGACCGGGTGTGACGGTGGAGCAGGTCGGCGGGGCGGCTGAACTCTCCGAACTGGAGCGGGTGGTGGTGGACGGGTTCCCGCTGGAGGACCACCAGCCTTGGCGGGCCGGTGTGGTGCTCCCGCCCGGGATCTTGGCCGAGCCCGGCTGCCGAGCCTGGCTCGCCCGGGTCGACGGCGCTCCGGCCGCAGCCTGCATGACGTACGACAACGGCGAGACGGTGGGCGTCTACTGGGTGACGACACTCCCTTCGTACCGCTCGTTGGGGCTCGGGCGGGGCGTGCTCTCGGCGGCCCTCGCGGCCGAGCCCGGTCGGCGGTTCACCCTGGTGGCCACCCTGCTCGGTGAACCCCTCTACCGGCAGCTGGGATTCGAGGTGCGCGGCACCACGCGCTGGTGGCGGTAGCGGTAGCCGCGGCCGTGGCCGCCCGGTCGGGGTGCCATCCTCGCCGGGGGCGCGGAGAGGATGGGGAGTCGCCTGCGCATCCGGCCCGGGGGCCCGGTGTCGCGGAGGCTGGTCCGGCTGGCTGGGGTGGCCGGGCTGCCTCTGTGCCCGAGCACCGCTCCCGGGTCCCGGGCCGAGCGCGTACGGCCCGGGAGCGGTCGCGGACGAGGCAGTGGACGTTTCAGCGGAGGGGTCGATGCGGGCTTGCCGGAGTGCGGAGCCGGGGTGACGCCCCGTCAGCCGACTCCGTCCAGGAGGCGTCCCCTGGTGTCCGGCAGGGCGGCGGCTTGGGCGGTCAGCGGGGTGACCCCGACGAGGCGGGGCCGGGCGGTCGGGCGGGGTGTCGGTTCGGTACGGGCCCGGGCCGTGGAGGAGGTGGCCGGGGTGGTGCGGCGGGTGGCGGTGGCGGGGCCCGGGGCGGAGCGGGAGGAGAGCACCAGCCCGACGGCCTCGGGGAGGCCGGCCGCGCTGAGGGTGGGGCGGTAGCCCGACTCGGCCCACGGGCGGCCGTGGTGGATCCAGACGCTGCGCAGGCCGGTCAGCTCGGCGCCGGCGATGTCGGCGGGGCCGTGGTCGCCGACCATCCAGGTCCGGTCGGTCCAGTCGCCGGTGGGGGTGACGCCGCAGCGTTGGGCGGCGATCTCGAAGATGCGCGGGTCGGGCTTGAGGTAGCGGGCCTCCTCGGATATCACCCAGCCGTCGACCAGGGCGCTGAGCCCGGCCCGGCGGATCTTCTCCAACTGCGGGCGGGTGCCGCCGTTGCTCACGATGCCGATCGACCATCCCGCCGATCTGGCCGCGTTGAGTGCGGAGAGGTGCGAGGGCGGACAGTGGATGTGCGAGTTGATGCCCCGTCGGTAGTGGCCGAGCAGGAAGTCCAGCGAACGATCCAGCCCGTAGCGGCGCTTGGCCGCTCCCAGTACGGTGCTGCGCGGCACGTAGCCGCCGCCGTCGATGGTGGTGAGCCAGCTCAGGTCGGCGTCCGGCAGCCGGTGCTCGGCCAGGAAGTCCCGGGCCCAGGCGCGGAATGCGGCGTCCCGGGGGAGCAGGGTGTTGTCGAGGTCGAGCAGCAGCAGCGGCATGCGGTGCATGCTGCCAGCCGCCCGGCGTATGCAGCAGGCAATTGCCACGTTACCCTCCGTGCCGGGCCGAATTGGCCGGAAGCGGTTGGTCGGTTGATGTTCGGCGGGGCGGGAGGTTTGGTGCGGCGAGGGGGGCGGAACGGTGCGGCGGCGTTCGGCATCGTCGGGTGGGGGTGCGTGACGTGCGCGTATATAGGGGACAGCCCGGCGCGCGGAGTGCGGCCGGAGCGGCGTTGGTCCGGCAAGCGGAGGGTGACAGTCGGATCACGGTGTACCTGAGCCCTGTTGCGTCCAGGGGCTTCCTCGGCGAAGCTCCATGGAACTCGCCCTGAAGGGCCGGGCGCACCGGCTCGTCGGTGGGGCGTGTAGAACCGGAAGCGCGCGACTCCGTTCGCGGGATTCCTCGCCGATTTCCGGCTCTGCCGCTGGGCGGGACCGGGGGCCGGTCGTACTCTGAGAGGAACAGGTCACATTCGGTGGTGCGCGGCGGAGACCGGCTCGACGGTTCGGGTGGACCTGTTGCCCGGGCATCCGTGTCCCCCTCCTGTCGGCCCATTCCACTCGAAGAGCTTTGAGACATGGTCGATTTTGAGCTCCCCGAACCGGCGGACGCCGCGTTTCGCGCCCGGCTCGCCCGGGAGCTGCGACCCGGAGTGCCGCACGCACCCGGCAGCGCGGACCCGTCGGACACCACGCCAGGGGCCGATTGGTCCGGGGCCGGTCGGTCCGGGGTCGCTCCGGTCCGGGACGGGGAGCATCGGAGTCGACTGCGGCCACGCCAGCGGTGGCTGGGTCAGCGGGGTGGGGGTCGTGGTGGACGTGGCGAGGGGGCTGCGATGACGGACGGAACGATCGCGGGTGGCACCGGAGCGGCAGGAGCCGTCCCGGGCCGGGCCGGTGGACCCGAGCTCGCGGCGCAGCCCGCGCAGGTCTGCGATCCGGTCTTCCAGCACGGTGTGGTGGTCGGTTTCGACGGCTCGCTCTCCAGCGAGCGCGCCTTGGCGTACGCGGTCGGCATGGCCCGCCGGTCGCAGTGCGGCCTGGTGATCGTGCACGTGGCCAACCGGCTCCCCGCGACGGTCTGGGCCGGCTGCGAGCCGCCGGTTTTCGTGGACCTGCCGGACCACCGGACCGAGGTCCTCGGCCTCGAACTCGCGTGCGCGGACTACCTCGACGGGGTGCCCTGGATCCTGGTGGAGCGCGGTGGGGACATCTGCCACGAGATCGAGGAGGTCGGCCGGGAGTACGCCGCCGACGCGATCGTGGTGGGGACCACCCACGGGCTGCTGGGCAAGCTGTTCGGTTCGGTCTCGGGTCGGCTGGCGCGCCGGGCGAACCGCCCCGTGATCGTCATCCCCTGAGCGGGGACGCCGAGCGGACCGGGCTCCTTCGGGGTGGCCGGGGCAGGTGGGTCGGCGACCGGTGGGTCCGTGGGCAGTGGGTCGTTGGGCAGTGGGTCGGTGGACGGTGCTTGCGGTGGACGGTGCTGCGAGGTGAGGCCGGCCGGGCGCTCGGCCCCACCCGTGACCGAATCCGTGACGAAGGGTCAGGAGTCGTGCGGCGTGGTCAGGGGTTGATGCCCAACTCCCGCGCGATCAGCATCCGCTGGACCTCGGAGGTGCCCTCCCCGATCTCCAGGATCTTGCAGTCGCGCCACATGCGGGCGACGGGGTACTCGTTCATGAATCCGTAGCCGCCGTGGATCTGGGTGGCCTCCCGCGCGTTGTCGACGGCAGCCTCGGACGAGTACAGCTTCGCGATCGCGGCCTCCTTCTTGAACGGCTCGGAGTGCAGCAGCCGGGAGGCGGCGTCCCGCCAGGCCAGGCGGGAGGTGTGGGCGCGCATCTCCATGTCGGCGAGCTTGAACTGGATGACCTGGTTGGCGCCGATCGCCCGCCCGAAGGCGCGGCGGGTGGCGGCGTAGCTGACGGACTGGTCGACGCAGCCCTGGGCCAGGCCGGTGGCCAGGGCTGCGATGGCGATGCGCCCCTCGTCGAGGATGCGCAGGAACTGGGCGTAGCCGCGGCCTCGGGCGCCGAGCAGGTTGGCGGCGGGGACCCGGCAGTCGGTGAAGGACAGTTCACGGGTGTCGGATGCGTTCCACCCGACCTTGGAGTACTTGCGCGAGACGGTGAACCCAGGGGTACCGGTGGGAACGATGATGGAGGAGATCTCACGGGTTGACGAGGGGTCAGCCGGGTCTTCACTCGAACGAGCGATCGGTTCGGTGAGGGCGGTCACGGTGACCAGACCGGTCATCTCGGTGCCCGAGTTGGTGATGAAGCACTTGGTGCCGTTGATCACCCACTCGTCGGTCTCCGCGTCGTAGCGGGCCGTGGTGCGGGTGGCGCCTGCGTCGGAGCCGCCCTCCGGCTCGGTCAGGCCGAAGGCGCCGAGCAGTTCGCCCGAGGTGAGCCGGGGCAGCCATTCCCGCTTCTGCTCCTCGGTGCCGAAGCGGTAGATCGGCATCGCGCCGAGCGAGACCGCCGCCTCCAGGGTGATCGCCACCGAGGAGTCGACCCGGGCCAGCTCCTCCAGCGCCAGGCCGAGGGCGAAGTAGTCGCCGCCCATGCCGCCGTACTCCTCCGGGAAGGGCAGGCCGAACAGGCCCATCCCGGCCATCTCGCGGATGATCTCGTACGGGAATTCGTTCTGCTCGTAGTACTCCCCGATCTTGGGGGCCACCACGTCGTTGGCGAACTGCTCGACGGTGCGGCGCAGTTCCTCGTACTCGCTGTCCAAACGGTGGTCGAGCATGGTGGTTCCTCCTGGAACGGGGCTGAGAGGTGTGGGGTCCGGACGGGCGGGGCCGCGCGGGAAGGGGGAGGGGCCGGCCGCGCGGCCTCAGGCGGAGGGGGTGTCCGCGGAGTCGGCCGGGTCGGCGGTGAGGCTGCCGGCCAGGGCCTGGACGGCCCGGGAGGGGCTCGGGCGGCCGAGCTGTCGCGCCATCCAGGTGCTCGTGGCGACCAGCGAGCGCAGGTCCACGCCGGTCTCGATGCCGAGGCCGTGCAGCATCCAGACCAGGTCCTCGGTGGCGAGGTTCCCGGTCGCGCTCTTGGCGTACGGGCAGCCGCCCAGGCCGCCGGCCGAGGCGTCCACGGTGCTGACGCCGGAGCGCAGCGCGGCGAGGGTGTTGGCCAGGGCCTGGCCGTAGGTGTCGTGGAAGTGCACCGCCAACCGTTCGGCCGGCACGCCGGCCCGGTCGAACGCCGCGAGCAGCGCGGTGACCTGGCCCGGGGTGGCCACGCCGATGGTGTCGCCGAGGCTGAGCTCGGTGCAGCCGAGTTCGAGCAGCCGGACACCGAAGCCGACCACCTGGTCGAGCGGGACGGGGCCCTCCCACGGGTCGCCGAAGCACATCGAGAGGTAGCCCCGGGTCGGCACCCCGGCCCCGGCGGCGCGCTCGACCACCGGCCGGAACATCTCCAGTGCCTCGGCCGCCGAGCGGTTGAGGTTGCGCCGGGCGAAGGTCTCGGTGGCGCTGGCGAAGACCGCGATCTCGGTGGCGTGGTGGGCCAGGGCCCGGTCCAGGCCGCGCTCGTTCGGCACCAGGACCGGTAGCCGCAGGCCGGGGTGACGGTCGGTCAGTCCGGCGAGCCGGGGCATCAGTTCCTCGGCGTCGGCCAACTGCGGCACCCACTTGGGGTGGACGAAGCTGGTGGCCTCGACCCGCTCCAGCCCGGCGGCCGCGAGCCGGGCGATGAACTCGGCCTTCACCGTCACCGGTACGAGTGAACTCTCGTTCTGGAGACCGTCACGAGGCCCGACCTCGTGGATACTGACCCGACCGGGCAGGCCGGAGTCCGGGACGACGCTGGGCAGGCCCAGGTCGAGCGCATCGGGCTCGCGCCCCGCAGTGTGCTGGTCCGTGGTGTGGTGCTCGGAGGTGTCGCGGCCGGTGCCGGGCGGCGGGGTCACGACGCCTCCCCGGTGGTGGCCGGCACGGCGGCGGAGTCGGTGGTCCCGGAGGGATCGACCACGACCAGCAGTTCGTCCATCGCCACGGTGGCTCCGGCGCTCGTCCGCAGCTCGCTGACGGTGCCGTCGTGCGGAGCGGTGATCACGTGCTCCATCTTCATCGCCTCCAGGACGAGCAGGGGTTGACCACGGCGGACCTGCTCGCCGGGCGAGGTCTTCACCACGGTGACGGTGCCGGGCATCGGCGCGGTCAGGCCGCCGTGGTGGTCGCCACCGCCCCGCGTCCGGTCGGCGGCCGGGTCGTACGGGTGGACGGCCCAGGCATCGCCGTCGACGCCGAGCCACTGCACCGCTCCGGCAGGGGAGTCGTCGGTGGTGTGGGTGAAGGTGGTCTGCAGACCGTCCACGGTGAGGCGGAGCCGTCCGGCGGTCAGGGCGGCGCGGACGGTCCGGATCGGGCCGTCGTCGAGTCGGGCGTCCCAGATGCTGCCAGTTCCCGGGGAGGCGGGTGCGGCAGCGGCGGCGGGGCGCAGTCGGACGGTCACCGGTTCCTGACCGGGCAGCCTGAGCCGGTGCACGGTCCAGGCGGGGGTGCCGCCGAGCCGCCAGCCGGTGGATTCGGCGAACGGGTCGGTCCAGCCACCGTCGGGGGAGGCGGCCGGGGCCGGGCTCAACTGCCGGGCCAGTGCGGCGGCGTGGAAGAGGGGTTCGGCCGGGGAGCCGTCCGCCGTCGGGGCGGGGCCGGTCGGAGCGGCCGTGAAGGAGGAGGCCAGCAGCTCCGGCGTCAGCTCCATCGTGCGCTCGACCAGCCCGGTGTCCAGCCGACCGGCGACCACGTCCGGATGGGCCAGCAGCCGCCGGAGGAAGCCGGCGTTGGTGGTGACGCCGAGCACCCGGGTGTCGGCCAGCGCCGCCCGGAGCCGACGGAGCGCGGTGGCCCGGTCCGGTCCGTAGGCGATCACCTTGGCGAGCATCGGGTCGTACAGGCTGCCGACCTCGGTGCCCCGCTGGATGCCGGAGTCCACCCGGACGCCCTCACCCTGCGGGTCCTCCAGGAGCAGGACCCGACCACCCGTCGGGAGGAAGTCCCGCTCGGGGTCCTCGGCGCAGATCCGGGCCTCGATCGCGTGGCCCAGGAAGGAGAGGTCCGACTGATCGAAGGTCAACTGCTCGCCGGAGGCGACCCGCACCTGCCACTCGACCAGGTCCAGCCGGGCCGGGGCCGGGGTGTCCGCCCCCACCGCGATGGCCAGTTCGGTGACGGGGTGCTCGACCTGGAGCCGGGTGTTCATCTCCATGAAAAAGAAGTCCATGACGCCCTTGGGCGCGGGCCCGTCCGGATCCAGCCCGGGGACGATGAACTCGACCGTGCCGGCCCCGGTGTAGCCGCAGGCCTCGGCCGCGCGGACCGCCGCCGCCCCCATCGCCGCCCGGGTCTCCGGGTTCAGCAGGACGGAGGGAGCCTCCTCGATCAGCTTCTGGTGCCGGCGCTGCAGGCTGCACTCGCGCTCGCCCAGGTGCACCGTCCGGCCGTGGGTGTCGGCCAGGACCTGCACCTCGATGTGGCGCGGGCGGTCGACCCAGCGCTCCAGCAGCAGGGTGTCGTCGCCGAAGGCGGTCCGGGCGATCCGGCGGGCGGCGGCCAGTTCGGTCGCCAGGTCGGCCGGGTCGCGGACCAGCCGCATGCCCTTGCCGCCGCCGCCGGCCGAGGGCTTGAGCAGTACGGGGTAGCCGATCTCGGTCGCGGCGGCGGTCAGTTCGGCATCGGTGGGGGCACCGGCACCGCGTCCGACGCTGCCCGGGACCACGGGCACCCCGGCGGCTCGGACGGCCTCCTTGGCGTTGATCTTGTCGCCCATCAGCTCCACCGCGCCGGGCGGCGGGCCGATGAAGACCACCCCGGCCTCGGAGCAGGCCCGGGCGAAGCCCGGGTTCTCGGCGAGGAAGCCGTAGCCCGGGTGGATCGCCTGCGCCCCGGTCCGGTGGGCTGCGGCCAGGATCAGGTCACCGCGCAGGTAGGTCTCGGTGGCGGAGCTGTCGCTGAGGCCGTCCGGGCCGAGCCGGACGGCGAGGTCAGCCTCCCGGACGTGCGGAGCGTCGGCGTCCGCGTCGCTGAACACCGCGACCGAGCGCACGCCGAGGCGGCGGAGCGTGCGGATCACCCGGACCGCGATCTCGCCTCGGTTGGCGACCAGAACTGTGTCGAACATGGGAGGCGTTCCTCCGGGTCGTGAGCGGGATCGGGCGGATCGGTCGGGGCGGATCGGGGCGGGCGGATCGGGACGGCAGGGTCGGACCCTGCGGGCCGCGATCCGGGCGGGCGGCGATCCGGGGAGGGCACCGGGTCGGCCCGGCGCCCTCCCTGACGTCGCGTCACATGCGGAAGACGCCGTACGGCCGGGCCGGAGCGAGCGGGGCGTTGGCGCACGCGGTCAGTGCCAGGCCGAGCGCGGTCCGGGTGTCCAGCGGGTCGATCACGCCGTCGTCCCACAGCCGCGCGGTGGAGTAGTAGGCGTTGCCCTGCCGCTCGTACTGCTCGCGGACCGGCCGCTTGAACTCCTCCTCGGCCTCGCCGGGCCACTCCTCGCCCTGGGCCTCCAACTGGTCGCGGCGCACCGTCGCGAGCACCGAGGCCGCCTGCTCACCGCCCATCACCGAGATCTTGGCGTTCGGCCACATCCAGAGGAAGCGGGGGGAGTAGGCCCGGCCGCACATCGAGTAGTTCCCGGCGCCGTACGAGCCGCCGATCACCACCGTCAGCTTGGGCACCCGGGTGCAGGCCACGGCGGTGACCATCTTGGCGCCGTGCTTGGCGATGCCGCCGGCCTCGTACTGGCGCCCGACCATGAAGCCGGTGATGTTCTGCAGGAAGAGCAGCGGGATGCCGCGCTGGTCGCAGAGCTCGATGAAGTGCGCGCCCTTGAGGGCGGATTCGGCGAACAGCACGCCGTTGTTGGCGACGATGCCGACCGGGTGGCCGTGGATCCGGGCGAAGCCGGTGACCAGGGTGGCTCCGTACTCCGCCTTGAACTCGGCGAACCGGCTGCCGTCCACCAGCCGGGCGATCACCTCGCGGACGTCGTACGGCGTGCGCGGGTCCACCGCCACCGCGCCGTACAGCCCGGCCGGGTCGAGCGCGGGGGCTTCGACCGGGGCGAGCGGCCAGGGCTTGGCGGCGCGCGGGGCGAGGCCGGAGACGATGGTCCGGACGATGGCCAGGGCGTGCGCGTCGTCCTCGGCCAGATGGTCCGTCACGCCCGAGGTGCGGGAGTGCAGTTCGCCGCCGCCCAGCTCCTCGGCGGTGACCACCTCACCGGTGGCCGCCTTCACCAGCGGCGGGCCGCCGAGGAAGATGGTGCCCTGGTTCCGGACGATCACGGCCTGGTCGCTCATCGCCGGGACGTACGCGCCGCCGGCCGTGCAGGAGCCGAGCACGGCGGCGATCTGCGGGATGCCGGCGGCCGACAGCCGGGCCTGGTTGTAGAAGATCCGGCCGAAGTGGTCGCGGTCCGGGAAGACCTCGTCCTGCATCGGCAGGAAGGCGCCGCCGGAGTCCACCAGGTAGAGGCAGGGCAGCTGGTTCTCCAGCGCCACCTCCTGGGCCCGGAGGTGCTTCTTCACCGTCATCGGGTAGTAGGTGCCGCCCTTGACGGTGGCGTCGTTGGCGACCACCACCACCTCGCGCCCGGCCACCCGGCCGATCCCGGCGATCACGCCGGCCGCCGGGGCGGCGCCGTCGTAGAGGCCGTCCGCCGCGAGTGGGGCCAGCTCCAGGAAGGGGGAGCCCGGGTCGAGCAGGGTGTCCACCCGGTCGCGCGGCAGCAGCTTGCCGCGTGCGGTGTGCCGGGCACGGGCCTTGGCGCCGCCGCCCTCGGCGGCCGTGCCGAGCTTCGTCCGCAGCTCGGCCACCAAGGCCCGGTGCGCGGCGACGTTCGCCCGGTAGGCGGCGGAGCCCGGATCGGCCGCGCTCTCCAGCCGTGGCGCGGGCGCGGCGGCCGGATCGAACGCCGGCAGTGCGCTGCCGGCCGGACCGGCGTGCGGTCCGGCAGTAGAGAGGACCATCCCCAGAGCTCCCTTGCCCTCGGAGAGCGGACGGGCCGGGCCGACGGTACGGGTGGCCGGGACCCGGAGCCGCCCCAAGTTAATGAGCGTTAACTCCCGCCCTCAGGTTAACCATCGATAACCCCACTGTCTACGATGGGTGTCATGTCGAAGGTCCCCGTAGCCCCCGCCGTCCCGCGCCGGGACCAGATCCGCCGCGAGGCGGCCCGGCTGTTCGCCGCCCGGGGCTTCCTCGGTGTCGGGGTGGACGAGATCGGCAAGGCGGTGGGCATCAGCGGCCCCGCGCTCTACCGGCACTTCTCCGGCAAGGACGCGATGCTCGCCGACCTCCTGATCGGCATCAGCGAGCGACTGCTGGAGGAGGGACGGCGCCGAGCGGGTGAGGCCGGTACGCCGGACGGCGCACTGGACGCCCTGATCGACGGCCACGTCGAGTTCGCGCTGGACGACCGCGACCTGATCACCCTGCACGACCGTGAGCTGCTGCACCTCAAGGAGGAGGACCGCCGCAAGGTCCGCCGGCTCCAGCGCTCCTACGTCGAGCTCTGGGTCGACGCCGTCCGCCAGGCCCACCCGGCGCTGGCCGAGCCCGCTGCCGAGCCGACCGCCCGCACGGTGGTCCACGCGGTCTTCGGCCTGCTCAACTCCACCCCGCACAGCGCCGACCGCACCGGCCTGTCCCGCGCCGCCACCGCCGCCCTGCTGCGTGGCCTGGCCCAGGGCGCCTTCAGCGCCGCCGCCGAGCAGTCCGCCCGCTGAGCCGGTCCGCCTGAGGATCCGCTCCGCCCGCCGGCCCGGTCCGCCTGAGGATCCGCTCCGTCGGCTGATCCGGTCCGGTCCGGTGCGCTCCGGCCCGGCGGGTCCTCCAGGGCGGCGGTCCGCCCACCGGCCTAGGTCCAACGGCGGTCCGCACGGAGTACGTCCGACCGGTCCGCCGGGTCGCGCCGGGAAGTGATGCTGGTCGGACCGGGAAGCAGCCCGGTGGCGGGGCTGTTCGCATCGAGGGGCCCGTCGGATAAGCACTGGGGGGCGAGCGATGAAATGGTTAGTATCCCTAAATATGCGTGAGACTCACGGATCTGCATCCGAAGACCGGACCGCCGGCTGGCTCCGCCGCCTGGCCGGCTACAGCTGGCGTCACCGCCGGGGCGTGCTGCTCGCGTTCGGCGCCTCGCTGGTCGGCATGGCCGTCACCTCCACCATCCCGCTGATCACCAAGGTGATCATCGACGACGTGATCACCACGCACAGCCGCCCGCTCACCCCCTGGGCGGTCGCGCTGCTGGTGGCCGCCGCCGTCGTCTTCCTCTGCACCCAGGTCCGCCGGTACTTCGGCGGCCAGCTCGCCATCGACGTCCAGCACGACATGCGGTCCGACCTGTTCCGCTCGCTCACCCGCCTCGACGGGCGGCGGCAGGACGAGCTGGACACCGGTCAGGTGGTCGGCCGGGCCACCTCCGACCTCCAGCTCGTGGTCGGGCTGCTCTTCATGCTGCCGATGATGACCGGGAACGTGCTGATGTTCGGCATGTCACTGGGCGTCATGCTCTGGCTCTCCCCGCCGCTCACCCTGATCGCCCTGCTGATGGGCCCGGCCCTCTGGTGGACGGCGACGCTCAGCCGCAAGCGGCTGTTCCCCGCGACCTGGGCCGCACAGCAGGAGGCCGCCGCAGTGGCCGGGGTGGTGGACGGCGCGGTCGGCGGCGTCCGGGTGGTCAAGGGCTTCGGCCAGGAGGCCCAGGAGCGGGCCAAGCTGGAGGCCGCCTCCGGCCGGTTGTTCGCCGCCCGGCTGCGCTCCATCCGGCTGAGTGCCCGTTACAACCCGGCGATGCAGGCCGTGCCCGCCCTCGGCCAGGTCGCGGTGCTGGCGCTCGGCGGCTGGCTGGCCGTCAGGGGTCAGATCAGCCTCGGCACCTTCGTCGCCTTCTCCACCTACCTGGCCCAGCTCACCGGCCCGGTCCGGATGCTCACCATGGTGATCACCGTCGGCCAGCAGGCCCGGGCCGGCGTGGAGCGCGTGCTCGAACTGGTCGACCTGCGCCCGAAGGTCCAGCAGGCCGCGGATGCCCTCGACCTCACCGCGCTGCCGCGTTCGGTGGGCGCTCCCGCGATCGAGTTCGACCGGGTCGACTTCTCCTACGGTGATCTGACGAGCCGTCCGGCGAGCGATCCGACCGACGGTGCGACGAGCGCTGCGACGAGCGCTCAGGCTGCCGACCGGACCGCTGACCGGACCGGTGAGGGCAGCGGCCACGTGCTGCGCGGCCTGAGCTTCCGGTTGGCCGAGGGCGAGACGCTCGCCCTGGTCGGCGCCTCCGGGTCCGGCAAGTCCACCGTGGCGCAGTTGGTGCCGCGCTTCTACGACCCCGCGTCGGGCGCGGTCCGGCTCTACGGGCACGACGTCCGCGAGCTCACCCTGGACTCCGTCCGGGCCACCGTCGGCATCGTCCCGGAGGACAGCTTCCTGTTCTCCGACAGCGTCCGGGCCAACATCGCCTACGGCCGCCCCGACGCCACCGACGAGCAGGTCGAGGCCGCCGCCCGGGCCGCCCAGGCCGACGGCTTCATCCGCGAGCTGCCCGAGGGCTACGCGACCAAGGTCGGCGAGCAGGGCCTCACCCTCTCCGGCGGCCAGCGGCAGCGGATCGCGCTGGCCCGGGCCATCCTCACCGATCCGGCGGTGCTGCTGCTGGACGACGCGACCTCGGCGGTGGACCCGCAGGTCGAGGCCGAGATCCACCGGGCACTGCACGGTGTCACGGCCGGCCGGACCACCCTGCTGATCGCGCACCGCCGCTCCACCCTCCAACTCGCCGACCGGATCGCGGTGCTGGACCGGGGCGGACTGGTCGACATCGGCACGCACGACGAGCTGGACGCCCGATGTCCGCTCTACCGGGCCCTGATCAGCAATCCCGACGAGATCCTCGACGCGCCCCCGGCCGAGCCGGTCGCATCGACCGCACCGCTCGCCGCGGCTGCTCCGCCCCCGCCGCCTTCGGCGACGGCCGGGCCGACCGATGCCCCCACGACCGATGCCCCCACGACCGGGAAGCCCTCCCGGAAGGACGCCCAGCAGGCCGGCAAGAAGGCCGACGACAAGGCGGAGCTGCTGGCCAAGGTGGCCGCGCTGCCGCCCGCCACCGACACCCCGGCGATCCCGGTCGAGCAGGCCGAGGCCGGTGACCCGGACTTCAACCTGCGCCGGATGCTGGCCCCGTTCCGCCTCCCGCTGCTGATCGCCCTGCTGCTGGTCGCCCTGGACGCGGCGGCCGGGCTCAGCCTGCCGATCCTGATCCGGCACGGCATCGACGACGGCGTCAGCAAGGCCGCGATGTCCGGAGTGGCGGTCGCCTCGCTCGCCGCGCTGGTCATCGTGCTGCTCGACTGGCTGGTGCAGAGCACCGAGACCAGGGTCAGCGGACGGACCGGCGAGCGGATGCTCTACGGCCTGCGGCTGAAGATCTTCGCCCACCTCAACCGGCTCGGCCTGGACTACTACGAGCGCGAGCTGTCCGGCCGGATCATGACCCGGATGACCACCGACGTCGACTCGATCAGCTCCTTCCTGCAGACCGGTGTGGTGACCGCCGTGGTCAGCCTGCTGACCTTCTTCGGCATCTTCGCCGCGCTGCTGGTGATCGACCCGGGCCTGGCCCTGGTGGTGTTCGCCGTGCTGCCGCTGCTGGCGGTGGCGACCTGGATCTTCCGCCGCAAGTCCAGCAGCCAGTACCAGCTCTCCCGCGAGCTGATCAGCACCGTCAACGCCGAGCTCCAGGAGAACGTCGCGGGCATGCGGATCGTCCAGGCGTTCCGCCGGCAGACCGTCAACACCCAGCGGTTCGAGGCCAGCGGGCTCGCCTACCGCAACTCCCGCAACCGCGCCCAGTTCTACATCTCCCTCTACTTCCCGTTCGTCCAGTTCCTCTCCGGCACGGCCGCCGCGCTGGTGCTGATCGTCGGCGCGGCCCGGGTCGACTCGGGCACCCTGACGATCGGCGCGCTGGTCGCCTACCTGCTCTACATCGACCTGTTCTTCGCCCCGGTCAACCAGCTCTCGCAGATCTTCGACGGCTACCAGCAGGCCGCCGTCGGCCTCGGCCGGATCCGTGAACTGCTGCGCACCCCCACCAGCACTCCCGACGCCGAGCATCCGCTACCGGTCGGCAAGCTGCGCGGCGAGATCACCTTCCAGGACGTCAGTTTCGGCTACCGGAGCGCCGACGAGACCCGGCCGGACGTGCTCAGCGGCATCGACCTGCACGTCCCGGCCGGGCAGACCGTCGCCCTGGTCGGCGAGACCGGTGCCGGCAAGTCCACCCTGGTCAAGCTGGTGGCGCGGTTCTACGACGTGACCGGCGGCCGGGTGCTGGTGGACGGGACCGACGTCGCCGCGTACGACCTGGCCCAGTACCGGCACCGGCTCGGTGTGGTGCCGCAGGAGGCGTACCTGTTCGCCGGCACGGTCCGCGAGGCCATCGCGTACGGGCGGCCGGAGGCGGGCGAGGCCGAGGTGGAGGCGGCGGCCCGGGCGGTCGGCGCGCACGAGATGATCACCGGCCTGTCCGGTGGCTACGAGCACCAGGTCACCTCCCGGGGGCGCAACCTCTCGGCCGGCCAGCGCCAGCTGATCGCCCTGGCCCGGGCCGAGCTGGTCGACCCGGACGTGCTGTTGCTGGACGAGGCCACCGCCGCGCTCGACCTGGCCACCGAGGCCGCCGTCAACCGCGCCGCCGACCGGCTGGCCGGTGGCCGCACCACCCTGGTCATCGCCCACCGCCTGACCACCGCCGAGCGGGCCGACCGGGTGGTGGTGCTGGACCACGGCCGGGTGGTGGAGGACGGCACCCACGACGCGCTGCTCGCCCTCGACGGTGCCTACGCCCGCCTGTGGCGCGCGTTCATCGCCGAGCACCACGAGAAGGAACGGGTGTAGCAGCCGCCAGGTGACGTCCCGCCCCGGGGGTCGTTCGATCACGGAGCGATCTCGGGCGGGACGCAACTGTGCAGCCTGCGGGTTGCGGGACGGTTCTGACGGGCCGTCACCCGGGGGCGGGCTGGTAGACAGGGCGGGCGACCGCGCGAGAGGCCGGGAGCACCACCCCGGTCCGCCCTGGTCGAGAGGCCATGCCCATGGTTCCGCGCGCCCGCGCGGCACGGCTCAGCACCGTGCGCCCCGCGCCCGCCGATGTCGCGTCCGCCGACGTCGCACCCGGCGACGTCGCTTCCCGCGCTCCCCGCAGCGCCGCCCTCGCGCTGGTGGCGCTGTTCTCGGCCGGGTACCTGCCCGCCTACCTGCTGCCGACCGTGGTCGGCCGGTTGGTCGCCTCGTTCGGGCTGACCGTGCCTCAGGCCGGGTCGGTGGGCAGCGCCCTGCTGCTCGCCTCGGCCTCGGCCGGGCTGGCGCTGGCCGGCCGGGTGCGGCGGTACGGGCCGGTCCGGCTGGCCCGGGGCGCGATCGGGCTGCTCGCGGTCGGCGGCACGCTCGCCGCCCTCTCCACCCACCTGCCGCAGCTGCTGGTCGGCTGCCTGCTCACCGGCCTCGGCGCGGGTACCGCGACGGCCGTGGCCGCCACCGGCATCGCCGCCACTGCCGACCCGCAGCGCGGCTCGGCCCTGGGCCTGCTCACCACCTCCTCGGTGGCCGGGGTGCTCTTCCTGGCCCTGCCCCGGCTCGGGGCCGGGCACGGGTGGCCGTTCGCTGCGGTCGCGGGCTGGGCGCTGCTGGCCGGTCTGACGACGGGTCGGCTGACGGTCGGTCCGACGGCGGCTGCCGGCCTGTCGGCTGCGGGCCCAGCGGCGGTCGGCACCGGCGGAGGGGGTCTGCCCAGGAAGGCGGCCGGCTGCGTGCTGGCCGGTGGGTTGCTGCTCTGGTCGATGGGTCAGAACGCGCTCTGGGGCATCAGCGGCCAGATCGGCACCGCCCGGGTCGGCCTGGACGAGCGGACGCTCGGCCTGGTCTTCGCCGCCGCCCTCGGCGGCGGGCTGCTCGGGGTGGCGGTGGCGAGCGCGGTGGGCCCGCGCTTCGGCCGGGCGCTGCCGATCGGGGCGGGCACGGCGGTGATCGCGCTGTGCATGGTGCTGGCGGGCGGTGCCGGGTCGGTCCTGCCCTTCGCGGTCGGCGAGGTGCTCTGGAACACCTGCTACCCGCTGGTGCTCAGTCACCTGATCGCCGTGGCCGCCGGGTTGGACCCGGCCGGACGCTGGGCCGTGCTGGCCGGTGCCGGCTCCTCGCTCGGCGTGGCGGCCGGCCCGCTGACCGGCGCCGTGCTGGCCTCCGCCGTCGGCTACCCGGGCACGGGCCTGGCCCTCGGCGCCCTGCTCGCCACGGTGGCCGTCCCCCTGGTCCTGATCGCCCGCCGCCGGGCGACGGCCCCGACGGTCCGGGTGTTCGTGCCGGCCCAGCGGACGGCGGCAGCGCAGCACCGGGTCACCGTCCCCCGCTGACCAGCCGCCCGAAGGGCCGTCAGGGGCGCGGGGAACCGCCCGAGTCGGGAGCCGGCCACTCGGCTGCCAGGCACGGTGCGGTCCTCCGGGGCGAGCGCCCGCACCCGGCACCCCGGCCCGGGGCCTGCGACTCCTCGCCCTCCTGGGACGTCACCGATCTCCGCCCCGGCTCCGGCGTCGTGCTCCTCCTTGGACCTCAGCCCCCCGTCCGCGAGAGCAACGCCGTGAGCAGCCGCCCCAGGTCCGCCCCGCGCGGCAGCTCGCTCACCTGACCGTCCCCGACCTCCACCACCCGCCAGGAACCGTCCGCCGCCGACTGCGCCAGGTCGGTGGTGACGAAGCGGCATCCCAGCGACCGCACCAGCCACTGCACCCCGCCGAGCTCCGGCCGGACCACCGCGTCCGGCCGGTCCGGGTGCGGGCCGACCAGCACCGGATCGCCGTCCAGCCACCACACCCGGGCCTCCACCGCCCGCCCGTCCGGGCCCTGCCGGTACTCCTCGAACCGCCGCAGCACCACACCCCCGGCCAGGAACTCCCCCTGGAGCTCCACGAACCGCCGCACCACCCTGGCCAACCCCGCCGTGTCGGCCAACTCCGGCACGTAGCACGCCTGGTCCCACTCGTCCTTGCGGGACTTCACGTAGTCCTTCACCACGGCCGGCCCGCGCCCGCCCAGCCGCTGCGCCGCCTCCGCGAGCGCTCCGTCCTCCACCACCGCACCGGGCAGCCAGACGCTCTCCGGCGTCGAACCCTCGAACACCGGGTACCAGCCCGGCAGTTCGTGGGCGTCGGCGTAGGAGGCTCCGCCGGTGAGCAGGGGCCGCCCGCGCGCGGCGAGGGTCTCGGCCAGCTCCGCGTACCGGGCCGTCGGGATCATCCACCCCCGGTACCAGAGCGGTCCGCCACCCGCCGGGACCCCTCGGACGGCCGCCCGGACATCCCCGGCCAGCAGTGCGTCGTGGTCCAGGAGGACGCTTCCGCCGCCGAGTTCGGTGACCCGGCGGGCCTCCAGCAGGAAGTGCGGGTCGGGGCGCCGGGGCGTCAGCGGATCGACGGGGAAGAGGATCATTCGCCCAGGGTAGGGGCGGGGGAGTGCCGCGCACCGGAAATGCCGTTGGGCCCGGCCGGAGGGGTCTGCCAGGGTGACCGGATGCGAACCCCACGACGCGCGGCGCGGACCGCCGTACTGGAGCCCGGCGGGTCGGTCTTCCTGCTCCGTTCGGACAACAGCGAGGTCGGCGTCCACTGGAACCTGCCGGGCGGTGGCATCGAGGACGGCGAGTCCCCGACCACCGGAGCCCGGCGTGAGCTCTGGGAGGAGACCGGCTGGACCGACCTGGCCCCCGGCCCGCTGCTCTGCACCTGGGAGCACGACTTCACCTGGCACGGCATCCCGGTCCGCCAGCACGAGCACATCTACCTGAGCCGGGGCCCCCGGCGCGGCACGGTCGGCGACGTCAGCGCCGTGCACACCGCCGACCGCATCCTGGACTCCCGCTGGTGGACCCCTGAGGACCTGGCCGACCCGGCGGCCGATCCGCTCTGGCCCCCGCAACTGCCCGAGCTGCTGGCTGCCGTCCGCGAGGACTGGCTGGCCGGCCGGGGCACCGTGATCCCGGTCGAGCTCGGCTACGTGCCCAACCGCTGAGCCGGGCCCGGCAGCTGACGGACCGACCGCGCCGACCGCCCCTACCGCCCGGACCGCCCCGACCGAAAGTCCCTGGCCCCGGGCCGAGGCCGCGGCTAGCCTGGGCGGCATGAAGCTTCAGCCGTGCCTCACCTGGTGGCCGTCCTAGGACGGCCACCCCGCACGCATGACCGCAGGGCCGTCCGCGAGGGCGGCCCTGCGGCGTGTCCGCACGCGGCGGCTCCCGGCGGACGGTCCCGACCCACCGTCACCCCCCAGGAGCCACCGATGCAGACCACCGCCCCCGCAACCGCCACCACCGCACACCTCACCTTCGACGAGGTCCGCCGCCACCCCGAGGGCCACCGCATCCTCACCGGCGACCGCCCCACCGGCCCGCTCCACCTCGGCCACTACTTCGGCACCCTGAAGAACCGGGTCGACCTCCAGGCCTCCGGCGTGGAACTCCTCCTGGTGGTCGCCGACTACCAGACCCTCACCGACCGGGACCGGGCCGACCGCCCGGCCGAGGCCGCCGAGGACCTGGTGCTGGACTACCTCGCGGCGGGCGTCGACCCGGATCGCGCCACGATCTTCACCCACAGCTCCGTCCCCGCCCTGAACCAGCTGCTGCTCCCCTTCCTCAGCCTGGTCAGCGTCGCCGAACTCAGCCGCAACCCCACCGTCAAGGACGAGATCGCGCACTCCAGCCAGGCGGCCGTCAGCGGCCTGATGTTCACCTACCCCGTGCACCAGGCCGCCGACATCCTGTTCTGCAAGGCCACCCTGGTCCCGGTCGGCCGCGACCAGCTCCCGCACCTGGAGACCACCCGCACCATCGCCCGCCGCTTCAACGAGCGCTACGCCACCGAGCTCTTCCCCGAGCCCCGCCCGCTGCTCTCCGACACCCCACTGCTCGTCGGCACCGACGGCGGCAAGATGAGCAAGAGCCGGGGCAACGCCATCCCGCTCGGCGCCACCGAGGACCAGACCGCCAAGCTCATTCGGGGTGCCACCACCGACGCCTCGCGTCACATCGACTACGACCCCGAGGCCCGCCCGGGCGTCTCCGGCCTGCTCCGGCTGGCCGCCCTCTGCCAGGACCGCGACCCGGCCGCGATCGCCGCCGAGATCGGCGACGGCGGCGCCGCCGCGCTCAAGGGGCACGTGACCGAGGCGGTCAACGAGTACCTCCGCCCGATCCGCGCCCGCCGTGCCGAACTCGCCCGGGACCGAACCCTGCTGCGTACCGTCCTCGCCGACGGCGCCGATCGGGCCAACGCGATCGCCGACGCCACCCTGGCCGAGGTCCGCCACGCGATGGGCATGCGGTAGGACTGGGAGGGACCGCGCGGTACCGGCCGGGCACCCGTCCGGCCGGCACCGGGCCTGCGCCGCCGAGGGGTACCTGACGATGTCTCAGCCGATCACCACCGCTCCGTCCACCATGCCCACCACACCCGCCGCCGTGCACGCGGCCGGCCCGTCGCCGCGCCGGGGCCGCCGCCTGGTGCCCGGTGACCGGGTCGCCCTGGTGGCCACCAGCGGACCGCTCGAAGCCGAGCAGATCACGGCGGGCACCGCGATCCTCCGCTCCTGGGGTCTGGAGGTCGTCCCCGGCGCGCACCACCGGGACAACCACCTCGGCTACCTGGCCGGCACCGACGCCGACCGTGCCGCCGACTTCCAGCAGGCGTGGCTGGACCCCACCATCGCGGCCGTCATCTGTGCCCGGGGCGGCTACGGCGTCCAGCGGATGGTCGACCTGCTCGACTGGGACGCACTGCGCGCCGCACCGGCGAAGGCCCTGGTCGGGTTCAGCGACATCACCGTCCTGCACGAGGCGATCGCCCAGCGCCTCGGCGTCCCCACCCTCTACGGCCCGCTCGGCACCGGCGCCACCTTCATCGCCGACCCGCCCACCGCCGAGCACCTGCGGCGCACCCTCTTCGAGCCGCAGACCACCCTGGTGGTCGGCGGCACCGGCACCCCCCTCGTGCCCGGTACCGCCCGGGGCATCACGGCGGGCGGTTGCGCCGCCCTGCTCGCCGCCGAACGCGGCACCCCCACCGCGCGTCCGTCCTTCGCGGGCACCCTCCTGCTGCTGGAGGACGTCGGCGAGCACCCGTACCAGCTCGACCGCATCCTCACCCAGCTGCTCCGCAGCGGCGCCCTGGACGGGGTGGCCGGGATCGCCCTCGGATCCTGGGAGGACTGCGGCCCGCTCGACCAGGTCCGCGCCACCATGGCGGACCGGCTCGCCCCGCTCGGCGTCCCGGTGGTCTGGGAGTTCGGCTTCGGCCACTGCCCCTCCACCCTGACCGTGCCGCTCGGCCTGCCCGCCACCCTCGACGCCGACGCGGGCACCCTCACCTTCGACGTGCCGGTTCTCACCGCGCACCCGGCTGAGTAGGGTGCGCCCCATGCCGCTGGAATCCCCTCGTCCTTCTTCCTCCCCCTCCTCCGCCGGCCCGGTCACGGAGTCCGTGACCGCAGCGGAGCTGGTCGACCTCGCGGCCCGCCTCCTCAACGGCCGCACCGTCCACAAGGGCCGCTCGATCCTCGGCCTCACCGGCCCGCCCGGCGCCGGCAAGTCCACCCTCGCCCTGCACCTGGTCACCGAGATCGACCGCGCCCACGGCCCCGGCACCGCCGCCTACCTGCCCCTGGACGGCTTCCACCTCGCCAACGCCCAGCTCGACCGCCTGGGCCTGCGCCACCGGAAGGGCTCCCCGCCGAGCTTCGACGCTCACGGCTACGTCGCCCTGCTGCGCCGAGCCCATGCCGAACGCTTCACCGAGGTGTACGCCCCCGGTTTCGACCGCACCCTCGACGAGCCGGTGGCCGGCCGCCATGCCATCCACCCCCACACCCGCCTGGTGATCACCGAGGGCAACTACCTCGCCAACACCGACACCCCGTGGGCGGCAGTCCGCTCCCTGCTCCACGAGCTCTGGTACCTCTCCACCCCGGCCGCTGTGCGCGATGAGCGCCTGATGCACCGTCATGTGAGCGGAGGCCGCACCCCGGAGGCCGCCCGTGCGTGGATCGACGGCAACGACGGACCCAACGGCGCGTACGTGGAGGAGGCACTCGCCATGTGCACGCGGGCCTTCGAGGTGGGACGTTTGCCTTCGGTCGGAGACGGGCGTACAGTTCTCTAGTCGCTCGGCAGGGAGCACCGGACACGCGTTCTGTGTGGACGGTCCCGGGGCGGCCAATCCTTGGAACACCTCTTCTGATTCAGTGCTGCCTCGTGCTCTTTTGCGGGGTGGGTCTATTCGGCGTGGGCGTTTATATGGATTGCGGCTGGATTCGCTTTTCGGAGCGGGGATCGGCTAAGGTTTGAAACGTCGGACAGGCCGTCAGGTCGCAGAAGACGCAAGCGAGTTGGATGAACGAAGCGCCGGAAACGGAGCGGAAAACATCTGGTAAGCTAAGAACACGAAAGAACGAAGCGCCCGGAGGGCCTGCCGGAAGGCAGACCGAAGGAAGCCACCGTTCCTTGAGAACTCAACAGCGTGCCAAAAGTCAACGCCAGATA
>NZ_JBIWFX010000012.1:4878-223884 GCF_044763225.1 Kitasatospora sp. NPDC096147 | reverse complement strand
GCTGACGGGGTGTCGGTGACGGGGTTCGACGGTGCGCCGGGGGTGGTGCGGGAGTACCACGTGGACTGGGACGCGTCGGCGGCGGAGAAGGGGGGGTACGACCACTTCATGCTGAAGGAGATCGCGGAGCAGCCGAAGGCGGTGGCGGACACCCTGCTGGGGCGGATCGGGGTGGACGGGCAGCTGACGCTGGATGAGCTGCGGTTGGCGGACGCGGACTTGCGGTCGGTGGAGAAGGTGGTGATCGTCGCCTGCGGGACGGCGTACCACGCGGGGGCGATCGCGAAGTACGCGATCGAGCACTGGACGCGGCTGCCGTGCGAGGTGGAGGTGGCGTCGGAGTTCCGTTACCGGGATCCGATCGTGGACGAGCGGACGCTGGTGGTGGCGATCTCCCAGTCGGGGGAGACGATGGACACCCTGATGGCGCTGCGGCACGCGCGGGAGCAGGGTGCGAAGGTGCTGGCGATCTGCAACACCAACGGCTCGACGATCCCCCGGGAGTCGGACGCGGTGCTGTACACGCACGCGGGGCCCGAGGTGGCGGTGGCCTCGACCAAGGCCTTCCTGACCCAGCTGGTCGCCTGCTACCTGGTGGCGCTGTACCTGGGGCAGGTGCGCGGCACCAAGTGGGGGGACGAGGTGCTGGCGGTGATCGAGGAGCTGCAGGACGCGCCCCGGCAGGTCGAGCAGGTGCTGCGGACCATGGAGCCGGTGCGGGAGCTGGCGCGGTCGCTGGCGGACGCCCGGGCGGTGCTGTTCCTGGGGCGGCACGTGGGGTACCCGGTGGCGCTGGAGGGGGCGTTGAAGCTCAAGGAGCTGGCGTACATGCACGCCGAGGGCTTCGCGGCGGGCGAGTTGAAGCACGGGCCGATCGCGCTGATCGAGGACGGCCTGCCGGTCGTGGTGGTGGCGCCGTCGCCGCGCGGGCGCTCGGTGCTGCACGACAAGATCGTCTCCAACATCCAGGAGATCCGGGCCCGCGGCGCCCGCACCATCGTGATCGCCGAGGAGGACGACCAGGAGGTCGTCCCGTACGCCGACCACCTGATCCGCATCCCGGCGACCTCGGTGCTGCTCCAGCCGCTGGTGGCCACCGTCCCGCTCCAGGTCTTCGCCTGCGAGCTGGCCACCGCCAAGGGCCACGAGGTCGACCAACCCCGCAACCTCGCCAAGTCGGTGACGGTCGAGTAGCGCCGATCGGGCCACCACCCCGCCGGCCGGGTCGGCGGGGTGGTGGCCCGGAGCGGTCGTGGTGCGCGGTCCCAGGGCGTAGCGTCGTCCGTGGTCATCGGCGAAGGCTGGGAGGACGGGCAATGCGCAGCGCTCACACGGTCGGTCAGGTCCGGGCGGCGGAGGGCGAGTTGATGGCCCGGCTGCCCGAGGGGACGTTGATGGGGCGGGCCGCGTACGGGCTGGCGGCGGTCTGCGCGCGGCTGCTCGGGCGGGTGTACGGGGCCCGGGTGCTGGTGCTGGCGGGGAGCGGGGACAACGGCGGGGACGCGCTGTACGCGGGGGCGCTGCTGGCGCGGCGCGGGGCCTCGGTGCGGGCGCTGCTGCTGAGCCCGGAGCGGGTGCACACGGGCGGGCTGGCGGCGCTGCGGGCGGCCGGCGGGGTGGTGACGGCGGATCAGGCGGAGTACGGGACGGCCGATCTGGTGCTGGACGGGATCGTCGGGATCGGCGGCCGGGGCGGGCTGCGGCCGGACGCGGCCCGGCTGGCGGGGGCGGCGCGGCGCGGGACGCTGGTGGCGGTGGACCTGCCGAGCGGGGTGGACGCGGACACCGGGGAGGTGGCGGGCGCCGCGCTGCGGGCGGACGTGACGGTCTGCTTCGGCACGTACAAGCCGGGGCTGCTGGTCGACCCGGGTGCCTCGTACGCGGGGGTGCTGCACCTGGTGGAGATCGGGCTGAGCCTGCCGCCGGCCGGGCTGACGGCGCTTCAGGACGCGGACGTGGCGGCGCTGCTGCCGGTGCCCGGGGCGGAGAGCGACAAGTACCGGCGCGGGGTGGTCGGCGTGGCGGCCGGGTCGGAGCAGTACCCGGGAGCGGCGGTGCTGGCGGTGGCCGGGGCGCTGCGCGGCGGGGCGGGGGCGGTGCGGTACGCCGGGTCGGCGGCGGCCGAGGTGGTGCGGCGGCACCCGGAGGTGCTGGTGAGCACCGGGACGCTGGCGGCGGCCGGGCGGGTGCAGGCCTGGGTGGTCGGGCCGGGCGGCGGGGCCGGGGCGGGGGAGCGGCTGGACCAGGCGCTGGCCGGCCCGGTGCCGGTGGTGGTGGACGCGGACGCCCTGACCGAGCTGGCCCGGCGCGGGCCGCAGCACGGCGGGCCGCCGCTGGTGCTCACCCCGCACGCCGGGGAGGCGGCCCGGCTGCTGACGGAGGGTGGGGAGCCGCCCGCCGCCGAGGAGTTGTCGGCCGCCCGGCTGCGCACCGCCCGGCGGCTGGCCGAGCGGTACGGGGCGGTGGTGCTGCTGAAGGGCTCGACCACGGTGGTCGCGCAGCCGGACGGCCGGGCCCGGGTGAACCCCACCGGCACCTCCTGGCTGGCCACGGCGGGCAGCGGCGACGTGCTGGCCGGTCTGCTCGGCTCGCTGCTGGCGGCCGGGCTGAGCCCGTTCGACGCCGCCTCGGTGGCGGCCTACCGGCACGGTCTGGCGGGCCGGCGGGCGGCGGCGCAGGGCACGCCGATCACCGCGGGCGAGGTCGCGGCCCACCTGGCGGTCGTTGCCTAGGGACGGCCGCCCCGGTCCGGCCGATGCCGCCGTCGCCGGGCCGTGCCGGCCACTCGCCCGCCCCGGCCGGAGGGGCCGTTCGGCGGCGCCCGCCCGTGCGGCGCGGGGGAGTGGGACAGAGGTCCAGACCTCTTGGCGGACCCGTCCGGGCACCCCTCGACTGCCTGCGGGACGGAACCGGAGCTTCCGCCCGCCGCGTCGCAGAGGCGTATGCACCGGGGGGCTCGGGCGGGATGGGAGACTGGTAGGCGATGACGACTGCGAACACGACCGGGACGGCCCTGCTCACCGACGGGGTCCGCGCCGAGGCGACCATCGACCTGGCCGCCCTGCGCGCGAACCTCGACACCCTGCGCACCCGCACCGCCGGCCCCGAGTTGATGGCCGTGGTGAAGGCCGACGCCTACGGCCACGGTGCGCTGCGGTGCGCCCGCGAGGCCGTCGCGGCCGGTGCCCGCTGGCTGGGCACCGCCACGCCGGAGGAGGCGCTGGCGCTGCGCGCGGCGGGGATCACCGCCGCGCAGGCCCGCATCCTGTGCTGGCTCTGGATCCCGGGCGGCCCGTGGGCCGAGGCGCTCCGGGCCGAGCTCGACGTCTCGGTCAGCGGGCAGTGGGCGCTGGACGAACTGCTGGCCGCCGTCCGGGAGACCGGCATCCCGGCCCGGGTGCACCTGAAGGCCGACACCGGCCTGGGCCGCAACGGCTGCCAGCCGCACGACTGGCCCGAGCTGGTGGCGAACGCCCGCCGGGCCGAGGCCGAGGGCCTGCTGACGGTGGTCGGCATCTGGTCGCACTTCGCGGCGGCCGACGAGCCCGGCCATCCTTCGATCCGGCTCCAGCTGGACGCCTTCGCGCATGCGCTGGCGCACGCCGAGCGGGCCGGCCTGCGCCCGGAGGTGCGGCACCTGGCCAACTCCCCGGCCACCCTGCTGCTCCCGGAGTCGCACTACGACCTGGTCCGGCCCGGCCTGGCGATGTACGGGCTCTCGCCGGTGCCCGAGGTGGGCTCCCCGGCGGACTTCGGGCTGCGCCCGGTGATGGCGCTGACCGCGCGGCTCGCCCTGGTGAAGGACGTCCCGGGCGGACACGGCGTCAGTTACGGCCACCACTACACGACTCCGGGCCCGTCCACCCTGGGCCTGGTGCCGGTCGGCTACGCGGACGGCATCCCCCGGCACGCGAGCGGCACCGGCCCGGTGCAGGTCGGCGGCAAGTGGTACACGGTGGCCGGCCGGGTGGCGATGGACCAGTTCGTCATCGACCTCGGCGGCGACCACGCCCGGGCCGGGGACGAGGTGCTGGTGTTCGGCAACGGCGCGCACGGCGAGCCGACCGCCGAGGACTGGGGCCGGGCGGCCGGCACCATCGCGTACGAGATCATCACCCGGATCGGTGCCCGGGTACCGCGCCGCTACCTGGGGGCTTCGGCGTGACCGAGGCCAAGGGGGTCGGCCGGACGGCCGGACTGATCGGCATCTCGGTCGGCCTGCTGGCCGCCGGGGCGGCGGCCGGGGTCGCGGTCGAGCGGCTCACCGTCGGCCGGGCCACCCGGCGCCGGGCCCGCGAGGAGCTGGACGCGTCGGCCCCGTACGGGTCGCTGCGCGGCCGGAGCGTGCCGGTGACGGCCGAGGACGGCACGCTGCTGCACGTCGAGGTGGACGGTGACGAATCCGCCCCGCTGACCGTGGTGTTCAGCCACGGCTACTGCCTGAGCCAGGACAGCTGGCACTTCCAGCGCGCCGCGCTGCGCGACCGGGCCCGGCTGGTCTTCTGGGACCAGCGCAGCCACGGCCGCTCCGAGCGCTCCCGCAGCTACCTGGCGGGCGAGCCCGCGAGCATCGACCAGCTCGGCGCGGACCTGAGGTCGGTGCTGGCCGCGGTGGTGCCCGAAGGGCCGGTGGTGCTGGTCGGGCACTCGATGGGCGGCATGACGGTGATGGCGCTGGCCGACCGGCACCCCGAGCTGTTCGGCCCCCGGGTGGTCGGCGTCGCGCTGGTCGGCACGCTGGCCAGCGGCTGGGACGAGGTGACCCTCGGGCTGCCCGCCTTCGGCTCCCGGCTGGTGAAGCGGATGGCGCCCGGCGTGGTCCGGCTGATGGGCCGTCAGGCCGCACTGGTGGAGGCCACCCGGCGGTTCGGCTCGGAGGTGACGGCGGTGTTCTACCGGCGGTACTCCTTCGGCGGGAAGGACGTGGACCCGGGCGTGGTCCGGTTCGCCGAGCAGCTGCTGGAGGCCACCCACTTCGACGTGGTCGCCGAGTTCTACCCGGCCTTCAGCGGGATGGACAAGGTGGCCGCGCTGCGGACGATGGCCGGGCTGCCCGCGCTGGTGCTGGCCGGCACGAAGGACCTGCTGACCCCGGCCGAGTACAGCGAGGCGATCGCCGCCGAGCTGCCCGGCTGCGAACTCGTGCTGGTGCCGGACGCCGGGCACCTGGTGATGCTGGAGCGGCCCGAGCTGGTGAACCGTCACCTGACGGACCTGCTGGCCGCCGTAGGAGAGAAGGAGTGACTTCGGTGATCACGGTGGACACGCCGGAGCGGATGAACCGGCTCGGCAAGGCACTGGCCGGGCTGCTGCGCCCGGGCGACCTGGTGATGCTCTCGGGCGAGCTGGGCGCGGGCAAGACCACCCTCACCCGGGGCCTGGGCGAGGGCCTCGGGGTGCGCGGCGCGGTCACCTCGCCGACCTTCGTGATCGCCCGGGTGCACCCGCCGCTGGGGGCCGGCCCGGCCCTGGTGCACGTCGACGCCTACCGGCTGGGCGGCGGTCTGGACGAGATGGAGGACCTCGACCTGGACGTCTCGCTGCCCGAGTCGGTGGTGGTGGTCGAGTGGGGTGAGGGCAAGGTCGAGCGGTTGACGGACGACCGGCTGGAGGTCCGGATCGAACGGGCGATCGGGGCCGACGGTGCGGACGCCGAGGACGACGCCGACCCCCGGCAGGTCCGGCTGACCGGCATCGGCGAGCGCTGGGCCGGGGTCGACCTGGCGGCGCTGGCCGAGGTCTGACGCCCGGAGTTTCCCGACGGGCTGTCGGCAAGCGGTTGTGGGCGGGTGCGCCGGTGTGGTGGGATGGTCCCGGTAGTTAGGTGTGCCTAACCAGGGAGACACATCATGACGAGCACCACGCCCACCACCCCGCAGGCTCCCAGCCCGATGCGGGCCCTGCTCGCCGCGTGCGCCGCCGCGAAGGCGGTCTCCACGCCGCCCCCGCCGAAGCCCGCCACGCGCTGAGCGGCTGACCCCGGGTCAGGGGCGGCTCCGGTTCGGGGCTGACGCCTGATCAGGAGATGACGCCGGATCAGGGGATGACCACGACCTTCGTTCCGTTCGGGGCGAAGTCCCAGAGGCTCTGGCTGTCCGCCCGGCTCGACCGGATGCCGCCGGTCTTGGCCTTCGGGTCGGCCGGCGGCGAGGCCGAGGCCCCGTCCACCGCCGCGCTGAAGCCGAACACCACACCGCTCTGCTGGGCGAAGCGCACCACGTGCTCGATCTGGGCGCCGTCGGTGCCGGTGGCGGTCGCGGACCGGCTGTAGACCGTGTAGCTGCCCGGCGCCGGCTCGGCGGTGCCCGGCGTCACGGCGAAGGCCGCCTGCAGCGGGGTCGGCTTCTTCGGGTCCACCAGCCAGACCCAGTGGCTGCCGGCCGAGTACACCACCCGGCGGCCGGTGCCCGAACCGCTCGGCAGCGGCGGCACCGTGACGGTCGGTGAGGCGGACGGGCTCGGCGCGGCGGAGCTCGCCGGGGCGGTGACGGACGGCTTGGCGACCGGCGTCCGGGAGGCCGCCCCGTTCGCCTGGAACGCCAGCAGCCCGACGGCCGCCAACGCCGCCACGGTCAGACCGGTGACCACCACTCCAGGACGCGACACGTCGGCTCCCGCCAGACTCGAAGGGTTTCGGGCTACCCGGCCATCGTGCCAGTTCCGGCGGAGCCGCACGGTCAGCACCACGCAGGGTGGGCCGGCGCGTGCGGAAGCCTGTTCGGGGGAGCGGGTGCGAGCCAGGCTCCGCCGGGGACTCCGGCGCGAACGGAACTCTGTCGGGGACTCGGGTGCGAGCAGGACCATCCGGGGGCCCAGGGGCGCGAGGAACTGCGCGCGGCGGGAGGGGGCGGCCCGTGTGCCGGGGGCGGAGGCTCACTTGCAATTGGCTGTCCGTACCCGGCAGCGGGCCCGGGTCTTCCGCCGCGCGCAGTTCCCCGCGCCCCTGAACGCCCTTCGGGCGTTCGCGGTGTGGTGGGGTCCTTCCGGGCGTTCGGGGTGCGCGGAACGCTGCGGGCGGCGGGAGGGGGCGGCCCGTGTGCCGGGGGCGGAGGTTCACTTGCAATTGGCTGTCCGTACCCGGCAGCGGGCCCGGGTCTTCCGCCGCGCGCAGTTCCCCGCGCCCCTGAACGCCCTCCGGGCGATCACGGTGAGCTCGTTCGCGGTGGGGTGGGGCCCTCCGGGCTTTCGTGGTGCGGTGGGGTCCTTCCGGGCGTTCGGGGTGCGCGGAACGCTGCGGGCGTTCGTGGTGGTGCGGGACCCCTTAACCTAGGGGGCGTGCTGCTGCTTGCCTTTGACACCGCGACCCCTGCCGTCACCGCCGCCGTCCACGACGGGGAGCGGGTCCTCGCCGAGGCCCACCAGGTGGACGCCCGCCGGCACGGTGAGCTGCTGCTCCCGTCGATCGACCGGGTGCTGCGGGACGCCGGGGTGGACAAGCACGCGCTGACCGGCATCGCCGTCGGCGTCGGCCCGGGCCCGTACACCGGCCTGCGGGTCGGCCTCGTCACCGCTGCGACGCTCGGCCACGCACTCGGCCTGCCGATCCACGGCGTCTGCACCCTGGACGCCATCGCGCACCAGGCCGAGAACGACGGCGCCCCGTTCACGGTGGCCACCGACGCCCGCCGCAAGGAGGTCTACTGGGCCTCGTACGACGGCGAGAAGCGCCGCACCGAGGGCCCGGACGTCGGCCGCCCGGCGGATCTGACGCCGCAGAAGGTGGCGTTCGGGGCCGGTGCGCTGCTCTACCCCGAGAGCTTCCCGGAGGCGGTCGCGCCCGAGCACGTCTCGGCCGGCGCGCTGGCCGACTTCGCCGTCAAGGAGCTGGCGGCCGGCCGCGAGCTGCTGCCGAACGTGCCGCTGTACCTGCGTCGCCCGGACGCCCAGGTGCCGGCCGGCTACAAGGCGGTGCTCCCGGCATGAGCGCGCGGCTGCGGCCGATGCGCTGGTGGGACATCGAGCCGGTGATGGAGCTGGAGCACCGGCTGTTCCCCGAGGACGCCTGGTCGGACGGGATGTTCTGGTCCGAGCTGGCGGACACCGGCCCGGAGGGCACCCGGCACTACACGGTGGCCGAGCTGGACGGCGCGCTGGTCGGCTACGCCGGCCTGATGGCGAACGGCGTCGAGGGCGACGTGCAGACCATCGCGGTGGCCCCGGGTCACCAGGGCGCCGGGCTGGGTGCCCGGCTGCTCACCGACCTGATCGAGGAGTCCGGCCGGCGCGGCTGCTCCGAACTGCTGCTGGAGGTCCGGGTGGACAACCTCGGTGCCCAGCGGCTGTACGAGCGGCACGGCTTCCAGCCGGTCGGCATCCGACGCGGCTACTACCAGCCCGCCAACGTGGACGCGCTGGTGATGCGCCTCGACGACCCGGGCGCCGACCGCTAGCCCAGCTCGTCCCTCCCACAACCGGAAAGAGCGGCACCATGGCTGACGAACCGTTGGTCCTCGGCATCGAGACCTCCTGCGACGAGACCGGCGTCGGGATCGTCCGGGGCACCACCCTGCTGGCCGACGCGGTGGCCTCCAGCGTCAACGACCACGCCCGGTTCGGCGGCGTGGTCCCGGAGATCGCCAGCCGGGCGCACCTGGAGGCGATGGTCCCGACCATCCAGCGCGCGCTGGACACCGCCGGGATCAAGGGCACCGACCTGGACGGCATCGCTGTCACCGCCGGGCCCGGCCTGGCCGGCGCGCTGCTGGTCGGCGTCTCGGCCGCGAAGGCCTTCGCCTGGGCGCTCGACAAGCCGCTGTACGGGGTGAACCACCTGGCCTCGCACATCTGCGTCGACCAGTTGGAGCACGGCCGGCTGCCGCAGCCCACGATGGCGCTGCTGGTCTCCGGCGGGCACTCCTCGCTGCTGCTCAGCGAGGACATCACCACCGACGTCCGCCCGCTCGGCTCGACCATCGACGACGCGGCCGGCGAGGCCTTCGACAAGGTGGCCCGGGTGCTCGGCCTGGGCTTCCCCGGCGGCCCGGTGGTGGACCGCCGGGCCCGCGAGGGCGATCCGCAGGCGATCCGCTTCCCGCGCGGGCTGAGCGGCCCCAAGGACCCGGAGTACGACTTCTCGTTCTCCGGCCTGAAGACCGCGGTGGCCCGCTGGGTGGAGGCGAAGCGGCGGGCCGGCGAGGAGGTGCCGGTGGCCGACGTGGCCGCGTCCTTCCAGGAGGCGGTGACGGACGTGCTGACCCGCAAGGCGGTCAAGGCCTGCAAGGACCAGGGCGTCGACCACCTGATGATCGGCGGCGGGGTGGCCGCCAACTCGCGGCTGCGCGAGATGGCGCAGCAGCGCTGCGACAAGGCGGGCATCGTGCTCCGGGTGCCGCGTCCGGGCCTGTGCACCGACAACGGCGCGATGGTGGCCGCGCTCGGCGCCGAGATGGTCTGGCGCGACCGGGCGCCCTCCTCGCTCGGCCTGTCGGCCGACTCCTCGCTGCCGGTGACCGAGGTCTCCGTCCCGCACGCCGACCCGCACGCCGATCTGCACGCGGCGGCACACGAAGCACTGCGGTGATCCCGGTAGTGTTCCTGGGAGTCCGCTGGGAGCGCTGACGACGGGGAGCACGGTGAAGAGGACGTACGGGGCTGCGGTACTGGGGCTGCTGCTGGTGGCCGGGTGCGGCGCGGAGGCGGCCACCCAGCCGACGCCCGCGCCCCCGGCGTCGACCGGGCCCTCGCCGCAGGTGACGGGGAGTCAGCCGGCCGCGAGCGGCAGCCCGGTGGCCACCGCCGACGCGGCCTGGGCCAAGTGGGGCCTGAAGCCGCTGCCGGCCGCTCCGCCGGCCCCGGCCGACAAACCGGTGAAGCTGACCGCGAGCGGCCCGGTGCCGGTCTTCTCCGAGGTGCCGACCACGGACCGGGTGGTCTTCGTGACCATCGACGACGGGGCCGAGAAGGACCCGAAGTTCGTCGAGATGATGCGCGACCTCAAGGTGCCGTTCTCGATGTTCCTGACCAAGAACATCGTCAAGGACGACTACGGCTACTTCAAGCCGCTCCAGGAGCTGGGCAACCAGATCCACAACCACACCACCGACCACGCCCAGCTGAGCAAGGTCTCGCCGGAGAAGCAGAAGGCCGAGGTCTGCGACGCGCAGGCCGCGCTCACCCAGCAGTACGGCAAGGCCCCGCTGCTGTTCCGCCCGCCGTACGGGGACGGCGCGCACACCCCGCAGCTCAACTCCTCGGTGCAGCAGTGCGGTCCGCGCGCGATCGTGCTCTGGCGCGAGTCGATGCAGATCCACGACATGCAGTACCAGGCCGCCGACAAGAAGCTGAAGCCCGGCGACATCGTGCTGGCGCACTTCCGGGGCCCGAAGGACCTCAAGGGCGAGACGATGACCGAGATGTTCGCCGAACTGCTGCGCCGGATCGGGGAGCAGGGCTTCGCGGTGGCCCGCCTGGAGGACTACCTCCAGGCGCCGTGAGCGGTCAGGCGGCGGGCTGACCCAGCATCATCAGCGGGCCGCCGTCGGTGCGGGCCAGGATGACGGTGAGCTCGTTCGGACCGCTGGGCTTGAGCTGCCTGCGGAGCTCCTCGGGGGTGACGGAGACGCCGCGCTTCTTGATCACCACGGTGCCGACCCGGCGCTCCTTCAGCAGCGCCTTCAGCTTCTTGGCGTTGTAGGGCAGCACGTCGGTGAGCTCGTACGCCTGGGCGTAGGGGGTGGGGAGCAGGCGGTCGGAGGTGACGTAGGCGATCTTCGGGTCGATCAGCCGGCCCTCGACCTGCTGGGCCACCTCGGCCACCTGGTGCGCCCGGATCACCGCGCCGTCCGGCTCGTAGAGGTACCGGCCGACCGGGCCGGTTGCCGGGTCCGGGAGGTGACCGCCCGTCAGCGAGTGCGGGCCGGGGAGCAGGGTGGCCCGGTGCGGGGCGGTGGCGTTCGTCCCGAACCAGAGGACGGCCTCCTTCACCTCGCCGTGGTCGGACACCCACTCGGCCTCGGCGCCGTCCGGCACCAGCTCGTGCGGGATGCCCGGGGCCACCTTCAGCGCTCCGAACGGGGTGCGGCGGGCCGCCTCGACGGCCCAGGAGAGCGGCGGCGAGTACGCCTCCGGATCGAACACCCGGCCCCGGTCGGTCCGGCGGGCCGGGTCGGTGAAGACCGCGTCGTACCCGGTGACGTCGACCTCGGTGACGTCGGCCTCGCGGACCTCGATCAGTTCGGTGAGGCCGAGGGCGGCGGCGTTGGCGGCGGCGACGGCGCAGGTCAGCGGGTCGCGGTCGACGGCCAGCACGTGCACGCCGGCCCGGGCGAGGGCGATCGCGTCGCCGCCGATCCCGCAGCAGAGGTCGGCGAGGCGGCGGACGCCGAGCGCGGCGAAGCGCTCGGCGCGCCAGTCGGCGACGCTGCGGCGGGTGGCCTGTTCGACTCCGTCGGGGGTGAAGTACATGGCGTCCGCGTCCGGGCCGAACTTCGCCCGGGCCCGCTGGCGCAGGCGCGCCTGCCCGATCGCGGCGGTCACCAGCGGGGCGGGGTGCGACTTCCGCAGCCGGGTCGCGACGGCCAGCTCCTCGCCGGGCTTGAACTCCCGCAACTCGGCCAGCAGGGCCTGTCCCTGATCGGTCAGCAGGTCGTTGAACGCGTCGATCTCCACGGGGCCATTCTCCCGTGCTCGGTGAGCGGGCGCGTTCGGCGGGGCGCGGGGGACGCTTGCGGTGGGATTGCACCGGTGGCCCCGATGGGTGCCTGCGGCGGGGCGGGGGCCGGCCACGCTGGGGGGCGCGTGGGACTGCACGCGGCGGGAGGAGTGCGCCGGGTGTCGGGTGCGGGCGCTCACTTGCAGGTGGTTCTCCGTACCCGGCGCACGGGTCTCCCCCTGGCGATCCGCGCAGTTCCCCGCGCCCCTGTCGGCCCTGCGGGCCTCCGGCGGAGCCGCCCCGCCGGAGCGGCGCGGGCCGCACGGCCGCCACGCGGCGTTGGCACTCTGGTTGACTGAGTGCTAACCGCCGCCTATGGTCGTCCTTGGCACTCCCCACCGGGTGAGTGCTAACGCGATGGAAGCGTGTCCGACCCCCGCGACGGCGGGCACGTGCACATCGCCACCTACCTGTAGAACAACCCCGTAATCTCCGAAGGGGAGCTCGGACGTGACCGCCAGCAGCAAGGTTGCCATCAAGCCGCTCGAGGACCGCATCGTGGTCCAGCCGCTCGACGCCGAGACCACCACGGCCTCCGGCCTGGTTATCCCGGACACCGCCAAGGAGAAGCCCCAGGAGGGCGTCGTCCTGGCCGTCGGCCCGGGTCGCTTCGAGGATGGCCAGCGCCTTCCCCTCGATGTCGCGGTCGGCGACATCGTCCTGTACTCGAAGTACGGCGGCACCGAGGTGAAGTACCAGGGCGAGGAGTACCTCGTCCTCTCGGCCCGCGACGTTCTCGCCATCATCGAGAAGTAAGTCGTTCCAGCCCGCCCCGGTCACTCGTCGTCAGACGGCGGCCGGGGCGCGGTTGTTGGCTCCCGCAGTCAGTAGATCCCCAGAGGAAACGGAACCATGGCGAAGATCCTGCAGTTCGACGAGGACGCCCGCCGCTCGCTCGAGCGCGGTGTCAACAAGCTGGCCGACACGGTGAAGGTGACCATCGGCCCCAAGGGCCGCAACGTCGTCATCGACAAGAAGTTCGGCGCCCCGACCATCACCAACGACGGCGTCACCATCGCCCGTGAGGTCGAGCTGGACGACCCGTACGAGAACCTCGGCGCGCAGCTGGTCAAGGAGGTGGCCACCAAGACCAACGACGTCGCGGGTGACGGCACCACCACCGCCACCGTGCTGGCCCAGGCGCTCGTCAACGAGGGTCTGCGCAACGTCGCCGCCGGTGCCGGCCCGGCCGCCCTGAAGAAGGGCATCGACAAGGCCGTCGCCGCCGTCTCCGAGCACCTGCTCTCCGTCGCCCGCGAGATCGAGGGCAAGGAGGACGTGGCCGCCGTCGCGTCCCTGTCCGCCCAGGACCAGCAGGTCGGCGACCTGATCGCCGAGGCGATCGACAAGGTCGGCAAGGACGGCGTCATCACCGTCGAGGAGTCGAACACCTTCGGCGTGGAGCTGGACTTCACCGAGGGCATGCAGTTCGACAAGGGCTACCTGTCGCCGTACTTCGTCACCGACGCGGAGCGTCAGGAGGCGGTCCTCGAGGACCCGTACATCCTGATCAACCAGGGCAAGATCTCCTCCATCCAGGAGCTGCTCCCGCTGCTGGAGAAGATCCTGCAGGGCGGCGCCTCCAAGCCGCTGCTGATCATCGCTGAGGACGTGGACGGCGAGGCGCTCTCCACCCTGGTGGTCAACAAGATCCGCGGCACCTTCAACGCCGTCGCGGTGAAGGCCCCCGGCTTCGGCGACCGCCGCAAGGCGATCCTCGGTGACCTGGCTACCCTGACCGGTGCCACCGTCATCTCCGAGGAGGTCGGCCTCAAGCTCGACCAGGCCGGCCTGGACGTGCTGGGCACCGCCCGCCGCGTCACCATCACCAAGGACGACACCACGGTCGTCGACGGCGCCGGTGACACCGACGCCGTGGCGGGCCGCGTCGCCCAGATCAAGGCCGAGATCGCCAACACCGACTCGGACTGGGACCGCGAGAAGCTCCAGGAGCGCCTGGCCAAGCTGGCCGGTGGCGTCTGCGTGATCAAGGTCGGCGCCGCCACCGAGGTCGAGCTCAAGGAGCGCAAGCACCGCCTGGAGGACGCCATCTCCGCGACCCGCGCCGCGGTCGAGGAGGGCATCGTCGCCGGTGGTGGCGCCTCGCTGGTGCACGCCGCCAAGGTCCTGGAGGGTGGCCTCGGCCTCTCCGGCGACGAGGCGACCGGTGTCGCGGTGGTCCGCAAGGCGCTCGCCGAGCCGCTGCGCTGGATCGCCCAGAACGCGGGCCTCGAGGGCTACGTCATCACCCACAAGGTCGCCGAGCTGGAGGCCGGTCACGGCTACAACGCGGCCACCGGTGAGTACGGCGACCTGCTGAAGGCCGGCGTCATCGACCCGGTCAAGGTCACCCGCTCCGCCCTGGAGAACGCCGCCTCCATCGCCTCCCTGCTGCTCACCACCGAGACCCTCGTGGTGGAGAAGCCGGCCGAGGAGGAGCCCGCCGCGCACGGCGGCCACGGGCACTCCCACTGACACACCGTCAGCCCGCCCGGAGGCCCGGTTCCCCCCACACGGGAGGAGCCGGGCCTCCGGCGTTCCCGACCGTCGGACCGCCCTCGGACCGCTCTTCGGACCGCCCTCGGACCGCCCGGAGGGCGGTTGGGGGCGCGAGGAACTGCGCGAAGGGGAACGCAGCGACTCGTGTGCCGGGTGCGGACGTTCACGTGCAAGTGGTTCTCCGTACCCGGCAGACGGGTCTGTGTCTTCCTTCTCGCGCAGTTCCCCGCGCCCCTATCGGCCCTCCGGGCCGCTCTCCGGGTCGTCCTGGGGCCTCCTTCGGGCCGCCCTTGGCCCGCCCGGAGGGCGGTCAGGGGCGCGAGGAACTGCGCGAAGGGGGACGCGACGACTCGTGTGCCGGGTGCGGATGTTCACGTGCAGGTGGTTCTCCGTACCCGGCAGACGGGTCTGTGTCTTCCGTCTCGCGCAGTTCCCCGCGCCCCTGTCGGCCCTCCGGGCCTCCGGGCCCGGAGCGCGGGGCTTGGCGGGCCTCCGGGTGCGGAGCGCGGGCCTGGCGTGGTCACCTGGGCAGTTGGGCGTTTGCCCAAAGGATCGCTTATAACGGAGACATGATCGAGGCCCGCCACCTGCGCGTCCTGCGCGCCGTCGCCCGCACCGGCTCCTTCTCCGCCGCCGCCCGGGAGCTGGGCTGCACCCAGCCCGCCGTCAGCCAGCAGATGAAGGCGCTGGAGAAGTCGGTGGACACCCCGCTGGTGGTGCGCTCCGGCAAGGGGATGCAGCTGAGCGAGGCCGGCCAGGTGCTGCTGAAGCACGCCAACGGGATCCTCTCCGGCCTGTCCGCCGCCGAGGAGGAGGTCGCCGCGATCGCCGGGCTGCGGGCCGGCCGGGTGCGCCTGGTGTCGTTCCCGACGGCCAGTTCCACCCTGGTGCCGCCGGCCGTCGCCCGTCTGCGGGGCGCCCGTCCGGGGGTGCGCGTGTCGCTGGTGGAGGCCGAGCCGCCGGAGTCGTTGGCGATGCTGCGCGGCGGGGAGTGCGAGGTGGCGCTGGCGTTCCGGTACCCGGACTCGCAGGGGGTGACCTCGGTGCCGGCCCCGCACGTGACGGCCCGTCAGGCGCGGGCGGAGGCCACCCTGGAGGCGGCGGCCAGCCAGGCGGCCAGCGACTGGTCGGACCTGGTGGTGCGTCCGCTGCTGGACGACCCGCTGGTGGGCCTGCTCCCGGCCGGCCACCCGCTGGCGGACCGGGATGAGAGCAGGCCGGTGGAGCTGGCCGAGCTGGCGGGGGAGCAGTGGATCGCGGGCTGCCCGCAGTGCCGGGGGCACCTGGTGGAGCTCTGTGCGGGGGCCGGCTTCGAGCCCCGGATCGACTTCGCCACCGACGACTACCCGGCGGTGGTCGGCCTGGTGGCGGCCGGGCTGGGGGTGGCGGTGCTGCCGGGGCTGGCCCTGGAGGCGGCCCGGCACGAGGGGCTGGCGACGGTGCCGGTGCGGGCCGCCTCGGGGGCGGCGGCGGTGCGTCAGGTGGTCGCGCTGACCCTGCCGGACCTGGCCGAGGTGCCGGCCGTGGCGCTGATGCTGGACCAGCTCGCCGGTGCTGCCGCCGCCCGCTGACCCCGTCGGACATCCAGGGGCGGGGACTGGTGCCCCAGCGCCTCGAAGAAACGTTTCTGCGACTACTGCGACGGGGTGACGCGCCGTCAGTGCCGGAGGCCGGCCGGCATGGTGAGCGGTACCTCGACCAGCCGGTTGCGCGAGCGCCCCATCAGCTCCTCGCGCTCGTCCTCGGTCAGTCCGCCCCAGACGCCGTACGGCTCGCGGACCGCCATCGCGTGGGCCGCGCACTGGGTCCGTACGGGGCACCGCATGCAGACCTCCTTGGCGCTGGCCTCGCGGGAGCTGCGGGCGGCTCCGCGCTCGCCCTCCGGGTGGAAGAACAGCGAGCTGTCCACGCCGCGGCAGGCGGCGGCGAGCTGCCAGTCCCAGAGGTCCGCGTTCGGGCCGGGGAGGCGGGAGAAGTCGGCCATGGCACTTGTTCCCTTCATGGACTGCTGGGGGTGGTGTCCCGGTCCGCCCGGCTGCTCTGCCCGGACCCGATATGGACACCTGGAAATATGACTTACGGCAAGCACTGGGACAAGTCACTCACAGCGGTGCACAACAGTCAATGACCCCACAGAAGCTATAAAAACGGACAAATGGGGGCATGGGGTTTGGCACGTGTCGGCGCGCCGATCGGGTGGCTCCGGGCGCGCGGGGGATGCTCGGAAGGCGCCGGTGGTGCGCGGCAAGCGCGTGAGCAGCACGAAAGTGCGGCGTGTGCACCGCGATGCGGCTGATCGGTAACGGGTCGGCCACGTACAGTGGTGGAGATGGCCCTGAAGGCCGTAACTCATTCGAGTGACGGTCGTTGGAAGTGCGGAGGCGGTTAGCGGGCGCTGGGCGTCGGGAACGATCGCGGGAGACCGCGGGGCGACCGAAGTCCTTCGCCATTCGGCCGTGTCGGAGAGATTCGTACCAGCCAGGAGGCTCAACGTGACGCGGATCAGCTGCGGAGGACGACGGTCATGACATCCGTACTCGTCTGCGACGATTCCCCGCTCGCCCGGGAGGCGCTTCGCCGCGCGGTGGCGACGGTCCCCGGGGTCGACCGGGTGACCACGGCGACGAACGGTGAGGAGGTCCTCCGCCGCTGGGTGGCCGACCGCTCCGATCTCGTCCTGATGGATGTCCGGATGCCCGGCCTGGGCGGGGTGGAGACGGTCCGACGGCTGCTCTCGGCCGACCCGGGCGCGCGCATCATCATGCTCACCGTGGCCGAGGACCTGGACGGGGTCGCGCTCGCGGTCGCCGCCGGGGCGCGCGGCTACCTGCACAAGGACGCCTCGCGCGCCGAGCTGCGGGCCACCGTCACCCAGGCGCTGGCCGACCCGACCTGGCGGCTCGCCCCGCGTCGGCTGCGCAGCCCGGACATGGGGGCCGCACCGACCCTGACGGCCCGTGAGATCCAGGTGCTGGAGGGCATGAGCCACGGCCGGAGCAACGCGGAGATCGGCCGCGAGCTGTTCCTGTCCGAGGACACGGTGAAGACGCACGCCAGGCGCCTGTTCAAGAAGCTCGGCGCCTCGGACCGCGCGCACGCGGTGGCCCTCGGCTTCCGCTGGGGCCTGGTCCGCTGACCGGCCCGCGCCGGCCGACGCTCGCTCAGACGTATGGCGTTACGGTCCCGAGGCTGCACCATGGAGCAGTGGAGCACCTCGGGGACCAGCGGGCGGAGGCGGGGGCGGTGGGGGCGACGCATAACGTTCCGATGCACAACTCCGGAGGCGGTGCCGCGTTCTCCGGGTCGACCAGGCACCATGGACCGATGCGCGACGACGACGCTCCCACGGCCGGTGGCCCACCCGGCGCCCCGGCCGAGGCACCGGCCGTCGCGGCGTCGGCGGTCGAGCTCGGTGAGCTGGTGGCCGCCGCCGTGCGCGGTGAGGGGCCGGCCATCGAGGCCCTGCTCGCGTACGTCCACCCGCTGGCGCTCCGCTACTGCCGGGGCCGGCTGCTCCGGCTCCCCGGCGGGGCCCGGCACCACGTGGACGATGTGGCCCAGGAGGTCTGCGTCGCGGTGCTCTGCGCGCTTCCCCGGTACAAGGACGAGGGCCGGCCGTTCGAGGCCTTCGTCTACGGGATCGCCGCGCACAAGGTGGCCGACCTCCAGCGGGCCGCGATGCGCGGCCCCGGGTCGACCGTGATCCCGCCCGGCGACCTGCCGGAGCTGCCGGACGACGCGCTCGGCCCGGAGGAGCGGGCGCTGCTCAGCAGCGACGCGGCCTGGGCCAAGGAGCTGCTCTCCAACCTGCCGGCCCGCCAGCGCGAGCTGGTGCTGCTGCGGGTGGCGGCCGGGCTCTCGGCGGAGGAGACCGGGGAGGTGCTCGGCATGTCGCCGGGGGCCGTCCGGGTCGCCCAGCACCGGGCGCTCAGCCGGCTGCGGGCGCTGGCCGAACTGGCGGACGAGAGCTCCTGACGGCCGCCGGAAGGGATGCGGTCCGCGCGGTGTTGTCAAGGGGGCGCGAGTTCGGCATACCGGTTGCCAGTACCATGGGGTATCGGCGCCTGGGCAGGTCGCCAAAGTTTCGCGGGTGTGGGCGAGGTTCCCTCGGAGGTTCCTCCAAAGCCTCGGGTGTCTTGGCGGTCCTGAGCTAGTGCCGGTTCGAGAGCAGCGTGCTCCCCCGGACCCTCAGCGGGGAGCGCGGGATCAGACGACGGCCGCCATGGAAGGTCCCCACTCATGTCTTACAACGCCGCAGGCGTACCCGAGAAGTTCGCCATGCTCGGTCTCACCTACGACGACGTCCTGCTGCTGCCCGGGGCCTCCGAGGTGATGCCGAACCAGGTGGACACCTCCTCCCGGGTCTCCCGCAACGTCCGGGTCAACATCCCCCTGCTCTCCGCCGCGATGGACAAGGTCACCGAGTCCCGGATGGCGATCGCGATGGCCCGTCAGGGCGGCGTCGGCGTGCTGCACCGCAACCTCTCGGTCGAGGACCAGGTCAACCAGGTCGACCTGGTGAAGCGCTCCGAGTCCGGCATGGTCACCGACCCGATCACGGTCGGCCCGGAGACCACGCTGGCCGAGGCGGACGCGCTCTGCGCGAAGTTCCGCATCTCGGGCGTGCCGATCGCGGACGAGACGGGCAAGCTGCTCGGCATCGTCACCAACCGCGACATGGCCTTCGAGTCGGACCGCAGCCGCAAGGTCCGCGAGATCATGACCCCGATGCCGCTGATCACCGGCAAGGTCGGCATCAGCGGGACGGACGCGATGGCGCTGCTCCGCCGGCACAAGATCGAGAAGCTGCCGCTGGTCGACGACGAGGGCCGGATCAAGGGCCTCATCACCGTCAAGGACTTCGTCAAGGCCGAGCAGTACCCGAACGCCGCCAAGGACTCCGAGGGCCGGCTGCTGGTCGGTGCGGCCGTGGGCGCCTCCTCCGAGGCCTTCGACCGGGCGCAGGCACTGGTCGGCGCGGGCGTGGACTTCCTGGTGGTGGACACCTCGCACGGGCACAGCCACAACGCGCTGTCCTGGATCTCGAAGATCAAGTCGGCGGTGGGCGTCGACGTGGTCGGCGGCAACGTCGCCACCCGGGACGGTGCCCAGGCGCTGATCGACGCGGGCGTGGACGGCGTCAAGGTCGGCGTGGGCCCGGGCTCGATCTGCACCACCCGCGTGGTGGCCGGCATCGGCGTCCCGCAGGTCACGGCGATCTACGAGGCCGCGCTGGCCTGTCAGGCGGCCGGCGTGCCGGTGATCGGCGACGGCGGCCTGCAGTACTCCGGTGACATCGGCAAGGCGCTGGCGGCCGGTGCCGACACCGTGATGCTCGGCTCGCTGCTGGCGGGCTGCGAGGAGTCGCCGGGCGAGCTGCTCTTCATCAACGGCAAGCAGTTCAAGTCCTACCGCGGCATGGGCTCGCTGGGTGCGATGCAGTCGCGCGGCCAGGCCAAGTCCTTCTCCAAGGACCGCTACTTCCAGGCCGACGTCTCCTCCGACGAGAAGCTGATCGCCGAGGGCATCGAGGGCCAGGTGCCGTACCGGGGCCCGCTCTCCGCCGTGCTGTTCCAGCTGGTCGGCGGCCTGCGGCAGACCATGGGCTACGTCGGCGCGGCGACCGTGGCCGAGATGGAGTCCAAGGGCCGGTTCGTCCGGATCACCTCGGCGGGCCTCAAGGAGAGCCACCCGCACGACATCCAGATGACCGTCGAGGCGCCGAACTACCACGGCCGCTGACGGTCCCTCCGACGTACGGCAGGTCAGCGCGGCCCCGGGGGCGCGAGGGACTGCGCGCAGGGTGACGGCGGCACCGGCGACCGGCTCACGGAGCCTCGGTCGCCGGTGCCGCCGTCGTCCGGGCCGCGCGGCACCCCGCGCCCCTCGGCGTGTGCGCTGCGGCGCCCTTTCGGACGCTTGCGCGCCGGTGCGGCTCGGTGCGGGATACTGGGGCGACCAGCAAAGCATGTGCAGGAAGGGCTCGAAGTGACTGAGATCGAGATCGGGCGAGGCAAGCGCGGCCGGCGGGCGTACTCCTTCGACGACATCGCCGTCGTCCCCAGCCGTCGTACGCGGGACCCGAAGGAGGTCTCGATCGCCTGGCAGATCGACGCCTACCGGTTCGAGCTGCCGTTCCTGGCCGCTCCGATGGACAGCGTGGTCTCGCCCGCGCAGGCGATCGCCATCGGCGAGCTCGGCGGTCTGGGGGTGCTGAACCTGGAGGGTCTCTGGACCCGCTACGACGACCCGCAGCCGCTGCTGGACGAGATCGCCGCCATCACCGACGAGACGGTGGCGACCCGCCGGCTCCAGGAGATCTACGCCGAGCCGATCAAGGCCGAGCTGATCAAGGAGCGGATCAAGCAGGTCCGCGACTCCGGCGTGGTGACCGCCGCCGCGCTGTCGCCGCAGCGGACCGCCGAGTTCTCCAAGGCCGTGGTGGACGCGGGCGTGGACGTGTTCGTGATCCGCGGCACCACCGTCTCGGCCGAGCACGTCTCGGGCGCGGCCGAGCCGCTGAACCTGAAGCAGTTCATCTACGAGCTGGACGTCCCGGTGATCGTCGGTGGCTGCGCCACCTACACCGCCGCGCTGCACCTGATGCGGACCGGCGCGGCCGGCGTGCTGGTGGGCTTCGGCGGCGGTGCCGCGCACACCACCCGGAACGTGCTGGGCATCCAGGTGCCGATGGCGACCGCAGTGGCGGACGTCGCGGCGGCCCGCCGGGACTACATGGACGAGTCCGGCGGCCGGTACGTGCACGTGATCGCCGACGGTGGCGTGGGCTACAGCGGCGACCTGGCGAAGGCGATCGCTTGCGGCGCCGACGCGGTGATGATCGGTGCCGCGCTGGCGCGGGCCACCGACGCGCCGGGCAAGGGCTTCCACTGGGGCATGGAGGCGGTGCACGACGAGCTGCCGCGCGGCAAGCGGGTGGACCTGGGCACCGTGGGCACCACGGCGGAGATCCTCTCCGGCCCCTCGCACACCCCGGACGGCACCATGAACCTGTTCGGCGCGCTGCGTCGGGCGATGGCCACCACAGGGTACTCGGAGCTCAAGGAGTTCCAGCGCGTCGAGGTCACGGTGAACCCGGCCCAGCGCTGACGCACCGTCATGCCGGAAGGCCCCCGCTCCTCCTGGAGGAGCGGGGGCCTTCCGCGTGCCTGCGGCTCCGTCAGGAGGCGAACCGCTGGGTGGAGTTGAAGCCGAAGAACAGGGCGATGCCGTAGAAGACCACGTCCATGAAGTCCCGGCTCTCCTTCCACACCTCGAAGGTCAGGTCGGCCTGGCCGACCAACAGGTCGAGCACCGGGATGCCGAGCTCCTCGTGGCCGAAGAGCGACATCGCGAAGAACTGCCCGACGAACAGGCCGAGCGCGGTGAGCACCGCGCCGAGCGGCGGGAGCACGGGATTGCGGCCACCGAGCTTGGCGAGGCAGACGCCGACGGCGGCGGCGATGCCGAAGACGGCCCAGCCGATCTCGCGGTCGATCGCCTTGGCCAGCAGGCCGTAGGCCAGGCCGGCCAGCAGGGCGGCGCCGACGGCTGCCGCGACGGCCAGGCCCGGGGCCTGCGGGGCGGCGGGCGGCGGCGGGGTCGGCTGGAAGGCGGCCGGGGCGGGCGGCGCCGCCGGGGCGGGCCCGGCGGGCTGGTGGGCGGGCGGAACGGGCTGTGGCTGGTCGGTGCTCATCTGGTGGGTCCCCCGTGAACGGTGATGCGAACGACCGCGAACGCTAGCAGCGTGGAACCGGCCGGGAACAGTGGTTTCAGGTCACCGGTCGGGTACGAACGCGGGTACGGGCGGGGGCGGCTGACGCGGGGTCGGGTGGAGGCGCCAGAATGGGGGCTTGGCTGCCGGACCCTGGGGGACATCGATGACGGAGACCGACGGACGTCTGCTGGCCCGCCGCTACCGGTTGACCGGGGTGCTCGGCCGGGGCGGGATGGGCACCGTCTGGCGGGCCGAGGACGAGATGCTGGGCCGGGTGGTCGCGGTCAAGGAACTGCGGATGCCGGTCGAGCTGGACGAGACCGACCGGCACCGGCTGATCACCCGGACGCTGCGCGAGGCCAAGGCGACCGCGCGGATCCGGCACAGCGCGGCGGTGACCGTCTTCGACGTGGTCGAGGAGGACGACCGGCCGTGGATCGTGATGGAGCTGGTGGGCGGGCGCTCGCTGGCCGAGGTGATCCAGCAGGACGGGCCGCTGGCCCCGGCCCGGGCCGCCGAGATCGCCCTCGAGGTGCTCGGAGTGCTCTGCGAGGCGCACGAGTTGGGCATCCTGCACCGGGACGTGAAGCCCTCCAACGTGCTGGTGGACGACGACGGCCGGGTGGTGCTCACCGACTTCGGCATCGCCAGCGTCGAGGGGGACACCTCGGTCACCTCCACCGGGATGCTGGTCGGGGCCCCCTCGTACATATCCCCGGAGCGGGCCAAGGGCCAGAAGCCGGGCCCGCCCGCCGACCTGTGGTCGCTGGGCGGCACGCTGTACGCGATGACCGAGGGCACGCCGCCGTACGACCGGGGCTCGGCGCTGGCCACCCTGACGGCGGTGATGACCGAGGAGCTGGAGCCGCCGGTGCAGGCCGGGCCGCTGCTGCGGCCGGTGATCGAGGGGCTGCTGCAGAAGGACCCGGACCGGCGGATGGACGCCGGCCAGGCGCGGGCGATGCTGCGCCGGGTGGCGGCCGAGGCGACCGCCCGGGCGGAGGCCACCACGGTGCTGGCCGCGCCGCGGGTGCCGGGCGGGCCGGTCGAGCGGGCCGGGGCGCGGCGCCGCTGGGGACTGGTGGCGGCCGCCGTCGCGGTGGTCGCGGCGGTGGTGGCCGGGGTGGTGTTCTGGCCGGAGGGCGAGGCGGACCCGGGGACCAAGCCGGGCGCCCAGCTGCCGGCCGGCACCGCACCGCTGACGCCCGCTCCGTCACCGCCCGCGTCCGAGCAGCCGCAGGCCCCGGCACCCGCCGCCACGGTCACCGCGACCGCCACCGTGACCGCCACCGCCACCGTCACGCCGAGCCCGTCGGCGACGCCGTCGCCGAGCCCGACCCCGAGCACCCCGGCGGCCGTGCCCGCCGGGTACAAGCAGGTGCGGGGTGCGCAGGGCTTCACGGTCTCGGTTCCGGAGGGCCTGGAGCAGCAGCCGGTGAACCAGAGCCGGCACCCGTTCCGGGGCAACGGGGTCACCCTGATCGTGGACTGGACGGCCACCCCGGGGGCGAGCGCGCTGGAGGACTGGCAGGAGTCGGATGCCAGGGGGCCGGCCAGCTTCCTCAACTACCAGAGCCTCGGCACCCGTTCGGCGCCGTTCCGGTCCTGGAGCAACTCGGCGGACTGGGAGTGGACCTACGAGAAGGACGGGGTCCGGATGCACGCGCTCAACCGGGGCTTCGTGACCGGGAAGTACGGCTACGCCCTCTACTGGATCGCTCCCGACAAGGTCTGGAACTCGCCCGAGCAGGTCCAGGCCCGGCAGACGGCCTTCGACTCGTTCCAGCCCGCCCCCTGACGGGCGGTCAGCCCCTGGCGGGCGGTCAGCCCGCTGCGGGGCGGGGCTCAGTCCTTCGGGCCGAGCGGGGGCGCGGTGCGGATGCCGAACTCGCGGCGCAGCGCCGAGCGGGCCGCCAGGTGGCCGGACGCGCCGTGCACCCCCGGCCCCGGCGGGGTGGCGGCCGAGCAGAGGTACACCCCCTTCAGCGGGGTGCGGTACGAGTCCCAGGCCGGGGTCGGGCGGAGCAGGGCCTGACGGAGCGTCATGGCACCGGCCGCGATGTCGCCGCCGACGTAGTTGGGGTTGTACGACTCCAGCGCGGCGGCGCTCAGCGAGCGGCGGTCGACCACCGTCCCGGCGAAGCCGGGGGCGTACTGCTCGATCCGGGCGGTGACCAGCTCCGCCGGGTCGGTGCGGTCGCCGTGCGGCACGTGCGCGTACGCCCAGAGCGGGCGGCAGCCGTCGGCCGCGACCCGGGAGGGGTCGGCTGCCGCCGGATCGACCACCAGGACGAACGGGGCGCCGCCCGGCACGCCCCGGGCGGTCAGGCTCTCCTGGCGGAACACCTCCTGCTGGGTGCCGCCCAGGTGCACCGTGCCGGCCCGGCCGACCAGCGGCTCGGCCCACGGCACCGGGCCGTTCAGCAGGAAGTCCACCTTGGCGGCGCCGGGCCCGTACCGGTACCGGCCCAGGCGGCGGCGGTAGGCCGGGGGCAGCAGCGGGCCGGCCACCCGGAGGAACTCCTTCGGGCCGAGGTCGAGCAGGACGGCGCGGGCGCCGCGCAGCTCGCGGAGGTCGTCCAGGCGGGCGCCGGTGGTCAGCCTGCCGCCGTGGGCGGTCAGGTCGGCGGCCAGCGCCTCGGCGATCCGGACGCTGCCGCCGCGCGGCAGCGGCCAGCCGCCCGCGTGGGCGAGGTGACCGAGCATCAGCGCCACCGAGGCGGCGGAGGGCGTCGGCATCGGGCCCACCACGTGGGCGGCGACCCCGGCGAGCAGGGCGGCGGCCTCGGGGCGGGCGAACTGCCGGGCGGCCAGCGGGGTGCCGTGCGCCAGCAGGCCCCGGGCCAGCAGGAACGGGGCGGTGAGGTCGGTGGGGAGGGAGCGCTGGCCGGAGAGCATGAAGTCGACCAGGCCCTGACTGTGCCTCAGCAGCGGCTCCATCAGGGCCCGCCAGCGGGGGCCGTCCGGGCCGAGCCGCTCGCAGGTGGCGTCCAGGTCGCGGTAGGCCAGACCGGCCCGACCGTCGGCCAGCGGGTGGGCGTAGCTGATCTCCGGGCGGAGCAGCTCGACGCCCCGGGCGGGCAGGTCGAAGGACCGGAAGAACGCGGAGGCGGTGGCCATCGGGTGGACGGCGGCGCAGATGTCGTGCAGCACGTCGGGGCGGAACAGCGGCTCCGTGCGCAGGCCGCCGCCGAAGGTGTCGGCGGCCTCCCGCACCTCGACCTCCAGCCCGGCCCGGGCCAGCGTGACGGCCGCCGCCAGGCCGTTCGGACCGCTTCCCACCACGACGACCTCGGCCACCACCGCGCAGCACCCCTTCCCGGGGGTCGGGATCACTCGGGACGAGCATAGAGAGGGCGGCGGGGCGGGCGTGCCCTCCGGGGTGCGGCCGGTGGATGGTGGTTCGGTGGCGGGTGGGTGGTCTTCCGTACCCGTGCCCGTGGCGGAGCCGCACGTCGGTAGGGTCTCGCGTCCCTGAGCGCCTGCCCGGCCGGGCCCTCCACGGTGCCTCGGAGGTTGCCCTCCGGGGCACGGCGGAACCGAGGCGGCCGGTCGGCCGTCCTAGGGGCGGTCGGGCCGGGTGCGTCCGGCGTGGGGCCGCGTACCCTGGCCCCGAGGGAGGACGAACATGCACGCCCCGGGGGAACTGGTCGGCGGGCGGTACCGGGTGACGGACCGTCCGCTGGGTGCTGCCGTGGCGGCCGTGCTGGGCGACGAGCAGGTGCGGCTGGTGGAGATCACGCTCCCCGAGGTGCTGGATCAGGAGGACTGGGACCGGCCGCAGCCCTGGGAGGCGCTGGCGGTGCGGGTGGCCGGGGAGCTGGCGGGGGTGCCCGCCGGGCCGAGGCTGCTGCGCGGGTTCGAGGCGTTCGTGGAGGGCCGGCGGCTCTGGGTGGCCGAGGAGGCCCCGGCGGGCAGCGCCCTCACGGAGTTGACGGAGCGTCCGTGGGAGCCGTACCGGGTGGCGGAGCTGGCGGCGGACCTGGCCCGGGCGCTGGCGGGGCTGCATGCGGCCGGAGTGGTGCACGGGAACGTGGCGCCGGAGTCGGTGCTGGTCGGCGAGGACGGGGCGGCGATGCTCGGCGGGCTGCTGCCGGGGGCGGTGCAGGAGGCGTACTGCCGGGAGCTCGGCGGGGTGCTGGAGCGCCGGGTGTACGAGGCCCGGGCGGTGCTGCTGGGGGTACGGGCGGAGCGCTGGGCGCCGTACGGCGGGGCGGCCGGGGACGGCTGGGCGCTGGGGGTGCTGATGCACCGTCTGCTGACCGGCCGGGCGCCGTACCCGGAGCGGGACCTGGGGGAGCTGCTGGCGGCGGTCCGGGACGGGCGGCACGAGTCGCTGGAGGGCTGCGGGCCGCTGCGCGAGGTGGTGGCGGGGCTGCTGGCCGGCCGGCTGACGGTGGGACAGCTGCGGCCCCGGCTGGCCGCGTTCCTCGCGGGGGCGCCGGAGCCGTTCGGGCCGGGGCGGGCGGCCGGGCTGTCGGCCGGCTTGCCGGTCGAGCGGGCGGCCGGGCCGGTGGTGACCAGGCCCCGGGGGCCGGTGGAGCGCCGGCCGAAGGGGGCGGTGGAGGTGCGGCGGTCGAGGGTGCCGGCCAAGCTGCTCGGGCCGTTGTTGGTGGGCGCACTGCTGGCGCTGATGGTGGCGGCGGTGGCGGCGGTGGTGGCGCTCGGCGGCTGATCTAACCTGTGCAGGTACGGAATTCGAACACCGGGTACGGGGGGAGCAGTCGCTGTGGACGGGCAGGACGGCCAGCGTCTGCTGGCGGGGAGATACCGACTCGGGGAGCGGCTCGGCCGGGGCGGCATGGGCACCGTCTGGCAGGCGAGCGACGAGATGCTCGACCGCGAGGTGGCGGTCAAGGAGCTGACGGTCAGCCACCTCCCGGAGGAGGAGCTGGAGATCCTCCAGTCCCGGATGAAGCGGGAGGCCCGGGCCGCCGCGCGGATCAAGCACCCGGGCGTGATCACCATCCACGACGTGCTGGAGCAGGACGGCCGGCCGTGGATCGTGATGGAGCTGGTGGACGGCCGTTCGCTGGCCGACGTGATCAGCCAGGACGGCACGCTCTCGCCCCGGGAGGCGGCCGAGGTCGGCTGCCAGGTGCTGGCCGCGCTGCACCGGGGGCACCAACTCGGCGTGCTGCACCGAGACGTGAAGCCGGCCAACGTGCTGCTGGAGCACGGCACCGGCCGGGTGGTGCTGCTGGACTTCGGCATCGCCACCTTCGAGGGCTCCACCGAACTGACCCGCCCGGGCGACCTGGTGGGCTCACCGGACTACCTGGCCCCGGAGCGGGCCCAGGGCGAGCGGCCGGGGCCGCCGTCCGACCTGTGGGGGCTGGGCGCGACGCTGTACGCGGCGGTGGAGGGGGACTCGCCGTTCCGCCGGACCTCGCCGATCACCACGCTGGCCGCCGTGGTCGGCGATCCGCTGCCGGAGCCCCGCCGGGCCGGGCCGCTCGGGCCGGTGCTCGCCGCGCTGATGGCCAAGGACCCGGCCGAGCGGCCGGGGGCGGACCAGGCGATGCGGATGCTCTCCGAGGTGCGGGCCGGGCACACCATGGCGCTCGCCCCGGCCCCGCCGGAGCGGCAGCGGGCCGAGCCCACCCAGCACGTGCCGGTGGTGGACCGGCCCGACCCGGCTCCGGACGGGCCGGACGGCCCGTCCGCGTCGTCCGCGTCGTCCGCGTCGTCCGCGTCGTCCGCCGAGGCGCCGACCGCGCCGACGACCCCCGTCGCTCCCGCCGGCCCGGCGCACTCCACCGCTCCCGTGCACCCCGTCGGCACCGTGCACCCCGCCACTGCGGCGCAGCCCGTCGGCTCCGCGCTCCCGGGTGCTCCCGTGCCCCCCGGCCCCCGGCGGCGCTGGCCCCGGATGCTGGCGGCCGGCGTGCTGGTCGCGGTGCTGGCCGGTGCGGGGACGTACGCGCTCACCCGGCAGGGCGGCAAGGAGGACCCCGGCCCGGCCGCGCCGACCGCGGCGGTGACCCCGGGTGCTGCCGCGCCCAAGGGCTTCCGCTGGGTGGACGACCCGGCCGGCTTCCGCTTCCTGCTGCCCACCGACGGCCCGGTCTGGGAGCGCACGGTGGAGAACAACCAGATCTACTACTCGCCGGACAAGCGCAACCGCTACGTGCAGTTCGCCGTGGCGGTCGGTCAGCCGCTCACCCCGCTGGCGCACTTCAAGGAGATGGAGAGCACCGTCAAGAACCTCCGGGAGTACCGGAGGGTGGCCATGAACGAGGTGGACGTGCACGGCCACGAGGGTGCGGTCTGGGAGTTCAGCTACCTGCTCAAGGACGTCCGGCGGAACGTCCGCGAGGTGGAGTACCGGGACGACAAGGGCACCTCGTACGCGATCTACGTCTCCTACCCGGAGAGCGACTGGACCGCCGGGCAGCGCTTCTACACCACGGTGCTCAACGGGTTCAGCGGTTCCTGACCGAGAACGACCGCCCCGGGCGTTTTCTGTTACCGGCGGGTACACAAGGGCGGGCGCAGGGCCTAGGCTGCGCCCCATGACGGACACCACGGCAGCCCGACAGACCACCGGACGCAACCCCGCGGCCCCCGGCTCGGCCCGCACCGTCGCCTCGGCGGTGCCGGCCGCGCTGGTCGCCCGGCTGGCCAAGGGCGTCACCGCCACCGGCGAGCCCGACCTGGTGCACACCACCGCCCCGCTGACCGGGGAGCGCCTGGCCACCCTGCCGCGCTCCACCCCGGCCGACGTCGAGGTGGCCTACCAGCTGGCCCGCCGGGCCCAGAAGACCTGGGCCGCGCTGCCGGTGCGGCACCGCCAGGGCGTGCTGCTGCGCTTCCACGACCTGCTGCTGAAGCGTCAGGACGAGGTGCTGGACCTGATCCAGGCGGAGACCGGCAAGGCCCGGCTGCACGCCTTCGAGGAGGTGCTGGCCGCCGCGCTGGCCGCCCGGCACTACGGCCGGATGACCTCGACCTACCTGCGCGACCGCCGTCGCGGCGGGGCCGTGCCGGTGCTCACCCACACCGTGGAGGCCCGCCGCCCCAAGGGCGTGGTGGGCCAGATCTCGCCGTGGAACTACCCGCTGGAGCTCTCCGTCGGCGATGCGCTGCCGGCCTTCGCGGCCGGCAACGCGGTGGTCAACAAGCCGGACACCCAGACCGCGCTGACCGCGCTCTGGGCCCGTGAGCTGCTGATCGAGGCCGGGATGCCCGCCGACCTCTGGCAGATCGTGATCGGCGACGGCCCGGTGGTCGGCCCCGAGGTGGTCGCGCACGCCGACTACGTCTCCTTCACCGGCTCCACCCGGACCGGCCGCGACGTGGCCCAGCGGGCCGCCGCCCGGCTGGTCGGCGCCTCGCTCGAACTCGGCGGCAAGAACGCCATGCTGGTGCTGGCCGACGCCGACCTGGACCGGGCGGCCGAGGGCGCGGTGCGGGCCTGCTTCTCCTCGGCCGGTCAGCTCTGCATCTCGATCGAGCGGCTCTTCGTGCACCGCTCGGTCGCCGACGAGTTCCTCGCCCGCTTCACCGCCCGGACGGCCGCGCTGCGGCTCGGCGGCGGCCTGGCCTACGGCGCCGACATGGGCTCGCTGGTCTCCGAGCGGCAGCTGGAGGTCGTCACCCGGCACGTGGAGGAGGCCGTCAAGGCGGGCGCCACGGTGCTGACGGGCGGTCAGGCCCGGCCCGAGCTGGGCCCGCTGTTCTACGAGCCGACCGTGCTGGACGGGGTCACCCCCGCGATGGCGGTGTGCGAGGAGGAGACCTTCGGCCCGGTGGTCTCGATCTACCGCTTCGACACCGAGGACGAGGCCGTCGAGGCCGCCAACTCCACGCCGTACGGCCTGAATTCGAGCGTCTGGACCAAGGACGCCCGGCGCGGCCGGGCGGTCGCGGCCCGGCTGCGCACCGGCACCGTGAACGTGAACGAGGCGTATGGCGCCGCCTACGGCTCGGTGGCCGCCCCGATGGGCGGGATGGGCGATTCGGGCCTCGGCCGCCGGCACGGCTCGGACGGCATCCTGCGCTACACCGAGGCGCAGACCATCTCCACCCAGCGGGTGATGCCGCTCGGCCCGGCCTTCGGGCTGACGGACGAGAAGTTCGCCGCACTGTTCACGTCGAGCCTCAAGGCGCTCAAGGCACTTCGGTTCAAGTAGGCAGTATCCGGACAGCCGTTGCTCTTCCCTCGGGAGTTGTGGGTCTCATGGCGGATGGTGGTTTCGACTACGACGTGGTCGTGGTGGGGTCGGGCTTCGGCGGGTCGGTCTCGGCGCTGCGGCTGACCGAGAAGGGGTACCGGGTCGCGGTGCTGGAGGCCGGCCGGCGGTTCGGGTCGGACGAGCTGCCGAAGACCTCCTGGGACACCAGGAACTACCTCTGGGCCCCGGCCCTCGGGCTCTACGGCATCCAGCGGATCCACCTGCTGGCCAACGTGCTGATCCTGGCCGGGGCGGGGGTCGGCGGCGGCTCGCTGAACTACGCCAACACCCTGTACGTCCCGCCCCGGCCGTTCTTCGAGGACCGCCAGTGGGCCCACATCACCGACTGGCAGGAGGAGTTGGCACCCTTCTACGACCAGGCCCGGCGGATGCTCGGGGTCCGGGACAACCCGACCATGACCCCCTCCGACGTCCACCTCAAGGACGCCGCCGAGCGGATGGGTGTCGGCGACACCTTCCACATGGCCCCGGTCGGCGTCTTCTTCGGCGACGGCAAGGACGGCGAGGGCCGGGTCAAGGCCGCCCCCGGCGAGGAGGCGGAGGACCCGTACTTCGGCGGTGCCGGGCCCCGGCGGCGGGCCTGCACCGAGTGCGGCGAGTGCATGACCGGCTGCCGGCACGGCGCCAAGAACATGCTCACCGAGAACTACCTCTACCTGGCCGAGCGGAACGGCGCCGAGATCCACCCGCTCACCACCGTGGAGCGGCTGCGCCCGTACGGCGAGGGCTTCGCGGTGGACGTGCGGCGGACCAACTCCCGCTCCACCACCGACCGGGTGAAGGCCGGCGCCCGGACCGTCACCGCCGCCAGGGTGGTGGTGGCGGCCGGCACCTACGGCACCCAGAACCTGCTGCACCGGATGCGCGACCGCGGCTTCCTGCCCGGCATCCCGGCCAAGCTGGGCGAGCTGACCCGGACCAACTCCGAGGCGCTGGTGGGGGCTTCCACCACCGACCGGCGGTACGCCAAGGGGACCCCGCCGGCCGGGGGCCGAGGGCGCGTCGACTTCACCAAGGGGGTGGCGATCACCTCCTCCATCCACCCGGACGCCAACACCCACATCGAGCCGGTCCGCTACGGCAAGGGCTCCAACGCGATGGGCGCCCTCTCGGTGCAGCAGGTCTCCGGCGAGGGCCGGGGCCCGCGCTGGCTGCGCTACGCGCTGACCGCCGCCCGGCACCCGTGGATCTTCGCGCTCTCGATGAACCAGCACCGCTGGTCGGAGAAGACCATCATCGGGCTGGTGATGCAGTCGCTGGACAACTCGATCACCGTCTCGCTGAAGAAGGACGGCCTCGGCAAGGGCAAGCTGACCTCCCGTCAGGGCCACGGCGCCCCCAACCCGACCTGGATCCCGGCCGCCGAGCAGGGCGCCGACGCGCTGGCCGCCTCGATCAACGGCTTCGCCGGTAGCTCGGTCGGCGAGATCTTCGACATCCCGATGACCGCGCACTTCCTCGGCGGCTGCCCGATCTCGGACACCCCGGAGGGCGGCGTGGTGGACCCGTACCACCGGCTCTTCGGCCACCCCGGGATCAGCGTGGTGGACGGTTCGGCGGTCTCCGCCAACCTCGGGGTCAATCCCTCGCTCACCATCACCGCGCAGGCCGAGCGGGCCATGTCGATGTGGCCGAACAAGGGCGAGGCCGACCCGCGCCCTGCCCAGGGCGAGGCCTACCGCCGGGTGGCGGCCGTCGCCCCGGTCGCGCCGGCCGTCCCGAAGGGCGCCTTCGGCGAGCTGCTGCTGCCGGTGCCGGTGGTGCCGAAGAAGGCCTGACCAGCGGATTCCGGTTGACACCCCGTCAGTGCCGATGGGATAAACGCCCCCTCTAGAGGGGGGCGACATGGCGATCTGTACGACCTGCGGGGCGGCCTCGGCGGAAGGGGCGGCGCACTGCGCCGCCTGCGGCGCCGCGTTCGCGGCGGTGCCGGCACCGGCCGGTGCCGGACCGGCGATCGGCGAGCCGGAGCTGGTGGGGGGCGGGCACCCGGACGGCCCGGACGGTCCGGACGGGGACGGCTCGGAGGGGGACGGCGCGGAGCGCTGGGGCGGCGGGCGGGAGGTCGCGCCCCGGCGGTGGAGCGGGCTGCTCGACCTGCTGACCGGGCCGGGCTGGTGGCGCGTGCTGGGGTTGGTGGCCGCCACCACCGGACTGCTGCTGCTGGTGGGGCTGCTGTTCGGGATCGGCCTGGACGGGGTCGGCGGTGCGGACGACGGCTTCGGCGGCCCGGGTCTGGCCGGTCGGTTCGGGGTCGGGCTGGCCGTCGTGCTGGCGGCCTTCGGCGGGCCGCTGACCTCCCGCTCGGACTACTCGATGGCGGCGATGGGCGGCGACGCCTACCACAACGAGACCTCGCTGACGGTCCAGCTGGTGCCGATGACGGTCACCCTGCTCTGGCTGCTGCTCTTCGGCCACGGGCTGCGCCGCTGGGCCGGGGTGAGCATCCGTCAGGCGGTCCGTGCGGTGCTGCTGGCCGTACTGGCGGGCGGGCTGCTCGCCCTGCTCGCCGGTTCCGAGCAGACCCTGGCGGAGGGCGCCGGTGCGGAGGACTTCACCGACGGGTCCGGGCACAGCGAGCTGACGGTCGGTCTGCTCGGGCCGCTGCTGGGCACCGCCGTACTGGCCGGGCTGGCCGCACTCTGGGTCTGCCGGGGCTCCGCCGCACTGCGCGAGCGCGCCCCGGCCTGGTCGGCCGCGGTCGCCGGGGCCGGGCGGGGCGCGGGCCTGGTGGTCGGGCTGTCCGCCCTGGTGGCGGTGGTCGTGCTCGCGGTGACCGTCCCGCTGAAGGTGGCGCTGGCGGGGCTCATGGTGCTGCCCAACCTCGGCCTCGCGCTGCTGGGCTTCGGCGGTGGCGTCGGGGTCCACCTGGGGTCCACCGGGCGTGGGCCGGGCCAGGACGAGCAGGAGTGGGAGTCCCGGACCTTCTCGCTGTTCGACCGGGGCGAGCTGACCGGCCAGTGGGGGCTGGCCCCGCTGCTGCTGGTGGCCGCCGCCGTGCTGCTCGCCCTGTCGGTGCGCCGGCTGGACCGGCCGGCCCGGCTGCGGGCGGCGGGCCTGCTCTGGATCGGCCTCACCCTGCTGACGGCGGTCGCCGGGGGCCGGTACGAGATGGCCTTCCGGATGAGTGGGGCCGGCACCAGGGACGAGCCCCGGGCGATGGTCACCGAATTCGCGATCGGGATGGGCGTGTTCCCGCTGCTGGCGCTGCACCTGGCGCTGGCCGTCGTGGCGGTGCTGGTGCTGCCCGAGCTCCTCGACCGCTTCGGCGGTCGCGGCGGCCCGGAGTCGGCCGACGACCCGGGGCCGGCCGAGGACGACCCGATCGGGCTGGAGCTGACCGCCTCCGGCACGGTGCCCGCCCAGGGCACCGAGGTGCTGGACTTCGGCAAGCGCTGACCGGGCCGGGCCGGGCCGGGCCGGGACTGGCCGGGGCCGGGCCTTGCCCAGGCCGGCCCGGGAAAGGGCAAAGGGCCCCGCGGGGGAACGGGGCCCTTTGTCGTTCAGCACACGGCGTCAGGGCGGCGCCGGTGCTGGGTGACGGCGCCGGGGGATGAGCGCCGTCTCGGAGAGATGGTCATGGGTGCGGAGCGGTCGGCCATAACGGAGCGTGATCATCCGGCTGGCGTCCGGTCGACCTCCACATCCAGCATCGTGCTGGACGGAGCCCCGGCTCTGCAACCGGTTCGACGCAGTTCGGTACAGTCCGGCGCGTACTTCTCGGGGCAGGCGTACCCTGTCGGGTCGGTTCGGAGACGGTCGAACGCCGGTGGATACCGACCCTGCGGTCGACTACTGTCCGTAGTAGTGGCACGCCGGGACGGGCGTGCGGAGGTGCGGCGGCCGTCCCCGGCGTCCCGGGAGCCACCCGCCGCACCACCTTCACCGTTTTTCAGCCGTCGCCGGCCCGGCTGTCCCCTGCCGGTCCGGCCACTTCCACCCGCGCACGGTCCCACGGCGGGCCGCCCCGGTCGGGGCGGCGGCGCCACGCGCGCCGGTGGACTGAAGAGAGATCCACGCGCATGGTTCGGTGTCCGCGCCGGCCGGTCCGCGCCTGGCCGGCGCGGTCCGCGTGGTGCGGTCGGTTGGTGCAACGATCCCGCCGTGACTCCGGTCACGGCCCGCCGCCCCGGCAAGCGGGTGAACCGGCGGCCGTCACCCGGCCGGTAGAATCGGCCGCGACACCCCCACACCGCTGCCGGAAGGCCGTCTGTGTCCTCTGCAACTCCCGACCTGTCCGCCGCCGAGCTCGACACCGTGCTGGTCGTCGACTTCGGCGCCCAGTACGCCCAGCTCATCGCCCGTCGGGTGCGTGAGGCCCGGGTCTACAGCGAGATCGTCCCGTCCACCATGCCGGTGGCCGAGATGCTCGCCAAGAACCCGAAGGCGATCATCCTGTCCGGTGGCCCGTCCTCGGTCTACGAGGAGGGCGCACCGCGCCTGGACCGGGCGCTCTTCGAGGCCGGCGTCCCGGTCTTCGGCATGTGCTACGGCTTCCAGCTGATGGCCATCACCCTCGGCGGCACCGTGGACAACTCCGGTGCCCGCGAGTACGGCGGCACCCCGCTGCACGTCTCCAAGACCGGCTCGACCCTGTTCGAGGGCACCCCGGCCGAGCAGTCGGTGTGGATGTCGCACGGTGACGCCTGCTCCGCCGCCCCGGAGGGCTTCACCGTCACCGCCTCCACCGACGTGGTGCCGGTCGCCGCCTTCGAGGACGACGAGCGCAAGCTCTACGGCGTCCAGTACCACCCCGAGGTGCTGCACTCGACCCACGGGCAGCAGATCCTGGAGCACTTCCTCTACCGGGGTGCGGGCATCGCCCCGACCTGGACCACCACCAACGTGGTGGAGGAGCAGGTCGCCGCGATCCGCGAGCAGGTCGGCACCAAGCGCGCCATCTGCGGCCTCTCCGGCGGTGTGGACTCGGCCGTCGCGGCGGCGCTGGTGCAGCGGGCCATCGGCTCCCAGCTGACCTGCGTCTACGTCGACCACGGTCTGATGCGCAAGGGCGAGACCGAGCAGGTCGAGAAGGACTTCGTCGCCGCCACCGGCATCCAGCTCAAGGTGGTCGACGCCCAGGAGCGCTTCCTGACCGCGCTGGCCGGGGTCACCGACCCCGAGGAGAAGCGCAAGATCATCGGCCGGGAGTTCATCCGGGTCTTCGAGCAGGCCCAGGCCGAGATCATCGCTGAGGCCGGCGCGCAGGGCGAGGACGTCGAGTTCCTGGTCCAGGGCACCCTGTACCCGGACGTGGTGGAGTCCGGCGGCGGCACCGGCACCGCGAACATCAAGTCGCACCACAACGTCGGCGGTCTCCCCGAGGACCTGCAGTTCAAGCTGATCGAGCCGCTGCGCCAGCTGTTCAAGGACGAGGTCCGGATGGTCGGCCAGGAGCTCGGCCTGCCGGAGGAGATCGTCCAGCGCCAGCCGTTCCCCGGTCCGGGCCTCGGCATCCGGATCGTCGGCGAGGTCACCAGGGAGCGGCTCGACCTGCTCCGCGACGCGGACGCCATCGCCCGCGAGGAGCTCACCAAGGCCGGCCTGGACCGACAGATCTGGCAGTGCCCCGTGGTGCTGCTGGCCGACGTCCGCTCGGTCGGCGTGCAGGGCGACGGCCGGACCTACGGCCACCCGATCGTGCTCCGTCCGGTCTCCTCCGAGGACGCGATGACCGCCGACTGGTCGCGCCTGCCGTACGAGACCCTGGCCCGGATCTCCACCCGGATCACCAACGAGGTCAAGGACGTCAACCGGGTGGTGCTGGACTGCACCAGCAAGCCGCCGGGCACCATCGAGTGGGAGTGACCCCTCCCCGCAGCTGAACGGCCGCGCCGCCGCCCCCGACCGCATCGGGGGCGGCGGCGCGGTCGTTTCACCGGAGGGGCCGTGCCCCCGAAACGGCCCGGCAGCGGGCAGAATCGGACCGGACCCGTCAGGAGTTGACGGGCCGTGAGCGAAGGGTGACGGCACATGGCGGTGGGGCTGAACGCGCCGGAACGTCCCGGCAGAGCCGAACGGGCCGCCCAGCGGCGGGAGTTGGCGACCCGGTACGCACTGCTGCCGCTCCGGCTGTTCCTCGGCGTGACCTTCGTCTACGCGGCGCTCGACAAGCTCTCCGACCCGCACTTCCTGGCCGGGGCGGGGGACTCCGCCTCCTTCGTCGCGCAGACCACCGCCGCCAAGGCGAACAGCCCGATCGGCTGGGCACTCGGCCCGGCCCTGGACGCGCCGACGCTGTTCGCCCTGGGCATCGCCTTCGGCGAGCTCGCGGTCGGCCTCGGCACCCTCTTCGGCCTCTGGGGCCGGCTGGCCGCGGTCGGCGGCGCGGCGCTCAGCCTGAGCCTCTGGCTGACCGTCAGCTGGAACGTCTCCCCGTACTACTACGGCAACGACCTGGCCTACCTGATGGCCTGGACCCCGCTGGTGCTGGCCGGCACCCCGTACCTCTCGGTGGACGGTTACCTGGCCGCCCGGGCCGGGCGGGACCGGCGCCGGGGGCTGACGGAGGACCAGGTGAGCCGCCGGGCCCTGGTGGACGGCGGCATCGCGGCGGTCGCGCTCGGCGGGGCCGGGCTGCTGGCCGGCTCGCTGACCGCCACCTTCGGCCGGGACGAGCTGCCCGCCGCCGCACCGACCCCGACGCCCGCCCCGTCCGGCTCCGCCGCGGCGGGCACCGGCGTCACGGTCCCCGCCGCCTCGGTGCCGGTCGGCGGCTCGGCCCAGGTGAAGGACCCGGCGACCGGAGACGCGCTCTACGTGGTGCAGCCCAAGGCCGGCCAGTACTGCGCCTTCTCCTCGGTCTGCACCCACGCGGGCTGCGCGGTGGACGCGCCCAAGGACAACCAGATGTACTGCCCCTGCCACGGCTCCCGCTTCGACGCCACCACCGGCGCGGTGCTGAACGGGCCGGCCACCAAGCCGCTGCCGAAGTACGCCGTGACCAGGAAGGGCGACCAGCTGGAGCTGGGCGCCCAGCAGACCTGACGGTCAGTCGGCCTCCCGCTGCGGCCGGGCGTCCCGGACCCGGCGCAGCGCCCGGGACCGGCGGGTCATCGCGGTGACCGCGCCGATCACCGCCGCCCCGCCCAGCACCAGGACGGTGACCGGCAGCACCACCCTGCCGTTCACCTCCCGGCCGTTCAGCGAGGCGATCAGGTAGAGCACCGCCAGGGTGCCGAACAGCAGACCCGCGATCAGCGAGAACGGGTCGATCGGGTGCTTCCTCACGACTGCACCACCTGGAGGTCGCCGAGGCCCACGGACAGGGTGAGGTCGAGCGTCCCCCGGGACGCCCGGCCGTTGGTCGGGTGCAACTGGTACTCCATGTCGTTGCCCACCCCGGCGGACAGGTGGCGGTCGGCGACCTGGATCTCGCCCAGGCCGTTCTTCAGGGTGAGCCGGACCTCCACGTCGCCCGGCACGGTGACCTGGAGGTCACCGGCGCCGAGCCGGACGGCACTGGTCACGGTGGTGCCGGCCGGGTCGAAGTCGGTCAGGTCGAGCTTGAGGTCGCCCAGGCCCAGCACGTACTCCGGGCGCACCTCGGTGACCGAGGTGGGCGCCCAGTACCGGTCCCCGACACTGGCGTTCAGCGTGTGGTCGGTGCCGGAGGTGGCGGCCAGCAGCAGCACCAGCAGGCCGGCCGGCACCACCAGGCCCCGGGCCCGGCCGTAGCGGGCGCCGAGCAGCAGCGCGACCGCGATCCCGGCCAGCGCGGCGGCCAGCACGGTGGAGAGCAGCACCTGCCCGCCCTGACGGTCCGTCACCAGCCAGGCCAGCGTGCCGCCCAGACCGGCCAGCAGCAGGCCGACCGGGGCCAGCAGGTTCGGCCCCCGGTGCACCGTCCGCCCGGCCGGGCGGACGGTGCACCGGGGGGGCTCCGGCGGCTCGGGCAGCGGGCCGTCGGCCTTGCGCAGCGGATCGCCCTCCGGCAGGTCGGTCCGCTGCCACCAGGGCTGCGCCGGGGCGCCGGGCGGGGGCGTGGTGCCGTACGGATTGCGCTCCGGGTGGCGCGGGTCCCAGAGGTAGCCGCTCGGGCCGGCCGCCGGGGTGTCGGGGTGGGCCTTCCCGGTGCCGTGGCCGAAGGCGGTGCGCATCTGCTCCTCGTGCGCCCGCCAGGCCGCCTTCATCTGCTGCTCGGCCTGGCCCCACCAGGCCGCCCGGCCGGACGGCTCGGTACCCGACGGCTCGGTGTACGACGGGTCGGTGTACGCCGGGTCGTTGACGGTGCGCCAGCCGGGCGCGCCGCCGGTGGCGTCGTACGGGTGCCCGTGCTCGTCGGTCAGCCGGTCGTACGGGCCGCCGCGGCCCCGGCGGCGGCCCCGCACCCGGGGGTGCCGGCGGCGCTCGGGGTCGTACCGGACGGCCAGCAGCACCAGGCCGCCGAGCAGCAGGATCGGGAACAGCTGGCCGCCGTCGCCCATCGAGGAGAAGAAGACCCCGGTGCCGATCACGGTCAGCAGCACCGCGCCGATCGACTGACCGTCCACCCGGCCGGTCAGCACCCGCTGGAGCTCGGTCCGCCCGGTCTGCCCGTCCTCCGGCTCGCGCGGCACGATCAGCCAGGCCAGGCCGTAGAGGAAGAGGCCGAGACCGCCGGAGAGGCAGAGCACCGCGGTGACCACCCGGAACACCACCGGGTCGATGTCCAGGTGGCGGCCCAGGCCGCCGCAGACGCCGGCCACCACCCGGTGCCGCTCGCTCCGGGTGAGCGGCGGACGGGGCGGCTGCTCGGGCGCGGCGGCTCCGGCGGGCCCCGGCACGGTGGTCTGGTCGTCGGTCATGCCCACATCCTGGTGCTTGCGGGGCCGCAGCCCAACCGGCGGGGGCCCGGTGCGTACCCTGATCTGTCCCTGAGACGGCTTCGGGGTGGCACCCTGATGCGCGCGGGGGCGCGCCCGTGTGACCATTCGGGGCGTGGCAGCCCCCGGTACCGATCCCAGAGCCCTCGACGGCCCCTACCCCGCTGACGGCGCGTCAGCCGACGGCGACGTCGAGCGTCCGCCCTACCGGCGGCTCTACCGCAGCCGGCACGGCCGGATCCTCGGCGGTGTCGCGCACGGGCTGGCGGTGCACCTGGGGCTGCCGGTGGCCTGGGTGCGGGTCGCCTTCGTGCTGCTGTTCTTCGCCCAGGGCATCGGGGTGCTGCTCTACGCGGCCTTCTGGTTCGTGGTGCCGATCGGCATCGGCGAGCCGGCCGGCGGCGGCCCGCGCTGGCTGTACGTCAACGGCCGCTTCGTGCCCGCGGACGCGGTGGTCGGGGGTGGTGAGGAGCTGCGCAAGGGGCGCCCGGCCCGGCTCGGCCGCCTGCGCGAGCTGCTCCAGCGCACCTTCCACGGCGAGGCGGCGGTGGCCGCCGGGGCGGCCGAGGGGCGGCCCGGCACGCCGCCGCGCGGCGGGCTCGGCCAGGTCTTCGCACTGCTCGGCCTGGTGGTCGGCATCATGGCGCTGCTCAGCGCGCTGAACATCCAGCCGGCCAAGCCGTACGTCTGGCCGCTGCTCACCATCGGGGTCGGCGTCGCGCTGGTCTGGCGGCAGGCCGACGACTCGCGCTGGCAGCGCTGGTTCGGCATAGAGGAGGGCACCCGGCGGCGGGCCGCGTACACCCGGATCGGGGCCGGGGTGCTGCTGGTGGTGGCCGGCACGGTGGCCTTCCTGATCCTCCAGGGCAACGGCTCGACCATCGCCTCGGTGGTGGAGGCCTCGCTCGCGGTGCTGGCCGGCGTGCTGGTGCTGGTCGGCCCGTACGCGCTGCGGATGTGGCAGGACCTGGGCGCCGAGCGGACGGCCCGGATCCGGGCCCAAGAGCGGGCCGAGATCGCCGCCCACGTGCACGACTCGGTGCTGCACACCCTCACCCTGATCCAGCGCAACGCCGACGACGCCAAGGAGGTGCTGCGCCTGGCCCGGGCCCAGGAGCGTGAGCTCCGGCTCTGGCTGTACCGCCCGGAGGCCGCCGCCGAGGCCGCGCCGGACACCCTGGCCGAGCGGATCCGCTCGGTGGTGGCCGAGGTCGAGGACCTGCACGGGGTCCCGGTCGAGCTGGTCTGCGTCGGCGACTGCCCGATGGACGAGCGGATCTCCTCGCAGATGCAGGCCGCGAGGGAGGCGATGGTCAACGCCGCCAAGTACGGTGGCGGTGGGCCGGTCCAGGTCTACGCCGAGGTGGAGGGGCGGACGGTGTCGGTCTTCGTCCGTGACCACGGCCCCGGCTTCGACCCGGACGATGTGCCCGAGGACCGGATGGGCGTACGCGAGTCGATCATCGGCCGGATGAAGCGCAACGGGGGCACCGCCAAGGTGCGGCCCGCGCCGGACGGCGGGACCGAGGTCGAGCTGGAGATGGAGAGGGCAGATGACTGACGCAGTGTCGGCTACGGGGGCGGCGGAGCCGGAGCGGCGGGCCCGGGTGGTGCTGGTGGACGACCACCGGATGTTCCGCACCGGCGTCCGGGCCGAGATCGGGCGGACCGAGCTGACCGGCATCGACGTGGTGGGCGAGGCCGACGACGTCGAGTCCGCGGTGCGGGTGGTGGCCGAGACCCGGCCGGACGTGGTGCTGCTCGACGTCCACCTGCCCGGTGGCGGCGGTGTCGAGGTGCTGCGCCGCTCCGCCCCGGTGATGTCCGACCCGAACGGGGTGCGCTTCCTGGCGCTCTCGGTCTCGGACGCGGCCGAGGACGTCATCGGGGTGATCCGGGGCGGGGCCCGGGGCTACGTCACCAAGACCATCACCGGCACCGACCTGGTCAACGCGGTCTTCCGGATCGCCGACGGCGACGCGGTCTTCTCGCCCCGGCTGGCCGGCTTCGTGCTGGACGCCTTCGCCGCCACCGACACCCCGCCGGTGGACGAGGACCTGGACCGGCTGACCCAGCGCGAGCGCGAGGTGCTCCGGCTGATCGCCCGGGGCTACGCCTACAAGGAGATCGCCAAGCAGCTGTTCATCTCGGTGAAGACGGTGGAGTCGCACGTCTCGGCGGTGCTGCGCAAGCTCCAGCTGAGCAACCGTCACGAACTGACCCGCTGGGCCACCGCGCGCCGGCTGGTCTGACCGTCCGGAGCGCCCGCCGGGGCCCGCGGAGGCCCGGCGGGCGGCGCCGCGGGGACTGCTCGGGCTCGGGCAGCGCCGTGGGGACCGCTCGGTCTCGGCCGGGTCGACCGGGCCGCCGGGGCCGGGCTCCGGGTACCCCGGGGGGACCGATCCGGGCTGAACCGGCCCGGTGGGCCCCTCATCCGCGGCCGGGGGCCGCAGGACCGGTTCTCCAGGGAATCCTCGGGCGGAAGCGAGCCCTTGCCGTTGGCGTATCTTGATCCATATGACCCAGGCCGCCTCCCCGAGCCCCCTGCCCGAGACCAGCGTCGACCAGGACGAGATCACCGGTGCGGCGGGCTCCCGACGGGACGGTGGGGGCGGCGACCGGCCCGCCGCCAGGGGGCCGCGCCGCTGGTTCCGGCCGACCCCGTACCGGATCACCGCGCTGCTCGCCCTGCTGGTCCTGGTGCCGATGTGCGTGGTCATGCCGTGGTCCGGTGACATCGGTCAGCACGCGTCGACCATCTGGCGGCTGCGCGAGAACCTGGGCGACCCGACCAGCCCGATGATCGACGTGCCCGGCGACGGCAGCCCGTACTTCTCGCCGTACCAGGTGGTCGCCGCACTGGTCTCGCTGGCCACCGGCTGGACCCCGCTGCAGGTCCTGCACGCGATGGCCGTGCTCAACGTGCTGCTGGTGCTGGCCGGCATCGGCGCGTTCGTGCGGGCGCTGACCACCCGGCCGTGGGCCCCGGTCATCGCGCTGCTCACGTACTTCTTCCTGTGGGGCACCGACGTCTCGGTGTGGAGCGGCTACGAGTCCTTCCTCTCCTTCTCGCTGGGCGTCTCCTACCCGAGCGCCTTCGCGGCCGGTCTGATGTTCCTGCTCTGGGCGGGCACGCTGCGGCTGCTCGGCCGGGTGCCGGGCAAGGAGCCGCTGTCGGACTCGCTCGCGGTCCGGATCCCGGCGCACCTCGTGGCCGGACTGACGCTCTTCGTCATCCTGCTGTCGCACCCCTTCACCGGCATCGTGGTCTGCCTCGGCCTGGTGGGCATCATCCTGGGCTCGATCCGCGGCCTGTCGCTGCGGGACTGGCTGCTCTGGTCGCTCTCCGCCGCCGTGCTGCTGGTCGGCATCCTGGCCTGGCCGTACTGGAGCCTGTTCGACCTGGAGCAGTCGGCGGCGCTCGACAGCATGCACCGCAGCCTCTACGAACGCCCGCTGAAGTGGTTCGGCCTGGCGCTGGTGCTCGGCCTGTTCGCGCTGGTCATGCGGTTCCGCCGCGACCGGCTCGACCCGCTGGTGCTCACCGCCGTGCTGATCGGCTCGGTCGTCGCGTACGGCTGGTTCAGCGGCCACTACAGCTGGGGCCGGGCCTACCCGGGCCTGATCGTCATGCTGCAGCTGGCCGTCGCCCTGGAGGTGGCCCGGGTCCCGGTGAAGGGCTGGTCCAGGCGCGCGTTCGCGCTGGTGGTGGCCGCCGCGCTGGTCTTCGGCCTCTGGGTGCAGGCCGGTGCGGTGTTCTACCTGGTCCCGAAGAAGTACTTCCCGACGCGGGTCGTCCACCACGTCCAGGCGTGGAACCCGTGGCCGGGCTACGGGTGGGCCACCAAGTACCTGGAGTACGGCGACGTCGTGATGGCCGCCGGCGAGCGCCCGCTGGTCCAGCTGCCGGCCTACGGCTACTACACGGTCCAGGCGGGGTACCCGGACCCGGCGGTGCCGCAGGAGCAGCTCGACGAGCGGGCCCGGGACACCTCGGCCTTCTTCTCCAGGGAGGCGACCGCCACCGAGAAGCGGAGGCTGGTGGACAAGTACCACGTCGAGTGGGTCATCGTCCGTCCGAAGGACGGTGTGGTGCCGAGCGGACCGGGGTTCACCCTGGTCACGACGAGTCCCCAGGGCGAGGCCCTGGTCAAGGTCACCGAGCCGTAGCCGGGTCCCTCCAGGAGGGCGTCCCGATGTCCGCCTCCGGAGGCCGGGGAGCTTGTCGGTGGCGGGCCATAGACTCGGAGGGCCATGAGTAGCCTCTTTGACGACCTTCCGCTCCCCGGGTTCGAGCTTCCGTCCGCCACCGGGTCGCAGCAGTCCTCCGCACACGAGCCCCCGGCCGGCGAGTACGGCGAGGAGCCGCCGGGGTACGGGGAGGAGCCGCCGTACGAGGAGGCGATCCCGGACGGGCTGTTCGAGCGGGACCACGCGGCCGAGGCCGAGCGGGACGCCTGGTACCGCAACGGCGCCGCCCGGACGGTGGTGGACCCGGCGCAGCTGCTGGAGGGGATGAACGACCCGCAGCGCGAGGCCGTGGTGCACGCCGGGTCGCCGCTGCTGCTGGTGGCGGGCGCGGGCTCGGGCAAGACCCGGGTGCTGACCCACCGGATCGCGTACCTGCTGGGCGCGCGCGGGGTGCAGCCGGGCGAGATCCTGGCGATCACCTTCACCAACAAGGCCGCCGGCGAGATGCGCGAGCGGGTCGAGGCGCTGGTCGGGCCCCGGGCCAAGGCGATGTGGGTGTCGACCTTCCACAGCGCCTGCGTGCGGATCCTGCGCCGGGAGAGCAAACTGCTCGGCTTCACCTCCAGCTTCTCGATCTACGACTCGGCCGACTCGCAGCGGCTGATGGCGCTGGTCTGCCGGGACCTGGACCTGGACCCCAAGCAGTACCCGCCGAAGTCCTTCACCTCGAAGATCAGCAACCTGAAGAACGAGCTGATCGACGAGGAGACCTACGCCGACCAGGCCGCCAACCCGGCCGAGAAGAAGCTCGCCGAGGCCTACTTCCTCTACCAGCGGCGGCTGCGCGAGGCCAACGCGCTGGACTTCGACGACATCATCATGACCACGGTGAACCTGCTCCAGGCCTTCCCCGACGTGGCCGAGCACTACCGGCGGCGGTTCCGGCACATCCTGGTCGACGAGTACCAGGACACCAACCACGCCCAGTACATGCTGGTGCGGGAGCTGAGCGGCGGCTCGGCCACCGCGGCCCCGAAGCGGACCGTGGACGGCGACTACGTGAACCCGGCGGAGGGCCGCCTCGCCGAGGTGCCGCCGGCCGAGCTCTGCGTGGTCGGCGACGCGGACCAGTCGATCTACGCCTTCCGGGGCGCGACGATCCGGAACATCCTCCAGTTCGAGGAGGACTACCCGAACGCCACCACCATCCTGCTGGAGCAGAACTACCGCTCCACCCAGACCATTCTGACCGCCGCCAACGCGGTCATCGAGCGGAACACCAACCGCCGGAAGAAGAACCTCTGGACCGCCGGGGACGACGGCGAGAAGGTGGTCGGCTACGTCGCCGACGACGAGCACGGCGAGGCCCAGTTCATCGCCGAGGAGATCGACCGGCTGACCGACGCGGGCGACGCCCGCCCCGGTGACGTGGCCATCTTCTACCGGACCAACGCCCAGTCCCGGGTCTTCGAGGAGGTCTTCATCCGGGTCGGCCTGCCGTACAAGGTGGTCGGCGGGGTGCGCTTCTACGAGCGCCGCGAGGTCCGGGACGTGCTGGCCTACCTGCGGGTGCTCTCCAACCCCGAGGACACCGTGCCGCTGCGCCGGATCCTCAACGTGCCCAAGCGCGGCATCGGCGAGCGGGCCGAGGCGATGATCGACGCGCTGGCGCAGCGGGAGCGGATCTCCTTCGCCCAGGCGCTGGTGCGGGTGGACGAGGCGTACGGGATGGCCGCGCGCTCGGCCAACGCGGTGAAGAAGTTCAACGACCTGCTGGCCGGGCTGCGCCAGGTGGTCGAGTCGGGCGCCGGGCCGGCCGCGGTGCTGGAGGCGGTGCTGGAGGAGACCGGCTACCTGGCCGAGCTCCAGGCGTCCACCGACCCGCAGGACGAGACCCGGGTGGAGAACCTCCAGGAGCTCGCCTCGGTGGCCCTGGAGTACGAGCAGGACCCGGGCGAGCGGCCGGAGGGCGACGAGGGGCCGCCGGTCGGCTCGCTGGCGGACTTCCTGGAGCGGGTGGCGCTGGTGGCCGACTCGGACCAGATCCCGGACGACGAGGACGGCGCCGGCGTCATCACGATGATGACCCTGCACACCGCCAAGGGCCTGGAGTTCCCGGTGGTCTTCCTGACCGGCATGGAGGACGGGATCTTCCCGCACATGCGGGCGCTCAACCAGGTCAAGGAGCTGGAGGAGGAGCGGCGGCTCGCCTACGTCGGCCTGACCCGGGCCCGGCAGCGGCTCTACCTGACCCGCTCGGTGCTGCGCAGCGCCTGGGGTCAGCCCTCCTACAACCCGGCCTCGCGCTTCCTGGAGGAGATCCCGGAGACGCTGGTGCACTGGAAGCGGACGGGCGCCTCGGCGGTGCCGGCCTCGCGCGGCTTCTCCTCGTCCTCCGGGAGCCGCAAGTCCGGTGGCGCGGCGGCGAGTTCGCCGAAGGCGGGCTGGGGTCAGTCGGCCCGCCGGGTGGTCGAGAAGGAGGTGGTGGCACTGGCGGTCGGGGACCGGGTGACGCACGACTCCTTCGGTCTCGGCACGGTGGTGGCCACCACCGGGGTCGGCGACAAGGCGCAGGCCACGGTGGACTTCGGCGGCGCGGGGCGCAAGCAGCTGCTGCTGCGCTACGCGCCGGTCGAGAAGCTCTAGGGGTCAGGTAGGGGTCGCCCCGGGCCGGGTAGGTGGTTAGGGTCGGTCCGACCCGCCCCGGGGCTGTGATTTTCCCCTCGCTTGGGGAGGGGTCTCCGCCAATCGGGGCGGGTGGCGCTACCCTCCCCTCAGGTTCAGTTATCGGTCGTTAACCGGAGGCAGTGATGGGTGTGTCAGGGCCGATCCGCGTGGTGGTCGCCAAGCCCGGTCTGGACGGGCACGACCGGGGCGCGAAGGTCATCGCCCGGGCGCTGCGCGACGCCGGCATGGAGGTCATCTACACCGGGCTGCACCAGACCCCCGAGCAGGTGGTCGACACCGCGATCCAGGAGGACGCGGACGGGATCGGCCTGTCGATCCTCTCCGGTGCGCACATGACGCTCTGCGCCCGGGTGATCGAGCTGCTCAGGGAGCGCGACGCGCTGGACATCAAGGTGTTCTGCGGCGGGATCATCCCGGACGAGGACATCGTCGAGCTGAAGCGGATGGGTGTCGCCGACATCTTCACCCCCGGCACCCCCACCCGGGACGTGGTGGCCTGGGTGGAGGCCAACCTGCGTGCGGCGGGCTGAGCCTGACGGACCGTGAGGGCTCCGGGGTCACCGACCCCGGAGCCCTCCGTCGTGCTCAGGAGGCGGCGGCCGGGGCCAGCTCGTCCAGCATGGCGGACCGGAAGCGGAGCGTCTCGGCCAGCCGGGCGAGGGTGTCGGCCCAGGCCGAGTTCGGCGTGGCGGCGGCGGCCAGCGCGGCGACGGCGGGCGCGGTCTCCGGGGAGAGCGCCCGCTCGGTCATGCCGAGCACCCCGCTGTGGCTCCACGGGTAGGAGCCGGAGGAGGCGGCCCGCTCCAGGGCCTCGACCACGGCCGTGCTGAGCGGTGGGGTCCACGGGGTGGCACAGGCACCGAGCAGTTGGAACGCCTCGCCCAGGCCCTGGGCCCCGATGAAGGCAGCCGTCCAGGCGGCCCGCTCGGCCTCGGGCAGCACCCCGAGCAGCCGGGCCGGGGCGCCCGTCGCCTGGGCCGCCGACCGGCTGCGGTCGCCCGCCCGGCCGCTCCGGCGGCCGACCGCGCCGGCGATCCGGGCGAGGGCCCCGGCCGGGCGCGGCGGCGGGCCGAGCAGCGCGCGGGCCCAGGCGGCGTCCCGCTGCCGGACGGCGGCCCGGGCCCAGGCCTCGTGCAGGTCCTCCCGCCAGTCGTCCGGCTCGTCCTCGGTGACCGGCAGTCGGAGCAGCTGATCCGGGGTCAGGCCGGTGTCGGCGGTCCACAGCGAGAGCGGCGCGGCGGCCAGCACCTCGCCGAACCACCAGGCCCGCTGCCCGCGCCCGGTGGGCGACTTGGGGGCTATCCCGTCGCGCTGCATCCCGGCGTCGCACTCGGCGGGCGGCCGGACGGTGAGCCGGCCCTGGTCGGCCGTGCCGACGGCGGCCCGGGCGCGTTCGGCCATCCGGGCGGCCAGGGCCGAGCCGGGCAGGGTGGAGAGCAGCTCGGCGGCGGTGGCCCGGACGTTCTTGCTGCGGTCGGTGAGGGCGGCCTCCAGGAAGGGCTCGTCGGCGAGCGAGAGGCTCTCGTGCAGGGTGTCCAGGAAGAGCAGCCGGTCCTCGGCCCGCTCGGTCGGCCAGGTCGAGGCGAGCAGGTCCAGCGCGGCGGCCGGGGCGGCGCGGCGCAGCCGGGCCAGCAGGCTGACCCGCTCGGCGAACAGGCCCTCCTGCCAGAGCCGTTCGTCCGGCTCCGGGGCGAGCTCCTCGGTGACGGTGCGGCCGACGTACCGCCACTCCTGGTTCCGCTCGGCCAGCCAGCGGCCCAGCGGGCCGGTCAGCGCGACCACGTCCGGCCGGAGTTCGGTCCGGGCGCGCCCCGCGTCCAGCAGGGCGGGGACGGCGGCGGCCGGGGCGCGGTAGCCGTGCCGACGGGCCGTGCCGAGCCACTGCGGGAGCAGCTCGCCCAGGTTGGCGGTGCCGTGGCCGCCGCCGTGGGTGCCGTGGCCGCCGAGCAGGACGGCCAGCCGCCGGGCGGCGTCCGGGGACGGCTCGGGGCGCGGGTCCGGCCCGGCCGGGGCGGGCAGCGGGACGGCCGGGTCGGCGGTGGCGCCCGCCCGGCGCCGGACGGTGGCCACGGCCGCCAGGTCGAGCAGTGCGGTGGCCGGGTCGGTGCGGTCCACCGGGACGTCGGCCGGGCCGGCCGGGAGCGGGCGGCGGTCGGTGCCGAGCAGGGCGGTGGTGGTCAGCTCCTGCCAGAGGTCGGTGGTCATCTGACCCTCCGTCGGATCGTCGGTCGGTCGCCGTGGACGTCGGTCGTCCCGGGGCGGTGCCCGTGGTCGGCCCGGGGGGTGTGGCGCGTGGTCACGTGGGGACGGGGCTGCCGGTCGCCCCACGGGCGGGGGAACCGGTCACGCCGGGGGTGCGGGGAGCCGCCCGGAGCGGGCCCCGGGCGAGGGCGGGCCGGTGGTGCCTCCTGCCGTTCCCCGGCGCCCCGGGGCGTCACTGGGTGAGCCCGGTCGGCCCGCCGTCCCGGGGCCAGGCGGTGACCGGGGCGAAGCCCCGGTGGCCGTACTCGCCGAAGACGGTGAGCGGGTGCCCGGCGGAGAGCGCGGCCAGCCGCCAGAGCGCGGACTCCGGGCAGCTGCCCGGGCGGACGGGCAGGCTGTGGTGACCGTCCGTCAGGCGCCAGCCCTCGGGGCCGAGGACGGGCACCACGTCCGCGAGCACCACCGGCCAGGAGGCCAGCCAGGGGTCCTCGGCGACCGCCCGGCCGTACGCGGCCACCGCCTCGCCCGGCCCGGTGCCGGCCGGGGCCGGGAGCTCGGCCTCCGGGCCGCCGTGCCGGGTGCCGAGCACGGCCCGGAGCGGGCGGGTGCCCGGGTGGTAGGCCAGCTCTGCCTCCAGCAGGTGGCCGGTGGGGAGGGCGAGGTCGGGGGAGCGGCCGGGGGCGCCGAAGGAGAGCAGCAGGGCCGGGCGGCCGGTCTTGGTACCGCGCAGCCAGGTGCGGCGGGTGGTCAGCCGGTCGTCGGCGGTGTCCCGGCTGCCCAGCACCAGCCAGCGGTCCCGGACGGTCGGTCCGGCGAGCAGCTCGGCGGTGTCGACCGGCACGCCGACCCGGGCCCGGACGGTGGCGGCCAGCGGCTCGGGCAGCTCGGCGGAGCGTCCGACGGCGCCGGCCAGCAGGTGCAGCAGGGCGTACTCGGAGAGCCGGTCGGCCGTCGGCGCGTACGCCAACTCCCGTACCTGGGTGGCCAGTCGGGGAGCCTGGGCGTCCACCATCCGGGCCGCCACCTCGTCCCAGCCGCCGGGCTTCTCCTCGGCCAGGCCGTGCCGGACCCGGTCGGCCAGCCGGAGCCGGAGCTCGGCGGCGCCGGCCGCGATCCGGCCGGCCCGGCGCTCGGCCCGGCGGGCGGCGGCGGCCGGATCGGCGGGTGCGGCCGGCGGCTCGGCCCGGCGGGCGGCGGCCTGCTCGCGCGCGTCGAGCCACTCGCCGGCCCACTCCGGCGGCGCCGACCCGGTGACCGCCGCCGGGTCGCCGCTCCAGAGCAGCAGCAGGCCGAGGGCGTGCTTGCAGGGGAACTTGCGGCTCGGGCAGCTGCACTTGTAGGCGGGCGTGCCGAGCTCGACCACGGTGCGGTAGGGCGTGGAGCCGCTGCCCTTGCACAGCCCCCAGAGCGCCCCGCGTCCGAGGCCGGTGCCGGACCACGGGGCGGGGGAGGAGAGTTTGCCGGCGGCCTTGCGGGAGGGCTGGTCGGGGGCGAGGGAGAGGACGTGTTCGGTGGTCCATCGATCCATGGGGACGACGCTAGGGCGGGGCACTGACAGCCGTTCACTCGAACTGGTGATCTGTCAGTTCCGGCGCCCCGACTGTCAGTCCGGGGGTGCATGGTGGTTCTCGCAGGGCGACGGGCCGCGGTCCGCCGCCGTCTGCCCGCGCTGGTAGCTGCCCATGTGAAGACGCCTCTGCACCCAGCTCGTCCCTCTCCACTCCCTTGCCACAGCTCTGCCCTGCGGCCGATCCAGAGGAGCTTTTGATGACTGCTCAGACCGAGCGCCAGGGTGCCCCCGAGGTGCTCCGCGCGCACGCCGAGGACGCCTTCGCCGCCGAGCTGGCCGCGCTCGCCGCGCAGGACGACCGGCCGCGCCCCGAGCGCTGGCGGCTCTCGCCCTGGGCCGTCGCCACCTACCTGCTGGGAGGCACGCTGCCGGACGGCACCGTGATCACCCCCAAGTACGTCGGCCCGCGCCGCACCGTCGAGGTCGCGGTGACCACGCTGGCCACCGATCGGGCGCTCCTGCTGCTCGGCGTGCCCGGCACCGCCAAGACCTGGGTCTCCGAGCACCTGGCCGCGGCGATCAGCGGGGACTCGACCCTGCTGGTGCAGGGCACCGCCGGCACCCCCGAGGAGGCCGTCCGGTACGGGTGGAACTACGCGCAGCTGCTCGCCCACGGCCCCAGCCGGGACGCCCTGGTGCCCTCCCCGGTGATGCGGGCGATGGCGCACGGGCAGATCGCCCGGGTCGAGGAGCTCACCCGGATCCCGGCCGACGTGCAGGACAGCCTGATCACCATCCTCTCCGAGAAGACGCTGCCGATCCCGGAGTTGGGCGGCGAGCAGCAGGCGGTCCGGGGCTTCAACCTGATCGCCACCGCCAACGACCGCGACCGGGGGGTGAACGAGCTGTCCAGCGCCCTGCGCCGCCGGTTCAACACGGTGGTCCTCCCGCTGCCCGGGTCGCTGGAGGAGGAGGTCGAGATCGTCAGCCGCCGGGTGGCCCAGCTCGGCCGCTCGCTCGACCTGCCGCAGCTGCCCGAGGGCGCGGCCGAGATCCGCCGGGTGGTCACGGTCTTCCGCGAGCTGCGGGCCGGTGTCACCGCCGACGGACGGACGAAGGTGAAGACCCCGAGCAGCACCCTCTCCACCGCCGAGGCCATCTCGGTGGTCACCAACGGACTGGCGCTGGCCGCGCACTTCGGGGACGGCGCGCTGCGGGCGGGGGACGTGGTGCCCGGGGTGGCCGGGGCGGTGCTGCGCGATCCGGGCACCGACACGGTGGTCTGGCAGGAGTACCTGGAGGGCGTGCTGCGGGAGCGGGACGGCTGGAAGGACTTCTACCGGGCCGCCCGGGAGAACGCCCGCTGAGCGGTGGCGGGCTGACGGCGCGTCGGGGGCACGTGTGCCGGGCGTCGTGCGGGTGAGCGACGGGGCGGTGGGAAGCGATCGAGGGGAGTACGGAATGAGTGCGGCAGAGGTCACGCTGCTCGGCGTCCGCCACCACGGGCCGGGCTCGGCCCGGGCGGTGGGAGCCGCGCTGGAGCGGCTGCGGCCCGACGTGGTGCTGATCGAGGGCCCGCCGGAGGCCGACGCGGTGGTCGGGCTGGCGGCCGACGAGGGGATGGTGCCGCCGGTCGCGCTGCTCGCGCACGCGGCCGACGACCCGTCCCGGGCGGCCTTCTGGCCGTTCGCCTCGTTCTCCCCGGAGTGGGTGGCGATCCGGTACGCGACGGGGGAGGGCGTGCCGGTCTCCTTCATCGACCTGCCGGCCGGGTACGGGCTGGCGCCCGCGCCGGCCCCGGTCGCCGACGCTCCGGGAACCGGCAGCGGGGCGCCCGCCGTGGAGACCCTCGACGCCCCGGACGGACCGGGAGTGCCGGGGGGCACTTCCGAGCCGTCCGAGGGCGCGTCCGAGGACGGGGCGCCGCTCGGGGAGCCGGAGGGGCGGCCCGGGGCGGAGGATGACGACGCGTCGGGCTTCGACCCGATCGGGGCCCTGGCGGAGGCGGCCGGGCACGCCGATCCGGAGGCCTGGTGGGAGGACGTGATCGAGCACCGCCTCCCGGGCACCGGCCCGGAGGCCGATCCGCTGGCCCCGTTCGCGGCCGTCGCCGAGGCGATGACGGCGCTGCGCGAGCGGCACCCGGCCGGGCGGCGGGACGAGCTGCGCGAGGCGTACATGCGGCAGGCCCTCCGGGCCGCCAAGCGGGCCGGCCACCGGCGGATCGCCGTGGTCTGCGGCGCCTGGCACGTCCCGGCACTGGCCACCCTGCCGACGGTCGCGCACGACCGGGCCCTGCTGGCGACGCTGCCGAAGAAGGCCAGGACCGAGGTCACCTGGGTGCCCTGGACGCACCGCAGGCTCTCCCAGCACACCGGCTACGGCGCCGGGATCGACTCGCCCGGCTGGTACCACCATCTGTTCACCGCAGGAGCCGGTGCCGAGACCGAGATCGGTGCCGACGCACCGTCAGGTCGCGGTGGGGAGGCGGACGGTGCCGCCCGGGTGCTCGCGCTCTGGATGACCAGGGCGGCCGAGCTGCTCCGCGCCGAGGACCACCCGGTCTCCTCCGCGCACGTGATCGAGGCGGTCCGGCTGGCGGGTACCCTCGCGGTGCTGCGCGGGCGTCCGCAGGCCGGGCTGCCGGAGACGCTGGACGCGATCCTCTCGGTACTCTGCGACGGCTCGGAGGTGGCGCTCCGGCTGGTCCGCGAGCGGCTGGTGCTCGGTGACGCGCTCGGTGAAGTTCCGGACGGCGCACCGACGGTGCCGCTCCAGCGGGACCTCGGCAGGCTCCAGCGCAGTCTGCGGCTCAAGCCGGAGCCCGAGCCGCGCGAGCTCGTCCTCGACCTGCGGAAGGAGAACGACGCGGCCCGCTCCCTGCTGCTGCACCGGCTGCGGCTGATCGGGATCGACTGGGGCAGCCGGGCGCACGACACGGTGCGCGCCACCGGCACCTTCCGGGAGAGCTGGAAGCTGCGCTGGCAGCCGGAGTTCGCGGTGCGGATCGCGGTGGCCGCCCAGTGGGGCACCACCGTGGAGGCCGCCGCCACCGGCCGGGCGGTGGAGCGGGCGGCCCGGGCCGAGGGCCTGCCGGAGCTGACCGAGCTGGTGGAGCAGTGCCTGCTGGCCGGGCTCCCGGCCGCCCTCCCGCCGGTGATGCGGGCCCTGGCCGACCGGGCCGCCCTCGACACCGACGTGGCCCAACTCGCCTCGGCGCTCCCCGCCCTGGTCCGCGCCCTGCGCTACGGCGACGTCCGGGGCACCGACGGGTCGGCCCTGGCGGCGGTGGCGCACGGGCTGGCCGACCGGATCTGCGTCGGCCTGCCGCCCGCCTGCGTCGGGCTGGACGCCGAGCAGGCGGGCCTCCTGCGCGGGCACCTGGAGGGGGTGCACGCGGCCGTCGCCCTGCTGACGGCTGACGATGCGGAGACCGACGGGCAGCCGACCTCCCCGGACGGCTCGGCCGTCGGCGCCCCGGACGTCGATCCGCCGGCCGGTGATGCGCCGGCCCGTGGCGGTCCGGTCGTCGACGGTCCGGCCCGTGACGTTCCGGGCGGTGCGGTCCCCGGTGGCGGCGGGCCGGACGCCTCCGGTGGGTCGGCCCCGCAGGCCCGGCCCGGCGGCTCGCTGGCCGACCGGTGGGCCGGGGCGCTGGGGTCGCTGGCGCGCCGTCAGCCCGTCGGCGCCGCCGGGGCGGGCGGGCCCGGGGTGTCGGGCGCGGTGCCGGGGCTGCTGCGCGGGCGGGCGGTGCGGCTGCTGCTGGACGGTGGCCGGATCGATCCGGCCGCCGCCGGGCAGCAGCTCGGCCTGGTGCTCTCGCCCGCCAACCCACCGGCCGACACCGCCGGCTGGGTGGAGGGCTTCCTGGCCGGCAGCGGCGTCCTGCTGCTGCACGACCCGGAGTTGCTCGCCCTGCTCGACCGCTGGCTGACCGGCGTGCCGGACGAGGTGTTCACCGATGTGCTGCCGCTGCTGCGCCGGACCTTCGCCGCCCTGGAGGCCGGAGTCCGCCGCACCGTCGGCGAGCAGCTGGCAGCCGGCCGGCTCGGCGCCGCCGCCGCTCCCTCCGGGCAGCCGGCGGACGAGCGGGTGGACGAGGAGCGGGCGGCTGCCGCCCTGCCGGTGCTCCGCCTCCTCCTCGGCCTCCCGGATCCCACCGCCGGGCCCGGCACCGCCGAGCTCGCTCCCGACGGCGGCAGCCGTCCCCGGATCCCCCGTCAGACCGACCGCAGGAGTGCCTGATGACGGGACCTCACCGCACGGTGGCCTGCCCCGGTCGCCGGGGCCGGCCCGCCGCCCGCTGCGCCGTACCGACCGCCCTCCGGGCCCGTCCCCGGATCCTCCGTCAGACCGACCGCAGGAGTGCCTGATGACGAGGCATCACTGCACGGTGGTCCGCCCTGGTCGCCGGGGCCGGCCCGCCGCCCGCTGCGCCGTACCGACCACTGCCCTCCGGGCCCGCCCCCGGATCCCCCGTCAGACCGATCGCAGGAGTGCCCGATGACGACCACCCGGCTCCCGGAGCAGCAGCCCTCGTCCACCGAGCGGGAGCGGCTGCGCCGCTGGCGGCTGGTGCTCGGCGGCGAGGCGGACGGCACCGGCTGCGCGCTGGCCGGGCGGGACGCCGCGATGGACGGTGCGCTGGCCGCGCTCTACCGGGGCGCGGAGGAGGCCGGGGCCCGGCCCCGTACGGGTGCGCCCCGGACGGCCGGGCTGGGCGGCTCCGCGCCGCAGGTGGCCCGCTGGCTGGGTGACATCCGGGAGTACTTCCCGACCTCGGTGGTCCAGGTGATGCAGCAGGACGCCATCACCCGCCTCGGTCTGGAGCGGCTGCTGCTGGAGCCGGAGATGCTGGAGGCGGTCGAGCCGGACGTGCACCTGGTCTCCACCCTGCTCTCGCTCAAGCACGCGCTGCCGGAGACCACCCGGGAGACGGCCCGGGCGGTGGTCGGCCGGGTGGTGGCCGAGCTGGAGCGCCGCCTGGCCGACCGCACCCGGACCACCCTCGGCGGGGCGCTGGACCGCAGCGCCAGGGTGAACCGCCCGCGCCACCGGGACATCGACTGGGGCCGCACCATCCGGGCCAACCTCTCCACCTACCTCCCGGAGTACCGCACGGTGGTGCCCGAGCGGCTGGTCGGCTACGCCCGGGCCCAGCGCTCGGTGAAGAAGGAGGTGATCCTCTGCGTGGACCAGTCCGGTTCGATGGCGCCCTCCGTGGTGCACTCCGCGGTCTTCGGGGCGGTGCTGTCCTCGATGAAGAGCCTCTCCACCCGGCTGGTGGTCTTCGACACCTCGGTGGTCGACCTGACCGAGCAGCTCACCGATCCGGTGGACGTGCTGTTCGCCACGCAGCTCGGCGGCGGCACCGACATCAACCGGGCGCTGGCGTACTGCCAGTCCCGGATCACCCGCCCCGCCGACACGGTGCTGGTGCTGATCAGCGATCTCTACGAGGGCGGCATCCGGGACGAGATGCTCAAGCGGGTGGCGGCGATGAAGGCCGCCGGGGTGCAGTTCGTCGCGCTGCTGGCGCTCTCCGACGAGGGGGCGCCGGCCTACGACCACGCGCACGCCGCCGCGCTGGCCGCACTCGGCTGCCCGGCCTTCGCCTGCACTCCGGACGCCTTCCCGGAGATCATGGCGGCGGCCATCGAGCGCCGTCCGCTGCCGGTCCCGGAAACCTGACGATCGGTCCTGCGGCGGGTGGGGGGAACTGACGGAGTGTCCAAACCATTCACCCGGACGAGGGATGGTGCCCCGCCCCTCACCTCCCGCCCCGACCACCGGTGAGCTGCGCCTGCGGCACGCCCGGGGCGTCCCGTTGTGACGGTTCTCACCAAAGCGGACGGGGCCCCGGGCGAAACACGCCCGTCGTACGGGGATAACCTGCCATGCGGACGTGACGCGCGTGTTGATTGACGTGTGCGCCCGTGGCTGCGTGGGCCGCAAGGCTGTCTCTGCGTACCCGCTCAGCCTCGACGACCCGCAGCGAAGATCCTGCCGTGGCACGCTCGTAGAGACACAATCCGCGACCACGAACAAGGACAAACACGTGGACCTGTTCGAGTACCAGGCGAGGGACCTCTTCGCCAAGCACGGTGTGCCCGTGCTTGACGGCGATGTCATCGAGACCGCCGCAGACGCTGCCGCCATCGCGGAGCGCTTCGGCGGCCGCGCCGTCGTCAAGGCTCAGGTGAAGGTGGGTGGACGAGGCAAGGCCGGTGGCGTGAAGCTCGCCTCCGACCCGGCCGACGCCGTGGCCAAGGCCGGGGCGATCCTCGGTATGGACATCAAGGGCCACACCGTCAACAAGGTGATGCTGGCTCAGACGGCGGACATCAAGGAGGAGTACTACGTCTCCTTCCTGCTGGACCGCACCAACCGCACCTTCCTGGCCATGGCCAGCGTCGAGGGCGGCGTGGAGATCGAGGTCGTCGCCGAGGAGAACCCCGACGCGCTCGCCAAGATCGCCGTCGACGCCAACGAGGGCTGCACCCCGGAGAAGGCCGCCGAGATCGTCGCCGCGGCCAAGTTCCCGGCCGAGATCGCCGACCAGGTCGCCGACGTGCTGGTGAAGCTCTGGAAGGTCTTCATCGAGGAGGACGCCCTCCTGGTCGAGGTCAACCCGCTGATCAAGTCCGGCGACGGCAAGATCATCGCGCTCGACGGCAAGGTCTCGCTGGACGAGAACGCCGAGTTCCGCCAGCCGCACCACGAGGAGCTCGAGGACAAGGCCGCGGCCAACCCCCTCGAGGCGGCGGCGAAGGCCAAGGGCCTGAACTACGTCAAGCTCGACGGTCAGGTCGGCATCATCGGCAACGGCGCGGGCCTCGTCATGAGCACCCTCGACGTGGTCGCCTACGCCGGTGAGAACCACGGCGGCGTCAAGCCGGCCAACTTCCTCGACATCGGTGGCGGCGCCTCCGCCGAGGTGATGGCGAACGGCCTGGAGATCATCCTGGGCGACGCCGACGTCAAGTCGGTCTTCGTCAACGTCTTCGGCGGCATCACCGCGTGCGACGCGGTGGCCAACGGCATCGTGCAGGCGCTGGCCCTGCTGGAGGAGAAGGGCGAGGCGGTCACCAAGCCGCTGGTCGTCCGCCTCGACGGCAACAACGCCGAGCTGGGTCGCAAGATCCTGACCGACGCCAACCACCCGCTGGTGCAGCAGGTGGACACCATGGACGGTGCGGCCGACCGCGCCGCCGAGCTGGCCAACAAGTAAGGAAGGGGACTGAATCATGGCTATCTTCCTCACCAAGGACAGCAAGGTCATCGTCCAGGGCATGACCGGCTCCGAGGGCATGAAGCACACCCGTCGGATGCTCGCCTCGGGCACCCAGATCGTCGGTGGCGTGAACCCGCGCAAGGCCGGCACCACCGTTGACGTCGACGGCACCGAGGTGCCCGTCTTCGGCTCCGTCGCGGACGCCATCGCGGCCACCGGCGCCGACGTCACCGTGATCTTCGTTCCGCCGAAGTTCACCAAGGACGCCGTGGTCGAGGCGATCGACGCCGAGATCGGCCTCGCGGTCGTCATCACCGAGGGCGTGCCGGTGCACGACACCGCCGCGTTCTGGGCCTACGCCGGCTCCAAGGGCAACAAGACCCGGATCATCGGCCCGAACTGCCCCGGCCTGATCTCCCCCGGTCAGTCCAACGCGGGCATCATCCCGGCCGACATCACCCAGGCCGGCAAGATCGGCCTGGTCTCGAAGTCGGGCACCCTGACCTACCAGCTCATGTACGAGCTGCGGGACATCGGCTTCACCTCGGCCGTCGGCATCGGTGGCGACCCGGTCATCGGCACCACCCACATCGACGCGCTCAAGGCGTTCCAGGACGACCCGGACACCGAGCTGATCGTGATGATCGGTGAGATCGGCGGCGACGCCGAGGAGCGTGCCGCGGCCTTCATCGCCGAGTACGTCACCAAGCCGGTCGTCGGCTACGTCGCGGGCTTCACCGCCCCCGAGGGCAAGACCATGGGCCACGCCGGCGCCATCGTCTCCGGCTCCTCCGGCACCGCCCAGGCGAAGAAGGAGGCCCTCGAGGCCGCCGGTGTCAAGGTCGGCAAGACGCCGTCCGAGACCGCCCGCCTGGCCCGTGAGCTGATCTCCAAGTAAGGCTCACCGCACGGCAGTCCGAAGGGCCCGCACCCGTCAGGGGGCGGGCCCTTCGGCGTGGGGGGACGGCGGGGCGTCGCGCAGGGGTCACCACCAGTTCAGGTCGTCCGCGGCGGCGACCCGGGCGGCGGCCGTGGTGCCTCCGGTGGTGCGGCCGGACTCGGCGGTCGGCACGGCGAGGGCGACGCCGACGGCGACGGCGACGAACACGATGGTCTTGACGAGACGGGTACGCAGCATGACGGGTCCTCGGGAAACGGAGAGCGGGGAGAAAGGTGCCCTCGGAGTCCGGTGTCCCGTAATGACACTGTCGGCCTCCGGGCCGGCCGGTGGGGTTCCCTTCCGGCGATCACTACTTTCGTCGCAGGTCAGGTTCGGTGGAAGGGATTCCGATTGGACGGAAAGGGCCCAGGACCATTCCGTCCACCGAGTCCGTCGTCCGACAGGCCGAGTTCCACGGCGGGGGTGATCAGCGGTACCGCGCACCGGCCGGTCCGCCAGCCGAGCAGGGCGGGGTGGGTGCGGACCGCACGGTTCGCCAGGGACGCGGCGCGCTGCTCCGCCTGCTGGAGGTGGTCGGCCAGCAGGTAGAGCCCGACGGCCGGGTGGGGCAGTGCCCGTGCGTGTACGGAGACGTGCTCCAGGCGGTCCTCCGGGCGAGCCGTCGAACGGATCAGTTCGGCTGTTTCCGGGGGGACTTGGGCGCCTTGTGCGGATCGCCGGAGTTCGACGTGGATGAGGTACATGGTGCCGACTCTGACAAGGGTCGAATGGGCTGAACAGCTCTGAAAGTCGGACGCAAGGGGCCTTGGCCCAAAGCGGCCAATCCCGATTCCCACCTGATGGAGTTCGTGCGATGATCCTCCGGAAAGTTCGTGGGGAAAGGCAATGGGTGGGGGACGCGTGCTCACAACTCTCGGTCTGGACACCACGGCGGAAGCGGTCTACCGCGCCATGCTGATGCACCCGCAGGAGGGGGTGGCCGGCCTGGTGGCGGCCACCGGTCTGTCCGAGGCGGAGGTGCGGGGCGGTCTCGACCTGCTCAGCGAGCTGGCCCTGGTGCGGCCCTCGTACGAGCGGAGCGGCGAGCTGCGTGCGGTGTCGCCCGATGTCGGGATGGACCTCCTGATGTCGCGTCAGCAGGCCGAGCTGGCGAGTCAGCAGCTGCGGGTCGAGGCGTCCCGGGCCGCCGCCGCCCGGCTGATCGCGGAGTACGCCGAGATCCGCCCGGCCACCGCGTACCCGGGGGTCGAGCAGTTGGTCGGGCTGGACGCGATCAGGGGCCGGCTGGCCTCGATCGGCCGCGAGGCCCGGGACGAGGTGATGACCTTCTCCCCGGGCCGGGGCCAGCCCCGGAACAGCATCCTGGCCTCCCGGCCGCTCAACCAGGACCTCCTGGACCGGGGCGTCCGGATCCGCACCGTCTACCTGGAGAGCTGCCGCAACGAAGCGCCGGTCGTGGAGCACGCCGAGTGGCTGACCGAACGCGGCGCGCAGGTCCGGCTGGCCCCCTCGCTCCCGACCAGGATGATCATCACGGACCGGTCCACCGTGGTGATCCCGGTGCACGGGGACGACAGCGGCGCCGCAGCGGTGGTGCTCACCGGGCACGGCACGGTGACGGCGCTGTGCGCGTTGTTCGAGAACGTCTGGTCGACCGCCCAGCCGGTCGGGGTCTCGGCCACCCCGGACGCCAACGGGCTCACTCCCCAGGAGGCCACCGCCGTCCGCCTGCTGGCCGAGGGCTACACCGACGAGGCGATCGGCAAGCGGCTCGGGGTCTCGCAGCGGACCGCCCGGCGGATCGCCACCGAGCTGATGGAGCGGCTGAACGCCCGGAGCCGCTTCGAGGCCGGGGCCAAGGCCGTCCAGCACGGTTGGCTGCCGCACCGGCTCTGAGCGGCCCGGTGGCCGCTCGCCGCCGACGCCCCGTCAGGGCGCCCGCAGCTCGAACCGGAACGGCGGGCCGGCCGGGGCGGGCGCCGTCGGACACGGCCGCAGCGCCGGGCAGGGCACGGCGGGCACCGGCACCGGGACGGGTGCGAGCGGCGGTACGACGGGGTCGGCCTCCACCGCTCCCGCAGCTCCCACGACCGGTGCGACAGCCGGTGCGACGGGCGGATCCGCCGGAGCCGGGGGCAGCATCGCCTCGGCGAGCGGACCAGGGCCGGAGGCCGTCGCCGGAGCCGGGGCCGGGCCGAGCGGCAGCGACTGTCCAGGGGTGGGCCCGCACCAGTGACTGGGCACGCCCGGCCAGGGGGTGGCGCCCGGGAGGACCGGCCCCGCGCTGCCGGCATCGGCGGTGGAGCAGACCGAGGGCGGGGCAAGGGGCGGCTCCCGGAAGAGCGCTGACGGTCCGTTACCCGTCAGGGTGGCCACGATCAGCCCCGTCATGCCCAGACTGACCGCCCCGGCGGCGGCCGTCAGCAGCCCGGACCGCAGCCGCCCCCGGGCCCGGAGCAGCCCGGGCGAGGGCGGCTTCGGCGCGGGGCAGCCGCGCACCGCCGCCTGGTGCAGCAGCCCGCCGAGGCGGTCGCCGAAGTCCTCCGCCGTCGGGTCCTCGCCCACCAGCGACGGCACCGAGGCGGCCAGTGCCGCCCGCGCGGTGCGGACCCGTCCGGCGGCGGCGGCCGTACTGGCCTGCACCTCGGCCGCCACCTCCTCGGCCGGCAGGCCGAGTGCGTCGTGCAGCACCAGGGCCCGCAGCTGCGGGCGGGTGAGGCGGCCGAGCGCCTTCAGCAGGTCGCGGTCCCGCGGGGTCAGGGCGTCCGGCTCGGGGCTGCCGCCCGACGCCCCGTCAGGGAGCGGATGCACCCGGATCGGCTTCCGGGGCCGGCGCCACAGGTGGGCCCGGCGCGGGCCGCCCCGGTGCCAGAACGCCTGCGCGGCCTCGAAGGCGTACGCCCGGGCCCACGCCTCCGGATCCGGCAGGGCCCCCACGGCGGACCAGCGGCGCCCGGCCACCGAGAGTGCGAGGTGCACCGCGTGCACGGCGCGGTGGCGGCAGGCGGTGAGCAGGAAGGTCTGCTGCACCAGACGGGTGTGGACGAGGGTGCAGAACTCCTCGAAGCCCTCCGGACGCGGGTCCGGCCCGGGGGCGGTGTCGTGGGCCGCCGGGCCGACGGGTGTGCCGGTGACGGGCGCAGCTGCAGCCGCAGGCGCCGATGCGGGGGTCGGGGCCTCGGACCCGGAGGGGGAGTGGGCGCCGGGACCGGTCGGCGCCGGGTCGGTGTCGTGGGCCGCCGGGCTGACGGGTGCGCCGGTGGTGGGCGCAGCCGCAGGCGCCGATGCGGGAGTCGGGGCGAGCAGGGCGGCCATGGTGGCGGCCTCCGAGCGGGTGTGCACGCCGAGCTTCCGCATCGCCCGGTGCAGGTGGGTCCGGGCCGTGCCGACCGAGACCCCGAGAGCCTCGGCGACGGCCCGGGTGTCGCGGCCCGCCGCGAGCAGGGCGAGCGCCTGGGTCTCACGGGGCGTCAGCAGCCGGAGCAGCCTGGCCGGATCGGCCTCCGGCCGGGCGGCGGCGGGCGAGGGCGAGGGCGTGGGGGAGGGCGAGGGCGCGGTCACCGGGCCGCCCGGCGCGACGAGGAGACGCCGTTCGGGCCCGAGCCGGGGCCGACGGCCGTGCTCGGGTGGGGCTGCGGGTCCGGGTGCGGCTGCGGGCCCGGGTACGGGGCCGCAGGCCGGTTCCGGTGCACGGAGCGGTGGTTCCCGGTCGGCCGCCGGTGCCGTGGGCGGGCTCCGGCCGCTGCGGTGGTGAGCTCCGTACGCCGACGGCACACGCCGTCCGACCCGATCCACGCGACAGCCTCTAGGCACATAAGCCGATAATCCGGGACACGGCGGAGCTCTGCCTCTTCACGGGGCACAACGGGTGATCTTGGGAGCATGAGGCCCATGACGCAGCTGATGGGCCGTCCGATCCTGGGCCTGCCGGGCGAACTGGGAGCCCGCCCCCTCCTCGCCGACCTGGCGGCCGGAGTCCGCGCCGGGCTGCTCACCCTGGCCCTGGTGGCCGTGCCGGTGCTGGCGCTCTGGGTGGTCACCCCCTACGCCGACGACACCGCCGCCGGGGCCGGGCGGGTGGCCGCCGCGCTCTGGCTGCTCGGCCACGGCGCCCCGCTCGGCCGGGGCCCGGCGGCCGTCCCGCTGACGCTCACCCCGCTGCTGCCGACCCTGGCCACCGTCGTGCTGCTGGTCCGGACGGGGCAGCGCCTGGGTCGGCGCGAGCGCCTGCACCGGCGCGCTCCCATCGCTGTGTGCGCCGGGTATCTGACGGTGGCTCTGGCCGCCGTCGCGCAGTGTGCGGGGGAGGGCGAGCTGCGGGCCCGGCCGCTGCCCGACCTGCTGGCGGTCACCGTGCTGGTGACCGCTTCGCTGGCGGTCGGCATCCGCTCGGTGCACGGGCCGGTGCGGCTGCCCCCGTGGTGCGCGGTGCCGCCGGAGTGGGCGGCCCGGGTGCCGTGGTGGGCCCGGCCGGTCGGCGGTGGCGGTACGGTGCTGCGCGCCGCCGGGGCGGGGGCGCTGGGGCTGGTCGCGGCGGGCGGGGCGGTGTTCGGCGGCGCGGTGCTGCTGGGTCTGGGGGCGGCGGGGCGGTCGGCGGCCGAGTACGGCGGCGGGCCCGCGACGGTCGGTGGGCTGGCCCTGGCCTGTCTGCTGCTGGTGCCCAACGCGCTGCTCTGGTCGACGGCCTACGCCCTCGGGCCCGGCTTCGCGGTGGGCACCGGGACGGTGGTCGGCCCGTTCGGCGCGCGGCTCGGGACGGTGCCGGACTTCCCGCTCTTCGCCCTGCTCCCGCAGGGCGGGGCGGCGCAGTGGTGGCCGGTGGCCTGCCTGCTCCCGCTGCTGGCCGGAGTGGTCCCGGCGGCGCTGCTCGGCCGGGCGGCGGTGCGCGGCGGGTGGCACCCGGCGGCCACCGGGCTGGCGGCACTCGGCGGTGCCCTGCTGGTGGGTGGCCTGGGCTGGGTCGCGGCCTTCGCCGCCGGGGGTGCGCTGGGTGCGGACCGGATGGCCCGACTGGGGCCCGTGCCCTGGCAGTTCGCCTTGGCCGCCACCGCTCAGCTGGCGGTGGTCACCCTGCCCGGTGCGCTGCTCGCGCACGCCTGGCCGGCCCTGACCGGGCGTCACCTCCCGGCTGCCCGCCGCACCGCCCTCGCGGCGGTGGTCCGCCTCTCGGAGCTCGGCATCCGCGCGCGGGCGCCGGAGGAGCCGACGGAGCGGGCGGAGTGAGGTGGCGCCGGACCCACCCCGCCGGCCGGCTACCGGGCCGGGTTGTAGCGGTCGACGATGAAATCCGGGGCGAGGTTGGAGCAGCTGTCGGCGGCCTGGGTGGTCAGTGCCCCGTCGAGGCAGCTCACGTAGTCCCGGTAGTAGACGGCGGTGCCGAGCAGGGCCAGCGTCGCCAGCACCGTGACGAGGCCGGTGACGAGGCCGCCGATCGCCGCCGGGGCGTGCGGGCGCCCGGTCTGCTGGCCGGTGCCGGTGCCGGTGCCGGTGCCGGTGCCAGCGGCGGCGGGGCCCTCGGAGGCGGTGCGCTGCTTGGGTGCGCGCAGTGCGCCGATGCCCCAGTACGCGGCCAGGGCGCCGAGCAGCAGGGCGACGTAGGGGATGCCGAGGACCACGCAGAAGATCCCCCCGATGCCGGCCATCAGCGCGTTGCGGGAGCCGCGCTGCACCGGGTCGTTGGGGTCGGACTTCGGCTGCTGCGGGGCGGGCGGCGGGGTGCCCCAGCCGTTGCCCCGGTGGCCGGGGCTCCAGGGGTGCGGCGGCGGCACCTGGCCGCGCTCGCCGTCGGTGTCCCCCTGCTGGTCCGAGGAGCCGGCCGGCGGGGTGCGGGGCTGCCAGGGCTGGTCGGGGGCATCCGCCGGCGGCGGCGCGAAGGGGTTGCGCTCGCCGGTGTCGTCTCCGCTGCTCATCCGTCTGCCGAATCCTTCGTCGTGGGGGTGTGGCCGGGCCGCCCCGGTCCGGGCCGGGGGTGGGCCGGGGTCAATGATCCCGCAGGGGTGTGCGGGAGTCACACGGGTGTGGCGGATCCGCGCGCCGCGAGGGCGCCGGGAGATCCCGGTCTCAACTACGCGCGTAGCGTTGCCGGGCGGTGACAAGGGCCCTCCGACCAGCCGTTATCGTGGTGACGGTCGACGCCCGGACAAGGTTCCCGGGCCGACCAGGCGCCGCCCGTAGTGGCCCCACCGACGGTGGACGTACCAGCGGGCACCCGACCGACGGAGATTCGCGCAGTGGCCGCTGCTTCCGCCCAGCCCGCCCCCGACGACGCTGCCCCGCCGCAGACCTTCCCGCCCCGCCGCCCGGGCCCGGCCCGGCTGGTGGTACTGGTCTCCGGCTCGGGCACCAACCTCCAGGCACTGATCGACGCGGTGACCCCGGCCTACGGCGCGGAGATCGTCGCCGTCGGCGCGGACCGCGAGCCGATCGCCGGCCTGGAGCGGGCGCGGAAGGCCGGCCTGCCGACCTTCGTGGAGCGGATCAAGGACCACCCGGACCGGGCCGCCTGGGACGCCGCGCTCACCGCCGCCGTGGCCGCGCACGCGCCGGACCTGGTGGTCACCGCCGGCTTCATGAAGATCCTCGGCCCGGAGTTCGTGGCCGCCTTCGCCGGACGGATCGTCAACACCCACCCCGCCCTGCTGCCCGCCTTCCCCGGCGCGCACGGCGTCGCCGACGCGCTCGCGTACGGCGTGAAGGTGACCGGCTGCACCGTCCACCTGGTGGACGGCGGTGTGGACACCGGCCCGATCATCGCCCAGGGTGTGGTCGCGGTCGAGGAGACCGACCACGCGGACGGCGGGGAAGCGCTGCACGAGCGCATCAAGACTGTCGAGCGCCAGCTGCTCGTCGACGTCGTGGGCCGCCTGGCCCGCGAGGGTCACCGCATCGAGGACCGAAAGGTATGGATCCCGGCATGAGTGCCAGCTCCACCACGCCCCCCGTCTCGGAGGACGTCCGCCCGATCCGCCGCGCGCTGATCAGCGTGTACGACAAGACCGGTCTGGAGGAGCTGGCCCAGGGCCTGCACGCCGCCGGGGTCACCATCGTCTCCACCGGCTCGACGGCCGGCCGGATCGCCGCCGCCGGCGTGCCGGTGACCGAGGTCTCCGAGCTGACCGGCTTCCCGGAGTGCCTGGACGGCCGGGTCAAGACCCTGCACCCCCGGGTGCACGCGGGCGTGCTGGCCGACCTCCGGCTGGAGTCGCACCGTGCCCAGCTGGCCGAGCTGGAGATCGAGCCCTTCGACCTGGTCGTGGTGAACCTCTACCCGTTCACCGCCACCGTGGCCTCCGGCGCGACCCCGGACGAGTGCGTCGAGCAGATCGACATCGGCGGTCCGTCGATGGTCCGGGCCGCCGCCAAGAACCACCCCTCGGTGGCCGTGGTGGTCGACCCGGCGCGCTACGCGGACGTGCTGACGGCGGTTCAGGGCGGCGGCTTCGACCTGCTGACCCGCAAGCGGCTGGCCGGTGCGGCGTTCGCGCACACCGCCGCCTACGACGTCGCGGTGGCCTCCTGGTTCGAGGGCGCGGGCTACACGGAGAACACCGAGGCGTTCCCGGCCTTCCTCGGCGCCACCTACGAGCGCGAGAACGTGCTCCGCTACGGCGAGAACCCGCACCAGCAGGCGGCCCTCTACACCGACGGCACGGGCGGCCTGGCCGGTGCCGAGCAGCTGCACGGCAAGGAGATGTCGTACAACAACTACGTGGACACCGACGCCGCCCGCCGGGCCGCGTACGACCACGCCGAGCCGGCCGTCGCGATCATCAAGCACGCCAACCCGTGCGGCATCGGCACCGGTGCGGACGTCGCCGAGGCGCACCGCAAGGCGCACGCCTGTGACCCGCTGTCCGCCTTCGGCGGCGTGATCGCGGTGAACCGGCCGGTCACCGTCGAGCTGGCCGGGCAGATCGCCGAGATCTTCACCGAGGTCGTCGTCGCCCCGGCGTACGAGGACGGCGCCGTCGAGGTGCTGGCCCGGAAGAAGAACATCCGGGTGCTGCGCGCCCCCGACGCCCCGGTGAACGCGGTCGAGGTCCGGCCGATCTCCGGCGGCGCCCTGCTCCAGCAGGTCGACCGGGTGGACGCGGCCGGTGACGACCCGTCGACCTGGACGCTGGCCACCGGCGAGGCGCTCTCCGAGGCCGAGCTGGCCGACCTGGCCTTCGCCTGGCGGGCCTGCCGGGCCGTCAAGTCCAACGCGATCCTGCTGGCCAAGGACGGCGCCTCGGTCGGCGTCGGCATGGGCCAGGTCAACCGGGTCGACTCGGCCAAGCTCGCGGTCGAGCGGGCCGGCGAGCGGGCCCGCGGCTCGTACGCCGCCTCGGACGCGTTCTTCCCGTTCCCGGACGGCCTCCAGGTGCTGCTGGACGGCGGCGTCAAGGCCGTGGTCCAGCCCGGTGGTTCGGTCCGCGACGACGAGGTGGTCGCGGCGGCGAAGGCGGCCGGCGTGACGATGTACCTGACCGGGACCCGGCACTTCTTCCACTGAGCGCCCCCGGTCCGCCGAGCCGACTGAGCCGGTGACGCGAAACGGCCCCGCACACCGTGAGGTGTGCGGGGCCGCTGCGTGCGGTGGCGTCAGTTCGCCTTGACGACCACGCTGCCGAGGATCTTGTCGGCGAAGGTCTGCTTCTTCGCGTCCCACAGCGGCCAGAGGAAGCCGATGCAGCAGACGTAGTCGAGGATGTGCAGCGCCTCGCGGCCGAAGGCGGCACCGAAGCTGAGCTTCTGGCCGTCGGCCTCGCGGACCATCCGGATGTTGACGGCCTTCTGGCCCAGCGACTGGCCCATCGAGCTCTTCATCCAGGCCAGCACGGCCCAGACCAGCACGCCGAGCACGAAGTTGATGGCGTAGTAGGCACCGAAGCCGCTGGTCTCGGCGACGCCGGTGACCGGGTCGATCTCGATGCTCGGCTGCATCGCGAAACCGATGATCATCGGGATCAGGCCGACCGTCAGGGTGTCGATGATGCGGGCGACCACGCGGCTGCCCCAGCCCGCGTAGAAGTTCTGCACGTTGCCGGCGTTCTGGAAGCCGCCGGGCTGGCCGTAGCCGGCCTGCGGGGCCTGCTGCGGGTAGCCGTAGCCCGGCTGGCCCTGCGGGGGCTGCTGGGGGTAGCCGTAGCCGGGCTGGCCCTGCGGGGCGCCCTGCTGCGGGTAGCCGTAGCCCTGCGGGGGCTGCTGGCCGTACGGGTTGTTCGGGTCCGGCGGGTAGCTCATCAATGCCTCCGTGGGCGGGATGGTGAGGTGTGGGACGGGTGTGGGAAACCCCGGGACGGACGGGCAGTTGACGTGCCGACCGGGTGGGAGATTATCGGACCGGAGTGACGCAGCGAAGGTCAGTTACCGTCAGAAGGCCGTGGAATCACGGCAGCAGGAAGTCGTAGCGGTGCAACTGCCAGAGCCAGGAGGCAGTTAAAGCGGTGCCGATCAGGACATTCCGGTGGAGGTTGGGCAGGGCCCACCACCAGCGCCCAGGACCGAGCGGTGCCAGCAGCAGGCCGAGGCCCGCCACCACCGTCACCGGGTTGGCCAGCAGGGCGGCGAGCAGATCGCCGTGGCCGGCCTCGATGAAGACGGTGGTGGAGCCGCAGCCCGGGCAGGGGATGCCGGTGAAGCGCCGCAGCGGGCAGAGCACGCCGGGGTCGTGCGCATCGTGCACCAGCGCGACCGCCAGCGCGGCCACCGCCGCGCCGGCCGCGCGCACGGCGACCCGCAGCGCGGCCCCGCGCGGCGTCCCGGCGGTGCCCGCCCAGCGGGTCGTCAACTGCGGTGTCACTGCTGCCAGAAGCTCTCGGGTGCGGTCTCGGCGAGCACCAGGACGGCGATGCCGATCAGGACGCCCAGCGCGGAGAGCACGATGCCGCCGATCGCCTGGGTGCGGCCGAGGCCGGTCTGCCTGGCCTTGTTGAGGCCGGCGATGCCCAGCGGCACGCCGACCAGGCCGAGCACCGAGCCGTAGACGCAGACGATGATCGAGGCGAAGCCCAGCGCCAGCGCGGCCTTCGCCAGCGTGTTGGGCTCGGGCGCCGGGGTGAACCCGGGCTGCTGGTACGGGGCCTGCGGGTACGGCGGAGCCGGGTACGGCTGCTGCTGCCCGTACCCGGCGTACGGGTCGGGCGGCGGCTGCTGGTACGGATTGCTCACTGCTACGGTCCCCCCGTGTGTCACGTCCTCACATCGTGGTCGGGGCCCGCCCGCCATGTCCAGCCGTGCTCACCGTCCGTGCCGAACTGTGGCGCAACCGCAACCCGGGCGGCACGCGCCGGGGCACCTCCGGCGATCCGGGAGAATGGCGTCATGACTGCCCAGATTCTCGATGGCAAGGCCACTGCGGCCGCGATCAAGTCCGAACTCGCCGTCCGCGTGGCGGCCCTCAAGGAGCGGGGCATCGTGCCCGGCCTCGGCACCCTGCTGGTCGGCGACGACCCGGGCAGCCGCTGGTACGTGAACGGCAAGCACCGCGACTGCGCCGAGGTCGGCATCGCCTCGATCCAGCGCGAGCTGCCCGCCGACGCCACCCAGCAGCAGGTCGAGGACGTGGTCAGGGAGCTCAACGCCGACCCGTCCTGCACCGGCTACATCGTCCAACTCCCGCTCCCCAAGGGCCTGGACCCGAACCCGGTGCTGGAGCTGATGGACCCGGCCAAGGACGCCGACGGCCTGCACCCGACCTCGCTCGGCCGGCTCGCCCTGGGCATCGACGGCCCGCTGCCCTGCACCCCGTACGGGATCATCGAGCTGCTCCGCCGCCACAAGGTGGAGATCGACGGCGCCGAGGTGGTCGTGGTCGGCCGCGGCGTCACCGTCGGTCGCTCGATCGGCCTGCTGCTGACTCGCCGCTCGGAGAACGCCACCGTGACGCTCTGTCACACCGGCACCCGGGACCTGTCCAAGCACCTGAAGCAGGCCGACATCATCGTCGCGGCGGCGGGCGTCGGTCACCTGATCAAGGCTCAGGACGTCAAGCCCGGCGCGGCCGTGCTGGACGTCGGCGTCAGCCGGGACGGCGAGGGCAAGATCCAGGGCGACGTGGAGCCCGCCGTGGCCGAGGTGGCCGGCTGGATCTCCCCGAACCCGGGCGGTGTCGGTCCGATGACCCGCGCCATGCTGCTGAACAACATCGTGGTGGCGGCCGAGCGCGCCGCGAACGGCTGACCCCGGTGGCGGCCATGCCGGGCCGGTCGCGACGGCGGCCGGCGAAGACCACGGGCACGCTCCCGCCGGAGGGCTCGGCGGCGGCGCTGGACCGCAGCCATCCGCTGCCGGTCCGGCAGTGGCCGATAACGCTGGTGCTCGGACTGGCCGTGGCCGGCCTGGGCGTCACCTGGTTCGGCGACTTCAAGTACGGACTGCTGCTGACCGGGGCCGCGCTGCTGCTCGGTGCCGCGCTCCGGCTGGTGCTGCCCGAGGTGGGCATGCTGGCGGTGCGCAGCCGCTTCACCGACGTCACCGTGCTCGGCTTCCTGGGCACCGTGATCGTGCTGCTCACCCTGATCGCCCAGCCCGACCCCTGGCTGCGGCTCTCGGTGCTGGACAACATCGGCCACTTCATCGGGCGCCAGCGCCGCTGAGTGCCGCCGGACCCCACGGCCCCCGCCCCGGCGGGGGCCGTGGCGCGTGGCGGCCCGGCCGGTTGTGACGTATCAGCCAGCGCCGTGCTCACGCCCGGCAGCGGGCTTGCGATAACCTGACGCCCGGATCTCTCGATGTCGAGAGATCGTCCTCGGCTCCAGCGCGGGCGCGCGGTGGGGCGTGGCACCCTGGCGATCGCTGGAGTAGACAGAAAATGACTCGCACCCCCGTCAACGTCACCGTCACCGGCGCGGCCGGCCAGATCGGCTACGCGCTGCTCTTCCGCATCGCCTCGGGCCACCTGCTCGGCGCCGACGTCCCGGTCAACCTGCGCCTGCTGGAGATCCCGCAGGGCGTCAAGGCCGCCGAGGGCACCGCGATGGAGCTCGACGACTGCGCGTTCCCGCTGCTGCGCGACATCACCATCACCGACCAGCCGTCGGTCGCCTTCGACGGTGCCAACGTGGCCCTGCTGGTCGGCGCCCGCCCGCGCACCGCCGGCATGGAGCGCGGCGACCTGCTGCAGGCCAACGGTGGCATCTTCGGCCCGCAGGGCAAGGCCATCAACGACCACGCCGCCGACGACATCAAGGTCCTGGTGGTCGGCAACCCGGCCAACACCAACGCCCTGATCGCCCAGCGCAACGCCCCGGACGTGCCGGCCGAGCGCTTCACCGCGATGACCCGCCTGGACCACAACCGGGCCGTCGCCCAGCTGGCCAAGAAGCTCGGCGTCACGGTCAACGACATCCAGCGCCTGACCATCTGGGGCAACCACTCGGCCACCCAGTACCCGGACATCTTCCACGCGCTGGTCAACGGCAAGAACGCCGCCGAGGCCGTGAACGACGAGGCGTGGCTGGCCGACGAGTTCATCCCGACCGTCGCCAAGCGCGGCGCGGCCATCATCGAGGCCCGCGGCGCCTCCTCGGCCGCCTCGGCCGCCAACGCCGCCATCGACCACGTGCACACCTGGGTCAACGGCACCGCCGAGGGCGACTGGACCTCGATGGGCATCGTCTCCGACGGCTCCTACGGCGTCGAGGAGGGCATCATCTCGTCCTTCCCGGTGACCACCAAGGACGGCAAGTTCGAGATCGTCCAGGGCCTGGAGATCTCCGAGTTCTCCCGCAAGCGGATCGACGCCTCGGTCGCCGAGCTGGTCGAGGAGCGCGACGCGGTGCAGGCCCTCGGCCTGATCTGAGCCCCGCTCACCCGGACGGCCGGGTCGCCCCTCGCGGGGGCGGCCCGGCCGCCGTGCGTTCCGTATGCTGCCTGCCGTGACCCTCGCCCTGCTGCTCCTCCTCCCGCTGACCGCCCTGCTCGCCGAGCTGTTCCGCCCCGGCGCGCGGCTGCTCGGCTACGTCCGGGGCCTGCGCGCGGAGCAGCCGGGGCCGAGCTCCGAGGAGCTCCGCGACCTGGTCGCGGCCAGCACCGAACTCGGGCACGACGAGCGGGAGTTGATCGCCGACGTGTTCGCCGCCGGGGAGCGCCGGCTGAGCGAGGTGATGGTGCCGCGCACCGAGGTGACCTTCCTGGACGCCGACCGGCCGCTCGCCGAGGTGCGGGAGCAGGCCAGCCGGGCGCCGCACTCCCGCTACCCGGTCACCGAAGGCTCCTACGACGCCGTTGCGGGCTTCGTGCACGTCCGCGACCTCTACGGTGCGCGCGGCGAACACGCGCTCCTGGTCCGGGAGTTGGCCCGGCCGGTGCGGCTCTTCCCGGCCACCAAGCGGGTGCTGGAGGCGATGAGCGAGATGCGCCGCGAGGGGCACCACCTGGCCATCGTGGTGGACGAGTACGGCGGCACCGCCGGGATCGTCACCCTGGAGGACCTGGTCGAGGAGGTGATCGGCGAGATCCGGGACGAGTACGACGCCCAGGACACCACCGCCACCCGCCGCCTGGCCGGCGGCGGGATGGAGCTGGACGGGCGGCTCAACCTCGCCGACTTCGCCGCCGAGACCGGCGTCAGCCTGCCGGAGGGGCCCTACGAGACCGTCGCCGGGTACCTGGTCAGCGAGCTGGGCAAGCTGCCCAGCGCGGGTGACCAGGTGGCCACCGGGGCCGGGCTGCGGCTCGCGGTGGCCAAGCTGGACGGCCGCCGGGTGGAGCGGATCAGGGTGAGCGCGGTCACACTGCCGGATGCCCGTGGGGCGGACGTTTCCTGAGCGGTCGGTGAAGCTGGAACAATGGCGCCCATGGTCAACGCAGCGGTCACCGGTCCGGCCAAGGACCGTCCTCGGGTCCTGTCCGGCATCCAGCCCACCTCGGGCTCCTTCCACCTGGGCAACTACCTCGGCGCGGTGCGCCAGTGGGTGGACCTCCAGGAGACGAACGACGCCTTCTACATGGTGGTCGACCTGCACGCGATCACCGTGCCGCAGGACCCGGCCACCCTGCGCGAGAACACCCGGATCTCCGCGGCCCAGCTGCTCGGCGCCGGGCTCGACCCGGAGCGCTGCACGCTCTTCGTGCAGTCGCACGTGCCCGAGCACGCGCAGCTCGGCTGGGTGATGAACTGCCTGACCGGCTTCGGCGAGGCCAGCCGGATGACCCAGTTCAAGGACAAGTCCTCCAAGCAGGGCGCCGAGGGCACCACGGTCGGCCTGTTCACCTACCCGATCCTGCAGATCGCCGACATCCTGCTCTACCAGGCGGACGCCGTCCCGGTCGGCGAGGACCAGCGCCAGCACATCGAGCTGACCCGCGACCTCGCCGAGCGCTTCAACACCCGGTACGCGCCGACCTTCACCGTGCCGAAGCCGTACATCCGCAAGGAGACGGCGAAGATCCAGGACCTGCAGGACCCGACCGCCAAGATGAGCAAGTCGGCCTCCTCGCCCAAGGGCCTGGTGAACCTGCTGGACGACCCCAAGGTCAGCGTCAAGAAGTTCAAGAGCGCGGTCACCGACACCGGCACCGTGGTGACCTACGACGAGGAGAACAAGGCCGGCGTCTCCAACCTGCTGCGCATCCACTCCGCGCTCAGCGGGCAGAGCGTCGAGCAGCTGGTGGCCCACTTCGAGGGCAAGATGTACGGCGCGCTCAAGACCGAGCTGGCCGAGCTGTTCGCCGACTGGGTCGCCCCGCTGCAGGCCCGCACCCGGACCTACCTGGACGACCCGGCCGAGCTGGACCGGGTGCTCGGCCTGGGGGCCGAGAAGGCCCGCGAGGTGGCCTCCGCGACCCTGGCCACCGTCTACGACCGCATCGGCTTCCTGGCCCCGAAGCGCTGACGGACGACCAGCTGATGGACACCCAGACCACGTCCGGTGGTGACGGCCTCCCCGAGGAGCTCGTCACCATCGGCGTGGCCGTCCACGTCCCGGAGCCCTACGGCACCGCGATCCAGGACGCCCGGGCCGCCCTCGGCGACCCGGCCGCCCGCTCGATACCCACCCACGTCACCCTGCTGCCGCCGACCCCGATAGCCGTCGACCGGCTGGCCGAGGTGGAGGACCACCTGCACCGGGTGGCCGCCGGGTACGCGCCGTTCCGGATGCTGCTGCAGGGCAGCGGCTCGTTCCGGCCGGTCTCGCCGGTGGTCTTCGTGAAGGTCGAGGAGGGCGCCCAGGAGTGCCGGGGCCTGGAGGCCGCCGTCCGGTCCGGGCCGCTCGCCCGGGAGCTGGCCTTCCCGTACCACCCGCACGTCACGGTCGCGCACGGGCTGGCCGAGGACGGGCTGGACGAGGCGCAGGCCAAGGTCCGCTCGTTCCACGCCCGGTTCGCGGTGACGGGCTTCTCGATCTCCCGCTTCGGCGCGGACGAGGTCTGGCGCCCCTGGCGCAGCTACGCCTTCGGCACCGGCGCGGCCACCGGCTGAGCGCCCGTCAGCCCCGGCCGTGCGCGCGTCGCCCCCCGACCGTGCGCGCGTCGCCCCCCGGCCGGGTGCCCGTCAGCCCCCGGCGCCCAGCTCCAGCATCCGGTCCGCCACCCGGGCCGCCGCCCCGCCGTCGTCCAGCCCGCAGTGCACCGCCCGGAAGCGCTCGTACGCCTGCGTCTGACGCTCCGTCGGCCCCCGGCCGTCGGCCAGCGCCCGCAGCTCCGCGACCACCTGCTCCGAGGTGGGCAGCAGCGGCCCGGGGGCCTCGCGCTCCAGGTCGAAGTAGAAGCCGCGCAGGGTGTCCCGGTAGTGCTCCAGGTCGTAGGTGAAGAAGACCATCGGGCGGCCGGTGACGGCGAAGTCGAACATGATCGAGGAGTAGTCCGTCACCAGCACGTCGGCGGCCAGCAGCAGGTCCTGCGGGTCGGGGTAGTCGCCGACGTCGTACAGGAAGCCGTCCCCGGCCCCGGGCAGCGGCTCCAGCACGTGCGCGTGCGGGCGCACCAGCAGCACGTGGTCCTCGCCGAGCGCGGCCCGGGCGGCGTCCGGGTCCAGCCGCAGGCCGAGGTGGAAGCCGTCGCCGTTGGCCCGCTGCTGGTCCTCCCGCCAGGTCGGTGCGTAGAGCACCACCCGCTTGCCGTCCGGGATGCCGAGGCGGCGCCGGACGGCGGCCGGGTCGGCGCCGGCCGCCAGCACGTCGTTGCGCGGGTAGCCGCTCTCCAGCAGCTCGCCGTCGTAGCGGAAGGCCCGGCGCAGGATCGGGGTGGCGAAGGCGCTGGGGGAGACCAGCAGGCTCCACTGCGGCACCTCGCGGTCCAGCGCGGTGAGGTAGCCGGCGTCGGCCAGCCACGGGTTCTCCACGTCGTGGGCGATCCGCTTGAGCAGCGAGCCGTGCCAGGTCTGCAGCACCACCTGGCCGGGCCGGCGCTCCAGGAACGGCGGGAAGTGCGTGTTGCCCACCAGGTAGCGGGAGGTGGCCAGCGCCTCGTACCACTCGGGGCTGTGGGAGCGCACCGGGCGGACTCCGGCGGGCACCGTGGCACGGGCGTCGTCGACCACCCACAGGTGCTCCAACGGCAGCCCCCGGCGGGCGAGTTCGGCGTGCACCGCGCGCGGTGAGTCGGCGTAGCCCCGGCCGCCGAAGACGTCGTACAGCACCGCCTCGCGGAGCGGGCGGCGGCGGGCCGCGGGGTAGGCCGCAGTGAGCAGCCGGTGCTGGGCGTACGGGCTGCGCTCGGCGGCGGAGAGCACCGGGGTGGAGTCCAGCAGCAGGGTGTCGTGCCAGCGGCTCTGCAGCCGCACCCGCTTGTCGCCGCCGGCCGGGAAGCCGTCCGCCGGGCCGAGCCGGACCTCGGTCGGCAGCGCGGCCAGCGCCGGGCCGGTGAGCTGGAGCGGTCGCTCGGCGGCCGGGTCGCCGGCCGGCCGGAGCCGCAGCTCCCAGATGCCGCGCCGCAGCGGCAGCCGGGTGCCGTCCGAGCCGGTCACGGTGGCGGGCACGGTCAGCTCGCCGCCGCGCGGCTGCGCGGTGCGGACCTCGCCGGTGCCGTTGGCGTGCCGCAGCACCAGCTCCAGCGGGCCGTCGCCGGGCAGCACGGTGCGGACCGCCAGCCGGAAGCCGTCGCCCTCGGTGTGCACCGTGTCGACCAGCACCGCGCCCGGCTGGAGACAGAACTGGGGGTAGCCGTCGGCCAGCTGCTTGACCGTCAGGGAGCCACCGCCGGGGTGGGCGAGCAGCAGGCCGCCGGGCACCGCGCGGTCGTCCAGCACCGGGCGTTCGGTGGAGCCGTCCGGGCGGAGCAGCTCGCCGTCCCAGTGCTCGGTGTCGGCCGCCTCGGTGCCGGGGTCGAAGGCCTCGAACGGCAGCCGGACGGTGAACTCCTGACCGTCCGGCACCACCGGGTGCCGGCTCTCGCCGCCGCCCTGCCGGTGGCGCAGCCGGTAGACCGTGCCGGCCGGCACGTCGTGCGCCCAGCCGGTCAGCTCCAGGCCGCCGTCGACCGCGCGCAGGCCGGTCAGCCGGCTCCACACCCGGTGCAGCTTGACGGTCAGCCCGTGCTCGGTGAAGTGCGTCAGCAGCCGGACGTCGCGGTCCACCCAGTGCGCCGGCGGGTACTCGCCGGAGCCGCACCAGTGCGGTCCGGGCGAGCCGTGCTCGCGGCGCAGCCCGGTCAGGCCGAGCGAGACCGGCAGCACCACCTCGACCAGCCACTCGGCATCCGGCCAGCCGCCGTCCGGATCGCGCAGCCGCTCGGGGTCGAGCTCGGCGGTGAAGGCGGCCCAGTCGTGGTTGAAGTCCGAGGAGCCGCTCTCCTCGGTGACCTCCGGGCAGGACAGCTGACGGGTCCTCAGCTTGACCGGCTCCTGGCCGTCCCTGGTGAGCCGCAGCACGGTGAGTGCGGCCAGGTGCCGCGCGGTGTCCCGGTCCACGGGGTGGGCGGAGCAGGTCAGCTCCAGCCGGCCGCCGGTCCAGCGGGCCGAGCGCAGTCCGTACTCCGGCGGCACGGCCGGGTGGGCAGCCTCGGGCTCGGGGCGGCGGGGAGCGGTGACGCGGTCTGCGCGGAGTGCGGGCACGGGGGAGCCTTCCGGAACCGTCGGCCATGGCGGTGGCCGGTGGCCGGGCGAGCCGCGGGGGAAGCCGGGGTTAACCGGCGACGACTCTGACACCAACCACTGGTGCCATCCCACACTGCGGGAAGATCCGGGTCAACCGGCTCCAGCTGGGAGAAGGCTGGCAGTGCGGCGCCCCGGCGATCGTTCGAACCGGCTTCCGGGGACATCCGGAAGCCGGTTCGAACGGAGCGGGCGTCAGCCCTTGAGCAGCGCGTCCACCACCTTGGCGGCGGCCCGGCCGTCGTCGAGGTCGCAGTACTTCTGCTTGAACGAGGCGTAGGCGTCCGCGTACTCGGCGGCCACCGCGTCCACCCGCCCGAGCGCCTCGACCAGCGCCTCGGAGGTCGCCAGCAGCGGCCCGGGGGCGTCGGCCTCGTAGTCGAAGCTGAAACCGCGCAGGTTGTCCCGGTAGTGCTCCAGGTCGTGGGTGAAGAGCAGGACCGGGCGCCCGGTGTTGACGAAGTCCATCAGGGCCGAGTTGTAGTCCGTCACCAGCACGTCGGCGATCAGCAGCAGGTCGGCGGTGTCCGGGTAGCTGGAGACGTCCCAGACGTAGCCGTCGCCGGCCTCCGCGATCTGACCGCACATCAGCGGGTGGGTGCGGACCAGGAGCACCTGGTCCTCGCCGAGCGCGGCCCGGGCCGCCGCCAGGTCGATCCGCAGGTCGGGCTGGTAGCCGCCGTTCGGCCGGCGCCGGTCCTCGCGGAAGGTGGGCGCGTAGAGCACCACCTTCTTGCCCTCGGGCAGGCCCAGCCGCTCGCGGATCCGCTCGGCGGTCTTCTCCCGGTCGGGGGCCAGCAGCACGTCGTTGCGCGGGTAGCCGGTCTCCAGGATCGGGCCCTGGAAGCGGAATGCCCGGCGCATCACCGCGGTGGAGAAGGTGTTCGGCGAGACCAGCATGCTCCAGTTCGCGACGTCGCGGTCCATCTCCTTGAGGTAGCCGGCGTCGATGAACCAGACCTTCTCGAAGTCGTGGCCGATCCGCTTGAGCGGGGAGCCGTACCAGGTCTGCAGCACCACCTGGCCGGGGCGGCGGACGAAGAAGTCGGGCAGGTGGGTGCTGGTCACGATGTACTTCGCGGTGGCCAGCGCCTCGAACCACTCCGGGCTCCACTGGCGGATCGGCTCGACCGAGGACGGCAGGTCGGCCTGCAGGTCCTCGTCGCTCCACAGGTGGCGCAGCGGGGTGCCCCGGCGGACCAGCTCCTCGTGGATCGCCCGGGGCGAGTCGGTGTACCGGCCGCCGTAGCCGGTGTTGTAGAGCACGGTGTCGGTCAGCGGCGCGAGCTGCCGGTGCGGGAAGGCGGTGCGCTGCTGCCGCTGGCGGTAGCCGCTGCGCTCCTCCGGCAGCAGGTCGGAGTGCGCCTCCAGCGACAGGTGGTCGTAGCCGCGCCGCTCCAGCGCGACCAGGCGGCCCCGGGCGTCGATCTCCAGGGGCAGCGAGCCGTGGCACTCCTGGGCCAGTATGACGCTGGGCCAGGAGGGGCGGGGGGCGGCGCCGACCGGGCGGAAGAAGACCTCCCAGGTGCCCTTGTGCAGCGGGACGTTCCCCGAGTAGGAGGCGGTCGGCACGGCCGGCAGGGTGGCCCGGAAGCGGCCGTCGGCGATCTCGACCGGGTAGCTGTGCTCCTCCTCCAGCCAGCCGTGCCGGAGCACCAGCTCGTACGGGTGGGTGCCGCCGAGCGGCAGCCGGCCGCTGAGCAGGAAGCCCTCGGACTCGCGGGCCACCTCGATGCCGTCCACCGTCGGCTGCAGGATCTGGTCGGCGAACTGCAGGTGGTTGACGGGCGAGGTCTTGGAGTGGAAGGCCCGGACACCCTCGTCGAAGGCGTGCTCCAGGTGCTCGAACGGGCGGCGGTCGTCGACCACCAGCGGCTCCAGCAGCTTCTCGCCGAAGTGGATGTTGCAGCTCCAGTGGTCCCGCAGCCGCTCCTCGGCGGTCGGGTCCAGCTCGTTCCAGGCCAGCCGGACCCCGGTCAGCTCGGCCAGCGTGAAGCTGGTGCTGAACCCGACCTGGCCGTCCACCGGGGCGGAGAGCTCCAGCGGGCGGTACAGCTCGCGGTCCGACTCCTGGTGGACCAGCTGCAGCCGGGCCCGCGACAGGTCCGGCCCGGCCGTGATCCGGCCGGTCACCGTCACGGTGCCGTCCTCCTCACTGACCGTCAGGACCCGGGCGCGGACCTTCTCCACCTTCAGGTAGAGGTGGCCGTCGTTCATCCACGGCACGATCCGGACGTCCTGCTCGACCCAGTGCGAGGCCGGGAACTCGGCGGTGTCCGCCCAGCCGCCGGAGATCCGGCCCTTGTAGACGCCGCCCTTGCCGGCCCCGGCGATCAGCACCCGCCAGTGACCCGGCTTCCACTGGCCCCGGTGCTTGAGGCGCTTGGGGTCGATGGCGGCGGTGAAGCCGGCCCAGTCGCAGTTGTACAGGTCGTGCCAGGAGGAGGCGGTGGCCTCCGGGCTGTACATCGTCTTGGTCGGCACGGCCAGCACCCGGCGGCCCTTGGCCTCCCGCAGCACCAGCATCTTGACCATGTCGTGCCGGCCCTCGGCACCGAGGTGCTCGGGGAAGGCGTGGCCGGTCAGCCGGAAGCGCCCGCCCTCCCAGGCGGTCTCGTACAGCCGGGTGCGCATCACCAGCGCGTTGTCCAGCCGCAGCACGTCGGCGGGCACGCTCTTGCGCCCGCCGCGCAGGAACGGGTAGTCGGCGTACGGGCGGAGCAGGCCGCGGGCCGGGGCGGCGCCGTTGCTGTCCTTCTCGAACTCCATCTGGTCGAGGAACTCGGACATCCGGTTCGCCACCGTCAGGTGGTACTTCAGCCGCAGCGGCGCGCGTAGCTTGCGGACCTGGGCCGGGCCGATCGCCCGCAGCAGCCGGGAGACGTGCACCTGGTAGGCCTCGCGGTACGGCTCGTCGCCGTCCAGCACCGACCAGAAGAACATCGGGATCTCCTCGACGAGGTTGTTCTCGTCGTAGGAGAGCAGGTACTCCTGGAAGACCGGCTCCGGCCGGGCCTGCAGCCAGGCGCGGACCAGCTCCATCGACTTCACCCGGTCGATCAGGCCCTTGGGGTTGAAGCGCATCTGGGTGATCGACATCTCGCCGACCTCGCGCTCGCGCCAGTGGTAGATCGGCTCGGAGATCACGTCGACGCTCTTGGCCAGGTAGTGGTGCGGCACGCTGACCGGGGCGTCCTCGTAGAGGATGCCCTCGGGGTAGAGGATGCCGGCCTGGTCGAAGAAGGTGCGGCGGTAGACCTTGTTCCACGCCGTGCGGTCGGTGACCAGCGACGGGATCTCGGTGATGTGGGTCTTGAGCCTGGTCTCCCGGAACGGCTTGCTGTGCCCGCCGGACTGGTAGTAGCCCACCGCGCGGAAGCGCAGCACGTTGCCGGTGGCGAAGTCCGAGCCGGTCTCGTCCAGCGTGCCGATCATCAGCTCGTAGGCGCTGGGCGGCAGGGTGTCGTCGCTGTCGACGAAGTTCAGGAACTCGCCGTCCGGGTGGATGTGGCGGTAGCCGGTGTTCCGGGCCGCGCCGAGGCCCTTGTTCTCCTGGCGGACCAGGCGGAAGCGGGAGTCCTTGGCGGCGTAGGCGTCCGCGATCGCGGCGCTGCCGTCCTTGGAGCCGTCGTCGACCATCACGCACTCGAAGTCGGTGAAGGTCTGGGCTGCGATGGAGTCCAGGCACTCCTCGAGGTAGCGCTCGACGTTGTAGATCGGGACGACGACGGAGAGACGGGGGGCCATCAGCTGCGCGGGCCTTTCATCGGATGAGTGCGAGCAGCTGGCATCCCGGCCTTGGGCACGGTCCGGGCACACCGCTACGCGGCGATCCTACCGTCAGACCGGGGCAGCCCCCCCGCTGCGTCGCACCCCTCAGGGCACGATGCCCACCAGGACGTACTCGTTGTACTTGAAGACCTTCCCTGCGGGCTCCGGCAGCGGGAACGAGAAGCTGCGCTCCACCCGCAGCCCGGCCCCCTCGGCGTGGGCGCGCAGCACCGGGAAGTCCACGAACCGCACGTGCGTCGGGTCGGAGCGGTAGCCGGCCGGCTGGGGGGTGATCAGCACCACCTTGCCGCCCGGGCGGACGCTCGGCAGGTAGCCCCTCAGCAGCTGCTCGCAGGTCTCCGCGTCCAGGTGCTCGAGCACGTGCGCGACCAGCATGCTGTCGAACGCACCCGGTCGGCCCAGCTCCGGATCGGCGGCGAACTCGTCCGCGGTGTAGGCGGTCAGCCCCCGGGCCCGGGCGGTGGCCACCGAGGTCGCGTTGTGGTCCACCCCGACGCTGTCCGGCCCGCAGTTCTGCAGGTTGCGGCCGACCCCGCAGCCGACGTCCAGCACCCGGCCCAGCCGCAGCCGCCGCAGGTTCCAGCGGTACGGGGCCTGGGTCGGCAGCAGCCGCTTGAGGCCGGACTGCTCCAGCGTCACCAGCCGCTCGGTGTACGAGGGGTCGGCGGTGGCCGCGCCGTCGGGTGAGGGGTCGCGGGTCTCGGGCATGGCGGAGCCTCTCGGGTGCTTCGGGCGGGCGGTGCTTCGGACGGGCGGTGCTCCTGACGGGGAGTCAGGGAGGGAGGCTAGGGGGTGCCGCCCCGGGGCGGAACCCCTGTGTCACCCGAAGGAATGGCCTTGGGGTGAGACGGCACCCCTTCGAGAGTGAGCTCCCCGTACCCCCGTTCCGGCATGATCATCCCGGTGCTTTCCCGGTCCTTCCGGGACTTCGAGCCGATCGCGGTGGACGACTGCTCGTCGGACGGCAGCGGGGAGCTGCCGGACCGGGCCGAGGGCGTACGCACCGGGCTGCTCGGCGGCGGACATCACCTCGCCCACCAGGCCGTCCGGGCCGCCACCCGCGTCCGCCGCCCGCTTCCGGAGCGGTGGTCAACCGGGCGGTGGCCGGGATTCACCCCGGCGCCGGTCAGCCGTACGGGGGTTGACGCCCTGTAGGACGGACCGGCGTGACCTGCGGGTCGTGCGGTCGTTGCGCCGGGTGCAGTAACCGGAGGGACGCCCCGGACGCCGCGCTCCGCGCCCCCGGACGCCGTGCTCCGGTCCACCACCACCGGAAGCGAAGCACCCATGTCGGACGTCACCACCGAGGCCGCCGACCCACCGGCCGAGGCCCGACCCGTCGACCCGTCCGGGCCAGAGCGCCGTCCCCGCACCCTGCTGCTCACCACCGAGGTCGCGGACCCACCGGCCGAGGCCCCACCGGCCGAGCCCCCACCCGTCGACCCGCCCGGGCCGACCCGCCGTCCCCACGCCCGTGCCCTGCTGCTCACCACCGCCGAGGCGGGCCTCTCGCTCGCCGTCGCGATCGGCTTCATGCTCTGGGCCCGGAACATCCGGGTCGACCCGCTGGTCCGGATCGGCCAGGTCAGCGGCCTGGCCCAACTCCAGCTCCGGGCTGCCCTGGTGGCCCTCCCGCTGCTCGCCCTGGTGCTGTACGCCGCGCACCGGGCCGCCCCGCACCGGTACCGGCTGGCGCTCCGCTTCGGCTGCGCCGCGGTGGCCGGGCTCGGCACCGGCATCGTGGCCGGCGGCATCGCCGTCGCCCTGCGCGGCACCCCCTGGGGCCTCGGCGGCCAGGACGGGGACCCGGCCACCCTCCAGGGCTACGCCTGGTCGCTGCTGAACGGCGAGGGGTTGCCCGACCTCTACCCGCCGGGCTTCATCGTGCTGCTGGCCGGCTGGACGAAGTACCTGAGGGACGATCACGTCGGCTTCGCCCTGAAGGACCTCCAACTGCTGCTCAGCGCGGCCTTCGGCCCGCTCTGCTACCTGGCCTGGCGCAGCCTGCTCCGCCCGGTCTGGGCGCTGGCCGTGGCGCTGCCCGCCGCACTGTTCTTCCTCGACCCGATCCGCCCCTACAGCCATCTGGTGATGGTGGTGCTGCTCCCGCTGCTGGGCCGGCTGCTGGCCGAGCTGTCCCGCTGCGCCGGCCGGTCGGTCCCCTCGCTGCTGCTGCGCGGGGCGGTGCTCGGGGCGCTGTTCGGCCTCCTCTTCCTCACCTACTCCGGCTGGTTCGTCTGGGCCGCCCCCGGCGCGGTGCTCGCGGTCGCCGCGGTGGTGCCCTGGCGGCGCGGCGGCGGCGCGATCGGCCGGGCGGGCGCGCTGCTCGGCGCGACCGCGCTGACCGCTGCGGTGGTCGCCTCGCCCTCGCTGCTGCGGATGCTCCGCAAGGGGGCCAGCACGGTGGACCGCTACGCCTACTTCGACGTCTACGTGGATCCGGCCTACGTGGTGGGCTGGCGGTACGACCGTCCCGGCCTGGCCGACTGGGCGGTCTGGCCGCCCACCGGAGACCTGGCCGGGCAGTCGCTCTTCACCCTGGTACTGCTGGCCGGGCTGGCCCTGGCCCTGGCACTCGGCCTGCGCCGCCCGCCGGTGCTGGCCGCGCTGGCCTGCCTGATCAGCGCCTGGCTGCTGCGGTTCTGGTTCGCCGGGCACATGGAGCGGGACCAGGCGGTGATGCTCTACCCGCGCACCACCTGGCTGATCCTCTACTCCCTGATCGCCCTGACCGTGCTGGCCGGGATGCTGCTCTCCGGCGGCGCGGCCCGGGTCTGGCACCGGCTGACCGACCGTCAGGAGGCGAGGCCGCCGCAGCGGCTGGGCCGGCGGCTGGCGGCCGGCTCGCTCTGCGGCCTGGCGGTGTTCGGCGCGCTGGCCGGCTCCTGGTCGGCCAACCGCTACATGCCCGCCGACCCGAAGCTGATCACCATGGGCGTGGACGCCTGGCGCGCCCACACGCTGGCCCGGGGTGACGGCAGCTGCCCGCTGTACGCCCCCGGCCACACCTGTGCGCCCCCGCACGGCTACGGGAGGCCGCAGGACAGCAAGGACGTCCTGATCTGGTGCGGGAACGTGCCGGGCGAGCGGTGGGAGGCGGTCTGCGGGGCCAGGGCCCCCTGGGACCAGCGACCCCGGGACTGAGCCCGCGCCGACCGGCCCGACCCGAACGGGTGGGGCCGGTCAACCCTGCACCCGCCGGGTCACCCGACGGGGAGGGTCACCCGGACGGACCCGGGTCGTTGCTCCGGTCGGGCCGCCCGCGGCGGTCGACCACCGTGGCGTGAGGAGTACCCCGATGAGCACCGTGACCCCCACCGAGCCGGGCCGGCTGGCCGACGTACCCGGCTGGTTCTGGGAGGTGGACCGGCACTCCTTCGAATGGTTCCTGGACCGGCAGGAGCGCACCGGGCTGCGCGGCGACCTGCTGGAGCTGGGCGCCTACCTCGGTCGCAGCGCCATCGTGATGGGCCGTCACCTCCGGGCGGGGGAGAAGTTCACGGTCTGCGACCTGTTCGACTCGGACGCCCCGGACGACTCCAACTCGGCCGAGATGGTGATGTCCTACCGTCGGACGCTCACCCGGGACGCGTTCGAGGTCAACTACCTGGCCTTCCACGACGAGCTGCCCGAAGTGGTGCAGGCGCCGACCTCGGTGCTGGCCGACGGGCGCATCCCGGCCGGCAGCTGCCGCTTCGTGCACGTGGACGCCTCGCACCTGTACGAGCACGTGGCCGGCGACATCCAGGTGGCCAGGGCCGCGCTCGCCCCCGAGGGCCTGCTGGTGCTCGACGACTACCGCTCCGAGCACTGTCCCGGCGTCGGCGCGGCGATCTGGGAGGCGGTCTTCAACCACGGGCTGCGGCCGGTGCTGCTGACGGAGTGCAAGTTCTACGGCACCTGGGGCGACCCGACCGCGCTCCAGGAGGAACTGCTGGCGGTCGGCGGCGGGGCCGAGGGCTGCTGGCTGAACGTGGACACCATCGGTGGCCACCGGGTGCTCCGGCTGGACGGCAAGCCCACCGCGCTGCCCTCCTTCCCGCTGCCCCGGAACGCGCCGCCGCCGGTCGACCCGGCGGTCGAGGCCGCGGCGGCCGCTGCCGAGGCCGCCGCCGCCGAGGCGCTGCGGGCCGCCCAGGAGCTGGCCGCCCGCCGGGTCCGGGCCGCTGCCGCTCGCCGCCCTTCGGCGGTGGCCCGCCGGGTGGTGGCCGACCTGCTGCCGCCGGTGGTGACGGCGGCCGTCCGCCGGGCCCGGCGCCGGAGCTGACCCGGCGTCAGCCGGCAGGGCCCAGGTGCGCGGCGACCCGCCGGTGCGCCCGTGACCGGAGCGTTTCCGACCGGAACGGCCCGGCGGCCGGTATACAGGAGCGGACCGGCCCGGACGGGCCGGTCCTGCCCTGTGCGGCACGGTTCTGTGCGGCTCGCTCCGGTGCCGCGGTGAGGTGACGGCGTGGACTTCCTGACCAGGCTCCCGGTGGTCGGCCCGTGGGTGGCCCGTCTGCTGCGCAGCCGCGCCTGGCTGGCGTACGCCCACATGAACGAGGTGCAGGGCAACCGGCTGGCCGGGGCGGTCACCTTCTTCGGCTTCCTGGCCCTCTTCCCGCTGCTCACGGTCGCCTTCGCGATCGCGGTGAAGACCCTCTCGGACAGCCGGGTCGACCAGCTCCAGCGGGACATCGCCGAGCAGTTGCCGGGTCTCTCCGACGCCCTGGACCTACCCACCCTGGTGGCCAACGCGGGCGCCGTCGGGGCGATCAGCGGGGTGCTGCTGCTGATCTCCGGCCTCGGCTGGGTGGAGACCATGCGCGGCTCGGTCCGGGAGATCTGGCGGCTGCCGCAGGAGCAGGGCAACCCGGTGCTGAGCAAGCTCTGGGACTGCGCGGTGCTGCTCGGCCTCGGCCTGGTGACGGCGGTCTCGCTCGGTGCCTCGGCCCTGGCCACCACGCTGGCCCGGCGCGCTGCCGACTGGCTCGAACTGGACGGTGTGGGCTGGCTGCTGAGCCTGATCGGGTTCGTCATCGCGGTCGGCGCGGACTTCGTCCTGTTCAGCTACCTGCTCGGCCCCTTCCCCCGGATCACCGAGTACCTGGAGCGCCGCGCGCTGGTCCTCGGGGCGCTGATCGGCGCGGTCGGCTTCGAACTGCTCAAGCTGCTGCTCTCGTCCTACCTCGGTTCGGTGGCCGGAAAGAGCCTGTACGGGGCCTTCGGAGTGCCGGTCGCCCTGCTGCTCTGGATCAACTTCGTCTCCCGGCTGCTGATGTACTGCGCCTCCTGGACGGCACTGGCGGACCCGGCCGCCGCCCGGGCCAGGACCCGGGAGCGGGCCGAGGCGCTGCTCCGCTCGACCTCCGGGCCGGTGACGGATCAGCCCTGAGCGGGCTGATCCGCAACCCGGCGGAGCCGCCGGTCCAGGCCGTCGCCGAGCCGCCCCGGCGCGGCCCGCAGCGCTCGGCCGCCCGCCGGCTGGCGCTCGACCTGCTCCCGCCGGTGGTCACCAGGGCGGTCCGCCGCAGCCTGCACTGACCCGCCGTCAGGTCCGCCGGGCCCGCCGCCGTCAGGCCACCGGCCGCCGGCGGCGAGCCCGCAGCACCCGGTGCCGGTACCAGCCGGCCCCGGCCGCCGCCGCCACCGCCACCAGGGCGGCCGCCGTCCAGCCGACCGCCTCGCCGCCGTCCCCGGCCGCCGCCCGCGCCACCGGCGCGGCCTGCGGCGGCTGGCCGTCCTGCCCGGCCGCACCCGTCCCGTCCACCCCGCTACGGACCGGGGCCGGCGCGTCCCCGCCGACCAGCTGCCCGACCGGCGTCACCTTGCCGGCCGCCGCGAAGCCCCAGTCGAGCAGCGCCGCCGTCTCCTCGTACACCCGGGGCAGCGAGGTCGGGTGCATCACCGTCACCAGCAGGGTCCGGCCGTCGCGTTCGGCCACGCCGGTGAAGGTGGCCCCGGCGTTGGTGGTGTAGCCGTTCTTCACCCCGTACAGGCCCGGGTACTTGCCCAGCAGCCGGTCGGTGTTGGCGATGCCGAAGCTCCCGCGCTGCCCGGTCGCCTTATCCACCGCGCCGGGGAACTGCGCGTCCCGGGTGGAGCAGTACGCGCGGAAGTCCGGATTGCGCAGCCCGGCGCGGGCGAACAGGGTCAGGTCGTAGGCCGAGGAGAGCTGCCCGTCCTCGTCGTAGCCGTCCGGTGTCACCACGTGGGTGTCCAGGGCCTGCAGCGCCTCGGCCCGGGCCTGCATCTGGGACACCGTCACCTCGATGCCGCCGTTCATGTGCGCCAGCACCCGCACCGCGTCGTTGCCCGAGCTGAGGAACACCCCGCGCCAGAGGTCGTCCACCCGGTAGTCCAGGTCCTCCTTGATGCCCACCAGGCTGCTGCCGTGGCCGGAGCCGAGCAGCTCGGCGTTGGTGACCCGGTGCACGGCGTTCCGGTCCAGCCGGGGCAGCACCGTCTCGGCGAACAGCATCTTCAGGGTGGAGGCGGGGGGCAGCCGCCAGTGCGGGTTGTTGGACGCCAGCACCTCACCGCTGCCCGCGTCCGCCACCAGCCAGGACTGCCCGGTCAGCCCGGCCGGCAGGGCCGGCGACCCGGCCTGCGGGGCGACCTGCACGCCCGTCCGCCCGAGCAGCTCACCGCCCACCGTGGACATCTGCGGGGGCGGCTCCTGCCTGGGCACCCCGGCGGTGCAGCAGAGCGCGGCGACGGCCAGCGCGGCTAGACGGTACGTGGACTGACGGACGTTCGGCACCAGCGGACCGTACCCAGGCCGACCGCCGGGCGGCCCACCACGCCGTCCCGCTCCCTCGAACGGGCACCGGGCGCTGGGCCGTCCGGCCCACTCCGCATACTGGAGCGGACCCCCCGAAAGGACACCCCGCATGAAGCTCGGCCGCACCGCCTCCTGGTTCCTCACCGCCTTCGGCGTCTGGTCCCTGTTCATCTGGACCACCTTCGTCAAGAACCTCTGGAAGGACTCCGGCGGCCAGGCCTTCGTGGACGGCGACCACGGGCAGCCGACCGCCTTCTTCTGGGTGCACCTGCTGCTGGCCGTCACCTCGCTGGTGCTCGGCCTGGCCATCGGCACCCTGGGCGTCCGCAGCCTGCGTGCCCTGCGCCGGGGTTAATCCATTGCCGCTGTCGTAGCCCGCTGCCAGGATCTCCGCCGGGTGCGTACCCGACGCACCCAGCCGCTCCTGGGGGAACCTCAGCATGTCCTCGTACCGACGCGTCCTCGCCGTCACCACCGTGCTGGCCGCCGCCCTGCCGGCCCAGGCCGCCGTCGCGGCCCAGCACGACACCGTGACGGCCGCCTGCACCGCCGATCTGCTCTCCACCGCCACCCCGACCCTGACCGGCACCACCACCGGTACCGCCGCCCGCTTCGGCCTGTGGGACCTGACCGCCGACCGGAAGCTGGTGGACCGTCAGGTGGCCGCCGCCGACGGCGCGCTGGCCGTCACCACCGACCCGCTCACCGACGGCCACCGCTACGAGTGGCGGTTCTGGCCGCAGGGCGGCGGCAAGCCCACCGCCAAGTGCGGCTTCGGCGTCGACACCACCCCGCCCGCGGTCCCCACCGTGAGCTCCACCGACTTCCCGGCCTCGACCAGTGGCCAGACCGCGCTGAAGTACGCCGGGCAGTACGGCACCTTCACCCTCGCCAGCGAGGGCGCCGTCTGCTACCAGTACTCGCTCGGCAGCCTCAGCGTCGGCTGGAACTGCCAGAGCCCGGGGGCGGCCACCGGCCCGACCGTGCAGGTCCGGCCCACCTACTGGGGCACCAACGTGCTCACCGTGCAGGCCGTGGACGCGGCGGGCAACGTCTCCCAGCCCGCCAGCTACACCTTCTACGCACCCTCGAACCCGAACCCGGTCAGCGCCCCGGGCGACGTGGACGGCGACGCGGTGCCGGACATCCTGGTGCCGGACGCCGCCGGGAACCTCCAGGTGATCAGCACCGACCGCAGCGACACCACCCCGACCTCGGTGGTCCGGGCCTCCCAGGCCCCGGACGGCGTGAGCTGGGCGAGCGCCGAGACGGTCAGCCGCGGCTACGACAACCACGCGCCGAACGCCGACCTGCTGGCGATCAGCCCCGGCGGCACCTACCTGTACCTCTTCCAGAACGTCGACTACGGCGCCTTCGCCACCGGCTCCACGCTGGTCAGGGGCAGCCGTCCGGCCACCCGCCCGGAGGGCGTCGCGGCGGACTGGAGCGCCACCACCCAGCTGATCGGCCTGGGCCGGCTCGGCACCCGGACCAGTTCCTCGCTGCTCGCGGTGGAGGGTGACGACCTGGTGCTGCTCACCGATCCGGGTGTCCAGTACCGCTACCGGACCGTCACGAAGCTGAGCACCGGCGGGGCCTGGGCCGGCCACCGGCTGATCGAGCCGGCCACCGCGCCCGACGGCTCGCTGACCGTCCGGGCCCGCGAGCTGGCCACCGGCGAGCTGCGGGAGTACGCGGTGCCGAAGGCGGCCGACGGCACGTACGACTTCTCGGCCCTCGCCTCCCCGGCGAACGGGACGGTGGCCGGCACCTTCCCGGTCGCGCAGTACCCGACCCTGAGGAGCACGGCCGACGGCAACCTCTACGCCGTCACCGCCGAGCGGCACCTGGTGGTCTTCACCGGCACCACCGCCCCGAAGGACCGGGGCCTGCTGAGGTGACGAACGGCCGAGGGCCCGTCCGGTGCGAACCGGACGGGCCCTCGGCCGTGCTGGCGGACGGTCAGAAGCGACGGGTGACCAGCGCCCGCTTCACTTCCTGGATCGCCTTGGTGACCTCGATGCCACGCGGGCAGGCCTCGGAGCAGTTGAAGGTGGTGCGGCAGCGCCACACGCCCTCACGGTCGTTCAGGATCTCCAGGCGCTGCTCGGCACCCTCGTCACGCGAGTCGAAGATGAAGCGGTGCGCGTTGACGATGGCGGCCGGGCCGAAGTACTGGCCGTCGTTCCAGAACACCGGGCAGGACGAGGTGCACGCGGCGCACAGGATGCACTTGGTGGTGTCGTCGAAGCGCTCGCGGTCCTCGGCGGACTGCAGGCGCTCCCGGGTCGGGTCGTTCCCCTTGGTGATGAGGAACGGCATGACGTCCTTGTACGCCTGGAAGAACGGGTCCATGTCCACGATCAGGTCCTTGAGGACCGTCAGGCCCTTGATGGCCTCGATCGTGATCGGCTTCTCCGGGTTGACGTCCTTGATCAGGGTCTTGCACGCCAGCCGGTTGCGGCCGTTGATCCGCATGGCGTCGGAGCCACAGATGCCGTGCGCGCAGGAACGGCGGTAGGTGAGGGTGCCGTCCTGCTCCCACTTGACCTTGTTGAGGGCGTCCAGGACGCGCTCCTTCGGGTCCATCTCCAGCTGGTAGTCGACCCACACCGGGTCCGGCAGCTCCTCCGGGTTGAACCGGCGGATCCGCAGGGTGACGGTGATCAGCTTGGTGCTGCCGGCCTCCACCGCGTCCAGGGCGGCGGAGTGCTGCTCCACGGTCGGAGTGCTCATCAGTACTTACGCTCCATCGGCTGGTAGCGGGTCGTGACGACCGGCTTGTAGTCCAGGCGGATCGAGGTGCTGCCGTCGGCGGCGACCTCGCGGTAGGCCATGGTGTGCTGCATGAACTTCTCGTCGTCGCGGGTCGGGAAGTCCTCGCGGTAGTGACCGCCGCGGGACTCCTCGCGGGCCAGCGCGGAGACGGCCAGCACCTCGGCCAGTTCGAGCAGGTTGCCCAGCTCGATGGCCTCCAGGAGGTCGGTGTTGTACCGCATGCCCTTGTCCTGGATGGCGACGTGCTTGAAGCGCTCGCGCAGCGCGGCGATGTCGGCCACGGCCTGCTTCAGGGTCTCGCCGGTGCGGTAGACCATGGCGTTGGCGTCCATGGTCTCCTGCAGCTCCTTGCGGACCTGCGCCACCGACTCGGTGCCCTCGGAGTCGCGCAGCTGGTCGACCATGTCCTGGACGAACTTGCCCGGGTTCTCCGGGAGTTCGACGAAGTCGTGGGCCTCGGCGTACTCGGCGGCGGCGATGCCCGCGCGGCGGCCGAAGACGTTGATGTCCAGCAGCGAGTTGGTGCCCAGGCGGTTGGCGCCGTGCACCGAGACGCAGGCGACCTCGCCGGCCGCGTAGAGGCCGGGGACGATGTCGGTGTTGTTCGACAGCACCTCGCCCTCGACGTTGGTCGGGATGCCGCCCATGGCGTAGTGCGCGGTGGGCTGGATCGGGATCGGGTCCGTGTAGGGCTCGATGCCGAGGTAGGTCCGGGCGAACTCGGTGATGTCCGGGAGCTTGGCGTCCAGCTGCTCCGGCGGAAGGTGCGTCAGGTCCAGGTAGACGTGGTCGCCGTCCGGGCCGCAGCCGCGGCCTTCGCGGATCTCGGTGTAGATCGCGCGGGAGCAGACGTCACGGGACGCGAGGTCCTTCATGACCGGGGCGTAGCGCTCCATGAAGCGCTCGCCGTCCTTGTTGCGCAGGATGCCGCCCTCGCCGCGGGCGCCCTCGGTGAGCAGGATGCCCATCCGCCAGATGCCGGTCGGGTGGAACTGGAAGAACTCCATGTCCTCCAGCGGCAGGCCCCGGCGCCACGCCACGGCCTGGCCGTCACCGGTCAGGGTGTGCGCGTTCGAGGTGACCTTGAACATCTTGCCGGTGCCGCCGGAGGCGAACACCACGGCCTTGGCCTGGAAGACGTGGATCTCGCCGGTGGCGAGCTCGTAGGCCACCACGCCGGAGGTCTTGCCGTCCACGATCAGCAGGTCGAGGACGTAGAACTCGTTGAAGAACTCGACGCCGTGCTTGACGCAGTTCTGGAACAGCGTCTGGAGGATCATGTGACCGGTGCGGTCGGCCGCGTAGCAGGAGCGGCGGACGGGCGCCTCACCGTGGTTGCGGGAGTGACCGCCGAAGCGGCGCTGGTCGATCCGGCCCTGCTCGGTGCGGGAGAAGGGGAGACCCATCTTCTCCAGGTCGAGGACGGCGTCGATGGCCTCCTTGCACATGATCTCGGCGGCGTCCTGGTCGACCAGGTAGTCACCACCCTTGACCGTGTCGAAGGTGTGCCACTCCCAGTTGTCCTCCTCGACGTTGGCGAGGGCGGCGCACATGCCGCCCTGGGCCGCGCCGGTGTGGGACCGGGTGGGGTAGAGCTTGGTCAGCACCGCGGTGCGGCTGCGCTGGGTCGACTCGATGGCCGCGCGCATGCCCGCGCCACCGGCGCCGACGATGACGGTGTCGTACTTGTGAATCTGCATCAGGTCTTCGTCGCCTCTGGCCGGCCGATTAGATGTTCGGGTCGAAGGTGAAGATCACCAGGGTGCCGAGCAGGACCGTGAACACGGTCGCGGCGCCCATCAGGGTCTTCAGCCACAGCCTGGTGGAGTCCTTCTCCGCGTAGTCGTTGATGACCGTGCGCATGCCGTTGCTGCCGTGCAGCATCGCCAGCCAGAGCATCAACAGGTCCCAGCCCTGCCAGAACGGCGAGGCCCAGCGGCCGGCCACGAAGGCAAAGTTGATCTTCGAGACACCGCCGTCGAGCACCAGCATGATCAGCAGGTGACCGAGGATCAGGATGACCAGCAGGACACCCGACAGGCGCATGAACAGCCAGGCGAGCATCTCGAAGTTGGTGCGGGTACGCCGAGGGGTCTTCTTGGTACGCGCACGGGCGGGCTCGACGACGAAGGCGTCGGCGGGGTTGCCGGTGCCCAGGCCCTGGCCGGTGTGGGCCTGGAGCGAGGGGACAACCAGGGCGTCTTGAATGTCAGCCATCGCCGATCACTTCCCGAACCAGGAGAGGAGGGTGTGCTCGAGGATCGGGTAGAAGGCACCCGCCATCAGCACCACCCAGACGCCGACCACGGTCCAGAGCATCTGCTTCTGGAACTTGGGGCCCTTGGACCAGAAGTCCACCGCCACGACCCGCAGACCGTTCAGCGCGTGGAACAGGATGGCGGCCGTCAGGCCGTACTCCATCAGGTTCACGTACCAGGTCTTGTAGGTCGCGATGACGGTGTCGTAGGACTCGGGCGACACCCGAACCAACGCGGTGTCGAGGACATGGGCGAACAGGAAGAAGAAGATGAGGACGCCGGTGACTCGATGAGCCACCCAGCTCCACATGCCTTCCCGGCCGCGGTACAGCGTTCCAGCCGGCACGGAAAAACCCTCCGGAAGCGGATCGGGGGCTCGGCCGGCTTCGGTGTCGGTCAGCCCGGCCGGTACGGTCCTCCGGCCGCCAGCATCCTATCGACGCCGCGCGGAGAACCGCCTCCGGGGGTGTCAGGTGTGATCCATCAGGCACGCACGGCCTAATCGGGACTACTCCGGACGGGCTCGGACGGGGCTCCGGGCCCGCCCCCGGGAGTGTCGCGGGGGCGGGCCCGGAGGCCGGTGCTGACGGCGGATCAGGCGCCGACCAGGTGCTCCAGCCGGGTGAGCGCGATCCGCCGCAGCTCCTCGGCGGCCACCAGCCGCTCCTCGTCCGGCTCGTTGGCCAGCCGGGTGCGGACCGAGGTGAGCACGGTGTCCAGCATCTCCTCGGGGGCGAGGCCGTCCAGGCAGACCACGAAGACGTGGCCGTACCGGGCCTCGTACGCGGCGTGCGCGGCCCGCAGGGCGGTGTGCGCGGCCTGGCTGCCCGGGGCCCGCATGCCGAGCAGCGGCTGCGGCATCCAGCTCTCGTCGGCCAGTGCCTCGGCCAGATCGGCCGGACGCAGGTCGTAGGAGGCTTCGCTGGCGGCGGCGAGCAGGGACTCTATGTCGGGGTACGGGCGGTGCGCGGTGAGTCGCAGCGCCCAGCGGTGACTGCCGCAACAGGCCAGCAGGGCCTCCTCGGCGGCGCCGGGGTCGGCCTCGTTGAAGCGGTGCAGTCCGAGCAGGGACGGCATCGACAACGGTTGCTCCAGCTGCTGCGGCGGGATGTCGCTGGCCAGCGGGTCCTCCTCGTGAGGGCGGGAAGGGGGGATGCTCCAGAGACGAAACGTAGGTGGTCAGCGGCCCTTGACAGGACAGCCCCGCCCGGCCGGGAGGGCCGTGTCGGGTGGACCGCCCGGGCAGCGGCACCACGGTAGTTGAGGGTTCGTCAGTTGAGGAGAGGTCGCGTCGAATTCACCCGATCGAGCTATCAAGTCGTAACGTTGTCATGTTCGTTGGGGTCGGGCCGGATCGGCGAACGCCTCGTTTCCGCAGGTGGGCCCGCTTCCCGCCGCCGACCTGTACCCGCTGCACTCGGCCCGTCCGCCGGTCCCGCGCGGCCGTCCCGCGCGGCGGACCGGCCGCCCCCTCGCGGGCGGCGGCCGGTCGCTCGTCCGGCTCAGCCCGTCCGGTGCACCTTGTGGTTGGCCGCCTGGGCGCGCGGCCGGACCACCAGCAGGTCGATGTTGACGTGCGGCGGGCGGGTGACCGCCCAGGAGACGGTGTCCGCCACGTCCTCGGAGCTGAGCGGCTCGGCCACCCCCGCGTAGACGGCGGCGGCCTTCTGCTCGTCGCCCCGGAAGCGGGTGACCGCGAAGCCCTCGGACTTCACCATGCCCGGGGCGATCTCGATCACCCGGATCGGCTCGCCGTTCAGCTCCAGCCGCAGGGTGGCGGCGATGGTGTGCGCGGCGTGCTTGGCGGCCACGTACCCGCCGCCGCCCTCGTACGCGGTGATCGCGGCGGTCGAGCTGAGCACCAGCACGGTGCCGTCGCCGCTCGCCCGCAGGGCGGGCAGCAGCGCCTGGGTCACGTGCAGCACGCCCAGCACGTTCACCTGGTACATCGCCAGCCAGTCGGCCGGGTCGGCCGCCTCGACGCTCTCGGCGCCGATCGCCCCGCCCGCGTTGTTCACCAGCACGTCCACCGGGCCGACCTCGGCGGCGAACGCGTCCACCTGCGCGCGGTCCGTCACGTCCACGGTGTACGCCCGGCCGCCGATCTCCTTGGCCAGCGCCTCGATCCGCTCGGTCCGCCGGGCGGTCACCACCACCTCGAAGCCGTCCGCCGCGAGCCGCCGGGCCGTCGCCGCCCCGATGCCGCTGCTGGCTCCGGTGACCACGGCCACCTTCCGCTCGGTCATGTCCCCACTCCCTACTGCTCCGGTCGTCTGCCGCCCCGATCATCCCAGCACCCCCACCCACGAGGCCCGGCCCGGGCCGGGCCGTGTCACCTCCCCCGACCCACCGGACGGCCACCCGCTCCACCGCACCCGCTGCGCTGTCCGCGCGTCCGCCGCAGGTGTATCCGTTCCGTTCGTTCGGCTGCTGGCCGCAGTATCCGTCCCGTGCGTTCGGCTGCTCGCGGCAGGTGTATCCGTTCGGCGCGTCCCGCGCGTCCGCCGCAGGTGTATCTGTCCCACGCGTTCGGCTGCTCGCGGCAGGTGTATCCGTTCGGCGCGTCCCGCGCGTCCGCCGCAGGCGTCTCTGTCCCACGCGTTCGGCCGCTCGCCGCAGGTGTATCCGTTCGGCGCGTCCCGCGCGTCCGCCGCAGGCGTCTCCGTCCCGTTCGCCCGGAAGCCCGCCGCAGGCGACCTGCTTCCGGCCGCCGCCGGCCGGGCCGCTGCGCCGCCCGGCGGATTAGGGGGCGGACAGGGGGTGCGTCCTCTTGGGGTAGGGGGTACCGGTGCGCCACCGTTGCACTGCCCGCGTCCGCGTCCCGTGGAGGTACCCCATGACAGCCCGTCACACCGAGTCCGGCCTCCCGGTCCAGCCGGTCTACGGCCCCGAGGCCCTCGACGGGTGGGACCCGGCGGAGAAGCTGGGCGCGCCGGGGCAGTACCCCTTCACCCGGGGCGTCTATCCGAGCATGTACACCGGGAAGCCGTGGACCATGCGGCAGTACGCCGGTTTCGGCACCGCCGCCGAGTCCAACGCCCGCTACCGCCAGCTCATCGCGAACGGCACCAACGGCCTCTCGGTCGCCTTCGACCTGCCGACCCAGATGGGCTACGACTCTGACGCCCCGCTCGCGAGCGGCGAGGTCGGCAAGGTCGGCGTGGCGATCGACTCGGTCGAGGACATGGCGGTGCTGTTCGGCGGCATCCCGCTGGGCGAGGTCTCCACCTCGATGACCATCAACGCCCCCGCCTCCGTCCTCCTCCTGCTCTACCAACTCGTCGGCGAGAGCCAGGGCGTGGCCCCGGCGGCGCTGACCGGCACGATCCAGAACGACGTGCTGAAGGAGTACATCGCCCGGGGCACCTACATCTTCCCGCCCAAGCCCAGCCTGCGGCTGGTGGCCGACGTGTTCCGCTACTGCCGGGCCGAGATCCCGCGCTGGAACACCATCTCCATCTCCGGCTACCACATGGCCGAGGCCGGGGCCGATCCCGCGCAGGAGATCGCCTTCACCCTGGCGAACGGGATCGAGTACGTCCGCACCGCCGTCGCGGCCGGCATGGCGGTGGACGACTTCGCGCCCCGGCTGTCGTTCTTCTTCGTGGCCCGCACCACCCTCCTCGAAGAGGTCGCCAAGTTCCGTGCCGCGCGCCGGATCTGGGCCCGGGTGATGCGTGAGGAGTTCGGCGCGAAGAACCCCAAGTCGCTGATGCTGCGCTTCCACACCCAGACCGCCGGGGTCCAACTCACCGCCCAGCAGCCGGAGGTCAACCTGGTCCGGGTCTCGGTGCAGGCGCTCGCAGCGGTCTTCGGCGGCACCCAGTCGCTGCACACCAACAGCTTCGACGAGGCGATCGCGCTGCCCACCGAGAAGGCGGCCCGGCTCGCCCTGCGCACCCAGCAGGTGCTGGCCTTCGAGAGCGACGTGACGGCCACCGTCGATCCGTTCGCGGGGTCCTACGTGGTGGAGTCGCTGACCGACGGGGTGGAGCACGCCGCGCTCCAACTCATGGGCCGGATCGAGGACATGGGCGGTGCGGTGGCCGCCATCGAGCAGGGCTTCCAGAAGGCCGAGATCGAGCGCACCGCCTACCGGGTGCAGCAGGAGACCGACGCGGGGGAGCGCACCGTGGTCGGGGTGAACCGCTTCCAGCTGGACGCCGAGGAGCCCTACCAGCCGCTCCGGGTGGACCCGGCGATCGAGGCCGAGCAGGCCGCCCGGCTGGCCAAGGTCCGTGCGGAGCGCGACGGTTCGGCCGTGCAGCGCGGGCTGACGGCGCTCCGCCGGGCGGCGGCCGGCACCGAGAACGTGCTCCACCCGATGCGCGAGGCGCTGGCCGCCCGGGCCACCGTCGGGGAGGTGAGCGACGCGCTGCGCGAGGTCTGGGGCACCTACACGCCGTCCGAGCGGTTCTGAACGGTTCCGGGCGGCCGGCCTGAGGCCGGATCAGGCGCCGTGTCCCGCGCGGGGGTCGGTCGTTGCACAGTGGAGTGATCACCGGATCGGAGGAAACCGTATGTCATACCCACCTGTGCGGCCGGTATGCACCCATCCGGGGACCGATCTGACGGAAGTCGGGCCAAAAGCCGTTCACCGGCCTAGTCTTGTTGAGGTGAACGATCCTCAGCCCGGCGCCCGGGCCACCCTCACGCCTGCCCGTCCCGGCTCCGATCTGCGCGCGCGGGTCCGGTCCTACCAGGCGGAGTTGATCGCCTTCCGGCGGGATCTGCACCGGCACCCGGAGCTGGGCCGCCAGGAGTTCCGCACCACCCGGCTGGTCCGCGAGCGGCTGCTGGCCGCCGGGCTGACCCCGACGGTGCTGCCGGGCGGTACGGGCATGACGGTGGACATCGTGCCGCCGGGCACCGAGCCGGGCACCCCGTTCCTGGCGTTCCGCGCGGACATCGACGCGCTGCCGATCGACGACGCCAAGGCGGAGGCGCCGTACCGCTCCACGGTGCCGGGCCGGGCGCACGCCTGCGGGCACGACGTGCACACCTCGGTGGTGCTCGGCACCGGGCTGGTGCTGGCCCAGGCGGCCCGCACCGGCGAGCTGACCCAGCCCGTACGGCTGGTCTTCCAGCCGGCCGAGGAGGTCATGCCGGGCGGGGCGCTGGACGTGATCGAGGCCGGCGGGATGAAGGACGTCGGCCGGATCTTCGCGGTGCACTGCGACCCCAAGGTGCAGGTCGGCCGGGTCGGCCTGAAGGTCGGCGCGATCACCTCGGCCTGCGACCGGGTGACCCTGCACCTGGACGGGCCCGGCGGTCACACCGCCCGCCCGCACCTGACCACCGACCTGGTCACCGCGGTGGCCCGGCTGGCCGCCGACCTGCCGCCCGCGTTCTCCCGCCGGATGGACCCGCGCTGGGGCGTCAGCCTGGTCTGGGGCCGGATCGCCTCCGGCTCGGCGCCGAACGTCATCCCGCAGCACGCCGAGCTGGAGGGCACCGTCCGCTGCCTGGAGCTGGCCGGCTGGCGGGAGGCGCCGGACGCGCTGGAGGAGCTGACCGCCCGGCTGGCCGAGACCTACCGGGCGAAGTGGTCGATCGACTACCACCGGGGCGTCCCCCCGGTGGTGAACGAGCACGACTCGATCGCCCAGCTGGAGGCCGCGATGAACGGCCGCTTCGCGGCGGGCGGCGGCCCGGTGGTGGAGGACACCGAGCAGAGCCTCGGCGGCGAGGACTTCTCCTGGTACCTGGAGCACGCCCCGGGCGCGCTGGCCCGGCTGGGCGTCCGCGCCCCGCACGAGACCGCCGTCCGCGACCTGCACCAGGGCCGGTTCGACGTGGACGAACGGGCCATTGCCGTCGGGGTGGAGCTGTTCTGCGCGCTCGCGCTGGAGTACGGGCGAGTCTGAGACGGGGGTCACCCCGGCGGCGTAGAGTGGCCGCTCCACTACCAGTCGGTAGTGACAGGTCGGTGAGTCAAGCGTGGTCTTTTGTCCGGATCGTCCCGACATAGGACCACGTTTTGATAACAACCCGAATGCTCGTCTGAGCCGTGACACAACCGTGTTCTACGCGCGTTACGGTGGCGCTCGACCACGCCAAACGGGTGTGTGAGAAGGAGATACTCCCTTGCGCCGTTCCATGAAGCTCGCCGCGGTTGTGCTCACGGGTTCCCTGGGCATCGCCTCGCTCGCCGCTTGCGGCGCAAAGAGCACCGACAACAACTCCACCACCAGCAGCAGCGCCGGTGCCGGTGCCTCCGGCATCAAGGTCGGCATGGCCTACGACATCGGCGGCCGTGGCGACCAGTCGTTCAACGACTCGGCCGCGCGTGGTCTCGACAAGGCCAAGTCCGACCTCGGCGTCTCGGTCACCGAGGCCGAGGCCAAGACCGGTGAGGCGGAGGCCGACAAGGAGACCCGCCTGAAGAGCCTGGTCACCTCCGGCTACAACCCGGTCATCGCGGTCGGCTTCGTCTACCAGGCCGCCGTCGAGAAGGTCGCCAAGGACAACCCGAACGTCAAGTTCGCGATCATCGACTCGGCCTCCACCACCCAGCCGAGCAACGTCACCTCGCTGACCTTCTCCGAGCAGGAGGGCTCCTACCTGGCCGGCGTCGCCGCCGCCTCGAAGAGCCAGACCAAGAAGATCGGCTTCATCGGTGGCGTGCAGACCGAGCTGATCAAGAAGTTCGAGGCCGGCTACGCCGCGGGCGCCAAGTCCGTCACCCCGGACATCAAGATCGAGACCACCTACCTCACCACCCCGCCGGACTTCTCGGGCTTCAACGACCCGGGCAAGGGCAAGGACGCCGCCCAGGGTCAGATCGACAAGGGCGCGGACGTCATCTACACCGCCGCCGGCTCCTCCGGCAACGGCGCCATCGAGGCCGTCTTCAACGCGAAGAAGTGGGCCATCGGCGTCGACTCGGACCAGGCCTCGCAGCCGGCCCTGGCCAAGTACAAGGACCGCATCCTCACCTCGATGGTGAAGAACGTGGACACCGCCGTCTTCACCTACATCAAGTCGGTCAAGGACGGCTCGCCGATCTCCGGGACGAAGAACTTCGACCTGAAGGAGAAGGGCGTCTCGCTGGCCACCACCGGCGGCTTCATCAACGACATCCAGGCGAAGCTGGACGCGGCCACCGCGCAGATCACCTCGGGTGCCACCAAGATCCCGACCACCGTCGGCTGACACCCCCTCAGCCTGCGGCCGGTCCACGCGTCCGGCGCGCATGATTGAGCATCAGGGTGGGGCCCGGCGGGGCGCGCGCAACGCGCTCTGCCGGGCCCCGTCCCGTTCCACCCGCACGTACGCGCTTCCTCACGTACGCACGCCATCTCCAGCGCAACGACGCGCCCTGTGACCACCAGGAGATCGCCATCACCGCTTCCGAACCCGCCCCGACCCCCCAGGGCGGCAACCCCAGCGCGGGGACGGCGACACCGGCCGTCGAACTGCGCGGCATCACCAAGCGCTTCCCGGGGGTCGTGGCCAACCACGACATCGACATCACCGTCGCGCGCGGCACCGTGCACGCCCTGATGGGCGAGAACGGCGCCGGCAAGTCGACCCTGATGAAGATCCTCTACGGCATGCAGAAGCCGGACGAGGGCACCATCGCCATCGACGGCGCGCAGGTCGAGTTCAACACCCCCGGCGACGCCATCGCGCGCGGCATCGGCATGGTGCACCAGCACTTCATGCTGGCCGACAACCTGACGGTGTGGGAGAACGTCGTCCTGGGCGGCGAGAAGCTGCACGGGATAGGAGCCAAGGCCAAGGCGAAGATCCGCGAGATCTCCGACCAGTACGGCCTGGGCGTGCGCCCGGACGCGCTGGTCGAGGACCTCGGCGTGGCGGACCGCCAGCGGGTGGAGATCCTCAAGGTGCTCTACCGGGGCGCCAAGATCCTGATCTTGGACGAGCCCACCGCCGTCCTGGTGCCGCACGAGGTGGACGCGCTCTTCGACAACCTGCGCGAGCTCAAGGCCGAGGGCGTCACCGTCATCTTCATCTCGCACAAGCTGCACGAGGTGCTCTCGGTGGCCGACGCGATCAGCGTGATCCGCCGGGGCACCACGGTCGGCGACGCCGACCCGCGCACCGTGACGGCCCGTCAGCTCGCCGAGCTGATGGTCGGCGCCGAGCTGCCCTCCCCGGAGAGCCGCGAGTCCACCGTCACCGAGACGGTGATGCTGGAGACGGCCGGCCTGCGGATCGCCAAGCGCGACGCCGAGGGCATCGAGCGCGTGGTGCTGGACGACGTCTCGCTGCGGATCCGCAAGGGCGAGGTGCTCGGCATCGCGGGCGTCGAGGGCAACGGCCAGGCCGAGCTGGTCGAGGCCGTGATGGGCATGCTGCCGCTGGACGGCGGCACCGTCACGCTGGACGGCCAGGACCTCACCGGCGCCCTGACCCGGGCCCGCCGCGAGGCCGGCATCGGCTACATCCCGGAGGACCGGCACAAGCACGGCCTGCTGCTGGAGGCCCCGCTCTGGGAGAACCGGATCCTCGGTCACGTCACCGAGGCCCCCAACTCCAAGGGCCTGCTGCTCGACCCGGCCGCCGCCCGCAAGGACACCCAGCGGATCGTCGAGGAGTACGACGTCCGCACGCCCGGCATCGAGGTCACCGCGGCCTCGCTCTCCGGCGGCAACCAGCAGAAGCTGATCATCGGCCGCGAGATGAGCCACCACCCCAAGCTGCTGATCGCCGCGCACCCCACCCGGGGCGTGGACGTCGGCGCGCAGGCGCAGATCTGGGAGCAGATCCGCTCCGCCCAGCGCGAGGGCCTGGCGGTGCTGCTGATCTCGGCCGACCTGGACGAGCTGATCGGCCTCTCCGACCACATCCGGGTGATCTACCGGGGCCGGCTGGTCGCCGACGCCGACCCGGCCACCGTGACCGCCGAGGACCTGGGCACCGCGATGACCGGTGCGGCCAGCGGCCACATCGAGTCCGACCCGGAGGCCGTCGCCGAGGCCCAGGCGTTCGCCGCCGAGATCACCGAGGCGCAGCCCGACGACACCGCCACCGACGCGCAGGCGGGGGAGTAACCCACATGACCAGTCCCAACCCCGTGGCCGCGAAGCCCGCGGCCAAGCGGTTCGACGCCGAGAAGATCCTGCTGGGTCTGGCCGCCCCCGTGCTGGCCATCCTGCTGTCGATGCTGATCTGCGTCGCACTGCTGGCGGTCTCCGGCAAGGACCCGTTCAAGGCGTTCGAGGTGATGTTCACCTACGGCACCGCCTCGGACGGCCAGGTGCTGACCCTGAACCGGGCCACCGTGTACTACCTGGCCGGTGCCGCCGCCGCGTTCGGCTTCCGGATGAACCTCTTCAACATCGGCGTCGACGGCCAGTACAAGCTGGGCGTGCTGTTCGCCGCGTTCGTCGGCAGCCAGGTCGACCTGCCGTCCTTCCTGCAGATCCCGCTGCTGCTGGTGACCGCGATGGCGGTCGGCGGCATGTGGGCCGGCGTGGCCGCGCTGCTCAAGGTCTACCGGGGCGTCAGCGAGGTCATCTCGACCATCATGCTGAACGCCATCGCGACCGCCGTGGTCGGTCTGCTGCTGGTGCCGGGCGTCTTCGCGCCGGACAAGGGCAGCACCACCAACTCGATCCAGACCGAGCCGATCTCGCAGTCCAGCCACTTCCCGACCTTCGAGACCGCGGGCGGCACCCTCTGGGGCTTCATCGTCATCGCGATCCTGGTCGGCGTGGTCTTCCAGTTCACCCTGAACCGCACCCGGTTCGGCTTCGACCTGCGCGCCACCGGCCGCTCGGAGTCCGCCGCCACCGCCTCGGGCGTGAACGTCAAGCGCATGGTGATCACCTCGATGGTGGTCTCCGGAGCCATCGCCGGTCTGATCGGCCTGCCCGAACTGACCTCCAGCTCCTACTACTTCGGGCAGAACATCCAGCCCGGCCTGGGCTTCATCGGCATCTCGGTCGCCCTGCTGGGCCGCAACTCGCCGATCGGCGTGGCCTTCTCGGCGCTGCTGTTCGCCTTCCTCGACGTCTCCGGCACCCAGCTGCCGCTGCAGGGTGACTACCCGCAGGAGATCGTCAACGTCATGCAGGGCACCATCGTCATCTGCGTCGTCGTCGCCTACGAGCTGGTGCGTCGCTACGGCCTCAAGCGCCAGCAGCAGAAGGTCGGCGCCGAGCTGGCCGCCCAGGCCGCCGCCGCTGCCAAGAAGGAGGTGGCCGCATGAGCACCGCCACTGCCGCCCGGCCGAAGTCGCCGGGCGCCCCGCCCGCCAAGAAGTCCAAGCTGACCTGGCCGGTCGTGCTGCTGCTGATCGCCGGCGCGCTGGTGCTGGTCTCGGCCGTCGGCATGGCCACCGGCAACCACGGCCTGACCTCCTCCGGGCAGGTCACCGCCGCGCTCGGCGCGGCCGTGCCGATCGCGATGGCCGGTCTCGGCGGTCTCTGGTCCGAGCGGGCCGGCGTGGTCAACATCGGCCTCGAAGGCATGATGGTGGCCGGCACCTTCTGCGGTGCCTGGGTCGGCTACCTGACCAACCCGTGGATCGGCCTGCTGGCCGGCATGGCGGGCGGTGCGCTCGGCGGCCTGCTGCACGCGCTGGTCACCGTCACCTTCGGCGTCGACCACATCGTCTCCGGCGTCGGCATCAACCTGCTGATCCCCGGCATCTGCGCCTACGTGAACCGGATCTACTACCGCGACTACGTGGCCTTCGGCGCGGGCGCCAACCAGTCCCCGCCGGCCGATCCGCTGCCGTACCTCACCGTGCCCGGCCTCTCCGAGTGGCTGGACAGGATCGAGGCGCACCACTGGTTCCTGGTCTCCGACCTGGCCGGCGTGTTCGGCGGTCTGGTCACCAACCTCTCGGTGGTCGTGGTGATCGCGGCCGTCTTCCTGGTGGCCTCGTACTTCATCCTGTGGCGCACGGTCTTCGGCCTGCGGCTGCGCTCCTGCGGCGAGAACCCGACCGCCGCCGAGTCGCTGGGCGTCAACGTCTACAAGTACAAGTACCTGGCCGTCATCACCTCCGGCGCCTTCGCCGGTCTGGCCGGTGCCTACCTCTCGCTGGTCGCCGCGCACTTCTACAAGGACGGCATGACCCAGGGCCGGGGCTTCATCGGTCTGGCCGCGATGATCTTCGGCAACTGGATGCCCGGCGGTCTGGCCATGGGCGCGGGTCTGTTCGGCTTCACCGACAGCCTCCAGCTCCGTGACCCGGACTCGGTGCACGTGCTGATCCTGACGGTCTCCATCGCGATGGCCCTGCTGGCGCTCTGGAAGCTGTACCGCCGTCAGTTCAAGGCCGCGGGCATCACCTTCGCGGTCGCCGCCGGTCTGGCGCTCTGGTTCGCCACCACCGACACGGTGCCGCGCGCGCTGATCGTGGCCACCCCGTACGTGATCACCCTGGTGGTGCTCGCGATGGCCTCGCAGCGGCTGCGGATGCCGAAGGCGGACGGCCAGATCTACCGCAGGGGCCAGGGCAAGTGACGGCGGCTCAGGAGATCGACTGGCAGACCCTGCGGGCCGCCGCCCGGGAGGCGATGGGGCACGCGTACGCGCCCTACAGCAAGTTCCCGGTCGGCGCCGCCGCGCTGGTCGACGACGGCCGCACGGTGACCGGCTGCAACGTGGAGAACGCCTCGTACGGCATCGGCCTGTGCGCCGAGTGCGGCCTGGTCTCGGCCCTCCAGCTGAGCGGCGGAGGCCGGCTGACCGCCTTCACCTGCGTGGACGGGGCCGGCGAGCTGCTGATGCCGTGCGGTCGCTGCCGGCAGCTGCTGTACGAGCACGGAGGCCCCGGGCTGCTGGTCGACCTGCCCTCCGGGGTACGCCCGATGAGTGAAGTGCTGCCGGACGCCTTCGGGCCGGAACGGCTCTAGCTGGAAAGCTTGTTACGCGCGTAGAGTGTCGCGGGGGCGCGGTCCCCCGCGGCACTCTTCGCTTTTCTTCTGTACTGGAACCACCAGGAGACACCCTCATGGACGCCATCTCCGTCATCCGGACCAAGCGGGACCGGGGCGAACTGACCGATGCTCAGATCGACTGGGTGATCGACGCCTACACCCGGGGCGAGGTGGCCGACGAGCAGATGTCCGCACTGGCCATGTCGATCCTGCTGAACGGCATGAACCTCCGGGAGATCAGCCGCTGGACCGACGCGATGATCCGCTCCGGCGTCCGGATGGACTTCTCCGCCCTCCCGCTGCCCACCTCCGACAAGCACTCGACCGGTGGCGTCGGCGACAAGATCACCCTCCCGCTGGCCCCGCTGGTCGCCGCCTGCGGCGCCGCCGTCCCGCAGCTCTCCGGCCGGGGCCTCGGCCACACCGGCGGCACCCTGGACAAGCTGGAGTCCATCCCCGGCTGGCGGGCGCTGCTCTCCAACGAGGAGATGATGGCCGTGCTGCGCGACGCGGGCGCCGTCATCTGCGCGGCCGGCGACGGCCTGGCCCCCGCCGACAAGAAGCTCTACGCGCTGCGCGACGTCACCGGCACCGTCGAGGCCATCCCGCTGATCGCCTCCTCGATCATGTCCAAGAAGATCGCCGAGGGCACCGGCGCGCTGGTGCTGGACGTCAAGGTCGGTTCCGGCGCCTTCATGAAGAACCTCGACGACGCCCGCGAGCTGGCCCGCACCATGGTCGGCCTGGGCACCAACGCCGGGGTCAACACCGTCGCCCTGCTCACCGACATGTCCACCCCGCTCGGCCTCACCGCCGGCAACGCGCTGGAGGTCCGGGAGTCGGTCGAGGTGCTGGCCGGCGGCGGCCCCGCCGACGTGGTCGAGCTGACCGTCGCGCTGGCCCGCGAGATGCTGGCCGCCGCCGGCGTGCACGGCAAGGACCCGGCCGAGGCGCTGCGCGACGGCTCCGCGATGGACCACTGGCGCCGCATGATCACCGCCCAGGGCGGCGACGTGGACGCCCCGCTCCCGGTCGCCCGCGAGCAGCACGTCATCACCGCCGACGCCTCCGGCATCCTCACCGGCCTGGACGCCTACGCCGTCGGCGTCTGCGCCTGGCGCCTGGGTGCCGGCCGGGCCCGCAAGGAGGACCCGGTGCAGGCCGGGGCCGGCGTCGAGATGCACGCCAAGCCCGGCGACAAGGTGGTGGCGGGTCAGCCCCTGCTGACCCTGCACACCGACACCCCCGAGCGCTACGACTACGCCATCGAGGCCCTCACCGGCGGCGTCAGCATCGCTCCCGAGGGCACGGCCTTCACGGCCAACCCGATCGTGCTGGACCGGATCGCCTGATCCGCCCCACCGCCGACGCGCCGAGGCCGGGCACCCCAGCGGGGTGCCCGGCCTCACGCGTCGTCAGGAGTAGGTCAGCAGGCCGGAGGTGTCGAGCCGCCAGGGGCCCACCGGGACGGTGTCGCCGAAGACGAACTTCTCGCGCACCGGATAGCCCGGCTGCGAGTGCACGATGCCGGTGCCGTCCCGGGGGTCGACCAGCAGGTAGTGCGGGATGCCCATCGCGGCGTAGTCGTGGACCTTGGCGTCGTAGTCGTTCTCGGGGTTGGAACGGGAGACCACCTCGACCACGAGCAGGACCTCATGCGGGAGGAGTGTCGCCTGTTCGCCTTCCAGCGTCTGTTCGGCGAAGACCATCAGGTCCGGGCGACGGAGTCTGCCGAGCCCGACGTCCTCCAGGTCTGCGCCGGCGAAGGCGATGAACCCAGGGTGGGTGTCGGGAAGTTGAGCATCGAGTTGGCGCGCGATCCGGTGGACGGCCAGCTCGTGGCGCTTGACCGGCGACATCATCATGACGATCTCACCCTTGGCGATCTCGACCTTTCCGATCCCGGGTACCTGCGGGAGCTGGTCGGCGATCTCGCGCAGCCGGGCGTAGGTGGCGGGGTCGATGCTCATACCTGGACTGTACTGGCCACCCTCGCCCGCCGGGTGGCGTAGAGGGTGACACCGGCCGCCAGGGTCATCGCGACCAGGGCGACGGTGGCCGCGCCCGGCCAGCCGGTGGCGTGGTAGGCGTCGGCGCCGAGGGTGCCGCCGAGGCTGTTGCCCAGGTAGTAGGCGATCAGGTAGAGGGCGGTGGCCTGGGCCCGGCCGGTGGTGGCGGTGCGGCCGACGGCGGCGGAGGCGGTGGCGTGGCCGGCGAAGAAGCCGGCCGTGATCAGGACCAGGCCGAGCAGGACGGCGGCCAGCGAATCGGCGAGCGAGAGCAGCAGGCCCGCCGTGGTGGTGCCGATCGCGACGTAAAGGGTGCCCCGGCGGCCGAGCCGGGCGGTCAGGCGGCCGGCCGTGGCCGAGGAGACGGTGCCGACCAGGTAGACCACGAACACCGAGGCGGCCACCGACTCGGGGAGGCCGAACGGAGCGGCCACCAGCCGGTAGCCGACGGTGTTGTAGACCGCGCCGAAGACCGCCATGAAGAGCATGCCGAGCAGGTAGAGCCGGACCAGCAGCGGATCGCGCAGGTGCCCGGCCACCGTGCGGGCCAGCGCCCGGGGCGCCACCGGGGCGCGGCGGAACTGGCGGGCGGCCGGGATCAGCAGCCGGAAGACCAGCACCGCGAGCAGGGCCAGCGCGGCCGAGACGGCCAGCCCCCAGCGCCAGCCCCAGGCGGCGGCGGCCCAGCCGGAGACCAGCCGCCCGCCCATCCCGCCGATGCTGTTGCCCGCCACATACAGGCCCATCGCCGAGCCGAGCGCGCTCGGGTGCACCTCCTCGGCCAGGTAGGCCATCGCGGTGGCCGGCAGCCCGGCCAGCGCGGCGCCCTGGAGGCCGCGCAGCACCACCAGGGTGGTCAGGTCCGGGGCGAACGGGAGCGCCACGGCCAGCAGCGAGGCGGCCAGCACCGAGCCGGTCATCACCGCCGTCCGCCCGTACCGGTCGGCCAGCGCACTGGCCGGCAGCAGGGCCAGCGCGAGCCCGAGGGTGGCCACCGAGGCGGTCCAACTGGCCTGCCCGGGCGTGATGTCGAGGTCGTCCGAGAGGATCGGCAGCAGGCCCTGGGTGGAGTACAGCAGGACGAAGGTGGCGACCCCGGCGGCGAACAGCGCGAGGTTGGCCCGGCGGAGCGTGCGGCTCCCGGGCAGGTGCCGGGTGTCGGCGCCTTCAGTGGCGGCGGTGGCGGCAGGGGACGGCGAGGTGGAGGCACCCGGCAGCTCGGCTGCGGATGCCCCGGTACTGGCAGGCGGCATGACGACGACGCTAGACCTGCCACCGCTGATGCGTCCAATGCATGGAACGGCGAGAATCGATGCCATGGAGCATGAGAGCAGTTCACCGCCGGCCACCCTCGCCGAGCTCGGCCCGGAGGGTGATCTGGCCGCCCTGGCACCGCAGTTGGCGCAGTTCGCGGCGGTGGCCCGGCTGGAGCACGTGACCCGGGCCGCCGAGCTGCTGGGCATGCCGCAGCCCACGCTGTCCCGGTCGGTGGCCCGGCTGGAGGCCGAGCTCGGGGTGCGGCTGCTGGCGAGGCAGGGGCGGACGGTCCGGCTGACCAGGGCGGGGCGGCTGCTGCTCGGCTCGGTGGAACGGGCGCTGGCCGAGCTGGAGCGCGGCGCCGAGGCGGCCCGGGCGGAGGCCGATCCGGCGGCCGGCCGGGTGGCCTTCGGCTTCCTGCACACGATGGGCTCGGACGCGGTGCCGGCCCTGCTGCGCGGCTTCCGGGCCGGGCACCCGAAGGTCCGGTTCCAGCTGGTGCAGGACTACGGCGCCGCGATGCTGGAGCGGCTGCGGGCGGGGGAGCTGGACCTCTGCCTGGTCTCCCCGCTGCCGGACGCCCCGGATCTGACGGCCCGTCCGCTGGACGAGCAGCGGCTGCACCTGGTGGTGCCGGCCGACCACCGGCTGGCCGGCCGGCGGCGGATCCGGCTGGCCGAGGCGGCCGAGGACCCGTTCGTGGTGGTGGAGCAGGGCTACGGCCTGCGGGTGATCACCGAGGGCTTCTGCGCGGAGGCGGGCTTCGCGCCCCGGATCGCCTTCGAGGGCGAGGAGGCGGAGACCCTGCGCGGCCTGGTGGCGGCCGGGCTCGGGGTGGCGCTGCTGCCGCCCGCGCTGGTGCCCCGGCCGGGCGTGGTCGAGCTGGAGGTGACCGCCCCGCGCACCCGTCGGGCGATCGGCCTGGCCTGGGTGACGGGCCGTCCGCTCACCCCGCCGGTGGCGGCGTTCCGGGAGTTCGTGCTGTCCCGCCGGGGGCGGCTGCTGGATCACGACTGAGCACGCCTGGCGGTAGCGGTCCGGGAACGGGCCGACCGTCCGGGGCGGTCGGCGGCTACCCTGGGAGCCCGAGGCACCGGGGTGGCCCCAAGGTGGTTCCGGGCAGGGGGAGTTGACGGAAGAGTTCCACTTCCCCCGGCCGGGCCTCCGCACGGCCGTCACCAGGTCTTCACCGAAGCGGTCCGGCCCGATCAGGCTCGGCCCGGTTCGTTCCCGCACCTCAGCGCAGGGCATCGGATTTTGGCCAGGAGCGATTGAAGTTCCCGAACTTATACCGCTCTTTACCAAACTGAGGGATATTGATGGGGGGAGGCAGCCCATGCCTGCGGTGAAGGGAACAGGGGGAGACGTGTCGGAGCAGGACACCGTCGCGCGCCTCGGCGCCAAGGCCGAGCCGGGTGAGGCCCGGCGCCAGCGGATCGACACTGTGCTGCGGCGTTCACCGCTGCAGCCGCTGTTCCGGGCGCGGGCCGCCCAGCGGCTCTCGGTGCTCGCCTACCACGGCGTGGACGACCCGCAGAGCTTCACCGCCCAGATGGAGCGCCTGGTGCGGACGGCGGTGCCGGTCTCGCTGGCCACCGTCGAGCGTGCCGTGCAGGAGGGACGCCCGCTGCCGCCGCGCAGCGTGCTGGTCACCTTCGACGACGGCGACCGCACCCTGCTGACCCGGGGCGCCCCGGTGCTGGCCCGGCTGGGCATCCCGGCCGCCGCCTTCCTGGTGGCCGAACTCATCGACGGGGACCAGCCGTTCTGGTGGAGCGAGGCCCCCGCGCTGGCCGCCCGGGGCGGCACCGCCGAGGCACTGGCCGGGCTCGCGCCCGGTGCGGTGGTCCGCCGGCTCAAGACCCTGCCGGACGTCGAACGGCGGCGCAGCCTGGAGGAGTTGCGCGACACCGCCGCCGTCCAGGCGCCGCGGCAGCAGCAGTTGAGCTCGCTGGAGCTGCTCGACCTGCTGGCCGCCGGTGTGGCGATCGGCAACCACACCCTCGGTCACCCCTGCCTGGACCGCTGCGAGGAGCCGGTGATCCGGGTCGAGCTGATCCGGGCGCACCAGCTGCTCACCGGCTGGCTGGGCAGCGAGCCGACCGCCTTCGCCTACCCCAACGGCAACTTCGACCCCCGGGCCGACACCGTGCTGCGGGAGCTCGGCTACCGGCTGGGCTTCCTGTTCGACCACCGGCAGGACCAGCTGCTGCCGCCGAATCCGCTCCGGATCAGCCGACTTCGGGTGAACTCCGACACCAGCCCGGCCCGGTTCGACACAATCCTCTCGGGGCTGCACCCGGCGGTGCACCGGCTGCGCGGCGGCTGCTGAGGCCCCGGGGGGTCTCGAACGGATCGGTGGGGGTGGGGCTGGTGCCGGAGCTGTACGCGCCGGGGGAACTGACGGACGAACTGATCGCCGGATGGCGGGAGTTGGTCGCCGACGACCCGGGGGCCTCGTGGTTCGCCACGCCGGACTGGGTGCTGGCCTGGTGGGAGACGCTCGGTCGGCGCGGCCCGGCCGAGATCGCCTTCTGGCGGGCCGCCGACGGCACCGTCGAGGCGGTCGCCCCGCTCCACCGCACCCGGCTGCGGCTGCACCCCCGGGCGCCGCTCACCGTCCGCTGCCTCACCCCGCTCGGCAGCGGGCCCGGCGCGGCGGACCACGGCACCTTCGCCTGCCGCCCCGGGCGGCGGGCCGAACTCCGGGCCTGGCTGGCGGCGCGCGGCGGGCGGGAGACCCTCTGGCTGCCCGACCTCGACCCCGGCGCGGCCGACCTGCTGCCGGCCGGGGCCCGGCAGGTGGCGGCGCAGTCCTGCCCCCGGGTCGGGCTGGCGGACGGCTTCGACGCGCTCGGCTCCAAGCAGTTCCGCTCCGATCTCCGGCGCTACGGGCGGAAGTTGGCCGCCGCCGGGGTCACCTTCCGCTGGGTCGCCCCGGGCACCGCTCCGGCCGACCTGCTGCCCGCGATCGTCCGGCTGCACCGGCTGCGGCGGGACGCCCTCGGCAAGTCCACCACCTTCGACGAGGACCGGCTGCCGCTGCACCAGCTGCTGGTCTCCCGCTCGGGCACGGACGCCGGCCCCGCCTTCCTGATCGCCGAGCAGGACGGCACGGTGATCGGCGGGCTCTACGGCTTCCAGTGGGGCGACGCCTTCGCCTACTACCAGATCGGCTGGGACCCGGAGTGGGCCCCGCTGCGGCTCGGCACCGCGATCATCGCCGAGGCGGTCCGGGCCGCCGCCGAGCGGAAGCTCGCCACCTTCGACTTCCTCCGGGGCACCGAGCCCTACAAGTACCGCTTCGACGCGACCGACCGCGACGACACCACCTGGCTGGTCCCGCGCGGCGCAGCCGGGTCCCTGCTCACCCTGAAGCACCGCCTCAAGGGCTGACGCGGTCTCGCCTGCGGCGGGTCGGCGGCTGTCCTGTGGGGGTGACGGGCGCGCAGCCGGTGGTGGGGTTGCGGGTCGGGTCGGGTCTGTCTGCTGTGGGGGCCGGGGGCGTGGTGTGGCGGGTCGTGTGGTCTCGCCTGTGGCGGGGCGGCGGCTGTCCTGCGGGGGTGACGGGCGCGCTGCCGGTGCCGCGTTGACGGCCAACTGACGGGGCGTCATCAGGTGGCGGGGCTGCGGATCGGGCCCGTCCGTTGCGCGGGGCGGGGCGGCGGGCGGGGCGGTCCTGCGGAGGCGACGAGCGTGCTGCCGGGGCGGGGTTGGGCCTGCGTGCGCGGGGCGCGCGCGGTGCGGCGGGCACCGGGGGCGGGGCATGGTGGTGCGTCCCGGGGGCGGGCCACCGGGCGCCGTCCGTGCCGTCCTGCGGGTGCTTGCCGCAGGCCTGCTCCCGTCCCGTCCGGCGTCGGTCCGGCGGTGGCGTCCTGCTGGGCCGTTCGGTGGAATCCGGAATTCGGCGTGGTGGATCTACGCGCGTAGGGGCTACACTCCCGCAATGGAGAAGCAGACTGCCATCACGGGCACCACAGGCCCCCGCATCCCCACCGCCGACCAGATCGCCCGCGCACCGAAGGTGCTCCTGCACGACCACCTGGACGGCGGTCTGCGTCCCGAGACCATCGTCGAGCTGGCCGCCGCCGTCGGGTACGAGGGGCTGCCGACCACTGACCCCAAGGAGCTGGGGGTGTGGTTCCGCGAGGCGGCCGACTCCGGCTCGCTGGTGCGGTACCTGGAGACCTTCGCGCACACCTGCGCGGTGATGCAGACCCGCGAGGCGCTGGTCCGGGTCGCCGCCGACTGTGCCGAGGACCTGGCCGCCGACGGCGTGGTCTACGCCGAGGTGCGGTACGCGCCGGAGCAGCACCTGGAGAAGGGCCTGACCCTCGACGAGGTGGTCGAGGCGGTCAACGAGGGCTTCCGCCTCGGTGAGGCGAACGCCCGGGAGAAGGGCCACCGGATCCGGGTCGGCACCCTGCTGACCGCGATGCGGCACGCCGCCCGCTCGCAGGAGATCGCCGAGCTGGCCAACCGCTACCGGGACCAGGGAGTGGTCGGCTTCGACATCGCCGGTGCCGAGGCGGGCCACCCGCCGACCCGGCACCAGGGCGCCTTCGACTACCTCAAGGGCGAGAACAACCACTTCACCATCCACGCCGGCGAGGCCTTCGGCCTGCCGTCGATCTGGGAGGCGCTGCAGTGCTGCGGGGCGGACCGCCTCGGCCACGGCGTGCGGATCATCGACGACATCACGGTGAACGAGGACGGCTCCGTGGAGCTGGGCCGGCTCGCCGCGTACGTCCGGGACAAGCGCGTCCCGCTGGAGATGTGCCCGACCTCCAACCTCCAGACCGCAGCGGCGAGTTCGTACGCCGAACACCCGATCGGGCTGCTCAGCCGGCTGAAGTTCCGGGTCACCGTCAACACCGACAACCGGCTGATGAGCGGCACCTCGATGAGCCAGGAGTTCGGGCACCTGGTGGAGGCCTTCGGCTACACCCTCGCCGACATGGAGTGGTTCACGGTGAACGCGATGAAGTCCGCGTTCCTGCCCTTCGACGAGCGGCTGGCGATGATCAACGACGTGATCAAGCCGGGCTACGCCGAGCTCAAGGCCGAATGGCTGTTCAGCTCGGGCGCCTGACGACCCCTCGGTGGCCCGGATGGCCGAACGGATGAGCGCGGAACCGTGACCCACGGGTCCGCGCTCATCTGACGAATGGGCCAAGTGAGTTAACCGTCTTTGATCCGCGTGCGAGGCAGTCACTACGGTGTGCCAGTCACAGCTGACACGGCGTAGCGGTGGGCACTCCTGGGTGCATGCCGTCGCGTCGGCCACCGACGAGGACACGAGGACCAACTCATGAAGCAGGCCACTCTGAAGGCTGCCGGGACCGCTGCGCTCGGCGTCGCGATCGCGGCCGTTGCTGCCGGTTCCGCCTCCGCTGCCGCGCCGGGCGGGCTCGGGGGTCCGACCAGCTTGCTCACCAACTCCGGTGCGCTGACCGGTGCGGCGACCGGCACCGTCAGCAAGCTGCCCGCCACCGGCCCGGTCACCGAGGCCGTCGGCAGCCTCAACCCGGACGTGGCCGGCCCGGTCGCGCAGGCCCCGGAGGCGGCCCAGCCGATGACCGCCCCGGTCACCGACCAGACCGCCCCCGCGGTGGACGCCGCAGCCGCCCCGGTCGCCGACGCCGCGACCCCGCGCGCGCTGCCGGTGCCGCTGCCCGGCGCGGAGGGTCTCGACAAGACCCCGGTCGGCAGCGTGACCGGCCTGGTCGGCGGCGGCCTGCCCGGTGGCGGCCTCCCGGGCATCGGCGGCTGATCCGCCCCGTCCGGCATCCGGCCCGCCGTCCGCGCCCTCGGCTGCGGACGGCGGACCTCGGTCAGGCCCGCTCCCCGTCCGGGGCGGGCCTGCGGTGTGTCCGGGCCCGTGCCGCCCGTGCCGCCCGGAGGGAAGTGCGGCAGCCGGGCCCGCGCGTCCGCACCGGAGCTCGTCCGGCTCCCGGGCCGGCCCGAGTGCCCGGACCGAGTGCCCGGGCAGCTGAGGGCCCGTCACGCCCGGGAGCCCCCGGCCGGCTCGCGGAGGAGTCGGCCGGGGGCTCCGGTCGTACGGGTCGAAGGGGCGGCGGGGGAGGCGTGGGAGTCAGCGCGGAGCCGGGGCTCACGGCTCCTGGGGCAGCAGCAGCCAGAGGGCCAGGTAGATCAGGAACTGCGGGCCGGGGAGCAGGCAGGAGACGATGGCGATGATCCGGACCGTCCACGGGGCCAGCCCGAAACGCTTGGCGAGCCCGGCGCAGACGCCGGCGATGACGCGGTTGTGGCGGGGGCGGGCGAGGGCCATTCTGATCAGCTCCGTCTGACTGGTGCCCGGCTCCGGTCTCTCCGGCGGGCATGACTCCATACTCCCGTCCGGATCGCTCCGGGCCGTCCGCCTGGATGCTGATCCCGGACCCCGCCTTCTCACCGGGCCGGAGTACGCCCGGGGTCAGGGTCCGGCTCGGGGTTACCCCGAGGCGCTCCGGCCGGGGCCGGCCGAAAGCGTTCGGTCCGGTGCGGAGCCGTTCGATAGGGTGCACCGCCCCCTCGGTCCCTGAGGCGGTGTCAGCTCTCGATCACGCTCCCGAGGTACCCACCCATGCGCACTGCCCGTGGCCTGGCAACGGCCCTGCTCACCACCGCGATCGTGACCGGTGCGGCCGGGTGCAGGCCCGGTGCGGGCACCACCGCCGAGCCGGCCGCCGGTGCCACCGCCACCGAAACCGGCGTCCTGCGGGACGGGGGCCGGCTGGCCCGCAGCGAGGGGGCGGCGGCTGCCGCCTCCTCGGCCATGGTCACGCTGGACTTCACGGTGGACGGCCGCCCGCTGACCGGTGAGGTGCTGACCGACACCACCGGCCGCTGTCTGGGCAGGCTGGCCTCCGGCGCGGGCCGGGCCGAGGTGCTGGCAGCGGACGAGACCGTCTGGATCCGCCCGGACGCCGCCTTCGCCGCCGACTGGTTCGCCCCGGGCCCGGCCGGCCAGCCTGCGGTGGGCCGCTACCTGCAGTTCAAGGGCGGCAAGGCGCCCGAGGCGCTGGCCGGGGCCTGTGCGGCCTTCCCGGCCAATGTCCAGGTCGCCCAGGCACTGCTCCTCGGGGTGACGGAGACCGGTCGCCGGACGGTGGGATCACGGGAGGCCACCGTCTACGCCGCGCGACTGCGGACCGGGGTGACCGAGTTCGCCGTGGCGGCCGACGGGGCGCCGCTGCTGGTCCAACTGGTGCGCACCGAGGGGCCGGCGCGGGGCTCGTACACCTTCGACTACTACTCCTCGAAGGTCGACGTGCCGATGCCGCCGGGCGGCGAGGTGTCCGACGGGCTGCCCTACCTCAAGGGCTGAGCCCGCAGCGGGCGCGGGTTCGGCGCGGTGGCCGACGGGGCCGGAGTGGGGGCGGGCGTCGGGGTGAGCGGCTGACCGGGCGTCAGGACCGGGGCCGGTGCGGAGCCGGCCCTCCTACGGCCGGCTCCGCACCAGGCCCGGGCGGCCGGGACGACGGCCAGGTGGGCCAGGCCCACCCCGACGGTGCCGAGCAGCAGGTTGTCCACGTTCAGCACGTGGCCCGGGGCCCAGCCCTTGAGGATCTCCAGCGCGGTGGCGATCAGCGCCGCGCAGCCGGTGGTGCGCAGCAGCGAAGGCAGCCAGCGGGCCCGCAGCCGGCCGCCGGCCAGCGGCAGCAGCACCCCGAGCGGGGCCAGCGGCAGCAGCTCGCCCGCCAACTGCCGGGCGCCCGCGGGCCAGCCGAGCTCGAACGCGTACCGGACCGAGCCGAACGGCGTCAGGTTGGCCGGGCTGGTCCATCCGACGTCCACCGGCCGCAGGATCACCCACCCGGCCAGCCCCAGGTAGGCCGCCAGCAGCAGCACACCCACCTGCCGCAGCCTGGCCGACACCTCCGCCGCCCCGCTGCGCCCCGTCTCCGCCTGCTCGGTCACACCCCCCACGACGTGGCCCTCCGGTCGAACGGTTCCACGGCGGGGCGGGTGACGCTCGTTACGGGGAGGAGGCCGAGCGGGCGGGCCGGGTCACGGGCAGGCCGAGGGGTTCACCTTCGCCGGGGGCGTCGGGGTCGGGGTGGCGGGGGTGGGCACGGGGGTCGGGGAGGCGCTGAAGAAGGGGGCCGGGGAGATCGCCGGCGCCTTGGCGGCCGGGGCGGTGGGGGAGCCCGGCGCGGTCACGGAGGGCGTGGAGACGGGGGCCTCGGGGATCCGGACCGGGCTGGGGCAGGCGGTCCGCCCGGCCGGGGCACCCGCGTCGACCGGGACGGCGGTGGGGCGGATGCCGCAGCCGGTCAGGCCGGCCAGGGCGAGCGCCAGCGCGGTGCCGGCCAGGAGCTGACGGGGGGTCACTGGGCGGCCTCCTCGGGGCGCAGCGGCAGGGTGAGGGTGAAGACCGCGCCGCCGTCGGGGGAGTTGGCGGCGGTGATGGTGCCGCCGTGGATCCGGGCGTTGGCCATCGCGATGGACAGGCCGAGGCCGCTGCCCTCGGACCGGGCCCGGCCCTTGTCGGCCTTGTAGAAGCGGTCGAAGACGTGCGGCAGCACGTCCTCCGGGATGCCGGGGCCGCTGTCGGAGACCTCGATGACCACCGACTCGTCCTCCTGACGGACCTTCACCCGGACCGGCGAGCCGCCGTGCTTGAGCGCGTTGCCGATCAGGTTGGCGAAGACCACGTCGAGCCGCCGCGGGTCGACCACGGCCAGCACGCCGCGCGGCGCGTCCAGCTCCACCGCGTCGTACCAGGCCCGGCCGTCGATGCAGGACATGATCAGGTCGGCGACGTCCACCTCGTCGGCGACCAGCTTGGCGGTGCCCGCGTCGAAGCGGGTCACCTCCATCAGGTTCTCCACCAGGTCGGAGAGTCGCCGGGTCTCGCTGACCACCAGTCGGACGGCCGGCTCGATCATCGGGTCCAGCGATTCCGCCTCGTCCTCCAGGATGTCCGTCACGGCGGTCATCGCGGTCAGCGGGGTGCGCAGTTCGTGCGACATGTCGGCGACGAACCGGCGGCTCTGCGCCTCCCGGGCGCTGAGCTCCGCGACCTGCTCGGAGAGCGCCTCCGCGGTGCGGTTGAACGTCCGTGCCAGGTCCGAGAGTTCGTCCGCCCCCTCGACCTCCAGCCGGGTGTCCAGCCGCCCCTCGCCGAGCTGCCGGGCGGCCTCGCCGAGCCGCCGGACCGGCCGCAGCACGGTGGCCGCCGCCGCCTGGGCGATCAGCGCGGAGCCGATCAGCGCCAGCAGGGTGGCGATCGCCAGCGACCAGCCGAGGGTGTTCAGGTCGGTCCGCTCGGTGGCCAGCGACTTGAACATGTAGGCGGTCAGGTCGGTGTTCACCACCCGGGTGCCGCCGACCAGGTAGGGGCCGTCCTGGTTCACCCGCTGCCAGTACAGGTGGTACTCGTACGGCTGGCCGGCGGTGACCGGGCGGGGCACGTCGACGATCCCCCGGAGCGGGGCCGGCACGTGCGCCTCGGTGAAGCGGGTCGGGTTCGAGGAGGCGACGCAGCCGGTCACCTTCGGGTCGACCACCACCACGTCGTAGTTGAGTCCCGAGGAGCCCACCTGCTGCGCCAGGTAGGTGAGTTCGGCGCAGGCGGGGTGGGCGGAGAGCGAGCTGACGTTCCGGGAGACGGAGCCCCGGAAGTCGTTCAGCGCGGTGTTCTGGGCGCGCTTGAGCACCCCGTCCCGGTTCAGCCAGTAGGCGATGCCGGAGGCGGAGCAGGCGGTGGTCAGGGCCACCACGGCGAACACCGCGACCAGCCGCACCCGGAGCGAGCGCAGGTGGTGGCCGAGCCCCGGGTGGCGGGGCGCGGTCTGGGGGTCGGTCACGTCGGCAGGTTCTCCGGTCACGTCGGCTCAGCTGGGGCGGCTCAGGGCTGGTTCGGCGGGTCGAGCCGGTAGCCCACCCCGCGCACGGTGCGGATCAGCGTCGGCGCGGACGGCACGTCCTCCACCTTGGCCCGCAGCCGCTGCACGCAGGCGTCCACCAGCCGGGAGTCGCCCAGGTAGTCGTGCTCCCAGACCAGCCGGAGCAGCTGCTGCCGGGACAGCGCCTGGCCCGGCCGGCGGCTCAGCTCCAGCAGCAACCGCAGCTCGGTGGGGGTGAGTTGGAGGTCCGCGCCGTCCTTGGTGACGGTCATCGCCGAGCGGTCGATGACCACGCTGCCGTAGGTGGAGGAGTCCGAGCTCTCCCGCTCGCCCCGGCGCAGCACGGCCCTGATCCGGGCGTCCAGCACCCGGGGCTGCACCGGCTTGACCACGTAGTCGTCGGCGCCGGACTCCAGGCCGACCACCACGTCGATGTCGTCGGAGCGGGCGGTGAGCAGGATGATCGGCAGCTGGTCGGTGCGGCGGATCCGGCGGCAGACCTCGAAGCCGTCGATCCCGGGCAGCATGACGTCGAGCACGATCAGGTCCGGACGCTGCTCCTTGAACAGCTTGAGGCCGTCCTCGCCCGAGGCGGCGGCGGCCACGCGATGACCCTGGCGGGTGAGGGCGAGTTCGAGGCCGGTCCGGATGGCGTCGTCGTCCTCGATCAGAAGGAGGAAAGGCACGGGCTCATTCTGGACCACGAGGCGCCGGGCTTCACCCACCAGGGGAGGACGTTCGAGTCCTCTGCAACCGGAACCCCGGGTTCGGGCGTCCCCGTCCGATGGGCCGTGTGCGGTGGGCTCTGTGACAGCCCTGTGACAGTCGGCGGACACCTCCATCACAACGGGGCGGCAGTATTTTCCATGTCGCCGCAGTTCCCGGGCGGCAGGAACCGTACCGACCCATGGGGGTGCACGATGAACGCCACGCTCCGGACCCGCAGCAGCAACGCGGTTGTCAACCACGCGCGTTCGTCCCGCACGCACTTCGAGGTGAGGACGGACGAGAACTCCGGTGCCGTGATCGTACGGGGGTGCGCACACAGCACCGGGTCCCGCCGCCTCGGCGGGACGAGGGGGGAGTTGTACGGGATCGGCCGCTCGGGGAGTGCGGCCGACTCCGCTCCGACCATGACGCTGCGCGGGGTGCTCCCGGTCGCCGGTCAGGGTCGGGAGAGCGCCGGTGCCACGCTGCTGCGGCTCACGCCGCAGCCCGTGGTGCCCGCCCAGCCCGCCGCCCCGGCGGCGGAGGCGGCCCCGGCCGCCACCGCGTTCCAGCAGGCGACGGTCGAGCCCGGTGACAACATCGCCGAGTTCACCGCCTACGTGCAGGCCCGCCGGGCCTCGCTGTTCGCCACCGCGTACCACCTGACCGGCGACCGCTTCGAGGCCGAGGACCTGCTGCAGAGCGCGCTGTTCTCCACCTACCGCGCCTGGGACCGGATCACCGACAAGGCCGCGGTCGGCGGGTACCTGCGCCGCACCATGACCAACCTGCACATCTCCGCCTGGCGCCGCCGCAAGGTCGCCGAGTACCCGACCGAGGAGCTGCCGGAGACCGCCGGCGACACCGACGCGATGGGCGGCACCGAGCTGCGCGCCGTGCTCTGGCAGGCGCTGGCCAAGCTGCCGGAGAACCAGCGCACCATGCTGGTGCTCCGCTACTACGAGGGCCGGACCGACCCGGAGATCGCCGGCATCCTCGGCATCAGCGTCGGCACCGTCAAGAGCAGCATCTGGCGCGCCCTGCGCCGGCTGCGCGACGACGACCAGCTCAACCGCAACGGCGACACCGTGCGCGCCTTCGGCGAGCTGGTGGCGTAACGCCGCACAGGACTCCCGTCGGGGGACGGGAAAGGTCACGTCAGGGATACCGGAGGCCGGCTCGGGGGAGCAGCATCCGGATGAGAGCGTGACCGACACGGAAGGGCCCGGTGCCGGGGAGCGGCACCGGGCCCTTCTGCGCGTTCGGCAGGGGGCGGGCGGGTCAGGCGGGCTGGGGCTGGCGGACCGTCAGGGCGCGGACCCGCTGCTCGGCCTCCGGGCCGGTGCAGGCCTGGGCGCCCAGCTCCACCTGGCGGGCCACGATGCCGCGCTCGGCGCGCATCAGCCGCCAGCCGCGCCGGATCAGCAGCGGCACCGACTTGCGGCCCTCCCGGACGTCCCGGCGGAACCGCCGCCAGGCGGTGGTGGTGGGGCGGTTGCGCAGGCAGATCGCCTCGCCGAGCAGGCCCTCGGCCGCGCAGAGGTTCACCAGCTCGGCCGCGAATATCCCCTCGGCGATGAAGGCCGGCGCCCCGCCCAGGTCGAACTCCCGGCTGCCGGCCCGCCCGTTGGCCGGGATCGAGTACACCGGCACCTCGGCCCGGCCGGCATCCGCGAGCTGCCGGAGGGTGGCCAGGGCCTGGTCCAGGTGCCAGGAGAGCGGCGAGTCCCAGTCGATCCCGCCGCCCGCCTCGGCCGGCAGCTGGGGCAGCGTCGGATCGTCGCCGTCCTTGTAGAAGTCGTCGAGCTGGAGCACCGGCAGCCCGGTCCGCTCGGCCAGCGAGGACTTGCCCGAACCGGAGGGCCCGGACAGCAGGACGACCAGCGCGCGGGACGTCGGGGCGGGGTTCACGGGGGAGTCACTCACGAGACACCAGTCTGACGCACTCCCCGGGGATACCGAAACCGACGGGACGTCAGTTCTTCGCCGCCGCCCCGGCCAGGGCCGCCCCGAGGGCCGGCAGGTACCGGCTGTGCACCTGGACGTGCACCGGGCCGCCGCCGTCCCCGGGTTCGTACCGCTTGGCCGCCCAGTCCTCGCTGTGCCAGGCCTCGGGCTCCGGGTCCACCAGCTCCCCGCCGACCGGGAACACCAGGTACGGGTACTCCCGCGACCCGAACGCCGCCTCCGCCCGCCCGGGCGTGAACAGCAGGCTCCCGTTGGTGTACCCGTCCGGCCACCCCGCCCGCCCGGACCGCACCGCGCACGGCAGCCGGACCGGCTTCCCGGCCGCCCACCGGCGGACCGCCCGCCGGGCCCGCAGCGCGCGCAACGGCCCGTCGCTCGCGAGCAGGGCCAGTTCGCCGAAGATCTCCCACATGCCGTGCCCCCAGGATCGTTCCTCTGCTCCCGACCCTAAGCCGCAGCTCAGCCGGGGTGCACCACCCCTCGGAGGGTCTCGCCCCTAGGGGGTCCGGGCGTCCCGTACGCCTGCGGGCGGAGCCCGGAGCCGGGTCCGTGCCCCGCGTCCGGCTGCCCCGCTGCCACTCGCCGGAGGCGGAGAAAGGGCGACGGGCCCGCGCAAGGGGGGGAGATGCGCGGACCCGTCCAGGCCGTCCGGGCCCTGGGGGGGTGAGGGCACTGGGGACGACCAGTCTGTGTGGAGTTTTCCCTGACGGGAGGTCAGACACCCATCGGGTGCCAGACCGTCTTGGTCTCCAGGAACGAGAGTAGCCGCTCGGTTCCGGGGGCATTGGTCCAGTCCAGGCCGGACTGGTCCGCCGCCGGGCGGAACACCCGCTTCAGGGTATCCGCGGCCAGCACCTCCAGCTCGGTCGCCGCGCCGGGGCCCTCCGGGGCGATCGCCCCGGCCAGGTCCAGCCCGTTGACGTCCTGGTGCGAGGCGAGGGTCGGAGCGATGTCCGCCGTCTTCCCCGAGATGACGTTGACCACACCGCCCGGCAGGTCCGAGGTGGCCAGCACCTCGCCCAGCGAGAGCGCGGGCAGCGGAGCCTCCGCCGCCGCCGCGACGACCACCGTGTTGCCCGCCGCGATCGCCGGGGCGATCACCGAGACCAGGCCGAGGAAGGAGAAGCCCGTCCCGGACTGCGGGGCCACCACGCCGACCACGCCCGAGGGTTCGGGGGTGGAGATGTTGAAGAACGGCCCGGCGACCGGGTTGGTGTTCCCGGCGATCTGGGCGATCTTGTCGGTCCAGCCCGCGTACCAGACCCAGCGGTCGATCGCGGCGTCCACCAGCGCGGCGGCCTTCTTGGCGCCGATGCCCTCGGCGGCGGCCACCTCGGCGGCGAACTGCTCGCGCCGGCCCTGGAGCATCTCGGCGATCCGGTACAGCACCTGGCCACGGTTGTACGCGGTGGTGCCGGACCAGCCCTTGACCGCGCCACGGGCGGCCTGCACCGCGTCCCGGGTGTCCTTGCGGGTGCCGAGCGGCGCGTTGGCCAGCCACTGGCCCTTCGAGTCGGTCACCTCGTACACCCGCCCGCTCTCGGAGCGGGGGAACTTCCCGCCGACGTACAGCTTGTAGGTCTTGAAGACGCTCAGGGTGGTCTCAGACATCGAGGTACGCCTCCAGGCCGTGGCGACCGCCCTCGCGGCCGTAGCCCGACTCCTTGTAGCCGCCGAACGGCGAGGTCGGGTCGAACTTGTTGAAGGTGTTGGCCCAGACCACACCGGCCTTGAGCTGGTTCGCCATCCAGAGGATGCGCGAGCCCTTCTCGGTCCAGATGCCGGCCGACAGGCCGTACGGGGTGTTGTTGGCCTTCTCGACCGCCTCGGCGGGGGTGCGGAAGGTCAGCACCGAGAGCACCGGGCCGAAGATCTCCTCGCGGGCGATCCGGTGCGCCTGCGAGACGCCGGTGAACAGGGTGGGGCGGAACCAGTAACCGGCGCCCGGGAGTTCGCACTCCGGGGCCCAGCGCTCGGCACCCTCCAGCTCGCCGATCTCGGACAGCTCGGTGATCCGGGCGAGCTGCGCGGCCGAGTTGATCGCGCCGACGTCGGTGTTCTTGTCCAGCGGGTCGCCGACCCGCAGGGTGGACATCCGGCGCTTGAGGGCGTCCAGCAGCTCGTCCTGGATCGACTCCTGGACCAGCAGGCGCGAGCCCGCGCAGCAGACGTGGCCCTGGTTGAAGAAGATGCCGTTGACGATGCCCTCGACCGCCTGGTCGATCGGCGCGTCGTCGAAGACGATGTTCGCGGCCTTGCCGCCGAGCTCCAGCGAGAGCTTCTTGCGGGTGCCCGCGACCTGCTTGGCGATGGCCCGGCCGACGGGGGTGGAGCCGGTGAAGGCCACCTTGTTGACGTCCGGGTGGGCGGTCAGCGCGGCGCCGGTGCGGCCGTCGCCGGTGACGATGTTGACCACGCCCTTGGGCAGACCGGCCTGGCGGCAGATCTCGGCGAACCGCAGCGCGGTCAGCGGGGTGGTCTGGGCCGGCTTGAGCACGACCGTGTTGCCGGTGGCCAGCGCGGGGGCGATCTTCCAGGCCAGCATCAGCAGCGGGAAGTTCCACGGGATGACCTGGCCGGCCACGCCGAGCGGCTTCGGGCTCGCGCCGTAGCCGGCGTAGTCCAGCTTGTCGGCCCAGCCCGCGTAGTAGAAGAAGTGCGCGGCGACCAGCGGCAGGTCGACGTCCCGGGTCTCCCGGATCGGCTTGCCGTTGTCGATCGACTCCAGCACGGCCAGCTCGCGCGAGCGCTCCTGGACGATCCGGGCGATCCGGAACAGGTACTTGGCCCGCTCGCTGCCCGGCAGCGCCGACCAGTCGGCGAACGCCCGGCGGGCGGCCGCGACCGCGCGGTCCACGTCCTCGTCGGTGCCCTGGGCGAACTCGGCGAGCACCTGCTCGGTGGCCGGGTTGACGGTCTTCAGCGCCTCGCTGCCGGAGGAGTCGACGAAGGCGCCGTCGATGAAGTGCCCGTAGGAGGTGGCGATGTCACCGGCGGCGGCCGGGGACTCGGGGGCCGGGGCGTAGCTGAAGAGGCCGCCCGCGGGGGCTTCCGCCTTGGCGTTGTTCTTGTTCTTGGCCACGAGGATCAGTCCACCGTCACGTAGTCGGGACCGGAGTACCGGCCGGTGGTCAGCTTCTGACGCTGCATCAGCAGGTCGTTGAGCAGGCTGGAGGCGCCGAAGCGGAACCAGTGCGGGGTCAGCCAGTCGTCGCCCAGCGTCTCGTTCACCATGACCAGGTACTTCATGGCGTCCTTGGTGGTCTTGATGCCACCGGCGGGCTTCACGCCGACCTGGATGCCGGTCTGCCGCTTGAAGTCCCGGACGGCCTCCAGCATCAGCAGGGTGACCGGGGGAGTGGCGTTGACCGTCACCTTGCCGGTGGAGGTCTTGATGAAGTCGGCACCGGCCAGCATGGCCAGCCAGGAGGCCCGGCGGACGTTGTCGTAGGTCTGCAGCTCGCCGGTCTCGAAGATCACCTTGAGGTGGGCGGCGGTGCCGTCGGGGCGCTTGCACGCCTCCTTGACCGCGACGATCTCGTTGAAGACGTCCAGGTACCGGCCGGAGAGGAAGGCCCCCCGGTCGATCACCATGTCGATCTCGTCGGCGCCGGCGGCCACCGCGTCGGCGGTGTCGGCCAGCTTGACCGGCAGCGCGGCGCGGCCGGCCGGGAAGGCGGTGGCCACCGAGGCCACCTGGATGTCGGTGCCGGCCAGGGCGGCCTTGGCGGTGGCGACCATGTCCGGGTAGACGCAGATCGCGGCGACCCGGGGTGCGGTCGGGTCCGTCGGGTCGGGGTTCCGGCCCTTGGTGCACAGGGCGCGCACCTTGCCGACCGTGTCCGCGCCTTCCAGCGTGGTCAGGTCGATCATCGAGATCGCCAGGTCGATGGCGTACGCCTTCGCCGTGGTCTTGATCGAACGGGTGCCGAGGGTGGCGGCGCGGGCTTCCAGGCCGACGGCGTCGACGCCGGGCAGGCCGTGCAGGAAACGGCGGAGCGAGGCCTCGGACGCCGCAACGTCCTGAAGGCCGCCGCCCGCAGCGCCGGGGGCATTGGCTGCAACAGTGGACATGGTCACCAGCCCAGCATATCTACGCGCGTAGCAACGCGCCAGACCCAGCCACGTTCGATGCACGACCGATATCTCCCGCCGGGGGCGCCCGTGTCCCGCCCCAGTGGCCCCATCAGCCCCGCCGCCTGCCCTGCGGGCCTCGCCGGTGCTGCCCCCGCCGCCGCTCAGGTCTGCCCGGCGGGGCCACCGTTCTGCCCGGCCCGGGCCACCGTCGCAGGTCGCCCGGGGCGGCGCGGCCCGCAGGTGTCCGCGGCCTCCGGGGGCGCACCTCCCGATCCGGGGTGCCCGGCGGGGTGGGGCATGGGCCGGTGCGGGTCCGTCCGGGGCGGGGGCGTCGGCCGTTTCATCGCCGCCACCCGTCGGCCCGGCGGTGCCGGCTCGCTCGGTCCACTCTCCGTGCGCTGCTCCGGCCGCTGCCCGGAGCCCGCCTGTCCTGTCTCTGTGCGCCCGCAGGTGGTGTCCTCCACGTCCGCCCTCCGCCTCGCTCGCCCGTCCCCGTGCCCACTCTCCAGGTCCGCCCTCCCCGCCTTCCGGTCGCGCCGTAGGCAGGCCACGTAGGGTGGCCCGGTGAGCACGGGAGACGAGGTGGCGCAGCCGAAGCGGACCGGGCGGCGGCCCGGTGGGGCCGACACCCGACGGACGGTGCTGGAGGCGGCCCGGGCCGAGTTCGCCGCGCGCGGGTACGAGAAGGCGAGCATGCGGGCGATCGCCCGGGCCGCCGGGGTGGATGCGGCGCTGCTGCACCACTACTTCGGCACCAAGGATCAACTCTTCCTCGCCGCCCTGGAGTTGCCCGTCGATCCGCGCGCCGTGGTGGAGCGGGCGCTGGCCGGTGATCCGGCGGGGGTCGGCGGCCGGGTGGCGGACTTCGTGCTGGACCTCTGGGAGCAGCCGGGCGTGCTGGACCGCCTGCTCGCGCTGATCCGGGCCGCCGCCACCACCGAGCAGGTCGCGGCCCTGATGCGCGGCTTCGTCACGGCCGAGCTGATCGGCCGGATCGCCGCCGCCCTGGAGGTCGAACGGCCGGAGCTGCGCGCCGAGTTGATGTTCTCCCAGATCGTCGGCCTGGCGATGGCCCGCTACGTGGTCAGGATCGAGCCACTGGCCTCCGCCCCCCGGGAGGAGCTCCACCCACTGCTCGCCCGCACCTTCCAGAACTACCTGGTCACCCCGTGACCGAGGAGCCGACCCTCAATCTCTGGAAGCACTGCCTCGGCCGCGTCCCCGAGGAGGTCTGGCGTCGCACCGAACTGCGCGTGCTGATCCTCGCCGACAACGAGCTCACCGCACTGCCGCCCGCCGTGGCCGCTCTCCGGCGGCTCCGCCTGCTCGACCTCGGCCACAACCGCCTCACCGAAATCCCGCCCGAGATCGGCGAGTTGACGGACCTCTCGGACTTCCTCTACCTGCACGACAACCACCTCACCACCCTCCCCGACGCCCTCGGTCGGCTCACCGCCCTGCGCTACCTGAACGTCGGGGAGAACCGCCTCACCCACCTCCCCGACGCCCTCGCCGAGCTGGCCGCACTGGTCGAACTCCGGGCCGAGCACAACCGTCTCGCCGCTCTCCCGGCCGCCCTCGGCCGGCTCCGAGCCCTCCGCGAGCTCCATCTGCGCGGCAATGCCCTCACCGAACTCCCGCCCTCCGTCGCCGACTTGGCGGAGCTGCGCGAGCTGGACCTACGGGACAACCGGCTGGCTGCCGTGCCCGAGGCGCTGGCCGGCCTGCCCCGACTGCGCCGGCTCGACCTGCGCTCCAACCGCCTCACCGCCCTCCCCGGCTGGCTGGCCGGGCTGCCCGCGCTGGAGAAGCTGGACCTGCGCTGGAACGCTGCCCGCCCGTCCCCGGCCCTGCTCGCCGCGCTTACCGCGCGCGGCTGCGTCGTCCTGTACTGAAATCCGCCCGCCGCCTTGACCGGGCGCCCCCGGCGGCGCAAAACTCATCACATGATGAATTCAGCGGTCCGGGTCGCCGGACTGACCGTCGTCCGAGGCGGACGCACCGTGCTGCACGGCCTCGACCTCGACATCCCGCCCGGGAGCATCACCGGACTGCTCGGCCCGAGCGGCTGCGGCAAGACCACCCTGCTGCGCTCGATCGTCGGCGTGCAGAAGACCGCCGCCGGCCGGGTCGAGGTGCTCGGCGAACAGGCCGGCAGCGCCGCGCTCCGCCACCGGATCGGCTACGTCACCCAGGCCCCGGCCGTCTACGACGACCTCACCGTCACCGAGAACCTGCGCTACTTCGCCGCCGTGCTCGGCGCCCCGCCCGCCGACCCGGCCCGGGTGATCGAGGCGGTCGGCCTCACCGGGCACCGCGACGCCCGCACCGCCCACCTCTCCGGCGGCCAGCGGGCCCGGGTCTCGCTCGCCACCGCGCTGCTCGGCACCCCCGAACTCCTGGTGCTGGACGAGCCCACCGTCGGCCTCGACCCGGTGCTCCGCCAGGAGCTCTGGCAGCTGTTCCGCAGCCTCGCCGACGGCGGCGCCACCCTGCTGGTCTCCAGCCACGTGATGGACGAGGCGGTCCGCTGCGACCGCCTGCTGCTGATGCGCGACGGCCGCCTGCTCGCCGCCGACACCCCCGACGGGCTGCTCCGCCGCACCGGTGCCGCCGACGTCGACGCCGCCTTCCTGAGCCTGGTCGGGAGCACCCCGTGAACACCACCCCGCCGAAGACCGCCCCACTGAACACCGCCCCGCGGACCGCCGCGCCGCTGAACGCCACCCGCACGATCGCCACCGCCCGCCGTGTGCTGGCCCAACTCCGGCACGACCGCCGGACCTTGGCGATGCTGCTGGTGGTCCCCTGTCTGCTGCTCACCCTGCTGCGCTACATGTTCGACGACCAGCCGCAGCAGTTCGACCGCACCGGCGCCGCCCTGCTCGGGATCTTCCCGCTGCTGGTGATGTTCCTGGTCACCTCGGTCGCCATGCTCCGCGAGCGGACCACCGGCACGCTGGAGCGGCTGCTCACCATGCCGCTCGGCAAGCTCGACCTGCTGCTCGGCTACGCCCTCGCCTTCGGCCTGGTCGCCCTGGTCCAGGCGGCGCTGGCCGCCGGGCTCACCCTCGGCCTGCTCGGCCTCGACGTCCAGGGCCCCACCTGGCTGCTGTTCGCGGTCGCCCTCGGCGACGGCCTGCTCGGCATGGCGCTCGGCCTGCTGGTCTCGGCCTTCGCCCGCACCGAGTTCCAGGCCGTCCAGTTCCTCCCGGCGGTGATTCTCCCCCAACTCCTGCTCTGCGGGCTGTTCGTGCCGCGCGACGCGATGGCCGCCCCGCTCCGCTGGGTCTCCGAGGTGCTCCCGCTCTCCTACGCCGTCGACGCCATGAACCGCCTCACCACCACCTCCGGCACCAGCGCCGCCCTGCTCGTAGACCTCGCCGTGATCGCCGGCTGCACCCTGCTCGCCCTCGGCCTCGGCGCCGCCACCCTCCGCCGCCGCACCGACTGACCCGGCAGCCGGCCCACCCCGGGAGCACCCACCCCCTGACGGACCCCGTGGCTACGGTGACGCGGGTGACTGACGATCCGTCGAAGACGCCGAAGACCCGCTACCTCGTCCTGCACGACTACGGCATGGGCGGGATTTGGTGGTGGGTGCGCGCCCGGTCCGAGCGCGAGCTGCTGGAGACCTTCGCCGAGGTCGAGGTGATGCACGACGAGGCGGCCCGGGCCAGGGCCGAGGGCTGGGGCCTGGACGAGGCGGACGTCGACGCCTCCGCCGACCCGGTCGGGCTCGCCTCGGCCCGGGCCGCGCGGGTCGCCCAGCGCGAGCTGCCGGGCTTCGGCGTACTGGCCGGCCCGGAGCCGCTCCACCTGCGGCAGTCCTGGACGGAGGACACCGACCCGGTCGACTACCTCTCGGAGGTCGGTCCGGACGGCCGTCGTCTGCGCCAGGTCGAGGTGCTGGTGGATGGGACGGCCTACCGGAGCACCCCGGAGGACTGGCCGTTCAACCCACCGCTGGTGGACCGGTTCTCGCCCGAGTGGCTGCCGTTCGTGATCACCGCAGCGGAGTTCGAGCAGGAGTGGGCCCGCGCGGTGCACGATCCGGACCGCTGACCGCCCGTCCGACGGAGGGGGAGCGGCACCGGGTGACGAGACCGGTCGTCGGAGACTGCCGCCGCTCTCCCCGCCGCACTCCCCGGAGTGCTCCACCGCCCCGCCCGGGACCGCTCGGCGCGGTGTGGCGCCCGGTGCCCGGCGGCCCCGGCGCCCCGGGCGGCGCAGGCAGCTCCGGTGGCGCCGTCACCCGTCGGGGCGGATGGGGCAGAATCGGCCCCATGACCGAATCCGACGGCAAGCCCGACCCGGGCAGAGCCGCCTCCGAGCCCCAGTACGCGGACCGCGTCTACCGCTCCGTCCCCGGTGTGATCTCCGGTGTCATGCTGCTGGCCGTGGCCGGGTGGCTGATCATCGACGCGGCGCTGAACGGCACCGGCCGCACCCCGTGGATCGCGCTGGCCTGTGCGCCGGTGTTCTGCCTGCCGGTGGCCGCGTACACCCTGCGGCCCGCCGTCCTCGCCGACGACCGGCGGCTGCTGGTGCGCAACCCCTTCCGCACCGTGCACGCGCCGTGGGCGACGGTCGAGGGCCTGCGCTCCGGCTACTCCGTCGAGCTCTTCGCGGAGGGCAAGAAGTACCAGGTCTGGGCCGTCCCGGTCTCGCTCCGGGCCCGGAAGAGGGCCGGTCGCGCCGCCGCCCGGGCCGCCGCCGGCGGCGACCCCCGCGCCTCCCGGACCGCCTCCCTCGGCAGCTCGCTGCGCGGCACGAAGCCGGGCGAGTCGGACCCGACCAAGGCCTGGTCCGACCAGGTGGTGCTCACTCTCCAGGAGCTGGCCGAGCGGAACGCCGGCAAGCCGGAGGCGGCCGGCCCGGTGACGGTCCGGTGGTGCTGGTGGATCATCGCCCCGACGCTGGTCGGCCTGATCACCCTGATCACCTTCGTCGTGGTTCTCTGATGGCCGCTCGGGGGGAGCGGCCGGCGACGGACGGGGAGGAGCCGGACCGGGACGGCCACCGCGCCACCCCGTCAGGCCCCGGCCCGTCCGTCACCGGCCCGTCGGCCGACGGTGCGTCAGCCACCACCCCGTCGGTCACCATCCCGTCAGCCCCGGGCCCGTCGGTCACCAGCCAGTCGGTCACCGGCCCGTCAGCCGACGGTGCGTCAGGCCCCGCCCCGCACCGCCCGGCCGGCCCGGAGGCCGACGCCGTCCGCCGCAGCTACGACACGGTGGCGGCGGAGTACGCGGAGCGGATCGGTGACGAGCTGGCCGGCAAGCCGCTGGACCGGGCCCTGCTGACCGCCCTGCTGGAGCAGCTCACGGACCGGCGGACCGACCCGCCCGCCCTGGTGGCCGACCTGGGCTGCGGGCCGGGCCACGTCACCGGCTGGCTGGCCGCCCACGGCGCCCACGCCCACGGCACCCATGCCCACGGCGCCCCCGGAGTCCGCGCGGTCGGCATCGACCTCTCCCCGGCGATGGTGGCCCTCGCCCGGCAGCAGCACCCCGCCGCCGAGTTCCGCGAGGGCGACCTGCGCCACCTCCCGGCCGCCGACGGCGAGTTCGGCGGCGCGGTGGCGCTGTACTCGCTGATCCACCTGCCCCCGGCCGAGCACCGCGCCGTCCTCGCCGAGATCCACCGCACGCTCCGCCCCGGTGCCCCGCTGCTGCTCGCCTTCCACCGGGGCACCGAGGCCCGCCGCCTCACCGACTGGTGGGGCCACCCGGTGGACGTCACCTTCCACTTCCTCGACCCGGACACCGTGACCGCCGACCTCACCGCCGCCGGCTTCACCCTCCGGGCCCGCCTGGACCGCGCCCCGTACCCGCACGAGGCCGAGACCGACCGCAGCTACCTCCTCGCGGTCCGTTCCTGAGACACGGCCGTCCCGCACGGCGGTCCACCCGCAGCCGCCGTGGCAGCGCCCGTGACACACCGAAGGGCCCGGAGGGGAGACATCCCCTCCGGGCCCTTCGACTCCGGGCCCTTCGACGGAGCTGCTGCGGACGGTCCGTCAGATGCCGGCCGCCGCGGCCAGGTCGCGCTTGATCGCGTCCAGCAGGCCGGCGGCCCGGCCCCGCGCGTCGCCGAGGTCGGCGGCGGAGCCGACCGGGAGGACGACCTCCAGGTAGCACTTGAGCTTGGGCTCGGTGCCGGACGGGCGCACCACGATCCGGGCGGCGGTGACGCCGTCCCCGGCCAGGAAGTAGCGCAGGCCGTCGGTCGGCGGCAGCTCCGCCGTGCCCTCGGTCAGGTCGTCGGCCCGGGTGACCTTCAGGCCGGCCAGCACCGCCGGGGGCTGCTCGCGCAGCCGCTGCATCGCCGAGGAGATGACCGTCAGGTCGGAGACCCGCACCGAGAGCTGGTCGGTGGCGTGCAGGCCGTGCTCCAGCGCCAGGTCGTCCAGCAGGTCGGTCAGGGTGCGGCCGGACTCCTTGAGCACGGCGGCCAGCTCGGCGACCAGCAGGGCGGCGGTGATGCCGTCCTTGTCGCGGACGCCCTCCGGGTCGACCGAGTAGCCGAGCGCCTCCTCGTAGCCGTAGCGCAGGCCCTCGGCCCGGGAGAGCCACTTGAAGCCGGTGAGCGTCTCGGTGTAGCCGAGGCCGGCCGCCGCCGCGATCCGGCCGAGCAGGGTGGAGGAGACGATGGTGGTGGCGAAGGTGCCGTGCACCCGCTTGGCCACCAGCGCCGAGCCGAGCAGCGCGCCGACCTCGTCGCCGCGCAGCATCCGCCAGCCGCCGCCGTCGGCGACGGCCACCGCGCAGCGGTCGGCGTCCGGGTCGTTGGCGATCACGATGTCGGGGCCGACCGAGGCGGCGGTGCGGAAGGCCAGGTCCATCGCCCCGGGCTCCTCCGGGTTGGGGAAGGCCACGGTCGGGAAGTCCGGGTCGGGCTCGGCCTGCTCGGCGACCACGGTCGGGGCGGGGAAGCCGGCCCGCTTGAAGGCGGCCACCAGGACGTCCCGGCCGACGCCGTGCATCGGGGTGTAGACCACGTCGAGGCCGCGCGGCCCGGCCGGGTCGACGACGGTGACGGCGCGGTCCAGGTAGGCGTCGAGCACCTCCTCGCCGAGCACCTCCCAGCCGCCGCCGGCCAGCGGCACCTCGGCCAGCGAGCCGATCGCGTCGATCTCGGCGGCGATGCCGGCGTCGGCGGGCGGCACGATCTGCGAGCCGTCGCCCAGGTAGACCTTGTAGCCGTTGTCCTGCGGCGGGTTGTGACTGGCCGTCACGGTGACGCCGGCCGCCGCGCCGAGGTGGCGGACGGCGAAGGCCAGCACGGGGGTGGGCAGCGCGCGGGGGAGCAGCGCGGCCCGCAGGCCGGCGCCGACCACCACGGCGGCGGTGTCCACGGCGAAGTCGTACGACTTGTGGCGGGCGTCGTAGCCGATCACCACCAGGTCGCCGAGCCCCTCCTTCTTCACGTACGCGGCCAGCCCGGCGGCGGCCCGGATCACCACGGCCCGGTTCATCCGCATCGGGCCCGCGCCCAGCTCGCCCCGGAGCCCGGCGGTGCCGAACTGCAGCCGGTCGCTGAACCGCTCGGCCAGCCGGGACCAGGCGATCCGCTCCGCGCCCTCCGGCTCGCCCTCGGCGGCGGCCAGCAGTGCGGTCAGCTCCTCGCGGGTGTCCGGGTCCGGGTCCTCGGCGAGCCAGGCCCGGGCGCGTGCGAGCAGATCGGTGGTCTCGGACATTGCTGCCAGCTCCCTCTGAGGGTGGGTGGGATGACGGAGCCGTCGTCCCGGACGATCGGGGACGACGGCTCCGGCTTACTGATTCTGCGTCAGGTCGCGGTCAGATCCGCTCAAGGACCTTCGCCAGCAGCGCGCCCATCCGCTCGGCGCTGGCCTTGCCGGCCTCCAGCACCTCTTCGTGGTTGAGCGGCTCGCCGGTGATGCCGGCCGCCAGGTTGGTGACCAGGGAGATGCCCAGCACCTCGGCACCGGCCTCGCGGGCGGCGATCGCCTCCAGCGTGGTGGACATGCCGACCAGCTCGCCGCCGATCGCCCGGACCATGCCGATCTCGGCCGGGGTCTCGTAGTGCGGGCCGCGGAACTGCACGTAGACGGCCTCGTCCAGCGAGGGGTCCACCTCGCGGCAGAGCTCGCGCAGCCGCCCGGAGTAGAGGTCGGTGAGGTCGACGAAGTTGGCGCCGACGATCGGGGAGTCCGCGGTGAGGTTGATGTGGTCGCTGATCAGCACCGGCTGACCGGGCACCCAGCCCTCGCGCAGGCCGCCGCAGCCGTTGGTCAGCACGACGGTCTCGCAGCCCGCCGCGACCGCGGTGCGCACCCCGTGCACCACGGTGGCCACGCCGTGGCCCTCGTAGTAGTGGTTGCGGCCCAGGAAGATCAGGGCCCGCTTGTCACCGATCCGCACCGAGCGGACCTTGCCCGAGTGGCCGGCCACCGCCGGGGCCGGGAAGCCGGGCAGCTCCGTGACCGGGAACTCGGCCACGGTCTCGCCGAGCGCGTCGGCGGCCGGCACCCAGCCGGAGCCCATGACGAGGGCGACGTCGTGGCGCTCGGCACCGGTCAGCTCGCGCAGCTTGGCGGCGGCCTCCCGGGCGGCGGCGTACGGATCGGCGGAGAGCGGGGACTGCGGAGATGCGTTCACGGGACCGAGGATAGACGGGAATCGCCTACGCGCGTAGACATATCCGCCCGGACGTGCCGGATCGTTACCCGGATGGGCGCTTGGTCCAAACCGGACCCGGCCGGTGAACGCCCTGTTCGGAGGAGTCTCCGAAGCCCTCGCGGACGCCGCCGACGGTGCGTCAGCAGGGCCGGCGGCGCAGGTCCAGCACGTAGTCGTCGGGGGCCCCGGCGCTCTCCGCCGCGTCGGCGATCAGCCCGAGGTAGCGGGCGGCGGGCAGGCCGCCCTCCCAGTCGTTGAGCACGTAGGTCCAGACCGGGATGTCCCCGTCCAGGGTGTGCGCGCGCAGTCGGACCTTGCGGTAGATGCCGAGCTGGACGCCCTCCCAGCGGTCCAGGCCCTCCTCGTCCATCGGCGCCACGTCGTAGAGCGAGACGAAGACCTGCTCCTTCTCGTCCTCCACCACGGTCGCCAGCGAGCCCTCCCAGCCCAGCTGCTCCCCGCCGAAGGTCAGCCGCCAGCCGGTCAGCCACCCGGTGCCGCGCAGCGGCGAGTGCGGGGCCCGGCGGGTCATCTGCCGGGCGTCGAGGTTCGTGGCGTACGCGGCGTAGAGGGGCATGGTCGTCAGCCTACGGGAGAGCACCGGCCGGGAGGGAGCACCCGGGGATCTTCCTGACGGTCCGTCCGGAACCGTCCGGAGACGGCACGGTCACCTCCTCCACCGTGCTCCCTGACACAGTGCGGCGCCCCCGGCGTGTCCTCGTCCACGGCGTACGGGACAATGGTGCGCGTGACTCGGATCGTGATCATCGGTGGCGGACCCGGCGGATACGAGGCGGCCCTGGTGGCCGCCCAACTCGGCGCGGAGGTGACCGTCGTCGACCGCGACGGCCTGGGCGGGTCGGCGGTGCTGACGGACTGCGTGCCGTCCAAGACCCTGATCGCCACGGCGGAGGTGATGACCACCTTCGACAGCTCGTACGAGGAGCTCGGCATCATCGTCGCCGACGACACCCCGCACGTGGACACCCCGGCCCGGGTGGTCGGCGTGGACCTCGGCAAGGTGAACCGACGGGTGAAGCGGCTCGCCATCGCCCAGTCGCACGACATCACCCAGTCCGTCACCCGGGCGGGCGTCACCGTGCTGCGCGGCAAGGGCCGGCTCGGCAGCGGCGGCCAGGCGGCGGACGGCTCCCGCGAGGTGCTCGTGGAGGCCGCCGACGGCACCACCGAGTCGCTGCGCGCCGACGCGGTGCTGATCGCCACCGGCGTGCACCCGCGCGAGCTGCCGGACGCCCAGCCGGACGGCGAGCGGATCCTGACCTGGACCCAGGTCTACGACCTGGAGGAGCTGCCCCGCGAGCTGATCGTGGTCGGCTCCGGCGTCACCGGCGCCGAGTTCGCCGGCGCCTACCAGGCGATCGGATCGAAGGTCACCCTGGTCTCCTCGCGGGACCGGGTGCTGCCGGGTGAGGACCCGGACGCGGCCGAGGTGCTGGAGGAGGTCTTCCGCCGGCGCGGCATGAACGTGATGTCCCGCTCCCGGGCCGAGGGGGCCAAGCGGATCGGGGACCGAGTGGAGGTCACCCTCTCCGACGGCACCGTCATCTCCGGCACGCACTGCCTGATGGCGGTCGGCTCGATCCCGAACACCGCCGGGCTCGGCCTGGAGGAGGCCGGGGTCAAGCTGAACGACTGGGGCCAGATCCAGGTGGACCGGGTCTCCCGCACCACCGCCCCCGGCGTCTACGCGGCGGGCGACTGCACCGGTGTCTTCATGCTCGCCTCGGTGGCGGCCATGCAGGGCCGGATCGCCATGTACCACGCGCTGGGCGACGCGGTGCAGCCGCTGGACCTCAAGACGGTGGCCTCCAACGTCTTCACCGACCCGGAGATCGCCACCGTCGGGTACACCGCGGCCGACGTCTCCTGCGGCAAGATGGACGCGATCGAGGTCAAGCTGCCGCTGCGCGGCAACCCCCGGGCCAAGATGCAGGGCATCCGGGACGGCTTCGTGAAGCTCTTCGCCCGCCCCGGCACCGGCATCGTGGTCGGCGGTGTGGTGGTCGCGCCGCGCGCCAGCGAACTCATCCATTCGATCTCGCTCGCCGTGGACAACAACTTGACGGTCGAACAGGTGGCCCGCGCCTTCACCGTCTACCCGTCACTCTCCGGCTCCACCGCCGAGGCCGCCCGCCAGCTGCACATCCGCAAGCGGGAGAACTCGGACTCCTGAGCTGGGCGGAGGAGTTGGGGCGGCCACCACCGGTGGCCGCCCCTTTCGTTCCGTGCCGACGGCGGAGCGTGACGATCCGTCAGCAGAGGCGCGCATTGTACGGTCGCGCGCTGCTCCGACGTGAGCATTTCCCGATACCAGCTGCAAACGCCTGAAAGCAGACGGTCATTCGGTTACCGTCGGTTCTGTGTTTGCTGCAGAACGTCGCCAGTTGATTCTCGAAATGGTGCGGGCCAACGGAGCGGTGTCGCTCCGGGAGTTGGCGCGCGTCGTCCAGACCTCCGAGGTCACCGTCCGCCGGGACGTCCGCGCGCTGGAGGCCGAGGGACTCCTCGACCGCCGGCACGGCGGTGCGGTGCTCCCCGGCGGCTTCAGCCGGGAGCCGGGCTACCCGCAGAAGACCCATCTGTCCGCCGCCGAGAAGAGCGCCATCGCCGACCTGGCCGCCGGCCTGGTCGAGGAGGGTGACGCGGTGGTGGTCGGTGCCGGGACCACCACCCAGGAGCTGGCCCGCCGGCTGGCCCGGGTGCCCGGGCTGACGGTGGTCACCAACTCGCTGCTGGTCGCCCAGGCCCTGGCGCACGCCAACCGGGTGGAGGTGGTGATGACCGGCGGCACCCTGCGCGGCTCCAACTACGCCCTGGTGGGCAGCGGGGCCGAGCAGTCGCTCCAGGGCCTGCGGGTCACCAAGGCGTTCATCTCGGGCAGTGGTCTGACCGCCGAGCGCGGCCTCTCGACCACCAACATGCTCTCCGCGAGCGTGGACCGGGCACTGGTGCAGTCGGCCTCCGAGGTCATCGTCCTCGCCGACCACACCAAGCTCGGCGCGGACACCATGTTCCAGACCGTGCCGACCGAGGCGATCACCCGCCTGGTGACGGACGAGCAGGCCACCGCCACCGACCAGACCGCCCGCGAGCTGGACGCGCTGGCCGACTGCGGGGTGCAGATCTCGGTGGCTCCGGTCGGCCCTCCGCTGGAGGCCCCGGCGCACCCGCACCCGGCCTCCTCCGGATCGGCCCCCCGCCGCCCGGCCCCGCTCCCCGGCCAGCGCCGCCCGAACCACCAACTCCCGGGCCGGATGCCCGAGCTGACGGTGACCAGGGGCCGCTGAGGCCGGGCCGCACCACCCACCTGCCCCACCCCTCCGGCAGACACGGCCGGGGCCCCGCCGCAGAGTGCGACGGGGCCCCGCTCCGGAGCTGACCGGGTGTCAGTCCTTGATCTCGCAGAGCGCCGCGCCGCTGCTCACGCTGGCGCCCACCTCGGCCTTGAGGCCGGTGATGGTGCCCGCCTTGTGGGCGTTCAGCGGCTGCTCCATCTTCATCGCCTCCAGGACCACGATCAGCTCGCCCTCGGCGACCACCTGGCCCTCCTCGACGGCGACCTTCACGATGGTGCCCTGCATCGGCGAGGCCAGCGTGTCACCGCTGACGGCCGAGCCCGCCTTCTTGGCGCCGACCCGGCGCTTGGCCTTGCCGGTCGCCGAGGTGCTCGCCACCGGGGCGGCGGAGACGCCGAGCGAGGAGGGCAGCGAGACCTCGATCCGCTTGCCGCCGACCTCGACCACCACGGTCTCCCGCTGGTCGGCCTCCTCGGCCTCCACGCCGCCGCCGGTGAAGGCCGGGATGGTGTTGGCGAACTCGGTCTCGATCCACCGGGTGTAGACGGTGAACGGGCCCTCCGAGCCGTGCACCTCGGGCGCGAACGCCGGGTCGGTGACGACCGCCTGGTGGAACGGGATGGCGGTGGCCATGCCCTCCACCTTGAACTCGCGCAGCGCCCGGGCGGCGCGCTCCAGCGCCTGCTTGCGGGTGGCGCCGGTGACGATCAGCTTGGCCAGCAGGGAGTCCCAGGCCGGGCCGATCACCGAGCCGGACTCCACGCCCGCGTCCAGCCGCACGCCCGGGCCGGACGGCGGGGCGAACAGCGTCACCGTGCCGGGGGCGGGCAGGAAGTTGCGGCCCGGGTCCTCGCCGTTGATCCGGAACTCGATCGAGTGACCGCGGATCTCCGGGTCGTCGTACCCGAGCGCCTCGCCGTCGGCGATCCGGAACATCTCGCGGACCAGGTCGATCCCGGTGACCTCCTCGGAGACCGGGTGCTCCACCTGGAGGCGGGTGTTGACCTCCAGGAAGGAGATCAGCCCGTCCTGGGAGACCAGGAACTCGCAGGTGCCGGCGCCGACGTAGCCCGCCTCGCGCAGGATCGCCTTGGAGGCCCGGTAGAGCTCCGCGTTCTGCTCGTCGGTGAGGAACGGCGCGGGCGCCTCCTCGACCAGCTTCTGGTGGCGGCGCTGGAGCGAGCAGTCACGGGTGGAGACGATCACCACGTTGCCGTGCGAGTCGGCCAGGCACTGGGTCTCCACGTGGCGCGGGTTGTCCAGGTACTGCTCGACGAAGCACTCGCCGCGACCGAAGGCGGCGACCGCCTCGCGGACCGCCGACTCGTACAGCTCGGGGATCTCCTCCAGGGTGCGGGCGACCTTGAGGCCGCGACCGCCACCGCCGAAGGCCGCCTTGATGGCGACCGGCAGGCCGTGCTCGGTCGCGAAGGCGACCACCTCGTCGGAGCCGGAGACCGGCTCCGGGGTGCCGGCCACCAGCGGGGCACCGGCGCGCTGCGCGACGTGACGGGCCGTCACCTTGTCGCCCAGGTCGCGGATGGCCTGCGGCGGCGGGCCGATCCAGATCAGTCCGGCGTCGATCACGGCCTGGGCGAACTCGGCGTTCTCGGACAGGAAGCCGTAGCCGGGGTGGACCGCGTCCGCGCCCGAGTCGGCCGCCGCCTGGAGCACCTTGGCGATGTCCAGGTAGCTGGTGGCCGGGGTGTCGCCGCCGAGGGCGTACGCCTCGTCGGCCGCGCGGACGTGCAGCGCGTCCCGGTCCGGCTCGGCGTAGACGGCGACGCTGGCGATGCCGGAGTCCGAGCAGGCCCGGGCGACTCGGACGGCGATTTCGCCGCGGTTGGCGATGAGCACCTTACGCACGTGTGGCTCCCTTCTTGAACCTCGTTGAGCTTAGGGTTTGCGGGGTCTTACCGGCGAGTAGCCCCAGGTGGTGAGCTTGCCCACACGGAGCGTGACGCGAAATCGTGACCGCCCGGACACGGAGCGGCAGGCGCTGCTGGTCGCGAGGCTACGCGGCCCGGCCGGAGGCGGCCCGGAGCGCGGGCCGAGAGCGCGTCGCGGCCCGTGGCCTTCGCCACACCGGAGGAGGGAGGCTCATCCGGCCGCCGCGAGGGCCGTCGTGAGGGCCGGTCCGGTGACGTCGGCGGCGACTTCCACCACGTCCGGCCCGTACGCACTCGGGTTGACCACCCGCAGCACCACGGCGAAGGTGCCGTGCGCGCCGTGGGTGCGGGCCAGCTCGCGGTGACGGGCGGTCAGGTGGCGGACCGCCGCGTGGTTGGAGGTGGCGGTCTGACCGGCGATCAGGAAGACCGGCCGGCTGCCGGGCGCGGTCCGTATCCGGGCCAGCAGCACGTACGCGCTCGGCCGGTCCCCGGTGTCGGTGAACGCGAACTCCTGCTCGCCGACCGTGATGGTGGAGCCGTACGTGGTCCCGCCGGGCGGCGGCGTGAAGGTCACGCCCGGCAGCCAGTTGCGCAGGTGGGCGGCGGTGCGCTCGTTGCTCTCCGGGCCGCCGAGGCAGAACTCGGCCTTGTCGCCCAGCCCCTGGCGCACCTGGTCGTGCCCGGTGACCTCGGCCTGGGCGCCGCACTCCTTGATCAGGGCGGCCAGCTCCATCAGGGCGTAGACGTCGTGGCGCGAGACGCTCTTCGAACTCGCCGCCGCCGTGTGCCGGTTGACCACCAGCAGGCAGTCCGAGCCGGCCGGCATCCCGAAGAACGCGCGGATCCGGCCGAGCCGCCGCCGCCCGCGCGCGGTGTGCGCGAGCCAGCCGAGGCCGGCGCTGATGGCGCTGGCCAGCAGGCCGAGCGCCAGGTTGATCAGGCTGTCGAGCACCGCACGCTCCCTTCCCGGCCCGATGACCGCGCCAGCCTAGCGGCCGGTCCCGGGCGCTGGCTTGGCCTTCAGCGACAGATGTGCGGGTCGGGATCTGTCCGGATCAGCAAGGACAGAACGGACGGATCGGTTCCGCTTACGGGTGCCGAACCGTAATGGTCTGGACCATTGACGGCATTTCGGCCCGCTCCCTAGCGTGGCCGCCGACGGTCGCCGCCCGGCGCCCGTGGTCACTCGACGGGGGAAGTCGAAGAGATGAAGCTCCGCACCGCCCTGCCCGCACTCGCCGCCGCCCTGCTGCTCACCCCGCTGCTCACCGGCTGCGGCTCCACCGGGGGCTCCGGCACGGCCGCCCCGAAGCCCAGCGCCTCCGACTACGGCTGCCTGGCCCGGGACCGGGCCGACAGGGGTTCGTTCGCGCTCGACAGCGTGGCCGCCCGGGACGCCTACCACCAGGACTCCGACGCCGGCCACGCCAAGGTCGCGGTGGTCCTCTCGCACGAGAACGGCGGCTCGCTCTGCGACTGGGTGCCCTTCGTCGAGGACTTCACCCGGGCCGGCTACGGCGCACTCGCCTTCACCTCGGCCGGGGACGTCGCGCTGGACGTCGAGGCGGCGGAGAAGTACCTCAAGGGCAAGGGGGTGGAGCGGGTGGTGCTGATCGGCGCCTCCAAGGGCGGCACCGCCTCACTGGCCGCCGCCGCCACCCCCGGCGCACTGCCGGTGGCCGCCGTGGTGACGCTCAGCTCGCCGACGTACCACGGCAGTTGGGACGGCAAGGCGGCGATCGGCAAGCTCACCGTGCCGCTCTTCCTGGCCGTCCAGGAGAGCGACCAGCCGTTCGCCGAGAACGCCGCCGAGCTGGCCGCCGCCGCGACCGCCGCCCCGGTGAAGGAGCTGAAGGTCTACCAGGGGACCAGCCACGGCGTCCGGTTGCTGGAGCAGGGCACCGCCAAGGCCGATCTGCTCGCCTTCCTGGCGAAGAACGCCCCGGCGGGCTGACCGGCCCCCGCGCCGGCTCCGGTCGGAGCCGGCGTCAGGCCCAGAGGTCGGTGATCCGGACGTCCAGGTCGGCCAGCAGCACCCGGAGCAGCGGCAGGGACAGGCCGATCACGTTGCCCGGGTCCCCGTCGATGCCCTCGATGAACGGCGCCGAGCGGCCGTCCAGGGTGAACGCCCCCGCCACGTACAGCGGTTCACCCGTCGCGATGTACGCGGCCAGCTCGGCGTCGTCCGGGGTGCCGAAGCGCACGGTGGTCGAGGCGGTCGCCGAGGCCTCCTTGCCGGTGGCGGTGTCGATCACACAGTGGCCGGTGCGGAGCACGCCCTCCCGGCCGCGCATCGCCTGCCAGCGGACCAGCGCGTCGGCCGCGTCGGCGGGCTTCCCGAGCGCCTGGCCGTCCAGCTCCAGCACCGAGTCGCAGCCGATCACCAGCTGACCGTCCGTCAGCTCCCCGGCCACCTTGCGGGCCTTGGCCTCCGCCAGCACCAGCGCCAGCTCGCCGGGCGAGTCCGCACTCAGTGCGTCCTCGTCCACCCCGCTGACCACGACCTCGGGCGCCAGGCCCGCCTGCCGCAACAACCCCAACCGCGCCGGCGACTGCGACGCCAACACCACCACACGCTGACTCATGCGGCCCACCTTAGGCGGTCGCCGGGGGTGCGGGTCGGTGGTCAGCCCGGGGGTACGGGGGCGGGGGCAGGACGGGCGACCGGCTCGTGCGTGCCGATCCGCCGGGCCGCCTCCCGCGCTCGCGCGGTCCCCCGCGCCCCGGGACGGGGGTCAGACCGCCAGGAGCAGCGCCGTCACGAACAGCAGCACGGCCAGCACCGGACCGGCGCGGCGGAGCATCCGTTGTGCCCGCCGCGCCTCGGCCGATGCCTCATCCTTCGGGTCTGACCAGAGCACCTCACCAGCCTGCGCCCCGATGTGCCCGTTATGCCTGAGTACGCGTACTCAACTCAGCCCGCCCACCCGGAGGTCCGCCAGGCGTGCGGCCCCGCCGCCGGCGCCTGCCGCATCCTCCGGGCCCGGTCGTTCCACGCCGAGGCCGGGCCGCCGCCCGCGCGCCGGGCCGCCTCGGCGGCCGAGGCTGCGGCGGCGGCCCGGGCTGAGACCACCGCCAGGACGGTGGCCAGCTCCTCGGGGGTCGGCTGCCCGTGCAGCACCTGAATGGGACTCATGTACCGATCCTCCTCCGGTCCGGGCTTCGCGACTACAGCGGGATGTTGCCGTGCTTCTTGGGCGGCAGCACTTCCCGCTTGCCGCGCAGCGCCCGCAGGCCGCGCACGATGTGGCGGCGGGTCTCGCTGGGGGCGATCACCGCGTCCACGTAGCCGCGCTCGGCGGCCAGGTAGGGGTTGAGCAGGGTGTCCTCGTACTCGGCGACCAGCTCGGCGCGGCGCGCGTCGACGTCCTCGCCGGCCGCGGCGGCGGCCTGGAGCTCGCGCCGGTAGACGATGTTCGCCGCGCCCTGGGCGCCCATCACGGCGATCTGCGCGGTCGGCCAGGCCAGGTTGAGGTCGGCGCCGAGGTGCTTGGAGCCCATCACGTCGTAGGCGCCGCCGAAGGCCTTCCGGGTGATGACGGTGATCAGCGGGACGGTGGCCTCGGCGTAGGCGTAGATCAGCTTGGCGCCGCGCCGGATGATGCCGTCCCACTCCTGCTCGGTGCCGGGCAGGAAGCCGGGCACGTCGACGAAGGTGAGCACCGGGATGTTGAAGGAGTCGCAGGTCCGGATGAACCGGGCGGCCTTCTCGCTGGCGTTGATGTCCAGGCAGCCGGCCAGGTCCATCGGCTGGTTGCCGACCACGCCGACCGGGTGGCCCTCGACCCGGCCGAAGCCGGTGATCACGTTGCCCGCGTACAGCGCCTGGGTCTCCAGGAACTCGCCGTCGTCCAGGACGTGCTCGATCACCTTGTGCATGTCGTACGGCTGGTTGGCCGAGTCCGGCACCAGGGTGTCCAGCTCCAGGTCCTCGTCGGTGATCGAGAGGTCGGCCTGCTCGGGGAAGGACGGCGGGTCGGAGAGGTTGTTCGACGGGAGGTAGGAGAGCAGGTTCTTGACGTACTCCACCGCCTCCTTCTCGTCCGCCGCGAGGTGGTGCGCGTTGCCCGACTTGGTGTTGTGGGTGCGGGCGCCGCCCAGCTCCTCCATGCCGACGTCCTCGCCGGTGACGGTCTTGATCACGTCGGGGCCGGTGATGAACATGTGCGAGGTCTGATCGGCCATCACCACGAAGTCGGTGATGGCGGGGGAGTAGACCGCGCCGCCCGCGCACGGGCCCATGATCAGCGAGATCTGCGGGATCACCCCGGAGGCGTGCACGTTGCGGCGGAAGATCTCGCCGTACAGGCCGAGCGAGACCACGCCCTCCTGGATCCGGGCGCCGCCGGAGTCGTTGATGCCGATGACCGGACAGCCGGTCTTCAGGGCGAAGTCCATCACCTTGACGATCTTCTCGCCGAAGACCTCGCCCAGCGAGCCGCCGAAGACCGTGAAGTCCTGGGCGAAGACCGCGACCTGACGGCCGTCCACGGTGCCGTAGCCGGTCACCACGCCGTCGCCGTAGGGGCGGTTCCGCTCCTGCCCGAAGTTGGTGGACCGGTGCCGGGCGAACTCGTCGAACTCCACGAACGAGTCCTCGTCCAGCAGCTCCGCCACCCGCTCACGGGCCGTCAACTTGCCCTTGGCGTGCTGCTTCTCGACCGCTGCGGCCGAACCGGAGTGCACGGCCTGGTCGATCCTGCTGCGCAGGTCGGCCAGCTTTCCGGCGGTGGTGTGCGGGTCGTACGGCGCCTCGGTCATCCGGTCGGCTCTCCCTGATCCTCGGCCGCTCCCGGTGCATCGCGCACGAGGGCAGGGGCGGCACAGCGAACTACCGCTGGGTAGCGTAGCCAGCCCGGGGCCCTCCTGGTTATGGCCAGCAACACAGTTGTCATTCGGCGTGTTCCTACGGAACGATGTGGCGGCTCACGACCAGTCCCGGGGGAACTCCGTCCATGCGCCCGACCAGTCCTGCCGCCCTGCCCGTCGCCTGCCTGACCGCCGCCGTCCTGCTGACCGCGGTCGGCTGCACCGCCGACCCGGCCCCGGCCCCGGCCGCCGCGCCGGACCCGGCGGGCCTGGTCGGCAAGGCCGCCGAGGCGCTGCGCGCGAGCCGCTCGGTGACCGTCGACTTCGACAGCCGGCAGGGCAACTCGGTCTACACCGGCACGCTCTCGGTGGACGCGGCCGGCACCTGCGTCGGCGCCATCACGAAGAGCGGCAAGCCGCTCGGCATCGGCAGGGTGGAGGTGATCCGCACGCCGCAGGGTGCCTGGTACCGGGGCGAGCGCTCGGTGTTCGACACCTCCGGCCTGGAGCAGGCGTGGGAGCGGTACGGCGACAGGTACGTCACCGGCCAGGGCGCCGACGACCTCTTCGACGGGGCCGGCATCTGCCGCTCGATCGGGTACTACTTCGACCCCGAGGTGGATCCGCTGAAGGAGGACGGTGCGACCCTCGGCGGCTCGCGCACCGTCGCCGGCCGGGAGGGGTACGAGGTCGCGTTCCCCGGCGGCCGGACGGTGGTGGTCGCGAAGGGGGACCGCCCGGTGGTGCTGCAGGACGGATCGGTGAGCGCGAGCAGCTCGGTCGAGCTCAGGTTCCGCGACCACGGCGGCCCGGTGACCGCGGTCGTGCCGCCCGCCGACCGGACCGTCCGGCTCGACACCGTGACGCACGAGGCCGGGGTCTTCGAGGCGAGCTGACGCCCCGTCGGATCGGTACGCTGGCCCGGTGACCGAGAGCGCCGACGAGACCCCCCGCCCCCGCCGCAGCGGCCTTCGCGGCTTCGGCCACGACGGCCCCTCGCCCTGGACCGACCTGGACCGGCCGCCGTTGGACCAGGCCGGGCTGCGCCGCGACCTGCTGGTGCCGGGCGCGCTGTGGACCGCGCTGGACGTGGTGGCGGAGACCGGCTCGACCAACAGCGATCTGGTGGCCCGGGCCAAGGAGGGGGCGCCGGAGGGCGCGGTGCTGGTGGCCGAGGAGCAGACCGCCGGGCGCGGCCGGCTGGAGCGGCAGTGGTCCGCCCCGGCCCGCTCGGGCCTCTTCCTCTCGCTGCTGCTGCGCCCGCAGGGCGTACCGGTGCACCGGTACGGCTGGCTGCCGATCCTGGTCGGGGTGGCGGCGGCCGGCGTGCTGCAGCGGATCGCCGAGGTGGAGGCCGGGCTGAAGTGGCCCAACGACCTGCAGGCCGTGGTCGGCGGGGAGGAGCGCAAGCTCGGCGGCATCCTGACCGAGCTGGCCGACGGCGCGGTGGTGGTCGGCCTGGGCCTGAACGTCTCGCTCCGGGAGGCCGAGCTGCCCGTCCCGACCGCCACCTCGCTGGCCCTGGCGGGCGCGGCGGTGACCGACCGGGAGACCCTGCTGCGGGCCCTGCTGCGCGGCTTCGCCGAGCTCTACGGCGAGTGGGTCGAGGCGGCCGGCGATCCGCACGCCAGTGGCCTGCTGCCCGCGTACGCGGCCCGCTGCACCACCCTCGGCCGCCCGGTCCGGGTCCAACTCCCGGGAGAGCGCGAGCTGTCGGGCGAGGCGGTGGCGGTGGACGGGGACGGCCGGCTGGTGGTCCGCACCCCCGACGGCACCCGCCACCCGGTGGCCGCCGGGGACGTGGTGCACGTCCGTCCGCAGCCGTCCTGACGGGCTGCCAGGTCAGCGCCCCGGGACCGTCCGACTCGTGGACCCCGGGGCGTCCGTCCAGTGGTCGGCTTCGGGTGGATGCCCCGGATCGGGAAATTCCGTGCGACGATTCCCCCTGGCAGCGGTGTGAGGCGCACCACTACCCGCGTGGTGGTCGGTCGCCCCTGGACAGGCAGGACATGAGGCAAGTGCGGCACCCGCACGGGGACGGACCGGTGGTGGACGCAGGCGGCGGCGGGCAGGACGACGGACACGGTCAGACGGTCGCGCTCGACCTGGAGCGGCTGATCCTGGACGCGCCGCGCCGGTACACGCCGTACCAGGCAGCCCGTGCCGCCGACGTGCCGATGGAGCTGGCCACCCGCTTCTGGCGGGCGATGGGCTTCCCCGACATCGGGCAGTCCCGGGCGCTCACCGACGGGGACGTGATCGCACTGCGCCGCCTGGCCGGCCTGGTCGAGTCGGGTCTGCTCAGCGAGTCGATGGCGATCCAGGTGGCCCGCTCCACGGGTCAGACCACCGCCCGGCTGGCCGGCTGGCAGATGGACACCTTCCTGGAGAACCTCACCCAGGCCGTCGAGCCGGGCCTGACCCGGGCCGAGGTGGCCTACCCGCTGGTCGAGCTGCTGCTGCCCGAACTGGAGCAGTTCCTGGTCTACGTGTGGCGCCGTCAGCTCGCCGCCGTCACCGGGCGGGTGGTGCAGGCCGCCGAGGACACCGAGATCACCAGTGGCCGGCTCGCGGTCGGCTTCGCCGACCTGGTCGGCTTCACCCGGCTCTCCCGCCGGCTGGAGGAGGAGGAGCTCGGCGAGCTGGTCGAGACCTTCGAGAACACCTGCTCCGACCTGATCGCCGGTCAGGGGGGCCGGGTGGTGAAGACCCTGGGCGACGAGATCCTCTACGTCTCCGAGGACCCGGCCACCGCCGCCGAGATCGCCCTCTCGCTGATCGAGACGCTGGCCGACACCGAGAACATCCCGGCCCTGCGGGTCGGCATGGCCTTCGGCACCGTCACCTCCCGGATGGGCGACGTCTTCGGCACCACGGTCAACCTGGCGAGCCGCCTCACCTCGATCGCCCCGAAGGACGCCGTCCTGCTGGACGGCGAGTTCGCCGCCGCCCTGGAGCACTCCGGCGCGGCGGCCCCCTCCCCGCTGGAGGAGCAGCCCGTCACCGGTCCGCACCGCTTCCACCTCCAGCCGATGTGGCGCCGCCCGGTCCGTGGCCTCGGCCTGGTCGAACCCTGGCTGCTCACCCGGCTCGGCCGCATCCCTCAGCTCGGCTGATGGGCCCGGAGCGGGGCGGCCGCGCAGTTTCGTTACGACAAATCGGACATAGTCTCCATTCACCGCCATAACCTGGGTGCAGAACGGGCAGATTCCACCACCACCCCTGGGCGAGGCGAACCGGTGAGCGAGGCGACCATGACCGAGTGCGTGCATGCACCGTCGGACCTGCGGCTGCGCGCGGTGGTCGAGCTGGCCCAGGACATGGCCGGGGCGCTCACCCCGCTGGAGGCGGTCCGGGCGGCGGCCGTCCGGGCCACCACCGCGCTCGGCGCCACGATGGCCGCCGTCTCGGTCTGGGACCGCGAGTCCGGCCGGCTGCGGGTGCTGGTGAACCACGGCGACCTCGCCCCAGGGGAGGAGGAGCTGCCCGAGGACGAGTCCTACCCGGTGGCCGACTTCCCGGAGATCGTCACCTACCTGGAGGAGCACTGGACCACCGGCCGCCTTCCGCGCGCCTGGGTCCAGACGGCGGAGAACCACGAGCCGCACACCCCGCACGCACACCCGGGCGCCGGCGCGTTCTGCCAGCAGCGCGCCGCCGGTCTGCGCCGCCGGGGCCGCGAGTGCTGCCTGGTCGCCCCGATCGTGCTGCACGGCCAGGCCTGGGGCGAGCTCTACCTGGCCCGCACCGCCGGCCTGGCCGTCTTCACCGAGCCGGACGCCGAGTACGCCACCCTGCTGGCCGCCCAGATCTCGGCCGGCCTGGCCCAGACCGAGCGGCTCGCCGACCTGCGCCGGCTGGCCTTCACCGACCCGCTCACCGGCCTGGCCAACCGCCGCGCGGTGGACGCCCGACTGGACGCGGCGCTCCAGGAGCACAACCGCAGCGGTGCGGTGATCTCGCTGGTGGTCTGCGACGTCAACGGCCTGAAGCGGGTCAACGACCGGCTCGGCCACGAGGTCGGCGACCGGCTGCTGGAGCGCTTCGCCCACCAGCTCTCGCTGGCCGCCGCCAAGCTGCCGGGGGCGCTCGCGGCCCGGCTCGGCGGGGACGAGTTCTGCCTGCTGGCGGAGGGTCAGAAGGCGGACGAGGTGGTCGCGGTGGCGGAGGAGCTGTGTGCCCGCGCGCTCCAGCTGGCCGACGGCGAGGGGGTGGCCTGCGGGGTGGCCTCGACCGGGGACTCGATCGGGCCGGTGACCACCCCGGACCGGCTGTTCCGGCTGGCCGACGCGGCCCAGTACCGGGCCAAGGCGGCCCGGGCCGCCCACCCGGTGGTGGCCGGCCGCAGCCACGGCCCCGGCTTCTCGCCCGACCCGACGGTGCTGCTGGCCGACGCGGCCGACCCGCACCACCGGGCCGACGGCCGGCGGGCCGGCGCCCGGGCCGGCACCGCGGACCGCCGCCGGTTCCGGGGCGCGGCGCACAGCGCCGACCCGGGCCAGCTGCTCAGCGCGGTGCTCGGCGCCCTGGACCGGACCGGCGCCGGCCGGGCCAGCCACCCCGCCGACACCATCAGCCGACTCGGGGTGGTCGCGGAGACCGCCTCCCGGCTGCTGGACGCGGTCGGCTGGTGGATCTCGTACGTGCCGCCGGGCTCGCAGTTCATGCGCACCGCCCAGCACGCGGTGTACCGGATGACCAGCGGTCCGACCAGCTCGGGCGCGGAGACCCAGCGGGCCCGGATCGAGGCCCCGGACGCCGTCTTCGACCTCGGCCACTACCCGCTGACCAGGCGGGCGGTGCGCGGCGGCGCGTTCGCGCTGCGGGCCGGGGCGGCCGGGAACGACCCGGCGGAGGAGGCGATGATGATGGTCAGCGGCTACCGCGCGATGGTGGTGGCGGGCGGTCAGAACGCGGCCGGGGGCTGGCTGGTGGAGCTGTTCGCGGACGAGGCGACCCTGCCGTTCGGCCAGATCGCCCCCGCGCTGCGCGCCCTGGTGGCGGTCGCGCTCTCCGGCCCGGCCTCGCCGCCCCCGTGATCCGCCGGGGCGGACGGTCGTCCCGGCTCCGTCACGGCTTCGTCCGGTGCCTGTCGCCCGGCCGTGCCCCGTGCCAGAGTTGGTGGGTCGCCCGCCGCCGTGGCCGGGCGGGAACGGGGTACACGGGGGACATGCACAGACGAATCGTCGCCACCATGCTGATGCTGGCGCTCGCCTTCGGCGGGCTGGCCACCACCACCGCGAGTGCCAGCACGACCGGATCGCGGGCCCCGCTCACCCTGACGATGGCTCAGGGTGCCTCCGCAGAGGGGGCCGTGGTGGTGCTGGGCGGCCCGGCGGTCCGGACCGAGGCGGTCCGCGAGCTGGCCAAGAGCAAGACCGCCAAGAGCAAGAGCAAGACCAAGAGCAAGAAGAAGAAGGGCTTCTCCTTCATCGCGATCCTGCTGGTCGTGCTGCTGGCGGGCCTGCTGGTCGCGGTGGTGGTCTGGCTGCTGCTGCGCCGCCGCGGGCGCCGCTGACGGTCAGGGGCGCAGTGCCCGGACCACCTGCTCGACCAGGCCGTCCGCGTAGCCCTGGTCGAGCGGTCCGAGGCCGTGCAGCCAGCGGTAGTACAGCGGGCCGTAGAGCAGCTCGACGGCCAGCGCCAGATCGGCGTCCTCGGCCACCTGCCCGGCGGCCCGGGCGCTGCGCAGCCGCTCCTCGGTGACCGCGAGCAGCGGGCCGAGCAGCCGCTCCTTGTACTCGCCCAGCAGCTGGCGGTCGGTCAGCACCTCGGCGGTGAGCGCCCGTCCGGCCTGGTCGTAGAACGGGGTGGACATCTCCTCGGCGGTGCCGCGCAGCAGCACCCGGAGGTCGGCGGCAAGGTCCCCGGTGTCCGGGAGGGCCAGGCTGCCGGCCTCGTCCGCGTTGGTGGCGAGCAGGGCGTCGAAGACCACCGCGCCCTTGGAGGGCCACCAGCGGTAGATGGTCTGCTTGCCGACCCCGGCGCGGGCGGCGATCGCCTCGATGGTCAGCTTGGCGTAGCCCAGCTCGATGGTCAGCTCGGCGGCGGCGGTGAGGATGGCCTGCCGGGAGCGCTCGCTGCGGCGGGCCGGGTCCGGGGTCTTCGAGGTCATGCGGCGATGCTAGCAGCTCGACGATACGAAACGTCTCGTCTTGACGGTCCGTCGGCCCTGGGGCATGCTGGGCGTCAAGCGAGACGGATCGTCTCGTCTCACTCATCCCTGTCGCACCGGGAGTCCGCATGACCCGCCGCCCCGCCCACATCGCCATGGTCTCCATCCCGGCCCACGGCCACGTCAACCCGAGCATCGAGGTGATCCGGGAGCTGGCCGCCCGGGGCCACCGGGTCAGCTACGCCAACGACCCCGCCTTCGCGGAGCTGATCGAGGGCGCCGGTGCCACCCTGGTCCCGTACCGCACCACCCTCCCGCTGACCGGGGAGGGCGAGGGGGACTGGCCGGCCGACCCGCTCGCCGTGCAGCGGCTCTTCCTGGCCGACGCCCGGGCGATGCTGCCGGTGCTCCGGGAGGCGTTCGAGGGCGACCGCCCCGATCTGTTCCTCTACGACATCGCCGGCTGCCCGGCCCGGGTGCTGGCGGCGAACTGGGGCGTGCCCGCGCTCCAGCTCTCGCCCACCTTCGTCGCCTGGGAGGGCTTCGACCAGGACGTGCCCGAGCTGGGCGAGGCGCTGCGCTCCGACGGCGGTGCCCACCTGGCGGCGTTCCGCGGCTGGCTGGCCGAGAACGGCGTCACCGGCATCGAGCCGATGGACTTCCTCGGCCGGCCCGACCGCTCCCTGGTGCTCATCCCGCGCGCCCTCCAGCCGCAGGCCGACCGGGTCGATCCCGCGCGGTACACCTTCGTCGGCCCGGCCTTCGGCGACCGCTCCCACCAGGGGAGTTGGGCCCGCCCGGCCGGTGCCGAGCGGGTCCTGCTGGTCTCGCTCGGCTCGGCCTACACCGACCAGCCCGACTTCTACCGGGCCTGCCTGCGCGCCTTCGGCGAGCTGCCCGGCTGGCACGTGGTGCTCCAGATCGGCAGCCACGTTGACCCGGCCGCCCTCGGCCCCGTCCCTGACAACGTCGAACTGCACTCCTGGGTCCCGCAGTTGGCGATCCTGGAGCAGGCCGATGCATTCGTCACCCACGCCGGCATGGGCGGCACCACCGAGGGCCTGTACTGCGGCGTCCCGATGATCGCCGTCCCGCAGGGCGTCGACCAGTACGCCAACGCCGACCGCCTGGTCGAGCTCGGCGTCGGCCGCCGCCTGGACACCGACGCGGCCACCCCGGAGGCGCTCCGCGCCGCCCTGCTCGACCTCACGGCCGACCCCGGGGTGGCGGCCCGGCTGGCGGCGATCCGCGAGGAGCTCCGCACCGCCGGGGGGACGGCGCACACCGCCGACCTGATCGAGGCGGCGCTCTGAGGGACCGTCAATGCGGGCAGCGTGGACCGCTTCGCGGCCGGGCTGGCCGGGGTGGCGCCTGCTGCCACCCTCAGCGTGCTGGACCTCGACCTGAACGGACTGGAGTCCTACCGGGTGCACCGGGGGGTGGTGTACACCGGCATCCGGGTCGGCTTCCTGCTCGGGGTCGTCGCCTTCCTGGTCAGTGCGCTCGGCCGGGCCGCCGAACGCCGCCGCCAGGTCGCCTCGCTGGTGGTGGTCGGCACCCCGGCCCGGACCCTTCGGGCTGTCCAGACCGCCCAGTTGCTCGCCCCGCTGCTACTGGTGCTCACCCTCGCCCTGGCCACCGGGCACCTCGCCGCCAACGCCCTGCTGCTGCTCTCCGGCCGCGAGGGCGGCTGGTACGGCGGAGCGGTCGGCCTTGCCCTCCCGATGGCCGGGGCGGCCCTGCTGCTCGCCCTCGCGGTCGGCCCGTTCGTCGCCGGCCTCCGCCCCCGGCCGGAGGACCTCCGGCGGGAGTGACGCCGACGGGAGTGACGCCGGGTCAGCTCCCGGCCCGGGGGCCCGGCGCCGCCGAGACACGTGGACGTCGTCGTCCGCCCGAGCGCCGTCGCCGCACGGTGTCACGGCCGCTCCCCGACGAGGGGTCAGCTCCTAGTCGAGGAACAGCCCCCGCGCGGCGGCCGACTGCTCGATCGCCTCCAGCCGGGCCTCGGCGCCGGGGATGTCGTCGCACATGGTCTGGAGCAGGACGCGGCCGAGCATCATCGGGGCGCAGGCGGTGTCGAAGACCAGGCCGGTGCCGACCGCGGCCGGCAGCATCAGGTCGGAGAGCTTGGCGACCGGGGCGAAGGCGCTGTCCGCGACCGTGAGCACGGTCAGGCCGCAGTCCCGGGCCACCACCAGGGCGTCCATCAGCTCGCGGGGGTAGCGGGGGAGGGCGAAGCAGAGCAGCGCGGTGGCTCCGGCCGCCGCTGCCTGCTCCAGGCGGTCGGCCAGCATCGAGCCGCCCTCGTCGAGCAGCCGGATGTCCGGGTGCACCTTGGCGGCGAAGTACGCGAAGCCCCGGGCCTGGGCGGAGGCCGCCCGCAGGCCCAGCACCGGCAGCGGCCGGGAGGCGGCCAGCAGCCGGGCGGCCCGGACGATCGGTTCGGGATCGGCCAGCAGCTCGGCCAGGTGGCGCAGGTGGCCGATCTCGGCCAGCACGGCCTGCTGGTGCTCGTTGCGCACCACGTCGGAGGGCGACTCGGGCGCACCCTGCTCGCCCGCGCCGAGCTCGCGCAGCTGCTTGCGCAGCGCCGGGTACCCGTCGAAGCCGAGCGCCACCGCGAAGCGGGTGACGGACGGCTGGCTCACCCCGGCCAGCTCGGCCACCTCGACGCTGGACAGGAACGGCGCCTCGGCCGCGTGCCGCACCAGCGAGTGCGCGATCCGCCGCTGGGTGGGCGTCAGCCGGTGCCCGTCGAAGAGCTGGAGCAGCTTGGCGGAGGGGCCGACGGAACCGCTGTCGTCGGTGCTGGTCATCGGCGCATCCTCCGGGCTGGGTGGGCGGCGGTCGGAACGTCAGAGACTGTGCAGCAACGCCGAACGCCGGGCAACGAAGTATCGAACAGTGGGATCGGACGGCCGACTCCGGGGTGTCCCTGATTTACCCCTGAGCCGCCCCCGAAACCGGTACCGGACGGTGGACCGGGCGCGGGGGAGGGGAGGACGCTGGTGCGCATGGACTCTCGGCAGGACGAACTCAAGCGCGACCTGGACGCGGCGGTGCTGACCCGCAAGGAGCTGGGCAAGGAGTACGAGGCGGAGATCGTCGACTCCTTCCTGGCCCGGCTGGACTCGCGGCTGGACGCCCGGGTCGAGCAGCGCGTCTCCGAGCAGCTCGACGGACGGCGCCGGCGCGGCGGCGGTGAGGGCGGCGGTGGCGGCGGACCGAAGCTGCCGATCGTCTCGCTCGCCCTCGGCATCCCGCTCTCCGGCGTGGCCGGCGGCACCGGGGGCGTCTGGGGCCTGGTGGTCTGCTGGATCGGCATCGTCGGCGTCAACATGGCCAACGCCCTCTCCTCCCACCGCCCGGACTTCAAGCGGCGCCGCGACGACTGGTGACTCCGGGGGCCCGGTGCGTTCGCGCAGCGACCCGGGGGTGTGGCTCGGCTGGTCGGGCGTGGACCGGCAGGTGGCCCAACGGCCGTTGACCCGCCGGCCGTTGACCCACCGTCAGTCGGGTGCCGCCGTTCTACCACGCGGGCGCGTGGTGCCGGGGGCGTCTCCGTGACGGGGCCGGGCGGGCGCTGCCGGAGCACGTGCCCTCCTTGCCCGGCATCGGGCCGGAGGGCCCTTCGGCGACGCCCGCCCACGCGGCGGAGCCGCACGGTGTCACAGTCGACCCCATCGAGGGGACGGCCCTGCCGGGGAGCGGGGCGGCACCGCTTGCCGTCCGTGCGCCCCCGGCCGGGTCCGTCCGCCGGGGGCGCCACGGTGTCAGGCCAGGGTGCCCGTGACGGTCTCGACCGCGTCGACCAGAGCGCCGGAGGCGACGAAGGCCGCTGCCGCCTCCAGGTCCGGCGAGAGGAACCGGTCGCGACCGGCCCCGCCGACCCCCGCCGCCCGCGCGGCGGCCACCGCAGCGGCCGTGGCGGGCGCCAGCGGGCCGCTGCCGTTGTCGGTGCGGATCTCCAACGCCCGGGCGGAGGCGGTCAGTTCGACGGCCAGGATGCGGGCCAGGTTGTCCACCGACTGGCGCAGCTTGCGGGCGGCGGACCAGCCCATCGAGACGTGGTCCTCCTGCATCGCCGAGGACGGGATGGAGTCCACCGAGGCCGGCACGGCGAGCCGCTTGTTCTCGCTGACCAGGGCGGCCTGGGTGTACTGGGCGATCATCAGGCCGGAGTCCACGCCCGGGTCGTCGGCCAGGAAGGCCGGCAGGCCGTGCGAGCGGGCCTTGTCGAGCAGCCGGTCGGTGCGCCGCTCGGAGATCGAGCCGAGGTCGGCGGCGGCGATGGCCAGGAAGTCGAGCACGTAGGCGACCGGGGCGCCGTGGAAGTTGCCGTTCGACTCGACCCGGCCGTCGGGCAGCACCACCGGGTTGTCGACCGAGGCGGCCAGCTCGCGGGAGGCGACCAGCTGGGCGTGGGTCAGGGTGTCGCGGCCGGCGCCGGCCACCTGCGGGGCGCAGCGGATCGAGTAGGCGTCCTGGACCCGCGGCGCGTCGTCCTGGTGGTGCCCCGTCAGGCCCGAACCGGCCAGCACGGCCAGCATGTTGGCGGCCGAGAGGGCCTGGCCGGGGTGCGGGCGGATCGGGCCGTGCAGCTCGGGCGCGAGCACCTTGTCGGTGCCGAGCAGCGCCTCCAGCGACATCGCGGCGGTGATGTCGGCGGTGGTGAACAGCCGGGCCAGGTCGGCCAGCGCCATCACCAGCATGCCGAGCATGCCGTCGGTGCCGTTGATGAGGGCCAGGCCCTCCTTCTCCAGTAGCTCGACCGGCTCGATGCCGGCCTCGGCCAGCAGCTCGCCGGCCGGGCGCTCCACGCCCTCGGCGTCGTACGCGGTGCCCTCGCCCATCAGGGCGAGCGCGCAGTGCGAGAGCGGGGCGAGGTCGCCGGAGCAGCCGAGCGAGCCGAACTCCCGGACCACGGGGGTGATTCCGGCGTTCAGCAGGGCGGCCATGGTCTGCGCGACCAGCGGGCGCACACCGGTGCGGCCGGAGGCGAGGGTCTTCATCCGCAGGAAGACCAGCGCCCGGACCACCTCGCGCTCCACCACGGGGCCCATGCCCGCCGCGTGCGAGCGCACCAGCGACCGCTGGAGCTGCGCCCGCAGCTCCGGGCTGATGTGCCGCACCGCGAGCGCGCCGAAGCCGGTGGACACCCCGTAGACCGGCCGGGGCTCGGCGGCCAGCGCCTCGATCCGGGCCCGCGCGGTCGCCATCTCGGCCAGCGCGTCCGGCCCGATCTCGACCCGGGCGTTGCCCCGGGCGACGGCGATGACGTCCTCGGCACTGACGTCGGCCTTGCCGACGACGATCACCGGAGCGGAAGGGTCCACAGCAGTGTGCATATCCATATGCACCATGACATCAGCTGAATGAAGATATGACAACAAGGTCGGGCCGAACAGCTCTTCCGGCGTAACCTGGCCCCGACGGGAAGGGGCCGGTGATGGCGCGGGCGACGGTGCGGCGGCGGGTGGTACGGCTGCGCGGGGCGGAGCGCGGGGAGCGGGCGGACGTGCTGGCGGGCGAGGAGCCGCTGGAGATCCGGGTCGGCGGCGAGGCGCTCACGGTGACCATGCGGACCCCGGGGCAGGACTTCGACCTGGTGGCCGGCTTCCTGGTGGGGGAGGGGATGCTGCACGAGGCGGAGCAGCTGGCCGCGCTGCGGTACTGCGCCGGGACGGACGCGGACGGGCTGAACACCTACAACGTGGTCGACGCGACCCTGCGGGGCGCCGCCCGGCCCGCGCTGACGGCGCACCGGAACCTGCTCACCACCAGCGCCTGCGGCCTCTGCGGCCGGGACACCGTGGACGCCGTCCGCACCCACGTCCGCTGGCCCCTCGCCGAGGACCCGCTGCGGGTGGCGCCCGAGGTGCTGTACGGGCTGCCGCAGGCGCTGCGGGCGGCGCAGAAGGCCTTCGACTCCACCGGTGGGCTGCACGCGGCGGGGCTGTTCACCGCCGACGGTGAGCTGCTCTGCGCCCGGGAGGACGTCGGGCGGCACAACGCGGTGGACAAGGTGGTGGGATGGGCCCTGCGGGAGGGGCTGCTGCCGCTGACGGGGCATCTGCTGATGGTCTCCGGACGGGCCTCGTTCGAGCTGACCCAGAAGGCGGCGCTGGCCGGCGTCCCGCTGCTGGCCGCCGTCTCCGCGCCGTCCTCGCTGGCGGTGGACCTGGCCGAGGAGCTGGGGCTGACCCTGGTCGGCTTCCTGCGCGGCGAGGGGGCCAACGTCTACACCAACCCCGCGCGCATCTCCTGAACAACGGGTCGGTCACGCCTGGTTGCTGACGATCGGTGAGCGGGCATCCCGTCAGCAAGGCCCCACGCCGGGGCCGGACGGGGGTGCTGCTCAGCCATGCGCGTCATCCACGAGATGAAACTGGTCGGCCGGCTCGCCTCGGGCGCCGACGAGTGGTCCTGCCCGACCTGCGGCCGGCGGATCGCCCTCCGCCGCCCGCCCGACCCCGACCTCACCGTCCTCGAACCGGGCGACGAGTCCGCCGTCCACGTCGGCGTCATCGAACCCGGCCCCACCTCCACCGCCGCCGTCGACAAGTACGGCCTCGGCCCCGTCCAGGAGATCCCCCGCCCCTCGAAGCGCGAGCCCGAGCGGACCCCCGCTCCGACCCCCGACGACGCCGACCGCGCCTGGCTGGCCGCCCTCGGCATCGCCTGGGACGGCGGCGACGAGGCGGCCTGACGGAGGATCAGTAGCGGGGGAGGTCCCCGGTCGGCAGGGCCGCCGGAAGCGGCGGGGGGAGGGGGACCTCGTCACCGAAGGCGCCCTTCAGCACGCCCTGGTAGGCGCCGTCGCGCGGGTGGCTGTAGAGCGTCCAGGTGGCGTGCCGGGGGTCGACCGCCAGCAGCAGGGCGACGCCCGCCGTGGCGTACCAGTCCGTCTTGTTGCCGATGTCCCGGGCCCGTTCGGAGCTGGAGATCACCTCGACGGCGAGGGCGGCGTCCCGCGGGTCGGCCAACCAGGCGTCGTCCTCCTCCCAGTCGACGGGGAGCACGACCAGATCCGGGGTGGCGTAGTCGTCCTCGTCGTCGGGCATGGCGACGGAGGAGACCTCGTAGGTGCCAAGGCCGGGCGGGAGGTGGGGCTCCAGGTGTCCGCGCAGCCGGCGGATCGCGCCCGCGCGCTTGCCGCGCGGGGTCGGTGACATCACCAGCGAGCCTCCGATGATCTGGACCCGGAGGCCGGTGCTGCGCTCGATCTGCTCGGCCGCGTCGCGCAGTCGGCCGGGGTGCACCGCGATGAGCGTCAAGGTGTCCTCCTCGGTGCGTACCGGCAGCCGGCACCCATGGTAGTCGCGAACGTCCTCGTCGCGGGGCCTGTTCGAGCCGGTAGTGATTGGATATATTCAGTCGAACAGAGTCTGAATGAATCCATCCGCAAGGAGTCCGGGACATGGTGCAGCAGCAGACGGCGAGCGGCCCGCGCGAGGTGCGCGCGGCGCGCGGGACCAAGCTGACGACGCAGGGGTGGCAGCAGGAGGCTGCCCTGCGGATGCTGATGAACAACCTGGACCCGGAGGTGGCGGAGCACCCCTCGAAGCTGGTGGTCTACGGCGGCACCGGCAAGGCGGCCCGCGACTGGCGCTCCTTCGACGCGATGGTGCGCACCCTGGAGGGCCTGAAGCAGGACGAGACCATGCTGGTCCAGTCCGGCCGCCCGGTCGGCGTGATGCAGACGCACGAGTGGGCGCCGCGCGTGCTGATCGCCAACTCCAACCTGGTCGGCGACTGGGCGAACTGGGAGGAGTTCCGCCGGCTGGAGAGCCTCGGGCTCACCATGTACGGGCAGATGACGGCCGGCTCGTGGATCTACATCGGGACCCAGGGCATCCTCCAGGGCACCTACGAGACCTTCGGTGCGGTGGCGGCCAAGCGCTTCGGCAACACCCTCGAAGGCACCATCACCCTGACCGCCGGCCTCGGTGGCATGGGCGGCGCCCAGCCGCTCGCCGTCACCATGAACGGCGGCGTGGCGATCTGCATCGACTGCGACCCGTCCCGGATCGCCCGCCGGATCGAGCACCGCTACCTGGACGTCGAGGCGAAGAACCTCGACCACGCGCTCCAGCTGGCCACCGAGGCCCGTGACAAGCGGCAGCCGCTGTCGATCGGCGTGCTGGGCAACGCGGCGGAGATGTTCCCGCAGCTGCTGGCGATGGACGCCCCGATCGACATCGTCACCGACCAGACCAGCGCCCACGACCCGCTGAGCTACCTCCCGGTCGGCGTGGCCTTCGAGGACATGGCGAGCTACGCGGCCGAGAAGCCGGCCGAGTTCACCCAGCGCTCGCGCGAGTCGATGGCCCGTCACGTCGAGGCGATGGTGGGCTTCCAGGACCGTGGCGCGGAGGTCTTCGACTACGGCAACTCGATCCGTGGCGAGGCGCAACTCGCGGGCTACGACCGGGCGTTCGCCTTCCCCGGCTTCGTCCCGGCGTACATCCGGCCGCTGTTCTGCGAGGGCAAGGGCCCGTTCCGCTGGGCGGCGCTGTCCGGGGACCCGCAGGACATCTACAAGACCGACAAGGCGGTGCTCGACCTCTTCCCGGAGAACGAGTCGCTGCACCGCTGGATCAAGATGGCCCAGGAGAAGGTGCACTTCCAGGGCCTCCCGGCGCGGATCTGCTGGCTCGGCTACGGCGAGCGCGACAAGGCCGGCGAGCGGTTCAACGACATGGTCGCCTCCGGCGAGCTCTCCGCCCCGCTGGTGATCGGCCGCGACCACCTGGACTGCGGCTCGGTCGCCTCCCCGTACCGGGAGACCGAGGCGATGCTGGACGGCTCGGACGCGATCGCCGACTGGCCGCTGCTGAACGCCATGGTGAACGTCGCCTCCGGCGCCTCCTGGGTCTCCATCCACCACGGCGGCGGCGTCGGCATCGGCCGCTCGATCCACGCCGGCCAGGTCACGGTGGCCGACGGCACCCCGCTGGCGGGCGAGAAGATCCGCCGGGTGCTCACCAACGACCCGGGCATGGGCGTCATCCGCCACGTGGACGCGGGCTACGACCGCGCCTCCGAGGTCGCGGCCGAGCGCGGTGTGCGCATCCCCATGGGCGAGCTGTGAGCGACTCCTTCCTGGAGATGTGGGCGGAGCTGCTCCCGGTGGGCCGCTCCGCCTCCTCCGGCGGCTACCGCCGCTTCGCCTGGAACTCCGCCGACGCCGAGTGCCGCTCCTGGTTCGAGCAGCAGGCCCGCAGCCGCGGCCTGCACTACGAGCTGGACCGCAACGGCAACCAGTGGGCCTGGCTGGGCGATCCGAACGGCGACGGTGCGGTGGTCACCGGCTCGCACCTGGACTCCGTCCCGGACGGCGGCGCCTACGACGGCCCGCTCGGCGTGGTCTCCTCCTTCGCCGCCCTCGACGAACTCCGCTCCCGCGAGGCCGAGTTCACCAAGCCGCTGGCGATCGTCAACTTCGGTGACGAGGAGGGCGCGCGGTTCGGCGTGGCCTGCATCGGCTCCCGGCTCACCGCCGGGGTGCTCGGCCGGGAGGCGGCGTACGAGCTGCGCGACGCGGACGGTGTCCGGCTCCCCGACGCGATGGAGCGGGCCGGCTACGACCCGGCGCTGATCGGTGCGGACCACGACCGGCTGGCCCGGATCGGGGCCTTCGTCGAGCTGCACGTCGAGCAGGGCCGCTACCTCACCGAGGCGCAGCCGGTCGGGGTGGCCAGCGCGATCTGGCCGCACGGCCGCTGGCGGTTCGACTTCCACGGCGAGGCCAACCACGCCGGCACCACCCGGATCGAGGACCGCCGGGACCCGATGCTGACCTTCGCCGACACCGTGCTGACGGCGCGTCAGAAGGCCAAGCTGGCAGGCGCGTTGGCCACCTTCGGCAAGGTCGCGGTGGAGCCGAACGGCACCAATGCGATCGCCTCGCTGATCCGGGGCTGGCTGGACTCCCGGGCGGCCGACGAGGAGACCCTGACCGCCCTGGTCGAGCAGATCCGGGAGGCCGCGTACGCGCGCGGCGGGCGGGACGGCGTCCGGGTCGAGCTGACCCGGGAGTCGTACACCCCGGTGGTCGACTTCGACGGCCCGCTCCGCGACCGGCTGGCCGAGCGGCTCGGCGGGGTGCCGGTGCTGCCGACCGGGGCGGGGCACGACGCCGGGATCCTGGCGTCCGAGATCCCGACCGCCATGCTGTTCGTGCGCAACCCCACCGGTGTCTCGCACTCCCCGGCCGAGCACGCCGAGGAGGCGGACTGCCTGACCGGCGTGACCGCGCTCGCCGACGTACTGGAGGACCTGGCGTGTCAGTGACCGAGCCGCAGACCTACTGGGCCGAGCACGCCTGGCTGCCGCACCAGGGCGGCCCGGCCGTGGAGCGGGACGTGCTGATCGCGGTGGCCGACGGCCGGATCACCGCCGTCACCCCGGACAGCGGGCCCTGCCCGCCCGGGGCGGTCCGGCTCGCCGGTCTGCTGCTGCCGGGCCAGGCCAACGCGCACTCGCACGCCTTCCACCGCGCGCTGCGCGGCAGCGTGCAGGTCGGCTCGGGCACCTTCTGGACCTGGCGGGACACCATGTACCGGTTCGCCGGTGCGCTGAGCCCGGACAGCTACCTGGAGCTGGCCACCGCCGTCTACGCGGAGATGGCGCTGGCCGGGATCAGCGCGGTGGGCGAGTTCCACTACCTGCACCACGCTCCCGGCGGTGCCCGCTACGACGACCCGAACGCGATGGGCCACGCGCTGATCGAGGCCGCCGCCCGGGCCGGCATCCGGATCACCCTGCTGGACACCTGCTACCTCTCCTCGGGCTTCGGCGCCGCGCCGACCGAGCCGCAGCTGCGGTTCAGCGACGGGGACGCGGACGCCTGGGCCGCCCGGGTGGACGCGCTGAAGCCGAGCGCACACGCCCGGATCGGCGCGGCGGTGCACTCCGTCCGGGCCGTCCCCGCCGGGCAGTTGGGCACCGTGGCGCAGTGGGGCGAGCGCGCGCAGGCGCCGCTGCACGTCCACCTCTCGGAGCAGACCGCCGAGAACGACGCCTGCCTGGCCGCGCACGGGGTCACCCCGACCCGGCTGCTGGCCGACCACGGCGTGCTCGGCCCGCGCACCTCGGCCGTGCACGCCACCCACCTGACGGAGGAGGACATCCGGCTGCTGGCGGACTCCTCCACCCACATCTGCATGTGCCCGACCACCGAGCGGGACCTGGCCGACGGCATCGGCCCCGCCCGGCAGTTGGCGAGCGCCGGCTGCCCGGTGACCCTGGGCAGCGACAGCCATGCGGTGATCGACCCGTGGGAGGAGGCCCGGGCGCTGGAGCTGGACGAGCGCCTGCGCACCCGGACCAGGGGTCACTGGACCGCCGCCGCGCTGCTGCGGGCCGGCGGCGAGGACGGCCACGCCTCGCTGGGCTGGCCGGAGGCCGGCCGGATCGAGGCCGGGGCGCTCGCCGACTTCACGGTGATCGCGCTGGACTCGGTGCGCACGGCCGGGCCGCCGCCCGAGCTGGGCGCCGAGACGGCGGTCTTCGCCGCCTCCGGCGCCGACGTCCGCCACCTGGTGGTCGGCGGCCGGCACGTGGTCAAGGACGGGGTCCACCAGCTGGTCCCCGACGTACCCCGTGCACTGAGCACGACAATCGCCGCACTCCGCCAGTAAACTGACCGGCGCGGGTCCGAGAGGGGCTGATCCTCTCGGACCCGCGCCTTTCGGCGTACCCCCGTCACCTCCCCGAAAGGCAGCCCGAGTTGAGCACCCTGATCGGCAACGTCGGCTCGCTCGTCACCAACGACCCCTCCCACGGCAGCGGCCCGCTCGGCCTGCTGACCGACGCCGCCGTACTGGTCGAGGACGGCAGGGTGGCCTGGGTCGGCCCGGCCGGGCAGGCCCCCGCCGCCGACGAGCACGTCGACGCGCAGGGCCGGGCGCTGCTGCCCGGCTTCGTGGACTCGCACGCCCACCTGGTCTTCGCGGGCGACCGGACCGCCGAGTTCAACGCCCGGATGAGCGGCCGGTCCTACACCGCCGGCGGCATCCGCACCACGGTGGCCGCCACCCGGGCCGCCACCGACGCGGAGCTGGAGGCCAACCTCACCCGCTTCGTCAACGAGGCGCTGCGCCAGGGCACCACCACGATCGAGTGCAAGTCCGGCTACGGCCTCACCGTCGAGGACGAGGCCCGCGCACTGCGGATCGCGTCCAAGCACACCACCGAGACCACCTACCTCGGCGCCCACGTGGTCGCCCCGGAGTTCACGGACGACCCGGCGGCGTACGTCGCGCTGGTGACCGGCGAGATGCTGGACGCCTGTGCGCCGCACGCCCGGTGGGTGGACGTGTTCTGCGAGCAGGGCGCCTTCGACGGCGACCAGGCCCGGGAGATCCTGACGGCCGGTGCGGCCCGTGGCCTGATCCCCCGGGTGCACGCCAACCAGCTGCACCACGGCCCCGGCGTGCAGCTCGCGGTGGAGCTCGGCGCGGCCTCGGCCGACCACTGCACCCACCTGACCGACGCCGACGTGGACGCGCTGGCGAGCGGCGGCACGGTGGCCACCCTGCTGCCCGGCGCGGAGTTCTCCACCCGCGCCCCCTACCCGGACGCGCGCCGGCTGCTCGACGCGGGCGCCACCGTCGCGCTCTCGACGGACTGCAACCCGGGCTCCAGCTTCACCAGTTCGATGGCCTTCTGCATCGCGGTCGCGGTCCGCGAGATGGGCATGACGCCGGATCAGGCGGTCTGGGCCGCCACCGCCGGCGGCGCCCGGGCGCTGCGCCGCACCGACGTCGGCCTGATCTCCCCGGGGGCCCGGGCCGACCTGCTGCTGCTGGACGCGCCCTCGCACGTCCACCTCGCCTACCGCCCGGGGGTCCCGCTCACCGCCGCCGTCTGGCAGGGCGGTGTCCGGGCGCTCTGACCGGGGTACACGGATGCACGAGACCCCCGGAGGCGCGCGGCCTTCCGGGGGTCTCCCGCGTCCGTGGTCGGGTCGCGGTGGCGGTGGGTCAGCGGATGTCGCCCATCAGGGCGTTGACCTTCTTCCGGTACATCATCAGCGCCACTCCGGCCAGCACCGCCAGCAGGCCCTGCGAGGCGAAGTACCAGGTGGAGCCGGTGGCGTCACCGACCATCAGCTGCACCACGGCGGCGGTGCAGTCGCCAGCCGTGACGGCGAGGAACCAGATGCCCATCATCTGGCTGGCGTACTTGGCGGGCGCCAGCTTGGTGGTGACGGAGAGTCCGACCGGGGAGAGGGTCAGCTCGCCGACGGTCTGGATCAGGTAGACGGTGGCCAGCCAGAGCGGAGTGACCTTGGTGCCGCCGGAGGCGGCGGCCATCGCCAGCATCATCACCAGGAAGGAGCCGCCGACCATCAGCAGGCCGAAGGCGAACTTCGCGGTGGTGGAGGGGTTGCGCCGGCGGCGGTCCAGCCAGATCCACAGCCAGGCGAAGACCGGGGCCAGCGCCATGATGTAGAGCGGGTTCAGCGACTGGAACCAGCTGGACGGGAACTCCCAGCCGAAGACGCTCAGCGAGGTGCTGTCCTGGGCGAACAGGTTGAGCGTGGAGCCGGACTGGTCGTAGATCATCCAGAAGATCGCGGCGGCGACGAAGAACCAGACGTAGCCGCTCATCTTGGACTTCTCGTCCGAGGTCAGGTCCTTGTCCCGGCGGATGCGGGAGAAGTAGACCACCGGGATGGCGATGCCGGCGATCGACAGCGGCCAGGTGACCCAGTTGATGGTCAGGCTCCCGGTCAGCGCGACCACGGCGTAGAAGACCACCGCGAGGGTGGCCCAGAAGCCGGCCTTGCGCAGCACCGCGCGCTTCTCGGCGGCGGCCATCGGGGAGGCCACCACGCTGCTCTTCTCGCTGAGGTGACGGCTGCCCACCAGGTACTGGATCAGGCCGAAGGCCATGCCGACCCCGGCCAGCGCGAAGCCCAGGTGCCAGTCGACCTTCTGGCCGACGGTGCCGATCACCAGCGGCGCGACGAAGGCACCGAGGTTGATACCCATGTAGAAGACGGTGAAGCCGCCGTCCCGGCGCGGGTCGTTGGGCCCGTCGTAGAGGTGGCCGACCATGGTCGAGATGTTGGCCTTGAGCAGCCCGGAGCCGATCGCGATCAGGCCGAGCCCGGCGAAGAAGACCGGCTTCGACGGCAGTGCCAGCGCGAAGTGGCCGGCCATGATGATCGCCCCGCCGAGCGCGACGGTCTTCCGGGCGCCCAGGAAGCGGTCGGCGATCCACCCGCCCGGCAGCGCGAGCAGGTAGACCATGGCGTTGTAGACGCTGTAGACCGCGCCGGCCGTCGCCGCCTTCATGCCGAGGCCGCCGTCGGCCACCGCGGCGCCCATGTAGAGCACGAGCAGCGCGCGCATCCCGTAGAAGCTGAAGCGCTCCCACATCTCCGTCATGAAGAGGGTGGCGAGTCCGCGGGGGTGCCCGAAGAAGGTCTTGCCGCCGCTGGTGGGGTTCGGCGAGGTGCCGACAGCCAGAGTGCTGGACGCCATGAGTGGGGTTCCTTGCTGACGTGCGATGGACCAGGCCACTGTACGTGGCGGTTTGGCCCACTATCAGACGAGAAGACCTCGGACGAACCCGATGTCCCGATAAAGATGGGATGGTAAATCCATGCTATCAACGGAAAACCTCAGGTGAATCCAAGGTGAACCGGCGAATTCTTCACCGATCCAGTGGTTTCGCGGTTCGGTTCCGCCGATCACCCTCTGTGAACTAGTTCACAGCGCCGCCCGGGCGCGGTGCACTGGCCCGAGGCCCTGATCTCCGCCTCCGGCTCGGACTACCATCTGCCTCATGACCTGTGTGCTGCTGGCCGAGGACGACCCGGCGATCTCCGAACCGCTGGCCCGAGCGTTGCGACGGGAGGGCTACGACGTCCTGGTCCGCGAGGAGGGGCCGGCGGCGCTCGCGGCCGGGCTGACGGAGGACGTCGACCTGATCGTGCTGGACCTCGGCCTGCCCGAGATGGACGGCCTGGAGGTGGCCCGCCGGCTGCGCGCCGAGGGCCGCACCTGCCCGGTGCTGGTGCTCACCGCCCGCGCCGACGAGGTGGACACCGTGGTGGGCCTGGACGCCGGGGCCGACGACTACGTCACCAAGCCGTTCCGGTTGGCCGAGCTGCTGGCCCGGGTCCGGGCCCTGCTCCGCCGTGGCAACGTGGACCAGCTGACCACCGGCGCGCACGGCGTGAAGATCGACGTCGAGTCCCACCGGGCCTGGCTGGGCGAGGAGGAGCTCACCCTCTCCGCCAAGGAGTTCGAGCTCCTGCGGGTGCTGGTCCGGGACGCCGGCCGGGTGGTCACCCGGGAGGAGATCATGCGTCAGGTCTGGGACACCACCTGGTGGACCTCGACCAAGACCCTGGACATGCACATCTCCTGGCTGCGCAAGAAGCTCGGCGACGACGCGGCCAACCCGCGCTACATCTCCACCGTCCGGGGCGTCGGCTTCCGGTTCGAGAAGAACTGACCCTCCGCACACCTGATCTGGAGTCAGCCCGCGTGAAGCGCCGGATGATCAACTCCCTGCTCGGCGTGGTGCTGGTGATGGTGGTGGTGTTCTGCGTCCCGATCGCCCTGGTCGAGAAGCAGAACATCGTCAACGCCGCCGACGCCCGGGTGGACGCCCAGGCCGTCCGGGTGCTCGGCCTGGTGGAGAGCCGGCTGGCCGCCGGGGAGCCGATCACCGGGGAGAAGTTCACCTCCCAGCTGACCGAGGGCGGCCACGTCACCATCACCGTCCCCGACCAGGAGCCCTTCTCGGCCGGCAGCGCGCCCGAGGGCCCGGTGATCAGCGCCACCGAGTACGGGGCCAACGGAGAGTCCGTCACCGTGGTGCAGTCCCGGGGCCCGGTGGACCACGAGATCGCCAACATGCTGCTGCTGCTCGGCGTGGTCGCGCTGCTCGCCGTCCAGGCGGCGGTGGCCCTCGCGGTCTGGCAGGCCAAGCGCCTGGCCCGCCCGCTCACCGACCTGGCCGAGACCGCCGAGCGGCTCGGCTCAGGCGACCCGCGCCCGCGCGACCGCCGCTACGGGGTGCCCGAACTCGACCGGGTGGCCGAGGTGCTGGACGCCTCCGCCGAGCGGATCGCCCGGATGCTCACCGCCGAGCGCCGGCTCTCCGCCGACGCCTCGCACCAGCTGCGCACCCCGCTGACCGCGCTCTCCATGCGGCTGGAGGAGATCAACGCGCTGGCCGGCGAGCCGGAGACGGTCAAGGAGGAGTCCACCATCGCGCTCCAGCAGGTGGAGCGGCTCACCGACGTGGTCCAGCGGCTGCTCACCAACCAGCGCGACCCGCGCAGCCCCACCGCGGTGGTCTTCCGGCTGGACGACGTGATCAGCCAGCAGCTCGCCGAGTGGAGCCCGGCCATGCGGGGCAACGGCCGCACCCTGCGGGTCGAGGGCCTGCGGGACGTCGCGGTGCTCGGCACTCCCGGCATGGTGGCCCAGGTGCTGGCCACCCTGATCGAGAACTCCCTGATGCACGGCGCCGGCACCGTCACCGTCCGGGTCCGCCCGTCCGGCCGCTCGGTGGTGGCCGAGGTCCAGGACGAGGGCCCGGGCGTGCCGACCGAGCTGGGCAACCGGGTCTTCGAACGCTCCGTCAGCGGGCGCAACTCCACCGGCATCGGCCTGGCGGTGGCCCGCGACCTGGCCGAGGCGGACGGCGCCCGGCTGGAGCTGCTCTCGCTCCAGCCCCCGGTCTTCGCGCTGTTCCTCACCCGGGGCGAGAAGGAGGGCGGGGCCTGACCCGGGACGAGGAACGGGCCGCCCGACCGGAGGTCGGACGGCCCGTGTCCGGGTCGGTGCGGGCTACTTGGCGAGCTGCGGCTGCTCGGCGGTCAGCAGCGCGGCCTCGGCCTCGACCACCACCTCGGCCTCGGTCAGCTCGGGTATCGCCTTGAAGACCCAGGTGCGGTAGGAGACGAAGCGGAACACGGTGCCCACGCCCAGGCCGACGGTCTTGGCGACCAGCTGCGCGAAGTGGCTGTCGAAGCCGAGCACGTAGCGGGAGAAGCCCAGGATGCCGGTCTCGATCAGCATGCCCGCGCCGCTGAAGACCAGGAAGAGCAGGATCTCGCGCTTGCGCGAGGCGGCGTCGCGGTCCTTGTAGAGCCAGTACCGGTAGCCCAGGTAGTTGGTGCCGATCGCGATCAGCGTCGCCACCACGTTCGAGCGCACCGGGGCGAACCCGAAGCCGCTGATGAGGATCCAGAAGACCAGGAAGTTGACTCCGACGCCGCTCAAGCCGACGATCGCGAAGCCCAGCGCCTCACCGCGCAGTCCCATCAGCTTCTGGACCAGCGAAGGTTTCGGTTCGGTGGTGGTCGTCATCCGGGATCTCCAGGGGCCGAGTCGAAAGGTGCGCACGCGGGCGCTGCTGCGTGAGGCCGCTCTGCATGCACATCATCCGACACTGTGCCTCGGGCCCAGCCATTCAGGCTACTCTCTCCCGTCCGTTGCACCGTTCCCGCCCACCCCGCGCACCCGGGCCCGAGCCGGTGCAACCGCCGTGACCGGCCCGGATATCCTGGGCGGGTGACTTCTGCGGGCAAGGCGAATTTTCCAGTGGTGGGCGTGGTCGGCGGCGGGCAGCTGGCCCGGATGATGCACCAGGCGGGCATCCCGCTCGGCATCCGGTTCAAGCTCCTGGCGGACACCCCGCAGGACTCCGCCTCGCAGGTGGTCTCCGACGTGGTGCTCGGTGACTACCGGGACCTGGAGACGCTGCGCCGCTTCGCCGCCGGCTGCGACGTGGTGACCTTCGACCACGAGCACGTGCCGACCGAGCACCTGCGCGCGCTCCAGGCCGACGGCATCGCCGTCCGCCCGGACCCGGACGCGCTGGTGAACGCCCAGGACAAGGGCGTGATGCGGGCCAGGCTGGACTCCATCGGGGTCCCCTGCCCGCGCCACCGGCTGGTCGCCGACCCGGCCGACGTGACCACCTTCGCGAACGAGGGCGAGGGCTACCCCGTGGTCCTCAAGACCGTGCGCGGCGGCTACGACGGCAAGGGCGTCTGGGTGGTCGACGACGAGACCGGGGCCGCCGCGCCGTTCCTGGCCGGCGTGCCGGTGCTGGCCGAGGAGAAGGTCGACTTCGTCCGCGAGCTGGCCGCCTCGGTGGTCCGCTCGCCCAGCGGCCAGGCCGTCGCCTACCCGGTGGTGGAGAGCGTCCAGGAGAACGGCGTCTGCGCCGAGGTGACCGCTCCCGCCCCGGACCTGAGCCCGGTGCTGTCCGACGAGGCGCAGCAGCTGGCGCTCCGGATCGCCGGCGAGCTGGGCATCACCGGCCACCTGGCGGTCGAGCTGTTCCAGACCCGGGACGGCCGCATCCTGGTCAACGAGCTGGCCATGCGCCCGCACAACTCCGGCCACTGGACCCAGGACGGCTCGGTCACCTCGCAGTTCGAGAACCACCTGCGCGCGGTGCTCGACCTCCCGCTCGGCGACCCGCGCCCGCGCGCCAAGTGGACCGTGATGGTCAACGTGCTCGGTGGCGACTACCCGGACATGTACCACGCCTTCCTGCACTGCATGGCCCGCGACCCCGGGCTGCGGATCCACATGTACGGGAAGGACGTGAAGCCCGGCCGCAAGGTCGGCCACGTCAACGTCTTCGGGGACGACCTCGACGACGTCCGCGAGCGCGCCCGCCACGCGGCCGCCTACCTGCGAGGAACGATCACCGAATGACCACCAGCCCCCTCGTCGGCATCGTCATGGGCTCCGACTCCGACTGGCCCGTGATGGAGGCCGCCGCCCAGGCGCTCGACGAGTTCGAGATCCCCTACGAGGTCGACGTCGTCTCGGCGCACCGGATGCCGCGCGAGATGGTCTCCTACGGCGAGCAGGCGCACGCCCGGGGTCTGAAGGCGATCATCGCGGGCGCCGGCGGGGCGGCCCACCTGCCGGGCATGCTGGCCTCGGTCACCCCCCTGCCGGTGATCGGCGTGCCGGTGCCGCTGCGCTACCTGGACGGCATGGACAGCCTGATGTCCATCGTGCAGATGCCGGCCGGCGTGCCGGTGGCTACCGTCTCGATCGCGGGCGCGCGCAACGCGGGCCTGCTGGCGGTCCGGATGCTGGCCGCCTTCGACCCCGAACTCAGCGAGAAGATGGCCGAGTTCCAGGCCGACCTGAACCGTCAGGCGACCGAGAAGGGCCAGAAGCTGCGGGCCAAGGTGGCCGGCTCCGGCTCCTTCGGCTTCGGCAAGTAGGCCCCGGGCCCGGGCGGCGGTCTGCACGACTTCCGCCCGGGCCGGGCCGTCCCGCGCCGTAGGGTGGCACCGCCGCCCCGAGCAAGGAGACCGCCCGTGCCCGCCGTCCCGCGCCGCGCGCTCCTCGCCCTGGGGGCCTCGGCGGTGGTGACGGCGGGCCTCTCCGTCTCCGGGCCCTCCGCCGCCGGGCCGCGCGGCGTGCTGCGGCTGGCGGCCGGGCCGGAGGGCGGCCCGTACCGGACCTTCGGGCAGCGGCTGGCCGAGGAGGTGCACCGGGCCCACCCCGGGCTGACCGTCGAGGTGCTCTCCACCCCGGCCAGCGTGCGCAACCTCCGGCTGATCGGCACCGGCGGCGCCGAGCTCGGCCTGGCCCTGGCCGACAGCGCGGCCGACGCGGTGGCCGGCCGGGCCGGCTTCGCCCGCCCGGTGGCGGTGGCCGCCCTGGCCCGGCTCTACCTCAACCACCTGCACCTGGTGGTCCCGGCCGGCTCCCCGGTCCTGGCCATGAGTCAACTCGCCGGGCTGCGGGTGTCGTTGGGCGCCGAGGAGTCCGGCACCTCGGTGGTCGCCGAACGGGCGCTGGCCGCCTCGGGGGTGCCGGTCGAGGCCAGGCTGCTCGGCACCGCCGAGTCGGTGGCGGCGCTGCGGGCGGGCGAGCTGGACGCCTTCTTCTGGTCCGGCGGGGTGCCCACCCCCGCCATCGCCGAGCTGGCCGCGCGCACGCCCGTCCGGCTGGTGCCGCTTGAGGCGGTGGCGGCCCTGCTGCGCCGGGCGTACGGCCCGGTCTACGAGAGCGTCTCGATCCCGGCCGGCAGCTACCGCCAGCCCGCTCCCACCCCGACCGTCGGCACCCCCAGCTACCTGCTCGCCGCGGCCGGCCTGGACGACGAGGTGGTGCGGGCCGTCACCGAGGTGCTGTTCCGCCGCCGGGACGACCTGCTGGCCCCGGACGCGCCCGGCAGCCGGCTGGACGAGCGGTACGCGATCGGGACGGGCTCCGTGCCGCTGCACCCGGGCGCGGTGGCGTACTACCGCTCGGTGTACTGAGGCAGCCTCAACTCGACCGTCAGGCCGTGCGGTTCGGTGCCGGTGAGGGTGAGCTCGGCGCCGCAGCCCCGGGCCAGCTCGGCGGCGATGGCCAGGCCCAGGCCGCTGCCCGGGAGATTGCCGTGGTCCGGCGAGCGCCAGAACCGGCCGAGGGCAGCGGTGCGCTGCTCCTCGGACAGGCCCGGGCCGTCGTCGGCGATCCGCAGCAGCCCGGCGGTCAGCGAGACCGTCACCCGGCCGCCGGGCGGGAGGAACTTGGCGGCGTTGTCGAGCGCGATGTCGACGATCCGGCCGACGGCGGCGGGCAGCGGGGCCCCGTCCAGCTCCGCCACCTCCAGGGACAACTCCTTGGCGGCGTACAGCTCCTGCCACCCCGCCAACCGGGGGAGCAGGCCACCGGCCTCCTGGTGCTCCGGCAGTGCGGCGTCCGCCTCCACCCGGGCCAGCGTCAGCAGGTCCTCCAACAGGGCGGCCAGACGGTCGAGTTCGGCCAGGGTCTCGTCGTACTCGGGCTGCCCGGCGGCGGTCAGGTGCGGTTCCAGGTTCTCCAGCCGGAGGGAGAGCACGGTGAGCGGGGTGCGGAGCTCGTGCGAGGCGTCCGCGACGAAGGCGCGCTGGCGCTCCAGCGCGGCCGAGATGGCGTCCGCCATGGCGTTGAACCGCTCCTCCAGCCGGCGCAGCTCCACCGGCCCGCGCACCGTCGCCACCCGGGCGCCCAGCCGGCCTTCGGCGATCTCCCGTGTGGTGGCGTCGAGTTCGGCCACCGGGCGGAGCACCCAGCCCGCCACCCGCCGGGCCGCCGCCAGCGACCCCAACAGGGCCAGCACCGCCCCCGCCGCGAGTGCCCCCCAGACCGCCGCCACCGCCCGCCGCACCGAGCCGGTCGGCACCCGGAGCACCACCGCCCCCGACAGCTGCCCGTCCCGCCCGGCCGGCTCCGCCACCAGCACCTCGGCCGGCCCCGTCGGCGTCAGCAGCGGCAGCCCCGCCGTGGTCCGCCCCGACAGCGCCCCCCGCAGCGCCGCCCCGCCGCCGACCGGCCGTCCCGCGATCAGCACCCCGTCCCGGTCCCGCACCTCCACCGCCGTCCCGTACACCTCCTCGTACCGCTCGACCTCCGCCCCCAGCCCCGACGGCCCGCCCTCCCGCAGCGCCCGGTCCGCCAACTCCGCGAACCGCGTCGCGTCCGCCCGCCGCGCCAGCAGCAACTGCCCGGTCCGGTGCGAGGCGTACGCGTACGCCAGCGGCACCGCCAGGGCAGCCACCAGACAGGCGATCAGCAACCCCTGGAGCAGCAACAGCCGACGCTGCATCAGGCCCCCCGGCGGGGGAGGACGGCGCCGTGGCGTCCGGCGGTGGCGGGGCGGTTCGGCGGTACCGGGGGCCGCCGCCCGCCGCAGGCGGTGCCCGGTTGGTGGCGGAGGGTCCGGGGTTCGGTGACGGTGCGGCGGCCGGACGGCTCGGCGGAGGCAGTGCCCGTCGGGCAGGGAGGCGCGGTGTTTCGGTGACCGGCCTGGGCGGAGGCTCGGGCGGTGGTGGGGCGGTTCGGCGGTACCGGGGGTCGCCGCCCGCCGCAGGCGGTGCGCGGTCGGTGGGGGAGGGTCCGGGGTTCGGTGATGGTGCGGTGGCCGGACGGCTCGGCGGAGGTGGTGCTCGTCGGGCAGGGAGGTGCGGTGTTCCGGGGACCGGCCTGGGCGGTGGTGCGGTGGGTCGGCAGTGCCGAGGTCCGCCGCCCGCCGCAGGCGGTGCGGGCCCGGCGGGGCCGCGAGGGGGCGAGGCGCGGCTGGCGGCCCGTCAGGACGCGGTGCCCGGGGCCTGTCCGCCGCGCCGCGCGGGCTCCCGGGCGGGCACGGCCGGCCACCGTCCGGGGCCCCGACTCTCCGGCACCGCCCGGCCCGACCGGAGGGTCCCCGGCCGGGCGGGTGCGCGACGGCCGCGCTGCCCCGGTCCGCTGGTGACCTCCCGTCCGGCTACCCGGTGCCGGAGGCCGGTGCCCGGCCGTGCCCGCCCGCCGTGGGCGTCCCGTTCCCATCAGTCGACGGCCAGGCGGTAGCCGGTGGCGCGGAGGGTCTGCACCAGGTGGGGGCGGCCGGTCTTGGCGCGGATGCCGGCCACGTGCACGTCGAGGGAGCGGGAGGCGGAGAGCCGGACGTCGCCCCAGAGCTCGTCCAGGATCTCCTCCCGGCTGCGGACCACGCCCGGCTCGCGGGCCAGCAGCGCCAGCACGTCGAACTCGCGGCGGGTGAGCGCGACCTCCGCTCCGGCCACCTCCACCTGGCGGGTGGTCAGGTCGATCCGTACGTCGCCGGCCTCCACCACCGGCCCGGCGGTGGCCAGCGGGCGGCTGCCGCGCCGCATCACCGCCGCCATCCGCGCCGCCAGCTCCGCCGTCCGGAACGGCTTCGCCAGGTAGTCGTCGGCCCCCGACCGCAGGCCGCGCAGGACGTCCCGCTCCGCCGTCCGGGCGGTCAGCACGATCACCGGCACCGACGACACCCGCCGCAGCCGCCGCAGTGCCTCCAGCCCGTCCAGGTCGGGCAGGCCCAGGTCGAGCAGCACGAACTCGCAGGTGTCCTTGAGCCGCAGTGCGTCGTCCGCCCGCGCCGCCCGCACCACCTGATGACCGTGCCGGGCCAGCGCCGGGATCAGCGCCGCGGCCAGCCGGTCGTCGTCCTCGACCAGGAGCACCCGCATGGCCCACCACCCTAGAGGTGTCTCAGGCCGCCGTTGCGACCTTCGGCGAAGGCGACTCCTCGGTGAGCGCCGTGCCCCGGGTCTCCCGCATCGTCAGGTAGACCACCAGCGAGACCGCCGCCAGCGCCGAGACGTACCAGTAGTACCCGGACTCCATCCCCTCGTCCTTGAACCAGAGCGCCACGTACTCCGCCGTCCCGCCGAACAGCGCGTTGGCCAGCGCGTACGGCAGGGCCACCCCGAGCGCCCGGACCCCGGTCGGGAAGAGCTCGGCCTTCACCACCGCGTTGATCGAGGTGTAGCCGGTGACGATCACCAGCGCGGTCAGCGCCAGCAGCAGGGCCTCGCCGAAGCCGCCGGCGTGCGAGAGCGCGGTCATCAGCGGCACCGTCCCGAAGGTCGCCCCGATCCCGAAGGCGATCAGCAGCGGCCGACGCCCGATCCGGTCGGAGAGCGCCCCGGCCAGGGGCTGGAGCAGCATGAAGACGGTGAGCGCGCAGAAGCTGACCAGCGCCGCGTCGTTCTTGCTCAGCCCCACCGTGTTCGACAGGTACTTGGTCAGGTAGGTCGTGTAGGTGTAGTAGGCCACCGTGCCACCCATGGTGAGCGCCATCACCAGGGCGAACTCCCGCTTGTGCGCCAGCAGTCGGCGCACCGTGCCGCGCCCGTCCGCCCCGCTCTCCGCGGACCGCTCGTACGCCTCGGTCTCCGGCAGGTTGCGCCGCAGCCAGAACACCACCGCCGCGCCGACCGCCCCGACCACGAACGGGATCCGCCACCCCCAGGAGTGCAGGTCGGCCGGGTCCATGGTGCGCTGGAGCACGATCTGCAGCCCCAGGCCCAGCAGTTGGCCGAAGGTCATCGAGACGTACTGGAAGCTGGAGACGAAGCCGCGCCGCGCGGGCACCGACGCCTCGGTCAGGTAGGTCGCGCTGGCCGCGTACTCCCCGCCGACGGAGAGCCCCTGGAGCAGTCGGGCGACCAGCAGCACCACCGCACCGAAGTAACCGACCTGACGGTACGTCGGCGCGACCGCGATCAGCAGGGCGCTGGCCGACATCATGGTGACGGTCAGGGTGAGCGCGGCCTTGCGCCCGCGCCGGTCGGCGTAGCGGCCGAGCAGCCAGCCGCCGACCGGGCGCATGAAGAAGCCGACCGCGAAGATGCCCGCCGTGTTGAGGAGTTGGGCGGTCGGGTTGCCGTTCGGGAAGAACGAGGCGGCGAAGTAGGTGGCGAAGCTGGCGTAGACGAACCAGTCGTACCACTCCACCAGGTTGCCGACCGAGCCGCCGAGCACGGCCTTCCAGGGTGTACGGGCTGAGCTCACGGGTGCCTCCCGGGTGCGGGGCGGGCGGCCACCGGGTGGGGCCGCCCCGCCCGGAAGGCTCCCGCGCCGTGCCGTCCGCCGACAGCGGCCGGGCCGAGACCTAACCTCCGGTTAACAGAGGCGGTAGAAATGTTCGTATGACTTCTGAGCTGGTGGACCGCGCCCGAGACCTCCTCCGCACCGCCCCGGTGGTGGACGGTCACAACGACCTGCCGTGGGCGATGCGCGCCCAGGCGGGCTACGACCTGGACGCCGTCGACCTGACGGCGGACCAGAGCGCCCGGCTGCACACCGACTTCGACCGGCTGCGGGCCGGCGGGGTGGGCGCGCAGTTCTGGTCGGTCTACGTCCGCTCGGACTTCGCGGGCGACAAGGCGGTGAGCGCCACCCTGGAGCAGATCGACTTCGTCCGGGAGATGACCGCCCGCCACCCGGAGGTGCTGCGCCTCGCGCTGACCGCCGACGCGATGGAGGCGGCCCGGGCCGAGGGGCGGATCGCCTCGCTGATGGGCGCCGAGGGCGGTCACTCGATCGACTGCTCGCTGGCCACTCTGCGGGCCCTGCACCAGCTCGGGGTCCGGTACATGACGCTCACCCACAACGACAACGTGCCGTGGGCCGACTCGGCCACCGACGAGCCGGAGCACGGCGGTCTGACCGCCTTCGGCGAGGAGGTGGTCCGGGAGATGAACCGCCTCGGCATGCTGGTCGACCTCTCGCACGTCTCGCCCGACACCATGCGGGACGCGCTGCGGGTCTCCGAGGCGCCGGTGCTCTTCTCGCACTCCTCCGCGCGCGGGGTCTGCGACCACCCGCGCAACGTGCCGGACGACGTGCTGGCCCAGCTGCCCGCCAACGGCGGGGTCGCGATGGTCACCTTCGTGCCGAAGTTCATCCTGCCCGCCGCCATCGAGTGGACGGCGGCGGCCGACGCCAACATGCGGGCGCACGGCCTCCACCCGCTGGAGACCACCCCGGAGGCGATGGCGGTCCAGCGCGCGTACGAGGCCGCCCACCCGCGCCCGACCGCCACCGCCGCCACCGTGGCCGACCACCTGGACCACATGCGGGAGGTGGCCGGGATCGACCACGTCGGCATCGGCGGCGACTTCGACGGCACCGCCTTCACCCCGGCCGGCCTGGACGACGTCTCCGGCTACCCCCACCTGATCGCCGAACTGCTCGGCCGGGGCTGGTCCGAGGCCGAGCTCGCGAAGCTCACCTGGCACAACGCCGTCCGGGTGCTGCGGGACGCCGAGACGGTGGCCGCCCGGCTCCGGGGCGAGCGCCGCCCCTCGATCGCCACCATCGAGGCCCTGGACGGCAAGCGTTCATAGAAGGGCGAACCTCGTCACCCCGGGCGCGCGAGGAACTGCGGGCGGGGGAACGGCAGCACGTGGCACCGGCAGGCCTGCCCCGGTCCGGTGCCGGGTCCGCCTTTCGGTGCGCGCGGTTCGTCGTGCAGCTGCGGGGGCGCGGCCGGGGGCACCGCCATGGCGCTTGCCGGATCTTGCCGACGGGCCTGACGGTCCCTCAGGGCATGGAGGCGGCAAGCCTGCCTCGGTCCGGTGCCGGGTCCGCCTTTCGGTGCACGCGGTTCGTCGTGCCGCTGCGGGGCGCAGTCGGGGGGCACGACCATGGCGCTTGCCGGATCTTGCCGACGGGCCCGACGGTCCCTCAGGGCATGGACGCGGCAAGCCCGCCCCGATTAGGGTCCGTGGCCATGACCTTCTCTGTGGTGGCCCGTTCCGGCGGCGCCTACGGCATCGCGGTGGCCAGCAAGTTCCTCGGCGTCGGCGCGGCCGTCCCGGCGGCCGAGGCGGGTGTCGGGGCGCTGGCCACCCAGGCGCTGGCCAATCTCGCCTACCGGCCGCAGGGACTGGCCCTGCTGCGGACCGGCGTCGCGGCGGCCGAGGTGGTGGCCGGGCTGACCGCCGCCGACCCGGAGCGGGCGCACCGTCAGCTCGGCGTGGTCGGCCCGGAGGGTGACGGCGCCACCTACACCGGCGGGGAGTGCCTCAGCTGGGCGGGCGGCGTGAGCGGCCCGGGCTACGCGATCCAGGGCAACATCCTGACCGGCCCCGAGGTGGTCCGGGAGATGGAGCGCGTCTGGCTGGACGGCGCCGAACTCCCCTTCGCCGAGCGGCTGGTGGCCACCCTGGCGGCCGGTGACGAGGCGGGCGGCGACAGCCGCGGGCGGCAGAGCGCCGCGCTCTGGATCGCCGAGCAGGGCGCCGGCCTCGGCGCCCCCGGCGGGGTCTCGCACGACCTCCGGGTGGACGACCACCCGGCCCCGGTCACCGAGCTGCGCCGCCTGCTGGGCATCCACGAGGTGCTGTTCGGCACCCCGGACCCGGCCGCCCTGCTCGACCTGACCGGCGCGCTGGCCGAGGAGGTCGCCGCCCTGGTCGCCGCCACCGGCTACGCCGATCTCGACCAGTGGGCGGGCGTGGAGAACCTCGAAGCCCGCCTGGTCCCCGGCCGGATCGACCCGCTGGTGCTCAACCACCTCCGGGCGAACGGGAGTTAGCGGCCGCCCCCTCAGCGGGTCGGGTGGGTGCGGCCGGAGCAGGTGCCCTCCTCGCCCTCCTCGCCCGCCGAAGGCCCGGGGCCCGGGGCCCGGCCTCAGAGCACCGGAGCTCAGAGCCGGGGCAGCTCGATCGCCGGGCAGCGGTCCATCACCATGTCCAGACCCGCCCCGGTGGTCCGGGCGTACGCCTCGTGGTCGATCACGTCCAGCTGGAACCAGACGGCCTTGGCCCCCTTGGCCACCGCCTGGTCGGCGACCGCGCCGGCCAGCGAGGAGTTCACGAAGACGTCCACCACGTCCACGTCGAAGGGGATCTCGGCGAGCGAGGCGTAGCCCTGCTCGCCGAGCACCGTCTCGGCCTTCGGGTGCACCGGCACGATCCGCTTGCCCGCGCGCTGGAGCACCCGGGCCACGCCGTACGCGGCCCGCGCCGTGTTGTTCGAGAGTCCGACCACCGCCCAGGTGTCGCCGCTCTCGGTCAGGACCTTCCGCACCACCGGTTCCACGCTCATACCGGCTGCAACCCCGCCCGCCGCCGGGGCTATTCCACCGTCGGGCGGCCCATCGCGCGGTAGGTCCAGCCGGCCGCCCGCCAGGCCGGGCCGTCGAGGACGTTGCGCCCGTCGACCAGCCGGCGCTCGGCGACCACCGCGCCCAGCTCGGCCGGGTCGAGGTCGCGGAACTCCTGCCACTCCGTCAGGTGGAGCACCACGTGGGCGCCCTGGACGGCCTCCAGCACCGAGTCGGCGTAGGCGATGCCGGGGAACATCTTGCGGGCGTTGTCCATCGCCTTGGGGTCGTAGACGGTGACCTGCGCGCCCTGGAGCTGGATCTGGGCCGCGACGTTCAGCGCGGGGGAGTCCCGGATGTCGTCCGAGTTGGGCTTGAAGGCGGCGCCGAGCACGGCCACCCGGCGGCCCAGGAAGCCGCCGCCGACCTGCTCGCGGGCCAGCTCGACCATCCGGGAGCGGCGCCGCATGTTGATCGAGTCCACCTCGCGCAGGAAGGTCAGCGCCTGGTCGGCGCCGAGCTCCCCGGCCCGGGCCATGAAGGCCCGGATGTCCTTGGGCAGGCAGCCGCCGCCGAAGCCCACCCCGGCGTTGAGGAACTTGCCGCCGATCCGCTCGTCGAAGGAGAGCGCCTCGGCGAGCTGCACCACGTCGGCCCCGGCGCTCTCGCAGACCTCGGCCATCGCGTTGATGAAGGAGATCTTGGTGGCCAGGAAGGAGTTAGCGGCGGCCTTCACCAGCTCGGAGGTGGCGAAGTCGGTGACCACGAACGGCACGCCCTCGGAGATCGGCGTCGCGTAGACCTCGCGGAGCAGCTGCTCGGCCCGCTCGCTGCGCACGCCGACCACCAGGCGGTCGGGGTGCAGGGTGTCGCCCACCGCGTAGCCCTCGCGGAGGAACTCCGGGTTCCAGGCCAGCTCGGCGGCCTCGCCGACCGGGGCCAGCTCGGCCAGCCTGACGGCCAGTCGGTTGGCGCTGCCCACCGGCACGGTGGACTTGCCGACCACCAGCGCGGGGCGGGTCAGCAGCGGGGCCAGCGCGTCCATCGCGGCGTCCACGTAGGACATGTCGGCGGCGAACTCGCCCTTGCGCTGCGGGGTGTTGGTGCAGATGAAGTGCACGTCGCCGAAGTCGGCCACCTCCTGGTAGGAGGTGGTGAAGCGCAGCCGTCCGGTCGAGCCGGGGTGGCCGGGCACGTGCTTGACGAGCAGCTCGGCCAGGCCGGGCTCGTACATCGGCACCCGGCCGGCCGCCAGCATGGCGATCTTCTCCGGGTCGATGTCCAGGCCGAGCACCTCGAAGCCGAGCTCCGCCATGCAGGCGGCGTGCGTCGCGCCGAGGTAGCCGGTGCCGATCACCGTGATGCGGAGGGTCACGCGGGTCCCCTTTGAATCATGCTGCGCGGGCGCTGGACGTCCCCGATGCTAGTCGCTCGCCCAGGGCCGATGTAACGAGTTCGCCCTAGTCCGTACCGTTCCCTCCCGGGGCCCGCCGGAGCGCGGCCAGAATGCCCGCATGACCAACGGGAACGAGCCGGATCCGGCCAGGCTGAGCATCTTCTCCGACGGCGCCGACCAGGCCGGGACCGCGACCGGGGCGGACACCGGGGACGGCGCCGGGGAGGATCCGGCCGGCCCGCCGAGGCGCCGCCGACGGGGCCGCCGGGTGCTGCTGGTGACCCTGGTGGCGCTGCTGCTGGTGGTGGGCGGCTGCACCGGCACGCTGTACTGGACCGCCGAGCACTACGCCTCCTCGGTGGCCCGGATCCCCGACGCCTTCCCGAAGGTGGCCGAGTCGGCCCAGCCCAAGCCGGTGCCGAACAGCGGCCAGACCTTCCTGCTGGTCGGCCTGGACGCCCGCACCGACCCGACGGCCAAGGCCAAGGCGCCGGTCTGGCAGGCCGGCGCGGCCCGCAGCGACACCATGATGCTGCTGCACGTCTCGGCCGACCGGAAGAGCGCCTCGCTGGTCTCGCTGGCCCGCGACACCTGGGTGGACGTGCCCGGCCACGGCAAGGCCAAGCTCAACTCGGCCTACGCGTACGGCGGTCCGCCGCTGATGGTGGAGACGATCCAGAACCTCACCGGCATCCGGATCGACCACCTCGCGGTGATCGACTGGAACGGCTTCCGCTCGCTCACCGACGCGGTCGGCGGGGTGGACATCACCATCCCGCAGACCATCGAGGGCAAGGGCGAGGCCCGCCAGTGGGACGCCGGCACCCACCACATGGACGGCGCCACCGCACTGCTCTACGTCCGCGAGCGCTACGGCCTGCCCGGCGGCGACCTGGACCGGACGCGCCGTCAGCAGTACTTCCTGCGCGCGCTGATGCAGCAGACCCTGGAGTCCGGCACCCTCGGCAACCCCGGCAAGCTGCGCGGTCTGCTGGGCGCGGTGGGCGAGGTGGTCAGCGTGGACGACCGGCTCTCCAACTCCGACCTCTACGAGCTGGCCTGGAGCCTGCGCGGCCTGCGCGGTGACGGCGTCCGGTTCATGAACGCGCCGTTCGGCGGCTTCGGCGAGGAGGGCGGCCAGTCGGTGGTCTACCTGGACCGGCGGGCGGCCGCCCCGCTCTGGGAGGCGATGCGCAACGACCGGATGACCGAGTACCTGGCCGAGCACCCGGGATCGGGCGAACTGGGTGATGTGGTCCGCTGAGAGCGGTGTCGCGCATGTCACGTACGGGGTAGGCAGGGCGCGAGCCTAGAATTACGCTTACTTAACGGTAATTAACGTGGTCCGAGTTCAAGGGGCGAGGCACATGGCGGGCAACTCCGGGGCGGATTTCGACCTCTTCCGGCTCAGCGAGGAGCACGAGATGCTCCGGGAGGCGGTGCGGTCGCTCGCGGAGGCGAAGATCGCCCCGTACGCGGCCGAGGTGGACGAGCAGGGCCGCTTCCCGCAGGAGGCGCTGGACGCGCTCCAGACCAACGACCTGCACGCGGTGCACGTCCCCGAGGAGTACGGCGGCGCGGGCGCCGACGCGCTGGCCACCGTCATCGTGATCGAGGAGATCGCGCGGGTCTGCGCCTCCTCCTCGCTGATCCCGGCGGTCAACAAGCTCGGCTCGCTGCCGGTGCAGCTCTCCGGCTCCGAGGAGCTGAAGGCCAAGTACCTGGGCGCGCTGGCCCGGGGCGAGGGCATGTTCTCCTACTGCCTCTCCGAGCCGGACGCCGGTTCGGACGCGGCGGGCATGAAGACCCGCGCGGTGCGCGACGGCGACTTCTGGGTGCTGAACGGCGTGAAGCGCTGGATCACCAACGCGGGCGTCTCCGAGTACTACACGGTGCTCGCGGTGACCGACCCGGAGAAGCGCTCCAAGGGCATCTCCGCCTTCGTGGTGGAGAAGGGCGACGAGGGCGTCTCCTTCGGCGCCCCGGAGAAGAAGCTCGGCATCAAGGGCTCGCCGACCCGCGAGGTCTACTTCGACAACGTGCGCATCCCGGCCGACCGCATGATCGGCGCCGAGGGCACCGGCTTCGCCACCGCGATGAAGACCCTGGACCACACCCGGGTCACCATCGCCGCCCAGGCGGTGGGCATCGCCCAGGGCGCGCTGGACTACGCCAAGGGCTACGTCCAGGAGCGCAAGCAGTTCGGCAAGCCGATCGGCGACTTCCAGGGCGTCCAGTTCATGCTGGCCGACATGGCGATGAAGCTGGAGGCCGCGCGCCAGCTCACCTACGCCGCCGCCGCCAAGTCCCAGCGGGTCGACGCCGACCTGACCTTCTTCGGCGCCGCCGCCAAGTGCTTCGCCTCGGACGCCGCGATGGAGATCACCGTGGACGCCGTCCAGCTGCTCGGCGGCTACGGCTACACCCGGGACTACCCGCTGGAGCGCATGATGCGCGACGCCAAGATCACCCAGATCTACGAGGGCACCAACCAGATCCAGCGGATCGTGATGTCGCGCAACCTGCCGTAGCGTCAGGCGCTGTGCAGCAGGGCCCCGTCGGTCGCACCGGCGGGGCCCTTGCGCGTCCCGATCCGGCGGGCCGGGGCGCCGGCCCAGATCTCGTTCGGCCCGGTGGAGGTGGTGAGCACCGCGTTGGCCCCGACGATGGTGCCGGCGCCGACGGTGAGCACGCCGCGCTTGCAGACGATCTTCGCCCCCGCGCAGACCATCACGCCGTCCTCCAGCACCACCCGCTCCATCGCGCTCTGCTCCTGCGGCACCCAGGGGTCGGCCCGGCCGATGGTGACGCCGTTGTAGAGCGTCACGTCGGCGCCGAGGGTGGTGTACGGGTGCAGCACGGTGCCGAAGCCCCGGTGGTAGACCTTGAGGCCGGGGCCGATCTCGACGGGGGCGGGCACCTCGACGCCGTACAGCGCGAGCAGCTCCTGGACCAGGCGGCCGAACACGCGGTGGCGGCGGTGGGCGATGAGGGTGGTCACCAGTGACATGGGCCCATTGTCACGCCGTGGTGACGGAACGTGAGGTGACGCGCGGTCAGGGGTTCGGAACGGGCCGGTCGTTCTGGATCGCCTCGAACAGGCGCTTGGACGCCTGCGGCGCCCAGAGGATCGAGGATCCGGCCGGGGTCTGGAGGTTCTGGTCGGCGATCGGCACCGTCAGCGTGCGGCCGCCGGAGCCGGAGACGCCGTCCAGTTGGCGGGCGAAGCGGGCCAGCGTCCAGAGCGAGGAGCCCCGGTCCACGGTCAGCGAGTCCAGCGCGGCGGACAGGAACGGGTACAGCGTGAAGGGGTTCGCCAGGGTGGACGGGCTCAGCACCTCGGCGGAGAGCGCCCCGAGGAACGCCTGCTGGTTCCCGATCCGGTCCAGGTCGGAGCCGGGCAGCGAGTAGCGGGTGCGGACCAGGGCCAGCGCCTGTGTCCCGCTCAGGTCCTGGCAGCCCGCCGGGAGGTCGGCACCGGACTTGGCGTCCTGCACCGGCCGCTCCAGGCACATCCGCACCCCGCCGAGGGCGTCCACCACGTCCACGATCCCGGTGAAGCCGACCTCCAGGTAGTGGTCGATCCGGATGCCGGTGTTCGCCTCCACGGTGCGCACCAGCAGGGTGGGGCCGCCGATCGCGAAGGCCGCGTTGATCTTGTTCTTGCCGTGCCCGGGGACGGTGACCCAGCTGTCCCTGGGCAGGCTCAGCAGCACCGGCCCGTTCCCGCCCTGGTGCAGCACCATGATGGTGTCGGTGTTGGTGCCGGACTCCCCGCCGACGTGCAGCTCGCGCTGCTGAGCGGTCGTCAGACCGGCCCGGCTGTCCGAGCCGACCAGCAGCCAGTTGGTGCCGGGGCCGTTGCCGGGGCGGCCGTCCCAGTCGGCGATCGCGTCCACCTGCCGCAGCCGGCCGTCGGCCCAGAGGTAGGTGCCGAGCGAGACGCCGACCAGGGCGAGCAGCAGCAGGCCCGCCGTCCACCGGATGACGCGCCACCAGTTCCGTCCGCCGCCGTCGCCGCTCATCCCCCGAGTGTGTCGCGCCGGGCCTGCGGGCCCCGGCGCGACACCCCAGTGCGGGCTACTTGAAGTCGGGCACCTTGGCGTCGTTCTTGAACGCCTCGAACAGCTGCTTCGACTTGGCGGCGTCCCACTTCACCGCGGACTCACCGGTGTTGGTGCGGAAGTCCGGGTTGGAGATCGGCACGGTCATCGACTTCCCGTCGCCGCCGGTCACCGCGCGCATGGCCAGGAAGAGCGAGCCGACGTCGCCGAGGCCGCTGTCCTCGTCCACGATCAGGGTGCCCAGGCCGGCACTGACCATCGGGTAGAAGGTGAACGGGTTGAGTACCGTGCCGGGCGAGGCGGCCTGGTGGGCCAGCGCGGCCAGGAACTTCTGCTGGTTGCGCATCCGGCCGAGGTCCTGGTCGGCCATCTGGTGGCGCTGGCGGACGAAGGCCAGCGCCTGACTGCCGGTCAGGGTCTGGGTGCCGGCCTTGAGGTCGAGGCCCGAGTCCCGGTCCTTGATGTCGTTGTCGATCTTCATCTCGACACCGCCGACCGCGTCCACCAGGCCGACGAAGCCGGCGAAGCCGATCTCGGCGTAGTGGTCGATCCGCAGGCCGGTGTTGAACTCGACGGTCTGCACCAGCAGCCGGCCGCCGCCGCCGTTGAAGGCCGCGTTGATCTTCGAGGTGGTGGCCGGGACGATCTTGCCGTTGCCGTTGGAGTTGGGGTGCTCGGGGATGGTCACCCAGGAGTCGCGCGGGATGCTGGTCAGGGTGTTCCCGTTGTCCCCGATGTGCAGCAGCATCATCGAGTCGCTGCGCTTGCCCACCGCCGAACCGGTGTGCAGCGCGTCCTCCTGGGCGTCCGACAGGCCCTGTCTGCTGTCCGAGCCGACGATCAGCCAGTTGGTGCCCTTGCCGGCCGGCGGGCGGCCCTTGTAGTCGGCCAGCACGTTCTCGTGGTTGAGCTTGGAGTCGGCCCAGAAGTAGGTGCCGGTGGCGGTCACCAGGATCGCGGCCAGGGCGGCGTAGACGCCGACCTTGATCTTGCGCTTGCGCGGCCAGGCCGGGTTGGACGGCCGGGGCGGGCGGGGTGCGCCCGGTCCGCCCGGGGTGCCCGGCGGTATCGGCGCACCGGGGGCACCGCCGGCCGGGTTGCCGTGCGGGGCCGGCGGGGTGGCCGGGGCGGGCGGGGTGTAGGCGGGCACCGGGGCGCCGGGGCCGCGCGGATTGAGCGAGGCGGGCAGCTGGCCCCGGTCCGGCTGCCGCGGCACCGGCTGCGGCGCGGGCGCGCTCTGGCCCGGCTTCAGCGGCTTCGGCGCGTTCGGCCCGCGCGGGTTCAGCCCGGCGGGCAGCGTCGGCTCGTCACGGTACGGGCGCTCCCCGCCCTGGCCGCCGCCCTGGCCGAAGGCCCCCTGGCCGCCCGCCGCCTGCGCGCGGTACGGGTTCGGCTCGCCCTCGGAGCCGAAGCCGCCCGGCGAGCCGCCGTACCCGTTGCCGCCGCCCCCCGGGCGGCCCTCCTGCCACGTGTTCATGGGGGAGAGGATGCCCGAAACCGAGCCCGCTCAGTACGGCGGGGGCACCTCCGGGGCCCCTTGTAGCCGTTTTGATGCACGTCACGGACGGCTCGGCGGCATGGTCACCGGGCGCTGCCGTGGTACGCCCACGGAGCGGACGGAGCCGGGTTCACCAGTCGGGCGAACCTTGACCCCCCTCGAAGGGCCGTGTTCCCATGGCCACCATGGAGCAGCGAAGGATTCTCACGCGGAGGCGGCACGTCGACCTGCTGCGCGTGGCCCGCTCCCTCTGTCGCGGCTGACGGCTCGTCACCATCCCCGTCCTCTCCGCCGCGCCGTCGTGCGCGGTCCGGTCCTGCCGCTTCCACGCCTCCGAGGTGCTTCCATGGCCACCGTCCTGTCCGTCTCCGGCTCCCCCTCCCCGACCTCCCGCACCACCCGGCTGCTCCGCCACGTGGTGGACGCCCGGCTCACCGCGCACGGTCACGAGGTGGTGGCGCTGGACGCCCGCACCCTGCCGGCCGCCGCGCTGCTCTCGGCCGACTTCTCCGACCCCCGGCTGATCGAGACCGCCCGGCTGTTCGCCGAGGCCGACGGCGTGGTGATAGGCACCCCCGTCTACAAGGCGGCCTACTCGGGCCTGCTCAAGGCCCTGCTCGACGTGCTGCCGCAGTACGCGCTGGCCGGCAAGACCGTGCTCCCGCTGGCCACCGGCGGCTCCACCGCCCACGTGCTCGCGGTCGACTACGCCCTGCGGCCGGTGCTCTCCTCCATGGGGGCCGCCCACATCACCCAGGGCTGGTTCCTGCTGGACCGTCAGGTGGGCTCGGACGTGGACGGATCGACCGTGCTCGAACCGGAGGCGGCCGCCCAGCTCACCCCTGTGGTGGACGGCTTCGCGGAGGCCCTGGAGCACCGGCGGGTGCCCGTTCTGACCCGCTGAACCCTGACCTCGCGTCCCTGAGACGGTGCCCGAAAACCCCTAGGGGAACCGGGGGGTAGCCCGTACATCGAGAGTTGGGCTGCTTCCTCCCGGCGGATGACGATCCGTTCGGGCGCCGCTCCTAACGTGGTTCTTACCTCGCCGGTGCGGCCATCCAAGGCCCCCACACAAGCGGGGCCACGGGTGGACACGACCGAGGAGTATCCAGTGACGACGGCAGCGAACGCCGTGCAGGACCCGCAGCTCTCCGGCGGCAACGCCGCCATCGCCGCGGCAGCGCGGCAGGTGACCAAGGCGTACGGCGACGGGGAGACCCGGGTCACCGCGCTGGACGCCGTCGACGTGGACGTCCACCGGGGCCGGTTCACCGCCATCATGGGCCCCTCGGGCTCCGGCAAGTCGACCCTGATGCACTGCCTGGCCGGGCTGGACACCGTCTCCGAGGGCCGGATCTGGATCGGCGACACCGAGATCACCGGCCTGAAGGACAAGCAGCTCACCAAGCTGCGCCGGGACAAGATCGGCTTCATCTTCCAGGCCTTCAACCTGCTCCCCACGCTCAACGCGCTGGAGAACATCACGCTGCCGATGGACATCGCCGGCCGCAAGCCCGACCAGGCGTGGCTGGACCAGGTGGTCTCCACCGTCGGCCTGGCCGACCGGCTGAAGCACCGGCCGACCCAGCTCTCCGGCGGCCAGCAGCAGCGCGTCGCGGTGGCCCGGGCGCTGGCCGCCCGCCCCGAGATCATCTTCGGTGACGAGCCGACCGGTAACCTCGACTCCCGCTCCGGCGCCGAGGTGCTCACCTTCCTGCGCCGCTCGGTGGACGAGCTGGGCCAGACCATCGTGATGGTCACCCACGACCCGGTCGCCGCCTCCTACGCGGACCGGGTGATCTTCCTGGCCGACGGCCGGATCGTGGACGAGATGTACGCCCCGACCGCCGACTCCGTCCTCGAGCGCATGCGCCGTTTCGACGGCAAGCGCACCAGCTGAGACGGGGTCAGGAACCGATGCTGCTCAAGACCTCGCTGAGAAGCTTCTTCGCCCACAAGGGGCGGATGGCGCTCTCGCTCATCGCCGTCGTCCTCTCGGTCGCGTTCGTCTCCGGCACCCTGGTGTTCTCCAACACCGCGACCGCCACCTTCGACAAGCTCTTCGCCACCACCGCCTCCAGCCTCTCCGTCCGCCCGGTCCAGCCGGACCGCGACGGCGAGGAGATGTCGGCCGGCGAGAAGGCCCGCACCGTCCCGGTCGAGACCCTGGCCAAGGTCTCCGCCCTGCCGGGCGTCAAGTCCGCCCGGGGCGAGGTGAACTCGCAGAGCGCGGTGCTGGTCGACCCGGCCACCAACAAGCTGGTCGGCCCGACCAGCGGCGCCCCGACCATCACCGGCTCCTGGCACGACGACCAGGTGATGCTCAAGATCACCTCGGGCAGGGCCCCGGTCGGCCCCGACCAGATCGTGCTGGACGCGGACACCGCCGAGAAGGCCAAGCTGGGGCTCGGCTCCAAGCTCCGGCTGATCGCCGACAGCGGCAAGCACGACTTCACCATCTCCGCCATCGCCACCTTCCAGACCACCAACCCCGGTGCGGCGCTGGCCTTCATGGACGGCCCGACCGCGCAGAAGGTGCTGCTCGGCACCACCGCCTACACCTCCGTCGAGGTGACCGGCGACGGGTCGAAGACCGACGCACAGCTGAAGACCGCCGCCCTCGGCGCGCTCGGCGAGGGCTACCAGGCCCTGACCGCCGAGGAGCAGAAGGCGGAGGGCCAGAAGGACATGGGCTTCCTGAAGTACATGAAGTACACGATGCTCGGCTTCGCCGGCATCTCGCTGCTGGTCGGCGGCTTCCTGATCATCAACACCTTCTCCATGCTGGTCGCCCAGCGCACCCGGGAGATCGGTCTGCTCCGGGCCATCGGCGGCAGCCGCAGCCAGGTCAACCGCTCGGTGCTGATCGAGGCGCTGATCCTCGGCGTGCTCGGCTCCACCCTCGGGCTGCTGGCCGGCATCGGGCTCGCGATGGGCCTGATCCAGCTGATGAAGCTGGCCGGGATGAACCTCTCCGCCTCCGAGTTGGAGATCGGTGCCAGCGTGCCGATCGCCTCCTACCTGGTCGGTGTGGTCATCACCGTGCTGGCCGCCTGGATCCCGGCCCGCCGCGCCTCCAAGATCTCCCCGATGGCCGCGCTGCGCGACCACGGCACCCCGGCCGAGGCCAAGGCCAACCGGATCCGGGCCGCCATCGGCATCGTGCTCACCCTCGGCGGCGCGGCCCTGCTGGCCGCCGCGGCCGGCGCCTCCACCGCGAGCACCGGCGGCTCGCTGCTGGGCCTCGGCGTGGTGCTGACCCTGGTCGGCCTGGTCGTGGTCGGCCCGCTGCTGGCCACCTTCGTGGTCCGGCTGCTCGGTGCGGTGCTGCCCGCGCTGTTCGGCCCGTCCGGCAAGCTGGCCCAGCGCAACGCCACCCGCAATCCGCGCCGCACCGGAGCCACCGCCGCCGCGCTGATGATCGGTCTGGCCCTGGTCACCGGTGCCTCGGTGGTCACCACCTCGATGGTCACCTCGGCCAACGACCAGCTCGACAGCTCGGTCGGCGCCGACTACATCGTGGGCGGCGGGCGCTCCGGGCTGACCCCGGAGATGGTCGCGCTGGTCCAGAAGACGCCCGGGCTCAAGGACCTGACGTTCCAGAAGGACATCGAGGCCAAGCTCACCGTCCCCGGTGGCAAGCAGGTCAAGCAGAGCCTGGCCGCGGCCACCCCCTCCTTCCTGAAGAACTTCAAGTTCGAGGCCAAGGAGGGCACCCCGGAGGCCGGCTTCGCGATCGGCGCGGTGGTAGTCGGCGAGGACTTCGCCAAGGAGCACGGCCTCGCGGTCGGCTCGAAGATCACCGCCGAGTACGCGGCCGGGGGCAGCCAGGAACTGACGGTCGGTCTGGTCTCCAAGCGCGGCAACGACGTGCTGCGCGGCCTGTTCGTCAACACCGAGACGGTCGCCAAGGCCATCCCGGCGGACAAGCTCCCGGGCGACGTGGCGGCCTTCGCCAAGGCCGCCGACGGCGCCGACCCGGCCAAGTCGCTGACCGCGCTGCAGGACTCGCTCAAGGAGTACCCGCAGCTCACCATCATCGACAAGGCCGGCTACAAGGACCTGCTGCAGAGCCAGATCAACACCCTGCTCTACATGGTCTACGGCCTGCTCGGCCTGGCCATCGTGGTCGCGGTGCTCGGCGTGGTGAACACCCTGGCCCTCTCGGTGGTCGAGCGCACCCGGGAGATCGGCCTGCTCCGCGCCATCGGCCTGTCGCGCCGTCAGCTCCGCCGGATGATCCGCCTGGAGTCCGTGGTGATCGCGGTCTTCGGCGCCCTGCTCGGCACCGGCCTCGGCCTCGGCTGGGGCATCACCTCCCAGCAGGTGCTCGCCGACCAGGGGCTCAGCCTGCTGGACGTCCCGGTGCTCACCATCGTCGGCATCCTGATCGCCTCGGCGGTCATCGGCCTGCTGGCCGCGCTCTTCCCGGCCTTCCGGGCCGGGCGGATGAACGTCCTGGCGGCCATCGCCACCGACTGACCGACCGTCACACCGCAGGGAAGAACGACCGAGGGGCCGCCACCGGGGAGCGGCCCCTCGGTCGTTTCCGGCCGTACTCAGCTCAGCGCGTCGCCGAACAGGAAGTTGCCGACGTGGTCCGGGTCCGTGGAGGTGTAGAAGCCCCGGAAGGCCGCCAGCACCTCGGCCTCGGAGAGCACCCCGTCCCGGTCGGTGTCCAGCTTCTCGAAGGCGAACCGGGCGGCCGGCTCGCTCGATCCGAAGGCCCGCTGGAAGTCCCAGAACTCCGCCGCCGAGATCCGCCCGTCCCGGTCCCGGTCCATCAGCCGGAAGACCGCGTCGGCGGCCGGTGCCAGCACGTCGTCGAACGCCCCCGGCGCCTGCGCCAGCAGCCGCATCCCGGCCCGGTACTCGTGCTCCTGGATCTTGCGGTCCCTGTTGGTGTCCAGGTCCGCCACCAGTGCCTTCCACCACCCCTGAGCCGCCGTCAGCATCGCGGTGGCCTCGGCCGAGTCGAAGGCCACCCCGGAGGCGTCGATCATCCGCGAGGCGAGCCCGAGGACGTCCGTCGCGTCGATCACCCCGTCCCCGTCCAGGTCGGCCTGGGCGAAGCAGAGGTCGATCTTCCGGTCCAGCAGGTCCCGGCTGGCGGCGATGGTCATGGCGGTTCCCTCGTTCCGTGGGCTCAGACCCGGGCGAGCCTAGGGAGCCGCCCGCACCGACCGCAACAACGGCCCCACGTACGCGTGAATGAAAAGCTGATCGCACTGCGGCCGGGCACCGTGACAGCATCGCCGCCATGCAGCACCCCGCACCGCCGCCCCTGCCGCAGGCACCCCCGCTCACCGCCGAGGCGGCCGCCCGCTGGCGCTCGGCCCGCACCGCCCACCGCTGGGAGCTGCGCCGGCTGGCGTTCGTGCCGCTCGCGCTCATGCTGCTGCTCGCCGTCGGGCCGCACGGCCCCGAACTGCCCGACGCACCGCACTGGTACGCCTCGGCGGACGCGGTGCTCGCCGCCCTGCTGCTCCAGGCACTGGCCCTGACGGCCCGTCCGGGACGGCTGCCGCTGCTGCCGTACGCCCTGCTCGCGGTGCTCGGGTACGCCCCCGGTGCGGCCCCGGACGGTCCGTTCCACCGGATCCCGCTGCTCGCCGAAGCCGCGCTGGCCGCCCTGCTGACCGTCGCCGCCGTCGGCCGCCACCGGGCCCGCCGCCGGCTGGCCGCCCTGCTCGGCCCCGAGGTCCCGTACCCCTGGACGCTGGCCGGCCAGCCCTCGCCGTTCCTGCAGGACCCCGATCCGCCGGTCGGCCGACAGTGCTCCGGCGCCCTGCTGCTCGCTGCTGCCGCGGTGCTCCAACTCACCTTCCCCGCCCTGCTGGTGGTGAGCGCGGGCCTGGCCGGGACGGGCCTGGTCGCGCTCGCCTCGGCCGCCGAGGCCGTCCGGCTCCGGCGCTCGTTGGCCGACCGGCCCGGGGCACCGGCGTTGCGCGTCGACCTCCAGGAGGAGTACGTGCCCCAGGTCGGAGCAGTCGGTGGCGAACCGCTCTGGGAGTTGTCGTTCCAGGAGTGGCGCCACTGGCAGGACGGCCGCTGGCAGGTCCGGGCAGCTCCCGAAGCGGCGGACGGTCCGGACGACGAGGACGACGAGGACGACGACGAGGACTGCGGCTGCGGCGATCAGCTTCCCGGCCCGCCCCGGCCCGCTCTCCTCTACCAAGGGCCGGACGGCCGCCGCGCCCAACTGCTGGTCCACTCCTGGCCGACCCCGGACGGCACCGCGTGGGTCGCCGCCCTCACCCGCCCCGAGGTCCGCCCCGGAGGCTCCTGGTCCGACTAGGCTGGCGACCATGAATCCCGAGCACTACGCGCTCCTGGAAGAGGCCCGTCGAAGCCTGCCCGACGGATTCAAGGTCGAGCTCTCCGGCGACACCATCGTGATGATGGTCAGCCCGTCCGGCATCCACCAGCGCAACCTGCTGACGGTCCGTCGCCAGTTCGACGCCCACCTGCCGGAGGGCCTGCTGCCCAGCGAGAACACCGATCTGGTCTCGCCGAACGTCGGCAAGAGCCGCAACCCGGATCTGACCTACCTCCCCGAAGAGGCCCTGGCCACCACCGACAACCAGGTGCCGGCCGAGCTGGCCGCCATCGCGGTCGAGCTGGTCTCGCCGTCGAACCCGGAGAACGACTGGGTCGGCAAGGTCCGGGACTACCCCGCGATGGGCATCCCGCTCTACCTCCTGGTCGACGCCCGGGAGAAGACCGTCACGCTGTTCGGCCGACCCGACGGGACGCGGTACCACCGCCGGGAGGACGTCGACTTCGGCGAGACCCTGTACCTGCCCGAGCCCTTCGGCTTCGAGCTGAGCACCGCCGGGCTGCTGCCGTACTGACGGCCGGTCAGGCGCGGTCGGTGCGCAGGGCGCCGAGGAGCAGGGCCGAGGTGAGAAGTTCGTCGTCCGGCCAGGCGGCGAGGGCGATGGTCACCACCGGGACCAGCACGAAGGGCGGCGCCCGCTCGGCAGCACGCACCACCCCACCACCCCCGCGCCAGGGCCTGACGTCACGTCAGGCCGGAGGCCGTGCCGTCGGGTGACAGGGACGCGGAGGGTGCTCGGGCAACCGCTCGCCGTGCCGAGCCGATGCCGCTGCTCTCCGGCGGGGACCGCTTCCCGGGCCGGGCCCCGTGCTCGCCCGGTTCTCCCCCTGTCCAGGGCACCGTCTCGGCCGGCGGACCCCTGGGCGGGCCCCGGAGGGGCAGGTGGGAGCATCGAGCCCATGTTCCATCCCGCTCCGCCGCTCCCCGCCGCCCCGCCCCCGCTCACCGACCCGGTCGCCGAACGCTGGCTGACCGCCCGTACCGCGCAGCGGTGGGACGGCCGCTGGCTGGCGGTGGTGCCGCTGCTGGTCTGCGTGGTGGCGATGGGTCAGGCCGCGCGGACGCCGCTGCTCTGCGGCCCGGCCCAGCCGTGCGGGCAGAGCTGGGCGGAGGACCTGATCGCCGTTGCGCTGCTGGTCGAGGCGGTCGCGTTGGCGGTCCGGCCGCGCGGGCTGGTGCTGCTCCCGGCCGCGCTGCTGCCGCTGATCTGGTACGTGCCCGACGGGCTGCCGGACGAGGTGAGCCGCTGGGTGGCGCTGGCCGCCCAGGCCGGGCTGCTGGTGGTGCTCGCACGGGCCGGGCTGGGGCGGCGGGCGGCCCGGCAGCAGCTGGCCGATCTGATGGGTGACCGGCAGCCGTACCCGTGGACCCTGGCGGGGGCACCGGCACCGGAACTGCCCCGTCCGGTGGTGCGGTTGGTGCTCGGCGGGCTGCTGCTGGGGCTGGCGGCCGTCTCGGTGGCGGTCGGGCTGGAGCGGCAGGCCGACAGCGACGACCGGGCCGCGCGGGCCGAGGCCGTCCCCGGCCGGGTGCTCTCCTCCGACGAGCTGGGTGACACGGTGGTCGAGTACCGGCTGCCCGGGGACCACCGGCCGCGCACCGGCGCGGTGGACGTGTACTGGGACGCGTACCCGAAGCCCGGCGACACCCTCCCGCTGCTGGCCGACCGGGACGGCTGGGTCCGGCCGGCCGGGGACGCGTACGACCCCACCGGCTGGCTGCTGCTGGCGACGGTGCTGGGCAGTCTCGGGCTGGTGGCGCTCGGCTGGGCCGCGCGCAGCGTGCGGCTGGTGCACCACCTCGGCGGTCCGGGCGCCCCGGTGCTGCGGGTGGTGCACCACCCGCAGCAGGACGAGGAGGTGGTCGGCCCGGAGGGCGGCGGTCCGCTCTGGCGGCTGGAGACCCGGCAGTACCTCGGTTGGGACGGCACCTGCTGGGTGCCGCTGGGCACCTTCCCGTTGCACTGGGAGGAGGAGCAGGAGCGCGTCCACGGTCCACGGACCGCCTGGCTCTACCAGGCACCTGACGGTGTGTCGGCCCAGGTCCTGGTGCGCCGCTGGACGGCCCACGACGACCGTGACGGGGTGCTCGAACTGGACTGGCTGGCGGTGGTCTGCACCCCGCAGGCGAGGGTGCTCCGCCGCCCCGCGCCGGCCACCGCCCGGCCGACGCCGGACCAGGGCATGCCGGCCCGGCTGCGGCTGGCGGTCGGCCCGGTCGCGGCGCTGGTGCTCGGCGCGCTGGTGGTGCTCCGGGCTGCCGACGGCTGGTGGGCGGGGCTCGGTCAGCCGCTGCTGTTCGGCGGGTTCGCCCTGGCCTCGGCGGTCGGGGCGCTCGGCTGGCAGGCCCGGTTCGACCGGCAGGGCCTGGTCACCTGCACGGGGCTGACCCGACGCCGGACGGCCTGGGCGGACATCACCGGGGCATCGGCGGCCAAGGGCCGGGTGACCGTCCGGACCACCGGCGAGCAGGAGCTCACCATCGGCCACCGGGCGGCCGAGTGGCTCGGGCTCGGCGACTACGACGCCGCCGCGCTGGCCGACGCCGTCGGACGGGCGGCAGCGGACCCGGCGGCCCGGCCGGCCACCGAAGTGCCGGAGGCCGCCCCGGAACTGGTGGTCAACCGGGTGGCCCTGACCGCCTACCTGCTCACCACCGTGCTGGTCTTCGCCACCGCCCGCGACTGGCTCGGCTGAGCACCCGCCGGCCCCGTCGGCCCCGTCGGCACGGGAGCCGACCACCACGGCCGGACCGCCGTCCGACCGCTGACCCGCCGTCAGGGGCAGCTGATCTCCGCCCCGGTGCTGGCGGCCACCGTCGTCGCCGGAGCGGGTGCGGACGCGGAGGCGGCGGCCGAGGCCGGGGAAGGGGTCGGAGCCGCCGACGGAGCGGACGGCAGCGGCAGCACGCCGGTGTAGTCGGCGGCGGCGATCACCTGCATGGTGGCGCCCAGGCCCGGGGCCTGGACCAGCTCCGCGTAGGGGAGGGCCGCGGCCACGGTCTTCACCGACTCGTCCCACCGGGGGTCGTACCGCACCACGGTCCGGGTGGCGCTGCCGCCGCCCGCGTTGGACGGTGCCCCGGTGGTGGCGAAGCCGGCCTTGCGCAGGTCGCCGTCGACCCGGGCGCCGAGGCCGGCCGTGCCGGCGCCGTTGAGCACCTGGATCCGGATCTGTGCGGGCGGCACCGCCCCGGACCGGCCGGGCTCGGCGGGCGGTGCGGCGCCGGGCGGCCCGGCGTCGGGCGCCCGTCCGGTGAGCGGACGGCCGGCCCGGACGGCGTCGAACAGCGCCTTGGCCCCGGCCGGGTCCCAGAGCACCGTCGAACCCCAGCCCTCCACCTGGTGGTTGACGTCGGCCAGCGGCACGGTGGCGAAGTCGGCGGTGGCGGGGGAGAGGTCCTTGAGCCGGGTGGCCAGCTCCACCAGATCGGCGGTGGAGAGGTCCTGGTCGGCCTTGACCGAGCGCAGCACCGTCTCGGTGACCCGGCTCAGCTTCGCCGGGTTGAGCAGCGTCCCGCTGCCGGTCGCCTGCCGCAGCAGCTGGGCCAGGAACTTCTGCTGACGCTGCATCCGGCCCAGGTCGGAGGAGCCGTCCACGTGCCGGGCCCGGACGTAGCGGAGCGCCCCGGCGCCGTCCAGCCGGGTGGTGCCGGCCGGCAGGTCGAGCCCGGAGTACTGGTCCTTCAACGGCTTGGCGGTGCAGACCTCGACCCCGCCGAGCGCGTCCACGGTGGAGACGAAGGAGAGGAAGTCGACCTGGAGGTAGTGGTCGATCCGCAGGCCGGTGTTCCGCTCCACGGTGCGGACGGTGAGCGAGGGGCCGCCCATGCCGTAGGCCGCGTTGACCTTGCCGTGGCCCTCGGGCACCTCCCGGCCGGTGGCCAGGTCGCGGTGGGCCGGGATCACCACGTAGGAGTCGCGCGGGACGGAGACCACGCTGGCCCGGCCGCCGCGCTCGGAGAGCTGGACGATCATCAGGGTGTCGGTGCAGTGGCAGGACTCGCCGCCGGCGTGCAGCAGGCCCTTGAGGGTGTCGGCCGGGATGCCCTCCCGGTCGTCGGTGCCGGCCACCAGGAAGGTGGTCACCGCGTCGTCGGGCGGACGCTCCCCGGCGGCGCCGAAGGCGTCCACCCGGCCGATCGCGTCGCCGACCCCGGCCAGCAGGGCGTTCCCGCCGCAGGCGGTGGCCAGCACCGCGAGCGAGAGCGAGGCCGCGAGCCAGCGGCCCCACCGGCGGCGCACCGGCGGGGTGCGCTTGCGGTCGGTCCCGGGTCGGGCGGCAGTGGGCGGCACCCTCGGATGGTAGGCGCGCGGCGGGAGCACGGAAGCAGGACGCGCCGGGCGGGTACGCCGGACGCGGGGCCCTCTGACGAAACGTCACTGCACCCGTTCGGCCACCTTCCGGTGCGCGCGGACCGGCGGGGTGAAGCTCTCCGGGACCCCCGGCCCGATCCGGCCGACCACCGGCAACCGGCCCCGCGCGAGGGCCTCGTGACGCTATCTTCGGCGCCATGGGGAATCCGGTGCGGGTGATGGCGGGCGCGGACGTCGACGAGCGGGCGCGGATCGGTGAGGGCAGTACGGTCTGGCACCTGGCCCAGGTCCGGGAGGACGCGGTGGTCGGGGCCGACTGCATCATCGGGCGCGGCGCCTACGTCGGCCCGGGGGTGGTGATCGGCGACCGGGTGAAGCTGCAGAACCACGCCCTGGTCTACGAGCCCGCCGTGCTGGAGGACGGCGTCTTCGTCGGCCCGGCGGCGGTGCTCACCAACGACGTGTACCCGCGCTCGGTCGATCCGGACGGCAAGCTCAAGCGCGGGGACGACTGGCACGCCCAGGGAGTGACGCTCCGTCAGGGCTGCTCGATCGGCGCCCGTGCGGTGATCACCCCCGGTGTGACGGTCGGCCGCTGGGCCATGGTGGCGGCCGGTGCGGTGGTGCACCGGGACGTGCCGAACTACGCCCTGGTGGTCGGTGTCCCGGCCCGCCGGATCAAGTGGGTCGGCCGGGCCGGCGAGCCGCTGGTCGAGGACGGCCGGGACTTCTGGAGGTGCCCCCGGACGGGCGAGCGCTTCCTGCAGATCAACGAGACCCTGCGGGAGCTCCCGCAGCGCTGACCGGGCGCCCGGCGGGTGTCAGTAGGTGTAGGTGCCGCCCTGCGGGTTGACGGTCATGCAGTTCCGGTCGTCGTCGGCGGTGACCGCCTCGGCGGACCTGGGCAGCCCGGTCGGCGGGGTGGCCACCGGGAAGCCGGTGCCGCTCGGCCAGTCGGCGCCGATCGCCAGCACCAGTTCGGCCTTGGCACCGCCCTCGTGCAGGGCGCTCTGCGGCAGGCCGAGGGCGGCCGCCACCGCCCTGGCCCCGGCCGCCTCGGCCGGGGGGTAGCTCAGCCGGGTGGTCTCCCGGGGCGTCCCGTTGGCGGTGGTGGCCGCCTCGGTGAAGCCCTTGGCGGCCAGCGCGGCCCGCACCTCGGTGGCCCGGCGCTCCACCCCGGAGGCGTTCTGCACGGCGATCGCCACGGTGGCGGGGGAGACGGCGGAGACCGAGGGGTCGGGGGCCGCCGACGGCGGGGCGGGTGCGGTCGGTGCACTGCCACCGGTGGCCGGACCCTTGCCGTCCAACGGCCGGTCGGCGTGCAGCAGTTGCCAGATCTGCCCGCTGTCGGGCTGCTTGAGTTCGAGCCGGTTCTCGTCGCTGGGGGCGGTCACGGTCGGTGCGGTCAGGGTGGTGATCCGCTCGGTGGGCACCTTGCGCAGGTCGCTGCCCAGGTCGTAGAGCCGCTTGAGGTCGGCCAGGTCCTTGTCCAGGCTGATCGAGCGGGAGGCGGTCTCGGCCAGCCGCATCAGCCCGGCCGGGTCGCCGAGCGTCCCGGAGGCCTTCAACTCCCGCACCATCGAGGAGAGGTAGAGGTGCTGGGCCTTGGTGCGGCCGATGTCGTCGCCCCAGGCGTCCCGGGTCCGCAGCCACTGGAGGGCCTGCTCGCCCTTGACCACGCTGGTGCCCTTGGGGAGCTTGAGGCCGGTGCCGCCGATCTTCGGCTGGTAGCGGTCGTAGAGGTTCATGTTCACGCAGACCGGCACGCCGCCGACCGCGTCGGCCATGTCCACCACCCCGGCGAAGTCGATCATCATGTAGTGGTCGACGTAGAGGTTGGTCAGCTTCGCCCAGGTGCCGACCAGGCAGCCGGGGCCGCCCCGGGCCAGGGCCTCGTTGATCATCCGCTTGGAAACCGCCGGGTAGGACTGCCGGCCGTCCTCGCTCTTGCAGGCCGGGATGTCCACCAGGGTGTCGCGCGGTATCGAGACCAGTGAGGCGTTGGAGCGGTCGGCCGAGACGTGCAGCAGCATCTGGACGTCGGCCAGACCGGGCCGGCCGGCGTCGTCGGCCGAGCCGCCGAGGGCGACGTTCTTCGCCGAGCCGCGGTTGTCGGTGCCGATCAGCAGGATGTTCAGCGGGGTCTGGCCGGCCGCGTTGGGCGCGGTCCGGGCGCCGTCGGCCTCGCTCAGGTTCCGCTGGCCGGCCTGGAAGTTGGCGTTCAGGTGCTGGTAGTACCAGTACCCGCCGCCGCAGGCGGCCAGCAGCAGGAAGGCCAGGCCGAGCGACAGCCGTCGCAGCACGCGGCCCGGTCGGCCACCGGCCCGGGCCGTCGCCGACCCGGTGGCGGTGCGGCCCCCCGGTGGCTTGGTATCGACGTTCGTCACCGGTCGCCCCCGCGAGTCCTCGTGCGCGACCCCCCGTAGGTCACCTGTTCGGAACCTACCCGAATCCGCCGAGTTCACCGCGGATCTGTTACACAGTCAGAACTCCCGCACCACGCGGCCCCTGGCCCCCGGCCGTCACTTGGCGCACACGTCGACGTCGTCCGCCTGCACCCGCTGGAGGTCCTCCGGCGCTTCGGTCGGCACCGCCACGGCGGGCTTGCCGAGCTCGGTGAAGTCCTTGCCGAGCACCAGCAGCAGCGGCTCGCCGGCACCCTGCGCGGCGCTCTCCACGGCCGCCGAGGCGGGCAGTCCGAGCGCGGCGGCCAGCGCGGCGCCCTGGGCGGCCCGGCCCTTGGGGTAGTTGACCGTGGTGGTCGTGGCAGCGGCGGTGTCCTTGCCGGTGCCGGCCAGGACGAAGCCCTTCCCCTTCAGGGTGGTGACCGCCTTGGTGGCCTGCCCGGGGACGCCGGAGCCGTTCCGCACGGTGACCCGGACGGCCGCCGGGTCCACCTGCGCGGCCGGTGCCGAGGTCTCGGCCGGTGCGGGCGCCGAGGGTTGGGCGGCGGAGGGCTCGGGGGCCGGCGCGTTCGGCACCTCGGTCAGCGAGCGGTCGGCCGCGACCATCGCGAACAGCTGCGCGGCCGGCTTGTCGTTCAGGATCACCCGGCCCTTGTTCTTCGGGTCGTCGAGCACCGGCACGGTGGCGAAGGTGATGTGCTTGGTGTCCACCTTGGAGAGGTCCAGCGCCAGGTCCTTGAGCCGGTCCACGCTCTTCAGCCCGGCGTCCACGGTGAGCGCCTTGGTGGCGGCGTCGGCGAGGTTGAACAGCTTGGCCGGGTTGGTCAGGGTGTCGCTGCTCTTCATCTTGCGGATCATCGAGCTCAGGAACTGCTGCTGGAGCTCGATCCGGGACAGGTCGCTGCCCTGGCCGACGGCGTGCCGGGTGCGGACGAAGGCCAGTGCCTGCTCGCCCTGCACCACGTGCCGGCCCTTGGCCAGCTTCAGGTGCGAGCCGGAGTCGTTGATGTCCTTGGCCACGCAGACCTCCACCCCGCCGACGGCGGTGGAGAGGCTCTTCACCGCCTCGAAGTCCACCATCAGGAAGTGGTCGATCCGGATGCCGGTCGTCTTCTCGACGGTCCGCCAGGTGCAGCCCGGGTCACGGCCCTCCTGCCCCAGGCTCTCGTTGAACAGCGTCCTGGCCGAGCCCGGGATCTTCTTCCCGCCGGCCTCGCACTCCGGGATGGTGACCATCAGGTCGCGCGGGATGCTCATCACCGTCGCGTTGCTGCGGTCCTTGGCGACGTGCATCAGCAGCGTGGTGTCGGCGTGCCCGGCGCTGCCCTCGTCGCCGTACTCGCGGCCCAGGCCCTGGCGGCTGTCGGTGCCGATCACCAGGATGTTCATCGCCCCGGTGGCGGCCTGCGGGCGCTCGGAGTCCGGGCCGACCGCGACCTCGACCGAGGAGAGGTTCCCGGTGAACCGCTGGTAGGCGTAGAGCGCCCCGCCGCAGCCGGCCACCAGCACCAGCGCGGCCGTCCCGGCGGTCCACTTGACGACCCGTCGGCGCCCGCCGCGCCCGCCGCCGCCCTGCCGGCGGGCCGACCGCCCGCCGTCCCGGGCGCCGTCGGTCGGCCGGGGCCGGGGCACTGCCGCCGGGGCCGGGGGAGGGGCGGCGTCCAGGTCCAGCCGGAACTCCCCGGTGGCCGGGTCGAGCACCCACTGGTCGGCCGGGTCCACTGCGGCCGGGGGCCGGTTCGCGTGGTGTCCGTTCTGCCGCTCTCCGCTGTTCACCTCGGACACCCTAGACGAGCACCGGCCATGATCCGGTCGCACTGTGACGGTTCCCACGGTGGTCAAAGGTCATGAAAGCGGGCAAAGTTCACGGCCCGTCGGCCCGCAATCCACCGGTTTGCCCCCGCGCGCCGTCAGTGCATCGAGCAGACCTCCTGATCGGCGGTCCGGCCCTCCAGGGTCGGCGCGGCGGTCGGCAGGGCGCTCGCGGAGGCGCCCGGCGAGCCGGTCGGCGCCCAGTCCGGGCCGTCCTCCGGGGAGGGGCTCGCGGAGGCGCCCGGCGGGGGCTCGGGCGCCGGGGACCCGTCGGCGGAGGGGTCGTAGGGGAGGACCGTGGGCACCCCCTCGGCCAGCAGGGTGGGGGAGGGCGAGGCGGGCACCTGGTAGGCCCGGACGTTCACCGTGCCGTCGGCCCGCAGCGCGGCGAACAGCCGGTCGGTGTCCGGCTGGACCAGCTGGTCCCGGTCCGGGTTCCCCGGATAGGGGCGGCGCGGGGTGGTGAGGAAGACCACGTTGGAGGTCGGCATCGAGCGCAGGTCCTGGGCCAGGTCGTAGAGCGCGCCGAGCCGGCCGAGGCCCTCGTCGGCGGTGACCGACCCGGTGGCGGCGTTCAGCAGCGGCCAGAGCCTGGTCGGGTTGAGCAGCACTCCGGTGGACTGCACCTTGCGCACCATCGAGGCCAGGAACTCCTGCTGACGGCCCATCCGCTGGGTGTCGCTGCCGTCCCCCAGGGTCTCCCGGGCCCGGACGTAGCCCAGGGCCTGCTCGCCGTCCAGGACCTGCCGCCCGGCCGGCAGGTCCAGCTTGGCGTTCCGGTCGTGGATCGCCCGGGGCACGCAGACCTCCACCCCGTCGACCGCGTCCACCATCTTCTTGAAGCCGGTGAAGTCCAGGATCAGGTGGTGGTCGATCCGGATGCCGCTGAGCCGCTCCACGGTCCGGATGGTGCAGGCCGGACCGCCCAGCTCGAAGGCCCAGTTGAACTGGACGAAGCGCGGCGTCGAGCGGGTCCCGTCCGGGAGTTCGCAGGCCGGCACCCGGACCATCGCGTCCCGGGGGATGGAGACGGCGGTGGCGTGCTCCCCGTCCGCCGCCAGGTGCAGCAGGATCGTGGTGTCCGAGCGCTGCCCGCCCGCGTAGCCGTACTCGCCGTTGGCCCCGCTGCGGTCGTCACTGCCGATCAGCAGGATGTTCCTGGCCTGCTGCGGCCCGCGCTCGGGCCGCTCCGACTCGTCCTGCCGCAGCAGCTTGCCGGTGGCGGTGTCGGTCCCGATGTTGCCGTCGAGCTTGCGGTAGCCGAGCCAGACCACCGCACCGCCGGCCAGCAGCAGCAGGGCCAGCACACCCGAGAGGATCAGCAGGAGGCGGCGGCGCCCCCCGCCGCGTACGGTCGGGGGGCGCTCGCTCTGGTCATCGTCCTCGGCCACGACGGTGATTCCTACCCGGTGGCCGGGGCGGGCGGATCAGCCCAGGCGCAGAGTCACTCGTTCGGATTCGATCCGCTTCGCCCACTGCTCCTCGGTCAGCGAGCCGGAGTTGCGGCAGAGCACCACCGAGGCGCCGGCCGCCAGCGGGGCCAGCAGCCCGGCCTCCAGGCCGGCCCAGTCGTCGTACGAGAGGGTGCTGAGCACCCGGCTGGAGGTGCCCAGCCCGAGCCGGGCCGCGCCCTCCCGGGCCAGGGCCACCGTCTGTTCCCCCGTCAGCTTCAGCGGCAGGCCGTCCTCCACCACGGTCTCCAGGGCCGGCGCCTGCGGGTCCACCGGCGAGTACGGGGCGAACCGGTCGCCCTGCCCCGGCACCTCGGCGGCGTAGTCCAGGAAGCCGTCCGGCCGGGCCGGGAAGCGCCCGCCGAGCGGACGCAGCGCGAGCGCCACCCGTTCGCCGGAGCAGTCCTTGGCGGATTCCAGCCCGTCCGGACCGCTGACCACCAGGTCGGCGTCGGCCGGGGCGCCGCCGGGCACCGCGACCACGCCCACCGACCAGCAGGCCAGCAGCCAGACGGCGGACTGCCAGTGCGCGGGCAGCAGCAGCGCGGTGCGGTCCTCCGGGCCGGCGTTCAGCTCGTCCTGGAGCAGGTTGGCGGTCTTGGCGACCCAGTTGTCGAAGGTCTTGGCGGAGAGCTCCACCCGCTCGCCGGTCGCGTCGTCGTAGAACGTGACCAGTGGGCGGGTCGGGTCCGCGTCGAGGGCCCCCGGGCGCAGGTAGGCGTGCAGCAGCTCGGCGGGGGTGCGGGCGTCGGCAGCGAATGGCGCAGTCATGGTGCGGTCCACCCTACGACCTCGCCGGGCGCCCCGGGAGGGGCGGCTACCCGGCGGAACCGACGTGGCGTCAGTTGCGGTTTGCGCGCAATATCCCTTTCATGCGCCTTGCTCTGCTTGCCACCGTCACCGCCGCCACCGCCTCCCTCCTGCTGCTCCCCCCGCCCGCCACCGCGCGGGACGGCTCCGGCGGCGTCACCACCATCCCCCTGACGGGTGCTCAGCGAGGCCTCCCGCAGCACTCCACCGCCCCGTTCTCCCTGGTCGGCGTCAGCTGGGACGACCCGACCGCCACCTTCGACGGGACCGTCGAGGTCCGCACCCGCGCCGTCGCGGGCACCTGGAGCCCCTGGCACCCGCTGGCCGTCGAGCCCGACGACCGCCCCGACCCCGAGGGCCCCGAGGGCGCCCGGCGCGGTGCCACCGCCCCGCTCTGGGTCGGCCCCAGCGACGGCGTCGAAGTCCGCCACACCGGCACCGCACCGCGCGGCCTGCGCGCCGAACTGGTCGACCCCGGCCGGGACGTGCCGGTCCGCCGGGCCGGCGGAGCGGGGCCCCGTCCGGGGATCGTCACCCGGGCCGGCTGGGGCGCCGACGAGACCATCCGCGAGCCCGACTTCACCTACACCGGCCCGGTCCGGGCGGTCTTCGTCCACCACACCGACACGGCCAACGACTACGCCTGCGCCGACGCCCCCAAGGTCATCCGGTCGATCTACCAGTACCACGTGAAGAGCAACGGCTGGCGCGACCTCGGCTACAACTTCCTGGTCGACCGCTGCGGCACCGTCTACGAGGGCCGGGCCGGCGGCGTCGCCAACCCCGTCCTCGGCGCCCACACCCTCGGCTTCAACACCGACACCGCGGGCGTCGCCGCGCTCGGCCGCTACACCGCCGACGCCGTCCCGCAGGCCCAGCTCGACGGCATCGCCAAGCTCACCGCCTGGAAGCTCGGCCTCACCGGCCAGCCCGCCAACGGCAAGACGCAGCTCACCTCCGCCTCCGACAGCAGCCGCTACAAGAAGGGCACCACCGTCACCTTCGACACCGTCTCCGGCCACCGCGACGCCTTCAACACCGAGTGCCCCGGCGAGGCCCTCTACACCCGCCTCCCCGCCATCCGCACCTGGGCCACCCACCTCCAGACCCGCTAGCCAGGCGCTCGGCACACGAGCACCCCGGAGGCGCGGGGCACTGCGGCACACGGGCACCCAGGGGCGCGAGGAACTGCGCGGGTCGGAAGCCAGACCACCGTGAGGTCGGGGCAGGCAGGTCAGTTGCACGTGTTGCCGTGTTCGTGCTCCAGACCCGCTAGGCAGCAGTGCGGCACATGGGGACCCAGGGGCGCGAGGAACTGCGCGAGTCGGAAGCCAGACCACCGTGAGGTCGGGGCAGGCAGGTCAGTTGCACGTGTTGCCGTGTTGGTGCTCCAGACCCGTTAGGCAGCAGTGCGGCACATGGGGACCCGGGGGCGCGAGGAACTGCGCGAGTCGGAAGCCGGACGTCCGTGAGGTCGGGGCAGGCGGGTCAGTTGCACGTGTTGCCGTTCCCACCGGGGTACCGCCGCACGTGCAACTGACCCCTGTGCCCTCAGCGGAGGGCGTTCACGTTCCCCCGCGCGCAGTTCCCCGCGCCCCTGGGGCGCTGCCCTGCCGTTCCGATGCGTCGCAGTCCCCCGAGCCCTTGGCTCGCTGCCCTGCCGGGCCGCCGCGTCGGCGTATCCTCCCTGGCGGGAGGTGCGGCAAGGTGCCGGAGGCGGTGCGGTGTTGGGAGCCGGGGTACCCACTGGACCTCGGGCGGACCCTGCTGCCGCTGCGCCGGGGCCCCGCCGATCCGGCGTACCGCGCCAGCGGCGACGGCGCCGTCTGGCGGGCCTCCCGGACGCCGGCCGGCGTCGGCACCCTCCGGGTGGCCCAGCGCGGCGGCACCGTCGAGGCGCACGCCTGGGGCCCGGGCGCCGGGTGGCTGTTGGCCCGGCTGCCGCTGCTGCTCGGCGCGTCCGACGACCCGTCAGGGCTGCACCTGCCGCCCGGTCCGCTGCGCGAGGCACAGCGCACGCACGCCGGCCTCCGCCTCACCCGCACCGGTCTGGTCCTGGAGTCCCTGATCCCCGCCGTCCTGGAGCAGAAGGTCACCACCGACGAGGCGTACCGCTCCTGGCGCACCCTGCTCAGGGACTTCGGCACCCCGGCTCCCGGCCCGGCCGAGGGCATGCGGGTGGCGCCGTCGGCCCGGGAGTGGGCGATGCTGCCGTCCTGGGAGTGGCACCGCGCCGGTGTCGACCCCAAGCGGGCCGCCACCGTGGTCCGGGCGGCCCGGCTGGCGGCCCGCCTGGAGGAGGCGTCGGGCCTTCCACCGGCCGAGGCCGCCGCCCGCCTCACCACCGTCCCCGGCATCGGCCCGTGGACGGCGGCCGAGACCCTCCAGCGCAGCAACGGCGACGCCGACGCCGTCTCGGTCGGCGACTTCCACCTGCCCAACCTGGTCGGGTGGGCCCTCGCCGGGCGCCCCCGCAGCGACGACGCCCAGATGCTCGCCCTGCTGGCCCCGTACGCGGGCCACCGCCACCGGGTCTGCCGCCTGATCGCCCTGACCGGCGCCCGCGCTCCGCGCTACGGGCCCCGGCTCACCCCGAACGACCACCGCCACCGCTAGGGGCCGTCTCCATGGTGGGGCCGGGCGGTCGCCGCCGGAGCACGCGTCCTCCTCACCCGGCATCGGGCCGGAGGGGGCCCTGCGACGACGTCCGGCCCCACCAAGGAGCCGCACGGTGTCACAACCGCCCCCACCAAGGAGACAGCCCCGGAGCCCGTCCGGCCTCCGGCCGGGAGGCGCTTCCCCGGCCCACCCGCCCGCGAACGACCCGCCGGGCCGGTCCTAGGACGCGGCCCGCACCTCGACCGTCCGCCCGTCCGGATCGGTCAGCAGCCGCACCCCGTCCGCCCCGTCGATGCTCAGCCCGAGCCGGAGCGCTCCCGTCTCGCGCCCCGGCCGTGCGGGGTAGAGCTCCAGCACGGTGCCGTCGGCCAGCTCCGCCGCGTAGTGCTCCGGTCCGGTGCCGTGCCGCTCCGCGGCGAACCGCAGCCCGAGCCCCCGGTAGAAGTCGACGCACTCCGTCAGCCGCGCGGTGTAGACGACCACCAGCCCCAGCCCGCTCACCGCACCGTCAGGAAGGCGTCCGCCGACCGCGCCTGACGGGCCGTCGGTGCCTCGGCCGGCCGGCCGACCGCCACCGCGCCCATCGGGTCCCACCCGTCGGGCAGGTCCAGCGCCTCCCGGACGGTGTCGCGGCAGAACATCGTGGACGACACCCAGGCCGAGCCGTAGCCCTCCCCGGCCAGGGTGACCAGCAGGTTCTGCACGCCGGCCCCCATCGCCACCACGAACATCTCCCGCTCCGCCGCCGCCCGCCGGGCGTCGGGGTAGTCGTGCGAGCCGTCCATGACCAGGCACGGCACCACCAGGTACGGCGCGGCCCGCAGCACGTCGCCGCGCGCCGTCCGCCGGGCGATCTTCGCCTCGTCCCAGCCGTCCAGCCCGGCCAGGTCCCGCCGCCAGGCGGCGAGCATCGCGTCCAGCAAGCGCTCCCGCACCTCGGCGGTCTCGACCAGCACGAAGCGCCAGGGCGTGGTGTGGTGCGGGGCCGGGGCCGTCACGGCGGCGGCCACCGCGCGCCGGACCGCCTCCGGGTCGACCGGCTCCGCCGTGAAGGAGCGGACGGTGCGCCGCAGCGTGACGGCCTCCCGCAGCGCCTCCGAGGTCCCCAGCCGGAACAGGTCGTCGACCACCGGGCGCAGCAGCGGCCGGATGCCGTCGCCGTCCTCCTCAGTGACCACGCCGTCCAGGCCGCGCACCACCGCGACCGGCACCCCGCTGGCCTTGCCCTTCACCAGGTCGCCGGCGGCGGCCAGTTCGTCGGCGGTGGCGGTGACGGTGAGGGTGAGCTCGTTGCCGTGGCTGTCCTGCCGTCCGCGGTGGTCCTCCAGCACCGCGACCCCGGCCGCGCCGATCGCCACGTCGGTCAGGCCGTTGCGCCAGGGGCGGCCGAAGGTGTCGGTGACCAGCACGCCGAGCCGACGTCCCGTCAGCTGCCGGAGCCGGGCCCGCAGCGCGCGGGCCGATGCGTCGGGGTCGAGGGGCAGCAGGAGGACCGTGCCGGGCGCGGTGTTGGAGGCGTCCACCCCGGCGGCGGCCATCACCAGCCCGTTGCGGTTCTCGACGATCCGGGACCGGCCGCGCCGGGCCACCACCCGGACGGTCTCGGCGTCGATCGCGGCCTCCCGGTCGGCGGCCTCGACGATCCGGCCCTCCGCCTTGGAGACGATCTTCGAGGTGACCACCACCACGTCGCCGTCCTCGAACGTGCCCGCCTTGGCGATGAGTTCGGCCAGGTCGGTGCCGGGCTCGATCTCCGGCAGCCCGGTCACCGGCAGGACGGTGATCACGCCCGCACCTGCTCGGCCAGCTCCAGTGCCGCCCGGGCCATCTCGGCGGTGGCGGGTACGTCGGTCATCAGCAGCGGCACCGCCCGGCAGGCGATCCCGGCCGCCTCGACCGGCTCGACGGAGGCCGCGTCGGCGGTGTCCACCAGCCAGCCGTCCAGCAGCCCGGCGCCGTAGTGCAGCGCCACCGCCTCGGCGGTGGCCGGCACGCCGACGGCGGCCAGCACCTTGTCGGCCATCCCGCGCACGGGGGCGCCGCCGATGATCGGGGAGAGCCCGACCACCGGGGCGGCGGCCGAGGCCACCGCCTCCCGGATGCCGGGCACGCCGAGGATGGTGCCGATCGAGACCACCGGGTTGGACGGCGGCAGCAGGATCAGGTCGGCCGCCGCGATCGCCTCCAGCACGCCGGGGGCGGGCTTGGCGGTCTCGGCGCCGACGGCGACGATCGCCTCGGCGTCCACCGAGGCGTGCAGCCGCACCCAGTACTCCTGGAAGTGCACCACCTTGGGAGCGCCGTCCTCGGTGATCCGCACGTGGGTCTCGACCCGGTCGTCGCTCATCGGCAGCAGCCGTACGCCGGGCTGCCAGCGGGCGCAGAGCGCCTCGGTGACGGCGCTCAGCGGGTACCCGGCGGCCAGCATCTGGGTGCGCACGATGTGGGTGGCGAAGTCCTTGTCGCCGAGGCCGAACCAGTCCGGCCCGACCCCGTAGGCCTTCATCTCCTCCTTGACCGACCAGGTCTCGTCGGCCCGGCCCCAGCCCTGCTCCTCGTGGATGCCACCGCCCAGGGTGTACATCACGGTGTCCAGGTCGGGGCAGACCTTCAGCCCGAAGAGGTGGATGTCGTCGCCGGTGTTGCCGATGACGGTGATCTCGTCCTGAGGGCCGGTCAGTTCCCGGAGCCCGCGCAGGAAGCGCGCCCCACCGATGCCGCCTGCCAAAGCCACGATGCGCATGCGCCCATCCTGCCAGGCGGCACCGGTCACCGGGCCCGACGGAGCGTCAGTGCGACTCGATCCGCTGCTCGGCGGGGGCGTGCTCGCCGGCCGGGGCGCCGACGTGCCCGGCGGTGGCGCTGCCGTACTGGTTCATCTCCACCAGGCCGGGCGCGTACAGGTGGATCGAGACGGCGGGCTCCAGCGAGGCGTTCACCATCTCGTGCAGGTAGCCGGAGGAGAACACCCGGCGGGCGCCCTCGGGCATCGGCCGCTGCTGCTCGCCGTCCTGGGTGAGGGCCCGCTCGACCAGCTCGCCCTGGACCACCGTCATCACGCCGGAGGAGGTGCCGTGGTCGTGGAAGCCGCTGCCCTGGCCGGGCAGCCAGCTGAGCAGCCAGACCTCGTAGCCGGGGCCGGTCTCCAGCCGGGAGTACCAGCGGGTCAGGGCGTCGTAGCGGACCAGTGGCTTCCAGCGGGACTCGTCGGCGGCGATCTCGCGGACCAGCCGTGCGTAGCCGGCCACCGTGGTCGGGTGGGCGGGCAGGTCGGTGCGGGCCAGGTGCTGGAAGGCGGTCGGGTCACCGGCGATCGAGACGTCGCTCAGGCCGTCGGTCCAGCGGACGGTGGTGGAGGCGGCGGCCGTGGCCGCGGCAGGGGCGGGGGCGAGCAGGCGCTGCTGCCGGGCGCGGTCACGGTTGCGCTTGCGGAGGCGGGGCATTCGCATCGGAAGGAATCCTCGGTTGCGGATGGTCGGCGGGTGCTCAGCCGGTCCGCGGGGATTCAGGGGGGACTGTCGCGCGGGCGGCCTCGGTGCTCCTGGGGCGGCGCGCGGTGGGACGCGTGCGCCTAGATACAGGAACAGAGGCGACAACAGAGGGAGTTCGCGGCACGCCGGAGCATCGCCTGGCGGCGGCTCACGAGGGTGGCGGACTCTGACATGGGAGCAAGGAGACCGCAAGAGGGGCCACAGTGTCAACCTGATCCGGGCCGCATTCCGGTCACATCACCCACGAACCACCGGATGGGGTGATAAATCACCCTCTATGTTTCGATGTGAAGATCGCCGGGAAGGGAGGCGGTGACCAGCGGCAACCGAGTGCGCTGCGGCCCGCGTCCACCCGTTCGGGGGGTGGCAGGGCTGAGGGTGCGTCAGGTTGACTGCGTGTCAGGCGGTGGGTGCTTCCGGCCGGTTGGCCCGATTAGGGCGGTAAGACCGTCATGTCCGGATCTGTACACTTGTCGTAGTGCCTTGGTTCCGGGGAGTGAATCCTCGACCCAATACCAGGGCCCGGCTTGACTGGGCCAGAGTGACGCACTTGTAATTTCACTCGTGTCGTTCCGCCGCTCCAGGCAACGGCAACACCACGGGGACGCCAAAAGGGGCAGAGGAGGCGCCAGAGATGAGCGAGCTCTTTGAGCTGTTGATCGGTGAGGGCATCGAGGAGGAGGAAGAGGAACTCGGCTGGCAGGAGCGTGCGCTCTGCGCCCAGACCGACCCCGAGTCCTTCTTCCCGGAGAAGGGCGGCTCCACCCGCGAGGCCAAGAAGGTGTGCCTGGCCTGCGAGGTCCGGTCCGAGTGCCTGGAGTACGCCCTCGCCAACGACGAGCGGTTCGGCATCTGGGGCGGGCTCTCCGAGCGCGAGCGCCGTCGTCTGAAGAAGAGTGCGGTCTGACCGTCCGCACTCGGGTTCGTGCAGCGCCTCACCGAAGACGGTGGGGCGCTTCTGCATTTCCGGCGTGATTTCCGCACGACTTCCACCGGTTCTCCCGCCACCCCTCACGGGATCGCCTCCCCGCATATACCGGAGGCCCTTCCGGAAGTCGTTCCGCGGGACGTTCCCCACCCCTTTCCACCTGCTTCCCGATCGTCTCGGCGGTACACCGGGGACGAGCCCGCCATCCGGAGCCGTTAGTGTGGGGCGCCAACTCCCTTGGCCGCACCGAGAAGCTTGGGGCTCACGCACTCGATGACCGTCTACAGCCACCAGAGCGGCTTCTCCGCTGCCCGGCCACCCGCGTACCCGCGTCACCTGGTCACCGCCGTGATCGTCTCCCACGACGGTGCCCGGTGGCTCCCGCAGGCCCTGGCCGGCCTGCTGGGCCAGGACCGCACGGTCCAGCGCATCCTCGCCGTCGACACCGGCTCCACCGACACCTCCCCGCAGCTGCTCCGGGACACCCTGGGCGACTGGCTGCCGGAGAGCGGTCCGCTGGTGCTCGGCCGCCGCTCCGGCTTCGGCAACGCCGTCGGCCAGGCGGTCTTCAACTCGCCGCCGCTGCGCCCCGAGGACCTGCCGTACAGCCTCGACCCCTCCGGCTACGACCCGGTGACCGGCGGCTGGGACGACTTCGGCGACCCGCTCGGCGCCGAGGACGACCTCGGCCGGGGCGGCCCCCGGGAGACCGAGCCGGTCGAGTGGCTCTGGCTGCTGCACGACGACTGCGAGCCGCAGACCGACGCGCTGCGCCGGCTGCTCCAGGTCGCCGACTCCACCCCGACCGCCGCCGTGGTCGGCCCCAAGCTGCGCAGCTGGTACGACCGCCGCCAGCTGCTCGAGGTCGGCGTCACCATCGCCCGCTCCGGCCGCCGCTGGACCGGCCTGGACCGGCGCGAGCAGGACCAGGGCCAGCACGACCAGGTCCGGCCGGTGCTCGCCGTCTCCACCGCCGGCATGCTGGTCCGCCGGGACGTCTTCGAGGAGCTCGGCGGCTTCGACAAGGCCCTCCCGCTGATGCGGGACGACACCGACTTCTGCTGGCGGGTCAACGCGGCCGGCCACCGGGTGGTGGTCGCCCCCGACGCGGTGCTGCGGCACGCCGAGGCGGCCAGCCGCGAGCGCCGCGCGATCGACTGCGGCTCGGCCCACCCGCACCGGGTGGACAAGGCCGGCGCGGTCTACACCCTGCTGGCCAACTCCAAGGGCCTGCTGCTCCCGTACGTGCTGCTCCGGCTGGTGCTCGGCACCCTGCTCCGGATGCTGGTCAACGTGGTCGGCAAGGACCCCAAGCAGGCGTTCGACGAACTGGCGGGCCTGGGCCACGAGCTGGTCCGGCTGCCCCGCCTGCTGGCCGCCCGCAAGCACCGGGCCAGGACCAGGTCCGGGGACCCGCTGGACGACCGCACGCTCTTCCCGGCCCCCGGCGCCACCACCCGGCTGGCGGTCGAGGGCGTGATCGGCGCCCTCGGCATCGGCGGCGGCGAGGACCCGGGCGCCGGCCGGCACGGCACGGCCGAGTCCGGCCCGGGCGACGAGGACGCCGACGACCTGGTGGTCGAGCAGTTCGCCCTGGTCAAGAAGCTGGCCCGGCGCCCCGCCCCGCTGCTGTTCACCGCCCTGCTGGTGGTCTCCCTGATCGCCTGCCGCGAGCTGTTCGGCAGCGGCAGCCTGCTGGGCGGCGCGCTGCTGCCCGCCGCTGACGGTGCCTCAGGGCTCTGGTCGATGTACGCGAGCGCCTGGCACCCCGTCGGCGGCGGCTCGGACGCGACCGCCCCGCCCTACCTGGGCGTGCTCGCGGTGCTCTCCTGGCTGCTGCTCGGCAACGCCGACCTGATGGTCGCCCTGCTGGTGGTGCTGGCCATCCCGCTCGCGGCGGTCAGCGCCTACCTGGTCTCCCGTCCGCTGATCGAGTCCAAGCTGGTCCGCGCCTGGGCCAGCGCCGGGTACGCCCTGCTGCCCGCCGCCACCGGCGCGCTGGCCCAGGGCCGGATCGGCACCGCCGTGCTCGCCGTGCTGCTGCCCCCGCTCGCCCGCGCGGCGGCGATCAGCGCCGGCCTCGGCATCCGGGCCGAGACCGCGGCCAAGGGCGCCCGCCCCGGCTGGCGGTCCAGCTGGATGACGGTGCTGATGCTCACCGTCTGCACCGCCTTCGTCCCGCTCACCTGGGCCATCGCCGTCCCGCTCTGCCTGGCCGCGCTGGCCCACGCGGTGGTCCGGGGCGGGGCGTACGGCTCCGGCGGCGAGGCCGTCCGGCTGCTCGGCCTGCGGGTGCTGGTGATCCTCGGCACCCCGGTGCTGGTGCTCGCGCCCTGGTCGCTGGAGGTGCTCGCGCACCCGTCCCGGCTGCTGCTGGAGGCCGGCCTGCCCGGCCTGGAGGGCCCGGCGGCCAGCCCGCTCGGCCTGGTCCTGGTCAATCCCGGCGGCGCCGGGGTGCCGCCGGTCTGGCTGTCGGCCGGTGTGGTGCTCTCGGCACTCGCCGCGCTGCTGCGGGCCGACCGCCGCCGCGCCGTGCTGGCCGCCTGGGGCGCTGCCCTGGCCGGTCTGCTCTTCACCGTCGTGGTGGCCGGCACCAGTGTCACCCCGGCCTCCGGCGGCCTCCCGGTCGCCGCCTGGGCCGGGCCCGCCACCCTGCTCAGCGGCGTGGCCCTGCTGGCCGCCGCCGCGATCGGCGCCGACGGCGCCAACGCCCGGGTCTCCGGCATCGCCTTCGGCTGGCGCCAGCCGGTCGCCGCGCTGGTGCTGGCCGCCGCCGTGCTGGCCCCGTTCGGCACCGCCGTCTGGTGGGCCGTCAGCGGCGCCGACGGTCCGCTGCGCCGGGGCGAGGCGGCCCAGGTGCCCGCCTTCATCGCGGAGGAGGCCGGCACCACCGACCGCTCCCGCACCCTGGTGCTCACCGGGGACGGCGACGCGGTGCGCTACTCGCTGGTCCGGGGCTCCGGCCTGACGCTCGGTCAGGCCGAGGGCACCGTCGCGGTGGCCGACGACCCGGCGGGCACGCTGGATGGCCTGGTCGGCCGCCTGCTCGGCGGCTCCGGCGGCGAGCAGGCCAAGGCGCTGGCCGGCCGGGGCATCGGCTTCGTCGAGCTCAAGCAGCCGCTCACCGCCAAGGCCCGCGAGGTGCTGGACACCACCCCCGGGCTGACCAAGCTCAGCGAGGAGAACGGCATCGGCCTCTGGCAGGTCTCCGGCGCCACGGCGACCCGGGCCCAGCTGGTGGATGCCAAGGGCGCGGCCAAGCCGTTCCCGGCCGGGGTCCGCGAGGTGCACGGCAAGCTCCCGGCCGGCGAGGCCGGCCGCACCCTGCGGCTGACCGAGCGGGCGGCCCCGGAGTGGAAGGCCACCCTGGACGGCACCGCCCTGGAGCCCGTCACCCTGGACGGCTGGGCGCAGGGCTTCAAGCTCCCCGCCACCGGCGGCACCCTGGACGTCACCCGGAGCGGCAGCCTGCTGCACACCGGGTGGATCTGGGCCCAGGTGCTGCTCGGCCTGACCGTCCTGGTGCTGGCCCTGCCCGGCCGGCGCAACCACAACGACGACGACCTGCCCGAGGAGGTGGTGGCCGCCGCCGCGCTGGCCGCCGCCGCCCAGGCGCAGGCCCCGGTGCCCGGCAGCCGCCGGGCCCGCCGGATGGCCGAGCGCGGCGAGGGCGAGGAGCCGGCCGGCGCCGAGGAGGCCGGCGTCTACGCCGCCGTCCCGGCGCAGACCACCGCCGAGCCCGCACCGGCCCCGCCGGTCGAGCAGTACCAGGACCCGTACCAGCAGCAGGCCGACCCGTACGGCTGGGACCAGTACGCGGTCCAGCAGCCGGCCGCCGTGCCCTACGGCTACGAGCAGCAGCAGCCGTACGGCTACGACCCGTACCAGCAGGGCTACGAGCAGCAGCCGCAGCAGCAGGACGGGTACCCGGGCTACGACCAGCCGGAGCAGCAGCCCTGGGTGCCGGGGCAGCCGCAGCAGGAGCCCTACTACGACCCCAACGACCCCTACGGCCAGCAGTACCGGCCCGGATCGGGGAGCTGACCCGCCGTCATGAAGAAGCCCAGTTTCAAGTCCGCCAAGCAGGGCGCCGCCGAGCCGGCCGCCCCCCGCCCCGTCGAGCCCGGGGCTCCCGGCGCCGAGGCGCCGGGCGGCCGGCCCTCCGGCGGCGCCAGCCGGACCGGTGTCTCGCTGCTGGCCGGTGCGGTGGCGATCGGCGCGGTGTTCGGCATCGCCGAGCTGCGCCCGCCGAGCGGCCCGACGGTCGTCCCGGCCGTCGCCGGCACCGCCAAGGTGGAGCGGACCGCCCTGGTCTGCCCGCAGCCCCTGCACGGGCTGACCGGCTCGACCGCGCTCACGCTGTTCTCCCCCGAGGAGGGTGGTAGCGGGGGCTACGGCGCGCTGTCCAACGCGGCTCCGCACGCCCCGGTGGCCGACGCCCCGTCAGGATCCCCGTCGGCGGCCCCTGCGACGCCCGCCCCCGCGACGCCCGCCCCGGCCGACGCGGCGCCCGCCGACGCCAAGGTGGCGCTGACCAAGCCCGGCGTCCCGGCCACCGGCCCGGCCGACAACGGCGACGTGGCCCCCGGCGCCACCGCGGTGGCCACCGGTGGCTACGCCCCCGGCTTCTCGGTCTCCCAGGTCACCGCCGTCACCGACGAGCAGGCCCGCGGCCTGTCCGGCGTCGAGTGCACGCCGACGGGCACCAGCTTCTGGTTCGCCGGCGCCGGTACCTCGGCCGAGCGGGTGGACTACATCAGCCTGGTCAACCCCGACCCGCTGGTGGCGGCCGTGGTGGACATCAAGCTGTACGGCGACAAGGGTCCGATCGAGAACCCGGCGGCGGAGGGCATCGGCCTCGCCCCCGGCGCCTCGCAGTCGATCCGGCTGTCCTCCCTGACGAAGGACCAGAAGGACCTGGCCCTGCGGGTGGTGGCCCGCAGCGGCCGGATCGGCGCGGGCGTGCACGCCGTCGAGACCGGCAAGGGCGCGGACTGGATCCAGCCCTCGGCGGTCCCGGCCGCCACCCAGGTGCTGCCCGGTCTGGTGGCCGACGCTTCGGCGGCCCGGCTGGTGATCGTCGCCCCCGGCGAGGAGGACGCCGACCTCAAGGTCCAGGTGTCCGGCCGGAACGGCTGGTTCACCCCGGCCGGCTTCGAGACCGTCCACGTGAAGGCCGGCATGGTCAACGCGGTCGACCTCGGCCAGATCACCCGGGGCGAGCCCGGCGCGCTGCGGCTCAGCCCGAGCGACGAGACCCACCCCACCCCGGTGGTCGCCACCCTGCGGATGGACCGGGTGCAGAACAACAAGGCCGAGGCGGCCTGGATCACCGGCGCGGTGCCGATCGGCCCGCGCGCCTCGATCGCCGACAACCGGGGCGGGAACGCCACCACCCTCTACCTCACCTCCACCGGTGAGGAGGCCAAGGTGAAGGTCACCGCCTCGGCGGGCACCGGCGGCGGCACCCCGGCGACCAAGGAGGTCACCGTCCCGGCCGGTGCCACCGTGGCCCTGCCGGCCCCCGAGCCGGCCGGACTGAACGGCTCCTTCGGCCTGACCGTGGAGACGGTCTCCGGCGGCCCCGTGACGGCCGCCCGGATGCTCGCCCTGCCGGTGAAGGACGCACCGGGCTTCACCGTGCAGTCCTTCCGGGACGACCGCAGCACCGTGCGCATCCCGCAGTCCCGGCCGGACCCGGCGGTCCTGCTGCGCTGAGCGGTCCCGTCGCGGCGGTCCCGTCGCGCTGACGGAACGTCAGGAGCCCCCGACCCGGCCGGGTCGGGGGCTCCTGACGTCTCACTCCTCGTCGTAGCGCGGGTCGATCGCGTCCGGCGACAGGCCGAGCAGATCGGCCACCTGCTCGATCAGGATCTCGTGCACCAGCGCGGCCCGGTCGTCCCGGCTCTTGGCCCGGATCTCCACCGGCCGCCGGTAGATGACGATCCGGCTCTTGCGCCCCTGGTCGGCCGGCACCAGCCGCCCGAGCGGCACGCCGCCCTCCTCGCCGTCCTCCTCCTCGCCGGGGGCCGGCACCTCCTGCACGGCGAACTCCACGTCCACCAGCTGGGGCCAGCGCCGCTCCAGGCGTTCCACCGACTCGCGCACGTAGTCGTCGAACAGCTCGGAGCGGGTCAGCGAGATGGGTACCTGGGGCGGGGCGAGCGGTCCGCGCAGGCCACGGCCGTGCCGGTCGCGGTGGCGCCGGAGGCGGGGCTGGTCCGCCGGGGATCGGGGTGCGGAGCTGTCCATATCAGTGTCGAGCGTAGTCCTTGGAGCCCCAGAAGTGGACCACCCCGGCGGTGCCCATGTCGGCGACACGTGACACTCGGCGGGGGCGGGTCTTCGCGGCCTGGTCAGGAGTGCGGTACCGTCCACCCTCGTGAGCTCTGTACGTCGTTGTTCGCGGACCGCGTGCGGCCGACCGGCCGTCGCCACGCTGACGTACGTCTACGCGGACTCGACCGCCGTGCTCGGGCCGCTCGCCACCTACGCCGAACCGCACTGCTACGACCTGTGCGCCGAGCACGCCGAGCGCCTGACCGCCCCGCGCGGCTGGGAGGTCGTCCGGCTGGCGGCCGACACCAATCCGCTGCGCCGCTCCAGCGACGACCTGGAGGCGCTCGCCAACGCCGTCCGGGAGGCCGCCCGCCCCCAGACGCCCCGTCAGCCCGGGCCCCGCGAGCACGAGTCCACCGAGGCGGGCCGCCGCGGCCACCTCCGGGTGCTCCGCTCGCCGGACAGCTGACCGCTGCCCCGGGCGCCCGCGCCGGGCGAGCTGACGGCACCCGCAGGCGGAGCTGACGGAGGACTCTCCGTTCACCGACCGTCCATCACCTCCCGGTACGCTGCCCTGGTCCGAGTACCCAACAAGTGGAGCGGTTGTGCGGGACCTGAAGCAGCTGGTGAAGGCGTACGACGTCCGGGGTGTGGTGCCGGATCAGTGGGACGAGGTGCTGTCGTGGGCGTTCGGTGCGGCGTTCGTGCGGGTGGTGGGTGCGTCGGCGGTCGTGGTGGGTCATGACATGCGTCCGTCGTCGCCGTCGTTGTCGCGGGCGTTCGCGGAGGGTGCGGCGGCGTCGGGTGCGGACGTGGTGGAGATCGGGCTGTGCTCGACGGATCAGCTGTACTACGCGTCGGGGTCGTTGGATCTGCCGGGGGCGATGTTCACGGCTTCGCACAATCCGGCGCGGTACAACGGGATCAAGCTGTGCCGTGCGGGGGCGGCGCCGGTGGGGCAGGACACGGGGCTGTCCGAGATCCGTGAGCTGGTGGAGTCGTGGACGTCGGCGGACGGTGCGGTGTCGGTGCCGGCGCTGGACGTGAAGCCGGGCTCGCTGTCGCGGCGGGACAGTCTGCGCGGGTACGCGGACCACCTGCTGTCGCTGGTGGACCTGACGGCGATCCGGCCGTTGAAGGTGGTGGTGGACGCGGGCAACGGGATGGGCGGCCACACGGTGCCGACCGTGTTCGGGGGTCTGCCGCTGGACGTGGTGGAGATGTACTTCGAGCTGGACGGGACGTTCCCCAACCACGAGGCGAACCCGCTGGACCCGGCGAACATCGTGGACCTGCAGGCGAGGGTCCGCGAGGTGGGTGCGGACATCGGCCTGGCCTTCGACGGGGACGCGGACCGCTGCTTCGTGGTGGACGAGAAGGGCGACCCGGTGTCGCCGTCGGCGATCACCGCGCTGGTCGCGGCCCGGGAGATCGCCCGGGCCCGCGCGCAGGGCGAGGACAACCCCACGGTGATCCACAACCTGATCACCTCGCTGACGGTGCCGGAGGTGGTCCGCGAGCTGGGGGCGACCCCGGTGCGCACCCGGGTGGGGCACTCCTTCATCAAGCAGGAGATGGCGGTGACCGACGCCGTCTTCGGCGGCGAGCACTCCGCGCACTACTACTTCCGCGACTTCTGGCGCGCGGACACCGGCATGCTCGCCGCGCTGCACGTGCTGGCGGCCCTGGGCGGCCAGGGGCGGCCGCTGTCGGAGCTGACCGCCGCCTACGACCGCTACGCGGCCTCCGGCGAGATCAACTCCACCGTCACCGACCAGAGCGGCCGCACCGACGCCGTCCTGGCCCACTACCGCGACCGCCAGGACGTCACCGTCGACACCCTCGACGGCGTCACCGTCACCGGCACCACCTGGTGGTTCAACCTCCGCGCCTCCAACACCGAACCCCTGCTGCGCCTGAACGTCGAGGCCAAGGACCCGGCCGTGATGGCCGAGATCCGCGACACCGTCCTGGCCATCGTCCGCGCCTGACCCCACCGCGCCCGACCCCGGCCGGTAAGGTTGCCACCGGCCGGGGCACCGCTGTACCGGCGCGTCGTACCTCACCGCACCCTGGAGCCTGACACCCCATGAGCAACCTGCCGTCCTTCCTGCTGGAGATCCTGGTCTGCCCGGAGTGCCACTCCGCGCTCGACGAGCAGGACACGGCCGAGGCCCACGAGCTGCGCTGCACCGGCGAGAGCTGCGGCCTGGCCTACCCGGTCCGGGACGGCATTCCGGTGCTCCTGGTCGACGAGGCCCGCCGCCCCTCCTGACCCGCCACCCCTCCTGATCCGGCGTCAGACCGACCCCACCGTCCGCCCAGCGCGAGGCCGGAGGCCAGCCGCATGATCGACGACGTCCTGCTCGACGACCCGGCCGCCCTCCAGCGCGCCGACCGCGACCACGCGCTGCTCGCGCTGGCCGGTGCCGGAGCCCGGGTCCGCACCGCCCTCCGGCTGGCCGACGAGGCCGGGATCTCGGCGCTGCGCCCCGACGGCCGCCCGCGCTCGCTGCTGGTGGCCGGCTACGGCAGCGCCCTGGCGGTCGGCCCCGCGCTGGCCGCGCTGGCGGTGGAGTCCACCCTGGTGCTCCCGCTCCCGCCGGTCGACGCCGAGCCCGTCCCGCGCGACCGCACGGTGGCCGCCCCGCCGTTCACCGCCGGGCTGCGCTGGCAGCTCCCCGGCTGGGTCGGCCCGCTGGACCTGCTGGTGATCGCCTCGGCCGACGGCCGGGAGGAGGGCCTGACCGGCCTGGCCCAGCAGGCGTACGCGCGCGGCTGCACGGTGGTGGTGATCGCCCCGTCGGACAGCCCGCTGACCGAGGCCGCCCGCCAGGTCCGGGGCCTGCCGCTGCCGTACGTGCCGACCACCGTCGAGGACGACCACCAGGCCGAGGAGCCCGACCTGCCGGCCCTCGACCCGGGCGCGCTCTGGGCCATGCTGCTCCCGCTGCTGGCCCTCACCGAGAAGCTCGGCGTCACCCAACTCCCGGCCGGCTCCCTGCAGTCCACCGCCGACCGGCTGGACGAGGTGGCCGTCCGCTGCCGTCCGGACGCCGCCGCCTACGTCAATCCGGCCAAGGACCTGGCCGGCAAGCTCTCCGGCACCGTCCCGCTGCTCTGGACCGACGGCCCGGTGGCGGGGGCGGTGGCCGTCCGGTTCGCCGCGATGCTGGCCGACCGGGCCGGGCGCCCCGCGCTGCCCGGCGCGCTGCCGCAGGTGCTCACCGCCCACCGGGGCATGTTCGTCGGCCAGTTCGGCTCCGGCTCGGACCCGGAGGACTTCTTCCGGGACCGGGTCGAGGAGCCCGATCCGCTGCTGCTCCAGGTGCTGCTGCTCCGTCAGGCCCCGGGCCGGGCCGCCGATCCGGCCGAGGAGGAGGAGACCGGCTTCGCCGAGCCCAGCCACCCCGTCCGCCGGGCCCACCGGCTGGCCGAGGCGCACGGCGTCCGGTTCACCGAGTACCGCACGGTGGAGGCCGACCCGCTGCACGCACTGGCCGAGCTGACCGCCCTGACCGACTTCGCCGCCGTCTACCTCGGCCTGGCCGCCGGGGAGTGAACCCGACGCGCCGGGGCAGCCGTTGACCGCGCCTCAGCTCCCCGGCCCGGTCGGGATACTGTGTGCGCTCGTCAGCGCAGAGCGTCGGCCGGTGCGGGGCACCGGCCCTGTCGGAGGGACCCGACCCCAGCATGAGCACCGAAGGCGGCACCAAGGCCCTGGTCGCGGCACTGTCCGCGAACCTGGCGATCGCGGTCAGCAAGTTCACCGCCTTCGCCTTCACCGGCTCCTCCTCGATGCTGGCCGAGGGCGTGCACTCCGTCGCCGACTCGGGCAACCAGGTGCTGCTGCTGGTCGGCAGCAAGCGGGCGGCCCGGGACGCCGACGAGGAGCACCCCTTCGGCTACGGGCGCGAGCGGTACATCTACGCCTTCGTGGTGTCGATCGTGCTGTTCGCGGTCGGTGGCCTGTTCGCCGTCTACGAGGGCGTGGAGAAGATCCGCCACCCGCACGAACTGGACGGCTGGTACTGGGCGGTGGGCGTGCTGGTCTTCGCCATCGCGGCGGAGGGCTGGTCCTTCCACACCGCGATCAGCGAGGGGAGGAAGTCCAAGGGCTCGCTCGGCTGGGTCGAGTACGTACGCCGGGCCAAGGCCCCCGAGCTTCCGGTGGTGCTGCTGGAGGACTTCGGCGCGCTGATCGGCCTGGTGCTCGCCCTGTTCGGCGTCGGCCTCACCGTGATCACCGGCGAGGGCGTCTGGGACGGCATCGGCACCCTCTCCATCGGCCTGCTGCTGGTCGCCATCGCGGTGGTGCTCGCCCTGGAGACCCGCTCGCTGCTGATCGGCGAGTCCGCCGACAAGACCGAGGTGGCCAAGATCCGGGCCGCCCTGGTGGACCACGACTCGGTCACCCGCATCATCCACATGCGCACCCTGCACCTGGGCCCCGAGGAGCTGCTGGTCGCCGCCAAGATCGGCGTCAACGCGGAGGACAGCGCCACCCAGGTCGCGCAGGCCATCGACCTGGCCGAGGCCCGGGTCCGCAAGGCCGTCCCGATCGCCCGGGTGATCTACCTGGAGCCGGACATCTACTCCGCCGAGAAGGAGGCGGCCGGCCCCGACCGGGAGGCCACCCCCGGCGGACCGTCCCACTGACGGACCTCTCGACGGACCGCCTGACGGCGCGTCAGTCCCGTCGCTGGAACGGCTGAATCCGCTCGTACGAATCCGTCCGGCACCGCCATCGGTGTAGATTCGTCAGCAGAGCCAAGAACGTCGCTGCTGATGGCGGTCGATCGGCGCACCCGCTGGCGGGTCGGCGCGGTCGAGGGAGAGAGGTCCTCCGACGGGATTGTGCCGCAGCAGCGGAGCCCCGCATCCCGTCGGGCGCGCCGCCGCTCAGCACACCCGTAAGACGACCCGACCCCGCACGCAGCGAGGAGCGCACCACCATGTCCGACTTCAAGGTCGCCGACCTCTCCCTGGCCCCGTTCGGCCGCAAGGAGATCCAGCTCGCCGAGCACGAGATGCCCGGTCTGATGTCGATCCGCAAGGAGTACGCCGCCGCGCAGCCGCTGGCCGGCGCCCGGATCACCGGCTCCCTGCACATGACCGTGCAGACCGCCGTGCTGATCGAGACCCTCACCGCCCTGGGCGCCGAGGTCCGCTGGTGCTCCTGCAACATCTTCTCCACCCAGGACCACGCCGCCGCCGCCATCGCGGTCGGCCCGGAGGGCACCCCGGAGGACCCGCAGGGCGTCCCGGTCTTCGCCTGGAAGGGCGAGACGCTGGAGGAGTACTGGTGGTGCACCGAGCAGGCGCTCACCTGGCCCGACGGCCAGACCCCGAACATGATCCTGGACGACGGCGGTGACGCCACCCTCCTGATCCACAAGGGCGTCGAGTTCGAGAAGGCCGGCCAGGCCCCGGACCCGTCCACCGCGGACAACGAGGAGTACCGCCTGATCCTGGAGGTGCTCAACCGCACCCTCAAGGACAGCCCCTCCAAGTGGACCGAGATGGCCGCCACCATCAAGGGCGTCACCGAGGAGACCACCACCGGCGTGCACCGCCTGTACGAGATGCACCGCGACGGCAAGCTGCTGTTCCCGGCCATCAACGTCAACGACGCCGTCACCAAGTCGAAGTTCGACAACAAGTACGGCTGCCGCCACTCCCTGATCGACGGCATCAACCGCGCCACCGACGTGCTGATCGGCGGCAAGGTCGCGGTCGTCGCCGGCTACGGCGACGTCGGCAAGGGCTGCGCCGAGTCCCTGCGCGGCCAGGGCGCCCGGGTCATCGTCACCGAGATCGACCCGATCTGCGCCCTGCAGGCCGCCATGGACGGCTACCAGGTCACCACCCTGGAGGAGGTCGTCTCGATCGCCGACATCTTCATCACCACCACGGGCAACAAGGACATCATCCTTGCCAAGCACATGGAGCAGATGAAGCACCAGGCGATCGTCGGCAACATCGGCCACTTCGACAACGAGATCGACATCGCCGGTCTCTCGAAGCTCCCCGGCATCGTCCGGACCGAGGTCAAGCCGCAGGTCCACGAGTGGAAGTTCGCGGACGGCCACACCATCATCATGCTGTCCGAGGGCCGCCTGCTGAACCTGGGCAACGCGACCGGTCACCCGTCCTTCGTGATGTCCAACTCCTTCGCGAACCAGACCATCGCGCAGATCGAGCTCTTCACCAAGACCTCGCAGTACCCGGTCGGCGTCTACGTCCTCCCGAAGCACCTGGACGAGAAGGTCGCCCGCCTCCACCTCGACGCCCTCGGCGTCAAGCTCACCACCCTCACCCCCGAGCAGGCCGACTACATCGGCGTGGCGGTCGAGGGCCCGTACAAGCCGGAGCAGTACCGCTACTGATCCCGGGTCAGCAGCCGTGAACCGACCGTGGGGGCGGGGGGCCCCCGGGCCCCCCCCCCCCGCCCGGGGGGCCCCCCCCCCCCCCGGCCCCCCCCCCCCCCCCCCCCCCCCACACCCCGGCAGGGGGGCGCCCCCGCCGGGGGGGGCCCGGGGGGCC
>NZ_JBIWFX010000012.1:0-4868 GCF_044763225.1 Kitasatospora sp. NPDC096147 | reverse complement strand
GCGGCGCGCGGCGGGAGCCCTCGACGGGGTGCTCCCTGCCGACGGCGGCGCGCTCGCCCCGCGCGCCGGGGGGGGGGGGGGGCCCGCGGCCCCCCCCCCCCCCCCCCCACGGCCGTTCCGGCTACGCGAAGCCGGGCACCGGCTCGATGCCGTCCAGCACCTTCCGCAGGACGGGCCGCTCCTCGGCGGTCGGCTCCCTGGGCTCCGGCACGCCGAGGCAGTACGAGACCCACTCCTCCACGCGGCACTCGGCGTTGAGCGGGGTGCCGGGCTCGAAGGGCTCCTGGGACCCAGGGGATCCCTCGGGCCGGTGCCGCCGCACCTGGAGGGAGAGCGTCCGGCCGTCCAGCTCGACCGGCATGGTCAGCGTCCAGCGGCCGGCGTAGGGGCCGGCCTGCCGGACCAGCTCACTGTCGGAGAACCGCACGGACCCGCCGACCCGGCCGATCCGCACCGGCAGCGCCACCTCCACGGCCTCGAAGACCGCGGTCGCCGCGATGCGCAGCACCTCCTGCTCGGACTCCGGCCGGTCCGGCAGGTACTCCGCGAGCAGTTCGGCCCACCGGCCGCCGGCCACCTGCCAGCGGAGCAGGTAGGTCCGCTCCGTCGGAGACCCGGTGAACCGCTCGACGGACAGCCAGGACGCCGGACGGCCGTTCACCCTCGGCGCCTCCCGTTCGGTGATCTCGACTCCGAACTGCAGCGGTTCGAGCCGGGCCCCCGGCTTCGAGCCGGCCGGAGTCAGCGTCAGCGAGTAGGTGGGGAGCGGGTTCTCGCCCACCTGGGCGGTCGCGAACGCCTGGCCGCCCTCGATCCGGTACCCGCGGGACGCGGTCGCGTCGTCCGGGAGCCAGCCGAACCGCACGTTCGAGATCAGTGAGCTCGGCCCCGTGGTCGGGCTGACCGAGGGCACCGGAGCCCCGTCCCCGCCCTCCCGGAGGCCGAAGCCCAACACCCCGGCCGCCACCAGCACCGCCACCGCCCCCGCCGCGCCGGCCAGCCGACGCCGCCGCAGCCGTTCCCGCCCTGCCGTCCGTGCCATCACCACACTCACCTTCGCCTCCGGAGCCGGCTCCGCCGCCAGTTCCCCCAGTCGTGCCGCCAACAGTTGCTCGTCGTTCATCACGCCTCTCCTCCGGGGGCAGCGACGGGACCGGGCACCAGGACGCGCCGCAGCGCGTCCAGTCCGCGTGAGGTCTGGCTCTTGACGTTCCCGGCCGAGCAGCCGAGCACCTCGGCGGTCTGCTCCACCGTCAGATCGCAGTAGTAGCGCAGCACCACGGCCGCCCGCTGCCTCGGCGGCAGCGCCTCCAGGGCCCGCCGAAGGTCCAGCGAGGACTCCCGGTCCGGCCCCGCCGCCGGCCGCTCCGGCAGGTCCGCCCGCCGGACCGTCCGCCGCCACCAACCGGTCCGCTGCTCGGCCAGGAAGGTGTTCACCAGCACCGTGCGGGCGTAGCCGTCCAGGTTCTCGGCCCGCCGGGCCTTCGGCCAGTGCACGTACAGCTTGGTGATGCACTCCTGCACCAGGTCGTCCGCCCGGTGCCAGTCCGCACAGAGCAGGAAGGCCACCGTTCGCAGCCACCCCGACCTGGCCGCCACGTACTCGTCGAACCCGGCGTCGCGCGGCTCCGTCCCCATCGCCTCATCTCCCCCTCCGACGGGCCCCGTCGCACCGTCGCCCCCCTGATGCGACCGGGCCCCGGAAAGGTTGCACGTAGGCTTCCCCCATGCCGAACGGCCGCTACTCACTCACCGACCCGCACGACGGCACCCCGCTCGGCGAGGAACGCTTCAGCTGCGCCCCCGGCCCGGCCGGCTGGCGCTACGTCTCCAAGACCTACGCCGAGGACGGCACGGTGCTGCGCACCGCCGACCTCACCCTGGACTCCCGCAACCGCCCGCTCCGCCTCGAACTCCGCTCCGGCGGCTGGCAGGTGAGGGGCGGCGCGCTCGACGGCGTCAGCTGGGTCCGCACCGCCGCCGACGGCTCCGGCACCGACGCGGCCGAGGGCCACGACCGGGCCCACACCTTCGCGGGCTCCTCCCCGGCCTTCCTGATCGCCACCGCCCGGCTGCTCCGCCTGGAGCCCGGCGCCTCGTCCCGGCTGCGCCTGGTCTCCTTCACCGACCCGGTGCTGGCCCCCCGCACCTTCGACCAGGGCTGGCTGCTCGAAGCCGTCGACACCCACCCCACCGACACCGGCCCGCTCCAGGTCGAGCGCTACCAGGTCGCCGACCTGGAGACCGGCGAACAGCAGGTCGTCCACCTGGCCGGTGACGTGGTGCTGGCCGCCCCGGGCATCGAGCTCGACGAGCTGGAGTCCCCGCCCAACCAGTGGCCCGCCGAGTACACCGGCTGACCGCCCGTCAGGCCGGCGGCGCGAACCCGCCGCCCCCGGGCGCGGCCGGCGGGGTCTCCGACGGAGCCGTGGGCGCCGTGGCCGGGGGGCCCGCCGGGGGAGCGGCGGGCGGCGCGGCCTGCGGTCCGGTCGGCGTCGGCGCCTGGTAGCGCTGCGCCCGCTCCAGCGGCTGCCGCACTTCTCCCTCCGGCCGAGGCGGTCGGCCCTGCCCGAACTGCGAGGGCTGCTGGTACTGCGGGGTCTGCTGGTACTGCGGCTGGGCGGCCATCGACCGTTCCCAGTCCCGTCGTTGACGCTCCACCAGCACCGCCCCCAGGTACTGCGCCGGGTGCACCCCGTACGGCGCGGCCTGCCCGGTGTACGCCACCAGGTCCCCGGCCAGCTCCTGCGCCATCCCGTGGGCCACCGCCGGGTCCAGCTGCCCGAGCCGGCTCAGGAACTGACGGATCGCCAGCCAGAGCGGGTCCGGCACCGCGGAGAGGTCGAGCGCGACCAGCCCGGCGCCGATGCCGTGCAGCAGCTCCGGCGACACCGGCGGCAGCGCGTCCAGGCCCTTCCCGGCCCCCGGCACCCGCTCCCGCACCACCAGCGTCCCCGCGAACACGTCCCCGAGCCGCCGTCCCTCGGGCGAGACGATCGAGCAGATCAGCGCGGGCACGCCCATCAGCATCAGCAGCTCCACGAACCCGACCAGCCCGCGTACCAGCGAGTGCCGGAACCGCACCGGCCCGCCGTCCGTCCGCACCACCCGCAGCCCCAGCGCCAGCTTCCCCAGCGACCGCCCCCGGGACAGTGTCTCGACCAGCACCGGCAGGATCACCAGGCAGAAGATGGTGGACCCGAGCGTCATCGCCGCCGCAGCCGCCTCGTCCACGTCGCTGACCCCCGCCATGAGGCCGAGCAGCAGCGCGAACAGCAGCAGGAACTGGGCCACCAGGTCCAGCCCGATCGCCAGCATCCGGCTCGGCAGCTTGGCGGACCGCAGCCCGAGCACCACCGCCTCGCCCGTGACCAGTTCGCTCACTGCCGTCCCCCACCCACTCCGTGTCCCGCACCATCGACAGTGCGCCAACATACGGGCCACCCGAACCCACAGGAAGGGCGGCCCACCCCTCTGGCATGCTGAGCCCCGATCCCGCCCCACCGCCGCAGCCATCAGGAGGGCCCCACCCATGGACCTGGACGTCTTCGCCGCCGCCCACCAAGCGGAGTGGCACCGGCTGGAGACACTGAGCAGGCGCCGGCGACTCACCGGCGAGGAGGCCGACGAACTCGTCTCCCTCTACCAGCGCGTCACCAGCCACCTGGCCCAGATCCAGTCCACCGCCCCCGACCCGGTCCTGGTCGGCCGCCTCACCACCCTGGTGGCCCGCGCCCGCAGTGCGGTGACCGGCCGCCGCTCCTCCTCCTGGCGGGACGCGGCCCGCTACTTCACCGTCAGCTTCCCGGCCGCCCTCTACCGCTCCCGCCGCTGGTGGATACCGGTCGCGGTGCTCTCGATCGTGCTCTCCGCCCTGATCGCCTGGTGGATCTCCACCCACCCCGAGGTCCGTGACTCCCTCGCCGCCCCCGCCGAGATCCAGGAGATGACCAAGGCCGGCGGCCAGTACGAGACCTACTACTCGGACCACCCCGCGACCTCCTTCGCCGCCCAGGTGTGGACCAACAACGCCTGGATCGCCGCCCAGTGCCTGATCTTCGGCGTCCTGCTCGGCATCCCGGTGATCTGGGTCCTGATCAGCAACGTGATGAACCTCGGCGTCGCCCTCGGCCTGATGTCCTCCGCCGGCCGCCTCGACTTCTTCCTCGGCCTCCTCCTCCCGCACGGCCTCCTGGAACTCACTGCGGTCTTCGTCGCCGCCGGCCTCGGCCTCCGCCTCGGCTGGACGGTCATCGACCCCGGCCCCCGCCCCCGCCGCACCGCCCTCGCCGAAGAGGGCCGCGCCGTCATCGGCATGGCCATCGGCCTCGCGGTCGTCCTCTTCGTCAGCGGCCTGCTCGAAGCCTTCATCACCCCGTCCCCCCTTCCTACCTGGGCCCGCATCACCATCGGCGCCGTGGCCGAGGTTCTCTTCCTCGTCTACGCCCTGGTCCTCGGCCGCCACGCAGCCGCCACCGGAGAGGCCGGCGACATGGAGGTCGCCGATCGCGAGGACCGTCATCCGGTAGCCGCCTGACCTGGTAGTCTTCTCATCGGCCCACAAAAACCGTTGACGCGGTCCGAGTGTGCTAGTAGGTTTGAACGGTTGAGGCGATTGGACAACGGTCGCACTCGGGCGTTAATGTCTACGACAACGCCAAGCCGACGCGGTGAGCACCGAAAAGTGCCCGTTCGGATCGGCAAATCCCTCTCCCAGCGGGAATTCAGAACGAATGAAGCCGGTAAAACGGCCGAAATTGATCTGGTAAGCTGAGAACACGAAAGAACGAAGCGCCCGGAGGGCCTGCCGGAAGGCAGACCGAAGGAAGCCACCGTTCCTTGAGAACTCAACAGCGTGCCAAAAGTCA
>NZ_JBIWFX010000011.1:168097-232441 GCF_044763225.1 Kitasatospora sp. NPDC096147 | reverse complement strand
GGTCCAGGCGGTGGTCCGCTCCGAGATGGACGGCTCGGCCCGGGAGACCGCGATGCACGAGGTGCACCGCATCCTGGTCGGCGCCCGACCGGTGCTCGGCGACACCGACAACCCGGCCAACTGGCCGAGGTTCGAGAAGATCTGGCCCCACCTGACACCTTCCCGGGCCCAGGACTGCGACGAGCGGGAGACCCGCGAGCTGTTGATCGACCGGGTCCGCTACCTCTGGAAGCGCAGCGACCTGGACCGGGCCCGGGCGCTGGCCGAGCAGCTGGACACCACCTGGACCGTCCGACTGGCTGGCGAGGCCAACGAGCTGGAGGCCCGGCACCTGCGCCGCCAGGTGCTCAGCCTGAACTTTCAACTCGCCAACGTGGTCCGCTCGCAGGGAAACTTCACCGAGGCCCGGGCGCTTGACGAGCGCACCCTGAAGGGCCAGAAGGAGCTGCTCGGCGAGCACAACCCGTACACCCTGATGACGGCCGGCTCGCTCGGCGCCGACCTGCGCGCGCTCGGCCGCTTCCAGGAGGCACTCGACCTCGACCTGGAGACCTACGGTCAGTTCCGCGAGCTGTTGGGCGAGGAGAACGCCCGCACCCTCTCGGCCGCCAACAACCTCGCCATTGACTACCGCCTGGTCGGTGACTCGATGGCCGCTCGCGACCTCGACCAGGACACCTACGACCGACGACGGGCGGTGCTCGGCCCGCGCCACCCCTACACCCTCTCCAGCAAGTCCAACCTGGCCCGCGACCTACGCGAACTCGGCGACTACCAGGGCTCCATCGAGCTGCTCCGCGAGGTCAACGAGGAACTCGCCGGTGTGCTCCAGTCCGACCTGCCGGAGAACCTGCGCAACGCCAAGTCGCTCGCGGTCTCGCTGCGCAGGAAGGGCCACCTGCGGGAGGCTCTGCAGCTCACCATGCAGACCTACGAGCGCTACCTCGACCGCTACGGCTCCGATGCCGCCGACACGCTGGCCTGCGCACTCAACCTGGCCGCCGACCAGAGCGCCTCCGGCGACGGGGAGGCCGCCCGGGACCTGGCTACCACGGTCTACGAGGGGCACCAGCGGCTGTTCGGCGACGAGCACCCGTTCACCCTGGCCTGCGAGAACAACCTCGGCATCTACCTGCGGGGCAGCGGCGACGTGGAGGCCGCGATCCGCCGGGGCAGCCACACCGTCGACGCACTGCAGTCGGGGCTCGGCCCCGACCACCACTACACCCTGAACGCGATGATCAACCTGGCCAACGCCTTCGGCGACGTCGGCCACGCGGCGAAGGCCGAGGAGCTCGAACAGGCCGCCTACACCGGCCTTGTGAGCCGGTACGGCCCCGGCCATCCCGACGCCGTCGCCTGCGAGTCCAACCTCGCCGTCACCCTCCGCAAGAGCAGCCCGGCGAAGGCGGTGGAGCTCCGTGAGCGCGCCCTTGCCGAGCTGCTCCGGATCTTCGGCGAGGAGCACCCCAGCACCGTCGCCTGCCGGGACTGGAAGCGGATCGACCGCGACCTCGAACCCGAGCCGGTGTGACGCCGGGTCCTACCCGGCCGGCAGCCTCCGAAGCCCGCTGACGGCAGGTCAGCCGCGGCACTCCGGTAGGTGGTGACGGTCGGGTGCGGGCGTCGCGCGGTGTGCGGCGTCCGCACCCGGGCGGGCCCGGTACGGCCGGTCCTGGGCCGCCCAGTCCCGGTAGGGTCGCCGCATGGATCAGGTACTGGTGACCAGGCGGCTCGTCGACGGTGTGGTGGAGCGGCTGGCCCCGCACTGCCGGGTGACGCTGCACGACAGCGAGCTCCCGATGGACCGGGTCGAGCTGCTAGCGGCCGTGGCCGGCAAGGCGGCGGTGGTCACCACGCTGGACGACGTGGTGGACGGGGAGTTCCTGGACGCGGCCGGGCCCGGCCTCAGGGTGGTGGCCAACCACGCCGTCGGGTTCCACAACGTCGACCGGGCCGCCTGCGCCGCGCGCGGGGTGACCGTCACCAACACCCCCGGCGTGCTCACCGAGGCCACCGCCGACTTCACCTGGGCGTTGCTGCTCGCGGCCACCCGCCGCCTCGCCGAGGGCGAGCGGCTGATCCGCTCCGGCGAGCCCTGGGCCTGGGCGCCCACCTTCATGCTCGGCACCGAGCTGACCGGCGCCCGGCTGGGCATCCTCGGCATGGGCCGGATCGGCCGGGCGGTAGCCCGCCGTGCCGTCGGCTTCGGTATGGAGCTGGCCTACCACAACAGGTCCCCGCTGCCGCCCGAGCACGAGCACGGCGCCCGCTACCTTGACCTCCCCGGGCTGCTCGCCGGATCCGACGTGCTGGTGGTCACCTGCCCGCTGAGCGACGCCACCCGTCACCTGCTCGACGCCACCACCCTGGCCCGACTCCCGCGCGGCGCCGTGCTGGTGAGCGTGGTGGCCGGCGTGGTCGACGAGCGCGCCCTCGCCGCCGCACTGGCCTCCGGCCATCTCTCCGCCGCCGCCGTGGACAACTTCGAGCGGGAGCCGGCCGTCCCGGCCGAGTTGCTCGCGCAGCCGACCGCCGTGCTCGCCCCGCACCTCGGCAGCGCCACCGTCCGCACCCGGCGCGCGATGGGCGACCTGGCCGTCGACAACGTGCTCGCCGTGCTGGCCGGCCGGGATGCGCTCACCCCCGTGGTCTGACGGCCCGTCTGCTGCCCGGTCGGCGGGCCCTGCCCGTCTCCCGGCCGGTCAGCCGGCGGCCCAGCGTAGTGCCTCGGTGAGCACTGCGAAGGCGCCGAAGTGGGCGGCGCCGGGCTCCAGGTAGAGCTCGGCGCCGGGGATGCGCTCGGCCAGCCAGCGGGAGTGCTCCACCGGGGAGAGCTGGTCGTCGGCGCCGTGCCAGAGCCGGACCGGCACGGCGATGTCCTTCACCTCGAAGCCCCAGTCGGTGGTGAACGCCAGCACGTCGTCGATCCAGCCGTCCGCGCTGTAGCGGAAGGCGGCCGCGTAGGTGGAGAGCAGCCGTCGTCGGATTCCCGAATCGGCCAGCACCATCCGGTCGGTGGGCGAGAGTTCGGAGATCAGGCCGTCGATCACGCTGGCAGGGTCGGCCTTCATCCGGCGGGACTTGGCCTGGAAGGCGGCGGCGAACCGGTGCGGGCCTAGCTCTGCCTCGTGGTAGGCCCGCTCGTTGGAGGCGGTCATCCCGGCGTACCAGTCCAGGCCCTCAACGTTCCGGGGGGCCAGGCTGACCAAGACCGCCGCCCGCCGCACCCGGCCGGCCAGCAGCGCCGCGCAGGCCAGCGCGTGCGGCCCGCCGCCGGAGCGGCCGAGCACCGCGAAGTCCTCGAGACCGAGTGCGTCGGCGATGGTTTCCACGTCGGCCGCCGCCGAGGCGACCCGGCGGCCGGGGAACCGGGTGGATTCGCCGTAGCCGGGCCGGTCGAAAGCGATCAGGTGCACCCCGAGCCGGTAGATCACTGAACTGCGCGGACTGGGGCCGACCCGGCTGCCGGGGGTGCCGTGCAGCAGGAAGACCGGTCTGCCGGCCGGGTCCCCCCAGGTCTCGACCGCCAGCGTGCGGCCCGCGCCCGCCTGCACCAGCCGTGACGACGCCATCCGATGCTCTCCTCGGGGTCGGTGACTCCGTCGGGCGTCCGGTCGGGGGCGCCCGCCGGTGTCACATTCCCAACAGGTCGGTGGTGTGCACCTCACGACGGGCCTGCCAGATGGTGTGCTCCCGCGAGATCGCGTCCTCAGCGTCCCGGTCCAGCCGGGCCAAGATCTCGTCGGTGTCTGCGGAGTCCCTTGAGAGCTGGCTCAACTTGGCTTCGATCAATGCGAGTTCGGAGGCGGCGATGGAGTGGGCGGCGGCCTGCGGGCGGTACCGGCGCAGCTGCGCCCGTGCCACCCTCGAAGGCGCCGCCGAGCGCCCGCAGCACCGCAGGCACCAGCCCACCCAACGGCAGCACCACGTCCAGCAGATCGGCCTACCGGGTGGCGTTCGTGCAGGACCGCCCTGCGAGTTCTGCCACCCGGAGACCGCGGCCAGCACCACCGTGAACAGGTAGGCCGCAGCGAGCCAGCCAGGCAGGCCGGCTGCCGGAGACGGCGGCCACCACCAGCCCCCAGCGGGAGAGCGAGACGGCCCGCCGCTGCGCACTGAGGGAGGAGGAGGCCGCCGCCCTGAGCAGCTCGGGCATCAGCCCGCCCTCCTGGATCCAACCCATCGACCGCCCGCCACCGGCTATCGCCATCCGGCCCCCCGCCGCTCTCTCGTCCGCTCCGCCAGCTACCTACTGCCCCGGGCGGAGCCCGGCCACGCCCCTCGGAGGTCCCAACCGCCAACGACCACAGGGGAGGTGGCGGAGCCCATCGGGTCAGTAGCTGTAGTAGATGCGCTCCGCGTTGTCGGCCATCACCTTGACGTTCCACTCGGTGCCGCCGTCCACGTTCCCGGAGCGGAAGAGCGGGGGAGTGACGCCGCGGTCGGCCAGCAGGCCGACGGCGGAGGCGACCACGGCCTGCATCAGGGCGCTGGTGACGATGGTGGAGACCGAGCCGAAGGTGGTGCCGGCGCCGGGGTGGGAGAGTTCGCCGTCGCCCACCGCGATCTTGCTGTCGAGGACCACGTCGCAGTGGTCCTTGAGGTAGGTGCCGGTGGGGTGGTTGGAGGTGACCTCGGCCGGATACGCGAGGGAGGTGACGCCGATCACCGAGAGGCCGCGGGCCCGGGCGTGCTCGGCCAGTTCGACGGGCATCACCTGGCGGCCGGAGAGCGAGATGACGAAGAGGAGGTCGCCGGCCCGGGCCGGGGTGAGGTCCAGGGTGGTGGTGGCCAGGCCGGAGACCCGCTCCAGGGCGCTGCCCAGGTTGGCCGGCATCACGTTGACCCCGGTCATGCCGGGGACGTTGAGCAGGTTGACCACCACCAGGCCGCCGGCCCGGTAGACCACGTCCTGGGCGGCCAGTGAGGAGTGGCCGGCCCCGAAGGCGAAGATCCGGCGGCCGTGCTCGACGGCGTCGGCGAGCAGCGCGGCGGCCCGGCCGATCGACTCGGCCTCCTCGGTCCGGATCCGGTGCAGGTGCTCCACCGCCGCGTCGAAGTACTGCCCGACCAGGTCGCTCATCAGATCTCCGTACCGTGGGGGCGGTCCGTGGTCCAGACCGCAGTTTGGGAGAAAGCTACGGCGAGCACGGTGCGGCCTGGGGGCGGCTGCTGTCAACAGTGACGAAATAGCGGCCGGTGTTACGGAAAGCCCGGGGAACATGGGCTCCGGCGGCGGTCGTTGTCACGCGGGTAGGACAGAATTGGCGTGAGGATACCGAGGAACGGAGCCAGCGGCGATGTCTGGGCTGATCGACACCACAGAGATGTACCTCCGCACCATCCTGGAGTTGGAGGAAGAGGGCATCGTGCCGATGCGGGCCCGGATCGCGGAGCGGCTGGAGCAGAGCGGTCCGACGGTCAGTCAGACCGTCGGCCGGATGGAGCGGGACGGCCTGCTCCAGGTCGCCGGGGACCGCCACCTGGAGCTGACCGACGAGGGTCGCCGGCTGGCGGTCCGGGTGATGCGCAAGCACCGGATCGCCGAGTGCCTGCTGGTCGACGTGATCGGCCTGGAGTGGGAGCAGGTGCACGAGGAGGCGTGTCGCTGGGAGCACGTGATGAGCGAGACGGTGGAGCGCAAGGTGCTCGCCATGCTCGGTCACCCCACCCAGTCCCCGTACGGGAACCCGATCCCCGGTCTGGACGAGCTCGGTGACACCCGGGCCGAGGGCGAGGGGCACGACGCCTCCCTGGTCCCGCTGGACGCGATCCGACCGGGCGAGGCCGGGGTCGACGTGGTGGTCCGCCGGATCGGCGAGCCGATCCAGACCGACGAGGGCCTGATGCGCACCCTGCGCCGGGCCGGCATCCGCCCGGGCACCATGGTCCGGGTGACCAACGGGGTCGGCGGCGTGCTGGTCGGCACCGGGGAGAACGCGGCCGAGCTCCCCAAGGAGATCGCCTCGCACCTCTTCGTCGCCCAGACCTGACCCGGGTCGTCGCCCGGACCTGACCCGGGCTCGATCGCGGGCTCGATTGCGGCCCCGGCCCCGGGACTGCGGACGGCCCCGGAACGCTTGTGAGCCCGGTGCGTCCCCTTCGCACCGGGCCCTCTGCCCCCCGCCCGTCCCCCCCGCTTCCCCTCCGGTCCCCCGCTCCTCCCCGAGAGCCCCCCCGATCCGCCACACTCGGCTTCCCCGTCCGAGCGCCCCTCCGGCGTTCCTCTCGGAGGAGTTCCTCCCCTCGGCAGATCTCGGCAATCCTTGAGCGTTGTCACTCGTACGAGCGGCTTCCGCCGCTGATCACCGGGTAGATCCGTGTCTGATCAGGGCGAATGCCGGCGGAGGCCGGCAGCGGTCGGGGCGCCGTGGACGCGTGACGGGCCCCGCTCCCGGTGGGGAGCGGGGCCCGTCAGCCGTGCGCGGGAGTGCCGCGCGGTGCGCGCCCCCACCCGTTCGGTACGGGAGCGGCAGTCCGTGGGGTGACGACCCGTCAGCAGTCCGTCGGAGCCCCGTCAGCGGGCCGGCTGCGGCCCGTCGCCGACCGGTCGGCCGCCGGTCAGCGGCCCGCCGTCGCCGGAGCGCCCTGCGGGCGGAGCGGAGCCGCCTCCCGTCCGCAGGCGTAGGCGAGCGGGCTGATCAGGTCCTGGGCGTCCGGCAGCCAGCGGTTCAGCTCGGACGGCGGGCGGGCCCAGCGGGCGGAGCTGTAGGGGCCGACCCGGGAGGACGGGCCGACGATCCAGTCGCCCTCGCCGCGCGCCACCATGTCCAGCCGTCCGGGGCCCCAGCCGAGCCGGCGCAGCATCTCGGGCAGCTTGGCGACCACGCCGGGCAGCACCAGGAAGAGCAGCCGCCGTCCGGTGGTGCCGGTGGTGGCGGGGGTGGAGACCACCGGGCCGAGCTGGAGGCTGAGCCGCTCCATCCGGGCCAGGGCCAGGCAGCCGGCCATCTCCGGCACGTCCAGCACGTCGAAGAACCGGCCGGTCGGCAGCAGGATCGAGCCCTCCGGGTTCTCGGTCCACCACTTGCGGACGACACCCGGGCCCGCGCTGGCCTTGCGCCGCCACTCCGGACCGGTCGGGTGGGCCCCGGGCACCTCGCAGCGGTCCTCGCCGCAGGAGCAGCGGGCCGGGCCGTCACCGTCGATCAGGTGGCAGCCCTGCGCCACCTCCCAGTGCCGGTCCTCGACGTAGCTGACTGCCTCGATGAGCAGCGGGGGCAGGCCCGACCTGGGCGTTTCCGGGGTCTCTTCCACGTGCTGCTCAACTACCGTCCGTGAGTGGGGTTACGGGCAGTGCGGGGCGCGCTTGCGGTTCCGCCCCGATGTCACCCGAAGCGGTGACGGGGGGCAGGGCCGACGGGGCGCCGCCGGGGCTCGAAGGCAACTGCCGCTTGGGTTCCGGGCGTTCGGGGCGGGGTAGAGGTGGAACAGGCTCCTGACGGCGCAACAGGGGGCGCACAGGGGCATTTGGCAGGGCGCGTGGGGGTCGGGCCAGTCACCGTGGGTATCCCGCTGGCGTTGCTGATCGCTAACCTGCACTCAGAAGCCTTAACCGGTCGGCACGTCGGCAACCGAGCAGCATAATCGTCGCCCGCCGGTCAGGGCCGGGGGCGTGGGGAGGCGAAGCCCATGGCCGCAAGAGCACTCGTCGCACGGCAGCCCAACGAGCGTCTGCAGCAGCTGATCCAGGAGGCGAGCTGCTCGAACGCGGGCCTCGCCCGCCGGGTGAACCTCTGTGGCGCCGAGCACGGGCTCGACCTGCGCTACGACAAGACCTCGGTCGCCCGCTGGCTACGCGGCCAGCAGCCGCGCGGCCAGGCCCCGGCGGTGATCGCCGAGGCGCTCGGGCGCAAGCTCGGCCGGAGCGTCACGGTCGAGGAGATCGGGATGGCGGACGGCAAGAACCTCAGCTCCGGGATCGGGCTGCAGTTCGCCGCCACCCTGAGCGGGGCACTGGACCAGGTCTGCGAGCTCTGGCGCAGCGACGTCGGCCGTCGGGAGTTCCTCTCCGGCGCCACGGTGGCGGCCTCCGCGCTGGTGGAGCCCAGCCGGGACTGGCTGATCACCCCGCCGGACGCCTCGGTGGCCCGGGCCGGCGGTCCCCGGGTCGGCCCGGCCGACGTGGCGGCGATCCGGGCCACCACCCAGATGCTGGTCGACCTCGACCACCGGTTCGGCAGCGGCCACGTCCGCCCGGTGGTGGTGCACTACCTGAACAGCGTGGTCTCCGGCCTGCTCGGCGGGGCGTACCGGGAGCAGACCGGCCGTCAACTCTTCGCGGCCGTCGCCCGGTTGACCGAGCTCGCGGGTTACATGGCGGTGGACACCGGCCAGCCGGGGCTGGCCCAGCGCTACTACATCCAGGCCCTCCGGCTGGCCCAGGCCGCCGACGACCGGGGCTACGGCGGCTACGTGCTGGCCGCCTCGATGAGCCACCTGGCCGCCGCCCTGGGCAATCCCCGCGAGATCGCCCAACTCGCCCGCGCCGCCCAGGAGGGCGCCCGCTCGGTGGCCACCCCCACCGCGATGGCGATGTTCTACGCCGCCGAGGCCCGGGGCCACGCCCTGCTCGGCGACGTCCGGTCCTGCGAGGCGGTGGCGGCCAAGGCGCTGGCCGCGATGGAGCAGCGCAATCCGGAGGACGACCCGGACTGGATCGTGCACTTCGACGAGGCGTACCTGGCCGACGAGTTGGCGCACTGTCACCGGGACCTGGAGCAGGCCGTGCAGGCCGAGAAGTACGCCCGCACCGCCCTGGAGCTGCACCCGCCCACCCGGGTCCGGCGCCGGGCGGTCGACCTGGTGCTGCTGGCCACCGCCCAGCTCCAGCAGCGCGACGTGGAGCGCGCCTGCGAGACCGGCACCCAGGCCGTCCGGCTGCTCAGTGGACTGCGGTCGAACCGGGGCGTGGAGTACCTGGACGAGTTCCGCCGTCGGCTGGAGCCGTACCGCAGCCACCGTGCGGTGCGGGAGTTCCAGGCCCGGATCGAGGTGGAGGCTGCGTGAGAGCAGCCGGGGTGCGTAGTCAGGGCTGACGGGTACGGGGTAGGTTGGGGCCGATAGTCGGCGTTCCGGCGCGGTCAGGGGCACAGCGAGCGCGCGGTAGACCGAGAGAGGCCCGCGGTGCGGACGCAGGCCGTGCACAGGTGAGGAAACCCGTTGAGCCAGCGCCGCTCCTACAACAGTTCCGGTGACTTCAACCTGGACGACCTGTTCCGTCCGGAGCCCGACGCGTCCCAGCAGTCGGGCCAGCAGCCGGGGCAGCCGACCGGGCAGCAGGCGGCACCGCCGGTCCAGCAAGGCTTCCCCACCGGGCAGTTCCAGGGTGGCGGTCCGGAGTACGCGACGCCGTCGCACGGGGTCCCGCCGCAGGCGGCGGCCCCGGCGGCCCCGGTCGACTCCGCGCAGGCCACCCAGTACCTCCCGCCGTACCCGACCGGTCAGCCGGCGCCCGGCCAGCCGATGGGTGGTCAGCAGACCTACGGCGGACAGGGTTTCGGCGCTCCCCAGCAGCAGTACGGCGACCCGCAGCAGCAGTACGGCGAGCCCCAGCCGTCCTACGGCGGCCAGACCTTCGGCGGTCAGCAGGGCTTCCCGGCGGCGGTCACCCAGCAGCACCCGCAGTTCCCGGAGCCCGGGCGCCGCGACCCGGGCAAGCGGAAGGTCATGATGGCCGCGGCGGCGGCCGGTCTGGTCGCGGTGGTCGTGGTGGTCGCCATCGTGCTCAGCGGTGGCGGCGACGAGGACACGACCACCGACAAGAAGCCCGCGGCCAGCTCCAGCGCGAAGGCCACCGACGGCGCCCCGGCCGCCTCCGGTACGACCGTCAGCCCGGAGATGAAGGCCCAGGCCGAGGCGCTCTCCGGCCTGCTCGGCGAGGCCAACGCCAGCCGGCAGGCGGTCATCAACGCCGTCGGGTCGGTCCGCAAGTGCGAGAAGCTGCCGGAGTCCCAGGCCGCCCTCGACCAGGCGGCCCAGCAGCGCGACAAGCTGGTGAGCGGGCTGGCCGGGCTCAAGATCGACCAGCTGCCCAGCGGGGCGGCCCTCGCCGAGCAGCTGAAGAAGGCGTGGGAGGCCTCGGCCACCGCCGACCGCGAGTACGCCCTCTGGGCGGCCGACTCGATCGCGGCCTGCGACCCGAACAAGAAGGACAACCAGCACCTCAAGGCCGGCGACGCGGCCAGCGGCACCGCCACCACCGCCAAGAACCAGGCCAGCACCCTCTGGAACGCCATCGCCGGCCAGACCGGCCTGCCGACCAAGGGGTCCACCGAGCTCTGACGGCCGGGCGGCCCCGGGTGGCTCCGGCCGGGGCGACCGGGCGGGCCGGAAAGCCGTCCACCCGCGACCGAGGCTCCGTCAGCCGGTCGCGGGTGCCGCCGTCCTCCTGCGCGCGGCGGCCCGTCCCCGGAGCCCGCCGCCCGGACGCCGCTAGCCGGCGAGGGTGCCGCGGACGTCCACGAAGCCCTCGCGCTGGAGCGCCAGCCGCCCGCCCTGGACGCGCTGGAAGGTGACCGAGGTGTTCACCAGACGGGGCGAGTCGGCACTCGGGAGCATGTTGGTCATGCCCCAGCTGAGTGCCGGGGTGGCCCCGCCGGTCTCGATCGGCTCGCCGCTGTCGAGCACGTTGCGCAGGCCCTTCGGGGTGAGCTGCTTCTCGGTGCCGGCCCGCTCGACCGCGACCCGGAGCACCTCGTAGGCGACCCAGGTGGTCTGCACGCCGGGGTCCGAGACGTCGATGACCGCGCCCCCGCCCTGCTTCTTCACGGTCTCCCGCAGCAGGTTCCAGACGTGCGAGGACTCCGGCGGGTACCAGCCGGTCGCGTAGGCCCCGCCGAGCGGTCCGCCGTCGCCGCCGGTGGAGTCCACCACCGACTGCTGGAAGCTGCCGATCACCGAGGCGAGTTGGGTCCGCTTGGGCTCCAGCCGGCGGTACGGGTCGAGCAGGTTGGCGGTCGGCTCGGCGCCCAGCGCGGCGACCACGCAGTTGCCGACCTTGTCGTCGCCGATGGCCTTCTTGGCGATCGCGGTGTAGTCGTTGGAGCGCTCGGGTGCCTTGACGTCGATCAGCTTGACCCCGGCCGGCTTGAGCGCGGCGCCCAGGTAGCCGAGCAGGGTGTCGCCGGCCCGGGTGTCCGGGCGGATCAGCGAGACGCTCTTGCAGCCCGCCTCGGTCAGCTGGCGTCCGCTGCCGGCCACCAGCGCGGGGGTGCCGCCGGAGACGGGGTAGGAGAGCGGGCTGCTGAACTCCGGGCTGGAGAGGCCGTACCCGCCGATGTACGGGATGCCGGCCTTCTCCAGCACCGGGACGAAGCTGTCGCCGTACTGGCTGTAGGAGCCGACCACGGCCAGCGCGCGGGCGGCGACGGCCTGGTCGGCGCAGGCCGTCGCGCCCTCGGGGGAGTTGTGCTCGTTGCAGGTCAGCACCTTGACCTTGCGGCCGAACAGGCCGCCGGTGGAGTTGAGGTCGCGGCCGATCGCCTCGGCCAGCGCGGTCATGCCCGGGCGGTCGGTGGTGCCGGTGCCGGACGGGGCCCAGGTCATCACGGTGACCTCCTCGGCACCGGCCGCGTCGGCCGGGCCGCCGCAGGCGGAGAGCAGGGCGGGCAGCAGCAGTGCGGCGGTGACCGCGAGGGCGCTCCGGCGCCGACGGCCGGTCAGGACGGCCGGGCCGGACGACGGTTCGTGCTCGGGCGATCCGCTGCGCCTCATGATGCTCTGCCCCTCCTCGGACTGCGGGCCTGGTCGGCCCGGGTTCAGCCTTGACCCGGCAGGGTGCGCCGGAGGGGATGTAAAGAGAACGACCGGCAAACGGAGGCGGAACTCCGGGCGGGGAGGTTGCGGGACGCGGGTAGATCGTGCAAGGTCCGGGCACGTAGCATCGATCCCCATGTCCGCGAGTACAAGTTCTTCGCATCGTTCGGCCCGAACCCCTTCTCGGACCGGGCACGGCTCCAGCACGATGGGCGGCATGCCGATCAACGACCTGCCGTGGTGGCGCTGGCGCGCCCGGATCCGCTCGGCCCTGCACATGCTCGCCGACCCCGACTTCCAGCAGCGCGCCTGGCTGGCCGGCCAGGACGGGTACGGCGACGTGACCGACGCCGTCTACCGGCTGGTCGAGGACAGCTGGCTGGACCGCTGGCCGGCCGCGAAGTACGTCGGCGCGATCCTGCGCGACGAGGAGGAGGCGGCCCTGGTGGACGCCGCGGTGCTGGCGGTGCTCCGGGTGCTGCACGAGGTCGGGGCGGACGCCCCGGCCGCCACCTACCTCGGCCACCCCGGCTGGCCGGCCGCCGTCGCGGCGGCCCGGGAGGCACACGTTCGGCTGACGCTGGCGGACGGCGAGGACCCGGACGCGCCGCCGCGCTCGCTGGAGGTGCTGCGCATCCTCACCCGGGTCGGCTGAGCCCCTGGCCGTGGCGCACCGGGGCGGCCGGCCGGCTGCCGGGCGTCCCGCAGTGCGTCCCGCCGGGCGTCCCGCAGTGCGGTCAGCGGGACGGAGCCCGTCCGGGATGTGAAAGCCTGGACGACCCGCCCGCGACCGCAGAACGGAACGTCCCGTGGACCAGCAGACCGCCAGCGCCCAGTACGTCCTCACGCTGTCCTGCCCGGACAAGCAGGGGATCGTGCACGCGGTCTCCAGCTACCTCTTCATGACCGGCTGCAACATCATCGACAGCCAGCAGTTCGGGGACGCGGACAGCGGGCTGTTCTTCATGCGGGTGCACTTCGCCGCCGAACACCCCGTCAGCAGCGATCCGGCCGCGAACACCGAGAAGCTGCGGGCCAGCTTCGCGGCGATCGGTGCCTCGTTCCGGATGGACTGGCAGATCACCCCGGGCAGCGAGCGGATGCGGGTGGTGCTGATGGTGTCGAAGTTCGGCCACTGCCTGAACGACCTGCTGTTCCGCACCCGGATCGGCGCGCTGCCGGTGGAGATCGCCGCCGTGGTCTCCAACCACACCGACTTCCGGGAGCTCACCGAGTCCTACGGCATCCCCTTCCACCACCTGCCGGTGACCCGGGACAACAAGGCCGAGGCCGAGCAGCAGCTGCTCGACCTGGTGGCCGCCGAGCAGGTCGACCTGGTGGTGCTGGCCCGCTACATGCAGGTGCTCTCCGACGACCTCTGCAAGGCGCTGACCGGACGGGTCATCAACATCCACCACTCCTTCCTGCCGAGCTTCAAGGGCGCCAAGCCCTACCACCAGGCCCACGCCCGGGGCGTGAAGCTGATCGGTGCCACCGCGCACTACGTCACCGCCGACCTGGACGAGGGCCCGATCATCGAGCAGGAGGTCGCCCGGGTCACCCACGACGTGACGCCGGACCAACTGGTCGCGCTCGGCCGGGACGTGGAGTGCCAGGCGCTGGCCCGGGCGGTCAAGTGGCACAGCGAGCGCCGGGTGCTGCTGAACGGCACCCGCACGGTGGTCTTCGCCTGACGGCCCGTCCGCCCGGGGCGCCGCCGGCCGTCGCCGGGTGGGGGAATCCGTTCGAGGACGTTTCGATCCGTCAACCGGCGGAGGCCGTACCGCCCTTCGATGTTCGAGCGGTGCTGGACACATGTAGGAAGGGTGGTTCGCTCGTGGCGGCAGCCTGATCCGAGCCGCCGCGCGGTACCTTTCGTGGAGCCCGTGGCACCCTCCACGTGCAGGTGGCGAGGGTGGCCGGGCGATCGTCGGTGCGACGTTCGCCAGGGTGAGCGGGACAGTATGCACTGCGTCGTCCCTCTGATGCTGGAATATGCCCGAAGCGCTTGCTGAGAATGGCCGAGCCGATCATTCTGAGGCGTATTCGTGACGGGGCCGAGGCCGGTCCGACCGGGCCTCGAACTGCGAGTGCGGGTGGTGTGCGGTGCAGGTACTTCAGGTGCAGCTGGCGGTGCGGGCCGACCCGGCGGAGGTCGGGCGGGCCCGCCGGTGGGTGCGGTCGCGGTTCCAGGGGCACGGGCTCGATCCGGACGCGCCGCTGGCCGAGACGCTGGTGCTGGTGGTCTCCGAGCTGGTCACCAACGCGGTGGTGCACACCGGCTCGCCGGCCGTGCTCCGGCTCCTGCTGCCGCTGGCCGAGGGTGACGGCGGGTCGGGGCCGAGCCGGGTCCGGGTCGAGGTGGCCGACGGCAGCACCAGTGCCCCGGTGCCCCGGCACGCCCCGGGCGACGCCACCAACGGACGCGGCCTGGAGCTGGTCGAACTGCTCTGCGAGAGCTGGGGTTGGTACCCGGACGGTTCCGGCAAGCGGGTCTGGTGCGAGATCGGGGGCTGTGCGACCGATCTGCCGGCCCTGGAGGGGGCCGGTGGCCCGGGGGGCGCGCTGATCGGATAGCGCTCCGGCGTGCGCCCTCCGCGCGCTAAATGCGCCGCAACCATTCCGAATTTCCGACAACCCATTGACGTGACGTATCCGACTGATCACTCTTGGGTGCAGCTCCCCGTCGTGAGGGGACGCCGAGGGATCACCGGGTGCGGTCAGCATGGGGGATCAGCAGCTGCCGAGCGCCCGGTCGGCCCTTCCTCGGCGAGCACGGAGAGCTGGACGCGCGGGATTTCAGGGTCCGCGCCAGGGGTCGGACGGCGGCCGAGCAGCGGCTGCCGTCCGACCTCCGCCCGACGGTCCGCCCGACCTCCGCCTGACGGTCCGTCCGGCACCCGCTGCGGGATCGTGACCCTAATTCGCTGGCGTGTCCAAGTGGTCTGGACCAAAACTGCTGGGGTGACGCTCCCCGAAACACCGGCCCCCACCGTCGCCGCCCCACCCGTCGACGACCAACCCGCCATCTGGTCCCGGAACTTCCGGCTCTACTTCACCGCCCGCAGCTCCGGCCTGCTCGGCGACGCGATGCTCCCGGTCGCGGTCTCCGCCGGACTCATCAGCGCCGGGCACGACGTCGGCACCGTCGGCTTCGCCCTGGCCTTCCTGTTCGCCCCGTTCGCCGGTTTCGTGCTGTTCGGCGGCGTGCTGGCGGACCGCTTCACGGCCCGCCGGATGATGATCGCCGCCGACCTCACCAACCTCACCACCCGGGTGCTGCTGGCCGTCCTGTTCTTCCGGGGCATCGACCAGCTCTGGCACCTCTACCTGCTGCTCGCGATGGCCGGCACCGCCGCCGCGATGTTCCAGCCCGGTGCGGCCTCCACCGTCCCGCTGGTGGCCCGCGACGTGCAGGGGGCCAACGGCGTGCTGCGCACCGCCGAGGCCCTCACCACCCTGGTCGGCCCGGCGCTGGCCGGCGTGCTGGTCGGTGCGGCTGCCACCGGCTGGGTGATGGTGATCGCCGCCGTCACCTTCGGGATCAGCGCGCTGGGCCTGCTCGCGCTCCGGCTCGGCCCCGTCCCGGCCCCGCCCGCGGGGGACAGCCTCTGGCGGAACCTGGTGGTGGGCTGGCACGAGTTCCGGGCCCGCAGCTGGCTCTGGGGCGTGATCCTGATCTGGATGGTCTTCACGGTCGCCGCCTGGGGACCGCTGCAGCCGATCTCGGCCGGGCTGGTGGTGGGCGAGCACGGCCCCACCACCTTCGCGGTGCTGAACAGCGTGCTCGGTGCCGGCACCGTGGCCGGCGGGCTGCTCGCGGTCCGCTACAAGCCCCAACGGCCGCTCGCCGCCGGGGCGGTGGCCATGGTCGTCTTCCCGCTCTACCCGATCGGCCTGGTCTCCGGCTGGCCGGTCTGGCTGCTCGGGGTCGCCCAGTTCGTGGTCGGCGTCGGCCTGACCTTCTGGAGCGTCATGTGGGCCACCAGCGTGCAGACCCAGGTGCCCGGCGAGGTGCTGAACCGGATCCACGCCTACGAGGTGGCCGGCTCGGTCTGCATGTTCCCGGTCGGCAGCGCGCTGGCCGGCCCGGCCATCACCGCCTTCGGCACCACCCGCACCCTCGAACTCGGCATCCTGGTCGCCGTCCTGACCGTGGTCGCGCTGCTGCTGGCCCGGCCGGTGCGCGGGCTGCGCCGGGCGGACCCGGGCGGGGTGCCGGCCGCTGCCGCCCCATCGAAGACCGGTGCCGACCTCACGTTGAACGGATAACCCGTGTACCGGGCCTGCGGCAGTCCCTACGCTGTCGGCCGTGACCGCACCCAGTGAGCCCGCCCGGGCACCCCGAGCCCCCCGCCTCCACTACGCCTGGGTGGTGGCGGCGGTCGCCCTGCTGGTGCTGCTCGGGTCGGCCGGCTTCCGGTCCACGCCCGGCCTGATGATGGACGCGCTGAACGCCGAGTTCGGCTGGTCGCACGCCACGGTGGCGAGCGCGGTGTCGGTCAACCTCACCCTCTACGGGCTGACCGCCCCGTTCGCCGCCGCGCTGATGGACCGGTTCGGCGTCCGGCTGGTGGTGGTCTGCGCGCTGCTGGCCATCTCGGCCGGCTCCGGACTGACCATCCTGATGACGCAGAGCTGGCAACTGGTGCTCTGCTGGGGCGTGTTGGTCGGCCTCGGGTCCGGCTCGATGGCGGGTGCCTTCGCCACCACCGTCACCGGCCGCTGGTTCACGGCCCGTCAGGGCCTGGTCACCGGCGTGCTGACCGCCGCCGGCGCGGCCGGCAACCTGGTCTTCATGCCGCTGCTGGCCTGGCTGGTGGAGGGCCAGGGCTGGCGCACAGCCGTGGTGGTGGTCTCGCTCTGCGCGACCGCCGTCGCCGTCCCGGTGCTGCTGCTGATGCGCGAGCGCCCGTCCGACCTCGGCCTGCTCCCGTATGGCGCGACCGAGCAGCCGGAGGTGCCGAAGACCGAGGGCAGCGCCATCCTGCGCAGCCTGCGGATCCTCCGGGAGGCGGCCGGCAGCCGCTCGTTCTGGCTGCTGGCGGCCTCGTTCGCGATCTGCGGGGCGACCACCGCCGGGCTGGTCGGCACCCACTTCATCCCGGCCGCGCACGACCACGGCATGCCGGTGACCACCGCCGCGGGCCTGCTCGCCCTGGTCGGCGTCTTCGACGTGGTCGGCACGGTGGCCAGCGGCTGGTTCACCGACCGCTTCGACTCCCGCGCGCTGCTGGTCACCTACTACGCGCTGCGCGGGGTCTCGCTGCTCGTCCTGCCGCAGCTGTTCGCCGGCTCGCTGGAGCCGCCGATCCTGGCCTTCATCATCTTCTACGGCCTGGACTGGGTGGCCACCGTGCCGCCCACCATCGCGCTCTGCCGGCGCGAGTTCGGTGCGGACGCCCCGGTGGTCTTCGGCTGGGTGCTGGCCTGCCACCAGATCGGCGCGGCCGTGGTGGCCTCGCTGGCCGGGCTGTCCCGCGACCGCTTCGGCGACTACGACCTGGCCTGGTACGGCGCGGGCGGGCTCTGCGCGGTGGCCGTGGTGCTCTGCCTGGCCCTCGGCCGGGGCACCCCGGCCGCCGCCGTCCCCGCCGCCGTCCCCGCCCCGGCCGCCCCCGCCGATGCCGAGCCGCAGGTCACCCCGAGGGCGGTCACCCCCGCCGACTAGGCTCGGGGATCATGACGCTCACCTTCACCCTGGCCCCCGAGCTGACGCCCGAGCTGCGCGCCGAGGTCGTCACGCTCTGGACCGACGTCAGCAACGCGGGCGGTGCGGTCGGCTTCGTCCCCCCGGTGACGGAGGACCAGGTCTGGGTGACGGCCGAGAAGCAGTTCGGCGGTCTCGGCCCGGGACAGCCGGACGTCCTGCTGATCGCCCGGGAGCCGGAGACCGGCCGACTGGCGGCGATGCTGTTCTTCGAGTCGATGCGCTTCGAGCTGATGGAGCACTGGCGGCTGCTCAAGCGGGTCATGGTGCACCCGGACTTCCAGGGGCGCGGCTACGGCGCCGAGCTGCTGGCCGAGGCCGACCGGGTCGCGCTCGACTGGGGCCTGACGGGCCTTCGGCTGACCCTGCGCGGCGGTCACGGGCTGGAGCGGTTCTACGGCGGCTGCGGGTACGCCGAGGTCGGCCGGGTGCCCGGAGCGATCCGGGTCGGGCCGGGCGACGACCGCGACGACGTGACGATGTGGCGGCAACTCGCCTGACCGGGCGCCGGCCCGGGACCCTGGCGTCTCCCGGGCGTCAGGTCGTGTTTCACTGGACTGCCGTGCCAGCCGTACCCCCGCCGTGAAGGACACCACCGTGAGCAGCCAGAAGCACGCCACGCTCCGCTACACCTCGATGCGGGTCAGCATCTTCCTGTCCTGCCTGCTGATCTCCCTGGTGCTCGGTCACTACGGGGTCATCCCGGTGACGGGGAACACCGGCGTGGTCTTCCTGGTGCTGATCGCCGGGTTCGTCTCGGCCCCGCTCAGCTACGTGCTGCTCAGCAAGCAACGGGACGCGATGTCGGCCCAGCTGGCCGACAAGGTGGCCGCCCGCCGGGCCCGCTCGGCCGCCACCGCCGCGCAGGAGGACGAGGCCGACGACGCGGCCCGCGCCGCCGAGGCGACCCGCAGCTCCGCCGCCAACTGACCCGTCCCGCCCGCCCGATGACCACCCCGCCCCCGGCCGAGCCGCCCGTACCGGTGGATCGGCGCGTGCCGGCCGAGCAGCCCGCACCGACCGGCCCCGCCGCCCCGCCGCGCCGGCCGACCGGCCGGGACGTGGCCCGGCTGGCCGGGGTCTCGCAGGCCACCGTCTCGCTGGTGTTCTCCGGCTCGGAGGCGGGCCAGCGGGTCTCGCCGGCCACCCGGGAGCGGGTCCGCGAGGCGGCCCGCGAGCTGGACTACCGCCCGCAGGCGGCGGGCCGTCAACTCCGGCTGGGCCGCAGCGGGATGATCCTGCTGGCGGTGCCGAACATGCTCGGGCCGTTCTTCGGCCGGGTGCTGGTCGGGGTGCACGAGGAGGCCGGGCGGCACGGGCTGGCCGTGGTGGTCAGCTCCGGCTGGGGCAGCGCGACGCTGGCCGAGGCCGCCACCACCAGCCGCTTCGACGGCCTGCTGGTCTGCTCGCCGGACGACAGCCAGCTCGGCGCGCTGCCGGCCGGCACCCCCGCCGTCTTCCTGGACGCCGATCCGGCCCTGGCGGATCCGGGCACCGGCCGGCCCCGTCCGACCGTGGAGCTGGACGTGGCGGGCGGCATGCGGGCCGCGGTGGAGCACCTGGCCGCCCTGGGCCACCGGCGGATCGGCCACCTGCGCTCGACCCACTCCGCCTACACCTTCCGGATCCGGCAGGCCGCCTTCGAGCGGGCCGCCCGGGGCCTGGAGGTCATGGAGCTCGGGGTCACCCTGAACGACGGCCAGCAGGCCGCCCGGGAGGCCGCCCGGGAGCTGCTGGCCCGGCCGGACCGGCCGCACGCGGTGGTCTGCGACGACGACGTGGTGGCCTCCGGCCTCTACCAGGCGGCGGCCGAGCTGGGCCTGCGGATCCCGGACGACGTCTCGGTGGTCGGCATGGACAACATCCCGGTGGCCGACCTGCTGGCGCCGCCGCTGACCACCGTGGACCTGCCGGGCGAGGAGCTCGGCCGGGCCGGGGCCGCCGCGCTGGCCGCACTGCTGCGGGGCGAGCCGGCCGAGCCGGTGCCGCCGCTGGCCACCCGGCTGGTCGAGCGCAGCTCCACCCGGCCCTTCCGGCCGTTCATCTGACGATCCGTTGGTTCCGCCGGGTGAAACCCCCTCGTGGCAGCGGAGCTGACGGCGGGCCAGGCGTTGGACTGGGCCCATGCTCAAGATTCCCCGGGGCCACCCCCTCAGGCTGCTCACCGCCCTCGGCCTGGTGGCCGGCACCCTGCTGAACGGGGTGCTGGCGGCGCCCGCGCAGGCGGCGGTCACCTTCACCAAGGACGCCAGCCCGGCCGATCCCGCCCCGGGGCAGAACGTCACCTACACCCTGCGCTACACCTGCTCGGTCTCGGACTGCGTCAATCCGGTGATCACCGATCAGCTGCCGCCCGAGGTGGAGTTCGTCGGCTGGACCCCGGACGCCTCGACGGTGGACGTGGACGGCTCCACCGTCCCGGCCGCCGGGTCCAGGGGCCAGACCATGACCATCAAGCTCAAGGACCTCACCCCCGGCACCACGGCCACCGCCACCGTGGTGGTGAAGTACCCCAACTTCTCGACGGCCAACGGGACGCAGGCGGTCAACAGCGCCACCCTGACCGCCGACGGCGAGCCGCCGATCACCGACACCGCGACCACCACCGCCGTGGTGGAGCCGAAGTACACGGTGACCAAGGGCGTCCAGACCTCCAGCCAGGACGGACGGTCCGTCACCTACCAGTTCAGCGCCTGCTCCACCGACAAGGTGCCCAACGTCGACTTGGACACCTCCCGGCTGGTGGACGTGCTGCCGCCCGGCGCGGTGGTGGACACCTCGCGCTCGCCGGGCTGGTCCAAGGTGCCCGGCACCGAGAACACCTGGGAGTTCGACAACGGCGCCTTCCGCTCCGGCAACGGGCAGGCGGGCTGCCGCACCCCCGGCGTGCTGGTGGTGAACTTCCCCGAGGCGGACTTCCCGACCGGCACCACCGCCGACAACTCGGTGACCCTGAAGGGCGATCCGCTCGGCCCCGACCCGGAGCGGGACCTCTCGGACGCCACCGCCACCTCGCCGGTCTTCCAGGACCCGGCCACCGGGGTGCAGGTGACCACCTCCAAGTCCTGGGTGGACCGGATCGTCTCCGGCGACCTGGCCAGCTTCAGCCTGTTCGCCACCAACCTGGCCGGCCCGGCCACCAGCCTGGTGATGACCGACCCGGGCGCGGGCACCACCGACGGGCTCTACAACTGGATCCACCCGCAGAGCATCCAGCTCTCGCCGTGGACCCCGAAGGCCGTCGGGATGACCCTGGAGTACCGGCTGAACGGTGACCCGGCCTGGCTCGCCTTCACCCCCGGCACCGCCTTCGACGGCGCGTCGGCCCGTCGGATCATGGTCCGGGAGGGGGAGGCGAGCGACCCGGCCGACGACGTGCTGGGCATCCCGGCCGGCCGCTGGCTGGACGGCCTGCGGTTCAGCTGGACTGGGCCGATCCCGACCGGCTGGAGCCCGGGCAACTCGGTCCAGGTCACCGGCCAGGTGCTGTACCGGGGCCACGACGGCCGCCCCGCCCCGCAGCCGCTGACCAACTGCGTGGACACCGTCGCCACCGACGGCACCGACACCGCCCGGGCCAACGCCTGCGCCTCCCTCACCGTCACCGACGCCACCAACCTCGGTGCGGCCAAGACCACCGTCTCCGGTGCGGTGGTCGCCCCCGGCGCCACCTCCACCTTCCAGGTGATCCCGTACAACCGGACCGGTCGCGAGCTGGACCGGCCGCTGGTGCTCTACGACCTGCTGCCGCCCGGCGTGGTCTACGTGGACGGCTCGGTCCGGCCCGACCCGGCCTGGAGCGAGGCCAAGGCCCCGGCCGAGGTGGCCGTGCTGCCCGGCAAGGACGGCCGCCAGCTGCTCCGGATGACCTGGCCGGCCGGTGCGCCCGACATGACCTACCTGCACGACGACCGCGCCTACCGGGTGCTGTTCGACGCGATGATCGCGGGCAGCGCCCAGCCCGGCACGCTCACCAACGACATCTACGTGACGGTGGACCAGCCGACCGTCCCGGTCGCCTGCTTCTACAACGGCACCAGCACCGGGGTCCCGGACACCGACGACCTCAACCAGAACGGCGACACCACCGAGACCCTCTGCCCGGCCTCCTCCCAGGTGGAGATCCAGGTGCCCGCCGTGCTGCGCGCCTTCAAGGAGGTGAAGGGGGATCAGGACACCGACTACGGCTCCTCCGGCACCACCTCCCCGGGCGGCACCGTCTCCTACCGGATGACGGTGCGCAACGACTCGGCCGACCCGGTCACCGAGTTCACCGCCTACGACCGCCTGCCCACCCCCGGCGACGGCTACGTGCTGCGGCCCGAGACCCCGCGCGGCAGTGCGTGGACCCCGTCGCTGACCGAGCCGATCACCAGCAGCGACCCGACCGTGGTGGTCGAGTACACCACCGACGCGGAGCCCTGCCGCCCGGCCTCGCTGCCGAGCGTCCCGGCCGCCGCCTGCAACGAGGCCGCCGCCTGGAGCACCGCCTTCCCCGGCCCCGGGGCGGCCACCTGGTTCCGCATCAGGCGCCCCGGGGCGCTGGCGCCGGGCGGGGTCTTCACGCTGACCTGGCCGATGGTCGCCTCGTACGACGCGGACGAGAACGCCTTCGCCTGGAACAGCTTCGCCTACACCGCGACCGACCACACCGGGCAGCCGCTGCTGCCGGCCGAGCCGGCCAAGGTCGGCGTCGGGGTGCACTGGCCGGCGGTGCCGGACAACTCGCTCGGTGACTTCGTCTGGAGCGACCTGAACCGGAACGGCCTCCAGGACGCGGGCGAGCCGGGCGTCGCCGGAGTCACCGCGTACCTGCTGGACGGGACGGGCCGGGAGGTCCGTGACAAGACCGGGAAGCCGGTCGCCTCCACCAGCGACGCGGCCGGGGCGTACCTCTTCTCCCGGCTGCCGAACGGCTCCTACCAGGTCCGCTTCGACCTGGCCACGCTGCCGGCCGGCGCCACCGTCACCCAGCAGGACGCCGTCCGGCGGACCGCGGCCTCGCCCGAGGACTCCGACGCCGACCCGGCCACCGGGCTCACCCCGGTGGTCGAACTCACCGGTGGCACGCAGCAGTTGAACATCGACCTGGGCCTGATCCGGCCGGTCGAGCCCACCCCGCCGCCGACCCCCGACCCCTCGCCCGACCCCAGCCCCTCGCCCGACCCGACCCCGGCCCCAACCGTCACCCCGAAGCCGGTCCCCTCGCCGAGCCCGACCCACCCGCTCCCGGACACCGGCACCGGCCCGGCCGCCCCGCTCGGGGCCCTGGCCGCCCTCCTGGTGGCCGCCGGCCTCCTCCTGATCGCCACCCGCCACCGGGGCCGCCACGGCTAGCCCCTGACGGACCGAAGGCCCGACCTCCCCCCACGGAGGCCGGGCCTTCGGCATCTATCGGCACCCCGGGCCCGGCAGGGCAGCCGCTCAGGGGTGTGGTGCGTACGCAGGCTCGGAAGGACAGGTGCTCAGGACGACGCGACAGGCTCGGTAGGGCAGGTGCTCAGGGGCGCGAGGAACTGCGCGAATCGGAAGGCGGCCGACCAGCTACCGACCCACCGTCAGCCAGTGGCACGTGCTGCCTTCCCACCCCGCAGGGGCGCGGTGCGTACGTAGGCTCGGTAGGGCAGGTGCTCAGGGGCGCGGGGAACTGCGCGAATCGGAAGGCGGCCCACCGGCAACCGACCCACCGTCAGCCAGTTGCACGTGCTGCCCTCCCACCCCGCAGGGGTGTCGTGCGTACGTAGGCCCGGTAGGGCAGCGCTCAGGGGCGCGAGGAACTGCGCGAATCGGAAGGCGGCCTACCGGAAGCCGACCCACCGTCAGCCAGTTGCACGTGCTGCCCTCCCACCCCGTAGGGGTGCCGTGCGTACGTAGGCCCGGTAGGGCAGGTGCTCAGGGGCGCGAGGAACTGCGCGAATCGGAAGGCGGCTCACCGGCAACCGACTCACCGTCAGCCAGTTGCACGTGCTGCCCTCCCACCCCGCGCAGTTCCCCGCGCCCCTGAGCGCCTGCCCTACCGCGCCTGGCGCATCGTTCTGAGCGCCTGCCCTACCGCGCCTGGCGCGTCGTCCCGAGCGCCTGCCCTGCCGCGCCGGGCGCGTGGCCGAAGCGCCCGCCCTGCCGGACGTCAGGCCGCCGCCACCAGCGCGGGGCTCCGCATCGGGTGGAACAGCCGCCGCGCCCCGAACAGCAGCACCCCGCCCAGCGCGATGCCCCCCGCCGCACAGAGCGCGACCCCGGCCAGCGTCGATTCGGCCAGTGCCCCGGACACCGCGTACCCCGCCGCGTTGCCCGTCGCGAACAGCGTGATCAGCCAGGCGAACGCCTCCGTCACCGTGCCGGTCGGCGCCAGCTCCGCGATCAGCACGAAGGCCGCCGCCAGCAGCGGCGCCAGGCCGATCCCGGAGAGCAGGGCCAGCGCGGCCATCGCCCCGGGGGAGGGGAGCAGCAGCAGCGGCAGGTAGGAGAGGGCCATCGCCAGGGCCAGCACCCAGGTGCGGGTGGCGGTGGTGCTGCGCCACTTCACCGCGCCGTAGCCGAGTGCCCCCACCAGCCCGCCGAGGGCGGCCAGCGCCAGCAGGGTGCCGGCCCCGCCGGGGAGGCCGTCCTCGTGCCGCTCGGCGTAGGCGATGAAGAGCACGTTCTGCGCGCCGACCGCCCAGCCGGCCCCGGCCAGGCCGAGCAGCAGCAGCACCAGGCCGGGCGAGCGCAGCGGGCCGAGCAGGCCGGAGGAGGCGTGCCGGGCCGGGGCCCGCCAGGCGCGGGCGGGGGCGGCGGTGGCGACCACCAGGGCGCCGGCCAGGCCGAGCCCGGCGGCGGTCCACAGGGCAGCCGTGGGGGAGGCCGCGGCGGCGATCCCGGCGACCGCCAACGGGCCTGCCACGTACAGCAGTTGCTGGGAGGCGGAGTCGAAGGCGTAGGCGGTGTCGAGCTGCTCCTCGCTGACCACCTCGGGCCAGAGGGAGCGCAGGCAGGGCTCCAGCGGCGGCATCGCCAGCCCGGCGACCGCGGCGCCGATCGGGGCGGCCCAGGCCGAGCCGGGGGCCAGGGCGAGCAGGGCGTAGCCGCCGCCGGCCACCACGGCGGAGACCAGCAGCACCCGGGGCTGGCCGGTCCGGTCGACGATCCGGCCGAGCACCGGCCCGCCGATCGCGGCGGCGATCGCGTAGGCGGCGGTGGCCAGCCCGATCCGGCTGTAGGGGGTGCCGGCCTCGCGCAGGGCGAGCGCGATCACCAGGGCGGTCATGCCGGCCGGGAGGCGGCCGAGCAGGGTGCCGAGCAGGAGACGGGTGACGTGCGGGGCGCGGAGCAGGGCGAGGTAGCCCATCGGATTCGGTCTCCCGGGGCAGGTGTGGGCAGGGGGCGGCAAGCCCTTAAGTTATACGTATAACCAGACCGGGGTCAATCGAGCCCCGGGGCCCCGCCGGGAACCGGGGCCGATCGTTCGTCGTCTGACAGTCCGACAGCTGATGACGCACCAGGCCGCTCGGGACACCGGCCGCGACCAGCCGCCGCACGGACGGGAAGCCGTGGCCGGGCGGCGGGACTGGAACGGATGAAGACGCGCGCGACCCGGGATTCGATGGCCACCCCGCTGCGGCGGGCCTCGCTGTTCTGCCTGCTGCTGGTGCTGGCCCTGATGGCCCGGGCCACCTGGCTGGCAGTGGCCAAGGCGGACGAGTACGCCGGCAATCCGGCGAACGCGCGGCTCACCATCGACCGCTACGCCCAGCCGCTCGGCAACATCCTGGTCGGCGGGCAGCCCGTCACCTCCTCGATCCCCACCGAGGGCACGCTCGCGTACAAGCGCGGCTACACCGACGGCCCGCTGTACGCCCCGGTCACCGGCTACACCTCCCAGGCGTACGGCAGCAACCAGTTGGAGAACCTCTACGCCGACCTGCTGGACGGTTCGGACCCCCGGCTGGCCGGCCCGGTCGACCGGGTGGCCGACCGGCTGACCCGCAGCCGCGCGCCCGGCGGCGACGTGGTGACCACCATCGACCCGGCGGTGCAGAAGGCCGCCTGGGACGCGCTCGGCGGCAAGCAGGGCGCGGCGGTGGCGATCGACCCGGCCACCGGGCACGTGCTGGCGATGGTCTCCACGCCCTCCTACGACCCGTCCGGGATCACCGGTCGGGACAAGGCGGCCGGGCAGGAGTGGCAGCGGCTGAGCGCGGACCAGGGGAAGGCGATGGTGAACGGCGCGCTGCGCACCACGCTGGCCCCCGGCTCCACCTTCAAGCTGGTGACGGCCGCCGCGGCGCTGGAGAAGGGCCTGTACAAGGACGTCGACACCCCGACCGACAGCCCCAACCCCTACACGCTGCCGAACACCCGCACCGTGCTGACCAACGAGAACCCCTCGGCCCCCTGTCTGAACGCCACCCTGCGGACCGCCCTCCAGTACTCCTGCAACAACGTCTTCGCCAAGGCCGCCGCCGACCTCGGCGAGGCCGAACTCAAGGCCCAGGCGGAGAAGTTCGGCTTCAGCCTGACCAAGCAGGACGTCCCGGTCCGGGCCGCCACCAGCGTCTACCCGTCGGGGATGGAGCCCTCGCAGGTGGCGCTGACCGGGATCGGCCAGTTCTCCGTGACGGCCACCCCGCTGCAGATGGCCATGGTCTCGGCGGCGATCGCCAACGACGGGGTGCTGATGAAGCCCTTCGAGGTGGACCGGCTGACCGACCACTCCGGACGCACGGTCCAGCAGTTCGAGCCGGAGCGGCAGGCGCAGGCGGTGAGTGCGAGGACCGCCGGGCAGCTGCGCTCGGCGATGGTCACCACGGTCGAGCAGGGCACCGGCAAGGCGGCCCGGGTGCCGGGCCTGACGGTGGGCGGCAAGACCGGCACCGCCCAGCACGGGGTGGACAACTCGGGCATCCCGTACGCCTGGTTCACCTCCTACGCGGAGGACGGTGCGGGCAAGAGGATCGCCACCGCCGCCGTGGTGCTGAACGGCTCGAAGGACCGGGACGAGATCACCGGCGGCGGGCTGGCCGGCCCGGTGTCCAAGGCGATGACCCAGGCGTACCTGAGGAAGTAGCCGGGCGGATCTGACCAACCCTGAGTGGTTCGTGGTCACATTTGAAAGTAGTACTTTGAACATCTCAAAGGTTTGTTGCTACTGTACTGACCATGACCACCCCAGGCGCCTTCCGGATGCGTGACGCGAGCACCCCGCTCGCGCCCTCCGCGTGCCTGATCACCGCTGTGGACACCGGCTGTCGCTGCGTCAGCTGTATCCCGGCGGCACGTCGCGCCTGAGCTCCTCCCGCTCCGTACAGCCGTGTCGCCCGTCCCTCCAGGTCGCTCTCCCCACCCCACTCCCCCCGGAGCCGCATCGCCATGTCCACAGCAGCCCCCGCGCCCTCCTTCCTGCAGAAGGTCCGTCAGACCCCGTTCTGGGTGCAGATCGTCGGCGGCCTCGTCCTCGGCCTCCTCCTGGGCTACGTCGCCCGGGTCCAGGACGTCTCCTGGCTGACCACCACCCTGGACACCATCGGCAAGACCTTCGTCCAGCTGCTCAAGCTGGCCGTCCCGCCGCTGGTCTTCACCGCGATCGTGGTGTCGGTCGCCAACCTGCGCAACGTCACCAACGCGGCCCGGCTGGCCGGCCGCACCCTGCTCTGGTTCCTGATCACCTCGCTGATCGCGGTCGGTGTCGGCCTCGGTCTCGGCCTGCTCACCGACCCGGGCAAGGGCGCCTCGCTCTCCACCGAGGGCCTGAAGGCGCCGAAGGACCCGGGCACCTGGGTCGACTTCCTGACCGGCATCATCCCGACCAACATCGCCGACGCCTTCCTGGAGGTGAACGTCCTCCAGATCGTCTTCCTCGGCGTGGTGGTCGGCGCCGCCATCCTGAAGATCGGCGAGAAGGCCGAGCCGGTCCGCAAGCTCAGCGAGTCGATCCTCGACCTCACCCAGACCGCCCTGTGGTGGGTCATCCGGCTCGCCCCGCTCGGCACCCTCGGCCTGATCGGCAAGTCCGTCGCCAAGTACGGCTGGGACCTGCTCGGCCCGTTCGCCACGCTGACCATCGACATCTACGTCGGCTGCGCGATCGTGCTGTTCGGCGTCTACTCGCTGCTGCTGCGCTTCGCCGCCGGCCTCAACCCGGTCAACTTCTTCCGGGGCGCCTGGCCCGCCATCCAGCTGGCCTTCGTCTCCCGCTCCTCGGTCGGCACCCTGCCGGTCACCCGCCGGGTCACCGAGCGGCTCGGCGTCCCGAGCGAGTACGCCTCCTTCGCGGTCCCGTTCGGCGCCACCACCAAGATGGACGGCTGCGCCTCGATCTACCCGTCGCTGGCCGCGATCTTCGTCGCCCAGGTCTACGGGATCGACCTCGGCATCGGCGACTACCTGCTGATCGCCTTCGTCTCGGTGATCGGCTCCGCCGCCACGGCCGGTCTGACCGGCGCGATCGTGATGCTGACCCTCACCCTCTCCACCCTGGGCCTGCCGCTGGAGGGCGTCGGCCTGCTGCTGGCCATCGACCCGATCCTCGACATGATCCGCACCGCCACCAACGTGGCCGGTCAGTCGGTCGTCCCGATCCTGGTCGCGGCCCGCGAGAAGACCCTCGACCTCACCGCCTACAACAACCCCACCGGCGACCTCCTCACCGAGGACGCCCCGCGCGAGAAGGTCGCCGTCGCCGCCTGACGCCCCTTCACCTGCCGCACGGCCCGCCTCCCCGCCCGGGGAGGCGGGCCGTCGCCCGTTGGAGTGCACCTCGCCCTGCCGGGCGGTCGGCAGCGGTAGCGTGGCGGTGGCGAAGGAGGACCCCGTGAGCGTCGCCCCGCAGGACCACCCGTACGAGTCGGTCGATCCCGAGACCGCCCTCAAGTACGCCATCCAGCACATCAAGGGTGACCGCGCGGAGATCATCGAAGGGGTCATCGAGTACGTGGTACCGACCTGGGGGCACGAGCGCGCGATCACAAGCATCCGGCGGCAACTCGACTCGCGTCTGATCGAGCTGGACTGTGAGCCGGGGGTGGGGAACCTTGATCTTCCGGGCTCCCCGAACTGGTACGTCCCCGACCTCGCCGTGGTGCCGAGCCGGCTGGTCGACGAGGACCGCGTTCTGGTGCCCGACCAGACCCTGTTGGTGGTCAAGGTGACCTCGGACTCCGACGGGGACACCGACCGGGTGGTGAAGCGCCGTCGGTACGCCGAGTACGGCGCCCCGCTCTACCTGCTGGTGGACCGTCAGGAGCGCACCTGCACGCTGTACGCCGCGCCCGGCCCGCTGGGCTACACCTCGGTCAGCGGGCCGCACCCGTTCGGCACGGCGATCAGCCTGCCGGAGCCGTTCGGGATCGAGCTGGCCACCGACCGGTTCTGACGGTCGGCAGGAGCGCTGGGGGCGTCGGCGGGCCCACGGGAAAAGGCAGGGGGCCCGGCCGGGTCCGAAGACTCGGTGGGCCCCCTTGGTACTGCGCGTCATGCTCTTGCTGACGGCCCGTCGGGCCGCTGCCGGACCCAGCAGGGGTCCAGAGCGATCAGATCATCGGGAGGATGAATCAGATAGCGGTGACGTTCTCCGCCTGCGGGCCCTTCGGGCCCTGGGTGACGTCGAACGAGACCGCCTGGTTCTCCTCCAGCGAGCGGAAACCGTTCGCGTTGATGGCGGAGTAGTGGACGAAGACGTCGGGGCCGCCGCCATCCTGGGCGATGAAGCCGAAGCCCTTCTCAGCGTTGAACCACTTGACGGTTCCCTGAGCCATGCCGTTCTCCTTGCGAGGGACGTTTCGGAGACCACACCGTGTGGCATCCGGTCCGCTGCGCTGATCGCCCCGCCTCCGGAGTGGGTCCGGAGTTTTTCGATAATGCTGAAAAACTACAAAAAGCCTGCGGTTACATGCTCCGCAGGCTTCAAGTACTGCAAGGGGAATCAAACTGCAACTGAGTGGAACCGTAGCACGCACGGGCGGCCCCGACCAGGGGTGACCAACGCCACGTCAGGTATGTGTCGCACGTGTGTCGCGGGTGCCCGGTGACCGGTGCCGAGCCGGGCAGGCATACCCTGCGAACAGTGCTTCAAACGGGCGGATCGGAAGGATCAACGGTGACCGTCGCGGTAAGGCCCCGAGTGGGACACATTCAGTTCCTCAACTGTCTTCCCCTCTACTGGGGACTGGCGAGAACCGGCAACCTGCTCGACCTCGACCTCAGCAAGGACACCCCGGAGAAGCTGAGCGACCAGTTGGTGAACGGAGCGCTCGACATCGGCCCGATCACCTGCGTGGAGTACCTGCGGCACGCGGACCGGCTGGTCGTGCTGCCCGACATCGCGGTCGGCAGCGACGGCCCGGTGATGTCCTGCGTGATCGTCAGCAAGGTGCCGCTGGCCGAGCTGGACGGCCGGCGGGTCGCGCTCGGCTCCACCTCGCGGACCTCGGTCCGGCTGGCGCAGCTGCTGCTGGAGGAGCGGGAGGGGGTCCGGCCCGAGTACTTCTCCTGCCCGCCGGACCTGGAGCTGATGCTCGCCGATGCGGACGCCGCCGTGCTGATCGGTGACCCGGCGCTGCGGGCCTCGCTGGAGCAGGCGCCGCAGCAGGGGCTGGCGGTGCACGACCTCGGCGAGATGTGGAAGGAGTGGACCGGGCTGCCGTTCGTCTTCGCGGTCTGGGCCGCGCGGCGGGAGTACGTGGCGGAGCACCCCGAGCTGGTGGCCGCCGTGCACCGGGCCTTCCTGGAGTCCCGCGACCTGTCGGTGGCGGAGGCCGGGAAGGTCGCCGAGCAGGCGGCGCGCTGGGAGGAGTTCGACGCCCCGCTGCTGGAGCGGTACTTCACCGAGGCGCTCGACTTCTCGCTCGGCGAGCGGCAGTTGGCGGGCATCGCGGAGTTCGCCCGCCGGGTCGGCCACGACTCCGGCTTCGCCCCCGACGTCCGGGTGACGCTGCTCCAGCCCGTGTAGGCGCCCCCGGGCCCGCGCCGCACCCGCACCTGCCCCCGGCCCCGTGCTCCGGGGGCAGGTGCGGGCCCGGAGCGCCGTGTGTGCTGGCGTAGGCTGAGTCGGTCCGACGTCGGAGAAAAGAAGGGCCAGCAAAGGTGTCCGAGCAGAACAGCCCCCAGCCTCCGGCCGGGGGTACCCCCCTCGCCACTGACCTGCAGGCCGTCCTCGACCGTGCGGCGGCCGGTGGCCGGATCACCCCGGAAGAGGCGCTCGACCTCTACCGGTCGGCCCCGCTGCACGCCCTCGGCTCCGCCGCCGACACCGTCCGCCGCCGCCGCTACGCGGGTACCGAGCACATCGCGACGTACATCATCGAGCGGAACATCAACTACACCAACGTCTGCGTCACGGCCTGCAAGTTCTGCGCCTTCTACGTGGCGCCGAAGAGCGACAAGGGCTGGTCCCGCGACCTCGACGAGATCCTCCGCCGCTGCGCCGAGACCGTCGAACTCGGCGGCACCCAGGTGATGTTCCAGGGCGGCCACCACCCGGACTACGGCGTGGAGTACTACGAGACCGCGTTCGCCGCGATCAAGAAGGACTTCCCGCAGCTGGTGATCCACTCCCTCGGGGCCTCCGAGGTCGAGCACATGGCGCGGATCTCCAAGGTCTCGATCGAGGAGGCCATCACCCGGATCCACAAGGCCGGCCTGGACTCCTTCGCGGGGGCCGGCGCCGAGCTGCTGCCGGAGCGCCCGCGCAAGGCGATCGCCCCGCTGAAGGAGTCGGGCGAGCGCTGGCTGGAGATCATGGAGGCCGCGCACAACCTCGGCGTGGAGTCCACCTCCACCATGCTGATGGGCACCGGCGAGACCAACGCGGAGCGGATCGAGCACCTGCGGATGATCCGTGAGGTGCAGGACCGCACCGGCGGCTTCCGGGCGTTCATCCCGTACACCTACCAGCCGCAGAACAACCACCTCAAGGGCCGGACCCAGGCCACCGTCTTCGAGTACCTGCGGATGATCTCGATCGCCCGACTGTTCCTCGACAACGTGGCGCACATCCAGGGCTCCTGGCTCACCACCGGCAAGGAGGCGGGCCAGCTCTCGCTGCACTACGGTGCCGACGACCTCGGCTCGGTGATGCTGGAGGAGAACGTGGTCTCGGCCGCCGGGGCCAAGCACCGGTCCAACCTGACCGAGCTGATCCACCTGATCCGGACCGCCGACCGCACCCCGGCGCAGCGCTCCACCACCTACCAGCACCTGCGGGTGCTGGACGACCCGGCCAACGACCCGGTCGACCCGCGGGTCGCCTCGCACATCGCCTCCACCGCGATCGAGGGCGGCACCGCGCACCCCGAGCTGAAGATCCTCTCCACCACCTGATCCCCGCGGCCTCCGGGCCTCCGCCACCCCACGGCCTCCGCCGGCCTCCGGGCCTGCGCCGGACTCCCGGCCTCCGCCACCTCCTGACAGGGGATCACCACCTGATGCGCACCCTGCACCGGGCGACCCTGCTGCTGGCCGATCCGGCCGACCCCACCGCCCCGCCGGTCCCCGACGGGGCGGTGCTGGTCGACGGCGCCGCCGTGGTGGCGCTCGGCCCGTACGGCTCGTTCGCGGCCGACGGGGCCCGGGAGCGGTGCTGGGACGGGCTGCTGACGCCGGGTCTGCTCAATCCGTACGGCGGGTGGCTGCTGGAGAGCGCCTACCACCCCGACCCGCGCGAGGAGTCGGGCAGCGAGCCGCTGGAGCTGCCCGAGGTGCCGGAGGAACGGCGCGGGCCGAGTGCCCGGCTCGGGCTGCAGCGGCTGCTGGCGCACGGGGTGACGGCGGTGGCCGGTCCGTTCACCCGGCCGGCGGTACGGAGCGCGGTGGCCCGGTCGGGGCTGCACGCGGTGCCGGGCGACGGAGCCCGGGGCGGCCTCGACCCGCTGCCGGGGCGGGGGTTGGCGGGCGCGGTGCACCGGCCGCTGGTGGCCGGCGGGCCGGCCGACTTCGCGGTCTTCGAGGTGACCTCGGCCACGGCGCTGGAGCGGGGCGGGGCGGTCTGCCTGGCCACCGTGCTGGGCGGTCGGCTGCTGTACCGGCGTCGCTGACCAGGGCCGGGAGCGGCGCGGTCCGACGGTCCGTCAATCGGACGTACCCGTCCCAACGGCCGTCTCGATCCTGTGAACTGATGGTCCCTCGTCGTGACCGGAGGGACCGTCAGCGGTTACCATCCTGAACACCGGGTCGTCCCCAACCCGGCCCGGCAAGCCCCGACAGGAACCATGCGACCCCCGACCGCTCCTCACCCGCGCAGCATGCGCCTCGGTCGAGGCTGGTACCTCGCCGCCGTGCTCAGCGCGGTGCTCGCGCTCGGCATGTGCCTGCTCGGCTGGCGCCAGGCCGACCAGGCGGACCGGATCAACGCCGACCCGGTGAAGGTGCAGGGCACCGTCACCCAGCTGTCCACCGGCACCGGCACCTACAGCTCCGTCAGCTACCCGGCCGAGGGCCGCAGTCTGACCGCCACCGACCTCTGGCTGCCCGAGGAGGCCCGGGTCGGCGACCGGATCTGCCTGGAGTACGCCGGGAACGACCCGGGCGCGGTCCGCGCCTGCGGCAAGCGCTACCCGCAGCCGGCCGGGGTCGGGCTGGCCCGGGTCAGCGTCCCGGTCGCGCTGCTGCTGCTCGCCTTCAGCTGCTACCGGATCTGGCTGCACCGCCGGGGCACCGCCGAGTCCCGGCGCAACCGGCCGCGCACCACCATCGCCTTCGCCTCCGAGGCCTTCGGGGCCGGGATGCCCGCGATCAGCCACGGCAAGCGCTCCCGCCGCCGCCGCAAGTCCGGCCGCCGCGCGCTCCGCTGACCGCCCGTCGGACCACCCACCGGACCGCCGTCGGACCGCCGTCGGACCACTCACCGGACCGCCCGTCGGACCGCTCGCGCTGACCCGCCGACGGACCTCCTCCGAGCTCCGGGACGCCGTGGTGAACAATGGGGGGCGTGACCCGAGCCTCCCTGGACAAGCAGCCGCGCGAAGTCGCCGCGATGTTCGACGACGTCGCCGCGAAGTACGACCGTACGAACGACGTGCTCTCCCTCGGCCAGGCACGGGCCTGGCGCCGTGCGGTGGCCGAGGCGGTGGACGCCGGCCCCGGCCAGCGGGTGCTGGACCTGGGCGCCGGCACCGGCACCTCCTCGCTGCCGTTCGCCGAGGCCGGGGCCGAGGTGGTGCCCTGCGACTTCTCGATCGGGATGCTGGGCGAGGGCAAGAAGCGCCACCCCGAGCTGGCCCTGACGGCCGGTGACGCCACCAAGCTGCCGTTCGCCGACGACAGCTTCGACGCCACCACCATCTCCTTCGCGCTGCGCAACGTGCAGGACACCGACGCCGCGCTGCGCGAGCTGCACCGGGTCACCAAGCCCGGCGGCAAGGTGGTGATCTGCGAGTTCTCCACCCCCACCTGGACCCCGTTCCGCACCGTCTACACCGAGTACCTGATGCGCGCGCTGCCGCCGGTGGCCACCGCCGTCAGCTCCAACCCGGACGCGTACGTCTACCTCGCCGAGTCGATCCGCTCCTGGCCCGACCAGCCCGCGCTGGCCGTCCGGCTCCAGCAGGCCGGCTGGCAGCGGGTCGCCTGGCGCAACCTCACCGGTGGCATCGTCGCGCTGCACCGGGGCTTCAAGGCATAAGGCCCAACTAGACTCGACCGAGCCCGCAGCCCGACGTAGTGGAGTGTGCCCAGCCGTGTCCGACACCGCAGTTGACCTGAGCAGCCAGTCCGGCGAGACGGTGGAGAGCAGCGCCGACGTGATCGTGGTCGGGGCCGGCCCGGCCGGGGCCACCACCGCGTACTACCTGGCCCAGGCGGGGCTGGACGTGCTGCTGCTGGAGAAGACCGAGTTCCCCCGCGAGAAGGTCTGCGGCGACGGCCTGACCCCGCGCGCCACCAAGCAGCTGGTGGACATGGGCATCGACGTCTCCACCTCCAACGGCTGGCTGCACAACAAGGGCCTGCGGATCATCGGCGGCGGCGTCCGGCTGGAGCTGGACTGGCCGGAGCTGTCCGCGTACCCGGACTACGGGCTGGTCCGCAAGCGCGCCGACTTCGACGAGCTGCTGGCCCGTCAGGCCCAGAAGGCCGGTGCCCGGCTGTACGAGAAGTGCAACGTGACCGGCCCGGTGCTGGACGACCGCACCGGCCGGATCACCGGCGTCACCGCCAAGCTGGGCGACGACAAGCGCCCGGTGGTCTTCCGCGCCCCGCTGGTGGTCGCGGCCGACGGCAACTCCACCCGGCTCTCGCTGGCGATGGGCCTGCACCGCCGGGAGGACCGCCCGATGGGCGTCGCCTACCGCACCTACTTCACCTCGCCCCGGCACGACGACGACTACCTGGAGTCCTGGCTGGAGCTCTGGGACACCCGGGGCGGCGACCGGAAGCTGCTGCCCGGCTACGGCTGGGTCTTCGGCATGGGCGACGGCACCTCCAACGTCGGCCTCGGCATCCTCAACTCCTCGCCCGCCTTCGGGGAGTTGGACTGGCGCGAGGTGCTCAAGGCCTGGTGCGCCTCGATGCCCGCCGAGTGGGGCTACACCCCCGAGAACATGACCGATCCGATCCGCGGCGCCGCCCTCCCGATGGCCTTCAACCGCCAGCCGCACTACACCCGGGGCCTGCTGCTGGTCGGCGACGCCGGCGGCATGGTCAACCCCTTCAACGGGGAGGGCATCGCCTATGCGATGGAATCCGGCCAGATCGCGGCCGGCGTCATCGTCCAGGCACACGCCCGGATCACCCCCGAGGGCCGCGAGCGCGCCCTCCAGGCGTACCCCCGCATCCTCAAGGACGTCTACGGCGGCTACTACACGCTCGGCCGGGGCTTCGTGAAGCTGATCGGCAACCCCAAGGTGATGCAGCTCGCCACCCAGCGCGGACTCACCCACCCGATCCTGATGAAGTTCGTCCTCAAGATGCTCGCCAACCTCACCGACCCGCAGGGCGGCGACGCGATGGACCGCATCATCAACGGCCTGGCCAAGGTCGCACCGAACGCCTGACGCTCCGTCACCCTCTGCTCGCCCCTCGGCCGCCGACGGCGGTATCCGGCCAACTGCGGCCGAGGGCGGCGGAATCGCCGTCAGTGTCCGAACGACCTTGCTAAGTTCGCCCGGTGCCAGTCGAGTTCACCTCCTGTAGCTACCGTCACCGCCGTGGCCCCGTCGTCCTGGACGGCCTCGACCTCCGCCTGCCGGCGGGCCGGACGGTGCTCCTCGGGCCCAACGGGGCCGGGAAGTCCACCCTGCTCTCACTCGCGGCCTCCGCGCTCCGCCCGCAGCGCGGTTCGGTGCGGTACGACGGGCTGGACCCCGCCGACCGCCGCTCGCGCGGCGCGTACCGGCGACGGGTGGGGTGGCTGCCGCAGGCCGTCCAGGTGATGCCGAGGGCGACCGCCCGGGAGCAGGTCGCGTACGCGGGCTGGCTCAAGGGCATGGCACGCCGCGCGGCGTGGGACGCCGCCGGGCAGGCGCTGGAGCGGGTCGGGCTGACGGCCGAGGCCGACCGGGGGGCCGGTGCGCTCTCCGGCGGCCAGCTGCGCCGGGTCGGCATCGCGCAGGCGCTGGTGCACTCGGCCGACCTGATCCTGATGGACGAGCCGACGGCCGGGCTGGACCCCCGGCAGCGGGTGGTCTTCCGCGAGGTGGTGCGGGAGCTGAGCACCCGTCACGTGGTGGTCTCCACCCACCAGACCGACGACCTGGACGAGCTCTTCGACCACGTGGTGGTGCTGGAGCAGGGGCAGGTCCGCTTCCTCGGCACCGTGGCCGAGTTCGGCCGACTGGCGGCGTCGGGCACGCCGGCCCCGCGCCGGGCCGAGGCCGCCTACGGGGAGCTGCTGCGGGACGGGGCGGGCCGGTGATCCGTCGTCCGCGCCCGTGGAGCCGCCCGTGGAGCCGCCCGTGGAGTCGCCGGTGGAGCCGCCCGGTGGTGCTGGTGGCACCGGTGCAGGTGGTGCTGGCGGTGCTGTTGCTCCGGAAGCCCGCCGTGGCCGGGCAGGTGGACGGGTACTGGACGGGTGCCACGGCGGTGGCGATGTGGGCGCTGATCGTGGTCGCCCCGCTGGGTGCCGCGTGCGCGGCCTGGGAGGCGGGGCGGATCCGGCAGGCCGGTTGGGCCGGGTGGACCCCGGCCCGGGGAGGGCTGCACGTCGCCGCCCGGGCGCTCGGGCCGGTGCTGGCCGGCGGGCTGTCGGCACTCGTGGCGGCCCTGCTGACCGTCCGGTGGGAGATGGGTGCGGCGCCGGGCGGGCCGGACCCGCTGATCCTGGGCGCCGCCGTGCTGGTGCTGATCGGGCAGCTGGCGGTGGGCTACGCGGTGGGGCTGCTGGTGCGGCCGGTGGTGGCGGTGCCGGTGGTGCTGGTCGCCGACTACCTGTGGAACGTCTATCCGCCGGCCGGCGACCCGCTCTGGCTCCGGCTGCTGCCCGGGCCGGTGCGGGACTGCTGCGACAGCGGCTCCGTGCCGCTGCCCGGGGCCGTCGCCGCCCCCGCGCTGCTGGCACTCGGCCTGCTGGCGGTGGCCGGGGCGGTGGTGGTGCACCGCTGGCACCCGGCCCGCTCCGGTCCGCCGGGTCTGCCCGGCCTGCCCCGGCTGTCCGGACCGGCCCTCGGCATGGTGGTCGCTCCGCTGCTGCTGGCGGCGGCGGCAGCCGGATCGGTCGGCCTGGTCCGGGACCTCGGGCTGGACCCGTACCGCGCCAGGAGCGCGGCGGAGCTGGTGTGCCGTCAGGAGCCGGGCGGCCCCGAGGTCTGCGTCTGGCCCGAGCACGCCGGGCGGCTGCCCACCGCCTCGGCGGCGCTGGCGGGGGCGAGCGCCCGGTTGGCGGCGGCAGGGGTGCCCGTGCCGAAGGTGATCACCGAGGCTGACCCGGGAGGCGGGGCCGACCGCTGGCAGGTGTTCCTCCGGGTCGATCCCGCCTTCGGCGCACAGCAGATGGTGCTCTCGGTGGTGGCGAGCCCGGCCGGTCAGGCCCGGGAGCGGGCCGAGGCCGACCCGGCCGCACCGGTCTGCGACCGCTCGCCCGAAGGCCGTGCACTGCCCGAGCGGTTGAGGGCCTGGCTCGCGGTCACGGCGGGGGTCGACCGGGCGGCGGCGGTGGCGAACCACGGCCCCGAGCTGGAGTCCTGGCTGGCCGCACAGCTCACCCTGCCGTCGGCCGAGCAACTGCGCTGGTACCGGGAGGCCTCGGCGGCGGTCGGGTGTCGCCGGTGACCCGGGGCCGGGGAGCGGTGCCGCCACGGCGGCTCCCGCGCGAGGGCGGGGGCCGCCGGTGAGCTGGTGGCTGACGTCCCGTCGGTTGCCGCTGACCCTGGTCGTCACCCTGCTCACCTGGCTGGTGATCGCCACGGTGGGCGGGTCCGCCGTACCCGTCCCGCAGTTCGGCGGGGCCGGCCGTGCGGCCGTCCCGCTGGCCCTGCTGGTCTCGGTGCTGCCGGCCGTCGCAGTGGCCGCCGGCCGGGCCCGGGCGATCGGGCTGGAGGCGGTGGCGGTGCGGCCGGTGGGCCGGGCCGACGCGCTGGTGCTGCTGCTGGTCCCGGTGTCGGCGGCGGCCGTCGGCCTGGCCGTGCACCTGCTGCTCGCCGATCCGGCGGCGGCCCGGATCTCGGCCCAGGCGCTGCGCAACCTCGTGCTCCACCTGGGCCTGGCCGCCTGTGCCCGTCCGCTGCTGGGCCGTCAGGCGGCTGTCCTCGCCCCGGTCCTGTACGCCTTCGTCTCCGCTGCCTTCGGCCTCGGCCCCGGCGGCCACCCGCACCGCTGGGCCTGGCCGGCCGCCGGTCCGGCCGACCCGGTGGCGCTGGCCGGTGCGGTCGCCGTGCTGGCCGCCGGACTGCTGGTCGAGCTGCGGCAGGACCGCCCCCGACGCCACCCGGTGGCCTGAGCCGGTTCGCCGCCGGACCGTCACGGCCGGCGCCGGTGCGATCCTGATGTCCTGCCCGGGGGACGGGCCGGCTGTCAGGGCGCTGCACCCCCGCACCGTCCACCCGGCGGCCGGCGCCGTCCTGCTGCTCACCCCGGTGGTCCTGCTGCTCACCCGGCCCGCCCCCGCGAGCGCCCGTCCACGTGCGCGAGTCGCTCGGCGAACACCGACGCCGCGTCAGGGGTGAGGCTGCGCAGCGCGACCAGTGCGGTGAGCGCGACGTCGCAGAGCTCGTGCTGCACGTCGGTCCAGCTGTGCGTGGTGCCCTTGCGGGGGTTCTGCCCGGTCGCTCCGATCACCGCCCGTGCCACCTCGCCGGCCTCCTCGGAGACCTTGAGGATGCGCAGCAGCCGCTCGGCCTCGGGGGAGTGCACGCTCTCCCGGTCCAGCCAGCCGACCAGGCGCTCGACCGTCTCCCAGGTCCCGGTGTCCATGGCGCTGCTCCCGTACGGCGGTGTGAGGTGGTCGGGGCCACCGTACGGGAGGCGCGGGCCGGGTGACGCGGGCCGGGTGACGGGGCGTCAGCGCTTGGTGATCTTGACGTTCTTGAAGGTGGGGACCAGATTCGGGTAGCCGTCGCCGGGGTTGTTCTGGGAGTCGGAGCCGGCGGCGGCGATCTTCTGGAGGACGTCGAGGCCGCCGGTGACCTGGCCGAAGGGGGTGTAGGCGGGGGAGAGCTTGGTGTCCTTCCAGACGAAGAAGAACTGGCTGCCGTTGGTGTTCGGGCCGGCGTTGGCCATCGCGACGGTGCCGGCGGGGTAGGTGGCGCCGGTGAGGTTCTCGTCGGGGAAGGAGTAGCCGGGGCCGCCGCTGCCGGTGCCGGTCGGGTCGCCGCACTGGAGGACGAAGATCCGTTCGGTGGTCAGGCGGTGGCAGTGGCTCTTGTCGAAGTAGTCCCGCTCGGCCAGGAAGCGGAACGAGAAGGTGGTGCACGGAGCCTTGTCGGTCAGCGCCTTGAAGGTGATGGTGCCCTGGGTGGTCTTCAGGGTGGCGCTGTAGGGCTTGGCTGCCTGCTTGGCGTCGAAGACCGGGATGCCCTTGAAGTTGTCGGCGGGCACCGCCGGGGTGTAGCTGCAGTTCACGGTCACCGCGGGGGCGGCGTCCGCGACGCCGACCGAGGTGGTCAGGGCGAGCGGCAGGGTGGTGGCGGCGGTGAGCAGGGCCCAGTGTTTGCGCAGCACTTGAGGAGCCTCCGGGGAGCGGCGGGGAGTTGGCATGGCGCAATCATCAATGCCCGGACGACTGTTCGGTATGCACGGTGTCAGGTCGGAAGCCGAAGTTGCCGGTCGGCTGCCGGTGGACCGAGGGGTGGAAAGGTGTTGATCAGCCGGGCGGGCGTGCGGGACGATGCCCGCCACCAGACCGTTCGACGCCGCACGGCTCCGCTTCCCGCTCCGGAGGAGACCGCATGCGTCCGTCCCTCGCCCCGTTCGTCCGTGACCTGCCCGTGCTCGGGGTCGCGGTGGCCTGGGGGTCCAGCTTCCTGGCGGTCAAGAACGTGGCCACCGACGAGAGCGTGGTGGCCATGCTGGTGCTGCGCTTCGGGGTGGCGCTGCCGCTGCTGGCGCTCTTCACCTGGCGCGGGCTGCGCCGCTTCGGGCTCCGCCAGTGGCTCGGCGGGGCCTCGCTGGGGCTGGTGCTCGGGGCGGTCTTCCTGCTGGAGACCTACGGGGCTGTGCACACCTCGGCGACCAACGCGGGCCTGATCATCAGCCTCACCATGGTGCTCACCCCGCTCGCCGAGAGCGCCCTGGCCCGCACCCCGCTGCCCCGGCCGTTCGTCGCGGCGGCCGGGCTCTCGGTGCTCGGGGTCGCGCTGCTCACCGGGGGCGGCGGCTTCCGGGTGCCGGGCGCCGGTGACCTGCTGGTGCTCGGCGCGGCGCTGGTGCGGACCGCGCACGTGCTCGTGATGGCCCGGACGACGTCCATCCGGGAGGCCGACTCCGGCGCCCTCACCTGGGTCCAACTGGCCACCGCCACCCTGGTGTTCGCGGTGATCGCGCCCTTCGCCGGCACCTCGCCGGTCAGTCTGGCGGCCTCCTACGACGCCACCGACTGGGCGGTGCTGCTGCACCTCTCGCTGCTCTGCACGATCTTCGCCTTCGTGGTCCAGATGTGGGCCGTCCGCGCCACCTCGCCGTCCCGGGTCTCCCTGCTGCTCGGCACCGAGCCGCTCTGGGCCGCCGTCTTCGGCATCACCCTGGCCGGCGACCACCTCGGCCCGCTCGCCCTGCTCGGCGCGGTCTGCGTCCTGGCCGGCACCGAGTGGGGCCGCCGCACGGCGGCTCCCTCGGCGGGCACCGTTCAGCACGAGGCGGCCCGCGCGCGGCGCCGGAAGTCGGCGGTGACCACGGCGAGCAGCGGGCCCCAGAGCAGCAGCGGGGCGTAGCAGGCGGTCATCAGGAAGCCGGCCAGGCCCTGCGGGGCCTCGGGGTTGCCCATGGCTTCGCCGTCGTACCAGGTGGTGGCGCCGTAGGTGGTGATCAGGGTGACGGCCACGGCGCCGAGGGCGGCGGCGGTGGCGGCGGTGCGCGGGGCGATCCGCCGACCGCCGACGAACGGGAGCCGACGGGGCGGGAGTTGGCCCCAGGGGCGGACCAGGCCGAGGGTGAGGAAGGCCAGGGCCTCGGCCAGGGCGGAGAGGACGATCACGTAGAGGGTGCCCCAGCCCGGCATGTGGGCGGTCATCCGGGCCTCCATCGTGCCGCTGAAGCCGACCGGGATGCCGACGCCGAGGGCCAGCCGCCAGAGGCCGGAGGGGACGGCGGTCAGGGCGGCCAGCCGGGCCGTGCGGACGGCCCACCGGGCGGGCGGCCGGACGGCGGGGGTGTCGGCGGGGGCGGCCGAGGTGGTGGCGGCCGAGCTGGTGGCGGGGTCCAGGGTGGTGGGCATCGGGGGGCCTCTCGTTCGGGGTGGCCGGGCTCGGTGTGCACAGCCTTCCGGGTCGCCGGCCCGGGAGCAGATGCCGATCGGCCGGTCCTGACGGGTGGTCATGTGCCGTTCGGCAGGGGCGGGTCGGAACGGGCCCGCACGGGCGGGGGCCCGGACCGTAGGGTGTTCGCATGATCGTTCGGTGGGGGGCCGGCGTGGCGGTGGCGTCGCTGGTGGCGACCGCCGTCGGGTGGTGGCTGGGTGGGATCGGTGAGTCGAACCGGCTGGTCGGCACCCTGGTGGTGGCCGAACTGGGGCTGCTGCTGTCCCTGGTGGCGCTGGCGGTCCGGGCCCGGCGGTGGCCGGCGGCGGCGTTGGCGGGCTCGGCGGCGGTGCTCTGGCCGACCAGGTACGTCGCGCCGGAGGGGTGGCGGGAGACCATCGGACTGTTCGGATTCGGGCTGCTGGCCGGGCTGCTGGTGGTGGCGGTCGGGCTCTACCTGGGGGCGCTGGACGAGCGGCGGCGGCGCGAGGTGCAGGCGGCCCGCCGGGCCCAGCGGATCGAACTCGCGCACGACCTGCACGACTTCGTGGCGCACGACGTGAGCGGGATGGTGGCGCTGGCCCAGGCCGGGGCGTTCGTGTCGGAGGGTCAGGAGGAGCTGTTCCGCCGGATCGAGGAGGCCGGGCAGCAGGCGCTGGCCTCGCTGGACCGCACGGTGCACCTGCTCCGCAGTGAGGACGCGGCCCGCCGCGATCCGCAGCCCGGCCTGGCCGAACTCCCGGGTGTGGTCGAGCGGTTCGCCGCCTCCGGCCCGGCCGCCGTCCGGCTGGAGCTGCCGGACGGGGACGGCCCGCCGGTCAGCCGGGAAGCGGGGGCGACCGCGCACCGGGTGGTGGTCGAGGCGCTGACCAACGTCCGGCGGCACGCGCCCGCCGCCACCCTGGTGGAGGTGGCCGTCCGGCCGTCGGCCCGGGGCGGGCTGGAGGTGCTGGTCAGCGACGACGGCGGCGGCGCGGGGCCGGCCCGGACCGGTCGCGGGATCGGTCGCGGGCACGGCCCCGGGGTCGGCCGTGGGCCCGGACAGGTGGGCCGGGGCGGGCACGGACTGCGCGGGCTGGCGGGCCGGGTGGAGGCACTGGACGGGACGCTGGAGGCGGCCCGGACCGAACGGGGCTGGCAGGTCAGGGCGTACCTGCCGCCGACCGAGGGGGAGTTGTGACGATCACCATCCTGTTGGCGGACGACCACGCCGACATCCGCACCGCGTACCGGATCATCCTGGACGCCCAGCCCGACCTGACCGTGGTGGCCGAGGCGGCCGACGGGGACCAGGCCCTGGACCTGGCCCGGCGGCTGCGGCCGGACGTGGTGCTGGCGGACATCAGGATGCCGGGGCTGGACGGGCTGGAGCTGACCAGGCGGTTGGCCGGCCCGGGGGTGCCGGATCCGCTCCGGGTGGTCGTGGTGACCACCTTCGACCTGGACGAGTACGTGCACGCCGCGCTGCGGTACGGGGCGGCCGGCTTCCTGGTGAAGCGGTCCAGCCCGGCGCTGCTGGTGGAGGCGGTCCGGGCGGCGGTGGCCGGGGACGCGCTGATCAGCCCGGAGGTGACGGTCCGTCTGCTCCGGCAGCTGACCGCCCCGGAGCGGCCGGAGCCGGCCGGGCCGGTCACCGGCACCGGGGCGGTGGCGCCGGAGCAGCTCACGCCCCGGGAGGCCGAGATCGCCGCCCTGGTGGCGGACGGGGCGACCAACGCGGCGGTGGCCGGCCAACTGTTCATCTCCCCGGGCACGGTGAAGAACCACCTCGCCAACATCCAGCGCAAGCTCGGCGTGCGGAACCGGGTGGGCATCGCGGCCCACGTCTGGGGCGACCGCCGACCCTAGGAGCCACCTCCTCGTGCGCTTGTGAACGAAGGGTCAAGCGACCGTTCCGAAGGGACCACCCTCCTGGGTGGTCCCTTTATCACGTCAATCGCACGCTTCGAAATTTGCATGATCACCAGCCGAGTTGATATGCGCATGGCCCGCTGACCAGTCACTTCACAGGCGAATGCGACGGTTTGTGACCACTTGCCTGCACTGGGTTGATTGATCCCGCCTTCCGCCCCTCCGTGATCCTTTGCGAGGTGGCGTAGATCACAAAGATCGTTCAGAACCGCGTGTCGCACGTCACAAGCCGACGGGCATAGGATGCGCTCGTTCCAAGGCTTGTGAACTGCCTCACATGGGTGGATCTCACGAGTCGGAAGCGGGTCGTGCGGAGCGTGACCCGGCGGTTCCGATCTGCAGTCAAGGAAGACTGGACGGAGGGAGCGGGGGCAATGAATGCCTACGCGCCGATCCTCGTACTCGGTGCCATCGCGGCGGCGTTCGCGGTCGGCTCCGTCGTGATGGCCTCGCTGACCGGCCCGAAGCGTTACAACCGGGCCAAGTTGGAGGCGTACGAGTGTGGCATCGAACCGACCCCGCAGCCGGTGGGCGGCGGTCGGTTCCCGATCAAGTACTACCTCACGGCGATGCTCTTCATCGTCTTCGACATCGAGATCGTCTTCCTCTATCCCTGGGCGGTCAGCTTCGACGCCCTGGGGATCTTCGGGTTGGTCGAGATGCTCCTGTTCATCGCCACCGTCTTCGTCGCGTACGCCTACGTGTGGCGTCGCGGCGGTCTCGAGTGGGACTGAACGCCCCGGTCGGGCGGCTCCCCGTGACGGTGCGGGCCGCTTGTGAACACGGGGGCAAGCCACCGGACTTGAGGGACTGAGAGGGAACTGATGGGTATCGAGGAGAAGCTGCCGAGCGGCTTTCTGCTCACCAGCGTGGAGGCGGCGGCGGGGTGGGTGCGCAAGGCGTCGCTCTTCCCCGCGACCTTCGGGCTGGCCTGCTGCGCGATCGAGATGATGACCACCGGGGCGGGCCGCTACGACCTGGCCCGGTTCGGCATGGAGGTCTTCCGGGGCTCCCCCCGGCAGGCCGACCTGATGATCGTGGCCGGTCGGGTGAGCCAGAAGATGGCGCCGGTGTTGCGCCAGGTGTACGACCAGATGGCCAATCCGAAGTGGGTCATCTCGATGGGCGTCTGCGCCTCCTCCGGCGGGATGTTCAACAACTACGCGATCGTGCAGGGCGTGGACCACATCGTCCCGGTCGACATCTACCTGCCGGGCTGTCCGCCCCGCCCGGAGATGCTGATGGACGCCATCATCAAGCTGCACGAGAAGATCCAGCACGAGCCGCTGGGCGTGAACCGGCGCCGCGCCGAGGAGTTGGCGGAGGAGCTGGCCCTGGAGGCCACCCCGACCAGCGAGATGCGGGGGCTGCTGCGATGAGTGACGAGACGTCAGTCCCCGCCACCCGGCGGGAGATCCCGGTCGAGGTGATCGGCAAGCGCCAGGGCATGTTCGGCGCCCAGGGCAGCGGCGACACCTCCGGCTTCGGCGGCCTGGCCGCCCCGATCGCGCTGCCGCCGGCCGGCAGCCGCCCGTACGGGCACGGCTTCGACGAGATCGCCGACGAGTTCGAGGGCGCGCTGGAGGAGCAGGGCCTGGACCCGGCCGAGGTGATCGAGAAGACCGTGGTGGACCGCGGCGAGCTCACCTTCCACATCGCCCGCGAGCACCTGCTGAAGGCCGTCCGTACCCTCCGGGACGACCCGGCGCTGCGCTACGAGCTCTGCCTCGGCGTCAACGGCGTGCACTACCCGGGTGACACCGGGCGGGAGTTGCACGCGGTCTACCCGCTGCGCTCGATCACCCACGGCCGGCTGCTCCGGCTGGAGGTCACCGCGCCGGACTCCGACCCGGTGATCCCCTCGGTGGTCAGCGTCTACCCGACCAACGACTGGCACGAGCGCGAGGCCTGGGACTTCTTCGGCCTGGTCTTCGAGGGCCACCCGGCGCTGACACGGATCATGATGCCGGACGACTGGACCGGTCACCCGCAGCGCAAGGACTACCCGCTCGGCGGCATCCCCGTCGAGTACAAGGGCGCCCAGATCCCGGCGCCCGACCAGCGGAGGTCGTACAGCTGATGACCACTCACATCGAGGAAGCGCGGGAGACCACCGAGGGACGGGTCTTCACCGTCACCGGTGGCGACTGGGGCGAGGTGGTGGAGGCCGTCGGCCGGGCCGACGACGAGCGCATCATCGTCAACATGGGCCCGCAACACCCGTCCACCCACGGGGTGTTGCGCCTGATCCTGGAGATCGACGGCGAGACGGTGACCGAGGCCCGGTGCGGCATCGGCTACCTGCACACCGGCATCGAGAAGAACATGGAGTACCGGAACTGGGTCCAGGGCACCACCTTCGTGACCCGGATGGACTACCTGACCCCGATGTTCAACGAGACCGCGTACTGCCTCGCGGTCGAGAAGCTGCTCGGCATCACCGAGCAGGTGCCGGACCGGGCCAGCGTGATCCGGGTGCTGATGATGGAGCTCAACCGGATCTCCTCGCACCTGGTCTGCCTGGCCACCGGCGGCATGGAGATCGGCTCCACCACGCTGATGATCTACGGCTTCCGGGACCGCGAACTCATCCTGGACGTCTTCGAGTTGGTCACCGGCCTGCGGATGAACCACGCCTACGTCCGCCCCGGCGGGCTGGCCCAGGACCTGCCGCCCGGCGCGGTGGACCAGATCCGCGAGGCGGTGAAGACGCTCCGCTCGCGGATGCACGAGTACGACAAGCTGGCCACCGGGAACCCGGTCTTCAAGGCCCGCCTGGTCGACGTCGGCTTCCTGGACCTGCCCGGCTGCCTGGCGCTCGGTGCCACCGGCCCGATCCTGCGGGCCACCGGCCTGCCGCACGACCTGCGCAAGACCGACCCGTACTGCGGGTACGAGGACTACGACTTCGAGGTCGCCACCGCCGACACGGCGGACTCCTACGGCCGGTTCCTGATCCGGCTGGAGGAGATGCACCAGTCGCTGCGGATCGTCGAGCAGTGCCTGGACCGGCTGAAGCCCGGCCCGGTGATGGTGGCCGACAAGAAGATCGCCTGGCCCGCCCAACTGGCCGTCGGCCCGGACGGGATGGGCAACTCGCTGGACCACATCCGGAAGATCATGGGCACCTCGATGGAGGCCCTGATCCACCACTTCAAGCTGGTCACCGAGGGCTTCCGGGTGCCGCCCGGCCAGGCGTACGCGGCGGTCGAGTCGCCCAAGGGCGAGCTCGGCGTGCACGTGGTGAGCGACGGCGGGACCCGCCCGTACCGGGTGCACTTCCGGGACCCGTCCTTCACCAACCTGCAGACGATGGCGGCGATGTGCGAGGGCGGCCAGGTCGCCGACGTGATCGTCGCGGTGGCCGGGATCGACCCGGTGATGGGAGGAGTGGACCGGTGAGCAGCGACGTCCAACTGGGGATGCCGGCCCTCCCGGCGAAGCCGTACCCGGCCGAGGTCGGGGCCCGGCTGGCGGAGGACGCCAAGGAGTTGATCGGCCGCTACCCGGTGGCCAGGTCCGCCCTGCTGCCGCTGCTGCACCTGGTGCAGGCGGAGGAGGGCTGCGTGACGCCGACCGGGATCCGGTTCTGCGCAGAGCAGTTGGACCTGACCACGGCCGAGGTGACGGCGGTCGCCACCTTCTACACCATGTACCGCCGCCGCCCGGCCGGCGAGTACCACGTCGGGGTCTGCACCAACACGCTCTGCGCGGTGCTCGGCGGCGACCAGATCTTCGACGAGCTGCAGCAGCACCTCGACCTGGAGAACAACCGGACCACCCCGGACGGGAAGATCTCGATCGAGCGGATCGAGTGCAACGCGGCCTGCGACTACGCCCCCGTGGTGATGGTCAACTGGGAGTTCTTCGACAACCAGACCCCGGACAGCGCACGGGAGTTGGTCGACCAGCTGAGGGACGGCCAGGAGGTGCGGCCGACCCGTGGGGCCCGGCTCTGCTCCTTCAAGGAGACCTCCCGGATCCTGGCCGGCTTCCCGGACGAGCGCCCCGGCGCGGTGGACGCCTCCGGCGCGGGCGGCGCGCCCTCGCTGGCCGGGCTCCGGCTCGCCAAGGGCGAGGCACTGCCCGGCACCCCCGGCACCAAGGTCGTGGCTCCGAGGCACGAAGGGACCGAAGCGTGATGACCTCCGCAGAGCCGGCCGAGAAGCTGCTCTCGCCCGTGCTGTCCGCCTCCTGGGACGACCACCGCCCCTGGAGCCTGGAGACCTACCACCGCCACGAGGGCTACGTCGGCCTGCGCAACGCGCTCGCCATGGCCCCGGACGACGTCATCGCCCAGGTGAAGGACTCCGGCCTGCGCGGCCGGGGCGGGGCCGGCTTCCCGACCGGGATGAAGTGGCAGTTCATCCCGCAGAACGACGGCAAGCCGCACTACCTGGTGGTGAACGCCGACGAGTCCGAGCCGGGCACCTGCAAGGACATCCCGCTGCTGTTCGCCAACCCGCACTCGCTGATCGAGGGCATGATCATCGCGTCCTACGCGATCCGCTGCGACCACGCCTTCATCTACCTGCGCGGCGAGGTGGTGCCGGTGCTCCGCCGGCTGCACGCGGCGGTGGCCGAGGCGTACGAGGCCGGGTACCTCGGCAAGGACATCCTGGGCTCCGGGATCGACCTGGACATCACCGTGCACGCCGGCGCCGGGGCGTACATCTGCGGCGAGGAGACGGCGCTGCTGGACTCGCTGGAGGGCCGGCGCGGCCAGCCCCGGCTGCGTCCGCCGTTCCCGGCGATCGCCGGTCTGTACGCCTGCCCGACGGTGGTGAACAACGTCGAGTCGATCGCCTCGGTGCCGCCGATCCTGGCCAGGGGCAACGAGTGGTTCAAGTCGCTGGGCACCGAGAAGTCCCCCGGCTTCACCCTCTACTCGCTCTCCGGGCACGTCACCAACCCCGGCCAGTACGAGGCCCCGCTCGGCATCACGCTGCGCCAGCTGCTGGAGGTGAGCGGCGGCATCCGGGCCGGGCACCGGCTCAAGTTCTGGACCCCGGGCGGCAGTTCGACCCCGATGTTCACCGACGAGCACCTGGACGTGCCGCTGGACTACGAGGGGGTCGGCGCGGCCGGCTCGATGCTCGGCACCAAGGCGCTGCAGATCTTCGACGAGACCACCTGCGTGGTCCGGGCGGTCACCCGGTGGACCGAGTTCTACGCCCACGAGTCCTGCGGCAAGTGCACCCCGTGCCGCGAAGGCACCTACTGGCTGGTGCAGTTGCTCAAGCGGATCGAGGCCGGTGAGGGCGTCGCCGGTGACCTGGAGAAGCTGCTCGACATCGCCGACAACATCAACGGCAAGTCGTTCTGCGCCCTCGGCGACGGCGCGGCCAGCCCGATCGTCTCCTCGCTCCAGTACTTCCGCGCGGAGTACGAGCAGCACCTGAGCGAGCGGCGCTGCCCGTTCGACCGGGCCGCCTCCACCGTCTGGGCCGACCGCACCGCCCACGACCACACCACCGAGAGGGAGGTGCACGCATGACCGTGACCGAGCCGCCGAAGACCAGCACCGACCTCGTCACGCTCACCATCGACGGGGTCGAACTCCAGGTCCCCAAGGGCACCTTGGTGATCCGGGCGGCCGAGCAGATCGGCACCCAGATCCCGCGCTTCTGCGACCACCCGCTGCTCGCCCCGGCCGGGGCCTGCCGGCAGTGCATCGTCGAGGTCGAGGGCCAGCGCAAGCCGGTCGCCTCCTGCACCATCCCGGTGGCCGAGGGCATGGTGGTCCGCACCCAGGTCAGCTCGCCGGTGGCCGAGAAGGCCCAGCGCGGCGTGATGGAGCTGCTGCTGATCAACCACCCGCTGGACTGCCCGGTCTGCGACAAGGGCGGCGAGTGCCCGCTGCAGAACCAGGCGATGTCCACCGGCGACACCGACACCCGCTTCGACGGGGTGAAGCGCACCTACCCCAAGCCGCTGCCGGTCTCCACCCAGGTGCTGCTGGACCGCGAGCGCTGCGTGCTCTGCGCCCGCTGCACCCGCTTCTCCGAGCAGGTGGCCGGTGACCCGTTCATCGACCTGCTGGAGCGCGGGGCCAACCAGCAGGTCGGCACCGGGGCCGGGGACGACTTCGAGTCCTACTTCTCCGGCAACACCATCCAGATCTGCCCGGTCGGCGCGCTCACCTCGGCCGCCTACCGGTTCCGCTCCCGCCCGTTCGACCTGGTCTCCGCGCCCAGCGTCTGCGAGCACTGCTCCTCCGGCTGCGCCCAGCGCACCGACCACCGGCGCGGCAAGGTGCTCCGGCGCCTCGCCGGCGAGGACCCGGCGGTGAACGAGGAGTGGAACTGCGACAAGGGCCGGTTCGCCTTCCGCTACGCCCAGCAGCGGGACCGGCTGACCAGCCCGATGATCCGCAAGGACGGTGAACTCACCGCCGTCTCCTGGCCGGAGGCGCTGGCCTTCGCCGCCGAGGGGCTGCGCGGTGCCAAGGCCGGCGTGCTGGCCGGCGGCCGGGTCACGGTCGAGGACGCCTACGCCTACGGCAAGTTCGCCCGGGTCGCGCTCGGCACCAACGACGTGGACTTCCGGGCCCGCCCGCTCTCCGCCGAGGAGGCCGACTTCCTGGCCGCCGAGGTGGCCGGCACCGGGGTGGACCTGGACGGCGAGGGCGTCTCCTACGAGGCGCTGGAGGCCGCACCGGCCGTGCTGCTCGCGGGCTTCGAGCCCGAGGAGGAGTCGCCGATCGTCTTCCTGCGGCTGCGCAAGGCCAACCGGGCCTCCGGCCTCCAGGTCTTCTCGGTCGCCTCGCACCACAGCCGGGGCCTGGCCAAGCTGCACGGCGCGCTGCTCCCGGCGGCGCCCGGCACCGAGGCCGAGTGGCTGACCGCGCTGGCCGACGACACCGCCCTCGGTGACGAGGCCGGCCGGGCGGGCCAACTGCTGCGCCGGGCCGGCGCGGTGATCCTGGTCGGCGAGCGCCTGGCCACCGTGCCCGGCGGGCTGACCGCCGCGCTCCGGCTGGCCACCGCCACCGGCGCCCGGCTGGCCTGGGTGCCGCGCCGGGCCGGTGAGCGCGGCGCCGTCGAGGCGGGCGCGCTGCCCGGCTTGCTGCCCGGCGGACGGCCGGTGAACTCGACCGGCGCCCGCTCGGAGACCGCCGCCATCTGGGGCGCGGCCGAACTCCCGGCCCGGCTCGGCCGGGACACCGACCAGATCCTGGCGGCCGCCGCCCACGGTGACCTGGACGCACTGGTGGTCGGCGGGCTCGACCCGGACGACCTGGCCGATCCGGCGCTGGCCGACGAGGCACTGGCCCGCGCGCGGTTCGTGGTCTCGCTGGAGCTGCGCCCGTCCGCCGTCACCGAGCGGGCCGACGTGGTGCTGCCGGTGGCCGCCGTGACCGAGAAGGCCGGCACCTACCTCAGCTGGGAGGGCCGGGTGCGGATGTTCGAGGCCGCGCTCAAGCCGGACCAGCTGATGGGCCGCCAACTCCACTCGGACGTCCGGGTGCTGAGCATGCTCGCCGACGCGCTCGGCCGGCCGATCGCCCTCGGCGACGTCCGGGCCGCCCGTCTGGAGCTGGACCGGTTCGCCCCCTGGGAGGGCGACCTGCCCAGCGCGCCGAGCGCCGTCGCCGCCCCGCTGCCCCGCCCGGCCACCGGCCAGGCCGTGCTGGCGGGCCACCGGCTGCTGCTGGACAACGGCACCCTGCAGACCGGCGACGAGCACCTGGCCGGCACCCGGCACGCCGCCGTGGCCCGGCTCTCGCCCGCCACCGCCGCCGAGATCGGCGCGGCGGGGGCGCTGCGGATCACCGGCCCCGGCGGGTCGCTCACCCTGCCGCTGGAGCTCCACCCCGAGCAGCCCGACCGCACGGTCTGGCTGCCCCTCAACTCCACGCCGGGCGGCGCCTTCCGCACCCTCGGCACCACCACCGGACACCTGGTGACCATCGCCCCGGCGGAGGAGTCATGACGCTGGCCGCATACGAGACCCTCGGCTTCTTCGGGCGCGACCCGTGGTGGCTGGTGCTGATCAAGGCGGTGTTCGTCTTCGCCTTCCTGGTCGGCACGGTGCTGATCGCGATCGTCTGGGAGCGCAAGGTCGTCGCCTGGATGCAGCTGCGGATCGGCCCGAACCGGCACGGCCCCTGGGGCATGCTGCAGTCGCTGGCCGACGGCGTGAAGCTGGCGCTCAAGGAAGACCTGGTCGTCACCAACGCCGACAAGGTGGTCTACGTCCTGGCGCCGATCGTCGCCGCGATCCCGGCCTTCATGGCCTTCGCGGTGATCCCGTTCGGCCCGCCCGGGAACGAGGTGTCCATCTTCGGCACCCGCACCCCGATGCAGCTCACCGACCTGCCGATCGCCCTGCTCTACATCCTGGCGGTGGCCTCGGTCGGCATCTACGGCATCGTGCTGGCCGGCTGGTCCTCCGGCTCGACCTACCCGCTGCTCGGCGGGCTGCGCTCCTCGGCGCAGATGATCTCCTACGAGATCGCGATGGGCCTGTCCTTCGCGGCGGTCTTCATCTACTCCGGCTCGATGTCCACCTCGGAGATCGTCGCCTCCCAGCAGCCGACCTGGTTCGCGGTGCTGCTGCCGGTCTCGTTCATCGTCTACATCATTGCGATGGTCGGCGAGACCAACCGGGCGCCGTTCGACCTCCCGGAGGCCGAGGGCGAGCTGGTCGGCGGCTTCAACACCGAGTACTCCTCGCTGAAGTTCGCGATGTTCATGCTGGCCGAGTACGTCAACATGGTCACCGTCTCGGCGGTCGCCGCCACCCTGTTCCTGGGCGGCTGGCGGGCCCCGTACCCGGTCTCCACCTTCTGGGAGGGCGCCAACCACGGTTGGTGGCCGATGCTCTGGATCACCCTGAAGATCCAGCTGCTGCTGTTCTTCTTCATCTGGCTGCGCGGCACCCTGCCCCGGTTCCGCTACGACCAGTTCATGAAGCTGGGCTGGAAGGTGCTGATCCCGGTCTCGCTGGTCTGGCTGGTGATGGTGGCCACCGTGCGCGCGCTGCGCAACGAGGGCTACGACTTCGGCCAGGTGGTGCTGTACGTCGGCGGCCCGGTGCTGGTGGTGCTGCTGCTCTTCCTGCTCCGCGACGTGGTCAAGGCCAAGGAGGAGAAGGGACAACCGGCCGCTCCCGCCGCCGACTTCGACCCGATGGCGGGCGGCTACCCCGTCCCGCCGCTGCCCGGTCAGCAGCTCCCCCCGGTGCCCCGCCGTCGCAGCCGGGCCCCGCAACTCCAGGACGCCCTGAACGGCGCCACCTCCAACTCCGCGGAAGGGAGCTGAGACGATGTCGGACGAGAAGGCTGAGAAGCAGTCCGTGCTCGGCCCGGCCGCTGGCTTCGGCGTGACCTTCAAGGCCATGTTCAAGAAGCGGCTCACCGAGCAGTACCCGGAGCAGAAGAAGCCCACCGCTCCCCGCTTCCACGGCCGGCACCAGCTGAACCGGCACCCGGACGGCCTGGAGAAGTGCGTCGGCTGCGAGCTCTGCGCCTGGGCCTGTCCGGCCGACGCGATCTACGTCGAGGGCGCGGACAACACCGACGAGGAGCGCTACTCGCCCGGTGAGCGGTACGGCGCGGTCTACCAGATCAACTACGCCCGCTGCATCCTCTGCGGCCTCTGCATCGAGGCCTGCCCGACCCGGGCGCTCACCATGACCAACGAGTACGAGCTGGCCGACTCCTCGCGGGCCGACCTGATCTTCACCAAGGAGCAGCTGCTGGTGGGGCTCACCGAGGGCATGGTCGAGGCGCCGCACGCCTACTACCCGGGCGCCGACGAGGGCGCGTACTACCGGGGCGAGATCACCGCGGCGGCGCCCGGCACCGAGCGGCAGGAGCGCACCGACCGGGAGAAGGAGGCGCAGTCATGACCTCCACCGGAGAGGCGGTCCAGTTCTGGATCCTCGCCGTGATCGCCGTCGGCGGCGCACTCGGCATGCTGCTGCTCAAGAAGGCGGTGCACAGCGCGCTCTGCCTGGCCGCCACCATGATGGCGCTGGCGGTCTGCTACCTGGCCCAGGGCGCGGTCTTCCTGGGCGTGGTGCAGATCGTGGTCTACACCGGCGCGATCATGATGCTCTTCCTGTTCGTGCTGATGCTGGTCGGCGTCACCTCGGCCGACTCGCTGAAGGAGCAGCTCAAGGGCCAGCGGATCGCCGCCGTGCTCTGCGGCCTCGGCTTCGGCGTGCTGCTGATCGCGGGCATCTCCAACGCCGGTCTCTCCGACTTCGCCGGACTGACCGAGGCCAACGCCGAGGGGAACGTCCAGGGCCTGGCCCGGCTGCTGTTCACCGACTACGTCTGGGCCTTCGAGCTCACCGGCGCGCTGCTGATCACCGCCGCCATCGGCGCCATGGTGCTGACCCACCGCGAGCACGTCCGGACCCCGCTGACCCAGCGTCAGCTGGCCGACCAGCGGGTCCGCGACAACATCCAGGTGCCGCCGCTGCCCGCCCCCGGCGTGTACGCCCGGCACAACGCGGTGGACATCCCGGCGCTGCTGCCGGACGGCACCGTCAGCGAGGACTCGGTGATGGGCACGCTGCGCGAGCGCGGCCAGATCCGGGACGTCAGCCACGACATGCTGGAGCGGATGGCCGAGCTGGAGGGCCGCACCGCCGAGTACCTCGGCCGCGCCCCGTCGGCCCGGCCCGCCGTGGCCGGCCCGCGCAAGGCCGTCGCGCCCGTCCTGACCAAGGAGGAGGCGGAGTGAACCCCGTCAACTACCTCTACCTCTCCGCCCTGCTGTTCACCATCGGCGCCTCCGGCGTGCTGATCCGGCGGAACGCGATCGTGCTCTTCATGTGCGTGGAGCTGATGCTCAACGCCTCGAACCTGGCCCTGGTCACCTTCTCCCGGCTGCACGGCAACCTGGACGGCCAGATCATCGCGTTCTTCACCATGGTGGTCGCGGCGGCCGAGGTCGTGGTCGGCCTGGCCATCATCGTGTCCATCTTCCGGTCCAGGCACTCGGCTTCGGTCGACGACAGCGCCCTGATGAAGCTGTAGGCGGAGGGCCCACGGTGAACTCACTCATTCCGCTGCTGGTGGCAGCGCCGCTGGCCGGGGCAGCCCTGCTGCTGCTCGGCGGCCGGCACCTCGACCGCTTCGGCCACTGGCTGGCCACCGCGCTGGCCGCCGCCTCCTTCGGCCTCGGCCTGGCGCTCTTCTCGGACCTGCTCGGCAAGGAGGCCGAGCACCGGACGCTGACCTCCAAGCTGTTCACCTGGATCGAGGTGGGCGGCTTCAAGGCCGACCTCGCCTTCCAGCTGGACCAACTCTCGGTCACCTTCGTCCTGTTGATCTCCGGCGTCGGCACCCTGATCCACGTCTACTCGATGGGGTACATGGCGCACGACGAGCGCCGCCGCCGCTTCTTCGCCTACCTGAACCTCTTCCTGGCCGCCATGCTGCTCCTGGTGCTGGCGGACAACTACCTGCTGCTGTACGCGGGTTGGGAGGGCGTCGGGCTCGCCTCGTACCTGCTGATCGGCTTCTGGCAGCACAAGCCGAGCGCGGCCGTGGCGGCCAAGAAGGCGTTCCTGGTGAACCGGGTCGGCGACCTCGGGCTGTCGATCGGCATCATGCTGATGTTCGTCGAGTTCGGCGACCTCTCCTTCACCGGCGTGTTCGGCACCGCCGAGCAGGCCAGTGAGGGCAAGCTCACCGCGATCGCGCTGATGCTGCTGCTGGCCGCCTGCGGCAAGTCCGCCCAGGTGCCGCTGCAGTCCTGGCTCGGCGACGCGATGGAGGGCCCGACCCCGGTCTCGGCCCTGATCCACGCGGCCACCATGGTGACCGCCGGGGTCTACCTGATCACCCGGTCCGCCACGATCTTCAACCTGGCCCCGGACGCCCAGACCGTGGTCGTGGTGGTCGGTGCGGTCACCCTGCTGTTCGGTGCGATCGTCGGTTGCGCCAAGGACGACATCAAGAAGGCGCTGGCCGGCTCGACCATGTCGCAGATCGGCTACATGGTGCTGGCGGCCGGCCTCGGCCCGATCGGCTACGCCTTCGCCATCATGCACCTGGTGACCCACGGCTTCTTCAAGGCCGGGCTCTTCCTCGGCGCCGGATCGGTCATGCACGGCATGAACGACGAGGTGAACATGCGTCACTACGGCGGCCTGCGGAAGAAGATGCCGGTCACCTTCGTCACCTTCGGCCTGGGCTACCTGGCGATCATCGGCTTCCCCGGCCTGTCCGGCTTCTTCTCCAAGGACCTGATCATCGAGGCGGCCTTCGCCAAGGGCGGCACCGAGGGCTGGATCCTCGGCGTCTGCACCCTGGTCGGCGCGGCCGTCACCGCGTTCTACATGACCCGGGTGATGATCCTGACCTTCTTCGGCGAGGCGCGCTGGCAGGCCGACGAGGACGGCCACGAGCCGCACCCGCACGAGTCCCCGGCCAGCATGACGCTGCCGATGGTCGTGCTGGCCTTCGGCTCGGTCTTCGCCGGCGGGCTCTTCGCGCTGAACGAGTCCTTCGTCGGCTGGCTGGAGCCCGTCACCGGCCTGGCCCACGGCCACTCGCCGCTGAACGCCACCACCGTCACCGTGCTCACCTCGGTCTGCGTGGCGGCCGGTGTGCTGCTGTCCTGGCTGATGTACGGCCGCTCCCCGGTGCCGGTCACCCCGCCGGTCGGCTCGTTCCTCACCCGGGCGGCCCGCCGCGACCTGCTCCAGGACGACTTCAACCACGCCGTCCTGGTCCGCCCCGGCACCGCGCTCACCGCCTCGCTGGTCTACGCGGACGCCAAGGTGGTGGACGGCACGGTGAACGGGCTGGCCGCCGCGATCGGCGGGTTCTCCGCCCGGCTGCGCCGGACCCAGACCGGCTTCGTCCGCAGCTACGCGCTCTCCATGTTCGGCGGCACGTTGGTGCTGGTCGCCACCACTCTCCTGATGAGGTCCGTGTGATGGATCGTGAACTTCCCTGGGAGGTAAGGCGATGAGCTACCTGCTGACCGCCACCTGTGCCGTCCCGGCCGCCGGGGCGGTGCTCACCGCAGCGCTCCCCGGCGGCTCCACCGAGGCCCGTCGACGGACCGCGAAGATCACCGCACTGCTGGTCTCGCTGGCCACCCTGGCGCTGGCCGCCCTGGTCGTCACCGAGTTCGAACCGGGCGGCGCCCGTTACCAGTTGACCGAGTCGTACAGCTGGATCAGGTCCTTCGGGATCAGCTTCTCGCTCGGCGTGGACGGCATCGGCGCGGTGCTGGTGCTGCTCACCGCGGTGCTGGTGCCGGTGGTGCTGCTGGCCTCCTGGCACGACGCCGAGCCGATCCAGAACCCGGACGGCACCTTCGAGAACCTGCGCCGGACCCAGGGCTTCTTCGCCCTGGTGCTGGCGGTGGAGTCGATGGTGGTGGTGTCCTTCCTGGCCACCGACGTCTTCGTGTTCTACGTCTTCTTCGAAGCCATGCTGATCCCGATGTACTTCCTGATCGGCGGCTTCGGCGACCGGGCGGGCGGCCCGGACGCGAGCGCCCAGCGCTCCTACGCCGCCGTCAAGTTCCTGCTCTACAACCTGCTCGGCGGGCTGGTCATGCTGGCCGCCGTGATCGGGCTGTACGTGATCGCGGCCGATCAGGGCCTGCCCACCTTCGACCTGCCGACGCTCAGCGCGGCGGTCGCCGAGGGCAGGCTGAACATCGACCCGGCCGCCGAGAAGGCGCTCTTCCTCGGCTTCTTCTTCGCCTTCGCGGTGAAGGCCCCGCTCTGGCCGCTGCACACCTGGCTGCCGAACGCGATGGGCGAGGCCACCGCCGGGACGGCCGTGCTGATCACCGCGGTGGTCGACAAGGTCGGCACCTTCGCGATGCTGCGGTTCTGCCTCGGCCTCTTCCCGGAGGCCTCGGCGAGCTTCGGCCCGGTGATCCTGGTGCTCTCGGTGATCGGGATCATCTACGGCGCGCTGCTGGCGGTGGGTCAGAAGGACATCAAGCGGCTGGTGGCCTACGCCTCCATCTCGCACTTCGGCTTCATCATCATGGGCATCTTCGCCTTCACCAGCCAGGCGCAGAGCGGCGCCACCCTCTACATGGTCAACCACGGCATCTCCACCGCCGCCTGGATGCTGGTGGCCGGCTTCCTGATCTCCCGCCGGGGCTCGCGCCTGATCGCCGACTTCGGCGGGGTGCAGAAGGTCGCCCCGGTGCTGGCCGGCACCTTCCTGATCGGCGGCCTGGCCACCCTCTCGCTGCCCGGGCTGGCCCCGTTCGTCAGCGAGTTCCTGGTGCTGGTCGGCACCTTCGCCAAGTACCCGGCGGTGGGCATCGTGGCCACCCTCGGCATCGTGCTGGCCGCGCTGTACGCGCTGCTGCTCTACCAGCGCACGATGACCGGCCCGGTGAAGCCGCAGATCGAGGGCATGCCCGACCTGAAGGTCCGTGAACTCGCCGTGGTGGCACCGCTGGTGGCGCTGACCATCCTGCTCGGCGTCTACCCCAAGCCGCTCACCGACCTGGTCAACCCGTCGGTGGACGCCACGCTCTCCCAGATCCACCAGTCCGACCCGGCACCGGCCCACCCGGTCGCCGCCACCACCGGAGGTGAGCACAAGTGAGTGGTTGGCTCACAGCGGCCGGCGGCAACAGCCCCAGCATCCCGGCCCCGCACGTCGAGTACGGCCAGCTCTCCCCGATGCTGATCGTGCTCGGGGCGGCCCTGCTCGGCATCCTGGCCGAGGCGTTCCTGCCCCGGAAGGCCCGCTACGGCGCCCAGGTGACCATCGCCCTGCTCGGGCTGGCCGCCTCCTTCGCCGCCGTGGTGGTGCTGGCCGCCCAGGGGCACGCCACCACCGGCTCCGGCCTGCTGGCGATGGGCGCGGTGGCGATCGACGGTCCGGCGCTGTTCTGCCAGGGCGTCATCCTGCTGACCGCCGTGATGGCCGTCCTCACCTACGCCGAGCGGCGGTTGGAGCCGCGGCTGAACGGCCACCGGGTGGACGCCTTCGCGGCCCAGGGCGCGGCGGTGCCCGGCAGCGAGCAGGAGCGGGAGGCCACCAAGGCCGGCTTCACCGCCACCGAGGTCTTCCCGCTCACGCTCTTCGCGGTCGGCGGCATGCTGCTCTTCCCGGCGGCGAACGACCTGCTGACCATGTTCGTCGCGCTGGAGGTCTTCTCCCTCCCGCTCTACCTGCTCTGCGCGCTGGCCCGGCGCCGCCGGCTGCTCTCCCAGGAGGCCGCCGTCAAGTACTTCCTGCTCGGTGCCTTCGCCTCGGCGTTCTTCCTGTTCGGCACCGCGCTGCTCTACGGCTACGCCGGCACCGTCCGGCTCGGCGGCATCGCCGACGTGGTCTCCGGCGTCGCCCAGGTCACCCCCGCGCTGGCGGACTCCACCCAGAACGACGCGCTGCTGCTGATCGGCCTGGCGATGCTCTCGGTCGGCCTGCTCTTCAAGGTCGGCGCGGTCCCGTTCCACTCCTGGACCCCGGACGTCTACCAGGGCGCTCCGACCCCGGTCACCGGCTTCATGGCCGCCGCCACCAAGACCGCCGCCTTCGGCGCCTTCCTGCGGCTGTTCTACGTCGCCTTCCCCGGCCTGCGCTGGGACTGGCGGCCCGTCATGTGGGGCGTGGCGATCCTCACCATGGTGGTCGGCGCGGTGCTGGCCGTCACCCAGCAGGACGTCAAGCGCCTGCTGGCCTACTCCTCGATCGCGCACGCCGGCTTCATCCTGACCGGCGTGATCGCCTCCAACCGGCAGGGCGTCGGGGCGGTCCTCTTCTACCTGGCCGCCTACTCCTTCGTCACCCTCGGCGCCTTCGCCGTGGTGACCCTGGTCCGCGACTCCAAGGGCGAGGCCACCCACCTCTCCAGCTGGGCCGGCCTCGGCCGGCGCTCCCCGCTGCTGGCGGCGGTCTTCGCGCTCTTCCTGCTGGCCTTCGCCGGCATCCCACTGACCTCCGGCTTCACCGGCAAGTTCGCCGTCTTCCAGGCGGCGGCGGCCGGCGGCGCCACCCCGCTGGTGATCGTCGGCGTGCTCTCCTCGGCGGTGGCCGCCTTCTTCTACATCAAGGTCATCGTCCTGATGTTCTTCTCCGACCCGCGCCCCGGCGGCCCCGCCGTGGCCGTCCCGTCGGTGATGACCTCCACCGCCATCGCCCTCGGGGTGCTCGTCACGCTGATCCTGGGCCTGGCCCCGCAGTACTTCCTCGACCTGGCCTCCTCGGCCTCCGTCTTCACCCGTTGAGGATCCCTTCCGGGGCCCGTAGCCACTGGCTGCGGGCCCCGTTCCGTGTCCGGTCGACCACTGGTCCGCACGCCCGTGCAGTGATCGACTCGCGACCGGATACCCTCCTTGTAGGCCAGCGGCGGCACTCAGGGACCAGGCCGCTAATCGACCAGGGACAGGAGTGGTCTGCGTGACCGTCGTGGGGCCCTTCGGGCTGACCGTGCAGGACCGCGATCTGACCAGCGACGTCCAGGCCGGCATGGACGCGGTGGAGACCGCGCTGCTGGAGGCCGTCAAGAGCGAGGTGCCGTTCATCACGGTGACCGCGAGCCACCTGATCGAGGCGGGCGGCAAGCGCTTCCGTCCGCTGCTGGTGATGCTGGCCGCGCAGTTCGGCGACCCGTACGCGCCGGGGGTGGTCCCGTCCGCCGTGGTGGTCGAGCTGACCCACCTCGCGACGCTGTACCACGACGACGTGATGGACGAGGCGCCGGTGCGGCGCGGCGCCCCGAGCGCCAACTCGCGCTGGGACAACTCGGTGGCCATCCTCACCGGCGACTTCCTGTTCTCCCGGGCCTCCCAGGTGCTGGCCGACCTCGGCCCGGAGGCCGTGCGGATCCAGGCCGACGCGTTCGAGCGGCTGGTGACGGGGCAGATCCTGGAGACCGCCGGGCCGCGTCCCGGGGACGACCCGCTGCAGCACTACCTGGACGTGATCGCGGGCAAGACCGGCTCGCTGGTCGCCGTCGCCTGCCACCTCGGTGCGCTGATGGCCGGGGCCACCCCGGAGACGGTCGAGATCCTCCGCCAGTACGGCGAGCGGATGGGCACCGCCTTCCAACTCGCCGACGACGTGCTCGACATCGCCAGCGACGGCCACGAGTCCGGCAAGACGCCCGGTACCGACCTGCGCGAGGGCGTGCCGACGCTGCCGATCCTGCTGCTCCGGCAGATGCCGGTGGACCAGGGCGACCCCGAGGACGCCCGGCTGCGCGAGCTGCTCGACCTCGACCTGGCCAAGGACGACGAGCTGCACGCGGAGGCGCTGCGGCTGCTCCGCCGCCACCCCGCGCTGGAGCGGGCCCGCCGGGACACCCTGGGCTACGCCGAGGAGGCCCGCGCGCTGCTGGCCCCGCTGCCGGACTGTCCGGCCAAGGCCGCACTCCAGGGCCTGTGCGACGCGGTGGCCATCCGCACCATGTGAGTCCCCGGGACGCACGACTGACGGGCCGTCGGTAAGCGACGGTCCGTCAGTCGTTCCCCGGAGCGGTGTCAGGCCGCGTGCAGCGCCCGGACGATCCGCATCCGCCGCACCCGCCGGGCCGGCAGCACCGAGGCGGCCACCCCGAGCAGCCCGGCCGAGGCCAGTACGAGCAGCACGGTGCCGACCGGCAGGTGGCTCAGCGTCAGCCCCTCGCCGGTCAGCGAGCGGGCCGCCAGCACCCCGTAGAGCAGACCCAGCACGGTGCCGGCCAGGGCGCCGGCCAGGGCCAGCAGGGCGGCCTCCAGGGTGAGCAGTGAGCGCAGCTGCTCACCGGAGAGGCCGATCGCCCGCAGCATGCCGAGCTCCCGGGTGCGCTCGTCCACCGACAGGGTCAGGGTGGCGGCCACCCCGATCGCCGCGATCACCATCGAGAAGCCCAGCAGCACGGTGGTGACCAGCAGCATGGTGTCGAGCAGGTCCCGGACGTAGGCGGCCTCGGAGGCCGAGTCGGTGACCCGGACGCCGGGGAAGCCGGCCAGCGCCTCGTCCAGCGCCGCGCGGGCCCCGGCCCGGTCGGCGGAGCCGGCCACGGTGATCCAGGCGGTGGCCACCGCGGCGTCCGGCGCGGCCTTGGCCAGGGTGGCCGGGGAGACGTAGACCCGGGCCTCGGGGAGCAGGGAGAACGGGAGCGCCGAGGGGCCGGGCCGAGACCGCCAGGAGGTGCCGTCCGGGAGCCGCAGCGCGGTACCCGCGCGGCGCACCGCCAGCGCCTCGCCGTCCCGCAGGGCGCGGGCCTCGGCGACGCCCTCGGCCGCGCCGTTCAGCCGGGCCGGGTCGGCGGCGATCACCATGGTCGGGCGGCCGTCCACCGTGAGGGTGGCGGTGCGGACGGGGGTGACTGCCAGCTCGGGGCGGCGGTCCAGGGCGGCCAGGACGCCGGCCGGGATCCGGCCGTCGTCGGTGGCCAGCGAGAAGGCCCCCGGCTGACGGGCGCTCAGCATCGACTCCAGCGAACCGCCGGTGACCGAGATCGCGGTGGCCGCCGAGACCGCCACCGTGACGCCGACCAGCAGCGCGGAGGCGGCCGAGCCGGTCCGGCCCGGATTGGCCCGCAGCTGCTGGGCGGCCAGTCGGCCGGTGGTGCCGAAGAACCTGCGGGCCGGCAGGCCGAGCAGGGCGACCACCGGCGGCAGCAGGAAGCGGGCCAGCCGGAGCACCCCGAAGAAGCTGGAGATCGCACCCACCGTGACGGCCAGCAGGGCGACCGCCGAGCCGCCCCGGGCACCGACCACCAGCATCAGCGCGCCGAAGCCGAGCAGCAGCGCGGAGACCACCCCGCGCACCGTCCGGCGTCCGAGCTCGGGCAGGGCGGCGCCGGATTCGGCGAGCGCCGCCACCGGCGGCACGGCCGAGGCGAGCCGGGCCGGGCCGCGTACCGCCAGCGTGGTGAGCAGCAGGCCGAACAGACCCGCCGTCAGGAAGACCTCCCAGGACGGCAGCAGCGAGACCGAGACCGGCCCGAGGTCGACCAGGGCCAGCACCCCGGTGCCGAGCAGCGCGACCAGCGCACCGGCGGCCAGCCCGGCCGCCGAGGCCAGCACCCCGAGCAGCACCCCTTGGAGCAGGATCATGCGCCGGACCTGCTGCTGGGAGGCCCCGACGCAGCGCAGCAGCGCCAGCTGCCGGGCCCGCTGGGCCAGCACCACCGCGAAGGTGTTGGTCACCACCATCCGGGCCACCGCCAGGGCGATCAGCACGAAGCAGAGCGCGGCCACCAGCACCACCGAGTGGATCGCCTTGTTCGCGCTCTCCGCCTCCGCCACCGAGGCGGCGTGGGTCCGGGCGGTGACGGCGTCGCCGAGCGCCTGCCCGACCGCCTTCGCGGCGGCGGCCGGGTCGGTGCCGGGGGCGAGCGCGAGGTCGAGCTGACCGGTCGTCAGACGGGCGCCCCAGGCGGGTGCGGCGCCCTGCGGCAGGGCGACCACCGGGTGGCCCGAGAGGGTCGGCGAACTCCCGGTGTCCAGCAGCCCGGTGACGGTGGCCCGGCCGGTGGAGCCATCGGCCCGGAGCAGCCCGGCCTGCCCGCCGGTGGCGACGCCGAGGCGGTCGGCCGTGCCCTCGTCGAGCAGCAGCTCGCCGTCCCCGGCCGGCCACCGGCCCGCCGCCAGCCGCTGCCAGCGCAGACCGGGGTCGGCCGCCACCGAGACGACCAGCGCCGCCTCGTCCAGCGGCCGGCCGGAGGCGGTCAGCAGGGTGCCCGGGCCGGTCAGCCGTTCGGCCACCGAGGCCACGCCGGGCACCCCGGCGGCCCGGCGGGCGGCGTCGGCGGGCAGGCCGCCGCCTCCCTCGGCGGCGGTGACCTGGACCGCGCCCGGGCCGACCTCGGCGGCGGCGGTCTGGGTGAACGAGTCCACCAGCGCGTTGCTCGCCCCGACGGACAGCACCAGGAAGGCCACACCGACGGCCACCGCCACACCGGTCAGCACCAGGTGGCGCACCTGCCCCAGGAACTCCTTCACCGCGTACCGTCCCAGCGATGCCACCCGGCCCGCCCCCTCTCGTGGTCGTCCCTTCCACGCTAGGAGCGGCCCGGGGGCCGGGAGACAGCACGAGGCACGATCCCGGGTCATCCCCCGGTATGCCGGGCCGGGATGCCACCTCCACCTCCGGTCTGACCGCGCGTCAGCCCATGGGAGAGACTGGAGCCGGCCGGAACCGGTCGCCGTCGTCTGAAGGGCCGTCATGCTGCGCGTCGTCATCGCCGAGGACTCCGTACTGCTCCGCGAGGGCCTGACCAGGCTGCTCACCGACCGGGGCCTGGAGGTGGTGGCCGGGGTCGGCGACGGCGAGGCGCTGCTGCGCGCCGTCCAGGAGCTGGCGGCGGCGGACGCCCTGCCGGACGTGGTGGTGGCGGACGTGCGGATGCCGCCGACGCACACGGACGAGGGGGTGCGGGCGTGTGTGGCGCTGCGGGGGCTGTACCCGCAGCTGGGGGTGCTGGTGCTCTCCCAGTACGTCGAGGAGAAGTACGCGGGGGAGCTACTGGCCGGGTCCACCCGGGGGGTCGGGTACCTGCTGAAGGACCGGGTGGCGGAGGTCCGGGAGTTCGTGGACGCGGTGGTCCGGGTGGCGGGCGGGGGGACGGCGCTGGACCCGGAGGTGGTGCAGCAACTGCTGATGCGCAGCCGGAAGGGCGACACGCTGGCGGGGCTGACGCCGCGTGAGCGGGAGGTGCTCGGCCTGATGGCGGAGGGGCGCACCAACGCGGCGGTGGCCAAGCAGCTGGTGGTCTCCGACGGCGCGGTGGAGAAGCACGTCAGCAACATCTTCCTCAAGCTCGGCCTGGCCCAGAGCCCGGAGGACCACCGGCGGGTGCTCGCGGTCCTGACGTACCTGCAGTCCTAGGCGGGCAGGCGGGGCGGTAGGGCAGGTGGGGCGGTAGGGCGGCTGCCCAGGGGCGCGGGGAACTGCGCGCTGCGGGAGGTGGCCCGTGTGCCGGGGGCGGACGCTCACTTGCAGGTGGTTCTCCGTGCCCGGCACGCGGGTTTGTGCCTCCCGATTCGCGCAGTTCCTCGCGCCCCTGACGGCCCTGGTGGGTGGGCAGGTGGGGCGGTAGGGCAGGTGTTCAGGGGCGCGGGGAACGGCGCGCGGGGGAACGCGGCGGCCTGTGTGCCGGGTGCGGGGGTTCACTTGCAGGTGGCTGTCCGTGCCCGGCACACGGGATGGGTCCTTCCGGTTCGCGCAGTTCCTCGCGCCCCTGACTGCCCTGCGGGCAGCCCGGGCGATCGAACAGGTGGGGCGGT
>NZ_JBIWFX010000011.1:115605-167999 GCF_044763225.1 Kitasatospora sp. NPDC096147 | reverse complement strand
GTAGGGCAGGTGCTCGGGGGCGCGGGGAACGGCGCGCGGGGGAACGCGGCGGGCTGTGTGCCGGGGGCGGAGGCTCGGTTGCAGGTGGTTCGCCGTGCCCGGCACGCGGGTTTGTGTCTTCCGGTTCGCGCAGTTCCTCGCGCCCCTGACTGCCCTGCGGGCAGCCCGGGCGATCGAACAGGTGGGGCGGTAGGGCAGGTGCTCGGGGGCGCGGGGAACGGCGCGCGGGGGAACGCGGCGGGCTGTGTGCCGGGGGCGGAGGCTCGGTTGCAGGTGGTTCGCCGTACCCGGCACACGGGTTTGTGTCTTCCGGTTCGCGCAGTTCCCCTGACTGCCTCCGGGCAGCCGGGGCAGCCCGGGCGCGGCGGGTGGGTAAGGGCTGGTCGGGTGGGGTGATCGGGTGGCTTCGGGGTTGATCGGATGGGTATCGATCGTGTGCGGGTGGATGTTGCCCGGAGGAGGGGACGCCTCCGGTTGGTGCGAGTTACGGTCCAGCGGAGGTCCGGCCGCCTAGGATGCGAAACGGTGCACCAGGCGGACGGGGCACACGGCTCACGCCCGCGGCTGGCGCCCACGAGGAGGTCCGCGGCAGTGACCAGTCAGGTGGATCAGGCAGAGGCAGTGGACGGCTCGGACGACGAGGGCCGGGCGGGCCCGGCCTCGCCACCGGGTGTGCGGCAGCGCGCGGCGGCGAAGCCGGTCCGGAAGCTCGACCGGGTGATCATCCGCTTCGCGGGGGACTCCGGCGACGGGATGCAGCTCACCGGGGACCGCTTCACCTCGGAGACCGCGTCCTTCGGCAACGACCTCTCCACCCTGCCGAACTTCCCGGCCGAGATCCGGGCCCCCGCCGGCACCCTGCCGGGCGTCTCGTCCTTCCAACTGCACTTCGCCGACCACGACATCCTGACCCCGGGCGACGCGCCCAACGTGCTGGTGGCGATGAACCCCGCCGCCCTCAAGGCCAACCTGGCCGACCTGCCGCGCGGCGCCGAGATCATCGCCAACACCGACGAGTTCACCAAGCGCGCCCTGGCCAAGGTCGGCTACGCCGCCGACCCGCTCACCGACGGCTCGCTGGAGGCGTACCACCTGCACCGGGTGCCGCTCACCACGCTGACCCTGGAGGCACTGAAGGACTCCGGGCTGGCCCGGAAGGACGCCGAGCGGGCGAAGAACATGTTCGCGCTCGGGCTGCTGTCCTGGATGTACCACCGGCCGACCCAGGGGACCGAGGCGTTCCTGCGGCGGAAGTTCGTCAAGAAGCCCGACATCGCCGAGGCCAACATCCTTGCCTTCCAGGCAGGTTGGAACTTCGGCGAGACCACCGAGGACTTCGCGGTCTCCTACGAGGTCGCGCCGGCCAAGCTGCCGCCCGGCACCTACCGGAACATCTCTGGGAACCTCGCGCTCTCCTACGGGCTGATCGCGGCGGGGGAGCGCTCGGGGCTGCCGCTCTTCCTCGGGTCTTACCCGATCACCCCGGCCTCGGACATCCTGCACGAGCTGTCCCGGCACAAGAACTTCGGCGTGCGGACCTTCCAGGCCGAGGACGAGATCGCCGGGATCGGCGCCGCGCTGGGGGCGGCCTTCGGCGGGGCGCTCGGTGTCACCACCACCTCCGGGCCGGGCGTGGCGCTGAAGTCGGAGACCATCGGGCTGGCGGTCTCGCTCGAACTCCCGCTGCTGGTGGTGGACATCCAGCGTGGCGGGCCGTCCACGGGGCTGCCGACCAAGACCGAGCAGGCCGACCTGCTGCAGGCGATGTTCGGCCGCAACGGCGAGGCGCCGGTGCCGATCGTGGCGCCGGCCACCCCGGCGGACTGCTTCGACGCGGCGCTGGAGGCGGCCCGGATCGCGGTCACCTACCGGACCCCGGTGTTCCTGCTGAGCGACGGCTACCTGGCCAACGGATCAGAGCCGTGGCGCATCCCGGCGGTGGACGAACTCCCGGAGATCGCACCGGACTTCGCCACCGGACCGAATCGCGAGGACGGCTCGTTCTGGCCCTACCAGCGCGACCCGCAGACGCTGGCCCGCCCGTGGGCGGTGCCCGGCACGGCGGGGTTGGAGCACCGGATCGGCGGCATCGAGAAGCAGGACGGCACCGGGAACATCTCCTACGACCCGGCCAACCACGACTTCATGGTCCGCACCCGGCAGGCCAAGATCGACGGCATCACCGTCCCGGACCTGGTGGTCGACGACCCGTCGGAGGGCGCGCGCGTCCTGGTGCTCGGCTGGGGCTCCACCTACGGCCCGATCACCGCCGCCGTCCGCCGGGTGCGCGCCGACGGCGGGCAGGTGGCCCAGGCGCACCTGCGCCACCTCAACCCCTTCCCGGCCAACCTCGGGGCGGTGCTGAAGGCCTACGACCGGGTGATCGTGCCGGAGATGAACCTCGGTCAGCTCGCCCTGCTGCTGCGGGCCCGCTACCTGGTGGACGCCCAGTCCTACAACCAGGTGCGCGGACTCCCGTTCAAGGCGGCCCAGTTGGCGGACGTGCTGACCGCCGCCATCGGCACCCTGGAGGAGAACTGATGGAGAGCCTTCGACTGGTGCCCAAGGCCGACGGGCCGCAGAGCGCCAAGGAGTTCAAGACCGACCAGGAGGTGCGCTGGTGTCCGGGCTGCGGTGACTACGCCATCCTGGCGGCCGTCCAGGCGTTCATGCCGGAGCTCGGCATCCGCCGGGAGAACACCGTCTTCGTCTCCGGCATCGGCTGCTCCTCGCGCTTCCCGTACTACATGAACACCTACGGGATGCACTCGATCCACGGCCGCGCCCCGGCCATCGCCACCGGCCTGGCCGCCTCCCGGCCGGACCTGAGCGTCTGGGTGGTGACGGGGGACGGGGACGCGCTGTCGATCGGCGGCAACCACCTGATCCACGCGCTGCGGCGCAACGTCAACCTCAAGGTGCTGCTCTTCAACAACCGGATCTACGGGCTGACCAAGGGTCAGTACTCGCCCACCAGCGAGGTCGGGAAGATCACCAAGTCCACCCCGATGGGCTCGCTGGACCACCCCTTCAACCCGCTCTCGTTGGCCATCGGCGCCGAGGCCACCTTCGTCGCCCGGACCATCGACTCCGACCGCCAGCACCTCACCTCGGTGCTGCGGGCGGCGGCCGAGCACCGGGGCACCGCACTGGTGGAGATCTACCAGAACTGCAACATCTTCAACGACAACGCCTTCGAGATCCTCAAGGACCCGGGCACCCGGGACGAGGCGCTGATCCGGCTGGAGCACGGGCAGCCGGTCACCTTCGCCGGCCGGGGCGTCTTCCGCGGCCCCACCGGCGAGCTGTACGTGGCCGAGGTGACCGAGGCCAACCGGGGTGAGGTGCTGGTGCACGACGCCCACCACGCCAACCCGGCGCACGCCTTCGCGCTCTCCCGGATCGCCGACGCGGACACCCTGCACCACACCCCGATCGGGGTGCTGCGCAGCGTCGGGCGGCCCGTCTACGACGAGCTGATGACCGGTCAGCTGGAGCGTGCGGAGGAGCAGCACGGCCGGGGCGACCTGGCCGGGCTGCTCACCGGCCGGGACACCTGGACGGTGGCCTGACGGTCACGGGCGGCCGTCAGCGCGCGTCGTACGCCTGACGGTTCGCCAGCACGCCGGGCGTCTGCCGCTCGACCCAGTGCGCGAGGCCGCCGACCATGTCGGCGGCCTCGCGGCCGAGCGGGGTCAGCCGGTAGTCCACCCGCGGCGGGATCACCGGGTGCGCCTCGCGCTCGACGAAGCCGTCCCGCTCCAGGGTCTGCAGGGTCTGGGCGAGCATCTTCTCGCTGACCCCGGCCACCCGGCGGCGCAGCTCGCTGAACCGGTACTCGCGCTCGGCCAGCGCGATCAGCACCAGCACGCCCCAGCGGCTGGTGACGTGCTCCAGCACGCCGCGCGAGGGGCACATCCGGTCGTTCACGTCGGGGGCGTGGACCAGTGCTTCGACACTTACCTTCATGTCAGTACCCTACTTCAAAGTGCGTACTTCCGATTGGTAAGTGCAGTACATACGGTGAGTGTGGAAAGCGCAAGACCACACCGACCAGGGAGTACCTGATGATCGTCGTCACCGGAGCCACCGGACAGCTCGGCCGCCTCGTGGTGGAGGGCCTGCTCGCCAAGGTGCCCGCGAGCGAGCTGGCGGTCGCCGTCCGCTCGGCCGGGAAGGCCGCCGACTGGGCCGCCGAGGGCGTGACGGTCCGCGAGGTCGACTACAACCGCCCGGAGACGCTGGCCACCGCCTTCGAGGCCGGTGACCGGGTGCTGCTGATCTCCGGCAGCGAGGTCGGCTCGCGGGTGCCGCAGCACACCGCCGTGGTCGAGGCCGCGAAGGCCGCCGGGGTCGGGCTGCTCGCCTACACCTCGATCCTCGGCGGGGACGAGGCCACCTTCCGGCTGGCCGAGGAGCACCAGGCGACCGAGGCCGCGATCCGCGCCTCCGGTCTCCCCTTCGTGCTGCTGCGCAACGGCTGGTACACCGAGAACTACACCGCCAACGCGGCCGTCGCGGTCGAGCACGGCGCGGTGGTCGGCAGCAACGGCGACGCCCGGATCGCCACCGCCGCCCGGCAGGACTACGCGGACGCGGCCGTCGCGGTGCTCACCGGCGAGGGCCACGAGGGCGCCGTCTACGAGCTGAGCGGGGACGAGGCCTGGAGCTTCTCCGAGTACGCCGCCGCGCTGGCCGCGCACACCGGCAAGCCGGTCGGCTACCAGGACGTCCCGGCCGAGACGCACCGGGAGATCCTGGTCGGGGCCGGCCTGCCGGAGGGTTTCGCCGCGATCCTGGTGGACGTGGACGCGGCCATCGCCCGGGGCGAGCTGGACCGGGACAAGGGCGTGCTGTCGACGCTGATCGGCCGTCCGACCACCCCGCTGGCCGCGACGGTGGCCGCCGCGCTCTGACCCGGCTCCGGGCCGGCGTCCCGAGGGGTGGGACGCCGGCCCGGCATCCGGTCCCTGTCATGAGCAAAACCCGGATTCAGGGATGACACCCCGCCCCTCCGCCCGCTACCTTCGTCCCGAGAGCAGCGCGCGCGGAGGGCAGGCCGGTCGATGGCAGAGCAGCAACAGGCCGGTGGCAACGCCGCCGGCCTCGGGTACGGATTCGCCGCCTACGGGATCTGGGGCCTCTTCCCGCTCTTCTGGCCGCTGCTGGAGCCGAGCGGCGCGCTCGACATCCTGGCCAACCGGATGACCTGGTCGCTGGTGGCCGTCCTGGTGATGCTGGCGGTGCTGCGCAAGTGGTCCTGGATACGCCCGCTGCTGCGCCAGCCGCGCCGGCTGGCGCTCTCGGTGCTCGCCGCCCTGGTGGTCTCGGTCAACTGGGGCGTCTACATCTGGGGAGTGAACTCGGGGCACGTGGTGGAGACCAGCCTCGGGTACTTCATCAACCCGCTGGTGACCATCGGCTTCGGCGTGCTGCTGCTGGGCGAGCGGCTGCGCCGGGCCCAGTGGGTGGCGGTCGGGATCGGCGTGCTGGCGGTCGCGGTGCTCACCGCCGGGTACGGGCGGCTGCCGTGGATCGCCCTGGTGCTGGCCTTCTCCTTCGGCACCTACGGGCTGCTCAAGAAGAAGGTGGCACTCGGCGGCACCGAGAGCCTGGCGCTGGAGACGGCCGCGATGTTCCCGTTCGCGGTCGGCCTGCTGGTCTGGCTGGGCGTCACCGGCCGGGGCAGCTTCGGCACCGAGGGCCTCGGCCACACCGGGCTGCTGATGCTCAGCGGCGTGATCACCGCCGTCCCGCTGCTCTGCTTCGGGGCCGCGGCCGTCCGGGTGCCGCTGAGCACCCTGGGGCTGCTCCAGTACCTGGCCCCGGTGCTGCAGTTCCTGCTCGGCATCACGGTCTTCCACGAGCAGATGCCGCCCGCCCGCTGGGCCGGCTTCGCGCTGGTCTGGGCCGCGCTGGCACTGCTCACCTTCGACGCGCTGCACCGGCTGCGGGTGAGCCGGGCGGAGCTCGCGGACGCCCTGCCCACCCCCGTCCGCGAGCCGGAGCGGACGGTGCTCCAGGGGTGCGCCGACTGACGCTCCGTCAGCTTCCGGCGGACGGTGAACAACTCGTTTCGAGATCTCCTCAAGCCGCCCGCAACCCTGCTAACGTCCGGGGTGCCCGCAGCCGACGGCGGCGGGTTGGCACCCCCTCGCCAGGGCCACGGGAGGAGTCGCGATGGTCCCGCTGAAGGCACCGCTGCCCCGGGCCCTGCCCCGGCCGTTCCGCCGGTCGGCGGCGGCCGACGGAGCCGCCGTGCTGGCCTCCGGAGGAGCGCTCCGGGTGCCCGCCGTGCGGCGCGAGATGGACGCCGCCGAGACCGGCGAACTGCTGCTGAGCGCCGACCGCCCCGGCGGCCCGGTCACCATCCGCTGGCAGCGCCCCGGCCGCCCGCCGATCACCCTGCAGGCCCCCAGCCGGCTCGACCGGGTCGAGCTCAAGGGCTCGCACCGGGCCCGGCTGCACGGGCTGACCGCCGGGGTCCGGCTGGTCTGCCACGGCTGGTCCCCGCTGTTCCTGGTCGCGCCCGCGCAGCTGCCGGTGCTGGCCTGTGCGGCGGCCAGCTCACGAAGTGACGTCGCGGGCCGTGAATCGGGCCCAGGCCGCTGAGCCGAAGACCGCCACGTAGAGCGCCTGGAGCCCGAGGTTCTTCAGCACCTCGTCCCAGTACATCGGCTGCCGCAGCAGGTCGCCGAAGCTCAGCCAGTGGTGGGTGAGCAGGTAGGGCTGGATCGCGTGCAACTGCGGGAAGGCGTCCAGGATCTGCACCGTGATCACCAGCACCACGGTGGTGGCCATCGCGGCGATCCCACTGCCCGTCAGGGTGGAGACGAACAGGCCGACCGCCACCAGCCCGGCCAGCGAGGCCGCCACCACCAGGGCCACCAGCACCGCCCGGAGCAGGGCCTCGCCCGGCCCGATGGTGTCGCCGGAGAGCAGCGTGACGTCGCCCAGCGGGAACAGCACCGCGCCGGTGGCCAGCGCGGAGGCCGCCACCGTCAGGGTGGCGCCCAGGCAGAACGCCAGCCCGGCCAGGAACTTGGCCACCAGCAGCCTGGTCCGCCCGGCCGGGGCGACCAGCAGGTAGCGCAGGGTGCCGGCCGAGGCCTCGCCCGCGATCGCGTCGCCCGCCACCACGCCGACCGTCATCGGCAGGAAGACCGGCAGGGTGACGGCGAGCGAGGTGAAGACCAGGAACATGCCGTTCTGGGTGACCTGGGCGATGAAGGCCGGGCCGCCACCGCCGCCCTCGCCGTCGGTCTGCCACCTGATCACCGAGCCGATCAGCACCGGCAGCCCGGCCAGGATGGCCAGCAGGGTGACGGTGCGGGCCCGCCGGAAGGTCAGCGCCAGCTCGCTGCGCAGCAGCGAGGGCGAGAGCGCGGCGGCCAGGGTGCCGGGCGTCCGGTGCCCCGCCCCGGGCCTCCGTGACGGTCCGTCGGGAGCCGGCGGCGGTCCGTCGGGGAGCAGCTCAGCCTGCGACATCGAAACCCTCTCCGGTCAGCGCCACGAAGGCGTCCTCCAGCGTGCCGCGCTCCACCGCGAAGCCCTGCACCCGTACGCCCGCCGCGACCAGGGCCGCGCACAGCCCGGGCAGCGCCTCGTCGGGCGGTGCGTCGGCGGTCAGCCGTCCCTCGCCGCCCTGCACGCCCGGGACCTGATGTCGAGTCAGCACCTCGGCGGCCCCCGCCACGTCCGGGGTGCGGACCACCAGGCGGCCCTGCGCCCGGGCGGCCAGCCCGGCCACCGTGCCCTGCACCAGCAGCCGGCCCTTGGACATCACGGCGGCGTGCGTGCAGACCTGCTCGATCTCGTCCAGCAGGTGCGAGGAGAGGAAGACCGTGGCCCCCTCGGCCGCCAACTCCCGGATCAGCGCCCGGATCTCCCGCATGCCCTGCGGGTCCAGGCCGTTGGTCGGCTCGTCCAGCACCAGCAGCTCGCGCGGGCGCAGCAGGGCCGAGGCCAGCCCCAGCCGCTGCTTCATGCCGAGCGAGTAGGCGCGGGCCTTCTTGCCGGCCGCGGCGGTCAGGCCGACCCGGTCGAGCGCCTCGGCCACCCGGCGGGCGCGGGTGCGCGGGTCGGTGGTCGGATCGGCCGCGTCGAACCGGGCCAGGTTGTCCCGGCCGGTCAGGAAGCCGTACAGGGCCGGGCCCTCGATCAGGGCGCCGACCCGGGGGAGCACGGCGGCGGTGCCGCGCGGCATCGGCTCGCCGAGCACCACCGCCTCGCCGGAGCTCGGGGTGATCAGGCCGAGCAGCATCCGGATGGTGGTGGTCTTGCCGGAGCCGTTCGGCCCCAGGAAGCCGAAGACGCTGCCCCGGGGGACCGTCAGGTCCAGCCCGTCGACGGCGAGTTGGCCGCCGGGGAAGCGCTTGGTCAGCCCCCGGGTGCGGATCACCTCGGCCGGAGCGGCCGGGCGGCCCGCAGCCGCCCGGCCGTCCGGCCGTTCCAGCAGGTCGGTCATCCGGGTCTTCCTCCTCGGCAGGGCCGGGCCGGGCGCCATCGGGGCGCGCGGCCCGGCGTTCTCTGGTCGGTCGCCGGTCCCGGTCAGGGGCTTCCTCCCCGGCGGCACCGGCGGCACCAGCGGGACCGGCGCACGCGCCGTGGCGACGCCCGCCGATCCGGCCCGACCGGGGAGGTGCCCGCTACTTCGCCCCGGCCGCGCTCTGCAGCACCTGCGGGGTGACGGCGCCGGCGAACACCCGGCCGTCGTCGGTGAGCAGCACGTTGACCACCTTGGTGGAGATCAGTTGGCCGCCGCCGACCGGCTTGCCGAGCGCCTTGGCGAAGCCGCCGGCCTCGCCGCCGGGAGCACCGGCCGCCTCGCTCGGGAGCTTGGCGCTGAGCACGGTGGTCCAGCCCTTGCCGGTGACCCGGAAGCCGCCGTCCTCGACGGCCTTCCCGGCCTTCGCCGGCTCCTCCGGGGAGGGGGCGGCCTGCCCGCGGGCGGCGTCGTGGCCGGCCCCGTCGGCCTGCTGCTCCGTCACCTTGGCGCCCTTGGGGGCGGTGAAGCGGAAGGTGTCGGCCGACGGGGTGGCGAACGAGACCTCGCTGAAGCGGGCGTCCAGCACCTTGGTGGAGCCGGCCCTGACCTGCACCGCGAGCGGCACGCCGTTCTCCGCCGCGACGGCGATCCGGACCTCGGTGATGGTGGAGCCGCTCTGCTCGGGCTTCACCCGCAGCTCGTAGGCGTCCTGGCCGGCGATGGTGGTGGTGCCCGCCACCGCGACCTCGGTGGTCCCCGCGCCCAGCTCCAGGAACTTCTTCGCCGCCTCCTGCGGGGTGACCGGCAGCGGCAGCTCCGGCTTCGCCTGCTCGGCCGCGCCGAGGCCGGTCAGGTGCACCGCCTCGTTGCTCTTGCTGTCCCAGGCCCAGGCCTCGGCGCCGTCGTGCACCAGCTCGTAGCCGGACAGACCGCCGATCAGGCCGAGCCGCTGGCGGTCCGGGCCGTCCACCGCGATCCGCAGGGTGTGCTCACCGCCCAGGAGTTGGAGCAGCTTGGACCCGGGGTCGGCGGACGAGCCGCCCCGCTCGCCGCCGTGGCCGCCGGCCGCGCCGCCGGGCAGGCCGCCGCCGAGCAGCTGGGTCGGCAGGCCGAGGTCGGCCTTGATCTTGACCGTGCCGGAGAGCGCCCGGGCGTCGGAGCCGAGCGCCTTGGCGACCACCTGCTCCGCGGTCAGCTCGGGCAGCTTCGGCCCGGACTCCCCGGCCATCGCGGGCACCAGACCGATCCCGGCGGCGGCCAGTGCCACCACACCGGCGGGCACCAGCACCCTGGCGGCCTTGCGTCGCGTGGTCCGTTCCATGACTTCCTACCCCTCATCAGGCGTCAGAACTACCGTGCTACCGCTCCATTGGACCCCGGGAGGCGGCCCCGCGGCATCGCTCCAGAGGGCCGGATCCGTCTACACCCAGCGTCGCACGTGACCCTGAGCACGTCTCAGGGTCGGGTCGTCCGGCAGGACGAACGGGCGAGCCGCCACCCGTTATCGTCGGCCCATGGACGCTACCGATCCCCGCCCCACCGCCAACTCGATGCGCCGTGCGCTGCGCAGAGCGCGGGACGGGGTGGCGCTGGACGCCGCCGAGGCGACGGTGCTGCTCCAGGCCCGGGGCGAGGAGCTGCGCGACCTGTGCGCGAGCGCCGCCCGGGTCCGCGACCAGGGGCTGCTGGCGGCCGGGCGGCCCGGGGTGATCACCTACTCGAAGAAGGTCTTCATCCCGCTCACCCGGCTCTGCCGGGACCGCTGCCACTACTGCACCTTCGTCACCGTGCCCGGCAAGCTCCGCAAGGACGGCCACGGCCTCTACCTCTCGCCCGACGAGGTGCTGGAGATCGCCCGGCAGGGCGCCGCGCTCGGCTGCAAGGAGGCCCTCTTCACCCTGGGGGACCGGCCCGAGGACCGCTGGCCCGAGGCCCGGGAGTGGCTGGACGCGCACGGCTACGACGACACCCTGGCCTACGTGCGGGCGATGGCGGTCCGGGTGCTGGAGGAGACCGGCCTGCTGCCGCACCTCAACCCCGGGGTGCTGAGCTGGACCGACTTCCAGCGGCTCAAGCCCGTCGCCCCCTCGATGGGCATGATGCTGGAGACCACCGCCACCCGGCTCTGGTCCGAGCCCGGCGGCCCGCACCACGGCTCGCCGGACAAGGAACCGGCCGTCCGGCTGCGGGTGTTGGAGGACGCCGGCCGCAGTGCGGTGCCGTTCACCACCGGCGTGCTGATCGGCATCGGAGAGACGTACGAGGAGCGGGCCGACGCGCTGTTCGCGATCCGCCGCACCGCCCGGTGCTACCAGGGCGTCCAGGAAGTCATCGTGCAGAACTTCCGGGCCAAGCCCGACACCGCGATGCGGGCGATGCCGGACGCGGAGCTGGAGGAGCTGGCCGCCTGCATCGCGGTCGCCCGGCTGGTACTCGGCCCCGGCGCCCGGATCCAGGCCCCGCCGAACCTGGTGGACGGCGAGCTCCCGCTGATCATCGGGGCCGGCATCGACGACTGGGGCGGGGTCTCGCCCCTGACGCCCGATCACGTGAACCCGGAGCGGCCCTGGCCGCAGATCGAGGAGCTGGCGGCGCGGACCGGCGCCGAGGGCTTCGCGCTGCGCGAGCGGCTGACGGTCTACCCGGAGTACCTGCTGCGCGGCGAGCCGTGGCTCGACCCGCGCGTCCTGCCGCACGTACGGGCCCTGGCCGATCCGGAGACCGGCCTGGCCCGGGAGGACGCCCGGCCGGTCGGGCTGCCCTGGCAGGAGCCGGACGAGCCGCTCACCGCCCGCGGCCGGACCGAGCTGCACCGGGAGATCGACGAGACCGGGCGCACCGGGGACCGGCGCGGTGACTTCGAGGAGGTCTACGGGGACTGGGCCGAACTGCGCGAGCAGGCGGCCGGGTTGGCCGCACCCGAGCGGCTGCCGGGGGACGTCCGGGCCGCGCTGGCACAGGCCGCCGACGATCCGCAGAAGCTGACGGACGCCCAGGCGCTGACGCTGTTCGAGGCGGACGGGGCGGCGCTGGACGCGCTCTGCGCCATCGCGGACGCGGTGCGGCGGGATGCGGTGGGGGACACCGTCACCTACTGCGTCACCCGGAACGTCAACTTCACCAACGTCTGCTACACCGGCTGCCGGTTCTGCGCCTTCGCCCAGCGGCGCACCGACGCCGACGCCTACACCCTCTCGCTGGACCAGGTCGCCGACCGGGCCGAGCAGGCCTGGGAGGTGGGCGCCACCGAGGTCTGCATGCAGGGCGGCATCCACCCGGACCTGCCGGGCACCGCCTACTTCGACATCGCCCGGGCGGTGAAGGCCCGGGTGCCCGGCATCCACGTGCACGCCTTCTCCCCGATGGAGGTGGTCAACGGGGCGACCAGGACCGGTCTTTCGATCCGGGAGTGGCTGACGGCGGCCAAGGAGGCCGGGCTGGACTCGATCCCCGGGACGGCCGCGGAGATCCTGGACGACGAGGTGCGGTGGATCCTGACGAAGGGGAAGCTGCCGGCCGCGACCTGGGTGGAGGTGGTCAGCACCGCGCACGAGCTGGGGCTGCCGTCCTCCTCCACGATGATGTACGGGCACGTCGACAACCCGTCGCACTGGCTGGCGCACCTGCGGCTGCTGGCCGAGATCCAGCAACGGACGGGCGGCTTCACGGAGTTCGTCACGCTGCCGTTCGTCCACACCAACGCCCCGGTCTACCTGGCCGGGATCGCCCGGCCCGGGCCGACGGCCCGGGACAACCGGGCGGTGATGGCCATGGCGCGGCTGCTGCTGCACCCGCACATCCGCAACGTGCAGACCAGCTGGGTCAAGCTCGGGGCGGAGGGTGCGGCGGAGATGCTGCGCTCGGGGGCGAACGACCTGGGCGGGACGTTGATGGAGGAGACCATCTCGCGGATGGCCGGTTCGTCGTACGGGAGTTACAAGTCGGTCCGGCAGCTGGAGGCCATCGCGGAGGCGGCCGGCCGGCCGCACCGGCAGCGGACCACCACCTACGGCGAGGTCCCGGCGGAGCGGCGGGCGGCGGCGCTGGCCTCGGACGGGCACCTGCCGGCACTGCTGCCGGTCCTCGACTGAGGACGGATGCACCGCGGCGCGCCGTCCGGGAGGGCAGTCAGCGCGGCGCGGCCTTCGGGAGGGCAGTCAGCGCGGGCCGGCGTCCGGGAGGGCAGCTACCGCGCCGCGCCGTCCGGGAGTGCAGCTACCGGACGCGACGTTCGGGAGAGGGCAGGCGCCCGGGGGCGCGGGGAACTGCGCGCGGGGGTACGGCAGCACCTGCAACTGGCTGATGGTGGGTCAGTTGCAGGTGGGCCGCCTTCCGACCCGCGCAGTTCCTCGCGCCCCCGGGCGCTGCATGGTTCTCGTGCCGGGGAAACCGGGCGCTGCATGGTTCTCGTGCTGGGGAAACCGGGCGCTGGATGCGTCTCGTGCCGGGGAGGCCGGGTGCTGCGTCGGCCTCGTGCGCTCGGGTCAGCCGACCAGGAGGTTGTCCTGGAGGTGGCGGAGCTCGTTGCGGTCGAGGCCGAGGCCGTTCTTCAGGTAGCGGTCGAAGGTGCCGTACTTGGCGGTGACCTCGTCGTAGCCGGAGTTGAGGTACTCCGGACGGACGTCCAGCAGCGGCTTGTAGACGGCCTGGTAGGGCGCCGGGAGGTGGGCGAGGATCGCGGCGTTGGCGGCGGCCCGGTAGTCGTTGCTGGCCAGGTAGTCGGCTTCGACGGTGGCCTTCGGGACGCCGAGGGCGGTGAGCAGGGAGGCACCGGCCCAGCCGGTGCGGTCCTTGCCCGCGGTGCAGTGGAAGAGGATCGCGCCCCGGTCGTCGGCGGCCCGCAGCACGCTGCGGTAGGCGGACTTGGCGCTGGCCGCCGAGACCATCACCTTCTCGGCGTCGATCATCGCCTGCACGGCGGCCTGCGGGGAGGTGACGTTGAACGCCCCGGTGTCCTCGACGCCGAGCACGTTGGCGTTGGTGACGGTGGCCCCGGCCGGGATGCGGTCCGGGGCGGCCTTCTGCTCGGCGGGGGTGCGCAGATCGAAGACCTGCTTGATGCCGAGGCGGCGGAGCTTGGCCAGGTCGGCGTCGGTGAGCTTGGAGAGGTCGTCCGAGCGGTAGACCTCGCCCATCCTCACCCAGCGGCCGTCGGTGGTCCGGTAGCCGCCCGCGTCACGGAAGTTGGGGGCCGAGGCCAGGTGCAGCGAGCGGTCCGCGACGGTCAGCGACTCGCCCCGGTCCGGGACCAGCTCGAAGTACCAGCGGTCGGCGGTGGCCAGGCCGGAGACGGTCACGGTGGCCGAGCCGGTGCCCCGGGCGACGGGGGTGCGGTGGCGGATGGCGTCGCGGTCGGTGCCGGCGTAGACGGTGACCCTGCGGGCGGTGGGGGCGGCCCAGGTCAGGGTGAAGCTGCCGTCGGCCCGCTGCGTGACGGTGGCGGCGGTGAAGGGGATGCGGTGGGAGGCCTGCTGGGCGTGGCGGCCGGTGGAGTCGGCCAGGGCGGGGGAGGCGGCCAGCGCGGTGGTGCCGAGGGTGAGGGCGCCGGTCAGGGCGACGGCGACGGCGAACCGGGTGCGGGTGGTGGTCATGGAGCGGACCGTAGGAAGTCCGTCGCGCGGTCCGGTGGCTCCGGGATGACGAGGCGGCAACGCTTTGTTGACGAGCTGGTGTTCCGGTCCCCGGCGCCTCCCGGGGTGGTATTCGAATACAGTGCGAGGGCGCTCCGGGGGGCGGGGCGAGGCAGTGGTCGAGGAGAGGTGCCGTACCCGTGATGGCCTTGTGGTCCCGAGCCCAGCAGCAGGACTTCCGCAGCCGGGTGCGCGGCTGCCTGCTCGGCGGGGCGGTGGGAGACGCACTCGGGGCCGGGATCGAGGACGACTCGCTGGAGAAGATCCGGGCCGCCCACGGCCCGGACGGGGTGACGGGCTACGTGGCCGCCTACGGCCGGCCGGGCAGCGTCACCGACGGCGCCCAGCAGACCCTGTTCACCGTCGACGGCCTGATCCGGGCGCACGCCCAGCGGGACGGCGGCAGTTGGCACCCGCCGAGCGACGTGCACCGGGCCTACCTGCGCTGGGCCGTGACCCAGCAGGACTGGGGCCCGGACGAGCGCAGGCCCGAGCTCGGCTGGCTGGGGCGTCAGGAGTGGCTGTACGCCCGGCGTTCGCCGGACCCGGCCGCGCTGGCGGCGCTGTCCGGTCCGGAGGCGGACCGACCGGGCTCGCTGGGCGAGCCGCGGAACCCGGAGTCCCGGGGGAGCGGGACGGTGGTCCGGGCGGCGCCGTTCGGGCTGCTGACGGCCTGGGACCCGGCGCTGGTCTTCCAGCTGGCGGTGGAGTGTTCGGTGCTGACGCACGGTCACCCCACGGCCTACCTGTCGGCCGGGGCGTTCGCGGTGATCGTGCACGCCGCCGCCCGGGGCGGGACGCTGGAGGAGGGGGTGCACCAGGCGCTGGCCACGCTCTCCGACCACCCGGGGCACGAGGAGACCACGGCCGCGCTGCGCCGGGCCCTGGACGCGGTCCGTTCGGGGGAGCCCGGGGCGGAGCGGGTGGAGCAGTTGGGGGACGGACGGGCGGCCGAGGAGGCGTTGGCGATCGGGGTCTACTGCGCGCTGGTGGCGCACGACCTCAAGTCCGGTCTGCTGCTGGCGGTCAACCACTCGGGGGACAGCGCCTCGACCGGTGCGCTCTGCGGCAGTCTGCTGGGTGTGGTGCACGGGGAGACCGCGCTGCCGCCGGAGCTGGTGGCCGAGTTGGAGGGCCGGGGGACGTTGCTGGAGCTGGCGGACGACTTCGTGCTGGAGCTGCTGCACGGCAGCGAGCTGCGCGGCCGGGCCTGGACGGAGCGGTACCCGATCTGACCGGGCACCGCTCCGGGGCCTGCTGTTCCGGGGGCTGCTGTTCCGGCGCTTGCCGTTCCAGGGCCCGCCGCGTCAGGAGCTGGTGCTCCGGGGGCTGCTGAGGGAGGCTCAGATCCGCCCGAAGGCGCCGGCCGCGGTGGCGGTGGCGAAGGCGGCCCAGGCGGCGTTCGAGAAGTGCAGCTGCGGGCCCTCGGGGTCCTTGGAGTCCCGCACGGCGATGGTGGAGCCGTTCGGCACGGCGATCTCGACGCAGGCGCCGTTGCCGCCGCTGTGGCTGCTCTTGCGCCAGGTCAGACTGCCTTGCGTGGACGTGGTGCTCATCTCTTGAACCCCTCTGCATAGGATCGGATCAGTGTGCGGCTCTCCGCCACGCTGAGCGCTGCGGCCCGCAGGTGGTCGTACAGATTGGTATAGCGGCGGACGTCGGCGTCCTTCTCCAGGTAGAGGTCGGCCGTCACTCCTTCGAAGTAGACGACCGTCGAATCCGCCGACTCGGGGAACTCCATCAGGGAGAATGTCCCGGTCATGCCGGGATGCGCGCCGTGGCGGAACGGGATGACCTGCAGGTTGATGTTCGGACGCTCGCTCAGTTCGATCAGCTGGTGCAGTTGGTCCGCCATCACCATCGGGCTGCCGACCTCGCGGGCCAGCACCGCCTCGTCCACCACGACCCAGAGGCTGCCCAGCGGGTTCTCACCGTTTATCCGGCTCTGCCGCTTCATCCGCACCTCGACCCGCCGCTGCACCGCCCCGGCGTCGGTGTCCGGCTGAGTGCCCTCGACGACCGCCGCCGCGTACTCCCGGGTCTGCAGCAGCCCCGGGACGAACGAGGACTCGTAGGCCCGGATCGAGCTGGCCTCGGCCTCCAGGCCGATGTAGACCGAGTACGGGATGTCGCCGAACTCGTGCCACCAGCCGCGCTGGCGGGACTCCCTGGCCATCTCCATCAGACCGGCCCGGACCCGCTCGTCGTTGACCTCGTAGACGTCGCAGAGGTCCCGGACGTCGCGCTGGCTGATCGAGCGGCGCCCGTTCTCCAGGCGGCTGATCTTCGACTGGGAGACCATCAGGCGGCCGGCCACCTCCTCGGCCGTCATGCCCCTCAGTTCGCGAAGGCGCCGCAGTTCGGCGCCGAGCCGGCGGCGCCGGACCGTCGGATTGATGTTGGCGGACACGTCGACCTCCGGCCGTACCTCTGGCGCACCGGGGTGCGGCGCGCCTCGGAAGAGTGTGGAAATTGGTACCAACCCCCCTGACGTGGAGCAGCATGCCATCCCGGCCCGTCCTGGCGTGCGGGAATGGCCTCTGCGCACATGAACGGATCATCTGAAATGCACTCAAACGGGATCTCGTCCCTTGCGCCGCAGTGCCCCGCTGCGGTAATGGGGATCGCCGTCCCCGGAACGCCAACGGGGCGGCCGTCCCAGACAGTTGACTGTCTGGGACGGCCGCCCCGCGAGCTGGTGCGCGTGTCGGCACGCCGACCGGTCGCGCGCTGGATCAGCGCGCCACCGCCCTGCCCGCCAGACCCCGGCCGGTGGCGCCGCCCGAGGTCGGACGGCTCGGTGCCGGGTGCCCGGTGGCCGCGGGACGCGACGGTGCCGCGCCCCGGGCCTGCGTGGGCAGGCCGTTCTGAACGTCCATCACCGCGTGGGCGACCATGCCGCCGAGCGGGTCGTACCGGATCAGGTCGCGCAGCCGGGACCGCGACGACCTGCCCTCGTTGCCCGGGTACAGGTGCTTGCCCAGGCCGACGGCGTGCGCCAGCGCGGCCAGCGCGGCCGTCCTGGGGTCCGGTGGGACCCCGGTCCGGATCGCGGTGTCCAGCCGCTGCTTGATGGCGGCGTTGGTGCAGTCGTCCGACGCCTGGTACCGCGTCGTCGGCAGCACGCCGCACACCTGTCCCGGCACGGCGGTCACCATGCCGCACCGCTCCAGGTGCGCCAGGTAGGTCTGCCGCAGCCCCAGGCGGGGCCCGCCGATCCAGTGTGCAGCTCGCACGGGACTGCCACGACGGCGCAGCAGTTCCAGTGCGTGGTCCAGGGTCGGATCACCGGTCGGCCGTGCCATCACCACGGCAATCCGGTCCCCGTCAGGGACGATCCGCCCGGCCAGGGACAGCTCGACGAGCTGTGCCCCGGCGAGTCCGAGGTCGAGGGTCTGCGGCTGCGCCGTGGTGCCCGTGGTCGGGTCCAGGGCGAGCAACAGGAGTTCCTCGGGAATAGTTCTACGACTCTTGCCCATCCAAGCCTCCCCGCGTGGATGAATGACAGCGTGACGCCTCTCACAGCGGCTTGTCGAGTACGCCTCCGAATTGTGACCTGGCGGTGGGGGCGGGAACCGGGCCCACCGGGCCCCGCGTCTGAGGCTTGGTATGCCCCCCGACGGGCCGGTCCGAGCGAATAACGGCCGGTCGGGCGGGGTGTGACGGTCGTTACGGTCCCGGTAGCGGAGACTGGAGAGCTAACCGGCGGGCGGAAAATCCGTTCGGCCGGTCCGGCGGACGAGGAGGATGGGTTACGTGGGCGAGTCCCCCGACAAGGTGCGGCGTGACGGGGAAACGGTGGAGGAGGAGGCAGCGGCGCCGGCCACCGTGCCGAACGGCTCCACCGTCCAGCTGAGGGTCCGCGATGTGGACAGCCGGACCACCATGCTGAGACTGCCGGTGGACAACGCGACCACGCACTTGCGGGTGCCGGACGAGTCCGCCGAGCCCGTGGAGCCCGCCGAGCCTGCGAAGCCCGTCGAGTCCGCCGAACGCGCTGAGCCCGTCGAGTCCGCCGAACGCGCTGAGCCCGTCGAGTCCGCCGAGCGCGCTGAGCCCGTGGAACCGACGGAGGAGCCTGCGGAGGCCGCCGCGGCGCCGGTCGCCGACGAGCCGCAGGCGGCCGAGGAGGCCGGGCCCGCCGGGCCGGTCGCGGCTGTCGAGTCGGTCGGGTCCGTCGAGGAGGCTGCCGAGCCCGAGCCCGCTGAGCAGCCGGAACGGCCGGCGGAGCCGGTCGCGCCCGCGCCCGCGTCGGCGGTGCCGCCCGTGCCGCCCGTTCAGGCCGTTCAGGCCGAGAAGTTCGAGAAGCCCGCCCCGGTCAAGCCGCCGGTGCAGGCGTGGAACGTGCCCGAGCCGACCGCGCCGCCGGTGGTCGAGCCGGAGCCGCTGCCCGTGCCGGAGACCACCTCCGAGGCGATGGAGGTGCTGGCCGCGCTCTCCGCCCGACCGGTCTCGCCGTTCCGACGGGCGGTCAAGCGGATCACCATCTGGACGGTCTTCCTGGCCGTGGTGATCGGTGCGGTGGTGGTGGCCCAGCTGCTCCGTCCGCTGCCGGACCCGAAGACCAAGCTCTCCCTGGCGGGTTCGTACACCTTCGCCGGGGACCAGCTGACGGTGCCGTGGCCCGCCAAGGGCCAGGCCGCCGCCGAGGTGGTCGGGGTCGGGACCCTCGGGAGCTCCGGCCCGGAGACCCCGGCGCCGATCGCCAGCGTCACCAAGGTGATGAACGCCCACCTGATCCTCAAGGCCCACCCGTTGCGGAAGGGTGAGCCGGGCCCGGTCATCACGGTCGACAAGCAGGCCGCCGCCGAGTCCGCGAACACCGACGAGTCCCGGGCCCAGCTGACCGAGGGTCAGAAGATGACCCAGTACGAGGCGCTCGAACTGCTGATGCTGCCCTCGGCCAACAACGTGGCCCGGCTGCTGGCCCGCTGGGACGCCGGCTCCGAGGCCGCGTTCGTGGAGAAGATGAACGCCGAGGCCAAGGCGCTCGGCATGACCAACACCACCTACGCCGACCCGGCCGGCTACGACAACAACACCAAGAGCACCGCGAAGGACCAGCTCAAGCTGGCCCGCGCGGTGATGGACGACGAGGTGTTCCGTCAGGTGGTCGCCACCCCGGACATGACCTTCAACAACCAGCGGATCTACAACACCAACGGGCTGCTCTCCGCCCGCAACGGTGTGATCGGCGTCAAGACCGGCTCCAGCACCCCGGCCGGCTCCTGCCTGATGTGGGCCGCCACCAAGGAGATCGGCGGCACCAAGCGGCTGATCCTCGGCGTCACCCTGGGCCAGCCCGCGACCGCCACCGACAACCTGCTGAAGGCCGCCCAGTCGGCCAGCCAGAAGATCATCACCAGCGCGCAGAACGGCCTCACCGGCCAGACCCTGGCCAAGCAGGGCGAGGTGGTCGGTCAGGTGGACGACGGCCTCGGCGGCACCGTCCCGGTGGTCGCGGCCAAGGACCTGACGGTGGCCGGCTGGTCCGGCGTCAAGGCCGAGCTGACCATGAAGACCGAGGGTCTCGGCCACACCGCCAAGGCCGGCACCCAGGTCGGTACCATCGCGGCCGGCGAGGGCGAGGACCGGGTCGAGGTGCCCGTCACGCTCCAGTCGGACCTGGCCCCGCCGTCCATCGCGTCCCGCCTGCTGCGCATCCTCTGACGCTCCGGCAGCACCCCTTCAACGAGCCCGGCCGCCCCAGCGGCCGGGCTCGTCGGTCGTACCGAGCAGCCGCGCCACGACGGGCTCCTCGGCCAGCACCCGGCCCAGCGAGATGGCCAACGTGACGGCGGAGAACAGCACGATCAGCCAGCTCAGGCTGGTGAACACCACGCCGTACGGGCCGAACCGGTCCACACTCTGGGCCACCGCGCGCGGCAGGTAGAGCTGGGCGGCCAGGCCGAGGCCGAGCACCGCCACCCCGCAGAGCACGGCACCCGGCAGCAGCGGGAACCAGCGCACCCGGTTGCCCAGCAGCAGGTGCTGGGTCCACCACCAGAGTGCGGTGGCCAGCAGCAGGTAGAGCGGCAGGCCGAGCCAGGGGCCCGCCCCGAAGCCCTTGCGCACCGGCGCCTGACCGACCAGGAAGGCCAGCCAGACCACCAGCCAGGCCAGCCAGCGCCAGGCGGCCAGCCGGACCCCGGACTTGGGCAGCTCCCAGCACCGCTCGCAGACCCGCTGCATGGCCCGGCTGAGCGCGGTGGCCGAGAGCAGGGTGACCAGCGCACCGACCACCCCGAAGCTCTGGGTCACGTCGTCGCTGCCGGCCGCCATCAGCTGCCGCACCTGCTGCTGGGCCTCGCCCTCGATGCCGAGCTGGTCCTTGAGCGAGCCGACCACCCCGTCCCGGACCGAGGCCGGGGCGAAGACCGCCACCACGAAGAGCGCGGGCAGTGCGCTGAGGAACGCCTGGGCGGCCAGCCGGGTGGCGTTGTCCAGCAGGTTCACCCGGATCAGCTGGCCGACCGCCCGGCCGACGAGCGGCACCCGGTCGGGGAGGCCCTTGGCGGTGGCCGTGAGGGCGGCGGAGCGGGCCTTGAGGCGGTCACCGCGGCTGCCGCTGCCGCTCTCCTCGCTGCTGCTGCTGTCGCGGCCGGCCGGTGGCGGCTGGGTCACCTGTACCTCCGTCTGGCTCGGCCCTGCCCCCACCGGCCATCCTCACCCGGGCGGTCCGGTGCCGCATCCGCTGGCTGACGCTCCGTCACCCGCGTGGTGACCCCGCCCCGAGGACCCCGCTCCGAGGGTTCCGCTCCGAGGTTTCCGCTCCGGGGTCACCGCCGTACCAGGAGGACGACCGTCAGGCCCCGGACGTACTGCACCCGGGCAACGGTGAACTCCGCTCGCAGGGCGACGGTCTGAGCCGACGTCAGGCCGGTGAGTGGATCGCTGACCGTCGCCAGGTTGACCACCCAGGTCCGGGGCGCGGTGCCCAGGCAGTGGGCCGGGGCCGGGCACTCCACCGGATAGAGGTCGTCCGCCTGCACGGCGCTCCGCTCGACCAGCAGCGGGGGCGGCCGGACGCCCGACGGCAGGTGGTAGGCGATGCCCGGGCCGACCATCGCCCACGCCTGCTCCCCGGCCACCGGCACGATCCCGTCGCCCGGCCGGTACCCCGCCGCGACCAGTGCGGCGGCGCCGCGGTAGTCCCGGTCATCGCTCCCGAACGCCACGTACCCGCTGTGCCCGTAGCGCTGACGCATGCTCAGCTGCGGGAAGGCGCCCAGCGCCAGCGACAGCAGCACCAGGGAGACCGCCACCGCCGCCGCCAGCCGACGGGGCGCCACCCGGGCCACCGCCGTTACGGCCGCAGCCACCCCGCCGCCGGCCAGGGCGGCCCAGGCCGGGACGGTGAAGAGCAGGTAGCGGGCGAGGAAGTAGGAGGACGGGCCCTGCGAGAGCAGCCAGACCGCGACCACCGGCAGGGTGCCGAGCAGCAGCACGCGGACGGCGGCACGGGTCCGCCCGGGCCGCAGCAGGGCGAGCCCGGCCAGCAGGCAGAACAGGGAGAGCACCTCGTGGGAGTCGAGGATGCCCGCCCACACCAGGCGGAGCTCCTCCGCCCCCGGCCGGCCCAGCCAGCCGAGTTGGCGGCCGGACTGACTCCGGCCGAGCAGCGCCACCGGGACGGCCGGCAGCAGGGCCGGCAGGACGGTCAGCAGCCACGGGCCGGTCGGTCGCCGGAAGCCGGGCGTGGCGTCTGCGGGGCTTGTGGGGGTGGGGTCTGTGGGGTCAGGGTGTGCGGGGGTGGGGTCTGTGGGCGTGGGGTCGGGTACGGGGTGGTCGGACCGACGGTGCGTCAGGACCAAGGCCGCGTGGCCGGCGAGTGCCGCCAGGGAGACCAGGTGGAGCACGCCGCCGGCCGCCACCGCCAGCCCGTACCAGGCCCAGTGGCCGACCGTCGGCCGGTCCAGTGCTCGCAGCAGCAGCCAACTCCCGGCCGCCACCGCACAGGTGACGAGGGCGTAGCTGCGGGCCTCCTGGGCGTACCGGGAGACGGTCGGCACCGTGGCCAGCAGCAGCCCGGCCGCGAGGCCGGCGGTCCCGCTGCCGTACACCCGGCGCGCGGTGAGCGCGGCGAAGGCGGCGGCCCCGGCCATGGCGAGGGCGGAGGGCAGTCGCAGGGCCGGCACGGAGGAGCCGAACAGTCCGCTCCAGACGTGCATCAGCAGGTAGTAGGCACCGTGGCTGGCGTCCACCCGGCCGAGCATGCCGAACAGCTCGGGCCAGTTGCGCGAGGTGGCGCTCCAGGTGGCGAGCTCGTCCCGCCAGAGCTCCGGGGTGCTGATCCCGAGCAGGCCGACGGCCAGCGTCAACAGGGCGGGGAGCAGCCAGGTCAGGGTGCGGTGCGGGCTCACGGTGCTCGTCTGACTGTGCGGGGCCGGGTGGTAGGAGCGCCGTCAGGGTAGGGGCGCGCTCCTGGTCGGTCGGTCGGCCGGCATCGGCCCGGGGCTCAGCCGCCGCCGAGTCGGCGGTGGCGTGCGGCCCGTGCTGCCAGGCGCTCTCCGTCCGGACGGGCCGTCAACCCGGCGAGCGCGGTACCCACCGCACGGGCGACCCGGGGTGCGAAGCCGGGGTCCGGTGCACCGTCCCCGCCCTCCGACAGGATGTGGTCGACCAGGCCCGCCGCCATCAGGTCGGCGGCCCCGATGCCCTGCGAGCGGGCGAGCTCGGCCGCGTGTGCGCCGTCCCGGTGCACGATCGCCGAGGCGCCCTCCGGCGGCAGCGGGGCCAGCCAGCCGCTGCTCGCTGCCAGTACGGTGTCGGCCGGCAGCAGGGCCAACGCCCCGCCGCCCGAGCCCTGGCCGAGCAGCACCGCCAGTACCGGTGAGCGCAGTGCCACCAGGGTCTCCAGGGTGCGGGCGATCTCCAGCGCCAGGCCGTCCAGCTCGGCACGGACCGAGAGTTCGGCACCGGAGGTGTCCACCAGCGTCACCAGCGGCAGGCCGAGCTGCTCGGCCGTCCTGGCCGTCCGGCGCACGCTGCGCAGCTCGGCGGCGGTGAACGGCCGCTCCTCGCCGGGGCGTTGTCCCACCACCAGGGCCGGCTGCCCGTCGAACCGGGCCAGCGCGCGGACCAGGGCCGGGCCGGGCGAGGCCAGCTCCAGCCACCCGGGATCGGCGGCGGCCAGCACCGCGTCCGCGCCCGGTCGCTCCGGTGCGCGGCTGCGCAGCACCGCTGCCCAGGCATCGGCGGCCACCGCCCGGTCGGCTGCCGGGGGTGGTTCGGGGGCAGCGGACGGGTCGGTGGGCGCGGCCGGCGGGTCGGCGGACGGGCCGGTGGACTGGTCGGTGGGCGCGGCCGGTGGGTCGGTGGACGGGTCGGTGCACGGGGCCGGCGGGTCGGCGAGGACGGCCAGGGCCCGGGCCACCGTCTCGGCGAGCCGCTCCGGCGGGACCACCGCGTCGATCAGCCCGTGCGCCGCCAGCGTCTCGGCCCGCTGCACCTCCTCCGGGAGCTCCACCCCGCGCAGCTCCCGGTAGACCCGGGGCCCGAGGAAGCCCAGCCGGGCGCCTGGCTCGGCCAGCACCAGGTGGCCCAGCGTGCCCCAGGAGGCGAACACCCCGCCCATGGTGGGATTGCGCAGGTAGGTCAGATAGGGCAGTCCGGCGGCCCGGTGGGCCTGCACGGCGGCGGTGATCCGCACCATGCAGAGGAACGCGGCAGTGCCCTCCTGCATCCGCGTGCCGCCGGAGACCGGCAGGGCCAGCAGCGGCAGTCGCTCGGCCGTGGCCCGTTCCACCGCCCGGGTGATCCGTTCGGCGGTGGCGACCCCGATCGATCCGCCCAGGAAGCCGAACTCCGACACCACCAGGGCCACCTGACGGCCCGCCATCCGGACCCGGCCGGTGGTCACGGCCTCGTCCAGCCCGGTCCGCTCGCGGGCCCGCAACAGTGCCGCCCGGTAGTCCGGGTCGTCCGGCGGCAGTCCCACCGGCTCGTCCCAGCAGGTGAAGCCGCCGGTCTCCGCCAGCAGCCCGATCATCCGCTCCGCCGTCAACTCACCCTCCCGGTCAGGTCCCTCCGGCACCATTCCCGGTCCGGAGGGCGTCAGCCTGTGGCGGTGCTCACGCGGGGCGCCCCGGCTGCTCGGTGGCCCGGCGGTGGCCCGGCGGCGCCCCGGCCGTCCGGGCTCGTGCCGGGGCCGCCGTGGCCGGGGCCGGGGCCGTCCGACCCTCCGTCAGTCCTGCTGGGCCGCACCGAAGGTGCCCACGCCGACCAGGCGGACCGCCGTGGCCGCCGCGACGCCGAGCAGCGAACCGGCCACCACGTCCCCGGGGTAGTGAACCCCCGTGTGCACCCGCGAGTACGCCACGGTGGCGGCCAGCAGGGCCAGCGGTACGGCGGTCTGCGGGACTTCGGCACCGACCGCCACCGCGAAGGCGAAGGCCGAGGCCGAGTGCCCGGACGGGAAGGACGCCGAGCTCGGCATCGGGACGTGCCGGGCCTCCGGCACCAGCGCACCGGCCCGGTCCGGGCGTTCGCGCCGTACCAGGTTCTTGCCCAGCAGGTTTGCGGTGGCCGAGGCCAGGCCGATCGCCGCCACTCCGAGCACCGCCGCCCGCCGGGTCGAACCGCCGCGCAGCGCCAGCAGGCCGGCCACCGCGAACGACAGCTTCGAGTGGTCGGCCGCCGCCGACAGCCGCCGCATGACCCCGTCCAGCACGGGCGTCGGCGTCGCCGCCACCGCGCCGTACACCGAGCGGTCCAGCGCCGCCAGGTCCGTCACCACCGCTTGGGACAGCGGCCACCACCTACCGGTCGTCGGGCTCCGCATCGACCGTCACCTCCCTCGTCATCACTGTCATCCTCACCCACCACCGGCCCCGACCTCCGCACCGGCACCCGTTCGGCCGCCACCATCCGGCCGTTGCCGGCCGGCCCTGACGGGCGTTCAGGCGGCCTTCCCCGGGTCCTCGCCCGCCGCGGCCTCACCGGTGGCCAGCCGCCAGACCCGCCGCCAGTCCCGCAGCGGGGCCACCGTCTCGGCGCCCGGCCGGTCCCTGGGCACCCGCACCCGGAGTGCTCCGGGCCGGATGCCGCACCGTACCGGGGTCGGCAGGGTCAGCGCCTCGCCGTCCACCGCGACCGGGATGGTGTCGGTGCCGGCCTCGGCCGTCACGGTCACCTCACGGGCCGTCAGCACCGTCAGCCCCTGGGCCTGTTCCCCCCGGAGTGCCAGCTCGGCGGCCTGCGCGGCGCCGTCCACCTTCAGGCTCAGCACCCCGAGCCGGCCGGTCTCCAGGCTGGGGCGGCTGCCCGCGCCGAGCAGGTCGCCGGTCTCGTACGGGTTGTTGCTGACCAGCACGGCCTGCGGGTCCGTCAGGCGGGTGCCGTCGGCCTCGGCGGTGAGCCGGGCGCCGATCTTGTTGGCCAGAAGGTCGGGCAGGGCGCCGAGGGCGGTGACGGTCTTGTTGTCCCGGTAGTCCGGGCTCTGCACGATCTCGGCGTAGGCGCCGAACGAGACCGTGTTCACGAACGGCAGGTCCGCCACCCGGCCCAGGTCGACCCGCAGCTCGATGCCGTCGGTCAGTGCGTCCAGGCAGGTGGACGGGTCGTTGCGGTCCAGACCGAGGTCCATCGCGAAGTGGTTCCGGGTGCCGGCCGAGATCACCAGGAACGGGAGGTCGTGCTCGGCGGCCACCTCGGCCACCAGCGCCTGGGTGCCGTCACCGCCCGCCACCCCGAGCAGGTCGGCGCCCTCGGCGACCGCCCGCCGTGCCAGCTCGGAGACGTCCTGCCCGTCCAGCAGCACCACCCGGGCCCCGCGTGCCTCGGCCTTGCGGACCAGGTCGAACTTCTCGACCTTCCCGCCGCCGGACTTCGGGTTCATGATCAGCACCGGCTTGCGGGCCCTCGGCGCGGCCGGGGTCCGGTCGGCGCGGCGGGCCCGCTTGTCCAGCCGCAGCGCCTCGGTGGCGGCGGCCATCCCGCCCGCCCAGAGCGAGACCGTCAGCACGGCCTCCAGCCCGAGCCCGCTCTGCACCAGGAAGCCCAGCACCCAGACCGGCGCCGCCACGGCCAGCACCGCGCCGAACACCCGGGGCGCCCCCCGGTGCGCCACCGCCCACCAGGCCCCGGCGGCTGCCACTCCGAGCCCGATCGCCCCGGCCAGCACCACGCCCAGACCGCGCCAGCCGATCATCAGCACCAGCACCACCGCCGCAGCCCCGGCACACCCGACCGCCACCTGGGCCAACCGCTGCACCCGCACCGCAACCTCCCGTTCCGTCACCTTCACACCCCCGTCGCCTGTACCCCCGACACACCGTCAAACCCGCATCCTGCCCCACCGGACCCACCTGCACTGCTCAACCGGCCTCGTGCCGGGGCGCGCGCCCGGGAGGGCCGGTCCTGATCGTGGTTCTCGTCATCGGTTCCGCGGAGCCGGGCTGCTCACGGCGATCGAGGTCCCCGCGCCCACGACCAGGGCTGCCCCGACCGGCCCGGCCCCGGCCGCGCCGCGGCGGCGTTCTGCAGCTGCCGGGCGGGACAGGGAGCCCCCGGCGGTCCCTGATCGACAGTCAGGGGCATCGTAGCCACGGTCGGCGCCGGGGCGGCCCGGATCGGTGCCGGACCGGTGGGGCTGATCGGCGGCAGCGCGATCCGCTAGTCTGTGTCCGGTGCTCGCTCCAGGCTGTCCGGACGGTCGCGTACGGGATCCCGGCGAGTGCACCGCAACCCCGCCTCATTAGCTCAGGGGATAGAGCACGGCTCTCCTAAAGCCGGTGTCGCAGGTTCGAATCCTGCATGGGGCACGGTAAACGCGCTGGTCAGAGGCCCTGCCGTCCACAGGACGGCAGGGCCTCTGCCGCTCTGGTACACATTGAGTACAGGTCAGGCCGGACGGTCGTCGGCCGAAGACGTGACGGAGGCCGGCCCCCCATCAGGGAGCCGGCCTCCGTTCGTGTCTGCTGAGGGGCCGTCAGGGGCCCGCCCGGGCGGGTCAGCGGCGGTGCTTGCCGTTGCCCGGGCCGGGGTCGGCGGCCGGGGCCGGGGCCGGGGTCGGGGCCGGGGTCGGGTAGGGGATGCGGAGCTTGCGGGCCAGCGGGGCGACGGCGGGGCCGGCGCCGAGCGGGCGGGCGAGCAGCAGGACCGAGGCCAGGATCAGGACCGAGCCGGCACCGAGGGAGAGCAGGGCGGCGATGACCTCGTTCGGGACGAGGTCGGAGACGGCGCCGGTGAGCCAGTAGGCGGCCAGGCCACCGGGAGCGCAGGCGGCGGCCAGCGCGAGGTGCAGCACGACCAGCTTGACGCCGTCGAGGCCGCTGCCGGCCGGGGCACGGCGGGCCCCTCCGGAGCCGAGCCCGAGACCCGTGCCGAGCACCAGGGTGGCGTCCGGCGGGAGGTCGGCCCGGGCGGGCGGTGCGGCGTGGCCGGCCGGCGCGGTGGTGCCCTCGCGGCGTAGGCGGCGGCCGAGCGCCCGGCCGGTGAGGGCCACGCCGAACAGCACGGCCAGGGTGTGGGCGCCGGCCATGCCGACGATGATCCAGCGGCCCGGCAGCACCAGGAAGGCGAGGCCGGAGAGCGCGACGTTCCCGCCCGAGATGGCGGTGGTGAGCCAGAACGGGGTGCGGGCGTCGCTCATCGCGTAGAAGCCACGGGCCAGCGCGTACTGGGCGCAGAAGGCGGGGAGGCCGATCGCGAAGGCCATCAGGACCTGGGCGATCACCTCGACGTCCTCGGCCTTGACGTTGCCGTGGCCGTAGGCGAGGCGGGCGATCGGGGTGGCCAGCGCGAGGAAGACGGCGGCGGCGGGCACGATCATCCCGGCCGAGCTGCGCAGGGTCTGGGACAGCTCCCGGCCGACCTCGGCGAAGCGGCCGGCCGTCACCGAGCGGGACATGTTCGGCAGGATCGCGGTGACCAGCGAGACGGTGATGATGCCCTGCGGGACCACGAAGAGCAGGTAGGCGTTGTTGTAGGCGGTGTAGCCGAGGCCGATGCCCGTGAAGCCGTCCGCCTCGGCGGAGGCCAGCGCTCCGGTGGCCAGGTTGGTGATGCCGAGGAAGCAGAGCTGGGTGACCACGACCAGCATCAGTGCCCAGCCGGCCGCCTTCAGCGGGGCGGTCAGGCCGGAGCCGCGCCAGTCGAAGCGGGGCCGGAAGCGGAAGCCGGAGGCCCGCAGCGAGGGCAGCAGGGCCAGGGCCTGGACCAGGATGCCGAAGGCACTGCCGAGGCCGAGCAGCAGGGCCCCGCCGCTGGAGACGGCGGAGGCGTTCTCGGCGAAGTCGAAGAGCACCATGTAGAGGCCGAAGACGGTGATCACCACGACGTTGTTCAGCACCGGCGCCCACATCATCGCGCCGAACCGGTCACGGGAGTTGAGCACCTGGCCGAGCAGGCCGAACAGGCCGTAGAACAGGATCGCCGGGAGGCAGTACCGGGCCAGGGCCAGGGTCAGCTCGCGCTGGGCGGTGTCGTCCGGGCCGTAGTTGGTGTAGGCGTCGACGATCGCCGGCGCGGAGAAGAAGGCCACGGCGGTGATCCCGATCAGGGCCACCCCACAGACCGTCAGCAGCCGGTTGGTGTACGCCACGCCCTTGTCGGCGTGCTGCTGGGCGGCCCGGACCAGCTCGGGCACGAAGACCGAGTTGAGCACCCCGCCGATCAGCATGATGAAGATGGTGTTCGGCAGCATGGTGGCCACCGCGTAGCCGTCGCCGACCTTGGCGACGCCGATCGCGGCGGCGATCACGGCCGCCCGGACGAAGCCGAGCGCGCGGGAGCTGAGCGAGCCGAGCGCCATGATCATGCCGTTGCGGGCGGTCCGGCCGGCCTTGGCGGCCTCGGACTCGGCCTCGGGCTGCTGCTCCGGCCGCGGTGCCTGGGGCCGCGCGGGCGCGGTGGCCGGTACGGCGGTCAACTGCATGGTGGCGTCCGGCATCCCGCCCCCGGCGACCGGGACCATCGGGGCGACCACCGGGACGGCGGGTGGCATCGGCGGAGCGGACGGCATCGGGGGAGCCGCCTGCTGACCCGGTCCCTGCGTCTGGCCCGGGTACGGCGGCCGGGGCCCGGGGAGCTGGGACTGGCCGAACTGCATGGTGGGGTGGCTGAGCGGCTGGCTCAGCTGCATCGTCGGGTGGGGCTGCGGCTGGACCTGGCCGAGCTGCACGGTCGGCTGGGCCGGGGGCTGCTGGCCGGGGATGCCGTACGGGCCGGGGGCGTCGTAGCCGTAGCCGTAGCCATCGGGGCCCGGGACGGGGCCGGGCGGAGCAACGGGAGCAGCGGGTGCGGCGGCGGGTTCGTCGCGGAAGAAGCCCTCGGGGAACCGGCTGTCGGGCACCTGGCCACTGCCGCCCTGGCCATCGGGGCCGGGGACGTCCGGGCCGTGGTGGAACGGCCCGGCGGGCGGCTCGCCGTAGGGGTTGGCCGGCTCGTCCGTCCTGTGCATGGTCATCCGACCCCCGTCACTCGGTGCCTGGGCAGCGGAAGTGCGGCGACTGCCCGGCCCGGCCGGGCGCAGGCACACCCGGCCGGAGAAGTCTGCCGCACCGTGGCACCGACTGGGGAGCCCCGTGCCGTGTGCCGGAAATCTCTCCGGCCCGGGCGGTCGGCATGCTGACGGAGCGCCGTGCGTCGTGAAAGTGCCGGTTCAGGGTGATTTTTCCGCTGCCGATAGGGAGTGAATTGGTTGATGATGCCCTGCCCGATCCCTCCCCATGCCGCCCGGAGGTCTCCATGTGATCCTTCTCACGATCCGTCAGGAGTGCGGTCCGGTACCGGTCCTGGGGTCCGAAGCGGGACCGGGGGTGCGGCCGGGGTCCGGTGCGGGGGGTCGGTGCGGGCTGTCGGCCGAGGTGGCGAGGGGTGGCGGTGCGGGGAGCGGGGCGTCGGAGGCCGGGGCCGGAGCCGCGAGCACCCGCTGCACCCGGGGTCTGGTCCGCCAGCCGACCCGGCGGACGTCCCGGGAGAGCGCACCCGGCCGCCAGAGCTCGATCGCCAACGTGACGCCGCCGATCACCAGGACGGCGGCCAGCCAGCCGGCCAGGACGTCGCTGGGCCAGTGCAGTCCGAGCGCGATCCTGGTCCAGCCGATCGTCAGCACGGACAGGCCGGCCACGGTGCAGGCGGCGATCCGGCCGGTCCGGTCGGCTCGGGGCCAGACCAGGATCACCAGGGCCCCGCAGGTGATCGCGGAGGCGAGTGCGTGCCCGGAGGGGAGGGCGAAGCCGTCGGCGGAGGCCACCGGATCGCGGAAGGCCGGGCGCTCACGGCCCGTCAGCTCCTTGCCGAGCGCGCTGGTCAGCCAGCCGGTCAGTATCAGGGAGGCCGCCCAGCCGCCCAGGGTGCGGGCCCCGATGGCCCAGAGCCAGAGTGCCGCCAGGGTGAGCAGCCCCCGCATGGTCACGGTGCTGCCGATGTCGGCCAGGGTCTGCATGGAGGCCGACCACATCGGGTGGTCGACGGCGTACTCGTGCAGGGCGGTGATCCAGCTCCGGTCCAGGTGCCGGAGTGGTCCCCAGCCGCCGAGGACCAGCAGGACCAGCACGGCCAGCAGGGTGGCCGAGCCCAGGCTCGCGGCGGTGCAGGTGAGCAGTTGCCGCCGTCGGCGCAGCGCGGCCCGGCCCTCGGGGGTCCGCTGGTCGGGGCTCCGGCCGCCCGGGGGCCGGCCGCCGACGGACCGGCCGCCCCGGCCCCGACCGCCGAAGGACCGGCGGGGCAGGCCGTTCGGGGGCACGACCTGGGCGCGGGCGCCGGAAATGGGCGGGTACATGACTAACACCTTCCCAGTGGGGGTGCTGGTTCGGGGGTGGTGCGGATCGCGATTCGGCATCTTTTGTGCGGAGAAGCTGCGGATGGCGGGTGTCCGTCCGTTGTGCGGACTGGGGGGTGGTTCGGGGCTCCGCAGGTCAACGCCCCGTAGTCCGTGCATCACACACCGTCGACCACCGCGCGGGAAAAGTCGCAGGATACTGCATGCCGGGAAGAAACTGGGCGAGTTGGGAATGTTGTCCTATTTCTGTGCGTTGGATCGTTACGTGTGAGCCTCCTGGGGCCCGCACACCTTTGCCCCGGCTGACACCCGGCGGGGAGGGATCCAGGCAGATCGGCACCAGCAGCAAGGGAGCAAGCATGGCCACTCGTGCCGTCGTTCGCGACAAGGCCGACCGGACTCGCACCGCCCGGCCGAACAACCTTGAGGCCGACCGTGACCTCGTCGGCATGTACCTCGACGAGATCGCGCGCACGCCGCTGCTCGACGCCGCCGAGGAGGTGGAGCTGTCACTGCGAATAGAGGCGGGCGTCTACGCCCGGCAACTGCTGGAGGAGGGCACGCTCCCCAAGGGCGTCAAGCGCGAGGAGCTGGAGGCGATAGCCGAGGACGCCGAGCGGGCCAAGGACGTCTTCATCCGGTCGAACCTCCGGCTGGTGGTGGCGGTGGCCCGGCGGTACCCGCGCAGCGGTCTCCCGCTGCTCGACCTGATCCAGGAGGGGAACGCGGGCCTGGTCCGGGCGGTCGAGAAGTTCGACTACTCGAAGGGCTTCAAGTTCTCCACCTACGCGACCTGGTGGATCAGGCAGGCGATCACCCGGTCGATCGCCGACCAGTCCCGCACCATCCGGCTGCCCGTGCACCTGGTCGAGGAGCTCGGCCGGATCCGCCGGGTGCAGCGCGAGAAGTCGAAGGAGCTGGGCCGCGAGGCCGATCCGGCCGAGGTGGCGGCCGAGCTGGACACCACCGAGCAGCGCGTCAAGGACGTGCTGGACTGGGCCCGTGACCCGGTCAGTCTGAACATGTCGGTCGACGACGAGGGCGAGACCCAGTTCGGCGACCTGGTCGAGGACACCGGCGCGGTCTCGCCGGAGGACGCCGTCATGGTGATGCTCCGACGGGAGGAGCTGGACGGGCTGATCGGCCGGCTGGACGACCGGACGGCCTCGATCATCCGGTCCCGGTACGGGATGGAGGACGGTCGGGAGCGGACGCTCACCGAGGTCGGCAAGCAGCACGGGCTGACCAGGGAGCGGATCCGCCAGATCGAGAAGCACGCGCTGGCCGAGTTGAAGAAGATCGCGGACCACGCGGGCTTCGAGGCGGCCTGATCGCCGGCCAGCAGGTGGGCAGGTGATCGGCGGACGCGTGGCCGACGGCAGGTCGGTGGCGTCGGGTCGGCGGTTCGGACGGACCCTGCCGGGGCTTCGGCCCCGGCAGGGTCCGTCCCCGTTGCGGCCTAGGCTGGGTGGCGAGCGGGCGGGACCGAGCTGAGGAGTGGTGGCAGTGACCGAGCAGGTGGAGGAGCCGGGCCAGGGGGCCGAGCAGGAGAAGGGGGCGGAGTCGAAGGCGCGGCGCAAACTGGTCTTCGAGGATCCCTTCGACCGGCAGACCAGTGACGACACCGACCGGGGTTGGGGCGGCTCCGAGGGTGGTGGCGGCGGTGACCGGGGGCTGGACTGGTACCTGAGTCAGCGGCCACCGCACCACGGGGGATGACGGCGCGGCAGCCGCAGGGGGAGGGGACGGGGTGAGGCGCCGTCAGCGCTGGCGGACCAGGGCGTCGCGGATCTCGGTGAGCAGTTCGACCTCCTTGGCCTCCGCCTCGGCGGCCTCCTCGGTCGGGCTCTTGTAGCGGGCCATCACGCGCTTCATCGGCACGATCAGCGCGAAGTAGACCACCGCCGCGGTGATCAGGAAGGTGATCAACGCGCTGATCACCGAGCCCCAGAGGATGAGGATGCCGGACGTGACCTTCCCGTCGGCGTCCACCGCGCAGGGGCCCTTGAGGCAGGACGAGTAGGCCGACAGGTCTTGGGCGCCGAACGCCCCGACCAGCGGATTGATGACGCCGTCGACGAAGGCGTTGATGACTTTGGTGAAGGCCGCGCCGATCACGACGGCTACGGCGAGGTCGATGACATTGCCGCGAAGCAGGAATTCCTTGAAGCCCTTCATGTCGCGCTGAACGACGGTCGACGCGGATGGTCACGGGTGAATTCCACCGCTGCCGGTTGACGGATCGTCACTGGTCAGGACGGTGGGGCGGAACCGGTGCAGCGGGGCAGGGCGACCGCCTCGGCCGCGGGGACCGGCCCGGAGGGCGGGCGCAGCGGGCCGGCGGCCAGGGCGGTGGCGGCGGCCAGCAGGCCGGTGGCGAGCAGGCCCGGCCGGTGCCGGACGGCCTGCTGGAGGCGGTGGCGCCCGCCGGAGCCGCGGCGGATGGGCGGGAAGGCCGGGACCTCCCGGCGCGGCGGGACGGCGGGGGCGGCGGCCGGGGTGGTCGCCCGGGCGCCGGAGGCACGGGTGTGCGGGGTGGTGGTCATGGGGCACCGACTTCGATCCGGCCCCCGCCTGCTGCGGGAGCGTCGCGGGATCAGAGTGCGGCGCGGGGGAGGAGAGCGGCCGGGGTTGTCCACTGCCTGTGGACAACCTGTCCCTGTGGACAACGGGCTTCACCCGCACGGAGGAGGGGCTGAGCCCCCTGGGGCGGGAGGGGCTGTCGGGACGAGCGCCCGAGCAGGGTGCCCGAGCGGAGCGCCCGGGCAGGGGAGGGACCGGCAACCGGCCCCCTGGGCCTGGAGGGGCTGTCGGGACGAGCGCCGAGCGGAGCGCCCGGGCAGGAGAGGGGCCGGCAACCGGCGGCGAGTGAGCCCCCCGTGACGGCAGGGGGAACGCCGACGGCCCGGCACCTTGCGGTGCCGGGCCGGACGGGAAGGATCGATTCAGCCGGCCGAACCGGAGCCGGAGCTGCTGCCGCCGCTCGACGCGGCCGGAGCGGCCGACGGGGTCGAGGACGACGCCGGGGTCGACGAGGTCGAGGTCGAGGACGACGACGAGGAGCTCACCGAGCTGCTCGACGACGACCGGCTGTCGGTGCGGTAGAAGCCGGAGCCCTTGAACACCACGCCCACCGCGGAGAACACCTTGCGGAGCTTGCCCTGGCAGTCCGGGCACGTGGTCAGGGCCTCGTCCGTGAACTTCTGGACCGCCTCCAGGCCGTGGCCGCACTGGGTGCACTGGTACTGGTACGTGGGCACGTGTTCTTCCTCCTGGCCGTCCCCCTGGCACTCTCACCTGGTGAGTGCCAACAGTGGTCAATGATGCGGCATTCCGCAGGATCAGTCCAGCGCCGCCGATGTGAGAACCGCCGCCTGCCCACCCGCGCGCTGCCCGCCCCGGGCCACGGTACGGCTCGCGGGGCTCGGCGGGACCAGCAGGTGGCGCAGCGTCAGCAGGGCCACCAGGCCCAGGCCGACGCCCACCAGCGGCACGGTGAAGCCGGCCGAGGCGCCGTGGCCGTCGATCAGCCGGCCGGCCGCCGTGGAGCCCAGGGCCAGGCCTAGGCCGATCGCGCCGGTGAGCCAGGTGAAGGCCTCGGTCTTGGCGCCGTCGGCGACCAGGGTCTCGACCAGGGTGTAGCCGGTGATCAGGGTCGGGGCGATGGCCAGGCCGCAGAACAGTGCGGCCACGGTCAGGGTGGCCAGGTTCGGCATCGCCCACAGGGTGGAGCAGCCGGCCAGCAGCAGGGCGTAGCAGGCGAGCAGTCGCTGACGGGCCGAGCGGCGCCAGTTGACCAGCCCGTAGATCACGCCGGCCACCATCGAGCCGCCGGCGAAGATGCCGTAGACGATGCCGTTCATGTCCGGCTGGCCGACGTCCTTGGCGAAGGCGGTGATGGAGACCTGGAGGGCACCGAAGACGGTGCCGACGCCCAGGAAGGAGGCGGCCAGCAGCTTGACGCCGGGGGAGGCCAGCGCGGAGACGTGGGCGACGCCCTCGGTGCGCGGGTGGCGGGCCGGGGCGGTGGCGCGCTGGGCCGCGAAGGCCAGGCCGCCGACCACGGTGAGCGCGGCCTCGGCGATCAGCGCGGCCGAGGGGGAGACCCCGGCGGCGATGCCGGTGGCCAGCACCGGGCCGATCACGAAGGTGAACTCGTCGGTGACGGACTCGAAGGCGAAGGCGGTGTTCAGCGTCGCCGGGGAGTCGGAGAGCTTGGCCACCCAGCGGGAGCGGACCATCGCGCCGATCTGCGGCACGCTGGCACCGGCCGGGGCGGCGGCCAGGAAGAGCGCCCAGACCGGGGCGTGGCCGAGGGCCAGGGCGATCAGCGCGCCGACCGAGACCGCGTGCACCGCGACGCTCGGCAGCAGGACGGCGGACTGCCCGTAGCGGTCGGCCAGCCGGCCGGTCTGCGGGCCGATCAGGGCCTGCGCGACGGCGGAGACGGCGGCCACGGTGCCGGCCGTGCCGTACGAGCCGTGGGTCTCCAGGACCAGCAGCACGATGCCCAGGCTGAGCATCGCGTAGGGCAGGCGGGCCACGAAGGCGGGTGCCAGGAACGTCCAGGCGCCGGGGGTGCGGAGCAGGGCTCCGTACCCGACGCGGGTGGGGTCGTCGACCGTTCGGCGGGCCGTCACGGTCGGTCCTTCCTGCTGCCTGGTAGCGCAGTGGGGGTGTGGGTGACCCCGACCGGCGCCGAGAGCCGTCCTCTCGCGCGTCGACCGGGGTTGTTACCGGCCCGGAGGGCCGTGGGTGGGCCTCCGGGCGCAGCCGCCGAGCGGTCGCGCCAACTCTGCTTCAGGCAGATGTAGCGGGTGTTTTCAGTTCGGTGCTTCAGAAGATCTACTGGCTCATTCTACGCGGGTAGCGTCGCTCCGCCACCCCTCCGCGCCGGTGAATTCACGGTGAACACCCACGCGGAGGAAGGAAAGCCAGGTCAGGAGCGGGACCGCCCGCGCAGCCAGCCGGCCAGCTTGCCGCCCTCGTCCACCGCGCGCAGCCGCTTCTCGGCGGCCTCGCTGACCTCCTCGGTGGTGACCACCAGCAGCTCGTCGTGGGCCCGCAGCACGGTGGCGCGGTCGGGGACGAAGCTGCTGCCGTCCCGGACGACGAGGGTGACGGCGGCGCCGGGCGGCAGCCGCAGCTCGCCCACCTCGACGCCGGACATCCGGGAGTCGGCGGAGAGCGCGACCGAGAGCAGCTGGCCGTGCAGCCGCTCCAGCGGGGCGGACTCGATGCCCAGGTCGTGGCCCATCGAGCCGTCGCCGATCTTCAGCCACTTGGCGACCAGCGGCAGGGTCGGGCCCTGGAGCAGGGTGAAGACCACGACCAGGATGAAGACGATGTTGAAGACCTCGTTGGCCAGCGCCGAGTCCTGCTGGAGCACCAGCGGGATGGTGGCCAGCACGATCGGCACCGCGCCGCGCAGTCCGGCCCAGCTGAGCAGGGCCTGCTCCTGCCAGGGGAGTCGGAACGGGGTCATGGTGGCGAAGACCGAGGCGGGCCGGGCGACGAAGACCAGCACCGCGCCGATCACCAGGGCGGGCACGATGGCCGAGCCCATGTCGGCGGGGGTGCAGAGCAGGCCGAGCAGGACGAACATGCCGATCTGCCCGATCCAGGCCAGCCCGTCGGCGAAGCCGCGCACCGCCGGGCCGTGCGGGAGCTTGGAGTTCCCGAGCACCACGGCGGCGATGTAGACGGCCAGGAAGCCGGAGCCGTGCAGCAGCGCCCCGCCGGCGTAGGCGCCGACCGCGAGCGACATCACGGCGATCGGGTAGAGGCCGGAGGAGGGCAGCGCCATGTGCCGCACCGCCCAGGCGCCGAGCTTGCCGACCGCCAGGCCGACGGCCGCGCCGATCGCCAGCTCGGCGATGATCGTGCCGAGCAGCACGTACCAGGAGTCCAGCGGGCCGGTGGTGGCGAAGGCCACCACCAGGATCACCACGGGGGCGTCGTTGAAGCCGGACTCGGCCTCCAGCAGGCCGTTCAGCCGGGACGGCAGCGGGACGGTGCGCAGCACCGAGAAGACCGCGGCGGCGTCGGTGGAGGAGACGATGGCGCCGAGCAGCAGCGAGGTGCGCCAGTCGAAGCCGGCCAGCAGGTGGGCGCCGAGCGCGGTGACCCCGACGCTGACCGCGACCCCGAAGGTGGCCAGCACGGTGGCGGCGGGCATCACGGGTTTGATGGACCGCCAGCTGGTCTTCAGTCCGCCCTCGGTGAGGATCACCACCAGGGCCGCGTAGCCGAGCACCTGGGTCAGCTCGGCGTTGTCGAAGGCGATGCCGAGCCCGTTCTGGCCGAGTGCCACGCCGATGCCGAGGTAGATCAGCAGGCTGGGGAGGCCGGTCCGGGTGGAGAAGCGCACCGCGACGACCGCGAAGAGCAGCACCACGGCCACTTCGAGCAGGAAGCGGTTCAGGTCGTCGACAGTCACGCAGTGGCACCTCGGCGCAGTCGGGGGCTGGCGGTCGGGGGAGCTGGCTGTGCTGATGGGGCGTCTGGAGGCGGTCCCGGCAAGGGGATCTGACGCTCGGTCAGCCAGGGATCGTTACCGAGTCTAACATTTTACCTGGTCTTTTACATCTGGCCGGACGGGTTCCGCTTTCCCGGGGGCCGGTAGGGTCCACCTGACCCGGCCACGGGCGCCCCGAGTGCATCCGTGGAACCGCACGCGCCCTAATGTGGTGGTCTGTCACGGCCGCCCGTCTCCCAGCCAAGGACTCAACCAGATGCCCCGCTCGAAGAGGTTCCGGCGCGCTCGTCTGCTCGTGATCGTGCTGGTCGTGCTGTTGGTGGCCGGCTCGGCCGGTGGCGGCTGGTTCGCCGTGCACACCGTCCGCGCCTCCTTCCCACAGCTGGACGGCACCGTCAAGGTGGCCGGGATGACCTCGCCGGTGGACGTGAAGCGCGACGCCAAGGGCGTGCCGCAGCTGTACGCGGACACCTCCGAGGACCTGTTCCGGGCCCAGGGCTACGTGCAGGCCCAGGACCGCTTCTGGGAGATGGACGTCCGACGGCACGTCACCTCCGGCCGGCTGTCCGAGATGTTCGGCGACGGCCAGGTCGAGACCGACTCCTTCCTGCGCACCATGGGCTGGCGCAAGGTGGCCCAGCAGGAGTTCGACACCCAGCTCTCGGCCGACACCAAGAAGTACCTCCAGGCGTACAGCGACGGCGTGAACGCCTGGCTCGCCGAGCACCCCGGCGGCAGCTCGGCCTCGCTGGAGTACGCCCTGCTGGGCACCGTGAACGGCGACTACAAGCCCGAGCAGTGGACCCCGGTGGACTCGGTGGCCTGGCTCAAGGCGATGGCGTGGAACCTCTCCGGCAACCTGCAGGAGGAGATCGACCGCTCGCTGCTGGCCCAGGACTTCAGCGCCGAGAAGATCGAGCAGCTCTACCCGCCGTACCCGTACGACCGCAACGGCACCATCGTGAAGACCGGCAAGGTCGGCCCCGACGGCACCTACCGCCCGGCCGACGGCCAGACCACCGCCGCACCCGCCGCCGCGACCGGCCAGGCCCGGGCCGCCACCGCCTCGCTGCTCACCGACGTGGCCGACCGGATGGCGACCATGCCGCAGCTGCTGGGCCGCCAGGGCCAGGGCATCGGCTCGAACTCCTGGGTGGTGGACGGCAAGCACACCACCACCGGCAAGCCGCTGCTGGCCAATGACCCGCACCTCGGTCCGGCCAACCCGTCCATCTGGTACCAGATGGGCCTGCACTGCCGCACCACCGGCCCGGCCTGCGGCTTCGACACCGCCGGCTTCACCTTCGCCGGCATGCCCGGCGTGGTGATCGGCCACAACAAGGACGTGGCCTGGGGCTTCACCAACCTCGGCGCCGACGTGACCGACCTCTACCTGCAGAAGGTCACCGGCCCGGACACCTACCTGGTGGACGGTCAGGAGCGGAAGTTCGAGACCCGCAAGGAGACCATCAAGGTGGCCGGCGGCGAGGACCGCACCATCGTGGTGCGCACCACCGACCGGGGCCCGCTGATCTCCGACAAGTCCACCGAGCAGCAGAACGTCGGCAAGTACGCCCCGGCCGACTCCGCGCCCGACCGGGCCGGCGGCTACGGCGTTGCCCTCCAGTGGACCGCGCTGATCCCCGGCCGGACCATGGACGCCGTCTTCAAGCTCAACCAGGCGTCCAACTGGGACCAGTTCCGGGCCGCCGCCGCCGACTTCGCGGTGCCCGCGCAGAACCTGATCTACGCCGACACCAAGGGCAACATCGGCTACCAGGCCCCCGGCATGATCCCGCAGCGCACCAAGGGCGACGGCCGCTACCCGGCGCCGGGCTGGGACTCCTCCTACGGCTGGAAGAACGAGTTCGTCCCCTTCAAGTCGCTGCCGTACGTGCTCAACCCGGCCGAGGGCTACATCGTCACCGCCAACCAGGCCGTGGTGGACCCGAGCTACAAGACCCTGCTCACCACCGACTGGGAGTACGGCACCCGCGCCAAGGAGATCACCGACCAGATCACCGACCGCCTGAAGAACGGCGGGAAGATCTCGCCGGACGACATGAAGGTGATCCAGCTCGACAACACCAGCGTGATGGCCAAGACCCTGGTGCCGCTGCTGCTCAAGGTCCGGATCGACGACCCCTACGTCCGCGAGGCCCAGGACCTGCTGAAGGACTGGAACTTCAACCAGGACGCCGACTCGGCCGCCGCCGCCTACTACAACGGCGTCTGGCGCCAGCTGCTCACGCTGGCCTTCGGCCAGAAGTTCCCGGCCGGTCTGCGGGCCGAGGGCGACTGCCTGCTGGTCCGTCAGAAGTCCGCCGACATGCTGCCGCAGGACGACCTGAACGACAATCCGGTGGTCACCGTCTGCGGCACCCGCGACCCGGGCCAGGCCCAGCCGGACGGCGGCGACCGCTGGACCGAGGTGGTCCGCCGGCTGCTCGCCCAGCCCGACAGCCCGTGGTGGGAGTACAAGGACTCCAACCGGCAGGCCCGGAAGGGCCTGGGGAACCTGCTCGCCGAGGCGCTGAAGAACGCCCGCCAGGACCTGACGGCCCGTCTGGGCAAGGACATCTCCACCTGGAGCTGGGGCCGGCTGCACACCCTGGAGCTCAAGGAGCAGACGCTCGGCTCGGACGACTCCTCGATCGCCTCCGGCCTGGTGCACCGCCTGCTCAACCGCGGCCCGTACCGCCTCTCCGGCGGCACCGCCGCCGTCAACGCGGCGGGCTGGAACGCGGCGGCCGGCTACCAGGTGGACTGGATCCCGTCGATGCGGATGGTGGTCGACCTGAGCGACTTCAACGCCTCCCGCTGGATCAACGTCGGCGGCGCCTCGGGGCACGCGTACCACGACAACTACGACGACCAGACCGCTCTCTGGCAGAAGGGCGAGCTGCTCGCCTGGCCCTACTCCCCGGACCAGGTCGACCAGGCCACCAAGCACCGCCTGACCCTGACGAGCGGTTAGCCCCGCACGACCCGGCACCGGCCCGCACCACCCGGCACCGGCCCGCAGGACCCCGCGTGACCCAGCACCACCCCACGGCCCCCCGGCCGCGTCGGCCCGCAGCGCCGCGCACCGGGGGGCCGTGCGTGCTCCCGGCACTCCGGCGGCGGCCCGGACCGGGACCGGCGTCCTCCGGCCGGCTCGGATGCCTGCCCGGGAGGGCCGTCCTGCGGGCAGTCCGTCGTGCCCCTGCGGCCCCGCCCCCCGGGGGGCGCGTCGGCCGGGGTCAGGGCCGCCCGGCCGGGGAGAACCAGTGGACGCCCGCCGGGGTGACGGCGGCGTGGACCGGGAGGTCGTGCGGTTCGGCGGGGACCTCGGGCAGCAGCTCCGGCTCGTGCAGCAGGGTGGCCAGCACCGGGGAGGCACCGAGGCGGGCCAGGCGGGCCAGCACGCGGTCGTAGGAGCCGCCGCCGCGGCCGAGCCTGACGCCCCGTCGGTCGACCGCCAGGCCCGGCAGCAGGACCAGCGCGGCGGTGGCCACCGCGTCCGGGCCGAGCCGGGGGCCGGTCGGCTCCAGCAGGCCGCGGGCCGCCGGAGCGAGCGCGTCGGGGCCGGTGTACTCGGCCCAGTCCAGGTCGTTGTCGGACAGCAGGACGGGCAGCAGCACCCGGACGCCGGCCGTCCGCAGGGCGTCCAGCAGCGGGCGGGTGCCGGGTTCGCCGCCGACCGAGACGTAGGCCGCCACGGTCGCGCCGGGCCGGGCCAGCGCTCCGGCGTGCGCGGCGAGCGCGGCGGCGGTGTGCGCCCGCTGCTCGGGGGTGAGCGCCCGCCGTTCGGCGAGCAGCCGTGTCCTCAGCCCGGCCTTGTCGTTGTGCACGGGATACTCCCTGGTCCGCTCCGGCCCGGTCGGCGCGATCCCCGCCGGGTGCAGAGAGCCTGACACGTGGAAGGCCCCGGATGTCGACCCCGTTGCTCCTCCAGGCGCTGGCCGGGCTCAGCCTGCCCGCGCTGGGCGCCGCCGTGCTGACGGGTGGTCGGCTGCGCCGGTCGGCCGCCGCCGCCGAGGCGAGGGAGGCGGAGCTGCGGGAGCGGCTGGCCGAGCTGACCGCCGAGCGGGACGCGCTCCAGCGCACCGCCTCCTGCGATCCGCTCACCGGGGTGTGGAACTACCGGCACCTCCAACTCACCCTGGACCGTGAGGTGGAGAGGGCCCGCCGGGTCGAGCCGGGGGCACCGCTGCGCCCGCTGGCGCTGCTGATGCTGGAGATCGCCGGCTTCGACGCGGTGGTGGCCGAGCACGGGCGGGGCCGGGGGAACGCGGTGCTGCGCGATCTGGCGCAGCGGCTGAGCGTGGAGATCCGCCGCTCGGACACCCTCGGCCGGTACGGCGGCGAGGAGTTCCTGGTGGTGCTGCCGGACACCGGCCCGGAGGGTGCGGCGCACGTGGCCGAGCGGCTCTGCTGGACGGTCCGCCGCCACCAGCTGCTGGACTGGTCCCCGGCCGGCCCGGCCCCCCGGCGTCCGGTCAGCGGGAACGGGCTGACGGCGGCGGTCGGCATCGCGGTGCTGCCGGAGGACGGCGCGCACGCGGCGCTGCTGCTGCGGGCGGCGGACCGGGCGCTGGCGGTGGCCCGGGAAGCGGGCGGCGACTGCTGGCGCGGCCTGACCGGGGAGCCCGGCCGGGACGGGCGCCCGGCCGTACCGCGGGCGGTACAAGGGGAAGGACACCGGACCGACCGGGCGCCGGACCACGGGCTCGACCACGGGCTCGACCAGGGGCCGGACCGGGCGCCGGAGCACCCGACCGAGCACCCGGCCGAGCACCCGATCGAGCACCCTGCGGAGCAGCGCGAGCGGCCCGCCGGAGCGGGCCCGGACGGGCACGGCGACCGCCGGCGCCCGGTGCAGGGGGAGGGCATCGGGAGTGAGCCCGTCGATACTCAGCGCACCGACCTGCAACAAAACCCCGGTACTCTGTCGCCCTGTACCGGCCAGGTCACCCTCACCGCGGCCGGTGCTGTCCAGACTCCGGTCTCCGCCGCCGAGTCCGCTTCCTGACGGATCGGCAGTTCACGATCGGTTCACCCAGCTCTCAGTGTGGCGGATTTCCGCCCCGATAAGGTCTGACACATGACGACGAACGCCCGCATGCCCGTGACCAAGGCCGTGGTGCCCGCGGCCGGGCTGGGGACCCGCTTCCTCCCCGCGACCAAGGCCACCCCGAAGGAGATGCTGCCGGTCGTTGACAAGCCCGCGATCCAGTACGTGGTGGAGGAGGCCGCCGCCGCCGGCCTCTCCGACATACTGATGGTCACCGGCCGGAACAAGCGCGCCCTCGAGGACCACTTCGACCGCGCCTACGAGCTGGAGGAGCTGCTCGCCCGCAAGGGCGACCAGGACAAGCTGCGCCGCGTGCAGGAGTCCGTCCAGCTGGCCAACATGCACTACGTCCGCCAGGGCGACCCGAAGGGCCTCGGCCACGCCGTCTCGGTGGCCGAGCAGCACGTGGCCGGTCAGCCGTTCGCGGTCCTGCTCGGTGATGACCTGATCGACCCGCGCGACCCGCTGCTGGCCCGCATGATCGAGGTCCAGCAGGAGCTGGGCGGCTCGGTGGTGGCCCTGATGGAGGTCGAGCCGGAGCAGATCCACCTCTACGGCTGCGCGGCCGTCAAGGCCAACGGCTTCGGCGAGGACGTCTTCCGGATCACCGACCTGGTGGAGAAGCCGGACACCGCCGACGCCCCGTCGAACTACGCCGTGATCGGCCGTTACATCCTCGACCCGGCCGTCTTCGACGTGCTGCGCGAGACCGAGCCCGGCCGTGGCGGCGAGATCCAGCTGACCGACGCGCTGCGCACGCTGGCCGCCCGCGACGAGACCGACGGCGGTCCGGTGCACGGCGTGCTGTTCAAGGGCCGCCGCTACGACACCGGTGACCGCGCCGACTACCTGCGCGCTATCGTCCGACTGGCGTGCGAGCGTGAGGACCTGGGCCCGGAGTTCCGTACCTGGCTGAAGGACTTCGTCGGCGCCGAGATGCAGGACTGACCAGAAGAGGGCGAGTGATGGCGATGACCGGGACCACTGCTGATTCCTGCTGCGAAGAGGTCCCGGCACCGCCGCGCACGTGGAGCGTGGCCGAGCACCTGGCCGACGTGCTGTCAGGTGTCGGCCCGCTCCCGGCGATCGAGCTCCAGCTGCTCGACGCCCAGGGCTGCCGGCTGGCCGAGGACGTGGTGTCCGGGGTCGACCTGCCGCCCTTCGACAACAGCTCGATGGACGGCTACGCCGTCCGCACCGCCGACACCCAGGGCGCCACCGAGCGGTACCCCTCGGTCCTCCCGGTGGTCGGCGAGATCGCCGCCGGGGCCGCTGAGCTCCCGAAGGTGAGCCCGGGTCAGGCGGCCCGGATCATGACCGGCGCCCCGATGCCGCCCGGTGCCGAGGCGGTCGCCCCGGCCGAGTGGACCGACGGCGGCACCGGCAGCGGCGCCCCCGCCGAGGCGATGACCGCCGCCCCCGAAGGGCCCGAGGAGGTCCGGGTGTTCCGCCCGGTCGACGCGGGTGCGCACGTCCGCCGCCGGGGCAGCGACCTGCCGGCCGGCGAGAAGGTGCTGGAGGCGGGCGCCCTGCTCGGCCCGACCCAGCTCGGTCTGCTGGCCGCCATCGGCCGGGCCACCGTCCGCGCGGTGCCGCGCCCCCGGGTGGTGGTGCTCTCCACCGGCAGCGAGCTGGTGCCGCCCGGCGAGCCGGTCGGCCCCGGCCGGATCTCGGACTCCAACAGCTTCACCCTGACCGCCGCCGCCCAGGCGGCCGGTGCCATCGCCTACCGCGTCGGCGGGGTCCCCGACGACGCCTCGGTGCTCCGCTCGGTGCTGGAGGACCAGCTCGGCCGGGCCGACCTGATCGTCACCTCCGGCGGGGTCAGCGTGGGCGCGTACGACGTGGTCAAGGAGGTCTTCGCCGAGTACGGCGAGATGGACTTCCGCAAGCTCCGGATGCAGCCCGGCAAGCCGCAGGGCTTCGGCCGGCTCCAGGGCACCCCGCTGCTCGCCCTGCCGGGGAACCCGGTCTCGGCGTACATCTCCTTCGAGCTCTTCGTCCGTCCGGTGATCCGCACCATGCTCGGCGCCGCCGACGTGCACCGCCCGGTGGCGCCGGCCCGCACCACGGCCGACCTGCGCTCGCCCGCCGGACGGCGGCAGTACCTGCGCGGCTGGTACTCCCCGGACGGCACGGTGGCCCCGGTCGGCGGCGAGGGCTCGCACCTGGTCGGTGCGCTGGCCCGGGCGAACTGCCTGATCACCGTCCCGGAGGAGGTCACCGAGCTGGCGGCCGGCTCCGGCGTGGACGTGGTCCTGCTCACGGATTGAGCCCCGGCGGGCTGTACGGTAGCGCGGTATTCGCCTGCGCCACCGTGGAGTTCCCGTGTCCGAAACGCCCAGCACAGCCCGCCTGACCCACGTCGACGAGACCGGCGCCGCCCGGATGGTGGACGTCTCGGAGAAGGCCACCACCGTCCGCACCGCCGTCGCGGCCGGGCGGGTCAGGGTCGCCCCCGAGGTGGTCGCGCTGCTGCGCGGCGCCGGCGTGCCCAAGGGCGACGCCCTGGCGGTGGCCCGGATCGCCGGGATCATGGGGGCCAAGAAGACCCCCGAGCTGATCCCGCTCTGCCACCCGATCGCCATCTCCGGCGTCACCGTGGACCTGACGGTGGCCGACGACGCGGTGGAGATCACCGCCACCGTGCGGACCGCCGACCGGACCGGCGTCGAGATGGAGGCGCTGACCGCCGTCGCGGTGGCCGGGCTGACCGTGATCGACATGGTCAAGGCGGTGGACAAGGGCGCGAGCATCGAGGCCGTCCGGGTGCTCTCCAAGACCGGTGGCAAGAGCGGGGACTGGGCGGTGTCCGAGTGAGGGCGCTCGCGGTCACCGTCTCCAACCGGGCCTCCGCCGGAGTGTACGAGGACCGGGGCGGCCCGGCGGTCGCCGAGGGCCTGCGGGCGATGGGCTTCGCGGTGGACGGCCCGCAGGTGGTGCCGGACGGCGAGCCGGTGGAGGCCGCGCTGCGGGCGGCCGTGGCGGCCGGTTACGACGTGGTGGTGACCACCGGCGGCACCGGCATCTCGCCGATGGACCTCACCCCGGAGATGACCGCCCGGGTGATCGACCGTCAGATCCCGGGCATCGCCGAGGCCATCCGGGCGTACGGTCGGGAGAAGGTGCCCACCTCGGCGCTGTCCCGGGGGCTGGCCGGGCTGGCCGGACGTACCCTGATCGTCAACCTGCCGGGCTCCACCGGGGGCGTCAAGGACGGTCTCGCCGTGCTGACGCCGCTGCTCCCGCACGCGGTGGACCAGCTCGGCGGCGGGGACCACCCCCGCCCGGCCGACGGCCCGGCCGACGCGGGCCCCGCCGGTGCCGGGCCCGCCGCCGCTGATGAGGGGAGCACCTCCTGAACACCTCCTGGCAGGTCGAACTCCTGGAGGGCGAGGTCGCGTTGCGCCCGATCCGGGTCCGCGACCAGCGGGCCTGGCAGGAGCTCAGCCAGCGCAACCGGGACTGGCTGCGCCGCTGGGAGGCCACCGTGCCGCCGGCCGGCCCGGCCCGCCCGGCCTCGGCCCGGCCGACCTTCCGGCAGATGGCCCGCTACCTGCGGCACGAGGCGGCGGCCGGTCGGATGCTGCCCTTCGTGGTGCTCCACCGGGGCCGCCTGGTCGGCCAGTTGACGGTGGGCGGGATCACCTGGGGCTCGATGTGCTCGGCCAACGTCGGCTACTGGGTGGACGAATCGGTGGCCGGGCGGGGCATCATGCCGACTGCCGTCGCGCTGGCCGTGGACCACTGCTTCACCGGGCTGGGGCTGCACCGGATCGAGGTCTGCATCCGGCCGGAGAACCGGCCGAGCCGCCGGGTCGCCGAGAAGCTCGGATTCCGGGAGGAGGGAATGCGACCGCGCTACCTCCACATCGACGGCGACTGGCGGGACCACCTGGTGTACGCACTGACCGCCGACGAAGTCCCGGAAGGCATGCTGAACCGCTGGCGGTGGGTCAGGGGCCAGGGCACGCGCGATAATTGAATGTGTGTTCGATAATTGATATCGATATGGCATCGCGCTCGGGGCGAGTGGTCACAAATACCGGCAAAATAGTCGGAGAATCAGCTTGACCGCACGACACGCCGCGCCAAATTGCTGCCGGGCCTTCCCCCGCGCCCGTACCGTGTGAAACGTGAGCAGTAGCGGCCTTATCTACGCGGTCATCGTAGGAGCCTGGGCCGCCTATCTGGTGCCGATGTGGCTCCGCAGGCAGGACGAACTCAACGAGGCCCGTCCGACGGAACGCTTCAGTACCGCGATCCGCCTGCTAGCCGGACGGTCGGCCATGGAGCGGCGGGCATCCAAGGCACTCGGCGAGGAGACCTCCGGGTCCGACGACGGTGAGGAACCCGTCGCCGGAGACACCGGTCGGTCCGGCGATCCCGCCGAGCCGCGCGCGGCGGCCGACCCCGCCGGCGCAGCCCCGACTCCGCCTTCCCCCGCCGTCCCGTCCGCGGTCCCGTCCGCTCCGTCGCGCGAGGCCGCGCGCGGTTCGGTCGAGCGCCGGGCCCGGTTGCTGGCCCGCCGCCGGCGGATGGTCACCACCCTCTTCCTGGCCTTCGCGGCCGGTGCGGTCGCCGCCGCCGTGCTCGGCGTGGCGTTCCTCTGGATCCCCGCCGTGCCCGCGCTGCTGCTGACCGGCTACATCGGCCACCTGCGCCGACTGGAGCGCCAGCGCTACGAGGTCAAGCTCGACCGTGCCCGGGCGGCGAACGCCGCCGAGCGGCTGCACGAGCGCGAGCACACCCGGGCCGCCTCCCGGATGCCGGCTCCGGCTCCGGAGCCCGCTCCGGCCGAGCCCGCGGCCCCGACGGACCGTCAGGCCGCCCGGCCCGTCCGGGAGGACGGCCGCCCGCACCTGCGGCTGGCCACCACCGACTCCGCCCTGGTCGAGGCCACCGACCACGAGGAGTGGGTGGACGGCATGCGGGACCGCGCCCCGGCCGGCCCCGACTCCTGGGAGCCCGTCCCCGTCCCGCTCCCCACCTACGTCACCGCCCCGGTCGCCCCCCGCACCACCCCCGGCCTGGACCCCCGGGCCACCGCCTGGGACTCCGGCCGCGCCAACACCCCGCTCTTCGACCAGTACGCCGAGCCCCGCCCCGAGCCGGCCGCCCATCCGGACCGGGCCGCCCGGCCCCGGGCCGCGAACGAGTAGCCAGGTGAGGGGTGGTCACGAGCCCCCTCGAAGAGGTGCTAGAGTTTCTTCTCGTTGGGGCTGTGGCGCAGTCCGGTAGCGCACCTCGTTCGCATCGAGGGGGTCAGGGGTTCGAATCCCCTCAGCTCCACCAACAAGTCCCGTCCAGGGTTCACCTGGGCGGGACTTCTCGTTTGCCGGAGCGAGGACGATGACCACTGACCCGCCCCCCGACCGACGACCGCACCCGGCCGCCTGGGCCGTGCCGGTCCTGGCCAACCTGGTGATGGGCGTCCCGGCCGTCGTCCCCTTCCTCCTGCTGGTGCTGTTCTTCCGGAACTTCCCGCTGGTCTGGATCGGCATCGGATCCCGGGACCCGAACGAGGACGACGGTCCGCTGCCCTGGGTGGCCGGCCTGGTCATCGTCCTCGGGGCCCTGCTGCTCCTCTGGTGGCCGGTCAACCTGCTGATCCGCAGGCTTCTGCGGCTGCGGGTGCGCGGTTACTGGCGGTCGAGCGCTGCCCTGCTCCTCGTCCCGTCGGCCGTCCTCGCCGCCCTGCCCGACGGTGCGTTGGGAGCCCTGGTGAGCCGACTCTGACGCCTCGTCGGGGGTGACCACCGGGCGTACGGTGGAGGCAGGAGTCCGCCCGGCGGGCGGTCAGGCCCGGTGGGCGGCCGGTCGAGGGAGGCCGTGATGGCTGCTCTGCTCAGGAAGAGATTCGACGAGGCCGACGAGAGCCGCCCGTTCGAGGCGGACAAGGGGCGGCTGGACCTGGTGGACGTGGGCGGCGCCCAGGTGGGGCAGGGGACCTTCGAGCCGGGGTGGCGGTGGTCGGAGCACGTGAAGCCGATCGCCGGGACGGACAGCTGCCTCTCCTCGCACGTGGGGTACTGCGTCTCGGGCCGGATGCACATCCGGATGGACGACGGTGCCGAGACCGACATCGGTCCGGGTGACGTGGTGGTGATCGAGCCGGGGCACGACGCCTGGGTGGTCGGTGACCGGCCGTGCGTCTTCCTGGACTGGCAGGGCTACGCGGACTACGCGAAGCGGTAGTCGGGGAGGCGGTGGTCGGGGAGGCGGCAATCGGGGAGGCGCCGATCGGGGAGGGCCGGTCACACTTCCCGCGCCCGGTACGTCGATGCGGTGAGAAGGGCATCGACCGAGGGAGCGGGAAGAGTCATGCGGATCACGGTATTCGCCGCCACCGGCGGCATCGGGCGGTTGCTGATGGAGCAGGCCGTCGCGGCGGGGCACGAGGTCACGGCGGCGGTGCGCCGTCCGGAAGGGCTGGCCGGCAGCGGGGCGCGGGCGGTGCGGGTGGACCTGGCGGCGCCCGGCGCGGAGCTGCGGGCGGCGGTGGCCGGGGCGGAGGTGGTGCTGTCGGCCCTGGGGGCCCGGGGGAAGGGGGACATCGGGGTGGCCGAGCGCGGCACCCGGGCGATCGCGGGGGCGATGCGCGCCGAGGGGGTGCGGCGGCTGCTGGTGGTGAGCGCGGGGCCGATCGGCACGGTGCCCTCGCCGGACCGGCCGCATCCGCCGAGGCACGACCCGGGGGACGACCTGCCGACCAGGCTGCTGCTGGCGCCGCTGGTGAAGGCGGTGCTGCGCGCGCGGTACGCGGACCTGGCCCGGATGGAGGACGCGGTGCGGGCCAGCGGGCTGGACTGGACGGTGGTCCGGCCGCCCCGGCTGACGGACCGTCCGCTGACCGGTCGTTACCGGACCGCGCTGGACCGGAACGTGCGCGGCGGCACCTCCGTGTCGCGGGCCGACGTGGCGCACTGCATGCTCGGTCTGGCGGAGCGGGCGGAGGGCGTCGGCCGGACGGTCGCGGTGGCGTCCTGACCGGAGCGGGCGGCAAGCGGAGGGGAACGGACCGTTTCGGTGCGTTCGGTGTTCACCGGACGGGCGGGTCGCTACGGTCTCCAGCACCCCGTTCCTGAGATGTTGCTGACGAACCGTCGGAGGATTCGCCCGTGAACATGAGGACCCGTCGCGCCGCCCTGGCCTCCCTGGCTGTGGCCGCCCTGACCACGCCCGTCCTGCTGGTCGGGGCCACCGGCGCCGCCGCCCACGGCGGCGGCCACGGCCCCGACCCGGCCAGGAAGGCGGCCCAACTGGCGGCCAAGCTGGTCGAGCAGAGCAGTGGCAAGGACGCCTTCCGGACCCTGGAGCAGTTCCAGCGGATCGCGGACCGCAACGGCGGGACCCGGGTGGCCGGTTCGGCCGGTCACGCGGCCTCGGCCGAGTACGTGGCCCGGCAGGCCAGGGAGGCCGGGCTGAAGGTCTCCAAGCAGGAGTTCGAGTACACCTTCGAGCAGACCCTGACGGAGAAGCTCAAGGTGCTCACCCCGGTGGCGGAGGACGTGCCGCTGATCGCGATGACCTACTCGCCCAGCGGCCCGGCGGGCGGGGTCACCGCGGCGCTGGCGGTGGTGGCGGTGGACGCCACCACCGGCTGCGAGCCGGAGGACTTCCCTGCGGGTGCGTTCACCGGGAAGATCGCGCTGATCAAGCGCGGCGGCTGCAGCTTCGCGATCAAGCAGGCCGCCGCGGCGACGGCCGGTGCGGTCGGCGCGGTGATCTACAACAACACCACCGGCGAGCTGAACGGCACCCTGGGCGACCCGGCGGCTGGCAAGGTGCCGGTCGGCGGGGTGACCCAGGCGGCGGGCGAGGCGCTGGCGGCCAAGGCGGCGGCCGGCCCGGTCACGGTGAACCTGGACGTGAAGACCCTGGTCGAGAAGCGGAAGACCTGGAACGTGATCGCCGAGACCAGGGGCGGCGACCCGGCCCAGACCGTGATGGTCGGCGCCCACCTGGACTCGGTGCTGGACGGTCCGGGCATCAACGACAACGGCTCCGGCTCGGCGGGCATCCTGGAGGTGGCCCGCAGCCTGTCGGACCGTCCGGTGAAGAACAAGGTGCGGTTCGCCTGGTGGTCGGCGGAGGAGTTCGGCCTGGTCGGCTCGGAGGCGTACGTCGCCTCGCTCTCCGAGGCGGACCGGGCGAAGGTGAAGCTCTATCTGAACTTCGACATGATCGCCTCGCCCAACGCGGCCCAGTTCGTCTACGACGGCGACGACTCCGACCACGTCGGCGAGGGGCCCGGCCCGGCCGGATCGGCCCAGATCGAGCGGCTGATCAACGGCTATCTGGACAAGCGCCAGTGGCCGCACGAGGGCACCGACTTCACCGGCCGCTCCGACTACGGCCCGTTCATCGAGGCGGGCATCCCGGCCGGCGGCACCTTCACCGGCGCCGAGGGCGTCAAGACCGCCGCCCAGGCCGCCAGGTACGGCGGCACCGCCGGGGTCGCCTACGACAAGTGCTACCACCAGGCCTGCGACAACCTGTCCAACCTGGACCGCAAGGCGTTCGACCGGAACATCGACGTGATCGCCAACGCGGTCGGCACCTACGCCTGGGACCTCTCCTCGCTGACCGCCCCGGTCGCCCCGGAGAACACCTCCGGCAGCCAGGGCAGCGGCGGCGGCCTGCACGCGGGCCACGGGGACCGTCCCGCCGAGTAGCGCCCCCGCCGCACGCCGTGCCCGCCGGAACGGCGGGCCGGCCGGGAAAACCGATGGACCGTCAGGACCGGCGCCGGGTAGCCTGCACGACGATGGCGCACCCGGCGCCAGGTCCGCCACGGGCGGAGGAAGGAGGCACCGCGATGCACACCCACGTCCCCCCGGCGCTTCCTTCCCGTACGGCCCGCTAGCGAGCGGCCGCAGCGGAAGCGCCTCCTGACTGCCCGGAGGCAGCGTGCGTTCCGTTCCGACCTTCCGTCCCACCACCCCGGCCGACCTCGACCGGGTGCTCTCCTGCACCGTCGACGAGCCCGTCTCCTGGGCCGACCCCGAGCGCTACCGCAGCATGCTCGACAGCGGCGCCTACCGCGCCGAACACACCTGGATCGCCGAGGACGCGGACGGCCGCCTGCTGGCCCGCGCGGTCTGGTGGACCTTCCCCGAGGGTGACCGCCCGCTCGCCCTCGACTGCGTCTGGACCGCCCCCGGGGTCGACGACCGGGTGGCCCTGGCCGCCGGGCTGCTGACCGCCGCCCACGGCGCCTTCCGCACCGCCGGCTGGGAACTGCCCGAGTGGCACCTCTTCCTGGCCCCCGACTGGCGTGCCGACCCGGCCGTCACGGCCGCCCTGGAGTGGCGGCTGGCGGCGGCCGTCGCCAGCGGGTTGCGCGGGCAGCTGGAGCGCTACCGGTACGAGTGGACGCCGGGCCGGCCGGTGCCGACTGCGAGCGGGCGGCTGGTCTTCAGTGCCGAGCCCGACGACGAGGTGTTCGTCGAGCTCTTCCGGCGGACGGCCGAGGGCTCGATCGACGACGACACCCGGCGCGGGCTGGCCCGGCTCGGCGCGGAGGGGCAGGCCAGGGAGACCCTGGACGGCTACCTCCGGATGCCGGGTGACCGCTCCTGGTGGCTGACCGCCCACACCCCCGGGGGAGAGCCGGTCGGCTTCGCGATGCCGTCCGCCAACCAGGCGGGCCCGGTGGTCGGCTACCTCGGGGTGCTCCCGCCGATGCGCGGACGCGGCTACGCGGACGAGCTGCTCGGCGAGATCACCCGCTTCCACGCCGCCCGGGGCGCCGAGCGCATCGCCGCCGACACCGACGCCGACAACGCCCCGATGGCCGCCGCCTTCGACCGGGCCGGCTACCACCGCTTCGGCGTCCGGCTGGTCCTGACGGAGGGTTAGCGGGGCTGGGGACGGGTGTGGGTGGTCGGGGGTCGTGGCGTGGTGGAGCAGGTGCGTGGTGCTTGGTGCTGCCGTTGTTGCTTCGGCGCTCGCCCCCCGGGTGGCCCGCTGCCAGGGCGCTGTCCTGCCGGGGGCGGGCCACTGGCGTGGTC
>NZ_JBIWFX010000011.1:0-115507 GCF_044763225.1 Kitasatospora sp. NPDC096147 | reverse complement strand
GGGTGGTCGGGGGTCGTGGCGTGGTGGAGTGGGTGCGCGGTGCGCGGTGCTTGGTGCTGCCGTTGTTGCTTCGGCGCTCGCCCCCCGGGTGGCCCGCTGCCAGGGCGCTGTCCTGCCGGGGGCGGGCCACTGGCGTGGTCGGGGCTGGGAATGGGTGTGGGTGGTCGGGGGTCGTGGCGTGGTGGAGTGGGTGCGCGGTGCGCGGTGCTTGGTGCTGCCGTTGTTGCTTCGGCGCTCGCCCCCCGGGTGGCCCGCCGTCAGGGCGCCGTCCCTCCGGCGTGGGCACCATCGTCGCGGAGCCCGACACGGCGGCAGTCGGTGCTGCGCGGGTCCGTCTGCTTGTCAGCCGCCCCTCGCCTGATTGCCGGCCGCCTGCCGCCGCTGCCGTGTCGTCGGCCGCGGTACGGCTCGGTGTGTGACGGCGGGTCGGCAGGGCCGCCGGGGACGACCGAGGGGGCCGGGGCCCGATGGGCCCCGGCCCCCTCGGGGGTGGGTCAGTAGGTGCTCGGCGGCTGCGGCGGGGGCGGGCCGGCCGGCTGGGGGGTGGGGCGGTGGCCGCGCGGGTGGCGGGTGAGGCGGTAGCCCGCGACGCCGGCCAGGGCGGCCAGGATGCCGCCGGCCACCGTCCAGTACCAGCGGGTGTTGGCACCGGTGACGGCGGCCGAGATCCAGGACTCGTCGTCCTCGCCGGGGGCGACCGCGCGCTCGGAGGCGGCGGCGGACGGCGCGGTGGCCGGTGCGGTGCCGGCGGTGCCGGCGTTCACCGGCGGGACCAGCGGGGCGTTCAGCTCGCCGCCCTCGGGCTGGGCGTCGCCGGCCCCGCCGCGTTCGGTGAGCCGGAGCTTCACCTGGGCGGCCAGGCCGAGGTCCTGCTGCGGCACCTGACCGGCCGTCAGCCGGACGTAGTAGGTGCCCGGCAGCGGGTCGCCGGACCACGGCTCGGCCCAGGACCGGACCTGCCGCAGTGAGCAGCGCAGCTTCAGCACGGCGTCCGCCTGCTGCGCGGTGGCGTCCTGCGGCCCGGAGGTGCAGGACTGCCGGCGGCGCAGGCCGTCGAAGAACTCCACCGACCAGCTCTGCGCGCCGTGCCGTTCGGCGGTCGGCGGCAGGGTGACGTCGACGTCCACCGTGACCGTCCGCCCCTCGGCGGCGGCGAAGGCCCAGTACAGGTAGTCACCGGTGGAGGCGGCCACGTCGGCACCCTGCCCGGCCGCCAGCGTGGTGGCGGTCAGGAAGGAGGTGCCGGCGTCGGTCACCGGCTTGAGCGGGCCGGAGGGCGAGGGCGAGGCGGCGAGCAGCAGCGGGGCCGCCAGCAGCACCGCGCCGGCCCGGGTGATCAGAGTCGTACGCATCGTCAGTTCTCCCGCCAGACCGCGATCCGCCAGCGTGCCAGCCAGCCGAAGACCAGACCGGCCAGCAGGCCGGCCAGGGTGAGCACCAGCAGCAGCACCCAGCCGCGCCCGAGGCCGGCGGACCAGCCGTCGGGGGCGGGGGAGGCGGCGGCCAGGTCGACGGTCAGCTCCAGCGGCAGGCCGGGCTCGGCGGCGACGCCGGGGGCCGGGGCGAAGGAGTTGCTGACCACCAGGCAGACGGTGTCGGCCTGCTGACTCGCCGTCGGGGTGGCGGTGGGCTCCTTGCCGGAGGACCAGCGGACCCCGGTGGAGGCCACGTCGGTGCGACCGCTGCCCGCGTCGGTGCCGCGCACCAGCTCCTGGCCGGTGGTGTCGGTGGCCTTCAGCAGCACGCCGTAGTCCCGGGCCAGCGCCCGGTCCAGCGAGAGCGAGACGGAGGCGCGGAGCTCCTGGCCGGGGCGGACCGCGACCCGGTAGACCCGGTGCTCGGAGAACTTCTCCCGGTCGCTGTAGACGCCGGGGGAGAGCATCGGGGCGGTGTCGCACTGCTCGGTGCCGGCGGCCTTGGCCGGGGCGGTCCGGTTGGTGGTGCCGGCCCGCTTGACCAGCTGCTTGACCTTGTCGGTCAGCTGCTGCTGGCTCTGCACGTCGGTGAAGGTGCCGCCGGTCGCGGTGGCGATGCAGAGCAGCTGCTGGCGGGTCTTCTCGTCGTGCGCCAGGCCGAGGGTGTCGACCACCAGGTGGGTGCCGGCGGCGGCCAGCTCGCGGGCCACCTCGCACGGGTCCGGCGGGGCGCAGGAGTCCTCGCCGTCGGTGATCAGGACGATCCGGCGGGTGGTGGTGCCGGTGCCGAGGTCCTGGGCGGCGCCGCGCAGGGCCAGGCCGATCGGGGTCCAGCCGGTGGGCCGCAGGGTGGCGACCGCGGTCTTGGCCTCGGTCTTGTCGGTCTTGCCGACCGGGAAGAGCTGCCGGGTGTCCTTGCAGCCCTCGGTCTTGTCGTTGCCCGGGTAGGTGGCGCCGAGCGTGCGGATGCCGAACTGGGTCTCGTCGGGCAGCGCGTCGATCACCTCGCGGATCGACTGCTGGGCCACCTCCATCCGGCTCTTGCCCTGGATGTCGGTGGCCCGCATCGATCCGCTCACGTCGAGCACCAGGTCGACCCTGGGCGGTTCGACCCCCAACTCGTCGGCCTGGGCCGGGAATCCGTGCATCAGGGCCCCGGCGGATATCGCCAGGGCGGCCAGCAGCCCGAGCGGGCGGGCCGGCGTTCGTCCTCGTCTGGTGGTCACCGCCGCATCCTATGGATCATCAGTTCGCCCCTCCAAAGGGCCCCGTGGGCTTCCGGCCACCCCCGCGCCGGTGTCCGACGGTGCGTCAACGGACGTTTCACGCGCTCCGCCGGTCGGCCTGCCGCGAGGGGCCAATTCAGGACACACCACCCCTAAGGCCAATAAATATGGCTAATCCCGGTAGGGTCGGCGGAGAAACCCGTCGAGTTGGAAGGACCTCCCCGTGAGCAACCTGTTCGCGATCGCCTACCCCGACCTCGCCACCGCCCAGCAGGTCCGGGCCGAGGCGGTCGGCCTGCAGAAGCAGAAGCTGATCGACCTGGAGGACGCCGTCGTCGTGGAGCGGCGGGAGGACGGGAAGATCAAGCTGCACCAGGCCGTCTCGACCACCGGGGCGGGCGCCGCCTCGGGTGCGCTCTGGGGCGGGGTGATCGGGCTGCTGTTCTTCATGCCCTTCCTGGGCGCGGCGGTCGGCGGCGCGACCGGCGCGGCGGTCGGGGCCTCCACCGACGTCGGGGTGGACGACAACTTCATGCGGCAGGTCGGCGAGCACCTCCAGCCGGGCAGCGCCGCCGTCTTCCTGCTGGTCCGCAAGGCGACCGCCGACAAGGTGGTGCCGGCCCTGGCCCGGTACGGCGGCCAGATCATCCAGACCTCGCTGAGCGCCGAGGCCGAGGCCGAGCTGCGCGCCACCGTCGAGGCCTCCCGCGGCACCACCGCCTGACGGCCCCTCACCCGCCACCGCAGCGACAGCCCCGACAGGAGGTCCGTGGCCTCGCCGTCCACCACCGCCCCGCCGTCCGGTCCGCCGCAGGACCGCCCGCCCACCCGCCGCAACACCGAACTCGCCCTGGTGCTCGGCGCGGTGCTGATCGCCGTGCTCGGCTACGTCGAGGTCGGGGCGAACATCGACGGCGAGGTGCCCTCCGGCGCGGCCGGGTACGGGGCGGCGCTCGGCGTGCTGGCGCTGCTGGCGCACGGGGTGATCCGGTGGAAGGCGACGTACGCGGACCCGCTGCTGCTGCCGATCGCGATCCTGCTGAACGGGATCGGACTGGTCGTCATCTACCGGCTGGACCGGGCCACCCCGAGGAGCGAGGCGGCGCCGACCCAGCTGCTCTGGTCCACCCTCGGGGTGGCGCTGTTCATCGCCGTGGTGGTGCTGCTCCGGGACCACCGGCTGCTCCGCCGCTACGCGTACGTGGGCGCGCTGGTGGCGCTGGTGCTGCTGATCCTGCCGATCTTCTTCCCGCCGGTGTACGGCTCCCGGATCTGGATCACCGTCGGCCCGCTCTCCTTCCAGCCCGGTGAGTTCGCCAAGATCCTGCTGGCGATCTTCTTCGCGGCCTACCTGGCCGTGCACCGGGACGCGCTCGCGCTGACCGGGAAGAGGCTGTGGAAGTTCCAGTTCCCGCGCGGCCGGGACCTCGGGCCGGTGCTGCTGATCTGGGCCGCGTTCGTCGGGGTGCTGGTGCTGGAGACCGACCTCGGCACCTCGCTGCTGTTCTTCGGCCTCTTCGTGGTGATGCTCTACGTGGCCACCGCCCGCAGCGGCTGGATCGCCATCGGCCTGTTCCTGGCGGCGGTCGGCGCGGTCGCGGTGGGCTGGCTCTCCCCGCACGTGCACAGCCGGGTGACCGCCTGGCTGGACCCGCTGGGCTCGATCGCGGCGGGGGAGGGGGCGAACCAGATCGCCCAGTCGCTGTTCGCCTTCGCCTGGGGCGGGGTGCTCGGCACCGGCCTCGGCGAGGGCCACTCGATCCTGATCGGCTTCGCCGCCAAGTCCGACTTCATCCTGGCCACCATCGGCGAGGAGCTGGGCCTGGCCGGGCTGATCGCGGTGTTCCTGCTGTACGCGCTGCTGATCTCGCGCGGCTTCCGGACCGGCATCGCGCTGCGTGACCCGTTCGGCCGGCTGCTGGCGATCGGACTGGCCGCGATCGTCGCCCTCCAACTCTTCGTGGTGGCCGGCGGGGTGCTCGGGCTGATCCCGCTGACCGGCATGACACTGCCGTTCATCGCCCAGGGCGGGTCCTCGGTGGTGACCAACTGGATCATCGTGGCGCTGCTGGTCCGGATGAGCGACCAGGCCCGCCGCCCCGCCCCCGTCCCCGTCGCCGTCCCGGAGCACGCGGAGTGAAGCTGAGACGCCGTCAGGGCAGCACCTCCACCGGTGGCCCGCAGGGCCTGCCGGGCATCTCCACCACCGGCCGCCGGGCCGCCACCTTCTGCCTGCTGCTGATCCTGGCGCTGATCGGCCAGGCCAGCTACGTCCAGGTGTTCCAGGCCCGGGAGTTGGACGACAACCCGGCCAACCAGCGGGAGACCATCCAGCGCTACGCCCAGCCGCGCGGCAACATCCTGGTCGGCGCCGAGCCGGTGACCGGCTCCGCCCCGACCGGCGGCCGGTACGCGTACAAGCGCACCTACACCGACGGGCCGGCCTACGCCGCCGTCACGGGGTACTCCTCGCAGACCTACGGCAACACCCAGATCGAGGGCGTGGACGACAGCCTGCTCTCCGGCACCGACACCCGGCTGGCGAGCTGGGCGCTCTGGGACGCGATCGCCCGCCGGCAGAACCCCGGCGGCGACGTCCACACCACCCTCAGCAAGGCGGCCCAGCAGGCCGCGCTCAAGGGGCTCGGCGGCCAGACCGGCGCGGTGGCCGCGATCGAGCCGGCCACCGGGCGGATCCTGGCGCTGGCCTCCACCCCGTCCTACGACCCGGGCTCGTTCGCCGGCTCCTCCTCGGCCGACCAGGACGCCTGGAACAGGCTCCAGGCCGACAGGAACCAGCCGATGCTGAACCGGGCGCTCCGTCAGATCTACCCGCCCGGCTCGACCTTCAAGGTGGTCACCGCCGCAGCCGCGCTGGCGAACGGCGTGGTCACCGACATCAACGCGCCGACCGGTGCGCCCTACCCCTTCGTGATGCCGGGCACCACCACCGCGCTGGTCAACGACACCACCGCCTGCGACGCGCCCGGCCAGTCGCTGGACCGGGCCATGGTGCTCTCCTGCAACTCGGTGCTGGGCTGGCTCGGCACCCAGGTCGGGCTGGAGAGGATGACCGCGACGGCGGCGGCGTTCGGCTTCAACGACGCCAAGCTGGACATCCCGGTCCGGGCCGCCCGGTCCAACTTCGACACCGAGATGAACGCCTCGCAGGTGGCGCTCTCCTCGATCGGCCAGTACGACACCGCCGCCACCCCGCTGGTGATGGCCATGGTCGCCGCCGGGGTGGCCAACGACGGCAAGGTGATGCACCCTCAGCTGGTCGACCGGCTGACCAGGTCCGACGGCACCGACGTCCAGGTGATGGAGCCGGCCGTCTACCGGCAGGCACTCACCCCGGCGGTGGCCCGCCAGGTCCGGCAGCTGATGACCGACGTGGTGGAGAACGGCACCGGCCGCAACGCCCGGATCGCCGGCGCCACCGTCGGCGGCAAGACCGGCACCGCCCAGCAGGGCGTGGACAACTCCGGCATCCCGTACGCCTGGTTCGTCTCCTGGGCCGCCCCGAGCGGCTCCACCGGCGTGCCCCCGGTGGCGGTCGCGGTGGTGATCGCCGACAGCGGCGCCACCGACGTCACCGGCGGCGGACTGGCCGCACCGATCGCACGGTCCGTCATGCAGGCGGTGCTGAACGGAGGTTGAGACGCACTCATGAACCGGTGACAGGGCTGTGACAGCAGGTGTGGCCGGTGTCACTTCCCGCTCCCGGGCGCTCCGTTAGGGTGATCCGGTCCCTTTCGCTCCCGAGGAGATCCCCCATGCCGCCGTGCGCCCGTACCAGCCCCAGTCGTCCGAGGGTTGCGGGCCCGCGTGGCTGACCGGGGGGCTCGGACGACGCTCGGCCCCGCGCTCTGCGGCGCGGTGGTGCTGCTCTCCGCCTTCGCGGTGGTGCGCCACCTGCACGGCTTCAACATGGTGGACATGCTGGTCTACCGGGCCGAGGGCGAGGCGGTGGCCGACGGGCGGGACCTCTACGCGATGCGGCTGCCGGGCTGGGACCTGGCGGCCACCTACCCGCCGTTCGCGGCGATGCTGTTCGTGCCGGCCGGCTGGTTCGACGTCTCGCTGCTGCGGGTGCTGGTCACCCTGGCCAACGTCGCGCTGCTGGCCCTGCTGGTGCACCTCTCCTTCAAGCTGGTCGGCTGGCCCCGCCGGGTGGACCGCCCGGCCGCACTGCTGCTGGCCACCGGCGCCGGGGTCTTCCTGGAGCCCGTCTACACCACCTTCCAGTACGGCCAGATCAACCTGCTGATCGCCTGTCTGGTGCTCTGGGACCTCACCCGCTCCGACGCGCACCGCCTCAAGGGCGTCGGGATCGGCCTGGCGATGGGCATCAAGCTCACCCCCGGCGTCTTCGCCGTCTACCTGCTGCTGACCGGACGGATCCGGGCCGCGCTGGTCTCCGGCGGGGTGTTCGCCGGCACCGTGCTGCTCGGCGGGGCGGTCCTGCCCACCGACTCCTTCGGCTTCTGGACCGAACACCTCTGGGACTCCCGCCGGGTGGGGATCACCGAACTGGTGGACAACCAGTCGGTGCGCGGGATGGTCGCCCGGCTGCTCTCCACCAACCAGCCCGGGACGGTCGGCCTGCTGGCCGGCGCGCTGGTCGCGGTGGCCGGCTTCACGATCGCCGTGCTGGCCGCCCGGTCCACCCGGATGCTGCGCCGGGCCGAGGCCTGGGGCGTGCTCACCGTCGCGCTGACCGGGGTGCTGATCTCGCCGATCAGCTGGAGCCACCACTGGATCTGGTGCGTCCCGCTGCTGGTGCTGCTCGGCGCCGAGGCGGCCCAGGAGTCGGCCCGCGCGCTGGCCTGGCGGGAGCGCCGCTGGGCCTGGCTGCTCGGCGGCACCGCCCTGGTCTTCTTCTCGCATACCCTGTGGGTCGTGCCCAAACGCAGCGGTCTCGGCATCGAGCCGTACTGGCAGCCGCTGGCCTCGCCGTACCCGCTGCTCGGTCTCGCGGTCCTCGTCGTCACGGCGGTCCGGCTGCACCGCCGACTGCGCCGCCCCGCCGGGCTGCCGGGCACCACCGCCGTACCCGTGCTGACCGAGCAGAGCTGACGTGACCTCACCCGCCGTGCGCCCCGCGCCCGCCACCACCCCGTCCGCCGCCGTACCCGCCGCCGCCCCGTGGTGGCGGGACGCCCGGTACCGGGGCCCGGCCACCGCGCTCGGCGCCTTCCTGGTGCTGCTGGCGATCGGGATGCAGCAGTGGAGCTCGGTGCAGCTCGGCGGGTTCGACCTGGGGATCTTCGACCAGGGGGTGCGCGGCTACGCGCACTTCGGGCTGCCGGTCTCCTCGCTGAAGAGCTACCACCACGAGTTCCCGCCCGGCTTCTCGCTGCTGGGCGACCACTTCTCCCCGGTGCTGGCGCTGCTCGCCCCGCTGTACTGGATCTGGGACGACCCGCGCTCGCTGATCCTCGGTCAGGCGCTGCTGTTCGCCGCCGGGGTGCCGCTGGCCCGGCGGATCACCGCGCGCTGCTTCGCCGCCGCCGACCCGGGCACCGCACGCCGTGCGGTCGACCTGGCCGGCCTGGTCTACGGCCTGGGCTGGCCGCTGCTGGTCGCCTCGCGCGGCGGCTTCCACGAGGTGGCCTTCGCCGCCCCGCTGACCCTGCTGATGTTCGAGCGCGGCCAGGCCCGCCGGTACGGCGGCGTGCTGCTGGCGGCGGTGCTGCTCTGCTGCGTCAAGGAGGACCTCGGCCTGGTGGTCGGCGCCTACGGGCTGGTGCTGGTCCTGCGCGCCCGGCGGGCCGGGGACGACCGGCCCGGGCTGCTCACCGGCCTGGGCCTGTTGGTGGCCGGGCCGCTGGTGGCCGCGCTGACGGTCGCGGTGCTGATCCCGGCGATGGGCGGCGAGCCCGGCTACTACTGGAACTACGCCGCGCTCGGCACCGACGGCGGCGACGCGGTGCGCAACGTGCTGGGAGATCCGCTGCTGCTGGTGCGGGCCGCCTTCGACGCCCCGCTCAAGCCGCTGCTGCTGCTCTGGCTGCTCGGCACCACGCTGGCCCTGCCCCTGCGCTCGGCCACCCTGCTCTGCGCGGTGCCGCTGCTGGCCGAGCGGATCCTCTCCGCCAACCCCAACCACTGGTCGATCGCCCGGCACTACGACGTCTTCCTCTGGCCGATCCTGTTCACCGCCACCGTCGAGGTGCTCGGCCGGCTCTGCGTCGAGGGTGCCCCCACGGCCCGCCGGTACCGCCGGCTGGGTGCGGCGGCGGCCGGGCTCTCGCTGGCCCTGGCGCTGCCGTTCGGGGTGGCCCAGCTGGCCCTGCCGTTCGCCTGGCAGGCCAAGCCCAGCGAGGCGGCCCTGCTGCGCGGCGCCGCGCTGGTCCCTGACGGTGCGTCGGTCGAGGCGGACAACCAGGTCGCGCCCCGGCTCACCGCGCGCACCGACGTGGTGCTGGTGGACGGCACGCCGCGCGGCCGGGAGTACGTGCTGATGCGCTCGGACAAGCGGGCCTTCCCGTTCGCCACCGACACCGAGCAGGCGGCCCGGATCGCGCTGCTGGAGGCGAACGGCTACCGGCGGATCTGGTCCGAGGGCGGTGCGGTGCTGCTGCACCGGACGGGGGGTCAGCCGGTGCCCGGCGAGTCGGTGCCCGGGCCGGACAGCAAGCCGGTCCAGGACGTGGTCCCGTCCGACGTGGGGCACAACCTGTTCCGCGGCTGACACCGGGTCAGTCGGGGGTTAGCGCCGAACGGGCGAGTGCGCCGCGTGCGCTCTGTCCGGTTTGTCGGTTGATATGTGACGATCCGTACAAGGCGGACCCCGTCTCACACCGTTTGCGTGACTGGTGCGCTTCCGGGGTACTGTCCCATCTTTGTTCGGTTGGTCCGGATTGCCGCCCCCACAGCGGTCCCACAGCCTCCGGAGCAGCCGCCTAGGACACCCTCCCCCGCCTAGAAGGAACCACCGCCTTGAGCACCACGGGCACCGACCTGTTCCGCAAGAAGCCGGTAGCGACACTGATCGCCGAGAGCGGCGCCGCCGACGCACCGCCGCCCGGCGCCCCGGAGGAGGGTGGCCGGTCCGGCATCCACCTCAAGCGCTCCATCGGCCTCTGGCAGCTCTCCTCGATCGGCATCGGCGCCACCGTCGGCACCGGCATCTTCTTCGTGCTCAGCGAGGCGGTGCCGAAGGCCGGCCCGGCGGTGATCCTCTCCTTCGTGATCGCCGCGGTCACGGCCGGCCTGACCGCGCTCTGCTACGCCGAGCTGGCCTCCGCCATCCCGGTCTCCGGCTCCTCGTACTCCTACGCCTACGCCACCCTCGGCGAGGTGGTGGCGTTCGGCGTCGGCGTCTGCCTGCTGCTGGAGTACGGGGTCTCGGCCTCGGCGATCGCGGTCAGCTGGGGCGAGTACCTGAACGAGTTCTTCGACCTGGCCTTCGGCTTCCGACTGCCCGACTGGATGGCCAACCCGCCCGGTGACGGCGGGGTGTTCAACCTGCCGGCCGTCATCCTGGTCGCGATGGTGGTCTTCCTGCTGATGCGCGGGGCCAGCGAGTCGGCCAAGGTGAACGCGGCGATGGTGGCGATCAAGCTGGTCATCCTGGTGCTGTTCGTCGTGGTCGGCCTGACCGGCTTCCAGTCCGGCAACCTCGACCCCTTCATGCCGCTCGGCTTCGGCGGGGTCGCCACCGCGGCCTCCACCATCTTCTTCTCCTTCATCGGCCTGGACGCCGTCTCCACCGCCGGCGAGGAGGTCAAGAACCCGCGCCGCACCCTGCCGCTGGCGATCATCATCTCGCTGGTGGTGGTCACCCTGATCTACATCGGCGTGGCGATCGCCGCCGTCGGAGCGCAGCCCTGGGGCGAGTTCGAGGGCCAGAAGGCCGGCCTGGCGCAGATCCTGGAGGACGTCACCGGGCAGACCTGGCCGGCCATGATGTTCGCGGCCGGCGCGGTGATCTCGATCTTCTCCATCACCCTGGTGGTGATCTACGGCCAGACCCGCATCCTGTTCTCGATGGGCCGCGACGGCATGCTGCCGAAGAAGTTCGCCGAGCTCTCGCCGCGCACCGGCACCCCGGTCTGGAACACCCTGGTGGTCGGCGCCGCCGTGGCGCTGCTGGCCGCGTTCGTGCCGATCGACATCCTGGCCAACCTGACCAGCCTGGGCACCCTGGTCGCGTTCTCCGTGGTCAGCGTGGGCGTGCTCATCCTGCGCCGCACCCAGCCCGACCTGCCGCGCGGCTTCAAGGTGCCGGGCTACCCGGTGCTGCCGGTGCTCTCGCTGGTCAGCTGCGCCTACCTCATCTACGAGCTGCCGGGCGTCACGCACCTGTTCTTCGCCATCGCGCTGGCGCTGGCGGCGGTCGTCTACTTCACCTACAGCGTCAAGCACTCCAAGCTGCGCCACCCGGAGGGCGAGCCGACCGGCACCCGACGGTCCTGAGGGCGGGCACCCGGGGCGGGGCGCCGCCGACCTGCGGCCCCGCGCCCCGGGCCGACCCGCCCCAGGCCGACCCGCTCCGGCCCGTCCGCCGCCGGGCCCGCCCGGGGGAGCCGCACGGCCCCGCGCCGTCGGCCGCCACCCGGCCGGGACCGGCCGACGGCCCCGCCACACCTCCACCAAACCGTTGTCCCTTCCACGGCGGAAGGGCCCGGCCGACCCCCTAACCTTCCTGCATGGCCACCACGCGATCACCCGAGATACCCGAGCAGGCGCTCTGCGCCCTGCCCGAGACCGGGCGCTCCGTGCTGGCCGGAGGCCGGATACCCAGCCAGCGAACGGCCCGCCCGGCCCGGCGCAGCCTGCTCCGCCGCCGCCCGGTCCAGGTGCTCGGCTGCCTGGGCGCGGCGGGTTGGGCGGCGGCTTTCCCGCTGGTGTCGGACCTGTCGAACCAGGTCTTCTGGGGCTCAGTCGCCGCCCCCGCCTACCTGCTGGCCGCCGTGCTGCTGCTGGCCGTGCCGGGGCGGCGCGGGGCCAGGGCGGCGGCGGCCGTCGCCCTGATCGGTGCGGTCCTGGTGCCCTTGGTGCTGCTGGTGCTGACGGGGCGTCACCAGTCCGAGGTGATGGTGGTGGAGCGCTCGGCCCGGCTGCTGCTGGCGACCGGCAGCCCGTACCTGCCGCACCCGGTCACCGTCACCGACTACGACCCGTACCTCCCGGCGATGGCGCTGTACGGCCTGCCGCGCGCCCTGCTCGGCACCGGTGACCCGGTCTCCCTCCTGCTCGGCGACGCCCGGATCTGGTTCGCCGCCACCTTCCTGCTCTGCCTGCTGGCCTGCCGACGGCTGCTCCGCCCGAGCCGGGGCGGGGCCGCCCTGCTGCCGCTGGCCGCGCTGACCGCCTCGCCGCTGATCGCGCTGGCGCTGGCGGTCGGCGGGGTGGACCTGCCGCTGATCGGGCTCTGCTGCCTGGCCATGGCGCTGGCCGCCCGGGGCCGGGCCGTCCCGGCCGGGCTGGTGCTGGCGCTGGCCTGCACCCTCAAGTGGACCGCCTGGCCCGCGCTGCCGGTGGCCGCCCTGCTGCTCTGGCGGCTGTACGGGCGGCGCCCGGCGGCCCGGGCCACCCTCACCGCACTGGCCGGCGGGGCCGCCGTGGTGCTGCCCTACCTGCTGACGGTGCCCCAGGTGCTGCGCGAGCAGGTGGTCCGCTTCCCGCTCGGGATGACCGGCATCCGCACCCCGGCGGGCAGCCCGCTGCCCGGCAAGATCCTGGCCGGCTTCGGCCCGATCGGGCACACCATCTCGCTCTCCATGCTCTGTCTGGGCGCCTTCGGGGTGGCGGTCTGGCTGCTGGCCTACCCGCCCACCTCGGCGGTGCACGCCTGCGACGTGTTGGCGGTCGGCCTGGCGGTGGCCTTCGCGCTGGCCCCGGCCGGGCGGTTCGGGTACCTGGCGCTGCCGGCCGTGCTGGTGGTCTGGCCCCGGCTGGCCGCCGTGCCGCGCCGCCGACCGGACCGGCTGACCACCATCCTGACGGGCGTTCAGCTCTGAGCCGTGCCCGGCTCCGAGCCGTGCCCGGTCCCGGCCCGCGTGCCTGCGTCACCCCGGCCCGACACTGCGGGACGATACGGACATGTCGTACCCGACCGGACGCCGCCGCTTCCTCGGACTGGCCGCCGCCACCCTCGGACTGACGGCCTGTGGGGCCACCGCCGCGAGCGCCCCGGCCCCCGAGCCGACCGGCCCGGATCCCGCGCCCGCGCCCTCCCCTTCTCCGAGTGCCGTCCAGGACGAGAACTCCCGCCCCGGGGACGCCGACTGGGCGATCACCGACCCCGGCCCGCCGGAGGCGGTGCAGGGCTACGCCGACCGGGTCGGCGTGCTCCCCGGCGAGTCGTTCGGCCTGTACGTCTCCACCACCGACCCCGGCTTCACCGTCTCCGCCTACCGGATGGGCTGGTACGGCGGCGCCCGGGCCCGGCTGGTCTGGCGCTCCGGGCGGCTGCCCGGCACCCGGCAGCCGGCCGCCGTCACCGACCCGCGCACCCGCACCGTCCGGGCGCCCTGGGAGCGCACCACCACGGTGGACACCACCGGCTGGCCGGAGGGCAGTTACCTGCTCCGGCTGGACGCCGACACCGGCCGCCGCTTCGTCCCGCTCACCGTCCGCTCCCGCAGCACCGCCGGACGGACCGTCATCGTGAACGCGGTGGCCACCTGGCAGGCGTACAACGAGTGGGGCGGCCACAGCCTCTACAACGGGCCGACCGGCGGCTACCGCACCCGCGCGCTGGAGGTGAGCTTCGACCGGCCGTACCACTACGACGACGGCGCCGGGCTGTTCCTGGTCTACGAGGCCCCGCTGATCGCGCTGGCCGAGCGGATCGGCCTGCCGCTCGCCTACACCACCGGCCCGGACCTGGCCCGTGATCCGGCGCTGCTGCGCGGTGCCACCGCCGTGCTCTCCCCCGGCCACGACGAGTACTGGTCCGACGAGCAGCGCCGGCACGTCACCGCCGCCCGGGAGGCCGGTACCAACCTGGCCTTCCTGGGCGCCAACTGCTGCTACCGCCGGGTGCGGTACGAGCCCTCGCCGCTGGGCGAGGACCGCACGGTGGTCTGCTGGAAGAGCGACTACCGGGACGACCCGGGCTTCCGCGCGGGCCGGCCGGCCACCTGCGACTTCCGGGCGGGGCCGGGCGCCGATCCGGAGAGCACGCTGCTCGGGGTGATGTACGACGGCTACCCGGTGGACGCCCCGTACGTGGTGAGCAACCCCGGCCACTGGCTGCTGGCGGGGACCGGGGCGAAGGAGGGCGACTCCTTCCCGCACCTGGTCGGGGTGGAGTACGACCGGGTGCTGCCCGAGTGGCCGACGCCCGGGCCGATCGAGCTGGTCTCGCACTCCCCGGTGGTCTGCGAGGGCCGCGGCTCGTACGCCGACTCGGCCTACTGGACCGCGCCGAGCGGAGCGGCGGTGTTCGCCAGCGGGACGATGCGCTGGGTGGAGGCGCTGGACGCGAACGGGCCGGGCGGCGGCCGGGCCGACCACGGGATGGACCACCGGGCCGGCACCTTCACCCGTCAGGTCACCGAGAACCTGCTGCGGGCCTTCGCGGCCGGCCCGGCGGGCCCCGCACACCCGGTGCGGAGCCCGCTCTGACGGAGCGTCGGGCGGGTCAGCCGTTGCCGAGCTTGAGCACGGCGGCCGCGGCCGGTCCGGCGGCAGCCGCACCGTGGCCGCCGCCACCGACCTCGGCGGCCACCGCGAGGTTGCCCCGGTAGGCGGTGAACCAGCTGTTGTCGTCCGTCTGGCCGTCCACCTGGGCGGTGCCGGTCTTGGCGCCCGCGTTGGCGGTGATGCCGGCCATCACCTTGGCGGCGGTGCCCTGGGTGGCCGTCAGGTTCATCATCTGGCGCAGGCCGGTCAGGGTGGCCGGCGAGAGGGTCTTGGCGGCGGTCTGCTGCTCGTAACCCGGCACCACGATCGGCTGCTTGAAGACGCCGCTCTGCACCGTCGCGGAGACCGAGGCCATGGTCAGCGCGTTCATGGTGATCTTGCCCTGGCCGATCATCTGGGCGGCCCGCTCGGTCGCGCCGCCGGGCACCGGGGCGCTGGCCGGGGCGAGCGGGAGGCCGGTCTTCCAGGTCGGGCCGATGCCGAAGGCGTCCCGGGCCAGCTCCTCCATCTGACCGTTCTTCAGGAGGTCCTGGCCCTTCTGGATCATGGCGGTGTTGCAGGACTGGGCGAAGTCCTGGGAGAGCTTGTAGTCCAGGTGGTCGCCCTCGAAGTCGTTCTTGAAGGTCCGGCCGGAGACGTTCAGGGTGGCCGGGCAGGGCACCACGTCGTCCGGCTTGGCGCCGGCCTCCAGGAAGGCGGCGGCCGAGACCACCTTCATGGTCGAGCCGGGGGCGATGGCGGCCAGGAAGGCGCGGTTCTGGCCGGTGGCCGGGGCGTTGGCGATGGCCAGCACGTTCCCGGTGCTGGGCTCGATGGCCACCAGCGAGGCGGCCAGCCGTCCGTTGTCGGACGCGGCCTGGACGGCCTTCTCGGCCTCGGCCTGGAGGGTCGCGTCCAGGGTCACCTTGGCGGCCGGGCCGGGCTTGGGCTCGGTGATGGCGAACAGCGTCTCCTGGGAGCCGTTCGCCTTGGTGATCACCACACCGCTGCCGGCGGCGGCCGGGTCCACCTCGGCCGGCTTGATGTTGGCCAGCATGGCGTTCAGGGTGGGCGAGTTGAGCTTCTTCCCCTTGCGGTCCACCACCCCGGTGGGCTTGGCGCTGATCGGCTTGATGTCCGGGAACTCGCCCTGCTTCAGCTTGGGGTTGAGCACGCTCGACGCCCAGCGGACGGCCGCCTTGCCGTCGCTCATCTTCACCAGGCTGAGCCGGCCGTCGTAGGTCCAGGCGGTGCTGGTCCCGGCGAACTCGACCTTCGCCTTGAAGGTCAGCGGCACGCTGTTCGGGTCGGCGGCGGGCGCCGAGGCGGACGCGGAGGCGGATGCCGAGGCGGCGGGGGAGGGCGCGGCGGTCGGCGCCCCGCCCGGGGTCAGGGTGACCGCGCTCGGCTTCAACCGGTCCTGGAAGTTGCGCAGTTCGGTCTGGGCGGTGTCCGGCTTGTCGGTGAGCTTCCCGGCGGCCTCGAAGTCACCCTTGGCCCAGGCCTCCAGGAACTCCTTGGCCCCGGCCGCCGCCAGGTCGGCGGAGGGGGCCTCGGCCACCACCGTGCGCACCTTGGGCGTCTCCGCCTTGCTGCCGTCCGAGACGGAGTCGTAGATGTTGTAGGCGCCCAGCCCGGCCACGCCGACGACGCCGGCGCAGACGACGCCGATCCCTATCTTCACGCCCGTGTGCATGGTGGTCTTCCCCCGTTGGTCATGACAGGTCCACCCCACCATAAGCACAGGTCAACCACGCTCCCGTGACCGACGGGGCGGTTGTGACAGACCTGGTACGGAGTGTCGGACCGTCAGATCCAGGTGTTGAACCACATCCGGCCGCGCCAGTCCTCCATCGGGATGGTCTGCCCGGTGAAGATCGGCAGGAAGTAGAGGAAGTTCCACATCACCAGCAGCACGATCACTCCGGCCGCCGTGCCGCCGATCAGCCGGCGGTCCCGGCTCGCGGTGGCTGGCCCGATCAGCGCGCCGAGCATCATGGTCACCGCCAGCACCAGGTACGGGACGAAGACCACCGCGTAGAACAGGAAGATCGTCCGCTCCTGGTACATGAACCAGGGCAGGTACCCCGCCGCCAGCGCGCACAGGATCGCGCCGGCCCGCCAGTCCCGGCGGACCAGCCAGCGGTACAGGCAGTAGAGGATCGCGGCGATGCCGGCCCACCAGAGCAGCGGCGTGCCGATGCCGAGCACCTCGGAGGCGCACTCGCTGACCTTGCAGCCGGACTGGCCCTGCTTGGGGGACTCGTAGAAGAACGAGACCGGGCGGCCGACCAGCAGCCAGCTCCACGGGTTGGACTGGTAGGTGTGCGGGCTGGTCAGGTGGGTGTGGAAGTCCCACATGGTCGCGTGGTAGTGCCAGAGGCTGCGCAGCGACTCCGGCATCCAGCTCATGTCGAACTGGAAGGGCATCTTCAGGCCGCCCACGGAGTCCGGGGACAGCCCGGCCCGGCCGCCCGCCCAGTCCCGCCCGTAGCCACGGTCGGAGAGGAACCAGCCGGTCCAGCTGGAGAGGTAGACCGCGATCGAGATCACCAGCAGCGCCGGTCCCCAGATCAGCCCGTCCCAGAAGGCGCCGGCCAGAGGGGCCTTGGTACCGATCGTCTTCCGGGTGCCGTAGTCCCAGCAGAGCCCCAGCAGGAAGAACGAGAACAGGATGACCAGACCGCTCCACTTGGTGCCCAGGGTCAGCCCGAGGCACACCCCCGCCGCCAGCCGGTACGGCCGCCAGCCGAGGCTGAACCACTCCCCGGACGGCAGGTCACCCCGTTCGATCCGACGGGCGAGCAGACCCCGGGTGCGGTCCCGGTCCAGCAGCAGGAACCCGAAGGCGGCCAGGCACCAGAACATCACCACCAGGTCGAGCAGTGCCGACCGGCTCATCACGAAGTGCAGGCCGTCCACCGCGAGCAGCAGCCCGGCCACGCAGCCCAGCAGGGTGGAGCGGAACAGCCGCCGCCCGATCCGGGCGATCATCAGCACCGAGAGGGTGCCGAGCACGGCCATCGCGAACCGCCAGCCGAACGGGTTCATCCCGAACAGCTGCTCGCCGATCCCGATGATCCACTTCCCGACCGGCGGGTGGACGATGTACGCCGGGTCCGGGCGGAACGGGATCGACTGCTGCGGCGAGAGGATCTTGCCGTTGGAGTCGTCCGGCCAGCTGGTCTCGTAGCCCGCCTCCCAGAGCGAGTACGCGTCCTTGGCGTAGTAGGTCTCGTCGAAGATCAGCGAGCGCGGGGTGTCCAGCCCGGAGAACCGCAGCACCCCGGCGAACACCGCCACCGCGATCGGGCCGAGCCAGCCGGACCACCGACACAGCCAGGACCAGAGCGCGTCCGGCAGCCGGACGCCGAGCGTGAGCAGCACGGGGGAGGGCGGCACCCGACGGGGCGTCACCTTCGGTCCGTCCGGCATCGGCGGCACCAGCCGCTCGGCCACCGAGGACGGCTCCGCCGCCCGGTGTCCCAGCCGCTCCAGTGCCCGCCGCCAGCCCGACGTCGCCTCGTCGCCGTCCCTGGGGCCCGGCACAGCCACCGCCTCGTCCAGCAGCGCCACCGCGCCCGCCTCCGAGTGGTCTACGCCAACCGGTCCCTCGGGACCCTTCTCGCCGCTCACCCGCCACATCGTAGGGGTGCCCCCCTCCAAGGCAATGGCCCGCCGCAAAGCTGCCCGTTTCGTCACCAAATGAGGACGAGGCTCCCGGCAGGACCCCGAAGGTCGGGCCACCCGGCGGCCCGGGGCCGCAGGTCCCACCCGCAGGTCCCACCCGTGGGGGCCGCCCGCACCCGGCGCGGGGCCGGGCCCCGGGGGCTTCCGCCGAGCTGACGGGCGGTCAGCCGCGCAGGGAGGCGACGGCCTTCTCGATCCGGCGCTGCCGGGTCTCCGGCTTCTTCGCGCCCTCGACCGCACGCACGTGCTCGCGCTTGCGGCTGTCGGTGAGCAGCTCGTACGCGGCCCGGGCGGCGGGCTCCGCGTCCAGTGCCTCGGCGAGGTCGGCCGGCAGCTCGACCACCCGGGGCTCGGTGTCGAGCTCCACCTGCACCTCGACCCGCTCGCCGATCTCCACCCCGGCCGCCCGCCGGTTGGCGTTGCTCAGCCCGAGCAGGTGGCGCCCGCGCAGGATCGCCACCCGGCTGCGCCAGGAGTGCCCCTCCACCGTGATCACCACCGGCGGCCGGGCACCCCCGCCGAGCGCCGCCACCACCTCGGGCGGCACCTCCAGTCCGTGCATCGGCTCGGGGGGTTCGACGGTGGCGAGGAACTTCACGTCTGCACTCCTGACGGGGTCGGCCTGACGCGGGGTCAGGCCCGGCGAGGGCGGGGCGGGGTGAGGGCGGCAGGGCTACTCGGCGTACGGCTGGTCGGCGCCCTGGGCGCTGTAGCCCAGGCTCCAGACGTAGCCGTCCGGGTCGGCGAAGGTGCCGCCGTAGCCGCCCCAGGGCAGGGCGCCGGCCGGCTTGAGGACGGTGGCGCCGGCCTTCGCGGCCTCGGCCATCACCTCGTCGACCCGGGCCTCGCTGCGCACCACGTAGGTCAGCACCAGGCCGCTGAAGCCGCTGCCCTCCGCCGAGGTGCCGACCAGGTCGGCCAGGCCCTCGCGACCGTAGAAGCCGACCGGCGAGGCGCCGTCCGACTCGAAGAACACCGAGATGCCGAAGTCGTTCTTGATCTTCCAGCCGAGGCCCTCGGTGTAGAACTCCTTGGCCCGGTCGAGGTCGCGGACACCGAGCAGGATCGAGCTGACGTGAGCCTTCATGACGCTTCTCCTTGGTGAGGGGCCGTGCTGCCTTCCGTGGTCCTCACGCTACGGGCGACCCGGCCACCTGTGCTTCTCCATTCCTGACCGCTCTCCCCGGGTCTGGGAGGATGGGCGGGTGACTGGCGTACTGGTGCTTGCAGGGACCCCCATCGGCGACGTGGCGGACGCGCCGCCCCGGCTGCTGACCGAGCTCGGCTCGGCCGACGTGATCGCGGCCGAGGACACCCGGCGGCTGCGCCGGCTGACCCAGGCGCTCGGCGTGGAGCCGACCGGGCGGGTGGTCTCCTACTTCGAGGGGAACGAGGTCGGCCGCACCCCCGAGCTGGTGGAGGCGCTGAAGAACGGCGCCCGGGTGCTGCTGGTGACGGACGCCGGGATGCCCTCGGTCTCCGACCCCGGCTACCGGCTGGTGGACGCGGCGGTGGCGGCCGGCATCAAGGTGACGGCGGTGCCCGGCCCCTCGGCGGTGCTGACCGCGCTGGCCCTCTCCGGCCTGCCGGTGGACCGCTTCACCTTCGAGGGCTTCCTGCCCCGGAAGAACGGCGACCGGGCCCGCACGCTGGCCGAGCTCAAGGCCGAGCCGCGCACCATGGTCTTCTTCGAGGCCCCGCACCGGATCGCCGAGGCGCTGACCGCGATGGCCGAGGCGCTCGGCGCGGACCGCCCGGCGGCGGTCTGCCGGGAGCTCACCAAGACCTACGAGGAGGTCAAGCGCGGCCCGCTGGCCGAGCTGGCCGCCTGGGCCGCGGACGGCGTCCGGGGCGAGATCACCGTGGTGGTGGCGGGCGCCCCGCCGGCCCCGCCGCAGGAGCACACCCCGGCCGAGCTGGCCCGGCTGGTGGCCCTCCGGGAGGAGGCGGCCGGGGAGCGCCGCAAGGAGGCGATCGCCTCGGTGGCGGCCGAGCTCGGGCTGCCCAAGCGGGAGGTCTTCGACGCCGTGGTGGCCGCCAAACACGCCGGTTGAACAGTGGCTCCGGAACGCGCCGGGGGGCGCGTGAAAGGCGCGTGAAAGGCGGCTGAGCAGGGGGGTTCCCGGGCGCGTACCTTGGAGGGAGTACCGCGTAAAGCCAAGGCTCGTTGAAGCTTTCACCCGCTTGTCGTACAAGGCTTCCCAATTCGACGCCAAGGTTCGGAAAGCCGGTTGGCGGAGCGTGGGCCCCGGGCATTCCCTGGGATGGAAAGACCCGAGCCGGGCGAGCGCCCGGCGGGCGCTGGGAGACGGCCATGAGCGACACGATCGGCACCCCGACCACCACCCCGGCCAACACGCCGTCCGGCATGCACACCCCCGTGGAGACCGTCCACGAGGCGTACTCCTTCGCCTGCCTCAGCTGTGGCTACGGCTGGGAGCAGGGGTACCGGATCGAGCACCACACCGCCCGAGACGGCCACACCGTGATCGAGTACCACGCCAACGGCGTCCGGGTGCCCTCCCCGCTGCTCAAGCCGACCTGCCCCGGCTGCGGCGGCCACACCGTCCGGATCATGCGCGAGGGCCGGGTCTCCGCCGCCGAGCACAACCGGCACTCCTCGCCCGGCTACGCCTCGCACGCCGAGCCCGACAGCCCGGTCACCCGGCTCCCGCACCGCTCCTTCCGGACCTGGCTGCGCTCGCTCTTCGGCCGCGCAGCCTGACCCACCGGAGCCCACCTCCCGCCCGGAACCACCCCCGGCCTTAACCAGTCGAGGGTGGTTCCTTCGCGCCGCTAAGATTTCGGCCATGGCGGCCACTGCAGAGCACAGCACCACCGAGGCACCGAACTCGGCCTACTACGTCACCACCCCGATCTACTACGTGAACGATCGCCCGCACCTGGGCCACGCGTACACCACCGTCGCCGGGGACGTCCTCACCCGCTGGCACCGCCAGCGCGGCGAGAAGGTGTGGTACCTGACCGGTACCGACGAGCACGGCCAGAAGATCATGCGGACGGCGGACGCCAACGGCGTGACCCCGCAGGAGTGGTGCGATCGGCTGGTCGAGCAGGAGTGGAAGCCGCTCTGGCAGCACCTGAACATCGCCAACGACGACTTCATCCGCACCACCCAGAAGCGCCACACCGACCGGGTCCAGGAATTCGTCCAGGACCTGTTCGACAAGGGCGAGATCTACAAGGGCGGCTACTCCGGCCCGTACTGCGTGGGCTGCGAGGAGTACAAGCTGCCCGGCGAGCTGCTGCCCGGCGCCACCGAGGACGAGAAGCTCTGCCCGGTGCACAAGCGCCCGGTCGAGTGGCTGGAGGAGGAGAACTACTTCTTCCGGCTCTCCGCCTACGGCCCGCAGCTGCTGGAGTTCTACGCGGCCAACCCGGACTTCATCCAGCCGGCCTCGGCCCGCAACGAGGTGCTCCGCTTCGTCGAGCAGGACCTCAAGGACCTCTCGATCTCCCGCTCCACCTTCAACTGGGGCGTCCCGCTGCCCTGGGACGAGAAGCACGTCCTCTACGTCTGGGTGGACGCCCTCCAGAACTACATCACCGCCGCCGGCTACGGCTCCGACCCGGAGCGGTTCGCCGAGCTCTGGCCCGCCTCGGTGCACCTGGTCGGCAAGGACATCCTGCGCTTCCACGCGGTGATCTGGCCGGCCATGCTGATGGCCGCCGGGCTGCCGCTGCCCAAGCGGGTGGTCGCCAACGGCTGGCTGATGGTCGGCGGCGAGAAGATGTCGAAGTCGAACCTGACCGGCATCGCGCCGCAGGACCTCACCTCGCACTTCGGCGTGGACGCCTACCGCTACTACTTCCTGCGGGCCATCCCGTTCGGCACCGACGGTTCGTTCTCCTGGGAGGACTTCTCCGCCCGGTACACCTCCGAGCTGGCCAACGACTTCGGCAACCTGGCCTCCCGGGTGGCGGCCATGGTCGGCAAGTACTTCGACGGCAAGCTGCCCGCCGCCACGGCGGCCGGTGAGGACGAAGCCGCCGTCGCGGCAGGGCTGGTGACGGCCACTCAGCTCGCCGACCGCAAGATCGGCGAGGAGCTGGACTTCGCGGGCGGCATCGCGGCCGTCTTCGACTTCATCAAGCAGGTCAACGGCTACCTCACCGAGCAGGAGCCGTGGAAGGTGGCCAAGGACGCCTCGGAGGAGGGCCAGGCGCGCCTGGCCACCATCCTGTACACCGCCGCCGAGGCGCTGCGGGCCACCGCCGTGCTGCTCAACCCGCTGATGCCGGTCTCCGCCCAGAAGCTGTGGGACTCGCTCGGCGCGGAGGAGTCGCTCGGTGCGCTCGGTGCGCAGACCATCGCCACCGTCGCGGACTGGGGCCGGCTGCCCGCCGGGGCCACCGTGACCAAGGGCGACATCCTGTTCCCCCGCCTGGAAGAGAAGCCCGCAGCCTGATGGCCGACGACCGCTCGACCCCGCCGCCGCTGCCGGCACCGCTCGCGGTGCCGGTGGCCGACTCGCACACCCACCTGGACATGCAGTCCGGCACCCCCGCCGAGGGGCTGGCCAAGGCCGCCTCGGTCGGGGTGACCACGGTCGTGCAGGTCGGCTGCGACGTGCCCGGCTCCCGCTGGGCCGCCGAGCTGGCGGCGGAGTTCGAGCAGGTCCACGCGGCCGTCGCGCTGCACCCCAACGAGGCGCCCCGCCTCGTCCTCGGCGATCCCGACGGGTGGTCCGGCCAGCGCCGGGCCCCCGGCGGGTCCCCCGCCCTGGAAGCCGCGCTGGCCGAGATCGACGCGCTGGCCGCCCACCCGCAGGTGCTCGCGGTCGGCGAGACCGGCCTCGACTACTTCCGCACCGGCCCGGAGGGCGTGGACATCCAGAAGGAGTCCTTCCGCCGCCACATCGAGATCGCCAAGCGTCACGGCAAGGCGCTCGTCATCCACGACCGGGACGCCCACGAGGACGTCATCGCCGTCCTGCTGGAGGAGGGCGCCCCCGAGCGGACCGTCTTCCACTGCTACTCCGGCGACGCGGCGATGGCCAAGGTCTGCGCCGAGCACGGCTGGTACCTCTCCTTCGCCGGGCCGGTCACCTTCAAGGCCAACCAGCCCCTGCGCGACGCCCTGGCCGTCACCCCCCTCGACCGCGTCCTGATCGAGACCGACGCCCCCTTCCTCACCCCCCACCCCTACCGGGGCCGCCCCAACGCCCCGTACCTCATCCCGGTGACCCTCCGCTCGATGGCCGACACCCTCGGCCTGCACGAGGACGAACTCGCCACCGCCATCGCCGCCAACACGGCCCGCGCCTTCGGCTACTGAGCCGGGCGTTCCGGCCTAGGCTCGGCTCGTGATCGACGAATGGATGGAGTCCCCGTCCCGTGGGTGGACGTACCACCAGGTCGCGGAAGTCGACGTTCCGTTCGACTGGGACCTGGTGGACGGCGTGGTCACGCCTCGGGCCCGCACCGACTTCTGGCACGACGTGGTTCGGGACGCCTTGGCGGAGGCGCTGCACCGGGTGAGGCCGACGCCCTTCACGGTGACGCACCCGACGACGGTGCTGCTCGACCCCCACAATGTCGTCAGGCCCGATGCCGTGGTCTTCGACCCGGCCGGACTGGACGTCTTCGCCCTGGAGGGTCTTCCGCCGACGGCGATCGTGCTGCTGGTCGAGGTGGTGACGCCCAGCTCACGGGCCAACGATCGGTTCCGTAAGCCGGGGCAGTACGCAGAAGCGGGCATTCCGTTCTACTGGCGGGTGGAGCGCGGTGAGGACGACCTTCCGGTGGTGCACGAGTTCCACCGGGATGAGGCCCAGGGCGTCTACCTGCCGGTCGCCGTGCACGAGGGCCTGCTCCGGGCGGAGCTGCCGTTCGCCGTCGAGATCGATCTGAAGCAGGTCGTGGAGCTCTGACCCTTATCCTTGCCGGGTGAGCAGCACCGAAGAACCCACCACCCCCGACAGCCACCTCCTGGGCGCCTCCGACATCCGGGAGCTGGCCGCCACGCTGGGTGTGAAGCCGACCAAGCAGCGCGGGCAGAACTTCGTCATCGACGGGAACACCGTGCGGCGGATCGTCCGGGCGGGCGGGGTGACGGCCGAGGACGCGGTGGTGGAGGTCGGGCCGGGGCTCGGGTCACTGACGCTGGCGCTGCTGGAGGTGGCGGAGCACGTCACGGCGGTGGAGATCGACCCGCTGCTGGCGCAGCACCTGCCGACCACGATCGCGGCCCGGATGCCGGAGCGGGCGGGCCGCTTCGACCTGGTGCTGAGCGACGCGATGGAGGTCACCGAGCTGCCGGGCCCGCCGCCCACCGCGCTGGTGGCCAACCTGCCGTACAACGTGGCCGTGCCGGTGCTGCTGCACATGCTGGCCACCTTCCCGAGCATCGAGCGCACCCTGGTGATGGTGCAGAGCGAGGTCGCCGACCGCCTCGCCGCCAAGCCGGGGAACAAGGTCTACGGCGTCCCGTCCGTGAAGGCCAACTGGTACGCGGACGTGAAGCGGGCCGGTGCGATCGGGCGGAACGTCTTCTGGCCCGCGCCGAACGTCGACTCCGGGCTGGTCTCGCTGATCCGCCGCGAGCCGCCGAAGACCACCGCCACCCGGCAGGAGGTGTTCGCCGTGGTGGACGCCGCCTTCGCGCAGCGCCGCAAGACCCTGCGGGCCGCGCTGGCCGGCTGGGCCGGCTCGCCGGCCGCCGCCGAGGAGGCGCTGCGCGGGGCGGGGATCGACCACACCCTGCGCGGCGAGATGCTGACGGTGGAACAGTTCGCGGCGATCGCCGAGCACAAGCCGAAGGGCGACAGCTGATGGTCACCGTCCGGGTCCCCGCCAAGGTCAACGTGCAGCTGGGCGTGGGCGGTCTGCGCCCGGACGGCTTCCACGACCTGGCCAACGTGTTCTTCGCGGTCGCCCTCGGCGACCTGGTGACGGCCCGTCAGGGCGAGGGCGTCACGCTGACCTGCGAGGGCCCCGGCTCGGACCAGGTGCCGCTGGACGACAGCAACCTCGCCGCCCGGGCCGCGTACGCGCTGGCCGCCCACCACGGCATCGAGGCGAACGTCGCGCTGCACATCGAGAAGGCCATCCCGGTGGCCGGCGGGATGGCCGGCGGCAGCGCCGACGGGGCCGCCGCGCTGGTCGCCTGCGACGCGCTGTGGGAGCTGGGCACCCCTGCCGAGGTGCTGCACGGGCTGGCCGCCGAGCTGGGCTCGGACGTGCCGTTCGCGCTGCTCGGCGGGGTGGCGCTGGGCCGGGGCCGGGGCGAGATCCTGACCCCGCTGCCGGTCGAGGGCACCTTCCACTGGGTGTTCGCGGTGGCCGACGGCGGGCTCTCCACCCCGGCGGTCTACCGCGAGTGCGACCGCCTCCGGGCCGAGGCCGGCACCGGGTACACATCCGAGGAACTACCGGACCCCGACGCCGACCCGGCGCTGCTCGCCGCGCTGGCGGCCGGTGACCCGATACTGCTCGCCGACGCACTGGCCAACGACCTCCAGGCCGCCGCCGTCTCGCTCCGCCCCTCGCTGGCCGACACCCTGCGGGCCGGCACGGCGGCGGGCGCGCTGGCCGCGCTGGTCTCCGGCTCCGGCCCGACCACCGCCTTCCTGGCCAAGGACGCCGAGGCGGCCGAGGGCATCGCCCGGGCCCTGCGCGAGTCCGGCACCTGCCGGGCCGCGCACGTCACGTACGGCCCGGTGCCGGGGGCGGCGGTCCGGACCTCCGCTTGACCTGGAGCGCGCTCCAGCTCCCAGACTCCTCTGCACGGGCCCGTAGCTGACGGGCCGTGAGAACGGGGAGAGCTCCGCCATGCGCTACCGCACCATCGGCACCGATCCGCAGCACCGCCGTGAGGTCAGCGTGCTCAGCCTGGGCGCGATGCTGTTCGGCACCCGCACCGACGAGGCCACCGCCTTCGCGGTGCTGGACCGCTTCGTGGAGGCCGGCGGCACCTTCGTCGACACCGCCAACAACTACGCCTACTGGCTGGACGACAGCCGGGGCGGTGCCAGCGAGCAGGTGCTCGGCAACTGGCGGCGCAGCCGGGGGATCACCGACGAGGTGGTGATCGCCACCAAGCTGGGTGCCCGCCCGAAGGCGGTCGGCACCGGCTACGTGGAGAACCGCGAGGGCCTGTCGGCGGCGGCGATCCGGCGGGAGGCGGAGGAGAGCCGGCAGCGGCTCGGGGTGGAGAAGCTGGACCTGCTCTACGCCCACGTGCAGGACCCGGCGGTGGAGCTCGCCGAGACGGTCGGCGCGTTCGGCGCCCTGGTGGCCGAGGGCACCGTCGGCCTGCTGGGGGTCAGCAACCACTGGTCCTGGCAGGTCGAGCGGGCCCGGCAGCTGGCGGCCCGGGACGGCCTGGCCGGGTACGAGGTGCTCCAGTACAGCCACAGCTACTTCCGCCGCCGGGCCGACCGGCCGAGCCCGCTCTCGCCGGACGGCGACGCCGGGGTGGTGGTCGGCGACCTGCTCTCGTACGTGCGGGCCAACCCGGAGCTGGCGATGGTCGCGTACTCGCCGCTGCTCGGCGGCAGCTACGGCAATGAGACGGCCAAGCCGCTGGACCCGGCCTTCGACCACGCGGGCACCCGGGCCCGCAGCGCGGAGCTGGACCGGGTGGCCAAGGAGACCGGCGCCACCCACAACCAGGTGGTGCTGGCCTGGCTGCTCGGCGGCGAGGTGCCGGTGATCCCGCTGACCGGGGCCTCCTCGGTGGCCCAGCTGGACGAGAGCCTGGCCGCCCTCGACCTGGAGCTGACGGAGGATCAGCGGGCCCGGCTGGACGCCGCGCACTGAGGGCCCCGACGGCCGCTCGACTAGGCTGGACAGGTCCCGGGGGCGTACTCCGGGACTGTCCCTAGCTCAGGAGCGCGCAGCAGTGGCCGTCAACCTCGCCACCATCGAGTCCGTCAGCAAGGTCTACGGCACCCGGGCCCTGCTCGACGGGGTCAGCCTCGGCGTCAGCGAGGGTGACCGGATCGGCGTCGTCGGCCGCAACGGTGACGGCAAGACCACCCTGATCCGGATGCTGGCCAAGCTGGAGGAGCCGGACAGCGGCCGGATCACCCACTCCGGCGGCCTGCAGATGGCGGTGCTCACCCAGCACGACTCGCTGGACCCGAAGGCCACCATCCGGCACGAGGTGATCGCCGACCGGGCCGACCACGAGTGGCTCGGCGACGCCCGCATCCGCGACATCATCCAGGGCCTGTTCGGCGGCCTGGACCTGCCCGGCTTCGCGGACGGCCTGGACACCGTGATCGGCCCGCTCTCCGGTGGCGAGCGCCGCCGGATCGCGCTGGCCCAGCTGCTGCTCGGCGAGCACGACCTGATCGTCCTCGACGAGCCCACCAACCACCTGGACGTCGAGGGCATCGCCTGGCTCGCCCAGCACCTGCAGAACCGGCGCTCCGCGCTGGTCTGCGTGACCCACGACCGGTGGTTCCTGGACCAGGTCTGCACCCGGATGTGGGACGTCCAGCGCGGCGAGGTCCGCGAGTACGAGGGCGGCTACTCCGACTACGTCTTCGCCCGCGCCGAGCGCTCCCGGATCGAGGCGACCGAGGAGCAGAAGCGGCAGAACCTGGCCCGCAAGGAGCTGGCCTGGCTGCGCCGCGGCGCCCCGGCCCGGACCTCCAAGCCGCGCTACCGGATCGAGGCGGCCAACGCCCTGATCGCCGACGTGCCGGAGCCCCGGGACAAGAGCGAACTGATGAAGTTCGCCAACGCCCGCCTGGGCCGCACGGTCTTCGAGCTGGAGAACGTCACCGTCAAGGCTGGCCCCAAGCTGCTGCTGGAGAACCTCACCTGGAACCTCGGCCCGGGCGAGCGGATCGGCCTGCTGGGCGTCAACGGCGCCGGCAAGACCTCGCTGCTGCGCGCCATGCAGGCCGCCCACGCCAGCCAGGGCGACGTGCAGCCCGCCTCCGGCGTGATCAAGGTCGGCAAGACGGTGCGGCTGGCGTACCTCTCGCAGGAGATCGCCGAGCTGGACCCGGCCACCCGGGTGCTCCAGGCCGTCGAGCAGATCCGCGGGCGGGTCGACCTCGGCAAGGGCCGGGAGATGAGTGCCGGTCAGCTCTGCGAGCAGTTCGGCTTCGGCAAGGACAAGCAGTGGACGCCGGTCGGCGACCTGTCGGGCGGTGAGCGGCGGCGGCTCCAGCTGCTCCGGCTGCTGATGGACGAGCCCAACGTGCTCTTCCTGGACGAGCCCACCAACGACCTGGACATCGAGACCCTCAACCAGCTGGAGGACCTGCTCGACGGCTGGCCCGGCTCGATGATCGTGATCTCGCACGACCGGTTCTTCATCGAGCGCACCACCGACACCGTGCACGCGCTGCTCGGTGACCAGCGGCTGCGGATGCTCCCCAACGGCGTGGACGAGTACCTGGAGCGGCGCACCCGGATGGCCGAGCAGGCCGCCGCGGCCTCGGCCGTCCAGGCCCCGGTCGCCGCCGCCAAGCCGGCGGGGGACACCCGGGCGGCCAAGAAGGAGATGCAGAAGCTGGAGCGCCAGATCTCCAAGCTGGACCAGCAGGAGTCCAAGCTGCACACCCAACTGGCCGACAACGCCGCCGACTTCTCCAAGGTCGCCGAGCTGGACGCGCAGCTGCGCAAGGTCCGCGAGGAGAAGGAGGAGCTGGAGATGGCCTGGCTGGAGCTGGCCGAAGAGGTCTGAGCAGGGAGCCGCGCCGAGGCGCGGGTACCGAGGGCGGCCCACCGGCAACCGGCCCACCGTCAGCCGACCCACCGTCAGCCGGTGGCACGTGCTGCCGTTCCCCCGCGCGCGGTTCCCCGTGCCCCGGGTGCCTGCCTGGCGGGCCTCGCCGGTCAGGCCAGCAGGGCGTCGAGTTCATTCGCCGCGCGGGCCAGGGCGCTCAGGGTGGGGTCGTGCGGTGCGCTCGGACGCTCCGTCAGGCCGGACGGGGGGCGGTGGCTGCGGGCGGCGGCCGTGAGGCGGTCGAGGGCGTCGAGGACGCGGGCCGCCTCGGCCGGGTCGGGGGAGCGGTCGCCGTAGCGGATCTGGGCGCCGTAGGCGGCGACGGCGCCGGCCAGGCGTTCCAGGGCGGCGGTGGCCGGGAGCCACTGGGCGGCCAGCCGTCCGTTCGGCGGGGGTTCGGTGAGGCCGTGCCGGACCTCCTGGCGGGCGTCGGCCAGGGCCCGGTAGGCGGTGCGGCGCAGCCAGACCTCGGCCACCGGCGGTCCCTCGGTGACCACCGAGGCCAGGTAGGCCCGGACGGCGGTGGCGGCGGTGGCCAGCCGGGGTTCGATCCGGTGCTGCGGGCGCTCGGGCCAGAGCAGGTAGCCGAAGACCAGCACGATCGCGCTGGCCAGCGCGGTGTCCAGGACCCGGGGCCAGAGCTCCTCGGTGCCGGACTCGCCGCCGAACTGCACCAGGATCAGCGCCATCGGCGTCATCACGGCGGCGTTCAGCCCGTAGTGCACGCCCAGCGAGTACGGCAGCAGCGCGACGCAGAGCGCGGCGATCGCGGCCAGGGCCCACTCCGAGGTGGTCAGGGAGAGCAGCCCGGCGGTGACGGCGACGCCGAGCACGGTGCCGACCGAGCGGCTGACGGCCCGTTGGAACACCGAGCCGAGGTCGGGCTTGAGCACGAAGGCGACCGTCATCGGCACCCAGTACCCCCGGCTGAGCGGCACCCCGGCGGTGAGCAGCGAGGCGACCGCGATGCAGAGGGCCACCCGCAGGCCGTAGCGGACCGAGGCGGGGGAGAGCAGCCGGGCCCGCAGCCGCCAGGGGTCGGGCGGCGGGGCGGGGGCGGTGCCGAGCACCACCGGGCGGCCGGCCACCGCGTCGGTGAGGTCGCGCAGGGCGGCGTCCAGGGCGCGCAGGGCCGGGGTGTCGGGCCGCCAGTCGGGATAGCCGGGCGGTGGGGCGGCACCGAGCACGGCGGCGGCCAGCTGCCGGGGCAGGGCGGCCACCTCGGCGGGGACGGGGCGCCAGGCCCAGAGCAGTCCGCTGGCGGTCTCGGTGGCGGCCAGGGCGGCCTCGTACAGGGTGCGCAGCTGCCGGACCCGTTCGGATTCCTGACGGCCCGTCCGGTGCGGCGGCAGCAGGTCCTGGAGCTGGTTGAGCCGGGCGGTGAGGGTCTGGCGCGAGTCCGCCCCGCGGGGGGTGCCGAGGTCGGCAAGAGTGGTGCCGAGGGCGGTCAGGGCGGCGGCCAGCGCACGGCGGCGCGGGTCGGCGGCCGGGCGGCGGGAGGGGCGGAGGGTGCCGAGCAGCACGACGAACGCGGCGCCCGTCAGCATGGTCGGGGCCGCCGCCCACCAGGGGGTGGAGAGCGGCATCCCGGCGCCCAGGGTGGCCGAGACCAGCAGCAGCATCCCGGCGCCGGAGCCGCGCGGGCCGGTCGCGCTGAGGGCGCCGGAGGCGAAGCCGAGCAGGGTGAGCACCAGGCCGGCCAGCAGGGTGGGGGCCCCGAAGTGCTGGAGCGCGGCGCCGGTCAGCATGCCGAGCGCGGAGGCGCCGACCGCCCCGGCGATCCGGGGCACCCGCAGACCGGCGGGCTCGTCCCGGTCGTTCATGGTGGCGTGCATCGCGCCGAGCCCGGCGTACACCCCGAGGTCGAGGCGCCCGGTCAGCAGGCCGAGGGCCAGCGGCGTCCCCATCCCGGCCGCCCCGCGCGCCATCAGCCCCCACGGCACGGGCGGGCGTCCGGTCCTGGCGGCCTGCGCCCACCACGAGGCTGACACGCACTCACCCACCAGGGACGGAAACGGAACGTACGACGCCAGCTTAGAACGACCCGCCGGGCGCGGAGGGCGGCCCGGGCCCTCCGCGCCTCGGCACCGACGGGCGCGCGCCCCCGGAGCGGCGGCCGGCGGTGCACCACCCGGTCACCCGGATGACCGCTGTGCTGCGTACCCGCACCGCCGCCAGGGTGGGGCCATGACGCCCACTCAGGCCCCCGCGCTGCGGCGGGTCGCCGCCGCCGCGCTGGTCGGCACCACGATCGAGTTCTACGACTTCTTCCTCTACGGCACGGCCGCGGCGCTGGTCTTCGGCCGGGTCTTCTTCCCGGGGCTGGGCACCACCGGCTCGCTGCTGGCCGCCTTCTCGGTCTACGCGGTGGCCTTCCTGGCCCGTCCGGTCGGGGCGGTGCTGTTCGGGCACTACGGCGACCGGCTGGGCCGGAAGACCACCCTGGTCGGGTCGCTGCTGCTGATGGGCGTCTCCACCGCGCTGGTCGGGCTGCTGCCCGGGTACGGGGCGTGGGGGATCTGGGCGCCGGTGCTGCTGGTGGTGCTGAGGTTCGGTCAGGGGATCGGCCTGGGCGGGGAGTGGGGCGGGGCGGCGCTGCTGCTGGCCGAGCACGCGCCGGCCGGGCGGCGTGGGCGGTACGGCGGGTACCTCCAACTCGGGCCCTGCGCCGGGTTCTTCCTGGCGAACGCGGTGTTCCTGGCGCTCTCCGAGGGGCTCAGCCGGGAGGCCTTCCTGGCCTGGGGGTGGCGGGTGCCGTTCCTGGCCTCGGCGGTGCTGGTGGCGTTCGGGCTGTTCGTCCGGCTGAAGGTGGCCGAGTCGCCGCTCTTCGCCGGGCAGCCGGACCGGCCCCGGGTGCCGGTGCTGGAGCTGCTGCGCGGCCACGGCCGGGCGGTGCTGCTCGGCGGGGCCTCGATCATGGTCGGCTACACCGTCTTCTACCTGACCACCACCTACGCCCTGGCCCACGCCACCGCCGACCTCGGGCTGGCCGGCGGGCTGGTGTTGGGGGCGCTGCTGACCGGGGTGGTGGTGAAGGCCGGCACGGTCTGGCTGAGCGCGGGCTGGGGCGACCGGTACGGGCGGCGGCTCACCCTGCTGGTCTCGACGGCCGTGCTCGCGCTCTGGTCGCTCGCGCTCTTCCCGCTGCTGGAGACGGCCCGGCCGGCCCTGGTCGCCGGGGCGCTGGTCTGCTCGATGGCGGTGCTGGGGCTGCACTTCGGGCCGATCGCCTCCTACCTTCCGGAGCTCTTCCCGACCCGGCTGCGGTACACGGGGGTGGCGCTGAGCTACAACCTCGGCGGGGTGGTCGGCGGGGCCACCGCGCCCCTGGTCGCGACCAGGCTCACGGCGGCGTACGGGACGGCCGTGCCGGTCGGCTGGTACGCGGCCGGGATGGGCGTGCTGTCACTGCTCGCGCTCCGGGCGCTGCCCGAGACCAGGGGGCGTGATCTGGCGGCCGTACGCCCCGGGAGTCTGGCGGTCGAGGGCGGCTGACGGAGCCGCCGAGCGGATTTCACATGCGGGGCGATCACCGTGTAATGTCTTCCTCGTTCGACCGGCCCGGTCAGAAGGAAACGAAGACCGGCAAGCCCCTATAGCTCAGTCGGTAGAGCGTCTCCATGGTAAGGAGAAGGTCTGCGGTTCGATTCCGCATGGGGGCTCGGACAGAAGGCTCCCGCCGTAACGGCGGGGGCCTTCTTTCGTTTCCGCTTCCGGCAAGGGCTGTCGGCACTCTGGCGGGCCGGGGCCGGATGCGCTGTGATGGTGCGTCAACGGCCGCCCGCCGGTAGCGGAGTGGGGTGCGCCGGACGGGGACTGGGAGGCGCCGTGGGCGTTCGGCTCGTGGTGGTCGACGACCACCGGCTGCTCGCCGAGGCGCTCGCCTCGGCCCTGCAACTGCGCGGGCACCGGGTGCTGGCGATCGGCTCGCCGGCCAAGGCCGTGTGCGAGCTGGTGACGGCGCGCCGCCCCGAGGTCTGCCTGGTCGGGGTGGCCGGGCCGGGCGGGCCGGACGCCTTCGAGCCGGTGCGGCGGCTGCGGCGGGACCGGCCGGAGATCTCGGTGGTGGTGCTCGGGCCGGTCGGCGAACCCGGGCGGGTGGCGGCGGCGTTCGCGGCCGGGGCGGCGGGGTACGTCCGCAGCGACGAGCGGATCGAGGTGGTCGAGCGGGCCATCGCCCGGGTCCGGGCGGGCGAGGCGGCCGTCGCGGTCGAGGTGCTCCAGGGGGCCTTCGAGCGACTGCTGAGACCGCTGGCCGAGCCGGACGACGACGCGGTCCGGCTGCTCCGGGCGCTGACCCGCCGTGAGGTCCAGGTCCTGCTGCGGATCGCCGAGGGGCAGGACACCGGAGCGATCGCCGAGGGCATGGGCATCGCCCCGAGCACGGCCCGCACCCACGTCCAGCGGGTCCTGATGAAGCTCGGTGCCCGCACCCGGCTGGAGGCCACCGCCACCGCCGCCCGCACCGGCCTGCTGGAGCGGATCACCCCGGCGTACGACCAGGGGGCCCCGGCGGGTCTCTGACGGGGTGTCGGCCGCGGCCGCTCCGCCGTGAGCGCGGCGTCCGGGCCACCCGAGTGCCACCGCCGCAGCTTCGCACCGCCCGTCTCCGGCCGGGCCCCGGGTGCCCGCGGCAGGCTGCTCCGCGGGGCCCGGCCCGGCCCGAGCGGCGCCCTGTTGACTCTTGTTGGATTCTGTTCGACCATGTTGCCGTGCAGAAGACCACCACCAAGCTTGCCGACGGCCGTGAGCTGATCTACTTCGACGCGGACGGCACCGTCGCCGACCGGAACTACAGCGACCTGCGTCCGCTGGAGCCCACCACCGCGCTGTCCGAGATCCGCCGCGACCCGGTCACCGGCGACCACGTGACGGTCGCCGCACACCGCCAGGGCCGCACCTACCACCCGCCGGCCGACGAGTGCCCGCTCTGCCCGTCCCGGGACGGCCGGCTGAGCGAGGTCCCCGCGCCGGACTACCAGGTGGCGGTGTTCGAGAACCGCTTCCCCTCGCTGGCCTTGGCGGCCGCCGACCACGTGGCCGCCGACCCGGCCCCGTTCCACCGGACCGCCCCGGGCGCGGGCCGCTGCGAGGTGGTCTGCTTCACCTCCCAGCACGACCTGTCCTTCGCGGGTCTGACGGAGCAGCAGGCCGGCCTGGTGCTGGACGCCTGGACCGACCGGACGGCCGCGCTCTCCGCACTCCCCGGCATCGAGCAGGTCTACTGCTTCGAGAACCGGGGCGTGGAGATCGGCGTGACGCTGGCCCACCCGCACGGGCAGGTCTACGCCTTCCCGTTCACCACCCCGCGCACCACCAAGGCGGTCGCCGCCGCCACCGCGCACCGCGCCGCCACCGGCCGCAACCTCTTCGACGACCTGATCGCCGATCAGCTCGCGCACCCCGAACGGGTGGTGCTGACGGGCGAGCACTGGACGGCCTTCGTCCCGTTCGCCGCCCGCTGGCCGTATGAGGTGCACCTCTACCCCAACCGCCGCACCCCCGACCTGACCGGCCTGAACGAGGCCGAGCGGGCCGAGTTCCCGGGGATCTACCTGGAACTGCTGCGCCGCTTCGACCGTCTCTTCGACTCGAGTGCGCCCACCCCGTACATCTCCGCCTGGCACCAGGCCCCCGCCGGGCACCGGGACGAACTGGCCCTGCACCTGGAGCTCTTCACGATCCGTCGTACGGTAGGCAAGCTCAAGTTCCTGGCCGGGACCGAATCCGGTATGGACGCTTTCATGAACGACGTGTCGCCCGAACAGGCGGCACACCGCCTGCGGGAGGTCGCAACACATGGGTAAGTACCTGGTCACGGGTGGCGCTGGATACGTCGGCAGCGTGGTCGGCGCGCACCTGCTGGAGGCCGGCCACCAGGTCACCGTGCTCGACGACCTCTCCACCGGCTTCCTGGAGGGCGTCCCGGCCGGTGCCGAGTTCGTCCGGGGCCGGATCCAGGACGCCGCCGAGGTGCTGGACTCCTCCTTCGACGGCGTGCTGCACTTCGCCGCCTCCTCGCAGGTCGGCGAGTCCGTCGCGGACCCGGAGAAGTACTGGCGCAACAACGTGGCCGGCTCGCTGGAGCTGATCAGCGCGATGCGCAAGGCCGGCGTCCGCCGCCTGGTCTTCTCCTCCACCGCCGCCACCTACGGCGAGCCGGACGAGGTCCCGATCAAGGAGACCGCCCGCACCGCGCCGACCAACGCCTACGGCGCCACCAAGCTCGCGGTGGACCACCTGATCACCAGCGAGGCGATCGCCCACGGCCTGGCCGCGGTCTCGCTGCGCTACTTCAACGTGGCCGGCGCGTACGGCGCCTACGGCGAGCGGCACGACCCGGAGTCGCACCTGATCCCGCTGGTCTTCCAGGCCGCGCTGGGCGAGCGTCCGCACATCGCCGTCTTCGGCGAGGACTACCCGACCCCGGACGGCACCTGCATCCGCGACTACATCCACGTCGCGGACCTGGCCGAGGCCCACCTGCTGGCGATCGCCGCGGCCAAGCCCGGCGAGCACCTGATCTGCAACCTCGGCAACGGCAGCGGCTTCTCGGTCCGCGAGGTGATCGAGTCCGTCAAGCGCGTCACCGGCCGGGAGATCCCGGTCGTGGTCGCCGACCGCCGCCCCGGCGACCCGGCCGCCCTGGTCGCCTCCGCCGCCCGCGCGCACGAGGCGCTCGGTTGGACCCCCCGCCGCCCGGAGCTGGACGAGATCGTCCGTGACGCCTGGCAGTTCACCCTGGAGAAGAAGCAGGCATGACCGATTTCCAGTCCGTCCACGGAGCCGCCCCGACCGGAGTCTGGGCGGCCCCCGGCCGCGTCAACCTGATCGGCGAGCACACCGACTACAACGACGGGTTCGTGCTCCCGATCGCGCTGCCGCACGCCGCCAAGGCGGCGGTCCGGCTGCGCACCGACGGCCTGCTCCGGTTCTGGAGCGAGCAGGGCGACGGCCAGGTGACCGAGGTCGCGGTCGAGGGGCTCGCCCCCGGCTCCGTGGAGGGCTGGGCCAAGTACCCGGCCGGCGTGGTCTGGGCGCTGCGCGAGGCGGGCTACCTGGTCGGCGGCGCCGACTTCTGGTTCGACAGCGACGTGCCGGGCGGGGCGGGCCTGTCCTCCTCCGCCGCACTGGAGTGCGTGGTCGCCACCGCCTACCGGGACCTGTACGACCTGCCGCTGAACAACGCCGACCTGGCGCAGCTGGCGCAGTTCGCCGAGAACGCCTTCGTCGGCGTCCCCTGCGGCGTGATGGACCAGATGGCCTCGATGTGCTGCTCAGAGGGCAACGCGCTGGTGCTGGACACCCGGGACCTGACGCAGCGCCAGGTGCCGCTCGACCTGGCCGCCCAGGGGCTGCGGCTGCTGGTGGTGGACACCCGGGTCAAGCACGACCTGGGCGACGGCGCCTACGCCGAGCTGCGGGCCGGCTGCGAGAAGGCCGCCGCGCTGCTCGGCCTCCCCGCGCTGCGCGACCTGGCCCCGGAGGGCCTGGCCGACGCGCTGGACCGGCTGCCGGACGAGCTGGCCCCGCTGGTCGCCCACGTGGTGACCGAGGACGCCCGGGTCCAGCAGGCCGTGGCCCTGCTGGACGCGGGTGAGTTCGCCGGGCTGGGCCCGGTGCTGACGGCGGGTCACGCCTCGCTCCGCGACGACTACCGGGTCTCCTGCCCGGAGACCGACCTGGCGGTGGCGGTCGCGGTCGAGGCCGGTGCGCTCGGCGCCCGGATGACCGGCGGCGGCTTCGGCGGCTCGGTCATCGCGCTGGTCCGCGAGGAGCAGCTGACGGCCGTCTCGGACGCCGTGCTCGCCGCCTTCGCGGCGGCCGGCTACGCGGAGCCGCGCGCCTTCACCGCCGTCCCCTCGGCCGGCGCCCGCCGCCTGTCCTGACCGTCCGCCACCGGTTCGGGGGCCGGGGGTTCGGAGGGTGGTGGCCCGGTGTCCTGCCGTGGGCCGGTGCCGGTCGTCCCTGCTGCTGCGTCACCGGCCCCGGGGGTGGCCACTGCCCGGCGTGTGGTGGTCGGTGACGGGCCGGGATCCGAGCGGTCGGTCCGGCCGGGGGTTCGGAGGGTTGTGGCGCGGTGTCCTGTCGTGGGCCGGTGCCGGTCGTTCCTATTGCTGTGTCACCGGCCCGTTTGGTGGTCCGGGCTCCGACTGGGGGGGACTGCCCGGCGGGTGGTTGTCGGTCGTTGACGGGCCGGGGTCCGAGCGGTCGGTCCGGCTGGGGGCTCGGCCGGCGGCCGCCACCGGTGCGGGGGAGCGGTTCGCTGGGCGGTGTCCCGCCGCGTGTCTCCGGCCGGGCCGCCGGGGTCCGTGGGCCGGGGACGGGTCGTCCCGGTCCGTGCCGGGCCGGGGGCGTTAAGCGCTGCCCGGTCGGTCGGTACCCCCGCTGACCGGAGGTGTCCGGAGACCGGCCGGAGGTGGCAGCCGGCTGCGGTCCGCCCGGTGGTCGCCCCCGTCCGGCCGGGTCGGGTCGGTGGGCGGCGACCTGCTGCGGACCACTGCCGCCGTCCGTCCTGACCCTGCGTCACCAGTCCGTCCGGTGCCCGATCGGGCCCCGGCCGCCGCCCGCCCTGCGGATGCCCCGCCGCCGGCGGCGGTCTCTCCCGGCGGCCCGACGCCGCCCTCGCCGCCGCCGCGCGCCCTCGCCGGAGCGCCGGGCGCCGCCCCCAAGTGACCAGCGCCGCAAGGGTCTTCGCGCCGCCCGGGGCGCCCGTGCCGGGCCGCGCTGCTCCCGGGACGAACCGTGCCGCCGCCGCCCGTACCGGCCCCCGCACGCTCCCCGGGTGCCGCACGGAACTTCACGAAACCCCCACCGACCCGCCTCCCACTTCCGTACGCTGAGTCCGGTACCGGTGGGGGTCGGCACCTGAGCAGGGGGGTACGACGATGGGGCGGGTACGCGTCCTGGTGGTCGACGACCACCGCATCTTCGCCGAGGCACTGGCGGCCACCCTGGCCGCCGAGCCCGATGTCGAGGTAGGTGTGGCCGGCAGCGCGGCCGGGGCCGAGCGCGCCCTGGAGCGGGCCGCCGCCGAGGGACGTCCGTTCGACGTCGTCCTGGTCGACGCCGACCTGGGGGCCGCCGCCCGCCGACCGGGCCGCCCGGTGGAGGCGGAGGCACCGCCGGGCCGTGCCCCGGCACCCCGGAGACCGTCCGGCCCGCTCACCGCCGTGCCCCCGCCCCGTCCGGTCGGCCCCGCACCGGACGGACTGCTCCTGCTCGCCCGGGCCTGCCGGAGCCATCCGGAGCTGCGGGCCGTGGTGCTGGCCACCGAGGACGACCCGCGCCGAGCGGTCCGGGCCCTGCAGTCCGGCGCCGGTGGCTGGGTGGCCAAGGACAGCTCGCTGCCGCGCCTGATGGCCGTGATCCGGGGCGTGCTGCGCGGTGAGACCCACCTCCCGCCGACCCTGCTCACCGGTGTGGTCCGGGAGTTGACCGCCGCCCGGCGGGACCGGACGGAGAGCGAGCGGCTGGTGGAGACGCTGACGCCGCGTGAGGAGGAGGTGCTCCGCTGCATGGTGGCCGGTCTCGGCCGGCAGGCCGTCGCGGAGCGGCTCTACCTCTCGCCGCACACCGTCCGCACCCACATGCAGAACGTGCTCGGCAAGTTGGGGGTGCACTCCACCCTCGCCGCCGTGGCCGTGGCCCGGCGGGCGGGCGTCAGCCCGTCCGAACCGTCCGGGCCTCCCCAGCACCCCACCCCAACCACCCCAACCGTCGCCTCGACCGCAGGCCCCGGCGCCGGCTGACCGGCCCCCCATGCCCCAGGTACCGACTCCGTCAGGTCAGGGAATCCGGAGGACACCCATGTCGCCGTACAGCAATGCCGACCGCCTGAACCCGCTCGACCCGTCGTCAGAGGACGACGGGCGCGGCGGGCTGCGCACCATAGTCGTCGGGGCCGGCGCGGCCGGCTCCGCGCTGGTCCGCGACCTCGGCCGGACCCCCGAGTTCGGACTGGTCCCGGTCGGTCTGCTCGACGACGACCCGCTGAAGGCGGGCGAACTGGTCGGCGGGGTGCCCGTGTTGGGCACCCTGGCCGAGCTCACCGAGCAGGCCGTGAAGAGCCGCGCCCAGGTGGTGGTGCTGGCCATCCCCGGGCTGGCCCACCAGAAGGTCCGCGCGCTGGCCACCGCCGCCGCCGCGGCCGGCGCGGCCGTCCGCTACCTGCCGTCCTTCCTGGCGGCGCTGCGCCGCGAGGTGGTCGGCTCCGACCTGCGCAGCCTGGACGTGAACCGGCTGATCGGCCGTCACGAGGTGCACGTGGTCTCCTCCGACGTGCGGGCCGTGATCGAGGGCAAGCGGGTGCTGGTGACCGGCGCCGGCGGCTCGATCGGCAGCGAACTCTGCCGCCAGGTGCACGCGTTCGGCCCGTCCGAGCTCTACATGCTGGACCACGACGAGTCCAACCTGCACCGGCTCCAGCTGGAGATCTGGGGCGAGGCGCTGCTCACCGACGACTCGCTGGTGATCGCCGACATCCGGGACCGGCCGCGGATCCAGCAGATCTTCCGCGACCTGCGCCCCGAGGTGGTCTTCCACGCCGCCGCGCACAAGCACCTGCCGCTGCTGGAGCGCCACCCCAGCGAGGCGGTGAAGTCGAACGTGCTCGGCACCGACAACCTGGTGGAGGCCGCGCTGGCCACCGGCGTGGAGCGGTTCGTGCTGATCTCCACCGACAAGGCGGCCGACCCGACCTCGGTGCTCGGTGCCTCCAAGCGCCTCGCCGAGCTGATCGTCCAGGCCAACGCCCGGGACGCCCGCAACCTCGGCACCGGCGTCTTCTCCGCCGTCCGCTTCGGGAACGTGCTGGGTTCCCGGGGCTCGCTGCTGTCGGTGCTGGCCGAACAGCTGCGCAGCGGCGGCCCGGTGACGGTCACCCACCCCGACGTGACCCGGTTCTTCATGACCATCGAGGAGGCCGTCGGCCTGGTCCTGGAGGCCGGCCGGATGGCGCACGGCGGCGAGGTCTTCGTGCTCGACATGGGCGAGCCGGTCCGGATCGTCGACCTGGTGCACAACTTCGCCCGCCAGGTGCAGCTGGAGGCGGAGGAGGTGGAGATCCGCTACACCGGCCTGCGGGCCGGCGAGAAGCTGAACGAGGCGCTGTTCTCCGAGGGCGAGGAGCGGCTCCCCACCGCGCACGCCCGGATCTACGCCACGGTGGCCGACGACCTGGCCGGCCCGGAGGACCTGGCGGGCTCCCTGACCGCCCTGTACGCGGCTGCCGCCGGGAACTCCGACCCGGAGGTCCGCCGCCTGCTGGGCGCCATCCTGCCGGGCTACACCACCCCGGAGCCGCAGCCCGTCCCGGCGCTCAGCACGCCCTACCCGGACGGTTTCTGACCGGTCGTCACCGTCGGGGGTCCGCTCCGGGTCCCCGGCGGTGGCACGGCCAGATGCGCAGGTCGGCGCATCGGCCGGCCCGCCGTCCGGTCGGGAGCGGGTGTCAGGCCTGGTCGAAGGGGGCGATCAGCAGCCGCAGCAGGGTGGCCAGCTCGGCCCGCTGAGGGCCGGTCAGCTCGGCCAGCAGGGCCCGCTCGTGGGTCAGCAGCCCGGCCAGCGCCTGGTCCGCCCGCTCCTGCCCGTCCTCGGTGAGCCGCACCAGCACGCCGCGCCGGTCGTCCGGATCGGGCAGCCGGACCACCAGGCCCTTGCCGGTGAGCCGGTCGATCCGGTTGGTCATGGTGCCGGAGGTGACCAGGGTCTGGGTGAGCAACTGCCCGGGGGAGAGCTGGTACGGGGATCCGGCCCGGCGCAGCGCGGTGAGGACGTCGAACTCCCAGGGCTCCAGGCCGTGCTCGGCGAAGGCCGTGCGGCGGGCCCGGTCCAGGTGCCGGGCGAGCCGGCTGACCCGGCTGAGCACCTCGAGCGGTTCCACGTCGAGGTCGGGGCGCTCTCGGCGCCATGCAGCGACCAGCCGGTCGACCTCGTCCTCCATGTGGATCAGTGTATCCACGGGTGTGTCGATATAAAGCCTCTTGACGTCAAGACTTCGGACACCCGGAGGTCAACCGCCACTCACTGCTGCCGGTCACCGACCAGCTTGGGGTGCCGCTCCAGGCCCTCCAGCCCGTGCCAGGCCAGGTTCACCAGGTGCGCCGCGACCTCGGCCTTGCCCGGCTTGCGGACCTCCAGCCACCACTGGCCGGTGAGCGCCACCATGCCGACCAGCATCTGCGAGTACATCGGGGCCAGCCGGGCGTCGAAGCCCCGGGACTTGAACTCCAGGCCCAGGATGTCCTCGACCTGGGTGGCGATGTCGCTGATCAGCGAGGCGAACGAGCCGGTGGACTGGGCCACCGGGGAGTCCCGGACCAGGATCTTGAAGCCGTCGGTCGAGGTGTCGATGTAGTCCATCAGCGCGAACGCGGCCTGCTCCAGCAGCTCCCGGGAGTGCCCCCCGGTGAGGGCGCCGGTGACCATGTCCAGCAGCAGCTGCATCTCGCGGTCGACCACCACCGCGTAGAGCCCCTCCTTGCCGCCGAAGTGCTCGTACACCACCGGCTTGGAGACCCCGGCCCGCTCGGCGATCTCCTCCACCGAGGTGCCGTCGTAGCCGCGCTCGGCGAAGACCGTGCGGCCGATGTCGAGCAGCTGCTCGCGGCGCTGCTTGCCGGTCATCCGGACCCGGCCCTTGCCGCCCCGGGCGGCCGACCGGGCCGGGGCGGTGCGGGCGGAGGTGCCGCGGGCGGCGGGAGCGGCGGCCCGGGCGCGCGGGGCGGGCGAGCCGGGGGAGGCGGGCGCGCCGGCGGCGGCCTCCGCCCGGTCGGTCCGGCCGGCTGCGCTGTCTCCGTTGCTCCCGTTCACCCTTACATCATGCTGTAGACGTCGGGTCATGCGGAGCGGCGGGCGGCGATCCGGGCCTCGTCCGGCCAGCGGACGTCCCGGGCCCAGCCGAGCTGCTCGAACCAGCGGATCAGCCGGGCGGAGGAGTCGACCTGGAAGCGGAGCACCCCGTGCCGGGCCGAGGTCGGGTCGGCGTGGTGCAGGTTGTGCCAGGACTCGCCGCAGGACAGCACGGCCAGCCACCAGACGTTCCCGGACCGGTCCCGGGACTTGAACGGGCGCTCGCCGACCGCGTGGCAGATCGAGTTGATCGACCAGGTGACGTGGTGCAGCAGGGCCACCCGGACCAGCGAGCCCCAGAAGAAGGCGGTCAGCGCACCCTGCCAGCTCATCGAGACCAGCCCGCCGATCAGCGGCGGCAGCAGCATCGAGATCAGCGTCCAGAGCCAGAACAGCCGGGAGACCGCCCTTATCACCGGGTCGTTGACCAGGTCGGGGGCGTACTTCATCTGCGGGGTCTGCTCCTCGTCGAAGAGCCACCCCATGTGGGCCCACCAGAGGCCCTTCATCAGCGCGGGCACCGACTCGCCGTAGCGCCACGGGGAGTGCGGATCGCCGTCCTTGTCGCTGAACCGGTGGTGCTTGCGGTGGTCGGCGACCCAGCGCACCACCGGGCCCTCGATGGCCAGGCTGCCGGCGATCGCCATCGCGACCACCAGCGGGCGCTTGGCCTTGAACGAGCCGTGGGTGAAGTAGCGGTGGAAGCCGACCGTGATGCCGTGGCAGGCGACGAAGTACATCACCGTCATGATCGCCAGGTCGGTCCAGCCGACCCCCCAGCCCCAGGCCACCGGCACGGCAGCCGCCAGGGCCAGGAACGGCACGCCGATGAAGAGGCCGAGCGTGATGCGCTCGGCGAGTCCCTGCTGCTCACCGCCCCGGGTGGCGGACAGCTGGGTGGCGGCGACGGAGGCGGCTCCCGGGGGCGCCTCGCTGGCCTGGATCGTCATGGCGGGTCCTCAGGGGAAGGGGCTACCTACGTAGCCGTAACCTACGGCATCGTAGGTAATGCCGCCCCGGATGGGAAGACGTGTCGCGGGCCGCCCGGGAGCGCGCAAGGTGGTGGATGTGCGGCGCCGCACCCCGTAGGCTGTGGACCGCGCGTCGGGACGCTGACGCGGTGTGTGCCCTTCCCGGATCGTCTAAGGGCAGGACAGCTGGTTTTGGTCCAGCTTATGGGGGTTCGAATCCTCCTCCGGGAGCCGTTCGGTCCAGCCTCCGCCGGGTACTCCGGCCGGAGGCTGACGACTTTTCGTTCAGGATGTCCCGATAGTCTCTGAGCTGCCCCGGTGCGGCCGTGCGGAGTACCGCCCCCAGGGCACCCTCCCCTCTCTCCGCCGACCCGAGGAGCCTCCCGCGTGAGTGCCAACACCCCTGCCGCCGTGATCGTGCTCGCCGCCGGCGGCGGGACGCGGATGAAGTCCACGAAGCTGCCCAAGGTGCTGCACCCGATCTGCGGGCGCACCCTGGTGGGCCACGCGGTGGCCGCCGCCCAGGAGCTGACGCCCCGGCAGCTGGTCGTGGTGGTCGGCCACCAGCGCGAGCTGGTGCAGGCCCACCTGTCCGAGCAGTACCCGGGCGTGAGCACCGCCGTGCAGCTGGAGCAGAACGGCACCGGCCACGCCGTCCGCACCGCGCTGGCCGAGCTGGCCTCCCGGGGCGAGCAGCCGTCCGGCACCGTGGTGATCACCACCGGCGACGCCCCGCTGCTCACCGGCGCCACCCTGGCCGCCCTGGTCGACGCGCACGCCGGGCAGGGCAACGCGGCCACCGTGCTGACCGCCGAGGTGCCCGACTCCACCGGCTACGGCCGCATCCTGCGGGACGCCACCGACGCGGTGACCGCGATCGTGGAGGAGAAGGACGCCACCGAGGCCCAGCGGGCCGTCCGCGAGATCAACTCCGGCGTCTTCGCCTTCGACGCCGAGCGGCTGGCCGAGGCGCTCGCGAAGATCACCACCGACAACGCCCAGGGCGAGGAGTACCTCACCGACACCCTGGAGATCCTCCGCGCGGACGGCCACCGGGTCGGCGGTGTGGTCGCCGAGGACCACCGCGACGTGCTCGGCATCAACGACCGGGTCCAACTGGCCGAGGCCCGCCGCATCCTGAACGCCCGTCTGGTCGAGCGCGCGATGCGCGCCGGGGTCACCGTGGTCGACCCGGCCACCACCTGGCTGGACGTCCAGGTGACCTACGAGCCGGACGCCGTGGTGCTGCCCGGCACCCAGCTGCACGGCGCCACCCACCTGGGCGAGGGCTGCGAGGTCGGCCCGAACTCCACCCTGACCGACACCGCCGTCGGCCCCGGCGCCACCGTCAGCAACACCACGGCGATCGGTGCCGAGATCGGCGAGCTGGCCCAGGTCGGCCCGTACGCCTACCTGCGCCCGGGCGCCAGGCTGGCCCGCAAGGCCAAGGCCGGCACCTACGTGGAGATCAAGAACTCCGAGCTGGGCGAGGGCGCCAAGGTGCCGCACCTCTCCTACATCGGCGACGCCACCATCGGCGCCCACAGCAACATCGGCGCCGCCTCCGTCACGGTGAACTACGACGGCGTGAACAAGCACCGCACCACCATCGGCGCCCACTGCCGCACCGGTTCGGACAACATGTTCATCGCCCCGGTCACCGTGGGTGACGGCGCCTACACCGCGGCCGGGTCGGTCATCACCAACGACGTCCCGGCCGGCGCGCTCGGCGTCTCCCGCGCCCAGCAGCGCAACATCGCGGGCTGGGTGGCCCGTAAGCGCCCCGGTACGGATTCGGCCAAGGCCGCCGAGGCTGCCGGGACGCAGGAGTCCTGAGGGACCCGAACGGCCCACCGGGGATCTTGCAGGGTGGTCCCGGGGCGGACGCTTCCCGGGCCAGCGCGTAACCTGGAGTACATACGTGCGCCACTGGGCTCCCTGGCCCGTGTTCTGGGCGTACCCCCATCCACTCGTCGACCACCTCGCCCGGGCGCCTGCCCGGGCGCGGTGCGGCGGGGCCATGCGGCAGCAACGCGAGGAGACGGTTCAGTGAGCGGGATCACGACGTCGGGTGAGAAGAAGCTGCGGCTCTTCTCCGGCCGTGCCCACACCCAGCTGGCGGAGGAGGTGGCCGCGGAGCTCGGGACCGAGCTGGTCCCCACCAAGGCCCTCGACTTCGCCAATGGTGAGATCTACGTCCGCTTCCTGGATTCCGCCCGGGGGGCGGACTGCTTCGTGATGCAGAGCCACACGGCTCCCATCAACCAGTGGATCATGGAGCAGCTGATCATGATCGACGCGCTGAAGCGGGCCTCGGCCCGCTCCATCACGGCGATCCTGCCGTTCTACGGCTACGCCCGGCAGGACAAGAAGCACCTCGGCCGCGAGCCCATCTCGGCCCGCCTGATCGCCGACCTGCTGCGCACCGCCGGTGCCGACCGCCTGATGGCGGTGGACCTGCACACCGCGCAGATCCAGGGCTTCTTCGACGGCCCGGTGGACCACCTGTTCGCCCTGCCGATGCTGGCCGACTACGTGGGCGACCGGGTCTCCGACCGCTCCAAGCTGACCATCGTCTCGCCGGACGCCGGCCGGGTGAAGGTCGCCGACCAGTGGTGCGACCGGCTCGGCGCCCCGCTGGCCGTGATCCACAAGCGCCGCGACCTGACCCAGGCCAACACCATCCTGTCGGCCCAGGTGGTCGGTGACGTCAAGGACCGGATCTGCGTCCTGGTCGACGACATGATCGACACGGCCGGCACCATCTGCGCCGCCGCCGACGCGCTGTACGAGAACGGCGCCGCCGACGTCATCGTGGCCGCCACCCACGGCGTGCTCTCCGGCCCGGCCGCCGACCGCCTGAAGAACTCCCGGGTGAGCGAGTTCGTCTTCACCAACACCCTGCCCACCCCGCAGGAGCTCCAGCTGGACAAGGTGACCACCCTCTCCATCGCCCCCTCGATCGCCGCCGCGATCAAGGAGGTCTTCGAGGACGGTTCGGTCACCAGCCTGTTCGAGGGCGTCCACTGATCCCGAAGAAACGTCCCTGCTGACGGGTCGTCAGCTCTGGTCGGCCCCCCGGCATTCATGCCGGGGGGCCGATTTCAATTCCCGAGCCGGAGAACCGCGCCGATGCCGAAAGGGAGCAGCGAGGGAGGGGTGACGGTCGGGACCGGGGGAGGGCGGTTCGGCGGGGAGGGGTGGATTTCACGGTTGACGAGCTTCCCGGTTAGACTCGTGAGACTGCTCGGCGAGGGATGCTGTGCGCCCAAAACGGTGCCGTATCCGTGATCGACGCGCTGGCCTACCCGGTCCGTCGTCTCCGCCGCCGAGCGAACCCCCAGCGTATTTGTGGGTGTGGCTTCGGCGGTTTTCGCTTGTCTGCACCCGGACCTTCACGAGGAGCAGACGTGTCCGAGATCCGCCTTGCCGCCGAGTCCCGCACCGAGTTCGGCAAGGGTGCCGCCCGTCGTGCCCGCCGCGCCGGCTTCGTCCCCGGTGTCGTCTACGGCCACGGCCTCGCCCCGGTTCACCTGAACCTGCCCGGCCACGACCTGATGATGGCGCTCAAGACCCCGAACGCCCTGCTGGTCGTCCCGATCGAGGGCAAGGACGAGTACGTCCTGCCGAAGGCCGTCCAGCGCGAGGCCATCAAGCGCTCCATCGAGCACGTCGACCTCCTCCTGGTGAAGCGCGGCGAGACCGTCACCGTCGAGGTCCCGGTCCACACCGAGGGCGAGCTGGCCGCCGGTGGCAACCTGCTCGAGCACGTCCTGAACGCCCTGCCGATCGAGGCCGAGGCCACCCACCTGCCCGAGGCCGTCACCGTCTCGGTCGAGGGCCTGGAGGCCGGTGCCTCCGTCACCGCCGGCGACATCGAGCTGCCGAAGGGCGCCAAGCTCGCCGTCGAGGCCGACACCGTCGTGCTGCAGGTCATCGGCGCCCAGGCCGCCGAGCCGACCGCCGACGAGGCCGCCGAGGGCACCGAGGCCTGAGCCTCACCCCGCACCTGACCGCTGCCCCGGTCGCTCCCTCCGGAGCGACCGGGGCAGCGGTGCGTCCGGGATGATGGCCGAAGCGAAACAGGAGGAGCGGTAGATGGACGACTACGACGGTCCCTGGCTGGTGGTCGGGCTCGGCAACCCCGGGGAGCAGTACGCCCGGAACCGGCACAACATCGGCTTCATGGTGGCCGATCTGCTGGCCGAGCGGATCGGCGCCCGGTTCAAGGCGCACAAGAGCCGGGCGCAGACCGCCGAGGGGCGGATCGGCGGGCGGCGGGTGGTGCTGGCCAAGCCGATGACCTTCATGAACCTCTCCGGCGGGCCCACCACCGCACTGCGCGACTTCTACAAGGTGCCCACCGGCGCGATCGTGGCGGTCCACGACGAGCTGGACCTCGACTACGCGGCCCTGCGGCTCAAGCTCGGCGGCGGGGACAACGGGCACAACGGCCTGAAGTCCATCACCAAGTCGCTCGGCCCGGAGTACCACCGGGTGCGCTGCGGCATCGGCCGGCCGCCGGGCCGGATGGAGGTGGCGGACTTCGTGCTCAAGGACTTCTCGTCCACCGAGCGCAAGGAGCTGGACTGGTTCGTCGACCGCTCCGCCGACGCGGTCGAGGCGCTGCTGACGGAGGGTCTGGAACGGGCCCAGTCCACGTACAACTCCTGACGGTCCGTCAAGGAGTGCGCGCGGTTCGCGCAACGGTCGTGCAACGCTTGCCTGCTCGTTCCGGAAACCGTGTGGGAACGACCGGTCCGATCCGATAGCGTCGTCCTGTGCGTAGGGTTGAGGGGTCGGTACAGGGGGTAGGGACCGTGGTTCGGTCGCGGCGGGTGCGGGTCGGTCGGCTGGTCGGCGGGACGGCACTGCTGGTCACGGCGCTGGGGGCGCCGGCGGCGCAGGCGGTCGAGCCGAGCGTCACGCCGGAGCCCGCCGCCGCCCAGTTCCCCGGGTCGGGGGACGTCGATCTGGAGGGCGGCTCCGGGCTGTACGCGGTCGGCGGCGGCCTGGTGGTCGCGGCCGGTGGTGCGGCGATGTGGCTGCGCCGCCGTCGGACCGGCCGGCCGGGCACCCACTAGTCACGGAGAAGGGGGCGGCCCCCGGGGAAGATCCCCGGGGGCCGCCCCCTCGTCGTGCCCGACCGGCCGTCAGCCGGTGTTGCGCAGGCCGGCCGCGATGCCGTTGACCGTCAGCAGCAGGGCGCGGGCCCGCAGCGGGTCCTCCTCGCGGCCCTGGGCGACCAGCTCGCGCTGGCGGCGGAGCAGGGCGACCTGGAGGTAGGAGATCGGGTCGAGGTAGGCGTCGCGGACCTGGAAGGTCTGCTTCAACACCTCGTTGTGCTCCAGGAGTTCGGACTCGCCGGTGAGGCGCAGCACCTCACGGAGGGTCAGCTCGTGCTCGGCCACGATCTGGTCGAAGACGTGGTGCAGCTCGGCCGGCACCAGCTGCTCGACGTAGTGGCGGGCGATCCGCAGGTCGGTCTTGGCCAGCGTCATGGCGACGTTGGACAGGAAGTTGCGGAAGAAGTGCCACTGGCCGTGCATCTCGTCCAGCACGTCGCCGAGGCCCGCCTCGCGGGCCGCCGCCAGGCCGGAGCCGACGCCGTACCAGCCGGGCACGATCTGCCGGGACTGGGTCCAGCCGAAGACCCACGGGATGGCCCGCAGGCCGTCCAGGCCGGCGCCGGAGTCGGGGCGGCGGGACGGGCGGGAGCCCAGGTGGAGCGAGGCCAGCTGGTCGACCGGGGTGGCCGCGAAGAAGTACTTCGGCAGGTCCTCCTGCTCGACCAGGGCGCGGTACGCGGTGTGCGCGGCCTCGGAGACCCGGTCCATCGCGGCGTCCCAGCGGGCCAGCTCCTCGGGGGCCTGGCGCGGGGAGGTGTGCAGCGCGGAGGCGGCCAGCGTGGCCGAGATGGTGAGCTCCAGGTTCTCCCGGGCGAGGGAGGGGAGCAGGTACTTGTCGGAGATGACCTCGCCCTGCTCGGTCACCTTGATCTCGCCCTCCAGGGTGCCCCAGGGCTGGGCCAGGATGGCCTCGTGCGAGGGGCCGCCGCCGCGGCCGACGGTGCCGCCGCGGCCGTGGAAGAGCCGCAGCCGGATGCCGTAGCGGTGGGCCACGTCGCGCAGCCGGCGCTGGGCCCGGTGGATCTCCCACTGGGAGGTGGTGATGCCGCCGAACTTGGAGGAGTCGGAGTACCCGAGCATGACCTCCTGGATGTCGCCGCGGAGCGAGACCAGCAGGCGGTAGGACGGGTCGGAGAGCATCTCGTCGAGGATCCGGTCGGCCTGCTGGAGCTCGTCGGTGGTCTCCAGCAGCGGCACGATGCCGATCTTGGCGATCCCGGCGTGCAGGTCGATCAGGCCGGCCTCGCGGGCCAGCACGGTGGCGGCGAAGACGTCGTCGGCGCCCTGGCACATGGAGATGATGTAGCTCTCCACGATCTCGTCGCCGAACCGCTCGAAGCCCTCGCGGATGGTGTTGAAGACGCCCAGGGTCTTGGTGCCGGCCGGGTCCAGCGGGGCCGGGGTCGGCGCCAGCGGGCGGCGGGAGCGGAGCTCCTTGGCGAGCAGCTTCTGGCGGTACTCGCGCGGCATGTCGGAGTAGCGCCAGGCCTCCTCGCCGAGCCGGTCGAAGAGCTGGCCGAGGGTGTGGTGGTGGGCCTCGGCGTGCTCGCGGACGTCCATGGTGGCGAGCTGCAGGCCGAAGGCCTCGACGGTGCGGATGGCGCGGGCCAGCCGGCCGTCGGCGATCAGGCCGCCCCGGTGGGCGCGCAGCGAGTCCTGGATGAGCTTGAGGTCGGCGACCAGCTCGCGGGTGCCCAGGTAGTCCCGGCCGGGCAGGTGCGGGGTGCCGGCCGCCAGGCGCTCGCGGGTGTTCTCCAGCTTGAGCCGGACGCAGGTGGCCTTGAGCCGGTAGGGCTCCTCGGCGTTCATCCGCTTGTAGCGCGGGCTCAGCTCGGGCAGCACCCGCAGGTCGGCCTCCAGCGAGGCGAGCAGCTCCTCGGAGGCGCCGGCCAGGCGGACCGAGGTGGAGAGCGAGCTGCGCAGGTCGTCGACGGCGGCCAGGGCGTCCTTGATGCCGTACTCGTGCTGGAGGTTGAGCACGTCCCAGGTGACGGCCGGGGTGACGTTCGGGTTGCCGTCCCGGTCGCCGCCGATCCAGGTGCCGAAGGTCAGCGGGCGGACGCCCTCGGGGAGGGCGAGGCCGACCCGGGCCAGCTCCTCGTGCAGCTCCTCCAGCACCTCGGGGACGGCCTCGCGGTAGAGCTCGTCCAGGTAGTAGACCGCGTTCCGGGCCTCGTCGGTGGGCTCGGGGCGGGCGATCCGGAGCTCGTCGGTCTGCCAGAGCAGGTCGATCACCTCGGCGAGCCGGCGGTCGGCCTGCCGCTTGGCCGAGCTCTGCCGGGCCGGGTCGGCGCCGGAGGCGGCCTGCTCGCGGTGGATGCGCTCCAGCAGCTCGCCGATCCGGCGGAGCTTGTTGAGCACCGAGCGGCGGGCGGCCTCGGTCGGGTGCGCGGTGAAGACCGGGCGGACCGCGAGGTTCGCCAGGGTGTCTTCCAGGTGCTTGGGATCGGCCTCGGCCAGCTGGTCGGCGGTCTGCGCCAGCAGCGAGCCCTCCTTGGCCCGGCGGGTGGCGAACTCGCGGCCGCGGTGCACCTGCTCGGTGACGTTGGCCAGGTGGAAGTAGGTGGAGAAGGCCCGGACCAGCTTCGCCGCGGTCTCCAGGTCGATGCCGGAGAGCAGTTCGGCGGTGGACTCGCCGTCGGTGCGGCTGAGCAGGCGTACCTGTTCGACCAGGCCGAGCAGTTCGGGACCCTCCTGGCGGACCAGGGTCTCGCCCAGCAGGTCGCCGAGGCGACGGATGTCCGCGCGCAGGGCGGCGTTGTCGGCGATCGGGTTCTCCGCCGAGGTGGGGACCGGAGCGGTCACGGCTGGCTCCCTGTGGTGGTGGGGTTCGGCAACGGCTCGCGCGGACCTCGCTGTCCGACGCGACCAGCATAGGTGGCACCCCGTGCCATCTCACCCGGGTAACCGAATGCCGGACACCGCCGATCCCGGTGGTACCCCGGGGAACGGGTCTGATTGGCGGTCAGGGCTGGTCCTCCGTCGATCTGCCGGGGCTGGTCGGACGGTCCGCGTGCCCCGACCGTACGGAGCGGGGCCGACCTTGTCAGGTCGCCCCGCTGACGACCTGTTACTCGGGTGCCCGGCGCTCGGGCGCTGCCCTAGGCTGGGCGGCATGAGCAACTCGCCGGACGGGGGCGGGCCGGGCCGATCACTCTGGTGGTGGGGGCGGCGCCGCAGCGTGGTGCTGGATGTCGGGCTGGCCCTGCTGGCCGCCCTGGAGTGTGCGGTCGGGGCCTACGCCACGGCGGTGCAGAAGTTCCACTGGGACACCCCGTGGGGGGTGGCCACCGCCGCGCTGGGGGCGCTGTGCGGGGCCTCGCTGGTGGTGCGGCGGCGCTGGCCTGCCGTGCCGGTGGTGCTGGCCCTGCTGTTCGTGCCCGGCTCGTTCGGCGTGGTGCTGCTGGTGGTGTCGCTGTACACCCTGGCGGCCACCTGGGAGTGGCCGTCCAGACGCGGCCGGGTGATCTCGCTGTCGGCGCTGGCCTTCGCGGAGACCGTCGCGGTGGTGCTGTTCGGCATGTTCGAGCCGGTGCCGCCGGAGGAGGGCACACCGCCGATCTGGGTGCTGGTGCTGATCGCGGTGTTGGTCTCGGTCGGCGTGACGGTGCCGCCGGTGGTGACCGGCCTCTACCTGGGTGCCCGGCGGCGGCTGGTGGAGAGCCTCAAGGACCGGGCGCACGGCCTGGAGACCGAGCTCGACCTGCTGGCCGAGCAGGCCCAGGAGCGGGCCCGCCGGGCCCGGCTGGAGGAACGGACCCGGATCGCCCGGGAGATGCACGACGTGGTGGCGCACCGGGTGTCCCTGATGGTGGTGCACGCCGGGGCGCTGGAGCGGATCGTCGCCAAGGACCCGGAGAAGGCCCAGCAGAGCGCCAAGCTGATGGGCGAGGTCGGGCGGCAGGCGCTGAACGAACTGCGCGAGATCCTCGGGGTGCTGAGGATGTCGGAGGAGCGCGTGCTCGGGGTGGACGACCTGTCCGGGCTGCCCGGGCTGGTCTCGCAGTCGGAGGCGGCCGGGATGCCGGTCACCCTGACGGTGAGCGGCAGCCGGCTGCCGTACACCACCGAGGCGGAGCAGACCGCGTACCGGGTGGTGCAGGAGGGGCTGACCAACGCTCACAAGCACGCCGGCGGAGCCCGGGTGACGGTGCTGCTGGCGTACGTGCCGAACGGGGTGCGGGTCGCGGTGCTGAACGAGTGCCCGGGCGGTGCGGCCAAGCGGGCCGGGCTGCCGAGCGGGGGCAACGGGCTGGTCGGCATGCGGGAGCGGGTGGTGGCGCTGGGCGGCAGCTTCTCCGCCGGGCCGGAGGCGGACGGCGGCTTCCGGGTCGAGGCACTGCTGCCCTCGCGGCTCGCGGTGCAGGACAGCCGGCTCGCCTAGGGCCGGGGACGGTCGGGGCGGGCGGGGGCCGACGGCTCCGCCGAGGCGGGTGCGCCCTGCGGAGCGCGGAGCGGGGCGGCTCGCGGTGGCGCGGTGCGGGGTGACCGGGCCGGTGCGCGCCGGGGGGTGTCCGCCGTGCGCGCCCGGGGGTGAGGGGGCGTCAGGCGTCGAGCGGGAGCAGCCGTTCGGGCCGGAGGCCGAGTACCAGGGTGCCGACGGCCTGGTCCACCGAGCGGCCGAGGTACCACTCGCCGGCGTGGTCCAGGCTGTAGACCCGGCCGTCCTCGTCCAGTGCCAGCAGGGCCTGCCCGTACGCCTCCTCGCCCAGCGGGGCGACCCGGCGGCCGAGCGCCCGGCCCAGGTCGGCCAGGGTCCGGGGCTGGTGCAGGCCGCGGCGCGGGTCCAGCAGGAAGGGGGTGCGGGCGATCTCCCGGCCGGCGCCGGACAGGTCGAAGGCCAGCCCGCCGAACTCGGCCCAGGCCTCGATCGCGGCCGGGAAGACGGAGTGCTGCACCCCCTGCGGATCGCCGTGCGCGACCAGCGCGTCGGCCCACTCCTCGGCCTGCCGGATCTGCCAGCGGCCGGGGTGCCAGCCGGCCTGCTTGAGCTCGGCGGCCACGTCGGCGGGGAAGCGGGGCTGGGTGCGGAGGGCGGAGTTCAGAGCGGGCTCCAGACTGACGGTGCGTAAGGACGTGGTGCGGGCGGGCGCGGTGTTCACGGGCAAGGTGTTCACGGGTGGGGCGTCCACGGGCACGGTGTCCACGGGTGCGGGGCGCGGGGTCGGCGGGCGTGAGGTCAAGGGGCGGTCAAGGAGCGGTGGGACCGACGGCCACGCTGGCGACCTGGAAGTGGGCCAGCAGCGGCTCGCAGGACCGGCAGGGCGGGGCGTGGGTGCCGTGCGCCGGATCGCCCTCCTCGCGGATCCGGACGGTGGTCAGCCGGGCGCCCTTGAGCGACTTGCGGGCGTCGTGCAAGGTCAGCGGCTTGCGGGCGGCCCGCTTGGACCGGCCGGTGTCCACCTCGGCCAGGTAGCGCGAGAGCAGCACCGCCTCCGGGCAGCGCCCGAGGAAGCGCTCGCGCTGGTCCACCGGCAGCGTGGTGAGGAACTCGCCGACCAGCGGGTGCAGTTCGGGCAGTTCGTCCGGCTTGTGCCCGGCCAGGGTGTGCACGGTGCCGTTCTTCAGCGAGAGTGCGGCGGCCACCGCGGGCAGCAGGCTGTCCCGGTGGTGGCGCAGCGTCGGGGCCTGCTCCGACGGCTCCATGACTGCTCCTCACCTGGCCAGCCGCCCCTCGGCGGGTGGCGCTCCGGTGCGCCACGTTAGGGCACAAGCCTGCCAAATGCCGCCGACACGGGGCGCGCCGGGGGTGCGTGCCCCACCACGCTTCACCATTCCCACACGGTTTCCCGATTCGCCCCCCGAGCGCCGATGACAGCAGATAGCGTTCCGCACCATGGGCCGGGCCGCCGTCCGCCGGGGGATCGGTGCGCGGCCACGACGATGCCCTCGGATGTCGGGCAAGGGGGGTCTTGCGATGACGAACACGGCTGACCAAGTGGCGCACGAGGCGCCGGGCGAGCACGTGGAGACGGCGGGCGCGCCCGGATCACGGGCCGCCGAGCGGATCGGCATGGCGGTGGTCGGAGCGGGCTACTGGGGGCCGAACCTGGTGCGCAACGCGCAGCAGACGGCGGCCCTGCGGCTGCACTGGCTCTGCGACCTGGACGAGGCCAAGTCCCGCCGGGTGCTGGGCGAGTACAGCACGGTGCGGCCCACCACCTCGTACGAGGAGGTGCTGGCCGACGAGCGGGTCCGCGCGGTGGCCATCGCCACCCCGGCGGCCGGCCACTACAAGCTGGTGCGGGCGGCCCTGGAGGCCGGCAAGCACGTGCTGGTGGAGAAGCCGATCACCACCTCGGTCGAGGAGGCCGCCGAGCTCTGCGAGCTGGCGGAGGAGCGCGGCCTGGTGCTGATGACCGATCACACCTTCTGCTACACCCCGGTTGTGCGCCGGATCCGCGAGCTGGTGCACGGCGGCGAGATCGGCGACGTGCAGTTCTTCGACTCGGTGCGGATCAACCTCGGGCTGGTCCAGCCGGACGTGGACGTGCTCTGGGACCTGGCCCCGCACGACCTCTCGATCCTGGACTTCGTGCTGCCGCCGGGCGTCGAGCCGGTCGGGGTGAGCGCCCAGGGCGCCGACCCGATCGGGGCCGGCCGGGCCTGCGTCGCGTACCTGACGGTCCGGCTGTCCAACGGCGCGCTGGCGCACTGCCACGTCAACTGGCTCTCCCCGACCAAGGTCCGCACCACCATGATCGGCGGCTCCCGCCGCACCCTGGTCTGGGACGACCTCAACCCGCAGGCCCGGCTCGCCGTGCACGACCGGGGCGTGGACCTCACCCCGCCGGACGAGCTGACCGACGCCATCCGGCACCAGGCGCTGATCTCCTACCGGGTCGGCGAGATGGTCGCCCCCGCGCTGGTCGAGCAGGAGGCGCTGCGCAACGTGATGGCCGAGTTCGCCGCCGCCATCACCGAGGGCCGGGCCCCGCTCACCGACGGCCGGTCCGGCCTGCGGGTCCTCAAGCTGCTGCACGCCGCGTCGCGCAGCCTCGAACTCGGCGGTGCCACCGTGCCGGTGGACGCCGACGACGACGTAGAACTGATCACCGCACAGGAGAGGGCCACCGCCCGATGAACGCCGTACCGATCGAGGGTTCCCGCTGCCTGGTCACCGGAGGTGCCGGCACCATCGGCTCCACCGTGGTCGACCAACTGATCGCCGCCGGGGCCCGCGAGGTCGTGGTGCTGGACAACTTCGTCCGGGGCCGGATGGCCAACCTGGCGGACGCCGAAGCCGCCGCCGCACCGGGGCAGTTGCGGGTGGTGGACGGTGACATCCGGGACCGCGCGCTGCTGCGCGAGCTGCTCGGCGACGACACCGACCTGCTGTTCCACCTGGCGGCGATCCGGATCACCCAGTGCGCCACCGAGCCCCGGCTGGCGCTGGAGATCATGGTGGACGGCACCTTCGACGTGGTCGAGGCGGCGGCCGAGTGCGGGGTGAAGAAGGTCATCGCCTCCTCGACCGCCTCGGTCTACGGGCTGGCCGACGTCTTCCCGACGCCGGAGACCCAGCACCCCTACAACAACGACACCCTGTACGGGGCGGCCAAGGTCTTCAACGAGGGCCTGCTGCGCTCCTTCCACGCGATGTACGGCCTGGACTACGTCGCGCTCCGGTACTTCAACGTGTACGGCCCCCGGATGGACGTGCACGGCAAGTACACCGAGGTCTTCATCCGCTGGATGGAGCGGATCATCGGCGGCCAGCCCCCGCTGATCTTCGGCGACGGTGCCCAGACCATGGACTTCGTCTACACCGAGGACATCGCCCGGGCCAACCTGCTGGCGGCGGCGGCTCCGGTGACGGACCGGGTCTACAACATCGCCTCGGCGAGCGAGGTCTCGCTGCGCGGGCTGGCGGACGCGCTGCTGGCCGCGATGGACTCGGAGCTGGACGTCGAGCACGGCCCGGCCCGGGAGACCGCCGGCGGCGTGACCCGGCGGCTGGCGGACATCTCGGCGGCCGAGCGCGACCTCGGCTGGAAGCCGGAGCTGGGCCTGGAGGACGGGCTCCGCCGGCTCGTCACCTGGTGGCAGCAGGCTCGTTAGGGGCCGTCCCGGGGGCGCTGGGCGCCGACCCCTGCGGCTCCGCCGCGGGGCGCGACCGGCCACCGACCCGCCGTCAGATCGCGGCACGTGCAACCGACCCACTCGGGAGCGGCCCTACGGTGCGCTCCTTCCGCAGCGCGCAGTTCCTCGCGCCCCCGGTGTAACGGAGTTCCTCCCCATGACCATCCCGGTGATGATCCCCTGGCTCGGTGAAGAAGAAGCCCTGGCCGCCGCCGAAGCCGTCCGTTCCGGCTGGGTGGCCCAGGGCCCCCGGGTGGCCGAGTTCGAGAAGGCGTTCGCCGAGTACCTCGGCGTGCCGCACGCGGTCGCCGTCTCGTCCTGCACCACCGCCCTCCAACTCGCCCTGATCGGGGCCGGGGTGGGCCCGGGCGACGAGGTGGTGGTGCCGTCCTTCTCGTTCATCGCGACCGCCAACGCCGTCACCTACCTCGGGGCCGTCCCGGTCTTCGCCGACGTGGAGCTCGCCTCGGGGAACCTCACCCCCGAGACGGTGACCCCGCTGTTCACCGACCGCACCAAGGCGGTGATCGTGGTGGACCAGGGCGGTGTCCCGGTCGACCTGACCGCGATCGAGGCGGTGGCCGCCCCGCGCGGCATCACCGTGGTGGAGGACGCCGCCTGCGGCGCCGGGTCGGTGCTGCGGGACCGCCCGGCCGGCAGCGGGGCGGCGATCGCCGCCTACTCGTTCCACCCGCGCAAGCTGCTGACCACCGGCGAGGGCGGCATGGTCACCTGCCAGGACGGCGAACTGGCGTCCCGGCTGCGGAGGTTGCGCGAGCACGGGATGAGCGTCTCGGCCGCCGACCGGCACGCCGCCAGCGGCGGCGCCAGCGTGGTGGAGACCTACGACGAGGTCGGCTACAACTTCCGGATGACCGACATCCAGGCCGCGATCGGCCTGGTGCAGCTCGGCAAGCTGCCCGCGATGGTCGCCCGCCGCCGGGAACTGGCCGCCCGCTACCGGGAGTTGCTCGGCCCGCTGGGGGAGCGCCTGGTGGCCGACCCGCCGCACGGCAGCTCCAACTTCCAGGCCTGCTGGCTGCTGCTCCCCGAAGGCGCCCCGGACCGCACCGAGGTGCTGGCCCGGCTGGCGGAGAAGGGCGTCTCGGCCCGGCGCGGGATCATGGCCGCCCACCTGGAGGCCCCGTACAAGGGGGCGGCCCGGGTGGAGCTGCCCAACACCGAACTGCTGACCACCCGTTCGCTGATCCTGCCGCTCTACCACTCGCTCACCGAGGAGCAGCAGGACACCGTGATCGCCGCCCTGCGGGAGATCGTCGGCTGACGCCGTCTCCGTCCGAGACCCTGCTCCACCGACCCTGGAAGGCCCCGTCCGATGAACCCGATCCCGCTGGTGGACCTGCAAGCCGCTCACGCCGAGGTAGCCGAGGAGGTCCGGGAGGGCATCGACCGGGTGCTCGCCTCCGGTGCCTACATCAAGGGGCCGGACGTGGCCGCCTTCGAGGCCGAGTACGCGGCGTACTCCGGCGTCGGGCACGCGATCGGCACCGCGAACGGCACCGACGCCATCGAGATGGCCCTGCGGGCGCTCGAACTCCCGCCGGGCGCCCGGGTGGTGCTCCCGGCCAACACCTTCGTGGCCAGCGCCGAGGCGGTGGTCCGGGCCGGGCTGCGGCCGGTGCTGGTGGACGCCGACCCGGAGCACCTGCTGATCGACCCGGAGCGGGCCGGGGAGGTCGCGGCGGACGCGTACCTGCCGGTCCACCTGAACGGCCAGCTGGCCCCGGTGGAGCACGTCCTGGAGATCGCCGACGGCCGCCCGGTGGTGGAGGACGGCGCCCAGTCACAGGGCGCCACCCGGCACGGCCGGGTCTCCGGCTCCTGGGGCGTGCTGGCGGCGACCAGCTTCTACCCCGGCAAGAACCTCGGCGCCTACGGCGACGCGGGCGCCGTGGTCACCGACTCGGCCGGACTCGCGGCGGCGGTCCGGGAGATCGGCGACCACGGGTCCAGCCGGAAGTACGTGCACGAGCGCTTCGGCTTCAACTCCCGGATGGACACCGTGCAGGCGGTGGTGCTGCGGGCCAAGCTGCGGCGGCTCCCGGCATGGAACGCGGCCCGCCGCGCGGCGGCGGCGCGGTACGACGCGCTGCTCGGCGAGCTGCCCGGGGTGACCCTGCCGCGGACCCTGCCGGGCAACGAGCACGTCTGGCACCTCTACGCCGTCCGGATCGCGGGCGGCGGCCGGGACGAGGTCCTGGCGGCCCTGAACGCGGCCGGCATCGGCGCCGGCGTGCACTACCCCGTGCCGGTGCACCTCCAGCCCGCCTTCGCGGACCTGGGCCACGGCGAGGGCAGCTTCCCGGTCGCCGAGCGGGCCGCCCGCGAGCTGCTCAGCCTGCCGCTCCACCCGCACCTGACGGAGGACCAGCAGACCTACGTGGCGGAGACCCTGGCCAAGGCGCTCACCCGGATCTGACGGCGGCGCGGCGCCCGAGTGCCGGTCCTCGGCGCGGCGGGCAGCCGCGGCGCCCCGGGAGTGGGAGGAACCGCGCGGGTCGGGAGGCAGCTCACCGGCGGCCGAGGCTCCGTCAGCCGGTCGCCGGTGCTGCCGTTCCCGTCCGCGCGGTTCCCCGCCCCCGGGGCACTGCCTAGTCGGCCAGGCGGATCTCCAGGCCGGAGAGCACCTCCGGGTCGGCGATGACCTCGATGTCGTCGATGCTGCCGTCCGCCGCGAAGGCGAAGCGCAGCACCACGGCGAGGCGGCCGAACGGGGCCATCACCAGGGCGAGCGCGTCGTTCACCAGGGCCACCTCGGTGGCCCGGGCGCGGGCCATCGCCGCCATCGCGCCCCGGGCCACCGGGACCGCCCCGGACACCGTGACGGGCTCGGGCGTCGGGATGACCCTCCGGTCGGCCCGCAGGGCCACGTCCGGGTGGAGCAGGGCGAGCAGGGCCTCGAAGTCGCCGCCCCGGGTGGCGGCCAGGAAGGCGTCCAGCACCGTCCGACGGCGGCTCAGGTCCGGGTCGGGGGCGGGGGAGGCGCCGCGCACCCGGCGGCGGGCCCGGCTGGCCAGCTGCCGGACGGCGGCCGGGGTCTTCTCCAGCAGCGGGGCGATCTCGTCGAACGGGACCGCGAACATGTCGTGCAGCACGAAGGCCAGCCGCTCGGCCGGGGTCAGGGCGTCCAGCACCACCAGCAGCGCCAGCCCGACCGAGTCGGCCAGCAGTGCCTCCTCCTCCGGGTCGGCACCCGAGCCGCGCTCCAGGGCCTGGTCCGGTCCCTGCGGTCCGGCCTCCCAGGGGTCCTCGCGGCGGGTCCGCCGGGTGCGCAGCAGGTTGAGGCAGACCCGGCCGACCACCGTGGTCAGCCAGGCGGCGAGGTTCTCCACCGCCGAGACGTCAGCGCCGGCGGCCCGCAGCCACGCCTCCTGGAGCGCGTCGTCGGCCTCGCTCAGCGAGCCGAGCATCCGGTAGGCGACCGCGCGCAGGTGCTCGCGCTCCTCCTCGAAGCACCGTATGAGGTCCAACTGCCCGTCCACGTCCCCACGTCCCCCGTCCGCTCATGGTCATCCGGTGCCGGAGAACCTACCGGGCCCGGGTGGCCGGGGTGGTGGACGGGGCCGGATGCCGATGGTCCGTCAAGTCCGCCGGACCTGGTGGACCGGACCGGGCGTACCCATAGGCTGTCCGGAGCAATCCGTCGGAGCAGCCAGTGGGGGCACCCAGATGACGACAGGCCGGCCCGGGTCCGCCGCGCCCAACCAGGCGTACGCGGGACAGGTGGTGCAGTTTCCGGACCCGCTGCGGGCGGGGAAGTACCCGGCCGGGGTGCGGGTGGACGAGGACGGCCTGCCGGACTTCTCCCCGTACGCCGTCGCCGCCGCCGAGGTGGCCGATCCGCCGGACGGCTTCGGCGTGGACGAGATGCGGCTCACCGACTACGTCTCGGCCAACGCCGCCCTCTACACCCAGGGCCACGAGCTCTGGGCCGACCAGCCGACCGCCGTGGCCACTCCGGCGGGCTGGACCTGGCACCACGTCAGCCGCCGGGCCGAGCCGGGCTGGCGGCGGATGGAGCTGGTGCCGGTCGAGGTGAAGGCGCTGCTGCGCCACCACGGCGGCCTGGCCCACTCCGGCGCCGACCACCTCCGCCGGGGCACCCGGCCGCTCCAGGAGCAGCTCCCGGCGCACTTCCCGCTGGCCCTGGACGGCGGCGAGCCGCAGGCGGTCACCGAGGACCTGGTGCAGCGGGCCGAGCAGCGCCTCGGCCACCCGCTGCCGGCCCCCTACCGGGACTTCCTGAAGCTGGCCGGCGGCCGGGCCCCGGTCGGGGTCGCGCTGGACGTCGGCCTCGGACTGCTGCTGGACCAGCCGTTCCTGACGCTCAGTGAGGAGTACGGCGTCCGGGACCTGGTCTACGCGAACAAGTGCCTGCGCGACCACCTCACCAAGGACTACGTGGGCATCGCCTACCTCCAGGGCGGCCTGCTGGCCCTCAAGGTGCGGGGCGAGTCGGTCGGCTCGGTCTGGTTCAGCCCGTACGACGACGCCCGGGACACCGGCGACCCGGAGGAGACGCCCGACCAGCGGGTGGCCCGGCTGCTGCTGCCCTGCGGTGCGGACTTCGACGAGTTCCTGCTCCGCCTGGCGGGCAGCCCCCCGGAGCTGGAGACGGTGGCGGCGATGATGGTGGACGGCGGCTTCGTGCGCCCCGTCCCGGCGACTGCGGAAGGGGTGCGGCAGCCGTGGTGACCTACGCGCAGGCCCGCGAGACGGCCGAGGACTGGATCAACGCGGGCGTGCCGCGCTCGCAGCAACGCGAGGTCCGGGTGCGGGAGTTCGACCTGGGCTACGTCTGCTGGGCGGAGGAGCGGACCGAGACCCCGTCGGCCGATCCCGGCGCGGCCCCCGGGCCCCGGCTGGTGATCGCCCGGGAGAGCGGCGCCAGCACGCTCTGGCCCGCCCTCCCGGTGAACGAGGTGGTGGCCCGCTACGAGGCCGTCTACGGCACCCCGAGCGAGCCCAATCCGGCCGGTGCCGCCAAGCCCGCCCCCGGACAGGTGGAGGCCACCTCCTTCCTGCTGAGCCCGCCGCAGTGGCTCAAGGAGGCGGGGGAGGCGGCGATCGCCGCCGAGCGGGCCGATCTGGCCGGCGAGGGAGCCGGTGCGACCGGGGGAGCGGGTGGCGGCGCCGATGCCACGCTGCCCGGGCCGGGGGCGGCTGACGGGCCGCCGGGTGGTGCGGGTGCGGGTGCGGGTGCCGGTGCGGGTGCGAGTGGCGGCCGGTCGCCGGGCGGGCCGTCCGAGCCGGAGGGCATCGATGCCGCGCTGGCCTTCGCGCTGGGCGGCGGGGCCCTGGACCTGACCGACGAGCCGGGCGGCCCCGGGGCCCAGGCCGGGCCGGGTGCCCCGCCCGCACCGGGGGGTGCCGTACCGCCGGCCGGTCCCGGTGCCGTTCCGCCTTCGCCGGGCGGTCCGGGGGCGTTCCCTCCCGGGGCTCCCGGGGGCTTTCCGGCTGCCGCGTTCCCGCCGCCGGGGGCGCCCGGTGGTCAGCCGGGTGGTCAGCCGGGTGGGTTCCCGCCGCCGGGCGGGCCGTTCCCTGGCGCTCCGTCAGGGGGCGTGCCGCCGCACGCTCCGGGGGCTTTCCCGCCGGGAGCGCCCGGTGGGCCGTTCCCGCCCGGTGCTCCGTCCGGCTTCCCGCCGCCCGGCGGCCCGGGCACGCCGCCGCACGGCGCCGGTCCGTTCCCGCCACCGCCCGGGGCACCGTTCCCCGGCGCTCCGTCAGGTGGCATGCCGCCGGGAGCTCCGGGCGGCCCGGGTGGCTTCCCGCCGCCTCCGCCGGGTGGTCCGGGGGCGTTCCCGGCTGCCGCGTTCCCGCCGCCGGGGGCGCCCGGTGGTCAGCCGGGTGGGTTCCCGCCGCCGGGCGGGCCGTTCCCCGGCGCTCCGTCAGGAGGGCTGCCGCCGCAGGCTCCTGGCGGCTTCCCGCCGCCGGGCGGGCCCGGAGCTCCGCCGGTGTTCGCCACGCCGCCGCCGTCCGGCCGCCCGGCCGGGGACGCGCCGACCCTGCTCGCTCCACCGCCGGGCCATCCCGGTCATCCGGGTGGACCCGGTGTGCCCGGTCCGGGCCCGGCCGTCGACCCTGCCCACGCGCCGACCCTGCTGTCCCCGCCGCCGGGCCAGCCCGGCCACCCCGGTGTGCCCGGTCCGGGCCCGGCCGTCGATCCCGCGCACGCGCCGACCCTGCTGGCCTCCGAGGTCCCCGGGCTGAGCGGGCTGCCGGGCGCCCCCGGCCGGGGCGGGCCGACCGCGCCGCCGCCCCCGCCGCCCGCCGACCTGCGCGGCCCGGCCGGAGCCCCGCCCGTACCGCCGGGCCAGGCCCCCGGCCGGACCGCGACCGCGCCGCCCCCGCCGCCCCCGGCGGGGCTGCTCGGCGCGGACGGCGGCGCTCCCGGCCACCGCCCGGTGCCCGGTGCGGCCCCGGTCGGCTACGGGTACCCGGACGCCGCCTCGGCCGGGGCCCCGGCCCCCGCCGCACCCGCCGAACCGGCCGCCGCTCCGGCCCCGGCCCCGGTGGCCGACCCGGGCCAGCCCTCGGTCGGTCCGGGCAGCAGCGCGGTGGTCCGCTACCGGGGGCCGGACGGCTCCGAGCAGACGGTGATCCAGCGCAGCGAGCCCGGCACCCCGCACCCCGAGGTCAAGGTGCTCGGCGAGCTGCGCCGGCTCAACGTGCCGCCGGACCAGGTGCTCGAACTCCACACCGACCTGGAGCCCTGCGACCTGCCCGGCGGCTACTGCCGCCGGATGGTCCGGGCGGCCTGGCCGAACGTCCGGATCAGCCACACCGCCGGGTACGGCCACGACCACCAGGGCCGGCAGGCGGGCATGGCGGTGCTGCTGGACCACCTCGACCAGCTGCACCAGCTGGCGGCCGGTCCGCAGCGCCCGCGCACCGTCCGCACCCCGCTGCCCCCGCCGGGCTCGCCGCCGGCCGGTGCGGTGCCGCTGCCGCCCACCGACCCGCAGCAGCTGGCCGGTGAGCTCGGGCAGGTCTTCGGGCCCGCCGTGTTCCGCTTCGAGCAGCGCGCGGTGGCCCGCCAGGGCGTCCCGGAGCAGGTCGCCCAGGTGCTGATGTGGGCCGGTCTGCCGCGGGACTTCGCGCCGTTCTTCTGGGCCCAGGCCCAGGAGGGCCGGCCGATCCCGACGCTGGCCGAGCTGGCCGCCGAGCGCGGCCTGCCGGGCGGTCCGGACTTCGGCGGCTACCTGGTGCTGGGCAACGACTACGGCCGCCAGCTCTGCGTCCAGTACGGCACGGCGGCGGTGGTCGCGGTCGACCTGGAGCGGCCGGGCGCCGAGCCGCCGCGCTTCGTCAACAGCGGCGTGCTGGAGTTCGTCCGCTCGCTGGCCCTGCTGGGCCGGATGTGGCGTCTGCGGTACGGGCTGACGCCCGATCAGGCGGGCCGCTGGACGGTCGATTTCCAGGCCCAGCTCCAGGCGGTCGACCCGGCGGCGCTGAACGGTCCGGAGACCTGGTGGTCGGTGCTGCTGGAGCAGTTCTGGGACGGGCTGATGTAACAACCGCTCAACAACCGAGGGGCCCGCCGCACCGTGGCGGGCCCCTCGGCCGCGCGGACCGCCAGGCTGGTTCGTGGGGCCGCGCACCCGGAGGACCGGGGCCTTTCGGCCCCGTCCGGTCCGCCTGCCGGGGACCCGGCCGGAGCGTCCTCACCCACCTGCCCCGGCATGCCCTTGTTTGGGTTTCGTTGCCGCTTGCGCAAAATAGTTCAAGAGGACGGTCCTATCCGCGCCTGCCCTCGACCGGCACCGACAGGGGAAGAGACCATGAGCGACGCAGTCTCCCAGCACGGCTTCATCGTCACCCGCCGGGGCTACGCCCCCGAGCAGGTGGACCACGCGATGGCCGCGCTGACCGCCGAGCGCGACCGGGCCTGGGAGCAGCTCAGCGTGCTGGGCTCCGGCGTCCGGGAGATGGAGCGCCGACTGGCCGAGGTGCGCCAGAGCGCCGCCGACGCCCCGGAGCCGGACTACTCGGTGCTGAGCGAGCAGGCCGTGAAGCTGATGGGCATCGCGGACTCCGAGGCCACCGCGATCCAGGAGGCCGCCCAGCGGGCCGCCGAGGACGCCCGGGACGAGGCGTACGAGAACGGCCAGAAGGCCGCCGGCGCCGCCCGGGACTTCGCCCTGAAGACCCGGACGGAGGCCGACGCGGCGGCCCGCCGCACCGACGAGCGGACCCGGGCGGAGGCCGAGCAACTGCGGGCGACCGCCGACCGGGAGGCCCGGGCGGTCCGGGACTCGGCGACGGCGGACGCGGCCAAGGTGCGGGTGGCCGCCGCCGAGGCGCAGGAGCGCGCCGAGGCCAAGCTGGCCGAGCTGCGCCGCCGGGCCGACGAGACCTTCGCCGCCGCCGAGACCAAGGCGGACACCGAGGACAACAAGATCGCCACCACCGCCGAGCGGCGGGTGCGCGAGGCCGAGCAGCACCGGGAGTCGGTGCTGGCCAAGATCAAGATCGCCGATGCCGAGGCCCGCGCCGAGGCGGACCGGCTGGTCGAGGCGGCCCGCCGCGAGGCCCACAAGGTCACCATCATCAGCGAGCGCGAACAGCGCGAGTTCGCCGCCAAGTACGAGCAGGTGCAGCAGCACCTGGACCACATCAAGCAGACCCTGGCCGCGCTGACCGGCGCCGCCGTCGGCCAGATCGAGGCCGCCAAGGCGCTGGAGGCGCCCGCCACCCCCGCCGTCGCGCCGGCCCTGGACGCGCCCGCCGACCGGCCCGCCCTGGACGCCCCTGCGGTGGCGGCCGAGGAGCTCCCGACGGAGGTGCTGCCGGCCGTGCCGCCGGCCGCCCCGCTGCCGCCCAAGCCGCCGGCCCCGCCGGCCGTCGCCCTCGGCCCGGTGGCCGCGGCCCCGGCGCAGGCCCCTTCGGACGCCCCTTCGGACGCGCCGGCGGTCGGGCCCGAGGTGGAGACCCGGATCGTCCCCAAGGTGGTGATCGTGGACGAGGGCCACGAGTACCCGAGCGAGGTCATCCACCGCGGCTGACGCACCGTCGGACACACCGCGGGGCCCCGTCCACAGCCTGTGGACGGGGCCCCGCGGCGCACTGACCGGACGGGGTCAGAGCACCTCGACCGCCGGGCCGCTGAGCCGGCGGCGGCAGTCCAGCACGTAGCTCGCGTGGGCGGTGACGGCCTCGTAGTCGAAGTCGTCGTGGTCGGCGAGCAGCACCACCGCGTCGGCGGCGGCCAGCTCCTCCGGGGTGGCCTCGACCCGGACCACCGCGCTGAACGGCGTCTCCGGCTCGGTGGCCCGCTGGCCGGGGATCACCGGCTCAGCCACGTGCACGCCGGCCACCACGTGCGGGTCGGCGGCCCGGACCTCGGCGCCCATCCGCAGCAGCAGCTCGGCCACCCGGGCGGCCGGGGTCTCCCGGGCGTCGCCGGTGTTCTTCTTGTACGCCAGCCCGAGCAGCAGCACCCGGGAGCCGCGCACCGAGCGGTGCCTGTCGTTGAGTGCCTCGCCGAGGCGGCGGACCACGTAGTCGGGCATGTGGCTGTTGACGTCGTTGGCCAGCTCAACGAACCGGAAGGACTGGCCGAGCGCCCGCTCCACCCGCCAGGACAGGTAGGAGGGGTCGATCGGCAGGCAGTGCCCGCCGACGCCGGGGCCCGGGGTGAAGCGCAGGTAGCCGAAGGGCTTGGTGGAGGCGGCGTCGATCGCCTCCCAGACGTCGATGCCGAGGTCGTGGGCGAACATCGCGAGCTCGTTCACCAGCGCGATGTTGACGTGCCGGAAGGTGTTCTCCAGCAGCTTGGTGAGCTCCGCCTCCTTGGTGGAGGAGACCGGCACGGTGCGCTCGATCAGCTCGGAGTAGAAGGCGTCCACGGCGGCCAGGCCCTCCGGCGAGGTGCCGGAGACCACCTTGGGGGTGTTCTCCAGCTTCCAGGTCGGATTGCCCGGGTCGATCCGCTCGGGGCTGTAGCCGAGGTGGAAGTCCTGACCGGCCGTCAGGCCCGAGCCCTGCTCCAGGATCGGGGCCAGCAGCTCCTCGGTGGTGCCGGGGTAGGTGGTGGACTCCAGCACCACGGTCGCGCCGGGGCGCAGGTGCTGCGCCAGCAGCCGGGCCGAGGACTCGATGTAGGAGAGGTCCGGGACGCCGTCCCGCAGCGGCGTCGGCACGGTGATCACCGCGACGTCGAAGCCGGCCACCTCGGCCGGGTCGGCGGTCGGCTGGTAGCTCCCGTCCTCCAGCAGCGGGCGGAGCCGCTCGGCCGGGATGTCCTCGACGTAGGACTCGCCGAGGGCCAGGCGCTTGACCCGCCGCTCGTCCACGTCGTACCCGACCACCTGGTGCCCGACCTCCGCCGCGCGGACGGCCAGTGGCAGTCCTACGTAGCCCTGGCCCGCGATGACCACGCGCATGACGAAGTACCCCCTCCGTTGCGGTTCGCACGGTGTCCCCACACCGTCTTCACACGAGAGGGTACGGAGCCCTGACCGGCCGCGCCGGGGTTCGGGCAAAGTGGTCGAGGAGTGGTACGGGGAGCGGCCGGTGGGACGACCCCGGAAATGCCAGGTGCCGTGGCGTCCCCCAGGAAGGGACACCACGGCTCCCGCGATTGGGCACGGGCGCCCCCACCCAGGGCCGCCCGGCCACGCACTCCCGACCCCCATCGGAGGTGCGTCCGTGCCACCACAGCCATCCCCCACGGTTGGGTGCGGCGGGCACGAACACCATGCTGCGCGACCACCATGGACGTGCAGTGTCGGCAATATGTCGAGTTCGTGATCTGTGGGCGGGGTCGGGTGGCCGCCGGGCGTCCCTCCGGGAGCGCAATGGTCACGGCGGCGGGGCGGGTGGCGGCGTAGGCTGGACACCCCCGGGGCGCTCCGCGTTCCGGGTCGTTCGCGTTGCCCGGCCGGGCCTCTCCGGTGCCCGGGCACTCCAGCCGTGGAGCCGAGAAGCATGAGCCTGTCCGGACTGCTCGACGTCGTCGTCCGCGACGCCGCCCTCGCCGAGGCGATCGAGGCCGCCGCCGCCGGACAGCGGCAGCACCTCGACCTGGTCGGGCCGCCTGCCGCCCGCCCGTTCGCGATCGCCGCGCTGGCCCGCTCGCTGGCCGGATCGGCCGGCGAGCGGGGCCGGCCGGTGCTGGCGGTGACCGCGACCGGCCGGGAGGCCGAGGACCTGGCGGCCAGTCTGCGGTCGCTGCTGCCGCCGGACGCGGTGGCCGAGTTCCCGGCCTGGGAGACGCTGCCGCACGAGCGGCTGTCGCCGCGCTCGGACACCGTCGGCCGCCGGCTCGCGGTGCTGCGCCGGATCGTCCACCCGGGCGGGGTGGGCGCCTCCGGGGCGGAGGCCGGGGGAGACCCGGCGGCCGGGCCGGTGCAGGTGGTGGTGGCGCCGGTCCGTTCGGTGCTCCAGCCGCAGGTGAAGGGGCTGGCCGAGCTGGAGCCGGTGGCCCTGCGGCGGGGTGAGCAGCACGACCTCGGCGAGGTGTCCCGCCGGCTGGCGGCGGCTGCCTACTCCCGGGTCGAACTGGTCGAGAAGCGCGGTGAGTTCGCCGTCCGGGGAGGCATCCTGGACGTCTTCCCGCCGACCGAGGAGCACCCGCTCCGGATCGAGTTCTGGGGCGACGAGGTGGAGGAGATCCGCTTCTTCAAGATCGCCGACCAGCGCTCGCTGGAGATCGCCGAGCACGGCCTCTGGGCGCCGCCCTGCCGTGAGCTGCTGCTGACCGACCAGGTGAAGCTGCGGGCGGCCGAACTGGCCGAGCAGCACCCGGAGTTGGCCGAGATCCTGGACAAGATCGCCCAGGGCATCGCGGTCGAGGGCATGGAGTCGCTGGCCCCGGTGCTGGTGGACGACATGGAGCTGCTGCTCGACGTGCTGCCGCAGGGCTCGGTCACGGTGGTCTGCGACCCGGAGCGGATCCGCACCCGGGCGGCCGACCTGGTGGCGACCAGCCAGGAGTTCCTGCACGCCTCCTGGGTGGCGGCGGCGTCCGGGGGCGACCGGCCGATCGACGTCGAGATGATCGACGTCTCGGCCGCCTCGCTCTGGTCGCTGGCCGACGTCCGCGAGCACGCGGCGCGGATCGGGCTGCCCTGGTGGTCCGTCAGCCCGTTCGCCACCAGCGACTCCTCGGTGACCGAGATCCTCGAGTTCGACGCCGACACGCTCACCCTCGGCATGCACGCCGTCGAGGCGTACCGGGGCGACACCGCCCGCGCCATCGCCGACGCCAAGGAGCGGCTGAACGCCGACTGGCGGGTCGTCATGGTGACCGAGGGGCACGGCCCGGCCTCCCGGCTGGCCGAGGTGCTGAGCGGCGAGGGCATCCCGGCCCGGCTGGTGGCCGATCTGGACGGGGCGCCGACCCGGGACGTGGTGTACGTCTCCTGCGGCTCGATCGAGCACGGCTTCGTCGACGAGGCGCTCAAGCTCACCGTCATCACCGAGACCGACCTGTCCGGCCAGAAGTCCTCCACCAAGGACATGCGCCGGATGCCCTCGCGCCGCCGGAACGCGATCGACCCGCTGGCCCTGGCGGCCGGCGACTACGTGGTGCACGAGGCGCACGGCGTCGGCCGGTACGTGGAGATGGTGCAGCGCACCGTGCAGGGCGCCACCCGCGAGTACCTGGTGCTGGAGTACGCCCCCGCGAAGCGGGGCCACCCCGGCGACCGGCTGTTCGTGCCGACCGACCAGCTGGACCAGGTCACCAAGTACGTCGGCGGCGAGGCGCCCACCCTGCACCGGCTCGGCGGCGCGGACTGGGCGAAGACCAAGCAGCGGGCCAAGAAGGCGGTCAAGGAGATCGCCGCCGACCTGATCAAGCTCTACTCGGCCCGGATGGCCGCGCCCGGCCACACCTTCGGCCCGGACACCCCGTGGCAGCGCGAGCTGGAGGACGCCTTCCCGTACGCGGAGACGCCGGACCAGCTGACCACCATCGCCGAGGTGAAGTCGGACATGGAGAAGTCGGTCCCGATGGACCGGCTGATCTGCGGGGACGTCGGCTACGGCAAGACCGAGATCGCGGTCCGGGCGGCCTTCAAGGCGGTGCAGGACGGCAAGCAGGTGGCCGTCCTGGTGCCGACCACGCTGCTGGTGCAGCAGCACTTCTCCACCTTCGCCGAGCGGTACGCCAACTTCCCGGTGAACGTGAAGGCGCTGTCCCGGTTCCAGACCGACGCCGAGGCCAAGGCCGTGCTGGAGGGGCTGTTCGAGGGCTCGGTGGACGTGGTGATCGGCACCCACCGGCTATTCTCCAAGGAGACCAGGTTCAAGGACCTCGGGCTGGTGATCGTCGACGAGGAGCAGCGCTTCGGCGTCGAGCACAAGGAGCAGCTGAAGAAGCTGCGGGCCAACGTGGACGTGCTCACCATGTCCGCCACCCCGATCCCGCGCACCCTGGAGATGGCCGTCACCGGCATCCGGGAGATGTCCACCATCACCACCCCGCCGGAGGAGCGGCACCCGGTGCTGACCTTCGTCGGCCCGTACGACGAGAAGCAGATCTCGGCCGCGATCCGGCGTGAACTCCTGCGCGAGGGCCAGGTGTTCTACATCCACAACCGGGTCGAGTCGATCGACAAGGCGGCCGCCCGGATCAAGGAGCTGGTGCCGGAGGCCCGGGTCGCCACCGCGCACGGGCAGATGGGGGAGACCCAGCTGGAGAAGGTGGTGGTCGACTTCTGGGAGAAGGAGTTCGACGTGCTGGTCTCCACCACCATCGTGGAGTCGGGCATCGACATCTCGAACGCCAACACCCTGATCGTGGAGCGCGGCGACACCTTCGGCCTCTCCCAGCTGCACCAGCTGCGCGGCCGGGTCGGCCGGGGGCGCGAGCGCGGCTACGCGTACATGCTCTACCCGCCGGAGAAGCCGCTCACCGAGACCGCGCACGAGCGCCTGGCCACCATCGCCCAGCACACCGAGATGGGTGCCGGCATGTACGTCGCGATGAAGGACCTGGAGATCCGCGGCGCCGGCAACCTGCTCGGCGGCGAGCAGTCCGGCCACATCGCCGGGGTCGGCTTCGACCTCTACATGCGGATGGTCGGCGAGGCGGTGGCCGAGTTCCGCGAGTCGCTGGCGGCCGGTGGGGCGGAGCCGGAGGAGGAGCCGCTGGAGGTCAAGATCGAGCTGCCGGTGGACGCCCACGTGCCGCACGACTACGCGCCGGGGGAGCGCCTGCGGCTCCAGGCGTACCGCTCGATCGCGGCGGTGAACTCGGAGGAGGACATCGTCCAGGTCCGGGAGGAGCTGACGGACCGCTACGGGAAGCTGCCGGAGCCGGTGGAGAACCTGCTGCTGGTGGCGGCGCTGCGGCTGTACGCCCGGCGGTGCGGGATCGGGGACATCACCCTGCAGGGGCAGTTCGTCCGGTTCGGGCCGGTCGAGCTGCGGGAGTCCCAGCAGCTGCGGCTGAACCGGCTCTACCCGCGCAGCCAGGTCAAGGCGACGGCCCAGCAGCTGCTGGTGCCCCGGCCGTCCACCGGCCGGATCGGCGGCAAGCCGCTGGTGGGACGCGAACTGCTGGCCTGGAGCCGGGAGTTCCTGACCACCATGTTCGACGACCTGGCGGGTTCCAGGAACTGATCGTGGTGCTGGACGGGGCGGGCCTGGGACACCGGGCCCGCCCCGAGCCGTTCCTCCCCCGGTGGAGCGGACGGGGCGTCAGGAGAGCTTCCACTGGCCGGTCTGCGGGGCCATGCCGCTGTCCAGGGTGAACTGGACCTTGTCGATCTTGGCCTCCTTGGGCACCTCGAAGGTGACGAAGCCCAGGCCGGTCTCGTTCGGGGCGATGTTCGTCGAGCCCTCGAAGGACTTGCCCGCCTTGGTCTCGGCCAGCGTGGTGCCGTACGCCTGACCCTCGGCGTCGACCACCTTGGCGCTGTTGAACGGGGCGTCGCTGTACGCCTTGCTGCCGGTCGGCTTGATCCGGAACTGGACCGCGACCCAGCGCTTGCCGTCGGCGGGCTTGAAGAACTCGTCGCCCGGCTCGGCCGGGTCCACGATCTTGACCGCCGCCACGTCGGCGGTCTCCGCCTTGTCGAAGCCCTTGAGCCCGATGGTGTCGCCGATCTTGGCGGCCTGCTTCGGCGCCTCCGCCGCCTTGTCGGTGGCGGCGCCGGCGGCCTTGTCGGAGGTGGCGGCCGAGGGCTTGGCGTCGGTGGAGACGCCCGACTCGGCGGGGGTGCAGGCGACGGCGCCGAGCGCGACCAGGCCCGAGCTCAGCAGCAGGGCGGTGCGGCGGGCGGTGGTGGTGAGGGCCATGACGGTGGTCCGTTTCTCTCGGGTGAGGTCCGCGGCGGCGACTGCCGTTCGCGATGGGTCGATCACACCATCAGCTGTGAACAATGTCAACGACGAAATGGAGAACTGCTCTGTTCACGCGTGAACGCCTCGATCGGACCCGGCCCGCTATGCTGTGCGGTCACACCCGCCAGAAGGAGCCCTCGATGCCCGACCGCCCCGAGGTGACCGCCGCCGAGATCGCCAGGCTGGCGGGTGTCGGCCGGGCCGCCGTGAGCAACTGGCGGCGCCGGCACGCCGACTTCCCGCAGCCGGCCGGGGGCAGCGAGAGCAGCCCCACCTTCCGGCTGGACCAGGTCGAGCGGTGGCTGCGCGGGCAGGGCAAGCTGGCCGAGCTCCCGCTCCCCGAGCAGGTCTGGCGCCTGCTGGAGGTGCTGCGCGACCCGGGCGATCCGGCCGCCCACCCCGCCGCCGCGCTGCCCTGGGCGGGCGCCTTCCTGCTGCTGCTGCACCGCGAGCCGGCCGCCTGGGCCGCCCTGGCCGACGCGCCCGACCACACGCTGGCCGTCGAACTGCCGCGCACTGTCCGGAAGGTGACGACCGGTGCGCTGGGCCCGGAGGCCACCGCCGGGCTGGCCCTGACCGACCTCGCCGGGGCCACCCACCTCGACCTGGCCCGCCTGCTGGCCCGGCTCGCCGACGGCCCCGGGCCGGTCGCCGGGTACGAGCAGCTGCTCACCCGCTACGCCGAGGCGAACCCCCGGCTGGCCGGCCCGACCCCGCCCGAGGCCGCCGCCCTGCTGGCCGCACTGGTCGACGAGCGGGCCACGGCCGTGCTCGACCCGGCCTGCGGGCTCGGCCCTCTGCTGCTCGCCGCCCCGGCCGCCGGGCGGCGACTCGGCCAGGAACGGGACGGAGTGCACGCCGCCCTCGCGCTGCTCCGGCTCGCCCTGCACACCCCCGCCGACGCCCCCGGCCCGCTCGGCCTGGACCTGCGCCCCGGCGACGCGCTGCGCGCGGACGCCCACCCCGGCCTGGCGGCCGACGCGGTGCTCTGCCAGCCCCCGTACAACGAACGCGACTGGGGCCACGAGGAGTTGCAGTACGACCCGCGCTGGCTGGCCGGGCCGGTGCCGCCGCGCGGCGAGTCCGAGCTCGCCTGGGTGCTGCACTGCCTGGCGCACACCGCGCCCGGCGGGCTGGCCGCCCTGCTGCTGCCGCCGACCGTCGCCTCCCGCCGGGCCGGCCGCCGGGTACGGGCCGAGCTGCTGCGCACCGGCGCGCTGCGGGCCGTGGTCGCGCTGCCCGCCGGGGCCGCACCGCCCTACGGGGTGCCGCTCCACCTCTGGGTGCTGCGGCGGCCGGTGCCCGGGGACGACTTCCGCCACCTGCTGCTGCTGGACGCGGCCGGGGCGGTGGCCGGGGCCGGCGCCGAGGGCGGGCGGGAGCGGGTGGACCGGCCCGCGCTGCACCGCACCGTGCTGGACGCCTGGCGGGCCTTCGACACGGCGGCGGCCGGCCGGGGGCCGCTCCCCGCCGATCTGCCCGGGGTGCACCGGGCCGTCCCGGCGATCGAGCTGCTGGACGACGAGACCGACCTCGCCCCGGCCCGGCACCTGCCGCCCGCTGCGCCCGTCGAGTCGCCGGACGGCCTGACCCACCGTCAGCAGCGGCTGGCCGAGCGGCTGGCCGGGGTCGCCGGGGCGGTGGCCGGTCTGCCGGCCGTCCGGCCGGCGGCGGCGAGCGCCCCGCAGTCCACCGTGACGGTCGGTGAACTCGCCCGCTCCGGCGCCCTGGAGGTGTACCCCGGCGGCCAGGGTCCGGCGGTCCGCTCCCCGCTTGGCCCCGGGGACACCCCCGTGCTCACCGACCAGGACCTGATCACCGGCGCGGCCCCCGCGCTGGCGCTGGACGGCTCGGCCGTCGTCCTGGCCCGGCCGGGCGACGTGCTGGTGCCCACCCTGGCCACCTCCGCCGCCCAAGTGGTGCTCCCCGGCGGCCCGTTGGACGGCGTCGCACCCGGCGCCCGGGTGCACCTGCTCCGGCCGGACCCCGAGCAGCTCGACCCGCACCACCTGGCCGGCCTGCTGCGGGCCACCGACGCCACCCGGCGGGCCAGCAGCTACGCCTCCACCACCACCCGGCTGGACGTCCGCCGCCTGGAGCTGCCCCGCCTCCCGGTCGCCCGCCAGCGGGAGTTGGGCGAGGCGTTCCGCCGGATCGCCGCCTTCGAGGCCGAGCTCCGGGAGGCCACCACCCGGGCCCGGTCCCTCGCCCAGGCCCTCACCGACGGTCTCGCGGCGGGCACCCTGGAGCCGTAACCACCTTCGCCCGCGCACCGGCAGGCGGTAGCGTGTGCCGGGAGTTCCGCAGCCCTCGCACGGGAGTACGCATGGCAGGTCAGCAGTACGGGCCGTTCAAGGTGGGACCGAAGATCCTGCTCGCCCTGGTGCCGTTCCTGACCCTCGGTCTGCTGGGCATGGTGCCCTCGCTGGTGCTCGCCCTGCGCCGCCGCCGGGTGGCCGACGTGGTCGGCGCGGTGCTGGTCGGCCTGGTCCAGCTCTTCGTCTACGTCTACCTCGGGCTCAACGACCCGGACAGCGACGCCACCAACGGCCTGACGGTGGCCGGCGGGTTCGGCCTGGTGGCGCTCTGGCTCGGCGGCCCGGCGCACTTCCTGGTGATGGACAGCAGGCACATCTGGGGCACCGGCGCCCAGCCGCCCGCGCCCGCCGCCTGGTACCCGCAGCCGCCGCTCCAGGCGCAGCCCGGGTACCAGCCGTACCCGCAGCACCCCGCGCCGATGCCGGCCCCCGGGCCGCTGCCGGCTCCGCAGCCCCAGCCGTACCCGCCGGTCCAGCCGCAGGGCCCGGCCACCCAGGGCGACCTCCAGCAGTTGGGCGAGCTGCTGCGCCGTCAGGCGCAGGAGGGCCGCCCGTGAGCGGCGGCCGGTTGGTCGGCGGCCGGTACCGGCTGACGGAGAAGATCGGCCACGGTGGGATGGGCCAGGTCTGGGCGGCCCGGGACGAACGCCTCGGCCGCGCGGTCGCGGTGAAGCTGCTCCGGACCGACCGCTTCGGCGACGCGACGGACGGGCGCCCGGCCACCGACCGGGACGCCGCGCTGCGCCGCCGGTTCCTGCGCGAGTGCCGGGTGACCGCCGCGCTGGACCACCCGGGGCTGGTCACGGTCTTCGACGCCGGGGAGGACGACGGCGAGCTCTACCTGGTGATGCAGCGGGTGCCGGGCCTCAGCCTGGCCGACCTGATCGCCGAGCAGGACCCCTTCCCGGTGGACCGGGCGGTCGCCGTCGCGGCCCAACTCTGCGGTGCGCTGGGCGCGGTGCACGCGGCCAAGGTGGTGCACCGCGACCTCAAGCCGAGCAACGTGATGGTCCGCGAGGACGGCCGGGTGGTGCTGCTCGACCTGGGCATCGCCACCGCGCTGGACCCGGAGGCCACCCGGCTCACCATGACCGGCGTGCCGATCGGCAGCCCGGCCTACATGGCACCCGAGCAGGCGCTCGCGGCCGGTACCGACCGGCGGGCGGACCTGTACGCGCTCGGCTGCCTGCTGCACGAGATGCTCTCCGGCCAGGCTCCGTTCCGGGCCCCCACCGCGCTCGGCGTGCTCCGCCGGCACGTGGACGAACCGCCGGTGCCCCTGCGGGAGTTGCGGCCCGAGGTGCCGGCCGCGCTGGAGGCGCTGGTGCTGGACCTGCTGGCGAAGCGGCCCGAGGACCGTCCCGCCGACACCCGTCCGGTGTACGCCCGGCTGCTGCCGCTGCTCCCGCCCGGCCGGGCCGAACTCCGACCGGCCGGCGGCCCGTTGCCCGACCCGACCGCGCCCTACCGCTACCCGCACCAGCCGCTGCCCGGCACCGACCCGCTGCCGGCCGGCCCGGCGCTGGAGAGCCCGGTGCCCGAGGGTCCGGCGATCCTGCCCTCGGTGGCGGTGCCGCCGACCGCCGCCGGAGACCTGGCCGCAGCCTGCGACGAGCTCTCCGACCTGGTCGCCGCCCGCCGCTACCCCGAGGTCACCGAACTGGCCGCCCGGCTGCTGCCCCGGGCCCGGGCCGAACTCGGCGACACCGCACCGCTGGTGCGCACCGTACGGACCATCCACGCCCGCGCCCTGCTGACCCAGCACCGCTACCCCGAGGCGCTGGCCGAGTACCGGGAGCTGCTGGCCGGTGCGGCCGGCGATCCCGAGCGGTCCTTCGAACTCCGGGAGCAGATCGGCCTGTTGATGGCCCGCCAGGGCGAGCGCGGGGCGGCCTGGCACCACCTGCTGGAGCTGCTGCTCGAACGCGAGCGCGGCCACGGCCCGCACCACCCCGACGTGCTCCGGCTGCGCTCCCACCTGGCCGCGATCGGCCCGGCCACCCCGGCCCCGACCCCGGTCATCGGGAACCCGTACGCCTCCGGCTGAGCCGCGACCGGCCCGCCGGATGCACGGCTGTACGGGTGCGCGAATCATAGGGGCACGATCGGACGGGCGTTCCTCTCCCCTCCCGTCGGCGCGACACCAGCCTTCCGGGGGTGTCGGCACCCTTGGCCAAACGCCCCCGTGGCACGAGACTGGTGCACCGTCAGCTGAACCACGCGCGCCCCACAACTCCCGGGAGGCCCCACGTGATCCGCCACCTCCGCACCACCGCCGGAGTACTGCTCGCCGGAGCCGCGCTGACGGCCTGCGGGAGTCAGCCGCCGCACCAGGGGGCTGCGGCCGTGGTCGGTGGGGAGAAGATCAGCATCGCGGCGGTCGAGGCCCGGGTCGGCGAGGTGCGGCGGGGCGTGGCGGCCGAGACCGACGGGCAGCAGGCCGAGCGGGCCGGGCTGGTCCGCCGGACGGTGGTCGACCTGGTGCTGGACCGGGTGGTGGCCAAGGCGCTGGCGGACCGTCAGCTGGAGGTCACCGACGGGGAGGTCTCGCGGGCGAAGGAGAGCGAGGCGCAGATGATGGGCGGCCCGGCCGAGCTGGAGCGAGAACTGCTGGTGCGGCAGAACGTCCCGGCCACCGGTGTGGACGCCTTCTACCGGCAGCAGTTGGGCATCCGGAAGCTGGCCGGCGGCAAGGACCTCCGCACCCCCGAGGGCGACGCCGCGCTCCGGGCCGCGCTGACCGAGGCCGGGGCCGCGCTGAACATCGACGTCAACCCGCGCTACGGCAGCTGGGACGTCCGGCAGATCGGCCTGGTGGCCACCCCCACCGACTGGATCAAGCAGCCCGCCGCCACCACCTGACCGGGTAGGTTCGGAGGGTGGACACTCCGAAGCTGATCCTGCTCACCACCACCCACCGGATCGCCCCCGGCCTGCTCTCCTGGCCCGCCTGGGAGGCGCTGCGCGGGGCGGCCCGGGTGCTGGCCGGGGACCCGGCCCACCCCCAGCTGCCCGCCGTCCGGGCGGCCGGCGTCGAGGTGGAGCTCGTGGAGCGCGGCACCGCGCCCGCGCTGGCCCGGCTGCTGACCGGGGACCGGCCGGGGGTGACGGTCTGGCTCGGCAGCCCCGACGGCGACCCGGGCCTCACCGACGCGCTGGCCCGGATCGCGGTGGAGCAGGCCGGGCAGGCCCCGGAGATCGAGCTGCTGCCCGGCTCCTACGACCTGCCCGGCGCCCGGCTGCTCGACCTGGTCGCGGTGATGGACCGGCTGCGCTCCCCGGGCGGCTGCCCCTGGGACGCCGAGCAGACCCACGCCTCGCTGGTGAAGTACCTGGTGGAGGAGGCCTTCGAGCTGGTCGAGGCGATCGAGGACGGGGACCGCGTCACGCTCCGCGAGGAGCTCGGCGACGTGCTGCTCCAGGTGCTGTTCCACTCCCGGATCGCCGAGGAGCACCCGGAGGACCCGTTCACGGTGGACGACGTGGCCGGGGACATCGTGGAGAAGCTGATGTACCGTCACCCGCACGTCTTCGGCGACGTGCGGGCCGACGGCGCGGCCGAGGTGGAGGCCAACTGGGAGCAGCTCAAGGCCGCCGAGAAGCAGCGCGACTCGATCCTGGACGGCGTGCCGGCCGGGCTGCCCGCGCTGGCGTACACCGCCAAGCTGGTCTCCCGGGTCCGCCGGGCCGGCTTCACCGGCGTCCCGGACGCCCCGTACGAGCTGCCCGCCGTGCTCGACCGGCAGAGTCTGGGCAGGCTGCTGCTGGCCCTCGCCCAGCGGGCGTACGACGAGGACCTCGACATCGACCAGGCGCTGCGCGCCACCGCCCGTGCCTACCGGGACGAGGTCCGCGCGGCGGAGTGAGGGCTGGGCTCAGGCGGCGATCGGCGGGGCGACGACCTCGCCGATCGCGTCGCCGACCCGGGCCATCAGCTCGGCCAGCGGGCCGAGGTGGTCGGGGAGTTCGGCGAGGGTGAGGATGCGCTCGGCACCGGGGCCGCAGACGCAGAACAGATCGATCGGGCCGAGGTGCTTGGCGGCGGTGGAGACCAGGGCGGCCACGTCGGAGGGCTGCCGCACGTCACCGCTCACCCCGACCACCGGGCAGCCCGGCCGGTCCAGCTCGGTGGCCAGGTCCTCGGCCACGCCGGGCCGCTGATCGGCGATCAGCATGCCCGCCGCCCCCGCGGCGGCGAACCGCCGGGCCAGTCCGGCCCCCGATCCGCCCTCCAGCACCGCGATGACGACCACTGCCCCGGTTACTCGCATGGGACTGCTCCTCCTTGAGCCGCGCCCGGCGGGACGCGCCGCACCGGCGTCCCTCCAAGTCCGTATCGGAGGATCGTAAGCACGCTCCGATCCTCCGCAAGAGCAATTACCCACCAGGTGACCAGGCTCACTCCTGCCGTCTCCCGGGCCGGGTCCGGCCCGCCGCCCCGCCGCGTCGTGCCGTCGGCGGCTCCGCCCCGGGGCCGTCCTCGGGCACGCTCCCGGCGGGGCGGGCCCTGCGGGGAGGGGCGCCGCCGCCGGGTTACCGTTCACGGCATGCCGGAAAGCGCCGCCCCGACCCAGCCCTCCCTCTTCACCTGGGAGTTCGCCGCCGACCCGTACCCCGCGTACGCCTGGCTGCGCGAGCACGCCCCGGTGCACCGCACCACCCTGCCCAGCGGGGTGGACGCCTGGCTGGTCACCCGGTACGCGGACGCCCGGCAGGCGCTGGCCGACGCCCGGCTCTCCAAGAACCCGGCGCACCACAGCGGGCAGGCGCACCGCACCGGCCGGGTCGGCATCCCCGGGGAGCGGCAGGCCGACCTGATGACCCATCTGCTGAACATCGACCCGCCGGACCACACCCGGCTGCGCCGGCTGGTGTCCAAGGCCTTCACCCCGCGCCGGGTGGCCGAGTTCCAGCCCCGGGTGCAGGAGCTGACCGACCGCCTGATCGACGGCTTCGCGGCCCGGGGCGAGGCCGACCTGATCCACGAGTTCGCCTTCCCGCTCCCCATCTACGCGATCTGCGACCTGCTCGGCGTGCCGCCGGAGGACCAGGACGACCTGCGGGACTGGGCCGGGGCGATGATCCGGCACCACGGCGGCCAGCGTGGCGGGGTGGGCCGGGCGGTGAAGAAGATCCGCGGCTACCTGCTGGAGCTGATCCACCGCAAGCGCGCCGATCTCGGCGAGGACCTGATCTCCGGCCTGATCCGGGCGAGCGACCACGGTGAGCACCTGACGGAGAACGAGGCCGCCGCGATGGCCTTCATCCTGCTGTTCGCCGGCTTCGAGACCACCATCAACCTGATCGGCAACGGCACTTACGCGCTGCTGCGCAATCCGGTGCAGCGGGAGCGGCTCCAGGACTCGCTGCGCCGGGGCGAGAGCGCCCTGTTGGAGACGGCGGTGGAGGAACTGCTGCGTTACGACGGCCCGGTGGAGCTGGCCACCTGGCGGTTCGCCACCAGCCCGCTGGCCATCGGCGGGGTGGACATCCCGGTCGGCGACCCGGTGTTGGTGGTGCTGGCCGCCGCCGACCGCGATCCGGCGCGCTTCTCGGACGAGAACACCCTGGACCTGGCCCGGCAGGACAACCCCCACCTGGGCTTCGGCCACGGCATCCACTACTGCATCGGCGCCCCGCTGGCCCGGATGGAGGGGCAGCTCGCCCTGGCCGCCCTGCTGACCCGGCTGCCGGATCTGCAACTGGCCGCCGATCCGGCCGATCTGCGGTGGCGCGGTGGCCTGATCATGCGGGGCCTGCGGGAGTTGCCGGTCGCCTTTACCCCGGAGTCCGCAACTCCCCTGACCTGAGCGGACATCAGCTGACGGCGTGTCGGAGCAATCTGATCGTTCGTGATCTGAATGCGTATCAATCAGGCCACCGGGATACGGTTTGTGGACGACCCACAGCGCTGTGTGATTCCGGTGTGATGTGTTCGACATAAGCTTGTGATCCATCGGCTCATCTGCTTACCCTCCCTGGAGTCCGCAGCTGCGGACCCCGCGCGCGGAACGCCGAATCCTGCCCGCCGTGCACCGGGACACCGACCAGACCCTTGGGCAGGGGCGGGGGACCCACTCGTACGTCGCCGTCCCCCACGGCTTGGGGTGAAGCCGCCGAAAGGCGGCCGGGCCACCTCCCGGTCCGAACCCGACAGCTCACCTCGCAGGCGTGCGGAGAGGGATTCTTCATGCTGTTCACTGGTTCGGGCCGTCACCGTCGTCGTACCCAGGCCGAGAAGGCCGTCGCCGTCGTGGGCGTCGCCGGCGTCGGCATCGCCCTGCCGCTGATGGCCGCCACCGGCGCCTCGGCCGCCCCGGTCTCCACCTGGGACAAGGTCGCGCAGTGCGAGAGCGGCGGCAACTGGTCGATCAACACCGGCAACGGCTTCTACGGCGGGCTGCAGTTCACCTCCAGCACCTGGGCCGGCTTCGGCGGCAAGGCGTACGCCGCGCAGGCCAACCAGGCCACCAAGGGCCAGCAGATCGAGATCGCCGAGAAGGTGCTCGCCTCCCAGGGCCCCGGCGCCTGGCCGGTCTGCTCGGTGAAGGCCGGTCTGACCAAGGGCGGCGCCCCCGCCCAGGTGGACACCAAGTCCGAGACCAAGGCGTCCCGTTCGGAGAGCCGCCCGGCCGCGCCGAAGACCGAGGCCCCCAAGGCCGCGCCGAAGGTCGAGACCCCGAAGGCCGCCGCGCCGAAGACCACCGCGCCGAAGGCCGAGGCCCCGAAGGCCGCGCCGCAGCAGCAGGCCGCGCCGAAGGTCGAGACCCCGAAGGCCGCCGCGCCGACGGTGAACGCCCCGAAGCACGCCGCGCCGAAGACCCCGGCCGCCGGCAACTACACCGTCCAGGCCGGCGACACCCTCTCGGGCATCGCCGCCGCCAAGGGCCAGGACTGGCACCAGGTCTACCAGGCCAACCAGTCGGTCGTGGGCGGCAACCCGGACCTGATCTACCCCGGCCAGGTCCTCCAGCTGGGCTGATCCGACGCTCCGTCAGCCGGAGGGGCCGCACCGTGATCCGGTGCGGCCCCTCCGGGCGCGTCGCTGGTGTGCCCCGGGTGAACTACCGGTGGGTAGCAAGGCCACGAGGTGAGACAGGACCAAGGTCAGCGTGGTCCCGGGCCCGGGTGCGGTTAGGCTCTGGACGTATCGACCACACAGCCCCGCTTCCGCAAGGAGATGCCTCGTGCCGTCCATCGATGTCGTCGTAGCCCGCGAGATCCTCGACTCCCGTGGCAACCCCACGGTCGAGGTCGAGGTCGGCCTGGACGACGGCAGCACCGGCCGTGCCGCCGTCCCGTCCGGTGCCTCGACCGGCGCCTTCGAGGCGCTTGAGCTCCGCGACGGTGACAAGAACCGCTACTTCGGCAAGGGCGTCGAGAAGGCCGTGCTGGCCGTCATCGAGCAGATCGGCCCGGAGCTCGTCGGCTACGACGCGACCGAGCAGCGTCTGATCGACCAGGCCATGCTCGACCTGGACGCCACCCCGGACAAGTCCTCGCTCGGCGCCAACGCCATCCTCGGCGTCTCGCTCGCCGTGGCGCACGCCGCCTCCGAGGCCAGCGACCTGCCGCTGTTCCGCTACCTCGGCGGTCCGAACGCGCACGTGCTGCCCGTCCCGATGATGAACATCCTGAACGGCGGGTCGCACGCCGACTCCAACGTCGACATCCAGGAGTTCATGATCGCCCCGATCGGCGCGGAGTCCTTCTCCGAGGCCGTCCGCTGGGGCGTCGAGGTCTACCACACGCTCAAGGGCGTGCTGAAGGAGCGCGGCCTCTCCACCGGCCTGGGCGACGAGGGCGGCTTCGCGCCGAACCTGGACTCCAACCGCGAGGCCCTGGACCTGATCACCGAGGCCATCAAGAAGGCCGGCTACACCCCGGGCAAGGACGTCGCGCTGGCGCTCGACGTGGCCGCCTCCGAGTTCTACAAGGACGGCGCCTACCAGTTCGAGGGCAAGTCGCTGTCCTCGGCCGAGCTGGTCGCGTACTACGCCGAGCTGGTCGCCGCGTACCCGCTGGTCTCCATCGAGGACCCGCTGGACGAGTCCGACTGGGACGGCTGGAAGGCCATGACCGTCGAGCTGGGCGACAAGGTCCAGATCGTCGGCGACGACCTGTTCGTCACCAACCCCTCGCGGCTGGCCCGTGGCATCGAGACCGGCACCGCCAACGCGCTGCTGGTGAAGGTCAACCAGATCGGTTCGCTGACCGAGACCCTGGACGCCGTCGAGCTGGCCCAGCGCAACGGCTACCGCTGCATGATGTCGCACCGCTCCGGCGAGACCGAGGACGTCACCATCGCCGACCTGGCCGTCGCCACCAACTGCGGCCAGATCAAGACCGGTGCCCCGGCCCGCTCCGAGCGCGTCGCCAAGTACAACCAGCTGCTGCGCATCGAGGAGATCCTCGACGACGCCGCCGAGTACGCGGGCCGCGGCGCGTTCCCGCGGTTCAAGCACGAGGGCTGACCGCCCCGAGGGCTGACACTCGGCCAGCTGTGACCGGTGCCCCGGCTCCCACCCCGTAGGGTGGTGGGCCGGGGCACCGGCGTGTTGGAGGAGGGGTACCGGCGATGTGGAAGATTCCGGGCTTGGCGGCGCGACCGCGCTTCACCAGCCGCGCCACCGTGCTGGTGCTGGTCCTCTGCTCGCTGGTGGCGATCCTCGCCTACCCCACCCGGCAGTACATCGCGCAGCGCTCGGAGATCAACGCCCAGCGGGCCAAGGCCGAGCACGCCAAGGCCCAGGTGGAGAAGCTCAGCCGGGAGAAGGCGCGCTGGCAGGACCCGGAGTTCGTGAAGGCGCAGGCCCGTGAGCGGCTGCACTACGCGATGCCCGGCGAGACCCCGTTCATCTCGGTGGACCCGGCCCCGCCGGCCACCACGCCCTCCTCGGCCGACGGTGCGTCAGCCCCGCAGGCCAAGGCCGCCCAGCCCTGGTACGCCAGCGTCTGGGACTCGGTCGACCAGGCCGACACCACCCCCGTCCCGCGCTAGACGCAGTCCACCCCAGAGGCAGCAGCGATCCATGACTGACACCCCCGCCACCGACGCCCCCCCGGTCGACGACCAGGACGTCGCCGCCATCGCGGCCCAGCTCGGCCGGGTGCCGCGCGGCCTGCGCGGCGTCGCCCACCGCTGTCCGTGCGGCAACCCGGACGTGGTGGAGACCGCGCCCCGGCTGCCCGACGGCACGCCGTTCCCGACGCTGTACTACCTGACCTGCCCCAAGGCCGCCTCGCTGATCGGCACCCTGGAGGCCGACGGCGTGATGAAGGATCAGACCGCCCGCCTCGCCGGGGATCCGGAGCTGGCGGCGGCGTACCGGGCGGCGCACGAGGACTACATCGCCCGCCGGGACGCCATCGAGGTGCTGGAGGGCTTCCCGAGCGCCGGCGGCATGCCGGACCGGGTGAAGTGCCTGCACGTGCTGGTCGGCCACTCGCTGGCGGCCGGCGAGGGCGTCAACCCGCTCGGCGACGAGGCGATCGGGATGCTGGAGGACTGGTGGGCCAAGGGCCCGTGCGTCTCCCCGGAGGAGGTCGAGGCGGCCGGTGCGCGGGTGCTGAAGAACCGTGCCAAGGCCCACGACCACGCGGCCGTGATCGCGGCCAAGGAGCAGCTGACCGCCGAGCGGGCCGCGAAGAAGGCCGCCGAGCAGGCCGCCGGGGCGGAGCAGGGGGAGTCCGCGTGAGCGTCACCAGGGTCGGCGCGATCGACTGCGGCACCAACTCCATCCGGCTGCTGGTCGCCGACCTGGACCCGGAGACCGGGGAGATCACCGACCTGGACCGCCGGATGGTGATCAACCGGCTGGGCCAGGGCGTGGACCGCACCGGCCGCCTCGCCCCCGAGGCGCTGGAGCGCACCTTCGCCGCCTGCCGCGAGTACGCCGCGGTGCTGGCCGAGCACGGGGTCGGCCCGGACCGGCTGCGGTTCGTGGCCACCAGCGCCTCCCGGGACGCCGAGAACAGCGCCGAGTACGTGGCCGGGGTCAAGGAGATCCTGGGCGTCGAGCCGACCGTGGTGAGCGGCGACGAGGAGGCCCGGCTCTCCTTCACCGGTGCCACCAAGGAGCTGACCGGCGGTCAGTTCCCCGGCCCGTACCTGGTCTTCGACCTGGGCGGCGGCTCCACCGAGTTCGTGCTGGGCACCACCGGGGTCGAGGCGGCCCGCTCGGTGGACATCGGCTGCGTCCGGCTGACCGAGCGGCACTTCGGCGGTGGCGGCGGGGTGCCGACCGCCGAGCAGATCGCGCTGGCCCGGGCCGACGTGGACGCCGCGCTGGACCGGGCCGCCGAGGCGGTGCCGCTGACCGCGGCGGCCACCCTGGTCGGCCTGGCCGGCACCGTGACCACGGTGGCGGGCATCGCGCTGGGGCTGCCGGAGTACGACTCGGCCCGGATCCACCACGCCCGGCTGACGGTCCGCCAGGTGCGGGAGACCGCCCACCGGCTGCTGGAGATGGAGCACGCCGAGCGGGCCGCGATCCCGGTCATGCACCCGGGCCGGGTGGACGTGATCGGGGCCGGCGCCCTGGTGCTGCTGGAGATCATGGAGCGCACCGGGGCCGCCGAACTGGTGGTCAGCGAGCACGACATCCTGGACGGCGTGGCCTGGAGCCTGGTCTCCTGACGCCCCGTCGGACACCTCCGCGAGCGGCCCCGGAGTGCCTGGATGGCACCCGGGGCCGCCCGCTGCACCGGGTGTCGCAAGAACCTTCGTGAATTTCTTCACATGGCGAACCAGCCTTTCGTCGCACTCAGCAGTCCGGTCTGTCCGATATGCGGGACCGAAGGCCCCCGGCGGGACTCGTTCGATGGTTCGAAGGCAGGCGTCGAGCTGGGTAATGGAATCGAAACAACGGCCGGGGAACCGGGACCTGACCGGGATCGTTGCTGCTCAGCGACGGGGTCCACCGGGGGCGCCGGCCGGGCGGATCGGGAACGGCACCGGGGCGGGGCGAGGTGACACCATCGCCCTCCGGGTGTGGCCGCGCAGTGTAGCAGGTGGTGTCCAGAGGCTTGTGACGGGCCTCACGAAGGTGCCCCCGAACGGGGGTGGATACTTTCGGATATGAGCACCACGGAGCGTCCTCGCATCCTGATCGTCGGCGGTGGTTACGTCGGCCTGTATGCCGCGATGCGCATTCTCAAGAAGATGCGCTACGGCGAAGCGACCGTCACGGTCGTCGACCCGCGGTCGTACATGACGTACCTGCCCTTCCTTCCCGAGGCGGCCGGCGGCAACGTCGCGCCTCGCAACCTCGTCGCGCCGCTGCGCAGCGCCCTCAAGAAGGCGGAGGTGCTCACCGGTGCGGTCACCGGTGTGGACCACGCCCGCAAGGTCGCCACCATCCAGCCCGCAGCGGGCGACTCCTACGAGCTGCCCTTCGACTACCTGGTCGTCGCCACCGGCTCGGTCTCCCGCACCTTCCCGATCCCCGGCCTGGCCGAGCACGGCATCGGCATGAAGACCGTCGAGGAGGCCATCAGCCTCCGCAACCACGTGATGGCCCAGCTGGACCGGGCCGAGTCCACCACGGACGAGGCGATCCGCCGCAAGGCGCTCACCTTCGTGGTCATCGGCGGCGGCTTCGCCGGCATCGAGACCATCGCCGAGATCGAGGACATGGCGCGCGACGCCGCCAAGATCTACCGGACCGTCAGCCGCGACGACATGCGCTTCATCGTCGTCGAGGCCGCCAACCGCATCCTCCCCGAGATGGGCCCGGACCTCGGTCTGTGGACCAAGGAGAAGCTCGAGGAGCGGAACATCGAGGTCTACATCGAGACCTCGATGGACTCCTGCGTCGACCAGCACGTGGTGCTGAAGAACGGCATGGAGATGGACGCCTCCACCATCGTGTGGACGGCCGGCGTCAAGCCGAACCCGGTGCTGTCGCAGTTCGGCCTCCCGCTCGGCCCGCGCGGCCACGTGGACGCCGCGCCGACCCTCCAGGTCACCGGCTTCGACTACGTCTGGGCCGCCGGCGACAACGCCCAGGTGCCCGACCTCGCCGCCGGCGAGGGCGCCTGGTGCCCGCCGAACGCGCAGCACGCCGTCCGGCAGGCCGCCGTCCTCGGCGACAACGTGATCTCCGGCATGCGCGGCTTCCCGCAGGCCGAGTACAAGCACAAGAACCTCGGTGCGGTGGCCGGCCTCGGCCTGCACAAGGGCGTGGCCATCCTGTTCGGCAAGGTCAAGCTCAAGGGCCGGCTGGCCTGGTGGTTCCACCGCGGCTACCACGGCGCGATGGTCCCGACCATGAACCGCAAGATCCGGGTCTTCACCGACTGGACGCTGGCGATGTTCCTCAAGCGCGAGACCGTCGGCCTGGCCCAGATGGAGAAGCCGTTCGAGGCGTTCCAGGAGGCCACCGGCCCCGCGCCGAAGGCGGCCGTCCCGGCCCCCGCCGCTGCGCCCGCGAAGGAGCTGGCCAGCAAGTGAGCGACTGGCCCCGGGAGTTCACCGCCCCCGGGGTATGAGTCGGAGGCTCTCCGCCCGGCAACGTCGCCGGACCACGACCTCCGTGGTGCTCAGCCGGTCACGTGAACCGGGCGGAGTACAGCAGTTGGTACCGCAGAAGGCCCCCGCCGGATCCCGGCGGGGGCCTTCCGCGTGCTCCCGAGGGGGCGTCAGTCGGTCTTGATGCTGGTCAGGATGTCCAGCTTGGAAGCCTTCCGGGCGGGCCACAGGGCGGCCACCAGGCCGACCAGGCCGGCCGTCAGCAGGAAGAGCGCCAGCTGGCCGTAGGGCGGCTCGGTGACCAGGCCGGGGATGACCGCGTCCAGGGTGGAGTTGACCGCCCAGGCCAGGAAGACCCCGAGCAGCACCCCGATGGTGGCGCCGAACAGCGAGATCACCACCGACTCCAGCCGGACCATCCGCTTGACGCCGCTGCGGTCCAGGCCGATCGCCCGCAGCATGCCGATCTCGCGCTTGCGCTCGAAGACCGACATCGCCAGCGTGTTCACCACACCGAGGACGGCGACCAGCACCGACATCGCCAGCAGGCCGTACATCAGCTTCAGGATGATGGAGATGACCGAGCTGAACTCGTCCCGCATGTCCTGCTGGGTCTTGGTCTCGATCACCGGGTTGTTCCCGGTGGCGTCCCGCAGGGACTGGGCCAGCGCACCGGTCGCGCCGTCGGTGCCGCGCACCAGGACCTTGCTGAAGTCGGCCTCGGGCGAGTACTTGGCCAACACGGTGTCGGCCACCACGGCGTCGCCGAGCAGGTCGATCCGCTGGTAGACGCCGCCGACCGTGACGGTGCCGCCGGCGGTGTCCCCGTAGCCGGCCTTCACGGTCGAGCCGACGGTCAGGCGGTTCTCCTTGGCCACGTCCGAGGCGATCAGCACCTGACCCTTGGTCAGGGCGTCGGCGGAGCCGGCGTCCAGGGTCAGCGAGAGCAGCTTGGGCAGGGCCTGGACGTTCACCCCGGTGACCTCGCCACCCCGGCCGGGCAGGTCCCAGTAGCCCTTGTACAGGGGGCTGGAGGCGGTCACCCCGGGGGCCTTGGCGATCTTGTCGGCCAGCTCCGGGGCCAGGTTGATCCCGTTGGCGGAGGTGACGTTGTAGTCGGCCACCACGCCCTTGGTGACGATCCGGTCCACCGCGTTGCCGACCGAGGTGCCGAGCACCGTCATGGCGGACACCAGGGTGAGGCCGATGGTGAGGGCGGCGGCGGTGCTGGCGGTGCGGCGCGGATTGCGCACCGCGTTGCGCCGGGCCAGCTTGCCCGGGGTGCCGGCCAGCTTGGCCAGCACCGGGCCGGTCACCGCGATCACCGGGCGGGAGAGCAGCGGCAGCAGGACGAAGATGCCGATCATGGTGATCGGGGCGCCGCCGCCGATCACGAACCGGCCGGTCTCGCCGCCCTTGGAGGCGCCGCCGAGGATCATCGCGATGCCGCCGGCGGTGATCACCGAGCCGATCACGTTCCGGACGATCAGGCTCTTCTGCGAGGCCGGGTTGTCACCGCTGGACATCGCGGCCACCGGGGCGACCCGGGAGGCCCGCAGGGCCGGGAAGAGCGCGGAGACCACGGTGACCAGCACACCGACCACCAGGGCGGTGATCACGGTCGCCGGGGCGACCACCAGCGGGCCGGACGGCAGGCCCTCGGCGAAGGCCTTGAGCAGGGCCTGCATCGCGGCGCCGATCCCGATGCCGGTCAGCAGACCGGCGATCGAGGCGGTCAGGCCGATCAGCAGCGCCTCGACCAGCACCGAGCGGGTGATCTGGCCGCGGGCCGCACCGATGGCGCGCAGCAGGGCGAGCTCCTTGGTGCGCTGGGCCACCAGCATGGAGAAGGTGTTGGCGATGAGGAAGATGCCGACGAAGAGCGAGATGCCGGCGAAGACCAGCAGCAGGGTCTTCATGAACTTGGTGCCGGAGTCGATCGCCTTGGCCTGCGAGGCCGTCAGCTGGTCACCGGTCTGTACGGTGAAGTGCGCGTCCTTGGGCAGCTGGGCGACCACCGCGTCCTGCAGCGCGGTCTGCGAGGTGCCCGGCTTGGCCTGGAGGTCGATGCCGGAGAAGCGGCCGGGCGAGACCAGCAGGTCCTGCGCGGAGGCGGTGTCGAACAGCGCGAGCGTGGTGCCCGCCTCGACGTTCGGGTCGTCGGTGGTGAAGACGCCGGACAGCTTCAGGTCCCGGGCCGGGCCGTTCCCCGCGACCCGGACGGTGTCGCCGACCTTGTACCCGCCCTTGTCGGCGGTGCCCCGGTCCAGCGCGACCTCGCCGGCCTTCTTCGGGCCCTGGCCCTCGGCCATCGGGTAGCGCGGGTCCTGGCCGTTCGCCTCCGGCGCCCAGTTGGCGCCCTTGGCGGACCCGGCGTCGCCGATCAGCTTGCCCTTCTTGTCGGCCACGGCGGCGAAGCCGTCCGCCACGCCGCGGGCCTTCGCCGCGCCGGGAAGGGCGGCGAGCTGGTCGACGGTGGCCTTGGTCAGCTCGGGGCTCTTCTTCTCGGTGGGCAGTGCGGTCGCACCGGCCGAGTAGTCGGTGACCTGGACCGAGATGTCGGTGTAGCTCTTGGAGAAGCTGTTCTTCAGGGCCTTGTCGAAGGTGTCGGAGAAGACCATGGTGCCGGCCACGAAGGCCGTGCCGAGCATGACGGCGAGGACCGTCATGAGCAGCCGGCCCTTGTGGGCCGCCACGTTGCGCAGTGCGGTGCGGAACATCGGATGTCGTCCTGGGGGAGTGGGTGCGGGCGGGCGGTCGGCGGTGACGGTGCGTCAGGCCGTCAGCTCGTCCGGCCCTTGGCGTCGAAGCGGCGCATCCGGTCCAGCACGGAGTCGGCGGTCGGGCCGTGCAGCTCGTCCACGATCCGGCCGTCGGCCAGGAAGACCACCCGGTCCGCGTAGGAGGCGGCGACCGGGTCGTGGGTGACCATCACGACCGTCTGGCCCAGCTCGCGTACCGAGTTGCGCAGGAAGGAGAGGATCTCGGCGCCGGAGCGGGAGTCGAGGTTCCCGGTCGGCTCGTCGGCGAAGACGATGTCCGGCTTGCTGGCCAGCGCGCGGGCGCAGGCGACGCGCTGCTGCTGGCCGCCGGAGAGCTGGCTGGGGCGGTGCGAGAGGCGGCCGGAGAGGCCGACCGTCTCGACCACGCGGTCCAGCCAGGGCTGGTCCACCTTGCGGCCGGCGATGTCCATCGGCAGCGTGATGTTCTCCAGCGCGGTCAGGGTCGGCAGCAGGTTGAACGCCTGGAAGATGAAGCCGATCTTGTCCCGGCGCAGCTTGGTGAGCTGCTTGTCCTTGAGGCCGACCAGCTCGGTGTCCCCGATGGTGGAGGAGCCGGAGCTCACCGTGTCCAGGCCCGCCATGCAGTGCATGAGGGTGGACTTGCCGGAGCCCGAGGGGCCCATGATGGCGGTGAACTGGCCCTGCGGGAACGCCACGCTGACGTTGTCCAGCGCGACCACCCGGGTCTCGCCGTCGCCGTAGACCTTGTTGAGGCCGGTGGCACGGGCAGCCGCCTGGCCGGTGTGGGCGGCGTACGCGGGCTTGGTGATCACGGGGGACTCCTTGCGGACGTGAGGTGGGTCGGGGGCGGCCGGGCACGGGGCCCGACACCAGACCATCATCCATTCGATGATCATGGAATCCGTCCCCCGCCGGGACGGTCGGGCCCACCGCCGCTGGGCGTACGAGGGGAGGCCCCGCCTCCTCCTGCGGTATGACGTCGACCCCGAGTGAGCAGAGGTGGCCGGATCGCGACGGAGCGTGTCCGATTTCCAGACGATTCGTCAGATGGCAAGGAAACATGACAAATTGGCTGGCTGAGAGTGTGCGCAAGGGTGCTCTGGGCGACTAGTCTCAGGGGGGAAGCCCGTACGAGGGGCGGAAGGTCCCGCCCGGGTGGTGGAACGCAGACACGGGCAGCTTAAAACTGCTTGGCCGTAGGCCGTGCCGGTTCGAGTCCGGCCCCGGGCACCAACACGACCCCGCGCACCTGCCGGTGCGCGTGCGCGAGATCATCCTCGCGGCTGAGGCTCATTCCTTTGCCAAGGCATTACCCTGGTGTGGTGCGGGTGGCACCACGCCGCCCCGGAGGGAATGACAATGAGAAGCAGCAACCCGGTCTTCTCGCGGGAGGGGTCCTTCACCCGCGACACCGGATACGCGGGATTCCACACGGCCCAGCAGCCCCAGACCGGAGCGCCGCAGGCCGGCAGCCCGTACGGCGGCAACCCGTACGGCAACAACCCCTACGCCCAGCCGCAGGCCGGTCAGGTGACCGACGAGCAGCTGGTCCAGATGTACCAGGCCCCCTCGGCCGGTCCGCTGCAGACCGGCCGGATGACCATGGACGACGTGGTCGCCCGGACCGCGATCACGCTGCTGACGCTGGTCGTCTCCGGCGCGGTGGCCTGGTTCGCGCTGCCCGCCACCTCCTTCGGCCCGGCCATCGGCGCCGCGCTGGCGGCCATGGTGGTCGGCCTGGTGATCAGCTTCAAGCGGAGCGTGAACCCCGGGCTGATCATCGCGTACGCGGCCCTGGAGGGCTTCTTCCTCGGCGCCGTCAGCCACGCCTTCGAGTCCATGTGGGACGGCATCGTCGTGCAGGCGGTGCTCGGCACCGCGGCGGTCTTCGCGGCGATGCTGATCGCCTACAAGTCCGGCCGGATCCGGGTCACCCCGCGCTACACCCGGATCGGCATCGCGATCGCCATGGGCTTCGTGCTGCTGATGCTGGTGAACCTGGTGGCCTCGATGTTCGGCGCCGACATGGGCCTGCGCTCTGGCCCGCTGGGCATCCTGGTCGGCATCGTCGGCATCGCGCTCGGCGCCTTCTTCCTCTCGCTGGACTTCGCCGAGATCGAGGCCGGCATCCAGGGCGGCGCCCCGGAGAAGGAGGCCTGGCGGGCCGCCTTCGGGCTCACCCTCTCGCTGGTCTGGATCTACCTGGAGATGCTGCGCCTGATCGCCATCCTGCGCGGCGACGACTGATTTCCGGTCAATCCGCTTGAGGCCCGCCCCGGTTGGACCGGGGCGGGCCTCCGCCGTTCCCGGCAGCGCATAGGCTCGACCGCATGGCTGACGCACAGACCTTCCTGACCGCCGTGGACCGGCTGGCCGACCGATTCCGTTCGATGCCGCAGAGCCGGCTGCTGGCCCCGGTGACCGGCTACCCCAGCCGGGCGGCGGCGGTGCTGGCGCTGGCCGCCGACTCGGCCGGACGGGCGCTGGAGCTGGCCGGTCTGCCGCCGAGGGAGTTCCCGGACGCCGGTGCCTTCGCGGTGGGCGACCAACTGGCCGTCGCCGGACGGGAGCTGGCCGCGGTGGCCGGGCCGGAGGTGCTGGCCCAGGCGCTGGACGCGGTGCGGGCGGCGGACGAACTGACCGCCTGACCCGGCAGGCGGGCCCGCCCGCAGGTACGCCAACGGCCGGTCGAGTCGGTAACCCCGATGACTCGACCGGCCGTTGGCCTGCTGAGGGCGGATCAGATGCTGGCGACCACCCGGTCGGCCAGTACGTAGACGGCCTCCTCGTCGGTGGAGAAGGTCAGCGAGTACGAGCCGGAGAACCGCGAGCCACCGAGCAGCCGGACGTCCTCACCGGCCCGGACGGCGTCGATCAGCCGGTAGGCGGCCTCCCGGTCGCCGGGGGCGACGCAGAGCGTGGTGCCGTCGGCGAAGGCGTAGACGTCCAGGGTGCCCAGCGGGCCCGGGCGGACGTCGGTCAGCGCGACGCCCTCGTCGGCCAGGGTGGCCAGCCGGGTGTCGGTCCACTCGCGGGACGGGGTCTGGCTGGGCACGAAGTCCGGGTGCGAGGGGTGCCGGCGCGGGTCCGGGGCGGTCACCGGCTCGGTGTCGGCGGCCGGGTCGGTGTCCAGCGCGGCGTCGGCGTCCAGCAGGCCGGCCTCCAGGCCGGTGGCCAGCAGGTCCGCCTCGCGGCGGGCCCGGATCTCACCGGCGCTCTCCACCGGGTGGGCCCCCGAGGGGTGGACGCCCGAGGGGTGGACGCCGGCCGGACGGGCGGTGCCGGTGCCGCCGTCCTCCTGGATCAGGTCCTCCAGGGCGCTGCGCAGCGCCTCGCCGAACTCCGGGTCCATGGTGCCGTGGTCGGGAGCGTCCTGCGGCCCGGTCGGACGCGGGAAGAACAGCGGCCACTCCTCCTGGGCACTGGTGAACGGGGAGTCGAAGATCGGGGCGTCCTCGGCCGCCCTGGCCTCCTGCTCGGCCCAGAACGCCCGGGCCTCGGCGATCTCCCGCTCGCGGTCGGCGGCCAGCGCCTCGTGCACCGCCCGGCGTATCACGGTCTCGTCAACCGCCGCCGGGGCGGCGGCACTTGCGGCGGCGGCCGCGGCGCTCTGCTCGGCGAGGCGGCGGGCGAGGCGGCGGCCCTGGACGAGCAGGGCGACGGAGAGGGCGATCAGGACCAGCAGCAGGGTGGTGTACACGACGCTCACGGAACGTACTCCTAGGGAGGAGCGGAACGGGGTTACGTCTCCACAGTGCCGCATGGGCGGCTGATGCTGCAGTGGCAGATGTCCGATTTGTCTGTGACTTCTGCCCTTGTCCTCAAATTGTTAGGGAGTACCGCTCTACGCTGCGGAGTTGAACGATTCCGGGGCGTCGACGAAACGCCCTCCCGGGGGGTGCGCCGAGGGCCGGATCGCCCTTCGGGTGTGATCCGGCCCTCAGTTACTCCATGTCACTCCGAACGGGTGGCCGGAGTATGGGGGTTCAGCTCAGGCGCTCGATGACCATCGCCATGCCCTGGCCGCCGCCGACGCACATGGTCTCCAGGCCGAACTGCTTGTCGTGCCACTGCAGGGAGTTGATCAGGGTGGTGGTCAGCCGGGCGCCGGTCATGCCGAAGGGGTGGCCGACGGCGATCGCGCCGCCGTTGACGTTCAGCTTCTCCAGCGGGATGCCCAGGTCCCGGTAGGACGGGATCACCTGGGCGGCGAAGGCCTCGTTGATCTCGACCAGGTCGATGTCGTCGATGGTCAGCCCGGCCCGCTTGAGCGCCTGGCGGCTGGCCTCGACCGGGCCGTAGCCCATGATCTCGGGGGAGAGGCCGCTGATGCCGGTGGAGACCACCCGGGCCAGCGGGGTGAGGCCGAGCTCGCGGGCCTTGGTGTCGGACATGATCACCAGGGCCGCCGCGCCGTCGTTCAGCGGGCAGCAGTTGCCGGCCGTGACGGTGCCGTCCGGGCGGAAGACCGGCTTCAGGCCGGAGACGGCCTCCAGGGTGACCCCGGCGCGCGGGCCGTCGTCGGCCGAGACCACGGTGCCGTCGGGCAGGGTGACCGGGGTGATCTCGCGCTGCCAGAAGCCCGAGGCGATGGCGGCCTCGGCCAGGTTCTGCGAGCGGACGCCGAACTCGTCCTGCTCGGCCCGGGTGATCCCCTTGAGCGCGGCCAGGTTCTCGGCGGTCTGGCCCATCGCGATGTAGGCGTCCGGCAGCAGGCCGTCCTCGCGCGGGTCGTGCCACTCGCCGCCGCCCTTGGCGGCCCGGTCGGCGGTGCGGGCCACCGCGTCGGCGAACAGCGGGTTGGTGGTGCCGGGCATGCCGTCCGAGGTGCCGTTGACGCTGCGCGAGACGGTCTCCACGCCTGCGGAGATGAAGACGTCGCCCTCGCCGGCCTTGATCGCGTGCAGTGCCATCCGGGTGGTCTGGAGCGAGGAGGAGCAGTACCGGGTGATGGTCGCGCCGGGCAGGTAGTCCATGCCCATCTGGACGGCGATGATCCGGGCCAGGTTGTGGCCCTGCTCGCCGCCGGGCAGGCCGCAGCCGAGCATCAGGTCGTCGATCAGGCGCGGGTCCAGCTCGGGCACCTTGGCCAGCGCGGCACCGATGATCTGCGCGGTCAGGTCGTCCGGGCGGATGTCCTTCAGCGAGCCCTTGAAGGCCCGGCCGATCGGCGAACGGGCGGCGCTGACGATGACGGCTTCGGGCATGGTGGGCTCCTCGCTGGGTGTCCGGGCTGGCGGGGGCGTGCGCGCACGGCCGCGCGAGGGCGGCGGCAGCGGTCGGCCCGGGAGAAAGTTACCGCTTGGTAGCTCAGCCGTCACCCGTCCCCGCGTGTGAGTTGGCCGACGCCGGCTCGGGGGTCGAGTCGGCCGGGTCCGGCAGGCCGAAGCGCAGCCGCAGCTTCACCTGGGCCCAGCGCCGGCCGAAGTCGCCGATCCGCTCGTCGGCGGTCACCTCGGTACCCGAACGGCCGGCCGCCGCAGCCGCCGCGACGGCCACCGGCAGCACCTGCTCGGCCCCGGGCGCCACCGGCTCCCGCTCGTCCGGCCAGAGGTCCAGCGCGGCGCAGAGCGAGGGCAGCAGGGCCATCGCGGCGGTCGCGTACCCCTGGGCCGAGGGGTGGTAGCGGTCGGCGGCGAACATCTCCGGCCGGGCCGCGAACTCCGGGCCCAGCAGCGAGCCCAGCGAGACGGTGCGACCGCCCTGCTCGACCACCGCGATGGTCTGCGCGGCGGCCAGCTCCCGGCTCATCCGGCGGGCCACCCAGCGCAGCGGCGGACGGACCGGCTTGATGGTGCCGAGGTCCGGGCAGGTGCCGACCACCACCTGGCAGCCGGCCTCGCGCAGCGCCCGGACCGCGTCGCCGAGCTGACGGACCGCCAGGGCGGGCGGCGTGCGCTTGGTGACGTCGTTGGCGCCGACGATGATCACGGCCAGCTCCGGGCGGCGCGGCAGCACCTGCGTCACCTGCTCGGCCAGGTCCGCCGAGCGACCACCCGAGCGGGCCACGTTCACCAGCCGGACCCGCCGCTCGGCCACCGAGGCGAGCCCGGCCGAGAGCAGCGCGCCCGGGGTCTCGTGGCCCCGCCGCACGCCCAGCCCGGCCGCCGTCGAATCCCCCAGGAAGCCCAGCACCAGCGGCTCCTGCTCACCGGCCGGATCGGCGAAGGCGGCCCCGTACACCCCGTCCGCGCGCGGCGGATCGCCCTCCAATAGTCCGACCGCGCGGACCGCCAGCCGGCTCTCGGTGACCAGCAGTCCGACGAACCCCGCACCGAGCAGCCCGAGCCCGCCGCCGCCGTACGCGGCGGCGGTGGCGATCCTCCGGGCCGCCCGGGCCCGCGACTCCCTCGTCAACCCCGCACCCCCTTCCTCCGCCGGGCCCCGATCACCGGGGCGGGTACCTTCTGTCCCCTTCTGGGTACCCAACGACGGCCGGGGCTACCGGGTACCCTCCGCCATCCGGGGAGAGAACGTCAGGTGCCGCGCGCTGCGCGTCGCGCGCCGCGCGGGCGGTGGGCCGGGCGGTGGCCTGCGGCCGGCCCGGCGGTCCTCGGGCGGGACACCGGCTGCTGCCGTGCCGCGCTGCGGGCCGGGCAGCGTGCACGGCGCTGCGCGGGCGGGCAGGCGAGCCGATGGGGCGCGGGCGGTGGGCCGGGCGGTGGCCTGTCCTCGGTCGGGGCGCCGGCTCCTGCCGCGTCGTACTGCGGGCCGGGCAGCGTCGTGCCGGGCGGTACGGCGGGCGGGGTGGGTGGGCGGTGCGAGTCCGGGCGGTCGGCCCCGGAGCGGCATGGCGTCGGTCGGCTCCGGCCGTGGCAGGCGGCCTCGGCGGTTGTCGGGGAGGCGAACGGCCCGCAGGCTCCGCCCGGGCGGTTCGCCGTCCCGGGAGTGTCCGTCCATCCCTTGAGACGCCCTAGGCTTTGAGGTGCTCACAGACATCGCCCCGCCCAGACCGGAGGACCCCGTGCGGTACCACAATTCGATCATCGACCTGGTCGGCGGCACGCCGCTGGTGAAGCTCAACAAGGTCACCGAGGGGATCTCCGCCACGGTGCTGGCGAAGGTGGAGTACTTCAACCCCGGCGGGTCGGTGAAGGACCGGATCGCGATGCGCATGATCGAGGCCGCCGAGGCCTCCGGCGCCCTCAAGCCCGGCGGGACCATCGTCGAGCCGACCTCCGGCAACACCGGCGTCGGCCTGGCGATCGTGGCCCAGCAGAAGGGCTACAAGTGCATCTTCGTCTGCCCGGACAAGGTCTCCACCGACAAGATCAACACCCTCCGGGCGTACGGCGCCGAGGTGGTGGTCTGCCCGACCGCCGTCGCGCCCGAGCACCCGGACTCGTACTACAACGTCTCCGACCGCCTGGTCCGGGAGACCCCGAACGCCTGGAAGCCGGACCAGTACTCCAACCCGGACAACCCGGCGTCGCACTACCACTCGACCGGCCCCGAGCTCTGGGAGCAGACCGAGGGGAAGATCACCCACTTCGTCGCGGGCGTCGGCACCGGCGGCACCATCTCCGGCACCGGCCGCTATCTGAAGGACGCCTCGAAGGGCGCCGTACAGGTGATCGGCGCCGACCCGGAGGGCTCGGTCTACTCCGGCGGCACCGGCCGGCCGTACCTGGTCGAGGGCGTCGGCGAGGACTTCTGGCCGACCGCCTACGACCGCACGGTGGCGGACGAGATCGTCCCGGTGTCGGACAAGGACTCGTTCCGGATGACCCGCCGCCTGGCCAAGGAGGAGGGCCTGCTGGTCGGCGGCTCCTGCGGGATGGCCGTGGTGGCGGCGCTGGAGGTGGCCAAGCGGCTCGGCCCGGACGACGTGGTCGTGGTGCTGCTGCCGGACGGCGGCCGGGGCTACCTGTCGAAGATCTTCAACGACGACTGGATGGCCGACTACGGCTTCCTGCCCTCGGAGACCGACGAGGCGCACATCGGCGAGGTGCTGGCCCGCAAGGACGCCCTGGAGCACGAGGGCATCCCGCAGTTCGTCCACATGCACCCCAACGAGACCGTCGCCGAGGCGGTCCGGGTGCTGCGCGACTTCGGCGTCTCGCAGATGCCGGTGGTCTCCCCGGGGGCCGGGCACCCGGACATCATGGCCGGTGAGGTGATCGGCTCGGTGGCCGAGCGGGACCTGCTGGAGGGCCTGTTCGCCCAGCGGATCGCGCTCACCGACACGCTGGAGAGCGTGATGTCCAAGCCGATGCCGGTGGTCGGCTCGGGCGAGACGGTCACCAGCCTGATGACCGTGCTGGAGAAGTCTGACGCCGCGGTGGTGCTGGTGGAGGGCAAGCCGCAGGGCATCGTGACCAGTCAGGACCTGCTCGCCTACCTGGCCAGCCGGGCCGGCCACTGACCGCACCGCTGACCCTCCGTCAGCCGCCCCGCCCGGCGCGGCGGCTGACGGATCGCTCCTCGCACGAAGTGGTACACCGGCGTCACCTGCGCGCATCACGCGGTTAACACGGCTCGGGCACTGTAGTGGTCAACGGCGAGACGCCGAAGCAGGTGACAGCGGACGCGGGAGCGGCTCCCCGCCCCGAGGTCACCACGGACACGTCGGTCGGCCCTGACCCGGCCCTCCGTGTCCCGCCCGTGGGGGCTGCCGTCGTCCCGCCCCTGCCCGGCCCAGGCCGGAGCAGGGTGCGGTGGCCCCTGCGGCACCCACCGCGCCGCAAGGCGCGTCCGCGCCGCTCCCGGGTGGGGGAGCACGCGCGGACGGTGTGGCCGGTCCCCTTCCGAGGGGGCCGGCCGCACCCGTTTCCCGGCCCGGCCCCGGCTCGCCTAGGCTCGCCCCCATGACCACCACTGACCTGCCCGAGCAGGACGCCCCCCGATACGTACGCCTCAGCATCGAGATCGTCGCCGAGATCACCGACGAGCAGGCCCTCAAGGGCGCCGCCCTGGCCCAGGTGGAGGCCGACGAGTACCTGGACGACGAGGAGCGCGGCCAGTCCGTGGAGGCGATCGAGCTGGACCCGTCCGGTTCGCTCGCGCACTTCATCGACCCGGTGGCGCTGCTGGCCGGCGTCCCCGGCGTCGAGCTGACCTCGGCCACCTGGGAGTCGGCCCGGACCGAGTACGACGAGGACCAGGAGACCTGGACCGAGTACGCGGACCAGTAAGCCCTCCTCGAATCGCCCGTCCGGAGCCCCGGACGGGCGATTTGTCCGTTCTGGCGGCATCTTCAGTACTCTCGTACGATCTCAACCGTTTGGTGATGGAACCGCTTCCGCCCGGATCGCGTTGATTTGGTACGTAACGCCCGTTGGTGAAGAGCAGGGAGAACCGCCGTGAAGCAGACCGAGAACCCGCGCTGGAGCAGGCGCGGTGTGCTGGCCGGAATGCTGGGCGCACCGGTCCTGCTGCTGGCGGCCTGCAACGACGACAAGCCGTCCGGCGGCAGTGCCGCCGGTGGCGGCGCGGGCAGCGGGGGGACGGGCGGCGGCAGTTCGCCGAAGACCTCGGTCGCGAAGATCACCGTCGTCCCGGCGGACGGCGTCACCGACGCCCCGTTCACCGAGCCGGTCAAGGTCACCGTGCTGGACGGGAAGCTGAGCTCGGTGAAGCTCACCGCCGAGGGCGGCAAGGAGATACCCGGGCAGCTCGCCGCCGACGGGGCGAGCTGGACCTCGACCGAGCCGCTGGCCAGCGGCACCAAGTACGCCCTGGCGGCGGTCGCGCTGGACGCCGGGAAGCTGGAGGCGGACGCCAACGCCGAGTTCGCCACCGCCTCGCCGGCCAACACCTTCGTCGGCTACTTCACCCCGGAGAACGGCGCCACCGTCGGCGTCGGCATGCCGGTCTCGATCAACTTCAACAAGCCGGTCACCGACCGCAAGGCCGTTCAGCAGGCGATCACGGTGACCGCCGACCCGGGCGTCGAGGTGGTCGGGCACTGGTACTCCAGCACCCGGCTGGACTTCCGCCCCGAGCAGTACTGGGCCAAGGGCACCAAGGTCACCCTGAAGCTGCGGCTGAAGGACGTGCAGGGCGCCAAGGGCGTCTACGGCACCCAGTCCAAGGACGTCACCTTCACCATCGGCCGCAGCCAGGTCAGCGTCGCCGACCTGGCCAAGGACACCCTCACGGTGACCACCGACGGCCAGGTGACCGCCACCTACCCCGTCATCGGCGGCTCGCCGGAGCACCGGACCTGGGCCGGCAAGCTGGTCATCTCCGAGCAGTACCGGCAGACCAAGATGGACTCGCAGACCGTCGGCCTGGGCGACGAGTACAACATCCCGGACGTCCCGCACGCCCAGCGGCTGACCACCTCGGGGACCTTCATCCACGGCAACTACTGGTCCCCGGCATCACAATTCGGCAACGCCAACACCAGCCACGGCTGCATCGCCCTGCGGGACGTCAAGGGCGGTGGCGATCCGGGGACGAACGGGGCCAGGTTCTACGCGAGTTCGATGGTCGGCGACGTGGTCGAGGTGGTCAACTCCGGTGACAAGACGGTGACTCCGTCGAACGGTCTGAACGGCTGGAACATGGACTGGAGCGCCTGGAAGGCGGGCAGCGCGGTCTGACCCGGTCAACGGATCGTCATAAGACCCGGATAAGTTATGGGGTACGTCCCCGTTCCGCCACGAGCGCGGAAAAGGGGATGCCCCGGCCGGTGAAAGCTGCTTGCCTGGGCGATGTAGCCAAGTCGAAGCACAGCGGCCCGGTGAGCAGTCCGGGCACCTTTCACGGGGGAGACGTCCCATCAACACCACCCTGCGCCGTACGGTCCGCGTGACCGTCGCTGCCACCGCCTGTTCCGTCGTGCTGGCCGGCGGCCTGGTCGCCTGCGGCACCGTCAAGCAGCTGTCCGCCGCCGACAAGGTCTCCGGTGCCTTCGGCAAGCTGTACGAGGCCAAGAGCTTCAAGGCCGAGCTCGGCTTCGACGCGACCGCCGACCAGATCATCGCCTTCGACAAGGCGGTGACCAAGGACAAGAGCGACCAGATCGAGAAGGACGCGGCCGAGCTGATGGCCGGCATCAAGCTCTCGATCGCGATGTCCGCCGACAAGCCGCTGAAGGACGTGCCGGGCCTCAAGGACGGCAGCCAGGCCACCGACATCAACTCGATCCCGGACGACCTCGGGTTCGACTTCGCCTACGGCATCACCGGCAAGGACGGCGCCGCCCTGGCCGACCTGCGCTACGTGGACGGCACCTTCTACGGGAAGGCCGACGTCGACGGCATCGCCAAGATCGCCGGCGAGGACACCAAGGACCTCAAGAAGTCCACCTCGGTCTTCCCGAAGGTGATCCAGGACGCCGTCGGCGGCAAGTGGGTCTCGGTCGACACCAAGACCTTCAAGGAGCTGGCGAAGGAGGCCACCGCCGCGGCTGGCGCCAAGGGTGCCACCCCGTCTCCGGCCCCGTCGGTCGACCCGAAGGTCGCCTCCGGCCTGGTCAACACGGTCAAGGACGTCATCTCCCGCAACGTCAGCTTCGAGGACAAGGGCAAGCACGAGGGCGCCGACCACATCTACGTGGCCGCTCCCGCGAAGGCCTTCGCCGAGGACCTGCTGAAGAGCGTCAAGCCGGTGGCCAAGGACATCCCCGGCTTCGACGACCTGCCGTCCTCGGTGCCCTCCGACTTCCCGGACAAGAAGGTCGGCGTCGACGTCTTCATCAAGGACGGCGCGCTCTCCGCGCTCTCCTTCGACCTGGCCCAGTTCGCCAAGGACGCCCCGGCCGACGTGCACCTGCCGGTCAAGGTGGCCTTCGCCAAGGACGCCGAGGTGAAGGCCCCGGAGGGTGCCACCGCGTTCACCAAGAAGGACTTCGAGGACACCATGGCCGCCGTCATGGGCGCCGCGATGGGCGGCACGACCAAGCCGGGCTCGACCACCGGCGCGGGCACCGGCACCGGCGGCGGCGCGGCTGCCGCCACCCTGACCGACGCCCAGGTCAAGGAGCTCGCCGCGCTGGGCGGCGTGCCCGAGGCGCAGATCAAGGTGCTCGCCCAGGCGGGCATGGGCTACGACCAGCTGAAGGCCCTCATCGCGGCCGGCTGACACCCGCTCAGGACGGAGGCCCCGTCACTCCCCCCGAGGGGAGTGACGGGGCCTCCGTCGTCCCGGGGTCAGGCCCGGGCCACGCCGATCGGGCAGCTCGCGCCGGTGCCGCCGAGGCCGCAGTAGCCGTTCGGGTTCTTGGCGTCGGAGAGGTACTGCTGGTGGTACGTCTCGGCCGGGTAGAACGGGCCGGCCGGCGCGATCTCGGTGGTGATCGGGCCGAGGCCGATCGCGGTCAGCGCGGGCTGGAAGGCGTCCTTGCCCGCCAGGGCCGCGGCCAACTGCGCGGGGGAGTGGGTGTAGACGGCGGAGCGGTACTGGGTGCCCCGGTCGTTCCCCTGGCGGAAGCCCTGGGTGGGGTCGTGGGACTCCCAGAAGGTCTTCAGCAGCGTCTCGTAGGAGATCAGCTCGGGGTCGTACACCACCCGGACCACCTCGGTGTGGGCGGTCAGGCCGCTGCACACCTCCTCGTAGGTGGGATTCGGGGTGTGGCCGCCCTGGTAGCCGACCAGGGTGGTCCAGACGCCGGGCAGCCGCCAGAAGGTGCGCTCGGCACCCCAGAAGCAGCCGAGGGCGAAGTCCGCGACCTCCAGGCCCGCCGGGTACGGGCCGGTGAGCGGGGTGCCCAGGACGGTGTGCGGCTCGGTGGGGGTGAAGGACGGCTCGGCCCGGCCGGGCAGCGCCTGGTCGGCGGTGACGAGCTCGCTCTTGGAACGGTTGAACAGCACGGCCTGCTCCCGGGGTTCGACATCGGGGGGTGACCGGTACAACGGCGGGGCCCGCCCCGGCATTCCGGAGCGGGCCCCACGGGCGGCGAACGGGTGACGTCCCGTCAGCGGGCGCCGCCGAGCGCCGCGACCACCGTGCCGCGCAGCGCCACGAACTCGTCCGGGCCGTCCTCCCCGTCCAGGAACGGCCGGGGGATGACCGGGCCGAGCGCCCGGAGCTGGGCCAGCGCCTCCGGGTACCGGCCCTGGCCGACCAGGAAGCGGACCGCCCAGCCCCGGGCGGCGGCGGCCTTCGGGTGGTCGGGGCGGGCTACCGCGAGGTCGGCCAGCAGCGCGTCCACCGCGGCCCGCAGCTCGGGGCCGGTGCGGGTGGCGGCGTCGTCGTACTGCTCGGTGTACGCGTCCAGCCTGTACAGCGTGAGCAGGCTGCCGGCCGGGGCGGCGGCGATCGCGCCGTCCACGAAGGCGTGCATCAGCTCGTGGCTGCCGTGCCACTTGCGGCACCAGTACTGCATGGCCTGCCAGTGGCCGTCCCAGTGCTGCGGGGCACGGGCGAAGACCTCGGCCCAGAGCGCGCGGAACTCGTCGTTGGTCCAGTTCTGGCCGCGGGCCAGGGCCAGCTGGGAGAGGAAGGGGCTCGGGTCGTCGGCCGGGGCCAGCCGGACGGCCTCGGCACCGGTGGCCCGGGCCTCGGCCAGCTTGGCCCGGAAGCCCTGCGCCATCTCGTCGGTCACGGTGTTCGAGTAGCCGCCGCCGCGGATCCGCCAGCCGGCGTGCACCAGCGCGGCGGTCTGGATCGCGGCGGCGTCCGAGGACTCCGGCCGCTCCAGCCGCCAGGCGTTCAGCCAGGCGTCGTCCCGCCCGGCCAGCGAGACCAGCAGCTCGATCCGGTCGTAGCGTTCGTCCCAGTCCCGGCCGGCCGCCTCGACGTACCCGGCGGCCGGGCGCCAGTCGCCGTGCCCGGCGGCGTCCAGGGCGGCCCGGGCCGAGTCGTCCAGGGTGGTGTGGCCGAGCACCAGCCCGCCGTTCGGCACCAGGCCGAACTGCTCGGCGACGGCCGGTCGGTCGAGCAGCGCCGCGTGCCGCAGGCCGGCCTCGGCCTGCCGCCGGACGGCCCGCCGGCGGAGCACCGACTTGCCGACGGTGAACAGCAGCGTGACGACCGCGATGGTGAGGAAGAGCACGAAGGACTCCGGTGGTTCGTGGAGTTGACGGAGGATCAGAGGGCGCGGGCCGCCGACAGGCGGCGCAGCGGTGTGGTGTCGGGGAGGTCCGCCACGGCGGCGTCCAGGGCCGGGCCGAACTCCTCGGACCAGCCCTCGGGCAGCCGCAGGACGGAGCCCTCGGCCCAGGACAGCTCCCAGTGCGCCAGCCCGGCCTCGGCCAGGGCGAGCACGGTCAGCTCGGCCAGGTGGGCCCGGAGCACCGGACGGGCCAGCTCGCGGGCGCCCAGACCGGTGGCCGCGGTGGTCCGGCCGTCCCGGGGCAGCCGGCCGGCCAGCTCCCAGCCCCGGCCGGTCTCCAGGGCGGTCAGCGCACCTTCGGGGGTGCCGGGCAGCCCCATCGCGGTGAGCGCGGCGGCGGTGACGGCGCAGTCCTGCCGGCACCGGGCCAGCGAGGTCTCCTGGATCAGCTCGTCCCACTCGACCCGGCGCTTGGCGGCGGCCTCGGGCACCAACGAGACGGTCTCCAGCGCCGCGAGCAGCAGCTCCGGCTCGCGGAGCAGGGCCAGTGCCCCCCGGCCGCCGCCGGCCGCCCGGCCGTCCTCCGGCAGGGCCTCGACCGCGGCCACCCGCAGGGCGATCGGCGGGTGCGAGTCGTACGGGTCCTGGTGCTGCTCCGGCAGTTCGAGGCCCAGACGGGCCAGCTCGGCCCGGCGGTCCGGGTCGGCCAGCAGCTCGGTGAAGCCGCCGTAGACCTGGCCGGGCGGCGGCAGCAGGCCGGCCTCCCAGCCGATGGTGGCGTAGCGCCGGAGGTAGAAGCCCTCGGCCGCTTCGAGCAGCGGGATGCGGCGCAGCGCGGCGGCGGTGGCGTCCCGGCCGGCGATGGCGGCGGCGGTCCGGTCGGCGGCGTACTCCTGACGGCGGCTCACCGCCTCGGAGACCCGGAAGTAGAGCTTGGCGTACAGCCCGAAGACCCGGGCCAGCGCCCGGTCCACGCCGCCGCCGGCGGTCAGCTCGTGCGGCTTCTTGCCCTTGGCGATCCGTACCGCGTCGTCGGCCGCGTACTCGGCCTGCCTGTTCTCCCGGCGCCGCTCGGCCCGCAGGTTCAGGCTGTCGACGGTGTGGGTGATCGCGCTGCGGCCGGCCATGGTGAGCGCGGCGAGCTTCACGTCCCGGTTGCTGTAGTGGCCGAACTCGTGGGCCAGCACGGCGTCCAGCTCGTCCTCGGTCAGGCCGGCCAGCAGCGGGGCGCCGATCTCCAGGTGGCGGCGGCCGGGCAGCAGCCCGAGCAGCTTGGTGTCCTCCCGGACGGAGGCGTTCACCCCGGGGGTGATCCGCAGCTCGGCGGGGCCCCGGACGCCGGTCAGCCCGGCCAACCGGTCCACCCGGGCCCAGAGTTCGGGCTGCTCGGCCCGGCTGACCGCGAGGCCGCTGTCCGGGCCGTCGTACCGGGGACGGCGGGTCAGGAAGACCACCCGGGCGACCGGGTAGACCACGGCCAGGCTGAGCACGATCAGCTTGGCGATCCCGAGGTTGAACCGGCCGGTCTCCACCACCAGGGCGACGTCCAGCCCGACCACGGTGAGCACCATGGCGGCGGCCAGCAGGTAGAAGCCGACCAGCAGGGCCACCGCGAGCGCCGCCCGTCCGGTGGTGCTCGGTCCCGTCGGTCGCGGGGGCATGCCCATCCGCTGTCCTCCCCCTGCTCGCTGCCGGTGCCCGTCGCTCCGCTCGTGTCGGACACGTGTACGGAGCGTGGAGATCGTAGCCGCCCCGCGCGCGGGAGTTGACGGACGGTCCGGCGGAGGGTCACAACGACCGCATTGGTCCCGTTCGCGCACTAGGCTCGGAGCATGACCGAGCACCCTCTTCCCCAGGGCTTCGAGACCCTCGCCATCCACGCGGGCCAGGAAGCAGACCCCCAGACCGGGGCCGTCGTCACGCCGATCTACCAGGTGTCCACCTACAAGCAGGACGGGGTGGGCGGCCTGCGCGGCGGTTACGAGTACAGCCGCTCCGCCAACCCGACCCGCACCGCGCTGGAGGAGTGCCTGGCCGCGATCGAGGGCGGCGCCCGCGGTCTGGCCTTCGCCTCCGGTCTGGCGGCCGAGGACACCCTGCTGCGCACCGTGCTGAAGCCGGGCGACCACATCGTCATCCCGAACGACGCCTACGGCGGCACCTTCCGGCTGTTCGCCAAGGTGCTGACCCGCTGGGGCGTGGAGTTCTCGGTGGCCGACACCCAGAGCCTGGACGCCGTCCGGGAGGCGATCCGCCCGGGCACCAGGGCGGTCTGGGTGGAGACCCCGTCCAACCCGCTGCTGGGCATCTCCGACATCGCCGGCCTGGCCGACGTCGCGCACGCGGCGGGTGCGCTGCTGGTGGTGGACAACACCTTCGCCAGCTCGTACCTGCAGCAGCCGATCGCCTTCGGCGCCGACGTGGTGGTGCACTCCACCACCAAGTACATGGGCGGCCACTCGGACGTGGTCGGCGGCGCCCTGGTGGCGGCCGACGCGGGCCTGGGCGAGGAGCTGGCGTACCACCAGAACGCGATGGGCGCGGTCTCCGGCCCGTTCGACGCCTGGCTGGTGCTGCGCGGCATCAAGACCCTCGGGGTCCGGATGGACCGGCACAGCTCCAACGCCGAGAAGGTGGCCGAGCTGCTGCTCTCGCACCCGAAGGTCAGCCAGGTCTACTACCCGGGCCTGCCGGAGCACCAGGGCCACGACATCGCGGCCAAGCAGATGAAGGCCTTCGGCGGCATGGTGTCGTTCCGGGTCGCGGGCGGTCAGCAGGCGGCGGTCGAGGTCTGCAACCGGGCGGAGCTCTTCACCCTGGGCGAGTCGCTGGGCGGCGTGGAGTCGCTGATCGAGCACCCGGGCCTGATGACCCACGCCTCGGTCGCGGGCTCCGCGCTGGAGGTCCCGGCCGACCTGGTCCGGGTGTCGGTCGGCATCGAGGCGATCGACGACCTGCTGGCGGACCTGACCCGGGCACTGGGCTGATCCCTCCGCTTCCGGGGGCGCGCGCCTGATGGCGCGCGCCCCTTCGGCTATCCGTGCTCCAACTCCCTTCCGCACCACCGCACCCGAGGAACCATGCAGAACTGGCCGGTCACCCTGGACGACGTGCGCGGCGCGCACAAGATGCTCGCCGGGGTCGCCCGGGTCACCCCGATGGAGACCAGCCGGTACCTCTCCGGCCTGGTCGGCTCCCCGGTCCACCTCAAGTGCGAGAACCTCCAGCGCACCGGCTCCTTCAAGCTGCGCGGCGCCTACGTGCGGATCGCCGGCCTGACCCCGGTGCAGAAGGCGGGCGGCGTGGTGGCCGCCAGCGCGGGCAACCACGCGCAGGGCGTGGCCCTGGCCGCCTCGCTGCTCGGGGTCCGCGCCACGGTCTTCATGCCGCGGGCCGCGCCGCTGCCCAAGGTGGCCGCGACCAGGGACTACGGCGCCGAGGTGAAGCTGCACGGGGCGACCGTGGACGAGGCGCTGCGGGCCGCCCAGCAGTACTCGGAGGCCACCGGCGCGGTCTTCATCCACCCCTTCGACCACTGGGACGTGGTGACCGGCCAGGCCACCCTCGGCCTGGAGATCCTGGAGCAGTGCCCGGAGGTGCGCACCATCCTGGTCGGGGTGGGCGGCGGCGGGCTGCTAGCGGGCATCGCGGCGGCGGTCAAGCCGCTGCGCCCGGACGTCCGGGTGGTCGGGGTGCAGGCCGCCGGGGCGGCCGCCTACCCGCCCTCGCTGGCCGCCGGGCGCCCGGTCTCGCTGGAGCGCTTCGCCACCATGGCCGACGGCATCATGGTCGGCCGCCCCGGCGACATCCCCTTCGAGGTGGTGAACACGCTGGCCGACGGCGTCCGGACGGTCTCCGAGGAGGGCCTCTCGCGGGCCCTGCTGGTCGGTCTGGAGCGGTTGAAGATGGTGGTCGAGCCGGCCGGGGCCAGCCCGCTGGCGGCCCTGCTGGAGGACCCGGAGGCCTACCGGGGCGGCCCGGTGGTGGCGGTGCTCTCCGGCGGCAACATCGACCCGCAGCTGATGCAGCGGGTGCTGCGGCACGGCCTGGCCGCCGCCGGGCGCTACCTCTCGCTGCGGGTCCGGCTGACCGACAAGCCGGGCGCGCTGGCCGACCTGCTGGCGGTGCTCACCCGGGTGGACGCCAACGTGCTGGACGTGGCGCACGTGCGGATCGACCCGCAGCTCGGGCTGACCGAGGTGGAGGTGGACCTGCACCTGGAGACCAAGGGACCGGAGCACTGCGCCCTGGTGGTCGGCGAACTCCGGGACGACGGCTACGTGGTGAGCCGCTGACCGAAAACCACGGGCGGTTGTCGGTGGGAGCTGAGAGGGTGTCAGCGCGGTGGTCCGCGCCCCTCCGGCGTGCCACCACCCCCGGCCTCGACGCGATATATCGCGTCCACCGGGGTCCGTCGGCATGAATCCCGGTGCGCCCGGGTAGTGCAGTGGGATAAAACGGACAAATTACTAGTCTCTGTGCAAGTCATTCCGTAAGAGGAGATGAGGCAGGCTCATGGCGCCAGCCATCCAAGCCGAGAACCTGGTCAAGACCTTCGGTGACGTACGCGCCCTCGACGGCGTCAGCCTGGACGTCCCCGAAGGCACGGTGCTCGGGCTGCTCGGCCCCAACGGCGCCGGCAAGACCACCACCGTACGGGTCCTCACCACCCTGCTCCGCCCGGACTCCGGCCACGCCGTGGTCGCCGGGGTGGACGTGCTCAAGCACCCCAACCAGGTGCGCAGCCTGATCGGCCTGTCCGGCCAGTACGCCGCCGTCGACGAGTACCTGACGGGGCGTGAGAACCTCCAGATGGTCGGCGAGCTGTACCAGATGACCAACCGCGACTCCAAGGCCCGCGCCAAGGAGCTGCTGGACTGGTTCAACCTCACCGAGGCCGCCGACCGCACCGCCAAGACCTACTCCGGCGGCATGCGCCGACGGCTCGACCTGGCCGCCGCCCTGGTGGTCCGCCCGCCGGTGATGTTCCTGGACGAGCCGACCACCGGCCTCGACCCGAGGAACCGGCTGGCGCTCTGGGAGGTGATCGAGACCCTGGTCGAGCAGGGCACCACCCTGCTGCTCACCACCCAGTACCTGGAGGAGGCCGACCGCCTCGCCCACGACATCGCGGTGGTGGACCACGGCAAGGTGATCGCGCGCGGCACCGCCGACCAGCTCAAGGCCCAGATCGGCGGCGAGCGGATCGAGGTGGTGGTGCACCGGGGCGACGACGTCACCGAGGCGATGGCCGCGCTCGGCCCGTACGCCAAGGGAGACCCGGCGCTGGAGAAGAACACCCGGAGGATCACCGTGCCGGTCAGCGGCGGTGCCCGGGTGCTCGCCGACGTGATCCGCGAGCTGGACGCCCGCTCGATCGAGATCGACGACATCGGCCTGCGCCGCCCGACCCTGGACGACGTCTTCCTCTCCCTCACCGGCCGGGCCACGGTCGAGGAGGACGAGGAGGGCGAGGGCGAGCAGAAGCCCGCCAAGGGGCGCAAGAGCCACGGGAAGGACGCCTGATGACCACGGCCAACCCGCAACAGGCCATCGGCACCGCCGTGGCCCACCCCAAGCACGGTCTGGCGGCGATGCTGCACGACTCCTGGGTGGTCGCCAAGCGCAACCTGCGCCGGATGACCCGCATCCCGGAGATCGTGGTCTTCGGCCTGATGCAGCCGGTGATGTTCGTGCTGCTCTTCACCTACGTGATGGGCGGCGCGATCCAGATCCCCGGTGCCGAGGCGAGCACCGACACCTACACGCAGTTCCTGATGGCGGGCATCTTCGCCCAGACCGTCACCTTCGCGGTGGCCGGCGCCTCGGCCGGCATCGCGGAGGACATGACCAAGGGCCTGGTCGACCGCTTCCGCTCGCTGCCGATGGCCCGCTCCGCCGTGCTGGTCGGCCGCACCCTGGCCGACCTGGTGCAGACCGCCTTCACCCTGCTGGTGCTGGCGATCGTGGCGGCCATCGTCGGCTGGCGGTTCCACGAGGGCTTCCCCAAGGCGCTCGGCGCCTTCGCGCTGCTGCTCCTGCTCGGGTACGCCTTCTCCTGGATCGGCGCGCTGATCGGCCTCTCGGTGCGCAGTCCGGAGGCGGCCACCTCGGCCGGTCTGATCTGGCTGTTCCCGCTGACCTTCGTCTCCAACGCCTTCGTGCCGATCAGCTCGATGCCGGGCTGGCTGCAGGGGATCGCGTACTGGAACCCGTTCAGTGCCACCGTGCAGGCCTGCCGCGACCTGTTCGGCAACCAGCTCGGGCCGGTGCAGGGCGGCTGGCCGATGGAGAACGCGGTGCTGGTCTCGGTGCTGTGGTCGCTGGTGATCCTGGCGCTGTTCGGCTGGCTCTCGGTGCGCAAGTACCGCTCCGCCGTGGGGTGAGTGACGGTACGACAGGAGCGGCCGTCCCCGGCGTGGGGGCGGCCGCTCCGGCGTGTCGAGGGGGCGTCAGCCGGTGTGCGCCTCGACCGCGACGATCTTGACCATGGCGCGCTTGCCGTTCGGCAGCTCGTAGTGCGCCTCGTCGCCGATCTTCTTGCCGTCGATCGCCACGCCCAGCGGGGACTGCGGCGAGTAGACGTCGATGTCGGTGGTGCCCGCCATCTCGCGGGAGCCGATCAGGAACTTCATGGTGTCGTCCTCGTCGCCGTCGAAGGCCACGGTCACCACGGTGCCGGGGGCGACCGCGTCGGTGCCCGCCGGGGCCTCGCCGACCTGGGCCCGCTCCAGCAGCTGGGTGAGCTGACGGATGCGCAGCTCGCCCTTGCCCTGGTCGTCGCGGGCGGCGTGGTAGCCGGCGTTCTCCTTGAGGTCACCCTCCTCGCGCGCCGCCTCGATCTTCTGGGTGATCTCGGAACGCCAGGTGGTGGTCATGTACTCCAGCTCAGCCTTGAGCTTGTCGTAGCCGGCCTGAGTGAGCCAGGTCACGTTCTCGCTGGTCTGGGTCACGGGTGCTCCTCGTAGGTGCAGGGTCGCGCTGAGGGTGGGTCAGCAGCCGAACGGTGTCGTACTACAAAGCAACGCCCGGCTTCCGGGCACAAGGTGCGGAAGGGGCGAAACCACGAGCCTAACAACTTCCGTCCCCGAAGGGGAGGCGTTACTTCGGGGGACGTGCCGCCCCGGCGGACTCCGGCCTCACTTCGCCGGGGTGCAGCCCAGCAGCTCGGCGGCGGTGGCCCGGGCGGTGGTGCGCAGGGTGACCACCTCGTCCCAGGTCGAGCCCGCGGCCGGCACCTGGAAGTCGTGCAGCCCGACCACCCCGCCGTCCTCGGCCTGCGCCCGGACGGTGCAGACCCCCGCCTTCCCCTCGCTCTTGTGCACGGAGAGCTGCACCTTCACCTCGCTCTCCGAGACCACCTGGAAGCCGGGCAGCAGCCCGTTCATCTCGGACCCCTTGGACACGTACGAGTAGCCCAGCCAGCCGACCAAGGCCAGCCCGAGCACGCCGCAGACCAGGCCGGCGGTGCGCAGCCGGCGGTCGGCCTCCTGGTCGGAGGAGCGGCCGTAGCGGCCCTGCGGGGCGGCCGGGGCGGCGGGGGCGGTGGTCGTACGTCCGGAGTCCATGGCGGCTCGGTCCTTTCGGGGAGGGGCCGCCGGTCTGCGGAGGGAATGGACGGGCCCTTCGTTCAGTCACTATAGGAGTGGTACGTCCGCGCCGGAGGCGGCGGGGGGAGCGGCCCGATGAACCGGATGATTCCCGGAAGGAACCAGGCGTTGACTGAGCAGTTGCGACTGATGGCGGTGCACGCGCACCCGGACGACGAGTCCAGCAAGGGCGCGGCCACCATGGCGATGTACGTGTCGCAGGGGGTGGACGTCCTGGTCGCCACCTGTACCGGGGGCGAGCGCGGCTCGATCCTCAACCCCAAGCTCCAGGGCGACCCGTGGATCGAGGAGAACATCCACGAGGTCCGCAGCAAGGAGATGGACGCGGCCCGGGAGATCCTCGGGGTGAGGCAGGCGTGGCTCGGCTTCGTCGACTCCGGCCTCCCCGAGGGCGACCCGCTGCCGCCCCTGCCGGAGGGCTGCTTCGGACTCCAGGACGTGGCCGAGGCCGCCGCGCCGCTGGTGAAGCTGATCCGCGAGTTCCGCCCGCACGTGATCACCACGTACGACGAGAACGGCGGCTACCCGCACCCGGACCACATCATGACCCACAAGATCACCATGGCGGCCTGGGACGCGGCCGGTGACCCGGAGGCGTACCCGGGCCTGGGCGAGCCGTGGCAGCCCTCGAAGCTGTACTACAACGGCTTCACCATGAACCGGATCAAGACCATGCACGCCTACCTGACCGAGCACGGCATCGAGTCGCCGTACGGCGAGTGGATCGACGGCTGGGAGAAGAGCGGTCGCAAGGACCGGGAGATCACCACCCGGGTGCGCTGCGACGACTGGTTCGAGACCCGGGACCGCGCGCTGATCGCGCACGCCACCCAGATCGACCCGGACGGCCCGTGGTTCCGCGTCCCGCTGGACGTCCAGAAGGCCGTCTGGCCGACCGAGGACTACGAGCTGGCCCGCTCGCTGGTCGACACCGACCTGCCGGAGGACGACCTGTTCGCCGGCCTGCGCACGCCGGCCGGCACCGCCGCCGCCTCGGCCTGACGGCACGACACCTTCCACCCCGGTGGTCCGGCCCGTGTAGGGCCGGGCCACCATTGGAGACATGAGCACCCCGATGCACCTCGCCACCGACCTCGCCACCACGGCCCTCGCCTTCGACAAGGCCAAGGTGACCCCCGGTCTGCTCGGCTTCGTGGTCTTCGCCGCCCTCGGCGTGGCCACCTGGTTCCTGGTCAAGTCGATGAACAAGCAGTTCGGGCGGGTGAACTTCGTCGAGGAGCCCGAGCCGGCCGCCGCGCCCGCCGCCGCGCCGGCCGCCGCGCCGGCCAAGACCGCCCGGGACTGACGGCGGCTCAGCCCGGCAGCAGCCGGGCCAGCCCGTCCCGGAGCCCGGTGCGCTCGGTGGAGACGAAGCGGTGCAGGGTGCGCGAGGCGAAGGCGGTCCGCTGGGCCGTGCGCCGGCGCTCCCGGTCGTAGTCGCGCAGCGCGGCCGCCAGGCCGGTGCGCCCGTGCCGGACCACCGCCCGGGTGAGCGCCCCGGCGTCCAGGATCGCGGTGCAGGCGCCCTGGCCCAGATTGGGTGTCATGGCGTGCGCCGCGTCGCCGACCAGGGCCGTCCGGCCGTCGTGCACGAAGCTCGGCAGGGCCGGGTACAGGTGCCGCATCTCGTAGCGGAGCCAGCAGGCCGGGTCGGTGGTGCCGAGGATGCGGGGGATCGGGTCGTGCCAGCCCTCGAACAGCCCCGGCAGGTCGGCGGCGGTGGTGCCATCCGGGACCGCCGCGTACCAGTTGGTCCGGCCCGGCTCGACCGGGGTCAGACCGAAGAAGCGGCCCCGGCCCCAGGTCTCGCCGTGCAGCCCGCTCTCGAAGTCGGCGATGCCGATCCAGGCCACCGAGCCGATCGGCACGGGCCCGGCGGCACCGCCGAAGCAGTCCTGCCGCACCACGCTCCGGATGCCGTCGGCCCCGACCAGCAGGTCGTGCCCGGCCCGCACGTCGGCCACCCCGGCGACCGGCTCGCCCAGCTTCACCGGGACGTCCCCGAAGGACTCCAGCCCGGCCAGCAGCGCGTCGATCAAGTACGGGCGGGAGAGCAGCAGTTCGGGCTTGCCGGCCTTCTTCTCCACCCGGTCCAGCGGCAGCCGCGCCAGCACCCGGCCGTCCGGCCGGCGGATCCGGGCGTCGCGGTAGGGCACCGCCCGGCGGCGCACCGCCGCGCCGACCCCGAGCTCCTCCAGCGCGTCCTGCGCGGCGGGCGTCAGCGCGAAGGCGGTGCCGTAGCGCTCCACCTCGGTGCGGCGCTCCAGCACCGTCACCAGCCAGCCCGCCCGGCGCAGCCCGATCGCGGTCGCCAGCCCGCCGACTCCCGCCCCCACCACGATGGCCGTACCCGTCATCACGCCCCCCGGCGTCGTCCCGTCCCTGGCCTACCACACCTGTGGTACCACGCCTGGGGTAGATTGGGCAATGCGCGTACCAGCAAGGAGAACTGACGGTGAGTGGGAGCCGACGCGAGGTCCTGGGGGACGCCGCGATCCGGGTGCTGGCCGAGGCCGGCGGGCGCGGGCTGACCCACCGCGCCGTGGACGCCGCCGCCGGGCTGCCGCTCGGCACCGCGAAGAACTACCACCCGAGCCGGGACGCCCTGCTCCGCGCCGTCGCCGAGCGGATCGTCGAGCAGTACGAACGCACCACCGCCGAGCTGATGGTCTCCGGCGCCCGCCCGGTCGACCGGGCGAGCCTGGCCGCGCTCCTCACCGGCCTGCTCCGCAACGTGGCCGGCCCCGGCGCCCCCCGGATGCTCGCCTACCTGGAACTCCAGGCCGAGGCCGCCCGCCGCCCCTGGCTCGCCGACATCCTGGCCCCGGTGGTCGCCGCCGACTTCACCGGATTCGAGCACGCCCAGCGCGCGGCCGGCCTCCCCGTCACCCCCCGTCGGGCCGCCACCGTCACCCTGGCCCTGCACGCCGCCATCCCCCAACTCCTCGGCGGCAGCCCGTCGGCGGTCCGCAGCGCGGGCCTGGACGACCTCGACGCCTTCGTGCACGGCCTGCTGGAGTCGGTCTACGGGCCGTGAGGAGCCGCGGGAGTGCGGCCGTGCGGGCCGGGCGCCTGCTCAGGCTCCCTTGGCCGCCGCGACGAAGTCGCGGATCAGCGCGGGGTCCTTGACGCCGCGCTCGGCCTCGACCCCGCTCGACACGTCGACGCCCCAGGGACGGACCGCGCCGATCGCCTCCGCGACGTTGCCGGGGGTCAGACCGCCGGCCAGCAGCCAGTGCCCGGTCGGGCGGGCGTCCGCGAGCCGGCCGAGGTCCCAGCGCTCCCCGTGGCCGTACCGGGGGGAGTCGAGCAGCAGCATCGCCTCGCCGTAGGCGCCGGTGGTGAGGTCGGGCTGCTCCTCGCCGACCGGGCCGAGGTGGGTGGCGCGCAGCAGTACCAGGGGGAGGGCGGCCAGTGCCGCGAAGTCCTCCCGGGCGTAACGGCCGTGCAGTTGAAGGGCGTTCAGGCCGGCGGCCAGGGCCAGGCGGCCGGCCTCGGCGGCGGGGATGCCGCTGACCACGCCGACCGACAGCACTCCGGGCGGCAGGTCGCCCGCCAGTCCGCGGGCGGTGGCGGGGTCGAGTCGGCGCACGCTCTCGGTCAGCATGAAGCCGACGGCGTCCGCCCCGGCGTCCACGGCGGCGGTCACATCGGCCGCGTTTCGTACCCCGCACACTTTGACGAACATATCCGTCACCCTAGTCATCCGAACGGGCGGCGGTAGTCGAACAGCGAATGCGGCGGGATTCCGCGCATCTCGATTCCGATACTTCCGGAATATCATCTCTCACTTCTGTTCGAGGTCCGGGGCGCACCGGTCCTGGCTGTATCGTCGTGCATACGCCAAGCGATTTGATCCTTGTTCGGAAGTCCTGGAGGACTGCCTTGAACATCAGCTTCCTTCTGACGTCGCTCGCGATTGTCGCCACGCCCGGCACGGGCGCCCTCTACACCGTCGCGGCGGGGCTCTCGCGTGGCACCCGGGCCAGTCTGGTGGCGGCATTCGGATGCACGCTCGGCATCGTCCCGCACATGGCCGCGGCCATCACCGGTCTGGCCGCCGTGCTGAACGCGAGCGCGGTCGCGTTCCAGACCCTCAAGTACGCCGGGGTGGCCTACCTGCTCTACATGGCCTGGGGGACGCTCCGCGACCGGGGCACCCTCACGGTGGACGAGAACGCGCCGGAGGTCCCCGCGCTCAAGGTGATCATGACGGGCATCACCATCAACCTGCTCAACCCGAAGCTCACCATCTTCTTCTTCGCATTCCTGCCGCAGTTCGTGCACACCGACCGCTCGGACGCCTGGCTCCCGATGACCCAACTCAGCATCGTCTTCATGCTGATGACCTTCTTGGTCTTCGCGCTCTACGGCCGCTTCGCGGCGGCCTTCCGCGACAAGGTGGTGGCCCGGCCCTCCGTGGTCACCGGGATGCGGCGCACCTTCGCCGGCTCCTTCGCCGCCCTCGCCGCGGTGCTGGCCTTCGAGGTCTGACCTTCCGTCACCAACGATCCGACCACTAGTAGCTAGGCGGTTCCGTGTACTTCCAGCACTCGTCCGACATCTGGCGCGACTTCCCGGCCCTGGTGCCCGGTGTGCTCCTGGTGTCCGACGTCTCCTCCGAGACTCCGGTCCGCGACCAGGTCGCCGCCCTGTACGAGAGCGCCGACGCCCGGCTGGCCGCGGCGACCGAGGGCGAGATGCCGGAGATCCAGGCGTGGCGGCGGGCCTTCTCGACCATGGGGCTCAAGCCGACCCAGTACCGCTGCGCCTCCGAGTCGCTGCTGCGCCGGTACCGCAAGGAGCGGTCGCTGCCGGAGATCCACCCGCTGATCGACCTGTGCAACGCGGTCTCGCTGGCGTACGCCGTCCCGATCGCGGTCTTCGACCTCGCCAAGGTGACCGACCACCTGGAGGTGGGGTACGCCAAGGGCACCGAGTCCTACCTGACCTTCTCCGGCGAGACCGAGACCGCGCCCGAGGGCGAGGTGGTCTTCGTGGACGGCGCCGACCAGGCGCACGCCCGCCGCTGGACCAACCGGCAGAGCGGCCTCTCCTCGATCCAGCCCGGCACCCGCTCGGCGCTGATCGTCACCGAGGCGCTGCACGAGTCGGCCCCGGCCGACGTCGAGCGGCTGCTGGAGACGCTGACCCGGGAGCTCTCCGCGCACTGGACGGTCGCGGCGAAGCCGGCGGTGCTGAGCGCGAGCGCGCCCCGCTACGACTTCTGACGGTACGACTTCCGGCGGTACGGCTCCTGACGGTGCGTCCGTCGGACACGCGGACGGGCGTGGTGCGGGGGAGGACCCCGCACCACGCCCGTCCGCGTGTGGTCACCAGCCGCGGTTGGCGTAGCGCTCGGTCTCGGGCAGGGTGTCGCAGTTGATGCCGACCATGGCCTCGCCGAGGTTGCGGGAGGCGTCCGCGATGATCTTCGGGTCGTCGAAGAA
>NZ_JBIWFX010000010.1:213583-246792 GCF_044763225.1 Kitasatospora sp. NPDC096147 | reverse complement strand
CTCCGCCCGCAACACCGCGAAGTTCTCGATGATCCCGTTGTGCACCACCGCCACCCGACCACCGTCATCCAGATGCGGATGCGCATTCGCATCCGACGGCCCCCCATGCGTCGCCCACCGCGTATGCCCGATCCCGACCGGGGCCTCGGGCAGCGGCTCGTCGGCCAGCGCCTTGCGGAGGTTGACCAGCTTCCCGGCCCGTTTGCCGGTGGCCAGCCCGGCGGCCGTCCGGACGGTCACCCCGGCCGAGTCGTAGCCCCGGTACTCCAACCGCTCCAGACCGTCCAGCACGACGTCCAGCGCCGCCCGTCCCCCTGTGTAACCCACGATTCCGCACATCGGAACCAGTGCCTCTCGGTCAAAGGGTCCCGGCTGCCGGTCCGGACGAGCGGACCGGCAACCGGGCTGGTGCTCCGTCAGGGAGCGAGGACGGTGGCGGGGGAGGCGAAGGTGTAGCCGAGCGCCTTGATCCCGTTGACGGTCTGCTGAAGCGCCGTCAGCCCGTAGGACGGGTGGTAGAAGAAGCTGGCGTAGCCGTCCCGCACGACCATGTTGAGCCGGGCCGAGTTGATCATGTCGGCCGGCAGCCTGGGCGGGTTGTTGTTGGACATCTCGGGCTCGTAGTTGCCGAGGTTCTCGGGCAGCACGGTCTCGCCGTAGACGTCCCGCACGGGGTACGGGAAGAACTGGCCGATGATCATCGAGTAGTCGATCGGCTTGCCGCTGAGCACGCCGCCGAAGTACAGCGAGCGCTCGTAGCGGGCGGCGAACCGCGGTTCGAGGGCCCGGTAGTCGACGGCGGAGCCGGCGTAGTGCGGGAACTCGAAGATGGTCGGCACCGGGAGGCCGGCGGCCTGGAACTCGGCGGCGGCCGAGTTGACCCGGCCCAGCGCGTAGCTGCTGGAGTCACCGGGCACGGGGCCCTGGTGGATGACCCAGTCGGTGTTCTGGCACGGGGCCCGGAACTGGTACGGCGGGGTCTGGGTCACCGAGCACTGGGCCCGGTAGAACTCGAAGTCGTCGCCGCTGACGCCGTCGTAGGGGTTGGCGACGTTGGAGTACTGGTGCGTGTAGCCGTGCATCAGCATCGTGCCGCCGTTGGCGATCAGCGACTTGATCGCCGTGATCATCGCGGGCGTCCGGGACAGCCGGAGGGTCTCGGCCCGGCCGTTGTTGTAGGTGCCCTTGGGGTCGGTGTAGACCGGGAAGACGCCGAAGCTGAACGGGATGTTCTGCGACTTCAGCCACTTGCCGATGTTGGTCAGCGCGACCGGGTCGTCGGCGGGGCTGATGTCCTCCAGCCGGACCATGGCCCGGTGCCGCTCGGCGGTCTGCGGCGCGAGGGCGTCGAACAGCAGGTCGCTGAAGATCATCACCCGGTCGTTGGCGCTCACGTAGGAGAACGGCACGTCACCGATGTAGGTGAGGTTCTTCGAGCGGACCGCCCACGGGACGGCGGCCCCGGTGGAGTCGGTCGCGGAGGCCAGCACGCTCACCTTCGCCGGGTCGGTGATGGTCTCGCCCAGCACGCCGCCGCCGTTCAGCGGGTCGCGGCTGAGCTGCTGGCCCTTGTAGCCGACCGAGGTGATCGGGTTGTAGTTGAAGAAGGAGTTGGTCGGGTCCCAGCCGTAGGCGGCCGAGAAGTTCGCCGGGCCGACCTGGTTGGCGAGGTTCCAGATGTTGTCGTACAGCCAGATCACCGGCTTGGTCGTGCTGGTCACGTCGGTGTAGAAGGACGTGGGCACGGCGTCCGGGATCGGCTGGCCGTTGGTGTCGGGGGCCCCGTAGTAGGTGGAGCCGAAGTACACCGTGGCGGTGTAGTTGTTGACCTCGCCGGGCTGGTACTGGGAGACCGGCTTCGGCGTGACGCTGCCGAAGTGGCCGGCCAGGTTGGCGGTGGTCATCGCGTACAGCTCGCCGAGGTGCCCGTACGGGCCGGTGGTGTCGTAGAGCACCAGGGTGCTCTTCCCGCCGGCCGGCGGCGGATTGGCCGGGGCCTGGGCCAGCGCCTGCGGGAGGGTCTGCAGGGTGGTGGCCTTCTTCACCTTCTGATGGGGATTCAGTTTCCTGGTCTTGTCGGCCTTCTTCTGCTCGGTCCCGAAGGCGGGGCCGAGGTCGGTCGGAGCCCGGTCCTGCTTCTTGGACTCCTGGGACTTCTTCTGGTCGGGGGGAGGCGCTTTCGCGGAGGCGGAGTCGACCGGGAGGAATCCCACGCTCAGGACGAGGGCGAGAGCCCCCACGATGGTCGTCCGGCTCCGTTTGCGGCTCATTGGATGCACAGGCATGACAGCCCCTGGCGATGTGTGGTCAAGCCATGGATACGGGAATGCCCGGCGGCATTTTCCCGGCGTCTCGACACAGAAGGCCGGGCGGTGCTCGGAACGGCACGTGGCGCCGGCCTGGATTCGCGGGGGCATGGCACTGACGGGACGTCAACGCCGATCAGCCGCAGCACAGGCGATACACCCGACAGTGGCACCGGCCCGGGAGAGTGTCAATCCCTTCCCGCGAGTAGGTATTGTCGGATCGATTCATTGAAGGTCCAGGGGGGCCGTGTTAAATTGTTCGTGAAAGTCCCCATGGGGCGCGCGAAGATCCGAGTCGGCAGACGGTCGCCTTTTTCCCGGCTCGGGGAGTGAGTGGCGAGACCGGCCCCCTCCACCGCGAGCGCGAGAGCCGTGTCATCCCGGCATCCGGTCGCATTCCGTTCAGGGTTGATCTCCCATGTACGTGAACTGCGGAGTCAGCAGCGGAGTCTGCTTCAGCGCGGCGTCCGTCCTGCCCTCCGGCGCCTCCGGGGCCGAACTGGCCCGGCTGCTGCTGGAGATCGCGGGCGCGGGCTTCGGCCTCTACCTGGTGGCCGGCCTGCTCCTGCTGTTCTACGGCGCGGTGGTCCGCCACCGCCGCCCCCGGCAGCCCCGGCCCGCGCCGCACGCGGTGCCGGACGGGGTCACCGGGGCCACCGCCGTCCGGCGGGGTGCGTCGTGCTGACGACCGTCCTGCTCGGACTCTCCACCGCCGTCATCGTGACGGCGCTGGCGTACAACACCGGGATGTTCGTGCTCTCCCGGCGGGTCGCCCGGCCCACAGCGACGGACGACCCGCACCCCCGGCGCTACGTGTTCCTGATGGCCTGTCTGAACGAGGAGCGGGTGCTCGCCGAGAGCCTGCGCCGCCTCCTCGCCCTGCCCCGGACGGACGCCCTGGTGCTGGTGGTTGACGACGCGTCACAGGACCGGACGGCCGAGATCGTCCGGGCCGCCGACCCGGCCCGGGTGCTGCTGCACCAGCGGCAGCTGCCGAACGCCCGCCGGGGCAAGGGGGCCGCGCTCAACGACGGCCTCCGGTACCTGGCCGCCTCCGGCCTGCTGGCCGGCACCGCGCCCGAGGACGTGGTGGTCTGCGTGCTGGACGCCGACGGCCGGCTCGAACCCGGCGCGGTCGCCGAGGCCGACCGGTTCTTCGACGACCCGGCCACCGGAGCGGTGCAGATCGGCGTGCGGATGTACAACCGGCACGACCGGCTGCTCTGCCGGATGCAGGACATGGAGTTCGTCGTCTACACCGACGTCTTCCAGGCCGGGCGCCGCCACGTCGGCAGCGTCGGGATGGGCGGGAACGGGCAGTTCATGCGCCTCAGCGCGCTGCGCTCGCTCGGCTCCGAGCCCTGGAGCGACCGGCTCACCGAGGACCTCGACCTCGGCATCCGGCTGCTGGCGGCGGGCTGGCGGAACGAGTACTGCGCCACCGCCGCCGTCCACCAGCAGGCCGTGCTCGCGGTCCGCCCGCTGGTCCGCCAGCGCTCCCGCTGGTTCCAGGGCCACCTCCAGGCCACCCGGCTGGTGCCGACGGTGCTCCGGGAGATCCCCGGCCGGGCCGCCGCCGACCTGGTCTACCACCTCTCCAGCCCGGCCCTGCTGCTGCTCACCTCGCTGCTGCCGCTGGCCTTCCTGGCCGGTGCGGTCGGCTTCCTGACCGACTCGCTGGCGGCCGGCCACAGCACCTTCTCGCCGTACTGGCTGATCCCGCTGTACCTGCTGGCCTTCGCCCCCGCCTACGCCTACGCCCACGTGTACCGGCAGCGGGAGGCCCAACTCGGCTGGTGGCGCTGCCTGCTGCTGGCCCACCTGTTCGTCGGCTACGGCTACCTGTGGTTCGCGGCCGGCTGGTGGGCCGTCGGCCGCACCGTCCGGGGCCGCACCGGCTGGCTGAAGACCGCCCGCACCTGACCCGGCCCCGCGCCGGCCGGTCCCACCCCCAAGCACTCCCCGACGTGTCCGACGCGTCGCGCCGCGCTCCCGCCGGAGCCCGGCCGGCCCGTACCTTCCCGCTGCCCAAGAAGGTCGTCATGTCCGAACCGCTGCCCGTGAACGGCTCCCCCCGGCTGCGTGCCGCCGTGGTGCTCGGCACCCGGCCCGAGGCCGTCAAACTCGCCCCGGTGGTCCGGGCGTTGGACGCCTCGCCGTACTTCGAACCGGTCCTGGTCAACACCGGCCAGCACCGCGAGATGCTCGAACCCATGCTCCACCGGCTGCACCTGACGCCCCGTCACAGCCTCGACGTGATGCGCGAGCGCCAGCAGCTCTCCGCGCTCACCGCCCGGCTGGTCGAGGGCCTCGGCGAGGTGTTCCGGCACGAGGAGCCCGACCTGGTGATCGTCCAGGGCGACACCGCCTCCACCCTGTGCGGCGCGCTGGCCGCCTTCTACGAGCGCATCCCGGTGGCCCACGTGGAGGCCGGGCTGCGCAGCGGCGTGCCGGACGACCCGTTCCCCGAGGAGCTCAACCGGCGGCTGGTCTCCACCATGACCCGCTGGCACTTCGCCCCCACCGAGCGGGCCGCCCACCGGCTGCGGGCCGAGGGCGTACCGCCCGACGCGGTGCACGTCACCGGCAACACGGTGATCGACAACCTGCTCTGGGTGCGCCGCCGCAAGGCCGGCCGGTCCGCCTTCCGCACCGGCCGGCGCGGGGTGCTGGTCACCCTGCACCGCCGGGAGAACCAGGGCGACCGGATGCGGATGATGGCCGCCACCCTGCAACGGCTGGCGCGGCGCGGCGATGTGGAGATCCTGCTCCCGGTGCACCGCAGCCCCGCCGTCCGGGACGTGCTGGAGTCCGCCCTCGGCCACGAGCCGCACGTCACGCTCACCGGGCCGCTGGACTACTTCGACTTCACCGCCTCGCTGGCCGCCTGCGAACTGGTGCTCACCGACTCCGGCGGCGTCCAGGAGGAGGCCCCGAGCCTGGACAAGCCGGTGCTGGTGCTGCGCACCACCACCGAGCGCCCCGAGGTGGTCACCGCGGGCGCGGCCCGGCTGGTCGGCGTCGAGCCGGAGGCCATCCACGCCGCCGCCAACGCGCTGCTGGACGACCCGGCCGACTACCAGGGCATGGCCGCCGCCCCCAGCCCGTTCGGCGACGGCTCCGCCGCCCGGCGGATCGTCGAGCGGCTGACCCAGGACTGCGCGGCCCCGCTGCCGCACCCCCTGCAGCCCGACGTCTCGCTGGTGGACTGGTGACCGTGACCACCGGCCCGCCGCCGGTCCGCACCCCCGGCCCCGCCCCGCCGGCCCGCCGGCTGCGGACGGCCCTGACCGCCGTGCTGCTCGCCCTGGCCGCCGTCGCCACCGCCCTGCTGGCCGGCTCCTCGCACCCGCGCTTCACCCCCTGGCCGGAGGGCTCGACCCACGGTCCCTGGGTCGCGGTCTTCAACGGCGAGGGCACCGTCGGGGCGAGCGGTGACCTGATCACCCTGGCCCCGCGCCCGGCCACCGCGCCGGAGGAGACCCACGCCGCCCTAGTGGTCTCGGCGGAGAGCCGCTCGGACCTGACGCTCCGTCTAGGGGTGCGGACCGCGGAGCAGTTGCGCACCCCGACCCCGAACACCTGGGAGACCGCCTGGGTGGTCTGGCACTACACCGACCCCCGGCACTTCTACTACCTCGCCCTCAAGCCCACCGGCTGGGAGCTGGGCAAGGAGGACCCGGCCTACCCCGGCCACCAGCGCTTCCTGGCCACCGGCCCGCCGCACTACCCCGTCGGCCGCTGGCACACCGTGGAGATCCGCCAGCGCGGCGCGACCGTGACGGTGCTGGTCGACCGCCACCCGCTGGTCACCTACACCGACACCGAACGCCCGTACCCGGAGGGCCGCTACGGCCTCTACACCGAGGACGCCCGGGCCGAGTTCCGCCATGTGGTGGCCTAGGGACCCTCTCCTTGGTGGGGGCCGGGCGGTCACCGCCGGAGCACGCGCCCCTGCCCGGCATCGGGCAGGGGCCCTCTGACGACACCCGCCCACGTGGTGGAGCCGCACGGTGTGACAGCCGACCCCACCCAGGGGACAGCCCCTGGCGCTCAGAGGTCCAGGGCCGTGACCCACACGACCGGGCGCGCCGGATCGCTGGTGGCGTCCACCGCCAGGGCCCGGGGGCTCTTGCCCCGGTCGTCCTGGCTGTACGCCATGGCCGGGCCGACCGGCGGGGTCAGGCCGCACGGGCCCTCGGCGGCCCGCTCGGCCGCGCCCGGGGTGTCTGCCTGCCAGCCGCCGACGGTGAGCCGGGTGGTGCGGCCGGGCGGTTCGAAGCGGCCGGCCGCGAGGAAGGCGGTGAGGTCCGCCGGGGTGGTGGTGAAGCGCATCGACAGGGTCGTCCCGCCGGACAGGCCGCCCGAGTTGGCGGTGAAGACCAGGTCCGTGGCGGCGGACGGAACGGCGAGACCGAAGTGGCCGGTCGCCTCGGCGAGCGGGGTGTTGTTGCCGGAGGTCCCGGCGCAGACCCGCGGATCGTCGGCCGCGACGTGGTCGTCCGGTGGTCCGAACGCCGCGTCGAGTGCTGACTCCGCCTTCCAGCCGGCCAGGCCCAGCAGGCCCAGCAGCGCGACCGCACCCACCGCGATGGTCCGGCTTCCAGGTCCCGTCACAGCTCCGCCCCCCGACGACGATCAGAGCATGATCCTAGCCATCCGGTCGACGGGGCCGGGCCGGGAACGCCGAAGGGCGGCACCCTCCCCGCACGGGGGATGCCGCCCGACGACGCGTCAGGGACTACTCGGGGACCGAAGCCAGGCCGGGGGCCAGGAACTTCTTGCCGTTGACCCGCTCGGAGACGCCCTCGCGGTCCAGGTACGGGGTGATCCCGCCCAGGTGGAACGGCCAGCCGGCACCGGTGATCATGCAGAGGTCGATGTCCTGCGCCTCGCCGACCACGCCCTCGTCCAGCATCAGGCCGATCTCCTGCGCGACGGCGTCCAGGGCGCGGGCGCGCACCTGCTCCTCCGTCAGCACCGAGTCGCCGAAGGTCAGCAGCGCCAGCACCTCGGGGTCGAGGACCTGCTTGCCGTCCTCCCAGACGTAGAAGCCGCGCTTGCCGGCCTTGACCACCCGGCCGAGGTTCTCGGAGACCGAGAAGCGCTCCGGGAAGGCGCCGTGCAGGGTCTCCGAGACGTGCAGCGCGATGGCCGGGCCGACCAGTTCGAGCAGCGCGATCGGGGACATCGGCAGGCCGAGCGGCTTGACGGCCGCCTCGACGGTCTCGAACGAGGTGCCCTCGTCGATGATCGCCTGGATCTCGCCCATGAAGCGGGTCAGGATGCGGTTCACCACGAACGCCGGGGCGTCCTTGGTCAGCACCGCGGTCTTCTTCAGCTTCTTGGCGACCGCGAAGGCGGTGGCCAGCGAGCCGTCGTCGGTCTTCTCGGCCCGGACGATCTCCAGCAGCGGGAGGATCGCGACCGGGTTGAAGAAGTGGAAGCCGACCACGCGCTCCGGGTGCTGGAGCTTGGAGGCCATCTCGGTGACCGAGAGCGAGGAGGTGTTGGTGGCCAGGATGGTGGTCGGCGAGACCACCGCCTCCAGCTCCGCCAGCACGTTCTGCTTGACGCCCATCTCCTCGAAGACGGCCTCGATCACGAAGTCCGCGTCGCCGAAGGCCACGGCCTTGTCCAGGTGACCGGAGACCAGGCCCTTGAGCTTGTTGGCCTTGTCGTTGCCGATCCGGCCCTTGCCGAGCAGCTTGTCGATCTCGGCGTGCACGTAGCCGACGCCCTTGTCGATCCGCTCCTGGTCGATGTCGGTCAGCACGACCGGCACCTCCATCCGGCGGGCGAACAGCAGGGCCAGCTGAGAGGCCATCAGACCGGCGCCGACGACACCGATCTTGGAGACCGGGCGGGCCAGCGACTTGTCCGGCGCGCCGAACGGGCGCTTGGCCCGGCGCTGCACCAGGTTGAAGGCGTACAGGCCGCTGCGCAGCTCGCCGCTCATGATCAGGTCGGCCAGCGCGGTGTCCTCGGCGTCGAAGCCCGCCTGGAGGTCGCCGTCCTTGACCTGCTGGATGATGTCCAGCGCCTTGTAGGCGGCCGGCGCGGCGCCGCTCACCTTGGCGTCGGCGACCCAGCGGCCCCAGGTGACGGCGTCGTCCCAGGCCTTGCCCCGGTCGAACTCCTCGCGCTCGACGACCACGTCGCCGTTCAGCACCTTGGCGGCCCAGCCCAGCGACTGCTCCAGGAAGTCGGCCGGCTCGAAGATCGCGTCCGCGATGCCGAGCTCGAACACGTCGGCGCCCTTGAGCTGCTTGTTCTGCGCCATCGAGTTCTCGACGATGACCTTGACGGCCTTCTGCGGGCCGATCAGGTTCGGCAGCAGGGTGCAGCCGCCCCAGCCGGGGACCAGGCCGAGGAAGACCTCGGGCAGCGAGAAGGCCGGGACGCCGGAGCTGACGGTGCGGTAGGTGGCGTGCAGGCCGACCTCGACGCCGCCGCCCATGGCCGCGCCGTTGTAGAACGCGAAGGTCGGCACCGGCAGCGCGGCGATCCGCTTGAAGACGTCGTGGCCGCCCTTGCCGATGGCCAGCGCGTCGCTGTGCTCCTTGAGCACCTCGACGCCCTTGAGGTCGGCGCCGACCGCGAAGATGAACGGCTTGCCGGTGATCGCCACGGCCTTGACCGAGCCCTCGGCGGCCTCCGCCTCGACCTGGTCCAGCGCCTCGGACAGCTTGGCCAGCGAGCCCGGGCCGAAGGTGGTCGGCTTGGTGTGGTCGAAGCCGTTGTCCAGGGTGATCAGCGCGATCCGCCCGGCGCCGTACGGCAGGTCCAGGTGGCGCACGTGGGCGGTGGTGACGACCTCGCCGGGGAACAGCTCGGCGGCGCGCTTCAGCAGTTCAGTGGTGCTCATGGTCACTTACCACCCTCGAAGTGGGGGTTCTCCCAGATGATGGTGCCGCCCATGCCGAAGCCGATGCACATGGTGGTCAGGCCGTACCGGACGTCCGGGCGCTGCTCGAAGCGGCGGGCCAGCTGGTTCATCAGGCGCACGCCCGAGGAGGCCAGCGGGTGGCCGAACGCGATGGCGCCGCCGTACGGGTTGACCCGCTCGTCGTCGTCCGCGATGCCGTAGTGGTCCAGGAAGGCCAGCACCTGCACGGCGAACGCCTCGTTGACCTCGAACGCGCCGATGTCATCGATCGTCAGACCGGCCTTGGCCAGCGCCTTCTCGGTCGCCGGGACGGGGCCGATGCCCATCACCTCGGGCTCGACGCCCGCGAAGGCGAAGCTCACCAGGCGCATCTTGACCGGCAGGCCGAGCTCCTCGGCGACGTCCTCGGCCGCCAGCAGGGAGGCGGTGGCACCGTCGTTCAGACCGGCCGAGTTGCCCGCGGTGATGTTGCCGTGCGGGCGGAACGGGGTCTTCAGGCCGGCCAGGCTCTCCATCGTGGTGCCCGGGCGCATCGGCTCGTCGGTGGTGGCCAGGCCCCAACCGGTCTCGCCGATCTCGGCGTTGGTGTTCCGGATGGCGATCGGCACCAGGTCGGGCTGGATGTCGCCGTTGACGTACGCCTTGGCGGCCTTCTCCTGGGAGCGGACGGCGTAGGCGTCGCAGCGCTCCTTGGTGATGTGCGGGAACCGGTCGTGCAGGTTCTCCGCCGTCATCCCCATGAAGAGCGCCGACTCGTCGACCAGCTTCTCCGAGACGAAGCGCGGGTTCGGGTCCACGCCCTCGCCCATCGGGTGGCGGCCCATGTGCTCCACGCCACCGGCGACGACGATGTCGTACGCGCCGAAGGCGATGCCGCCCGCAGTGGTGGTGACGGCGGTCAGCGCACCGGCGCACATCCGGTCGATCGCGTAGCCCGGGACGGACTTCGGCAGACCCGCGAGCAGCGCGGCGGTCCGGCCGATGGTCAGGCCCTGGTCGCCGATCTGGGTCGTGGCCGCGATCGCGACCTCGTCGATCCGCTCGGTCGGCAGGTTCGGGTTGCGGCGCACCAGCTCACGGATGCACTTGACGACCAGGTCGTCGGCGCGGGTCTCGTGGTAGATGCCCTTCGGGCCGGCCTTGCCGAACGGGGTGCGGACGCCATCGACGAAGACGACGTCCCTCGAGGTACGAGGCACGGGGCTCTCCTCCAGGGGACACGACAGTGGGTGCAGTCCTCAACCCACGACGGGAGGCGGCGCTGCTTCACCAGCCATGCTACCCGCCGGTAACTACCTTGCCCATAGCTCCACGGCATGTGTCCTCGGTCACGGGCCGCAGCAGCCCGGCAGGCCGAGGGCCCAGGGGCGCGGGGCGACGCACGACCGCCGGCCGGGCATGCGCCCAGGGGCGCGAGGCCCTGCTGATGTGCGGCTCCGCCGTGTGGGCGCGCGACGAGAAGGCGGCCCACCTGCAACCGGCTGACGGTGGGTCAGTCGCAGGTGAGCCGCCTTCCGGCTCGGGTGGTTCCCCGCGCCCCCGGGCGCGTGCCCGGCGTGCCTGCCGACTAGGCCTCCGGGGTGGGCACCTTGGCGTTGGCGAAGGCGTCGGCGACGGCCGCGCCGATCACCTCGGTCTGCCACTGGCGGGCGCCGAGCCGGCGGAAGGCGGCGATCACCGCGTCCGTGTCGGCCGGGACCGGCGGGTCCCAGGAGACCCGGCGGACCAGGTCGGGGGTGATCAGGTTCTCGGCCGGCAGGTGGTGCTGCTCGGCCAGCGCCGTCACGGCGGCCCGTGCACCGGAGAGCCGGGCCGCCGCCATCGGGTCCTTCTCGGCCCAGGCCCGCGGCGGCGGAGGTCCGTCGTGCGGGGCGGTGGCGGGCGGCAGTTCGTTCTCCGGGATCTCCCGGGCCCGCTGCAACGCGGCCAGCCAGAGCTCCAGCTGACGGCGGTTCACCCGGGGGCCGAAGCCCTGGACGGCCTGGAGTGCGGGAGCGTTCAGCGGCATGGCGAGCGCGGCGTTCACGATCGCGGCGTCGGAGAGCACCCGCCCGGGCGAGACGTCCCGGTCGCGGGCGGCCTGGTCGCGGGCCTGCCAGAGCTCGCGGACGGCGGCCAGCTGCCGGCGGCGGCGGACCTTGTGCAGCTGGGAGGTGCGGCGCCAGGGGTCGGTGCGCGGCGCGGGCCGGGGGGCGGCGGCGATCGCGGCGAACTCCTCGCGGGCCCAGCCGAGCTTGCCCTGGGCGTCCAGCTCCCGTTCGAGTGCGTCGCGCAGCTCGACCAGCACCTCGACGTCCAGGGCGGCGTACCGCAGCCACGGCTCGGGCAGCGGACGGGTGGACCAGTCCACCGCCGAGTGCTCCTTGGCCAACGACAGCCCGAGCACGCTCTCGGTCATCGGGCCGAGGCCGACCCGGGGGAAGCCGGCGATCCGGCCGGCCAGCTCGGTGTCGAACAGCACCTTCGGCTTCATGCCGACCTCGGCCAGGCAGGGCAGGTCCTGGGTGGCGGCGTGCACGACCCACTCGGTGTCGGCGAGCGCGGCGCCCAGCTCCGAGAGGTCGGGGCAGGCGATCGGGTCGATCAGTGCGGTGCCGGACCCCTTGCGGCGCAGCTGGATCAGGTACGCGCGCTGGCCGTAGCGGTAGCCGGAGGCCCGCTCGGCGTCGACGGCGACCGGGCCGGTGCCCGCCGCGAAGGCGGCGACGGTCGCGGCGAGCGCGGTCTCGTCGGCCACCACGGGTGGGAGCCCCTCCCTCGGTTCGAGGAGCGGGACCGGGGCTGTCTCTTCTGGGGTGGCTACGGCGTCGGTCACCCACCAAGGGTACGACGCCCTCCGCATGCAGGTAGGTCCCCGGAGGTGCTCGGGGGCGAGGGGGCGCGATCGGGGGCACGGGGCCCGGCCGGTGTGCGGCTCCGCCGCCCCGCGGGCGGCGCTGTCCGCGGCTGAGCCACCGTCATCCGCGGGCGGGCGCCGCCGTTCCCCGCACCGGTGCGGCCGGGCCGCTCGCCGGCCGGGCCCGGCGTCGCCGGGCCGAGCGCCGTGGTCCGCCGGTCCGACCCGCTCCGCGCAAGGAAGGGGCCCGGAGGTGAAACGTTCCTCCGGGCCCCGAACTGGGGTGATGCGGGTGACGGGGTGTCAGTGGATGATGCCCGTGCGGAGGGCGACGGCGACCATGCCGGCCCGGTCCCCGGTGCCGAGCTTGCGGGCGATCCGGGCCAGGTGGCTCTTCACGGTGAGGGCGGAGAGGCCCATCGCGACGCCGATCGCCTTGTTGGACTGGCCCTCGGCGACCAGCCGGAGCACCTCGACCTCGCGGCCGGAGAGCTCGCGGTAGGTGGTCGGCTGCACGCCCGGCGCACCGGGGGCACCCGGGGCCCCGTGCGGTGCGCCCGTCGCGCCCGGCATCCCCGGCATGCCGGGCCGCCGCATCCGCCCGGCCAGCCCGCCCGCGCCGATCGGCAGGCCGGGGCGGCCCGGCATGGCGAGGTTGGTGCGGGTGCCGGTCACCACGTACCCCTTGACCCCGCCCGCGAGGGCGGAGCGGACCGCGCCGATGTCGTCGGCGGCGGACAGGGCCAGGCCGTTCGGCCAGCCCGCCGCGCGGGTCTCGGCGAGGATGGTGAGGCCGGAGCCGTCGGGGAGGTGGACGTCGGCGACGCAGATGTCGCGGGGGGTGGAGACCCGGGGCCGGGCCTCGGCGATCGAGGAGACCTCGATGACGTCACGGACACCGAGCGCCCAGAGGTGCCGGGTGACGGTGTTCCGGACGCGGGGGTCGGCGATGACCACCATGGCGGTGGGCTTCGTCGGACGGTAGGCGACCACGCTTGCGGGGTGTTCGAGAAGGACCGACACCGTGCCTCCAGGGGGAGTGGCGGACGCCAGCTCCTCGTCGCCGCCTCTGGCCGATGGGGGCGCTCGGAGTGTTCCGCGTTTGGAAAGGGTCACAGACACCTTCGGCATCAACCGTGCCCGGCTTTAGCGAAAGATCACGATCTAGTGAGTAACAATACGGACAAATCGCGCAGGTGAGTGAATGCGACATGCCACGGAATCGCACGGAAGCCGTCGCGTTCGGTACCTGTCCGGACCGACTCGCACGCTCAATTGACAGCAAGCGGGCGGGGATTCACACTCCGTCAGCCCTGGGAGTGGTGCCGTGCGCGGGAGCGGTCGGTCAACCGTCAGTGGGAGCGCGGGCGTCGGCGGGCCGGCATCGGGACCACTCCGCCGAGTGACGGTCCGTCGGAGACCGGCAGCGGTGCGGGGGAGACCGGAGGCAGGCCGGCGCAGCCGCAGAGCAGGTCGGCCCAGGCCGCGAGGTGCCGCTCGAAGCGGCCGTCGGCCGGGGTCCAGGAGGCCCGGACCTCGATCTCGGTGGAGGTCTCCCGGTCGGCGAGCGCGCCGAAGTACTGGGAGATGCCCCTGGTCACGGTGCCGCCGGCCTCGGCGTGGGCGGCGCCGTGGGCGTGCAGGGCGTCGGTCAGCCAGGCCCAGCCGACCTCGGAGAGCATCGGGTCGTCGGCCATCTCGGGCTCCAGCTCGGCCCGGGTCAGCGAGACCAGGCGGAACTCGCCGCGCCAGGCGTCCTGTCCGGCCGGGTCGTAGAGCAGCACCAGCCGGCCGTCGGCCAGCTCCTCGCCGTCCACCTCGACGGTCGCGGTCAGCGCGTAGGCGAAGGGTGCCATCCGCTTGGGCGCGGGGGCGGGGGAGAGCTGCACCTCGGGACGGAGTCTGGTGCCCGCGAGGGCCTCCACCGCCGCGCGGAACTCCACCGGAGCCGACTCCTTGCCTGTACCGCCACCCTGCGCCGGGTGCCCGTCGACCGCTGCCATGACCGAGAGCCTAGGTCGGCCGGGCCCGGAAGCCGAGTCATTTCGGCCGGTGTGGCGTGACGGTTGTCGGACTGTTCGTCAGCTGACACCCCGGGCCGGTCCGTTTCGTGCGAACCGACGGCCTCCGGCGGGCGGGCGGGGCCGGGCAGCGTGCGAAGATTCGGGGGTGAGTGAGACAACCGCTGCCCAGTCCGGTCAGGCCGCCGCGCACCGAGGCGCCGCGTACGACTCCGCCTTCCTCCGCGCCGCCCGCCGCGAGCCGGTGCCGCACACGCCGGTCTGGTTCATGCGCCAGGCCGGGCGCTCGCTGCCCGAGTACCTCAAGGTGCGCGAGGGCATCCCGATGCTCGACTCCTGCATGCGGCCCGAGCTGGTCAAGGAGATCACCCTCCAGCCGGTGCGCCGGCACCAGGTGGACGCGGCGATCTTCTTCAGCGACATCGTGGTGCCGCTCAAGGCGATCGGCATCGACGTGGACATCAAGCCCGGGGTCGGCCCGGTGATCGCGGACCCGATCCGCACCGCCGCCGACCTGGAGCGGCTGCGCCCGCTGGAGCCGGACGACATGCCGTACATCACCGAGGCGGTCGGCCTGCTGGTGGACGAGCTGGGCTCCACCCCGCTGATCGGCTTCGCCGGGGCGCCGTTCACCCTGGCCAGCTACCTGGTCGAGGGCGGTCCGTCGAAGAGCCACGAGAAGACCAAGGCCATGATGTACGGGGCCCCCGAGCTCTGGGCCGGTCTGGTCGACCGGCTCGCCGACATCACCGCGGCCTTCCTGAAGATCCAGATCGAGGCGGGCGCCTCGGCCGTCCAGCTCTTCGACTCCTGGGTCGGCGCGCTGGCCCCGGCCGACTACCGCCGCTCGGTGATGCCGGCCAGCACCAAGGTGTTCGACGCGGTGGCCGGCTACGGCGTGCCGCGGATCCACTTCGGCGTCGGCACCGGCGAGCTGCTCGGCCTGCTCGGCCAGGCCGGCGCGGACGTGGTCGGCGTGGACTGGCGGGTGCCGCTGGACGTGGCGGCCGAGCGGGTCGGCCCCGGCAAGGCGCTCCAGGGCAACCTCGACCCGGCGGTGCTCTACGCGCCGACCTCGGTGGTGGAGGCCAAGGCCCGCGAGGTGCTGGACGCGGCCGAGGCGATCGGCGGCGGCACCGGCCACATCTTCAACCTGGGCCATGGCGTGATGCCGAGCATGGACCCGGACGCGCTCTCCCGCCTGGTCGCCTACGTGCACGAGACCAGCGCGCGCTGACCCTGCCTGCGGTGAGAACCGTCTGACGGCCCGACCCCCGTGACGGGCCGTCAGACGGTGGTTCACTTCCCGGTGGCCTCCGGCGTCCCGGGCGATTCCGGTGCCTCGGAGGCCTGCGGTGCCTCGGGCGCCTGCGGGGCCGGGGCCGCCCACGGGTCGGTCTGCGGGCGCGCGGGCATCGCGGACGGGCGCGGCTCGGGCCGGGCCGGGCGCAGGGCGGCCAGCCGGCGCCGCAGCCGCCAGAGCAGGTAACCGATCGGCCCCAGCACCAGCGCGAACGGCGCGATGGCGGCCAGCACCATCAGCAGTCCCTTCACCAGCGCCACCAGGGCGTGCCAGCCACCGGCCAGCGCCCCGCCGACGCTCGCCCAGAAGCCGTCCTCCTTCTTCGCCGGCTTCACCGGCTCGGGCGCCTTCGCCGGGGTGTACACCTGGAGCGTGATGGTGGAGAGCGAGGTACGCGCCGACAACTCCTGCTGCCGCCGCTGCAGGGACTCCAGATCGGACTCGCGGCGGCTGAGCTCGCTCTCCAGCGAGACGATCTCGGAGAGCGTCTTGGCCTCCGCCATCAGCTTGCGCACCCGGTCCACGCTGGCCTGCTGGGTCTTCAGCCGGCTCTCCACGTCCACCACCTGCTGGGTGAGGTCGTCGGCCTGGCTGCTGCGCGACAGCACCTCGCCCAGCCCGGCCAGCCGGTCCAGCGTCTGCTGGAAGGCGGCCGAGGGCACCTTCAGGGTCAGCTTGGCGTCGGTCGGGGTGCCGTCGGCGGACTTGCCGCTGCCCAGCTGCTCCCCGGCCACGTAGCCGCCGGCCGTGCCCGCGGCGCTGCGGGCCTCGTCCAGCACCTTCGCCATCTCCTTGGTGCGGAGCGAGAGTTGGGCGCTGTAGGCGATCAGGCGGGGAGCCGAGACCTCCTGGCCCTGGCCATTCGCCGCCGCGCTCGGTGCCGCGTTCGGTGCGGCCGAGGCCCCGCCGGTGCCCGGCTTCGTGTCGGCCGGTGCCCCGGCCGCCTTCTCCGCGCCGCCGGGTGCCGCCGCCGGGGCGGCCATGTCCGCCGCCGAGGACTTGCCGCCGGCGCTGTCGTCCGAGGCGCTGCACCCGCCCAGCAGGACCGCCGCCGCCGTGGCCGCCCCCGCCACGGCCAGTGCCGCCCGTCTGCCTCCGTGCTGTCGTACCGTCATCTCCTGCTGCCCCTCCCGGTTCGTCCCTGTACGCCTTGGACGTGGCCGGGGCCCGCCGGGATCCGCTCCGCCGATCGCAAGTCCGTCACGGAAGAGTCTCGTTGAGGTCAGGGGCGGGCCGGCCCGGGGACGGTGGCCGCCAGGTACTCGGCCCAGGTGCGGCGGCCGTCCGCGTGCGCGGTGGTGTGCTCGCCCGCCCGGTACGCGGCGGCGGCCTTGCCCGGCAGCCGCACCTCCACCACCCGCTTGCGCCGCCCGGTGGCCCGCAGCCAGCCCTCGGCCAGCTCCCTCGCCCCGAGCACCTGCGGCCCGCCCAGGTCCGGCACCCGGCCGGCCGGGGCGGCGAGCGCCAACTCGACCAGCCGCTCGGCCACTTCGCCCTGGTCCACCGGCTGGCAGGCGGTCCCGGCCGGCACGAGCAGCACCGGGAGCTTGGCGAGTGCGCCGAAGGCGGTGGTGAGCAGGGCCGGGAACTGGGTGGCCCGCAGGTTGGTCCAGCCCAGGCCGCTCTCCGCCAGCAGCCGCTCGCCCTGCCACTTGATCCGGTAGTAGGGGTAGGGGATGCGGTCCACCCCGACGATCGAGATGTTCACGACGTGCTCCACCCCGGCCGCCCTCGCCGCCGCCAGCAGGTGCCGCAGGCCGGGCAGGTCGTTCTTCGGGTGCCGGATGTCGCTGGCGCAGTGCACCACCGCCCGCACCCCGGCCACCGCCGCCCCGACCCCCTCCCCCTTCGCCAGGTCCCCGACCACCCACTCCACCCCGTCCGCCCCGCCGCGCGCCCGGCGGCTCAGCGCCCGCACCGCGACCCCGCGCGCCACCAGCCGGGCCACCACCTCGCGCCCGAGCACCCCGCTCGCCCCGGTCACCAGCACCACGTCGGCCATCGTCATCTCCTCGCTCACCGTGTCCTTCGGGAGGGGGACGACGCAGCCCGCCGGAATGTGACAGCCTTTGGGCATGAGCGCGTTGCCCGACTGGATGTACGCACCCCGCGAAGAAGGTTGGTTCGCGGAGGACCTCGACCAGCTCACCGAGGCGCCCCGGCACACCGAACTGATCGATGGAGCGCTGGTCTTCGTGATGTCTCCGCAGCGGGCCTGGCACAGCCGGGTGGTCTCCGGACTGACCTTCGAGCTGGGACGGCAGGCTCCCGAGGGGCTGGACGTCGAGCGCGAGATGACGATCCGCCTCGACCGGAGGAACCGGCCGGAGCCGGACCTGCTCGTCAGCTCGGCCGCGTTCGACCCGGACCGCACCTGGTACGTGCCGTCGGACGTTCTGCTGGTGGTCGAGGTGGTGTCGCCGGAGTCGGCGGACCGGGACCGTCAGGTGAAGCTCCGCAAGTACGCCGAGGCCGGCATCGCCCACTACTGGCTGGTCGAGAGGGAGGATGCCCTCCCGGTCGTGTACGCGTACGAGCTTGACGTGGCGACCGGTGCCTACGAGTGCGCCGGGGTGTTCCGTGAGGTGCTGGCCCGTCCCGCCCCGTTCCCCGTTGCCGTCGACCTGAGGGTGCTGCTGTCCGGGCGACGCCCTGATTGATGGGATTTGGGTGAGCTCTGCGAGGATGCGGGCATGGCAGAGCTTCGGGTCGTGGTGGTCGGTGGCGGGATCGCCGGGCTGACGGCGGCGTGGTTGGCGAGCGGGGCGGCTCGGGTCACGTTGCTGGAGGCCGGGGAGCGGTTCGGCGGGAAGTTGCGGGGCGGGGAGGTCGGCGGGGTCCGGGTGGACCTCGGGGCCGAGTCGATGCTGGCCAGACGGCCGGAGGCGGTGGAGCTGGCCCGGGAGGTCGGGCTGGCGGGGGAGTTGGAGCCGCCGACCACCGCGAAGGCGGGGATCTGGACCAGGGGCGAGCTGAGGCCGCTGCCGGCCGGGCAGTTGATGGGCGTGCCGGGCGACTTGGCGGCGCTGGCCGCGTCCGGGGTGCTGACCGAGGAGGGGCTGCGCCGGGCCGGACGGGACGGCGAGGCCGGGGAGATCGGGGCCGACGTCTCGATCGGGGCGTACGTGGCGGCCAAGCTGGGCCGCGAGGTGGTGGAGCGGCTGGTGGAGCCGCTGCTCGGCGGGGTCTACGCCGGGCACGCCGACGAGATCTCGCTGCGCGCCGCCGTGCCGGCCCTGCTGCCGATCGCCCAGCGCGGCGGCCCGCTGGCCGAGGGGGTGCGCGAGCTGACCTCCCGGCCGAGCGCGGGCGGTCCGGTCTTCCAGGGGCTGCGCGGTGGTCTCGGCACCCTGCCGGAGGCGGTCGCGGCGGCGGCCCGCAGGAACGGCGCCGAGCTGCGCACCGGCAGCCCGGTCGAGGAGCTGCGCCGCACCCCGGAGGGCTGGCGGATCGTCAGCAACGGCGAGGTGCTGCACGCCGACCGGGTGGTGCTGGCGGTCCCGGCCCCGGTCGCGGCCAAGCTTCTGGTGGACGAACTGCCCTCGGCCGCAGCCGAGTTGAGCCAGGTCGAGTACGCCGGGATGGCGCTGGTCACGATGGCCTTCCGGCGCGCCGACCTGGCCGGCGCCGGGCTGGCCGGCAGCGGCTTCCTGGTGCCCCCGGTGGACGGCCGCCGGATCAAGGCGTCCACCTTCTCCTCCAACAAGTGGGGCTGGCTGGAGCGCTCGGCCCCGGACGAGTTCCTGCTGCGCACCTCGCTGGGCCGGCACCGGGAGGTGGCGGTGCTGGAGCTGCCGGACGAGGAACTGGTCGGCCGGTCGCTCGCCGATCTGGCCGAGGCGGTCGGGCTGCGGGCCCGCCCGTACGACACGGCGGTGACCCGCTGGCCGGGCGGGCTGCCGCAGTACCCGGTGGGTCATCTGGACCGGGTGGCCCGGATCCGGAGCGCGGTGGCCGGCCTCGGTGGCCTGGCCGTCTGCGGGGCGGCCTACGACGGCGTCGGCATCCCGGCCTGCATCGCCAGCGCCCGCCGGGCCGTCAACGAGATGGTGACCCCGGCGGCCGGGGCACCCGTCAGGGAAGGGAGAATGGGCGCATGAGTGAGTCGACCGAACAGCCCGTTAAGAAGAAGGCCCGCGACCTCAACCAGGTCATCCGCTACACCATGTGGTCGGTGTTCAAGCTCAGGAGCGAGCTGCCCGAGGACCGGGCCGCGCTGGCCTCCGAGGTGCAGGAGCTGTTCGACCAGCTCGACGCCAAGGACGTGACGGTGCGCGGCAGTTACGACGTCTCGGGCCTGCGCGCCGACGCCGACCTGATGATCTGGTGGCACGCGGAGAGCTCGGACGACCTCCAGGAGGCGTACAACCGCTTCCGCCGCACGGGCCTCGGCCGCCACCTGGAGCCGGTCTGGTCCAACATGGCGCTGCACCGCCCGGCCGAGTTCAACAAGTCGCACATCCCGGCCTTCCTGGCCGACGAGCAGCCGCGCGAGTACGTCTGCGTGTACCCGTTCGTCCGCTCCTACGAGTGGTACCTGCTGCCCGACGAGGAGCGCCGGGCCATGCTCGCCGAGCACGGCAGGATGGCCCGTGGCTACCCGGACGTCCGGGCCAACACGGTGGCCTCCTTCGCCCTCGGCGACTACGAGTGGCTGCTCGCCTTCGAGGCGGACGAGCTGCACCGGATCGTGGACCTGATGCGCGACCTGCGCCCGTCCCGGGCCCGGCTGCACGTCCGCGAGGAGGTGCCGTTCTACACCGGCCGCCGCAAGCCGATCGCGGAGCTGCTGAACGGTCTGGCCTGAGCGTCCGGCAGTCGGAGGGGCCCGCCACCGGCGGGCCCCTCCGACGTTCCGTCAGTACCGCAGCGCCGCCCGCAGCCGGGCGTCCGGCAGGGCCGCCGGGCCGACCACCGCGACGGCGGTGAGCACCGCGTCGTCGGTGGAGCGGGCGCCCAGGGCCGGGCGCGGGATGTGCACCGCGTCCAGCACGTCCTGCCCGGCGGGAGTGGCCCAGCGGGTGTAGGGGTGGACGTCGACCCGGGCCATCAGCAGGGTGCCGCTGGTGAGGATCAGGGGCAGCGAGAACCAGGCCACCGCGGAGCCGGCGTCCCCGGTGCCGGGCGCGGAGAGCGCCAGCGCGCCGCCCAGCAGCAGCACCGAGAGCACCAGCGCCTGCCGGACCTGACGCACCGCCAGTGCGGTGCTGTCCCGCACCACGGCGGGGGTGGCCAGGCCGGCCTGGACCAGCCGGCCGCCGATCTCCAGCACCGCCGGGTGCCGGGCCAGCCCGTCCCGCAGCCGTCCGGTCGGGCACTGACCGTCCGGGCCGATCTCCTCGATCACCGCCCGCTCCAGCCGGGTCCGCCCGTGCGGGTCGGCCACCGAGGTGAAGCCGGTGTGCGCCAGGTGCAGCCGCCCGCGCGCGGCCATCAGCACCAGGGCCAGGTCCACCACCCGGGTCGGCCCGCCGGCCAGGTAGGCGGTCTCGTGCAGGCCCACCCCGACCGGCTCGGCCGGGTGCGGCCGGGCGGCCCCGGTCAGCGAGTCGGCGGTGGCTGCGGCCCGGACCAGCCGCAGGCAGGAGAGCACGGCCGCGAGTAGGGCTGGGAGGAGCAGGAGCAACCACATGGGTTTCGTTCTAGACCGCCCCGCGCCGCCGACGGAACGGGTTTGCGGATCGCGATACCGAACTGTGACACTCCGCCGGTTTCACCGGCCGTGCACACCGCCTGCACGCAGCAACCGCAGGTCACCGCAGGGTGACGGGTCCTCAGTCCCCGCCGCCCCCGCCGCTGTCCCCACCGCCGCCGTGACTGCCGCCGTCCCCGCCCCCGTGACCGCCGCCCCCGTGGCCGCCGTCGAAGCCGTGGCCGGCTCCGGAGTCGCCGCCGTCCGTCCGGGCGCCGGACCAGGAGCCGGCCGAGGAGCCGTGGTCGGCCCAGGAGCCGTCCGTCGCCCCGCCCACCGGGTCGTCGGGGGAGTCCGGCGTGTACCAGTGGTAGAGCATCAACTCGCCCACCGCGTAGCCGGTCTCGCCGAACTGCTCGGCCCCGGCCGCCGGGAGCGAGGCGGCGACCGGCCCGACGGCGTCCCGCAGCCGCTCCAGCAGCGAGCGCCCGGACGGGGTGAGCGCCGACGGGTCGGGGGCGGTCCTCCGGTGCCAGAGCGCGCCGGCCACCAGCAGCAGTGCGAAGCCGCCGAGGGTGGGCAGCACGGGGTGCCCCACGATCAGCAGCCGGAGCCAGCCGACCGCCCCGAGCAGGGTGGCCAGGGCCAGAGCGCCCTGGAGGTCGCGGCGGCGCACCCGGACGGCCCGCACCGGGCGGGGGTCGTACAGCAGCCCCCGCTCGACCAGCCGGGTCCCGATCCGGCGGACGGCGTGACTGGTCGTCAGGGCGCGCCGGACGGCGAACGCCGGGGCCCGGCCGCGCGGACCGGTCTGCCGCACCAGCTCGGCCTCCACCGGGTCCGCCGAGTGCCGCCGGACGACGGTGAGCAGCCCGTCCCGGGAGATCACCAGCCGTCCGTCGTCCCGCATCCGGATGATCACGGTGTCGGCCACCAGGCCGGGCCCGCCGCGCAGATGGGCCAGCTCCAGCTCGGGCAGCTCGGCGCCGGTCCGCCGCAGCGGTGCGCGCCTGCGGGTCAGCCGGATCTTGGCGGCGGTGGCCCGTAGGCCGGTGGCCGCCACCAGGGCGGTGGCGGCCAGCAGTTCGGCGTAGGGGAGCGGCCCGGTCATCTCAGCTGCCCCCGCAGCCGCCGCCGCCACAGCTGCTCCCGCAGCTGCTGCCCGAGGAGGAGCCACAGCTGGAGCCGGACGAGGAGCCGCAGGACGAGGAGGACGAGCCGCAGCTGCTGGAGGAGGACCCGCAGCTGCTGGAGGAGCCGGGGTCGGAGGAGGAGCACCAGGTGGAGGCGCCCGAGTCCGAGGAGGAGGTGGAGCCCGAGCTCGCGGCCCGGGCCCGGGCCGCCAACTCCTCGGCCTCCATGGCGTCCCGCAGCTGCGAGTCGTCCAGCGCGCCCACCCCCTCCAGCGCGACCGCGCCGAGCAGCACCGCCCCGCCGGCCATCGCGGCCTCGTGCGGCTGCCAGGGGCTGCCGGTGCGGATCAGGTCCAGCTGGCGCACTCCGGCGGGGGTGATCCGGGCCCGCTCCGGCTTGCTGACGGCCAGCCAGAACAGGCCCACCAGCAGCAGGCCGAGGAACGGGAAGAACGGTGCGGTGCGGGCGCCCTGCTCGGCCGCCGAGAGGCCCAGCCAGCCGACCGCGGCCAGCACGCCGAGGCCGATCACCAGCAGCTGGACGAACCAGAACAGCCGACGTGCGGTCCGCGCCTTCCGGTGCAGGTCGGGCCGCCGCATCAGCCCCCGGGCGGCCAGTCCGTCGCCGATCCGCTGGACGTGTTCGCTGCGCGCCAACTCGCGCCGCAGCGTGGAGAGTTCCGTACGGCCGGAGGAGCCGGCCGCAGCGATCAGGGTGGCCTCCACCGCGTCCTGGGCGTTCCGGTTGGTGATCGTCACCCGGCCGGAGCGGGAGACGATCAGCCGACCCTCCCGCTGCATCCGGACGATCACGGTGTCGACCACCCGGGCCGGGCCGCCGGACAGGAAGGCGGCGTCCAGCAGCGGCTGGCCCCGGCCGGGCAGACCCTGCGGCAGCGGGACGTGGCGCATCCTGCGCAGGGCCTTCTGGGCGTTGTACCCGGCGAGCAGCTGGGCGGCGGCGGCGATGCCGAACTCGGCGTACCACATGGTGGGGTCCCCCGTACGTGAAGTGGTGCGTGTGGCGGGCAGCGCCGCACTCGGGGCGGCGGTCTGCGGTGGCCGGGTGTGGGACCGGCCGGTGGTGTGGTCCGTGCTGGCCGGGTGTGGGACCGGCCGGTGGTGTGGTCCGCGGTGGCCGGGTGTGGGGCCGGCCGGTGGGGTCGGAATCCCCTGCGGAGTGGTTCAGTCGGTGCGTGCGCCGGCCCGTTGCCACCAGCGGCGGCGGGACGGCCCGGCCGGCCGGAGCAGGCGTTCCAGGGCCGGGTGCCAGGCGGCCTGCGGCTCGGTGGCCAGCGCCCACTCGGCGAAGGCCCGGGCGTCGGCCCGGTAGCCGGTGGTCATCGGGTGGGCCTCGGCGTACCGGACGAAGAGCCCGCCGTACTCGTGGCCCAGCGCGCGCTCCAGCTCCGGCTCCACCCGGGCGACGGTGTCCCGGCGCTTGTGCAGCAGGCCCCGGGCCTGGGTGCGGACCTGCGTCTCGTCGAAGCCGGCCGGCACCGGCGCCCCGGCCAGCAGGCAGTCCAGCAACTCGGCCTGGCGCCGGGCGAGTTCGGCCCGGGCGAGGATCAGTGCGGGATCGGTGGACGGCTCGGGGGCGCCCCCCGGCCGGATGAGGTACTCGTAGTGCTCAGACACGGTGCGCCTCCCCTTCCAACACCCTTCGGATCGCGTCGAGTTCGCCCGCCAGCTCGGCGGGCGGCGGGAAGTTCTCGTCCCGCTCCAGCAGCACGCCCGGCGGCACCGCCCGGGCCCGCAGCTCGGCCAGCACCTCCAGCACCGGGGCGGTCACCGGGTGGGCGTGGGTGTCGTGCCAGACCCCGTCCCGCTCGATCCCGCCGGCCACGTGCACGTAGGCCAGCGCCTCCAGCGGCAGCCGGTCCAGCTCGGCGGCCACGTCCAGGCCCAGGTTGACCCGGTTGGTGTGCAGGTTGGCCACGTCGATCAGCAGCCGCACCCCGGTCCGCTCGACCAGCTCGGCCAGGAACTCACCCTCGGTCAGCTCGTCGTCCGGCCAGGCCAGGTGGGCCGCGATGTTCTCCAGCGCCAGTGGCACCGGCAGCTCCTGCTGGGCGATCCGGACGTTCTCCGCGATCACCCGCAGCGCGTCCCGGGAGCGCGGCACCGGCAGCAGGTGCCCGGCCTCCCGGCCACCGGCCCGGACGAACGCCAGGTGCTCGGTGACCAGCGGCGAGCCGAGCGCCTGCGCGGTGAGCGCCAGCCGCTCCAGCCGGGCCCGGTCCGGCAGGTCGGCCCCGCCCAGGCCCAGCGCCACGCCGTGCGGCACCACCCGGACGCCGCGCTCGCGCAGCGCGGTGAGCGAGGGCGGCAGCTCCCCGGCCCGGAGCTCGTCCGGGCAGAGGTTCTCCGCCACCACCTCGACCCAGTCCAGGCCGGGCAGCCGCTCGACCACGGTGTCGATCTCGGGCCGCCAGCCCACGCCGACCCCGAGCCGGGGGAGCGCCACTGCGGTGGAAGTCATCTGATCCGCCCCCTTCGGAGGGCCGCGCCGAGAGCCGGCGTCGTTCTGGATTCGGTCGGTCCGGCGGCTCCTTCGCGCGCCGTCCCGCTGCCTGAGGATGTATCCCGCCGGGGCGGCTGCCAACCCGCACCAGCCATTCTCAGAGCTGAACTTGAGCTTTCCGCCGGCGGGGGGAATTTCAGTGGCCCGCAGGTGGCCGGAAGGCTACGGTCGGCATCCTATGACCCTGATCATCCGTGACTTCCACCCGGTCGACGCCGAGGCCGCCGCCCACGCCCACAGCGCCGGCCGCCCGCACGTGGTGATGTCCCCGCGGGCCCTCCGGCACCTGGTCACCGCCGCCGCTCCCGAGGAGCACTACCGGCTGCTGGTCGGCGAGTGGGAGGGCGAGGTGGCCGCCATCGCACGGGTCGGCCTGCACGCCCACTCCTCGACCGGCGGCCGGGGCTTCGCCCACCTGAGCGTCGCCCCCGAGGCGCGCGGCCGGGGTCTGGCCACCGCCCTGCTCGCGGAGGCCGAGCGGCACCTCACCGCGCACGGTGCCACCCGGATCACCGCCTGGACGGCCGACGACCCGGCCTCCACCGGCTTCGCCGAGCGCCACGGCTACCACCGGGGCCGCTCGGTGCACTTCGCCCACCTCGACCTGCGCACCCTGGAGCACCCCGTCCCACCGCTGCCCGAGGGCGTCGAACTGCGCACCGCCGCCGACTACGCGGACGACCCGCGCCCGCTGTTCGAGATCGACGTGGCGGGCACCGAGGACGAGCCGGGCGGGACCGACTACGCCAACCTCGCCTACGAGCAGTGGCTGGCGGAGGAGTGGCAGGCGCCGGACCTGAACCGCGAGCTCACCACCGTGCTGGTGGCGGACGGCCGCACCGTCGGCTTCACCGCGGTGCACAGCACCGGCACCCGGTACTGGTCCAACTTCACCACCGTGGCGGCCACCCACCGGGGCCGGGGTCTGGCCGGGCTCGCCAAGACCGACTCCCTGCACCGGGCGGTCGCGGCCGGGCTGACCGACGCGTACACCGGCAACGACGCGACCAACGCGCCGATGCTGGCGGTCAACGACCGGCTCGGCTACCGGCGGTGCGGCACCGAGTGGCTGTACGCCAAGGACCTCCCGGCCGCCGGGGCCTGACCGGCCGTCAGCCCACGTCCACGCCGTGCGCCCGGGCCAGGCCGGCCAGCCCGTCCGACCAGCCCTGGCCCACGGCGCGCAGCTTCCAGGCGCCCCGGTGCCGGTAGAGCTCGGCCACCAGCATCGCCGAGACGCCCGGCTCGGCCGGCGGCTCGAACGACCAGCGGCTGCCGTCCGCCGCCCGTACCTCCAGCTCGGCCCGCTCCAGCTCGGCGCAGGTCGCGGTGGAGTCGGCGTCCATGTTCACCGACACCGCGATCCGGTGCACGGCGGTCGGCAGGGCGGGCAGCCGGACCACCGCCGACTCGGCCAGCAGGCCGTCGCCCTGACGCTCCTTCGGGTCCAGCCGCACCGCGCCCCGCTCAGCGGTGGGCTGGTGGTAGAAGACGAAGTCCTCGTCGGTGCGGACGGTGCCGTCCTCGGTGAGCAGCAGCAGCGTCAGGTCCGCCTCCGGCCCGGCGGAGCGGAAGCGCACCGCGAGCTCGGCCAGCCCGGCGGTGGGCAGCGGCACGTTCTGACCCGGGGTCAGGGTGGCGGCCTGCGGCGCGGGCAGCACGGTGGTGGCCGCCTCCCGGGGCAGCACCTCGCGGGGCAGCACCTGGGTCGCGTCCTCGGACCCGGCCGGTGCGCCCGGTACGCCCGCACCGGCCGGCCCGGCGGGCCGCGGCGGATGTGCGGGCCGGGGCGGGACCACGGGGCCCGCCGGGCTCCCCGCCGCGTCCTCCGGTGTGCCGCCGAGGCGGCCCGGCAGGCCGTGCTGGTGCAGCAGCGAGAGCAGCATCGGCCCGTCCACCAGGGTCAGCGGCTTGCCCTCGACCCAGCGGTACGAGTCCGGGCCGAAGCCGGCCGTGGTGACCAGGATCCCCTTCTTCGCGCCGTGGTGGACCCGGGTCGCGTCCAGGTCCCGGACGGCCGTCGGGTCCACCGTGCGGCGGTAGCGCTTGGCCTGGATCACGATCAGACCGCCCGTGACCGGGTCCGGGTCCTCGGCGACCACGTCCACCCCCTGGTCCCCGCTGCGTGCCGTGGTCCGGGTGACCAGGCCGCGCCGCCGGAACAGCTCGGCCACCAGCTCCTCGAAGTCCAGCGGGTCCATGGTGAACAGGTCGGGCCCGTCCGTCCCCGGCGGCGGCCCCTGGTAGTCGCCGACCTGCCCGGCCAGCCGCTCGGTGCGCACCTGCTCCAGCTTCTCGGGCTTGGCCGACAGCCGCCCGCGCAGCCCGTCCAGCAGGCAGTCCAGCGGCTCCACCCGGTCCAGCGAGACCGCCCGGAAGTCCTCCTGACGGACCGTCACCGCGACCAGGTAGCGCTGCTCCAGCCGGCCGCTGGCCGGATCGGCGCCCTCCACGTACCCGTTCACCACCACCGAGCCCAGCAGCCGCCGCTCGTCCGCGCCGAACACCTCGGCCAGCACCCGCAGCACGCACTGGGCCAGCAACTCCCGGTACAGCGCCTTCCGTTCGGACCCCGAGCGGGCCACCTCGGACTCCCGGTCCTCGCCCTTCGCGTACCGCACCCGGGCCACCGCCGGGACCACCTCGAAGGCCGGCAGCTCCCAGTCCACCACCAGCTGGCGGGTCGCCGCGTCCCAGGCCACCTCGCAGCCGCGCGGGAACTCGGCCGGCCAGTCCGCCCGGCTGTGCAGGGCGGTCTCGAACAGCTCCGCCACCGCCCCCGGCGCACCGGCCGCCAGGTCCGCCGCCAGCCGGCCCGCCTGGCCCGCCCGGTCGGCGGCGAGCCGCCGGTTCTCCGCCACCCAGGCGTCGTACTGCCCCCGGTACGCGGCCAGCCGGGCCTGCCGCTCGCCCTCCGCGCGCTGCGCCGCGTGCCAGTCGTACTCGAACCGGGCCCGGGCGTGCGCGGCCTGCTCGTCCCAGTGCCGCTGCGCCGCCCGGTCGTACGCCTGGGGCCCCGTCAGCGGCGGTACCCGGTACCAGTTCTGATCCGGCATCGGCACCGGCTGCCCCAGCGGCCCCGGGTCGAAGGCCGGCGGCCGGAACGCCCCCTGCACGTCACCCAGGACGAAGGCCGGCCCGGCCAGCCCCTGGGCCAGCACCCCGCGCAGCTCGGCCACCCGCTCGTCCAGCTCGGCCGTCCGCCGCGCGGCGTCCGCCTCCCGCCCCTGCTGGTACGCCCGCAGGGCCTGCCGCTCACCCTGGGCGGCGGCCCGCTGCGCCTCCCGCTGCTCCCGCTCGAACCGCCGCTGCGCCTCGGCCGCCGCCCGGCGTTGTTCCTCCTGCCGGCGGGCCTGCTGCCGCTGCGCCTCCGCGATCATCGCCAACACCCCGGAGCCGCCTCGCCTGGCCATTCCCGTCCCCTCCCACCGACCCGAACGATCAAGTCTGGCACGCCCCCGGCGGTGCCTCCCGCCCCGGTCCGCGCCACCGGCCGGCCCGGCGGGGCCGCCCCGCCCAGCACAATGAGGGCTTGCGCCGGGCGAAGGGAAGGACGACGTGGACGTCACGCAGATCGAGCACACCGGACCGTGGACCGTCGAGGAGGTCCTGGCCCTGCCGGAGAGCCCGCACGGCCGGGTCGAACTGGTCGGTGGAGCACTGCTGCTCAGCCCGGATCCCGGCCTCCCGCACCGCCGGGCCGCCCTGCGGCTGGCCATGCTGCTGAGCCTGGCCGTCGACGAGGCGCAGGCCCCGCTGGAGGTGCTGGAGGCCGTCCGGCTGCGGGTCCCCGACGGCCTGCTGGTCCCGGACCTGGTCATCGCCGGCGGGGCCGGGGCCGGCCCCGCGCTCGGTGCGGAGGAGGCCGCCGTGGTGGTCGAGATCGCCTCGCCGGCTACCCGGGTCGCCGACCGGAAGCTCAAGCCCGCCCTCTACGCCGCGGCCGGCATCCCGCACTACTGGCGGGTCGAGCTCGACCCCGTGCCCCGGTTCCACCTCGGCCGCCTCGACGGCGGGCGCTACGCCGACCGCCTGGTCCAGCTCGGGGAGAGCACCGACCTGGACGACCCCTTCCCGCTCGACCTCGACCCGGCGGCGCTGCACCGCTGACGGAACGCACGGGCCCCCGGCCGGAAGCTCCGACCGGGGGCCCGTGCCTGCGGCTACTCCGTCGGACGGAGCGTCAGGGAGATGCTGTTGATGCAGTAGCGCTGGTCGGTCGGGGTGCCGTAGCCCTCGCCCTCGAAGACGTGGCCGAGGTGCCCGCCGCAGGCGGCGCAGCGCACCTCGACCCGCTTCATGCCCATCGAGGTGTCCTCGATGTACTGGACCCGGTCCTCGGCCAGCGGGGCGTAGTACGAGGGCCAGCCGCAGTGGCTGTCGAACTTGGTCTCGCTGCTGAACAGTTCGGTGCCGCAGGCGCGGCAGGAGTAGACGCCGACCGTCTTGGTGTCGGTGTACTCGCCGACGAACGGCCGCTCGGTGCCGGCCTCGCGGAGCACGTGGTACTCCTCGGGGCTGAGCTGCTCGCGCCACTCGGCGTCGGTCTTCTCGATCTCGTAAGCCATCGCGGACCTCCTTGGGTGTCAGGCAGAGGGTGCAACACCGGCGAGCCGGGAGACGATCTCCGGCCCGAGGTCGGTCACGTCGCCGGCGCCCATGGTGAGCACCAGGTCGCCCGGCCGCGCCAGTGCGGCGAGCACGGCCGGTGCGTCGGCGAAGACGTGCTCGGCCCGGACGTCGGCCCCGGCCCGCCGGGCGGCGTCGATGATCAGCTCGCTGGTGACACCGGGGACCGGGTCCTCGCGGGCCGGGTAGATGTCGAGCACCACCGAGGCGTCGGCCAGCGCCAGCGCCTGCCCCATCTCCTCGGACAGCTGCTGGGTGCGGGAGAACAGGTGCGGCTGGAAGACCACCAGCACCCGGCCGTCGGCGGCCTCCCGGATCGCCTCCAGGTCGGCGGTCATCTCGGTCGGGTGGTGCGCGTAGGAGTCGATCACCTGGACCCCGCCGGCCTCGCCCTTGAGCTGGAGGCGGCGCTTCACACCGGTGTAGGCGCCGAGCGCCTTGGCCAGGTCGGCGGCCGGCACGCCGAGCGCCGCGCCGGCGGCCAGCGCGGCCACCGCGTTGTGCGCGTAGTGGCGGCCGGGGACCGAGACGGTGAAGGTCAGCTCGGTGCCGTCCAGCAGGACCGTCACCTCGCTGGTCATGCCGTGCGGCGTGACGCCGAGCACCCGGACGTCCGCGCCCTCGGACTCGCCGTAGGTGACCACCTTCAGGCCGTCCCGGCCGCGGACCCGGGCGGTGAGCTCGCGGGCGCCCTCCTGGTCGGCCGAGACCACCAGGGTGCCGCCGGGCACGATCCGGCCGGCGAAGGTCTCGAAGGACTCGTGGATCTCGTCCATCGAGGCGTAGTTGGCGTGGTGGTCGAGCTCGACGTTGAGCACGATCGCCACCTCGGGCGCGTACTTGTGGAAGCTCCGGTCGCTCTCGTCGGCCTCGGCGACGAAGATCTCGCCGGCCCCGTGGTGGGCGTTGGAGCCCGGGCCGTCCAGGTCGCCGCCGATCGCGTACGAGGGCTCCAGGCCGAGCTCGCCGAGCGAGACCGAGAGCATCGAGGTGGTGGTGGTCTTGCCGTGGGTGCCGGCCACCGCCAGCGCGCGTCGGCCGCCCATCAGGGCGGCCAGCGCGTCCGAGCGGTGCACCACCGGGACGCCGCGCTCGCGGGCGGCCACCAGCTCCGGGTTGTCGGCCCGGATCGCGCTGGAGACCACCACGCTGCTCACCCCGGCGGGCAGGTTCTCGGCCGCGTGGCCGACCGCCACCTCGGCGCCGAACGCGCGCAGCGCCCGTACGGTCTCGGAGTCCTTGGAGTCGCTGCCGGAGACCCGGGCGCCGCGCACCGCGAGGATCTTCGCCAGGCCGGACATCCCCGCGCCACCGATGCCGATGAAGTGCGGGGCGTGCAGGTCGTGCGCGGCGTCGTTCAAGGAGTGCTCCGTCGTACCTCGGTGCTGTCAGGGGCAAGGACGATTCTGCCCTACCTCCGGCCCCGCCCCGTGCGGGCTCAGGAGTCGCTGGCGAACAGCTTGAGCACCGGCACCCCGACCTTGTGCCGGGCCTGCGAGGCCCAGTCCCGGTGGAAGAACTCCTCCACGAAGTGCGGCGAGGTCAGCACCAGCACCTCGTCCGCCCGGTGCTCCTCGACCACCTCGCGCAGCCGGTCCAGCGGATGTGCCTCGACCACCTCGCCGACCGCCGTGGCGCCGGCCCGTTCCAGATGGCGCAGGCTGTGCCGGAGCGATTCGCCCGCCAGGGTGGGGGCGTCCTCCTCCTCGCGCTCGTGCACCGCCTTGTCGAGATGGCCGAGGGCCACGTCGTCGAGGGCACGGAGCAGTTCGCCCTGCTTGCCGCGCGGCTGGATCAGGACGACGAAGGAGACCTCCTCCTCGCCGTGGAGCGTGGTGACCAGCTCCACGTCGGCGTCGGAGAGCGCCTTTTCGATCATCAGTACGGTCTTGAACACGTGCGTCCCTTCGCAGGTGCAGTCCCCCGGGCGGTGTCCGTTCCCGACTCCCATAGTGCCCGGAGGATGCTTTCCTCACGCTGCACACGCGCCACACGGGCCACGGTGCGATTCGGATCACGCGGGGGTGGGGGCGGAGCCCTCGGGGCGTAGGTATCGGGTGAAGAGGAAACCTTTCTGCTCGATCAATGAGACCAGCCGCATCGACTGCGTGTCAGACATTTCGGCATTGTGGAGGATTCGTGGCGCGTCGCCCCCGGTGAGGAGGGGGGCCACCGAGAGGCAGAGTTCGTCCACCAACCCCGCTGCCGTGAGCTGCCCGAGCAGCCGGGGGCCGCCCTCGGTGAGCTGCCTGGTCCAGCCCCGCGCGGTGAGCTCCCGCTGAGCCAGCGTCAGGTCCACGTCCCCCCTCCCGGCCACGATCAGGTCGGCCACCTCGGCGACCGCCGCGCGGGCCTCGGCGGGGGAGTCCTCGGTGGTGATCACCACCGTCCGGACCAGCGGCTCGGTGAACAGCGGGGCGGAGAGCGCCAGCCCCAGGCTCCGGCTGACGACCGCGATCACCGGGGCCGGTGCCTGCCCGGCCGCCGCCCGGGCCGCCGCGAACTCCCTGCGCGCCCGGGCCGGCCGGTACCCCTCGGAGCGGACCGTCTCGGCACCCACCAGCACCACGTCGGCGAGCGCCCGCAGCACCCCGAAGATCCGCTTGTCGGCGTCCCCCGACAGCCCCTCGGAGAGCCCGTCCAGCCGGGCCCCGCCGTCCAGTCCGGAGACCATGTTGGCCCGCAGCCAGGGGCGGCCGTGGTTCACCTGGTCGGGGTACGCGTAGACCTCGGCGAGCGCCTCCAGCGAGTGGAGGTCCTCGTACCTGACGCCGTTCGGACTGATCAGCTGCTGCATGAGGTCGAGTGTTCCACGGCCGGTACCCTCTACTAACGTGCCCGCAGCCTCCCGCCCCGATGCCATAGCGACCGACGGCCCGACCGTCGCCCCGATCGCGCTCACCTCCCGCCGGCCGGTCGTCCCGGCCGAGCGCCTGGTCGCCGAGATGGTGCCGCCGCCGCGCTTCGCCGGGGTGAGCTTCGGCAGCTACGACCCGGACCCGACGCAGCCCAGCCAGTACGAGGCGGTCCAGGTCCTGGAGGAGTTCGCGGCCGGCATCCAGGCGGCGAGCGCCCCCGCGAAGAAGGGCTGGTTCCGCCGCTCCGCCCCCGCGCCCACCGGCCCGGCCGGCGTCTACCTCGACGGCGGCTACGGCGTCGGCAAGACCCACCTGCTGGCCTCGCTCTGGCACGCCACCCCCGGGCCGAAGTCCTTCGGCACCTTCGTCGAGCTGACCAACCTGGTCGGCGCGCTCGGCTTCCAGACCGCGGTGCAGACCCTCTCGACCCACCGGCTGCTCTGCATCGACGAGTTCGAGCTCGACGACCCGGGCGACACGGTGCTGGTCTCCACCCTGCTCAGCCGCCTGGTGGAGAACGGCGTCAAGCTCTGCGCCACCTCCAACACGCTGCCCGAGAAGCTCGGCGAGGGCCGGTTCGCCGCCGCGGACTTCCTCCGCGAGATCCAGGGGCTCTCCGCGCACTTCCGCCCGCTCCGGATCGACGGCCAGGACTACCGCCACCGCGGCCTGCCGGACGCCCCGCCGCCCTACACCGACGAGGCCGTCACCTCGCGCGCGGAGGAGACCCCGGGCGCGGCGCTGGACGACTTCGACGCGCTGCTGGAGCACCTGAAGGTGGTCCACCCCAGTCGGTACGGGGCGCTGCTGGACGACGTGCAGGCGGTCTTCCTGCGCGGCGTGCACCAGGTCGACGACCAGTCGACGGCGCTGCGGCTGGTGGTGCTCGCGGACCGGATGTACGACCGAGAACTGCCGATCACCGCCTCGGGTCTGCCGTTCGACCGGGTCTTCCCGGAGGAGCTGCTGCGCGGCGGCTACCGCAAGAAGTACCTCCGTGCGATCTCCCGGCTGGTCGCCCTGGCCCGCGACAGTGCCTCCTAGGCAGGCGGTCCGGTAGGGCACGTGCTCGGGGGGC
>NZ_JBIWFX010000010.1:92947-213486 GCF_044763225.1 Kitasatospora sp. NPDC096147 | reverse complement strand
GGCGAGGAACTGCGCGCAGGGGGACGGCACCTGCTCGCTGAGGGCGCGTCGGTCAGGTGCACGTGCGACGGGCTTCCCGCGGGGCGGCAGCACGTGCGCTTCGACGGTCGGCCCCGACCTGACCCCCGGCCGCCTTCCGCCTCGCGCCGTTCCTCGCGCCCCTGGGGGCCTGCCTTCGGCCCGTCGGTGTGGACACGTGGCTCGCCGGGGGCAGGTGGTTCGGTAGGGCACGTGCTCGGGGGGCGAGGAACTGCGCGCAGGGGGACGGCACCTGCTCGCTGAGGGCGCGTCGGTCAGGTGCACGTGCGACGGGCTTCCCGCGGGGCGGCAGCACGTGCACTTCGACGGTCGGCCCCGACCTGACCCCCGGCCGCCTTCCGCCTCGCGCCGTTCCTCGCGCCCCTGGTCGCCTGCCTTCGGCCCGTCGGTGCGGACCCGTGGCTCGCCGGGGCAGGTGGTTCGGTAGGGCAGTGAGCCGGGGGCGCGAGGGGGGCGGGTTTGTCGCTCACTGAGGGGTCGTCGGTGAGTTGTCCGTGCTGCGGTGTCCTGCTCGGGAACGGCAGTGCGGGCAGCTGCTTCGCGTGCCCCGGTCTTGGGGTGGGTGGTCTTCCGTCTCGCGCAGTTCCTCGCGCCCCTGGCGGTCCGGCCGCCGGCAGGGTCAGGTGCAGAGCTGACTGGCCGTCACCGGCTGGAGGCCCATCCGGTGGAGGCCGTCGAGCAGGCCGGGGAGGGCGTCCACGGTGCCCTGGTGGCCCATGTGCAGGGCGACCACGGAGCCGCTGCGGACGGTGCGGAGCAGGCGGCGCTGGAGCAGGTCGGCCCCGGGGTCGGTGTAGTCGTGCGGGTCCACGTCGAAGGACAGGCAGTGCTCGTAGCCGACCAGCCGGGCCTGCTCCCGGACCACCTTGCTGGCGTACTGGGCCGCCGAGGGCCGGAACCACCGTCCGATCGAGCCGGTCAGCCGCTGCAGGCGCTCCGCGCACTCGGCGATCTCCGCGTGCACCTGATCCGGCGTCAGGGCGTTGAGGTCCCGGTGGTTCTGGGTGTGGTTGCCCAGTTCGTGGCCGCCCCGGAGGATCCGTTCGGCCATCTGCGGCTGCTGGTCCAGCCAGCGGCCGACCGCCAGCACGGTCAGCTTCACCCCGTGCTGCTCGGCGCGTTCCAGCAGGGCGGTGGCCTGGGCCGGGTCACCCTCGCCGTGGAAGGTCAGGGCGATCTCGGGGCGGTTGCGCGGGCCGTTCACCACCTCGGCCGGGGTGCCCGGGGCCAGCGGGGCGAAGGCCGGGACCACCACCGGCCGGGTGGCGGTCGGCGAGGCGGAGGGCGAGGGCGAGGGCGGAGCGGACGCCGTGGGTGCGGCGGAGGGCAGCGGCGGCGGGGAGGCCGGGCCCTCGGCGGCGGGCGGCTCGGCGGCGGAGCAGGCGGAGAGGGCCCCGAGGGCGGCGGCGGTGGCCAGCCCGGCGGCGGAGCGCAGCACGGTGCGGCGGTCGGCGTTCATCGCGGCCAGCTTAGGGAGTGGGGAACGGGCGTACGACCCGGGTGCGCCGAGCGGGCCATCGGCCGACGGCCCGGCCTCGGTCGTGAACGAACCGGACCAGACCGAAACTTGACGGTCCGTGGCCAAGTGTTGACCCGTCTGCGGGCGAAGCGTGGCGGGGCCCGCTCCTATCGTCGGCCGCATGCCCCCTCAGCTGCGCCGGCCCGTGCCCGGCCACCCCGTGCTGCCCGTCCTCCCGTACCGCAAGCCCACCAAGGGCCGGGACTACTGGGTGCTGGATGACGTGCTCCCGAACATCGACGAGGTCCGGGCCCGCTGCCTGGCGGTCGAGGAGTGGGAGGAGGGCTACCCGCACAAGCCGGAGGCGTGGCCCGGCCTGCGGGCGATGCCCGCGCTGCTGCCCGGCGAGCTGGCCCGGGTGGAGGCGATGGTCCGCAAGGCCACCGGGGCGTCCCGGATCTGGGCGCTGAGCGAGGCGGAGGGCGGCACCTTCAACCACAACTGCGTCCAGGTGGTCGGCGCGGGGGAGAGCGAGCCCAGGCCGCACACCGACTCCCGCGCGCTCTGCCGGTACGCCGCCGTGCTCTACCTCAACCCCGCCGTGCCGGCCCGCTGCGGCACCAGCTTCCACCGCCAGAGCCTGCCGGGCGGTCGGCTCGGCGGCAATCAGGTGACCGCCCCGCACAACAGCCTGGTCGACGCCCTCGGCACCCGCTACGTCCCGGCCGACTCCTTCACCGAGGACCTCGCCGTCCCGCACCGCTACAACCGGCTGCTCCTCTACTCCGCCAACCTGATCCACACCGCCACCGAGTACTGGGGCGCCACCCTGGCGGAGAAGCGGATGACGGCGGTCTTCTTCTGGATGGCCTGACCGGGCGTCGGCTCACTACGGTGTCGGGATGACCGCCGCGACCGAGCCGTTCCCGCCCTGCCCGCTCCGCCAGGTCCGGGCGCTGTACGTGTGGCAGCGCAGCTGCCCCGGGGACTTCGCCGACGTCACGGTGGACTTCGAGCCCTGGGAGCCGGGCCTGCTCCTCGAGACCGCGCCGGAGGCGGAGGCGCCGGACGGCTGGTCGCTGGAGGAGCTGTCCGGGGCGGTCGCCGAGGGCGTCCGGGAGGAGCTGGCCGCTCAGGGGCTCGCCCCGGCCGTCGTGGTGGTGCTCCGCCGCCTGCGGGTCCACGAGGTGGACTCCAGCGAGCGCTCCTTCCGCCGGGCCGGCCGGCTGCTGGTCCGCAACGCGCTGGCCGTCCGGCCCTGAGCAGCGAAGCTCCGGGAATGTCGGCGGCTGGCCGTACCGTGGGGGCGTGCGTCCCATCACGAAGATCGAGCGTTCCGTGACGCCCTTCGAGGTCGTCAGCCCCTACCAGCCCAACGGTGACCAGCCGGCGGCCATCGCCGAGCTGGAGCGCCGCATCCGCGGCGGTGAGAAGGACGTCGTGCTGCTCGGTGCCACCGGTACCGGCAAGTCCGCGACCACCGCCTGGATGATCGAGAAGCTCCAGCGCCCCACCCTGGTGATGGCGCCGAACAAGACCCTCGCCGCCCAGCTGGCGAACGAGTTCCGCGAGCTGCTGCCGAACAACGCGGTCGAGTACTTCGTCTCGTACTACGACTACTACCAGCCCGAGGCGTACGTCCCGCAGACGGACACCTACATCGAGAAGGACTCCTCGATCAACGAGGAGGTCGAGCGCCTGCGCCACTCGGCGACCAACTCGCTGCTCACCCGCCGCGACGTGGTGGTGGTCGCCTCGGTGTCCTGCATCTACGGCCTCGGCACGCCGCAGGAGTACGTCGACCGGATGGCCCAGCTGCACGTCGGCGAGGAGGTCGACCGGGACGCCCTGCTGCGCCGCTTCGTCGAGATGCAGTACACCCGGAACGACCTGGCCTTCACCCGGGGCACCTTCCGGGTCCGGGGCGACACCATCGAGATCTTCCCGGTCTACGAGGAGCTGGCGCTCCGGATCGAGATGTTCGGCGACGAGATCGAGGCGCTCTACACGCTGCACCCGCTCACCGGCGAGATCATCAGCCAGAACGAGTCGATGTACGTCTTCCCGGCCTCGCACTACGTGGCCGGCCCCGAGCGCCTGGAGCGCGCGGTGAACGACATCGAGAAGGAGCTGGAGGAGCGGCTCGCCGTGCTGGAGAAGCAGGGCAAGCTGCTGGAGGCCCAGCGGCTGCGGATGCGCACCACCTACGACATCGAGATGCTCCGTCAGATCGGCAGCTGCTCCGGCATCGAGAACTACTCGATGCACTTCGACGGCCGCGAGCCCGGCTCCCCGCCGAACACGCTGCTCGACTACTTCCCCGACGACTTCCTGCTGGTCATCGACGAGTCGCACGTGACCGTGCCGCAGATCGGCGCGATGTACGAGGGCGACGCCTCCCGCAAGCGCTCGCTGGTCGACCACGGCTTCCGGCTGCCCTCCGCGCTGGACAACCGCCCGCTCAAGTGGGAGGAGTTCCAGGAGCGGATCGGGCAGACGGTCTACCTCTCCGCGACCCCCGGCAAGTACGAGCTGGCCCGGGGCGACGGCGCGGTGCAGCAGATCATCCGCCCGACCGGCCTGATCGACCCCGAGGTGATCGTCAAGCCGACGGAGGGTCAGATCGACGACCTGGTGCACGAGATCCGCAAGCGGATCGAGAAGGACGAGCGGGTCCTGGTCACCACCCTGACCAAGAAGATGTCCGAGGACCTGACGGACTACCTGCTCGGTCTCGACATCCGGGTGGAGTACCTGCACAGCGACGTCGACACGCTGCGCCGGGTCGAGCTGCTGCGCGAGCTGCGGGCCGGCAAGTTCGACGTGCTGGTCGGCATCAACCTGCTCCGTGAGGGCCTCGACCTCCCCGAGGTCTCGCTGGTGGCCATCCTGGACGCCGACAAGGAGGGCTTCCTGCGCTCCGGCACCTCGCTGATCCAGACCATCGGCCGCGCCGCCCGTAACGTCTCGGGCCAGGTCCACATGTACGCGGACCGGATCACCCCCTCGATGGAGCTGGCGATCGAGGAGACCAACCGCCGCCGCGAGGTCCAGCAGGCGTACAACACCGAGCACGGCATCGACCCGCAGCCGCTCCGCAAGAAGATCGGCGACATCCTGGACACCCTCACCCGGGAGGACCTGGACACCGAGGAGCTGCTGGCCACCGGGTACCGGCAGTCCGGCAAGGGCAAGGCCCCGGTGCCCGCCCTGGGCGCCGACCGCAAGCCGGCCAAGAGCCTGCCGGCGGCCGAACTCGCGGATCTGATCCAGCAGTTCACCGACCGCATGCACGCCGCCGCGGCCGACCTGCAGTTCGAGCTGGCGGCCCGGCTGCGGGACGAGATCGGCGAGCTGAAGAAGGAGCTCCGGCAGATGCGCGAGGCGGGCATGGCGTAGCGGTCGCTCCCGGTCGCTCCCGGTCGGGCCGGGGTGGCGTCGGGGGGTGCCGTCGTGGGCGCCGTCCCACGTCTCGCCCGCCGTGGCCTGCGGTGCTTGAATCCCGGAATGGACTCCGACACCGCAGGCCCCCGCCCCGTCAGCCTGGCCAAGGGCGGCTCCGCCCGGATCTCCCTGGACAAGGGGGACCGCGGGCTGACCGTCACCGCCTCGCTCCGCTGGGACGGCGGCAGCGACGCCCGGCGGTCGCGCGGCGCCGACCTCGACCTCTACGCGCTGTACGTCCCGGCCGAGGCCGTGGTGCGCGGTGCGGAGCACCCGCCCGGGTACGTGTTCCCGCAGCTGGAGCGCGGCCTGTTCGGCGCCAAGGACAAGGCCGCGGCCGCCGCCCTGAAGGAGGAGCTGGCCACCCGGACGGACTCCGGCCGGGCGGTCTACTGGAAGGACCTCGGCTCGCTGACCGCGGAGCCGTACCTGGGCCTGGACGGCGACGCCCGGGAGCCGGGCGAGGAGACCGTCCGGATCGTCCGCCCGGACCGGCAGGGGTACGCCCTGGTCTGCGCGTACAGCGCGGTCGGCAACGGCTCCGGCAGCTTCCGCAGCTACGGGGCCCGGGTGGAGGTCTCCGACGGCCGGGGCGCGAAGGTGACGGTGCCGCTCTACGAGGACACCGCCACCTCCTACTGGGTGGCCATCGCCTTCGTGGACTTCACCGACCCGCAGGGGGTGACGATCCGTCACGTCGAGCGGTACGGCCGCCGGCGCACCGAGCGCCGACCGGTGCTGCACACCGACGGAACGGTGCTGATGGACGCCGGGCCGGTGGAGTTCAAGCGGGGCTGAGCCGGCCCGTTCCTCCGGCACCCCGGGGCGGGCTCGCGTTGATCCCGGCGCCACGGGGTACGCCCCTTGCATGGGGCGGATGCCCGCAGGCCATAGGGTTGGGGGCCGTGGGCCCCCGGGGCCCGCGCAGGGGGCCTCGGCCGGGGGACGGCAAGGGGGTGTTCCGCCGTTGCACCGGTCCGGTGGGTGGGCCGGGCTGAGGAGAGAGGGCATTGCCGTGTCGGTGAACCTGGCCAAGGGCCAACGGGTGAGCCTGCAGAAGAGCTCGGGCGAGTCGCTGTCGGTGGTCCGGATGGGGCTGGGGTGGAAGGCAGCACCGAAGCGCGGGCTGTTCGGCAGCCGCACCCGCCAGATCGACCTGGACGCCTCCGCCCTGCTCTACGCCGAGCACACCCCGTCCGACGTGGTCTTCTTCCACCACCTGGTGAGCAACGACGGCTCCGTCCGGCACACCGGGGACAACCTGGTCGGCGGGGTCGGCTCGGAGGACGACGAATCGATCCTGGTGGACCTGGTCCAGGTCCCGGTGCACATCACCCAGGTGATCTTCACCGTCTCCTCCTACACCGGCCAGAGCTTCGCCGAGGTGCAGCAGGCGCACTGCCGCCTGGTGGACGAGTCCACCGGCCAGGAGCTGGCCCGCTACGAGCTGACCGGCGGCGGCCCGCACACCGGCCAGATCATGGCCAAGGTCTACCGGGACGGCAGCGGCGGCTGGGGCATGCAGGCGATCGGCGCGCCGGCCAAGGCGCGCACCTTCCAGGACATGCTGCCCGCCATCGAGCCCTTCCTCTGACGGCCCGTCAGGGGGAGTTCTTTACCTTCTTTACCTTCTCTTGGTCCTTCTGTTAGGCTCTGGGTATCGGAGGGGAGTATTCCCCAAGCAGTGTCCCCGTCATCACGGGTGCCGCAGTCGGCACACCCGGGGCGCTGGTCCGTGGGCCAGGCGGAGCCGGCCGACGGGCGGAAGAGACCTCCGGCAGTGACGATGACTGTCTCTCGCCTACCTGCCGGAGGAGCAGCTAAGTGGACGTTTCCGTGGGCCTGTGGGTCGGCACGATCGGGGTGCTGGTCGCCCTGATCGTGGCCGACTTCTTCATCGGTGGCCGCAAGCCGCACGAGGTCTCCATCAAGGAGGCCGGGATCTGGACCACCGTCTGGGTCGTGCTGGCGATCCTGTTCGGTGCCTTCCTCTGGTGGTACGGCGGTTCGAAGCCGGCCGGTGAGTTCTTCGCCGGGTACATCACCGAGAAGTCGTTGAGCGTCGACAACCTCTTCGTCTTCATCCTGATCATGGGCAAGTTCGCGGTGCCCAGGATCTACCAGCAGCGCGTGCTGATGATCGGTGTGATCATCGCGCTGGTGCTCCGGGCGGTCTTCATCGCCGGCGGTGCCGCGCTGGTCTCCGAGTTCTCCTGGGTCTTCTACATCTTCGGCGCCTTCCTGATCTGGACCGCGTACAAGCTGGTCAAGGAGGCGATGGGGGACGACGAGGAGGAGGAGTTCGAGGAGAACCGCCTGCTCAAGTCGATCGAGAAGCGCTTCCCGTCGACCGACAAGTACCACGGCACCAAGCTGACGATCCGTGAGAACGGCAAGCGGCTGATGACGCCGATGCTGATCGTGATGCTCGCCATCGGCACCACCGACGTGCTGTTCGCCCTGGACTCGATCCCGGCCATCTTCGGCCTGACCCAGGACCCGTACATCGTCTTCACCGCCAACGCCTTCGCCCTGATGGGCCTGCGCCAGCTGTACTTCCTGATCGGCGGCCTGCTGAAGAAGCTGGTCCACCTGAGCTACGGCCTGTCGGTGATCCTCGGCTTCATCGGCGTGAAGCTGGTGCTGCACGCGCTGCACGAGAGCGGCGTGCACGTCCCCGAGATCAGCATCCCGGTCTCGCTCGGCGTTATCTGCGGCGTGCTGGTGATCACCACCATCACCTCGCTGATGGCCTCCCGGAAGCAGGAGCGGGCCGAGCAGGCGGCGTCCAAGGACCAGATCGACGCCTGACGCTCCACCACCCCCGAACGGCAGCGGCCCCGACCACCCACCTCAGGTCGGGGCCGCTGCTCCGTCCTGCTCGGCAGCCCGCCTCAGCCCCCGAAGGCGGGGTAGCCGGGCAGCGGTGGCACGTCCCAGTCGAACGCCGCCGGCAGTGCGCGCGCCACTTCGCCGACCGCCGGCAGGCCCTCCAGGGCGCTCGCCGCCGCCCAGCGGTGCCGCAGCAGTTGGCGTGTGGTCGCCACCGGGCGGCGGGTGCGGTGCAGCGGCGCGTCCCGCTCGACGGCCCCCGCCAGCACCCGCACTGTGGCGTCCACCGTCCAGGCCGCGACCGCCCCGGCCATCCCGGCCTCCCAGCGGGCGTCGTCGGCCAGCTCCGGACGGGCCGTCAGCAGCTCGTCCCGGAAGGTCCGCTCGACCTCGGCGGCCAGTGGCTCCGGCAGCCGGAAGACGCACCAGCAGGTGGAGAACGGCATCCGGCAGTAGGCGGCGGTCAGGAAGACCGACTGGTAGCAGGCGCCCTCGAAGTCGATCAGCCGCAGGCCGTCCGGTGTCAGCAGGTTGTTGTCCGGGCAGGTGTCACCGGGCGTGAAGGCCGGGTACGCCCCGGTGCCGGCCGCCGCGATCCGCTCCAGCTCCCCGACCAGCCCGTCCGGCACCGGCAGGCCGAAGCGTTCGAGCAGCGCGGGCAGCACCTCGGCCTGCTCGGCCAGCCAGGGCAGCTCCTCCCACTCCGCCCCCTCCCAGTCCCGCCGGTACCCGGCCGCCGTCACCGCCAGCTCCGCCCGCCGGTCCACCGACCCGGCCGCCAGCCGCCCGAGCCCCCGGGCCCAGGCCAGCAGCCCGGCACGGGCCGCCGCCGGATCCGGCCCGAGCAGCACGTCCGCCAGGCTCGGCGCCTCCCCGAGGTCCTCCAGCACCAGCAGCGGCAGCTCCGCGTGCACCCCCAGCAACTCCGGCCCGGCCAGCCCCAACGACAGCCCCGCCGCCTCCGCCGCGAACCCGCGCCACGCGTCCGGCCCCTGCCCGAAGGCCTTCACCACCACGCTTCCGCCGCCCGCCGTCCGGCACCGCAGGACCGTGCTCCGGGTCGACCCCCCGAGGTCCACCGGATCACTGAGCCCGGTCCCGACCACGTCCTCGGCCGCCCGCACCATCGCATCCATCCCGGCATCCTGGCATCGGTCTCCGGCGGACGGCACCCGCTTTCCGGCCGGGCGCGGGTGCGCTGAACTGACGGTGAGTCACGGCTTGGCAACTCCCGGGTCGGTGGCCGGCCCGTTCTGGGAGGCTCGGCGGCACATCGCACCCGAGGAGCAGAGCGTGGCACATCCCCCGCAGTGGAACAGTCAGCCCCCGCCGACCCGTTCGTACCTCGAACTGATCAAGAAGAACAAGAAGGCGGCCGGGTTCGGCGCGGGCGGTGTGCTGCTCCTGATCCGGGTGGCCGCCGTGGCGGACCCCGCACCGACCTCGACGGTTCCGGTCGCGCAGGCCTCGCCGCCGCCCTCCTCGGCGCCTGCTGCTCCGGCGCCTGCGACTTCAGCGCCTGCTGCTCCGGCGCCTGCGACTTCAGCGCCTGCCGCTCCGGTGCCGGCGGCCTCGATGTCCGCGACACCGGCCCCGCCGGCTCCGGCCGCACCCGCAGCTGCGTCCCCGGACGCCGCGGAGCTGCCGAACTTCGTCGGGATGGGCCTGCAGTCCGCCCAGGACAAGGCTCCGGCCACCGGGTTCTCCTACCTGACCTCGCACGATGCGCTCGGCCGCTCGCGCCTCCAGATCGACGACCGGAACTGGAAGGTCTGCACGCAGTCGCCGGTGGCGGGTCGTCAGTCCGCGAGTGCGAAGGTCGACTTCGGCACGGTGCAGCTCGACGAGCAGTGCCCGGCCGCCGACCAGGGGGTGCAGATGCCGAAGGCGGGGGCCACCATGCCGGACTTCTCGGGGAAGGCGATGTCGACCGCCCGGCAGGCACTCGACCGCTCCACCAGCTTCGTCGTGAAGGACGTGCTGGAGAAGCGGATGGTGCTGGTCGAGTCGAACTGGCAGGTGTGCACCCAGGACCCGAAGCCGGGGACCGCCCTGAACGGACAGCCGGTGACGTTCGGCGTGGTGAAGTTCGAGGAGAAGTGTCCCTGAGAACACGCGAGTGCGGCGCCGGCCGGGCCGGCGCCGCACCGGGTGTCACCAGCCCCGGGTGCGCCACTCCGGGAGGTGGGGGCGTTCGGTGCCGAGGGTGGTGTCGCCGCCGTGGCCCGGGTAGATCCAGGTCTCGTCGGGGAGGACGTCGAAGAGCTTGGCGGTGACGTCGCGGTAGAGGGTGTCGAAGGCCGCAGGGTCGCCCCAGGTGTTGCCGACGCCGCCGGGGAAGAGGCAGTCGCCGGTGAAGACGTGCGGGTGGCCCTGGGGGTCGTCGTAGACCAGGACGATGGCGCCGGGGGTGTGGCCGGTGAGCTGGCGGACGGTCAGCTCGACCTGGCCGACCCGGAGGACGTCGCCGTCGTCGAGGGGGAGGGCGGTGGGGACGTCGATGGCCTCGGCGTCGATCCGGCCGGCCGCGGTGGTGGCGCCGGTGGCCTCGACCACGCCGGCCAGGGCGGCCCAGTGGTCGTGGTGGCGGTGGGTGGTGACCACGGTGGCCAGTCGGGGGCCGACGGTCTCCAGCAGGGTCTCGGGCTCGGCGGCCGCGTCGATCAGCAGCTGCTCGTCGGTGGCCCGGCAGCGCAGCAGGTAGGCGTTGTTGTCGTGCGGGCCGACCGCGATCTTGGTGATGATCAGGTGGGCCAGCTCCCGCACGTCCGGCGGGCCGCCGACCTTCACCGCTCCGTGGTACGTCATCGTTGCTGCCGCTCCTCGATCCTCGGGGCCGTCTGATGGACCATCATGCCCGCTCAGCCCATCGCCGGGAGGGCGGGCAGCGGGGCCGGGGCGGTGAGCGCCGAGCCGTCGGTGCGGCCGGAGAGCCAGCCGACCAGCTCGCGGACTGGGCCCTCGACGGTGACGGGGGCGCCGGCGGAGCCCCCGGTGGTGGCGGTCGCGCCGGTGTCGGTGGCGGTGAGGCGGAGCTCCGGAAGGCCGTCCGAGCCTTCGAACAGGGCGGCGAGCCGGGGGAGTTCGGCCTCGGCGAAGGCGAGCGGCCAGTCGGCGGGGGTGTAGCCGGCGGCCAGGTCGACCAGGTGGTACTCGACCTCCATCAGCCGCTTGCGGGGAAGTTCGTGGGCCGGGAAGACGTAGCCGGAGCGGTGCCTGAGCGGGGCGTTCCAGTTCTCCTCGGTGAGCCGGGCGGCGGCCTCGGTGAAGCGCCGGTGGCTGGCCCGCAGGTCCTCCCACTGCTCGGCCAGCGGGCGCGGGGCGTCCGCCTCGATGCCCCGGTCGCGGGCCTCGGCGCTGGCGTACTGCGGGATGTCGCGGCCGGTGGAGGCGCTGTCCAGCAGGTTGACCAGCGAGTCGGCGTTGCGCGAGATGTGGGCGAGGACGTGGCCCCGGGTCCAGCCGGGCAGCGCGGAGGGCTGCGGCACCTGCTCGTGCGAGAGCTCGGCCGCGACCCGGAGCAGGGTGGCGGTGGAGTCCTCGACGGCCTTCAGGTCGGCGGCGGCCCGGGCGGCCGCGCCCGCGTTGTCAGTGGTGTCGGTCATCGTGGTGGCAGCGCTCCCGGGTTGCGGTGGCCGAGGGCGTTGCCCGGAGGGGCCGCGCCTCGTTGACGTTCCGGACGCTACCGGTGGGCGCGGGGCCTGAGCAGCAGGTTTTGCGGAGAGCGTCAGTTCGGCCCGTCCGGGCCGTCACTCGTTCGGGTGGACCTGGCTGGACGCGGTCGTTATTCGAACGCATGAGCTAGTAGGCTGACTGGCGCACACTGGAAGAATTCACCCGATTGCGCTTGTTGGTCCCAAGCAGTGGGCCACGCAGCCCTTCCCAGCCACCCTCCCTCGGAGAAAGGCGCCAGAAGCAGTGGCCGACCGCCTCATCGTCCGCGGTGCTCGCGAGCACAACCTCAAGAACGTCTCGCTCGACCTGCCGCGCGACTCCCTCATCGTCTTCACCGGCCTCTCCGGCTCGGGCAAGTCCTCGCTCGCCTTCGACACGATCTTCGCTGAGGGCCAGCGCCGCTACGTCGAGTCGCTGTCCTCCTACGCCCGCCAGTTCCTGGGCCAGATGGACAAGCCCGACGTGGACTTCATCGAGGGCCTCTCCCCGGCCGTCTCGATCGACCAGAAGTCGACCAACCGGAACCCGCGGTCGACCGTCGGCACCATCACCGAGGTCTACGACTACCTCCGCCTGCTGTTCGCCCGGATCGGCAAGCCGCACTGTCCGCACTGCGCCCGCCCGATCGCCAAGCAGTCCCCGCAGGCGATCGTGGACCGGGTGCTGGAGCTGCCCGAGGGCACCCGCTTCCAGGTGCTCAGCCCGGTGGTCCGGGAGCGCAAGGGCGAGTTCGTCGACCTCTTCGCCGACCTGCAGTCCAAGGGCTACGCCCGGGCCCGGGTGGACGGCGCGACGATCCAGCTGACCGAGCCGCCGACGCTCAAGAAGCAGGAGAAGCACACCATCGAGGTGGTCGTCGACCGCCTCACCGTGAAGTCCACCGCCAAGCGCCGGCTGACCGACTCGGTCGAGACCGCGCTGCGGCTCGGCGGCGGCATGGTGGTGCTCGACTTCGTCGACCTCGCGGAGGACGACCCGGAGCGCGAGCGGATGTACTCCGAGCACCTCTACTGCCCGTACGACGACGTGTCGTTCGAGGAGCTGGAGCCCCGCTCGTTCTCCTTCAACTCGCCGTTCGGCGCCTGCCCGGACTGCTCGGGCCTGGGCAGCCGGATGGAGGTGGACCCGGAGCTGGTGGTCCCCGACGAGGAGAAGTCGCTGGACGAGGGCGCCATCCACCCGTGGTCCCAGGGCCACACCAAGGAGTACTTCTCCCGGCTGACCGACGCGCTGGCCGGTGAGCTCGGCTTCCGCACCGACCTGCCGTGGGCCGGGCTGCCGCAGCGGGCCCGCAAGGCGCTGCTGTACGGCCACAAGACCCAGGTCGAGGTCCGGTACAACAACCGCTACGGGCGCGAGCGTTCGTACACCGCGCCGTTCGAGGGTGCCATCCCGTTCGTGACGCGCCGTCACTCCGAGTCGGAGAGCGACAGCAGCCGCGAGCGCTTCGAGGGCTACATGCGCGAGGTGCCCTGCCCGACCTGCCGGGGCACCCGGCTCAAGCCGGTGATCCTGGCCGTCACCATCCTCGACAAGTCGATCGCCGACGTCTCCGCGATGTCGATCGCCGACTGCGCCGAGTTCCTCGGCGCGATGAAGCTGAACGCGCGGGACAAGCAGATCGCCGAGCGGGTGCTCAAGGAGGTCAACGAGCGGCTGCGCTTCCTGGTCGACGTCGGCCTGGACTACCTCTCGCTGAACCGCGCGGCCGGCACCCTCTCCGGCGGCGAGGCCCAGCGCATCCGGCTGGCCACCCAGATCGGCTCCGGCCTGGTCGGCGTGCTCTACGTGCTGGACGAGCCCTCCATCGGACTGCACCAGCGGGACAACCACCGGCTGATCGAGACCCTGGTCCGCCTGCGCGACATCGGGAACACGCTGATCGTCGTCGAGCACGACGAGGACACCATCAAGACCGCCGACTGGGTGGTCGACATCGGCCCCGGCGCCGGTGAGCACGGCGGCAAGGTGGTGCACTCCGGCTCGCTCAAGGAGCTGCTGGACAACGAGGAGTCGATGACCGGGCAGTACCTGTCCGGCCGCCGCTCCATCCCCACCCCGGCGGTCCGCCGCCCGCGCGACAAGAAGCGCCAGCTGGTGGTGCACGGCGCCCGCGAGCACAACCTCCGGGACGTCACGGTCGGCTTCCCGCTCGGCACCTTCACCGCGATCACCGGCGTCTCCGGCTCCGGCAAGTCCACGCTGGTGAACGACATCCTCTACACCCACCTCGCCCGCGAGCTGAACGGGGCGCGCAGCGTCCCCGGCCGGCACACCCGGATCACCGGCACCGAGCTGGTGGACAAGGTGGTGCACGTCGACCAGTCGCCGATCGGCCGCACCCCGCGCTCCAACCCGGCCACCTACACCGGAGTCTTCGACAACATCCGCAAGCTCTTCGCGGAGACCCAGGAGGCCAAGGTCCGGGGCTACCTCCAGGGCCGGTTCTCCTTCAACGTCAAGGGCGGGCGCTGCGAGCACTGCTCCGGCGACGGCACCATCAAGATCGAGATGAACTTCCTGCCCGACGTCTACGTGCCGTGCGAGGTCTGCCACGGCGCCCGGTACAACCGGGAGACGCTGGAGGTGCACTACAAGGGGAAGTCCATCGCCGAGGTGCTGGACATGCCGATCGAGGAGGCCATGCACTTCTTCGAGGCCGTCCCCTCGATCGCCCGCCACCTGCGCACGCTGAACGACGTCGGCCTCGGCTACGTCCGGCTCGGCCAGTCCGCGCCGACCCTCTCCGGCGGCGAGGCGCAGCGCGTCAAGCTCGCCTCCGAGCTGCAGAAGCGCTCCACCGGCCGCACGGTCTACGTGCTGGACGAGCCCACCACCGGCCTGCACTTCGAGGACATCAGCAAGCTGATCAAGGTCCTCGACGGCCTGGTGGAGAAGGGGAACACGGTCATCGTCATCGAGCACAACCTCGACGTCATCAAGACCGCCGACTGGCTGGTCGACATGGGCCCCGAGGGCGGCTCCGGCGGCGGCATGGTGGTCGCCGAGGGCACCCCGGAGGAGGTGGCCGCCGTGACGGCCAGTCACACCGGCAAGTTCCTCCGGGACATCCTGCTGCCGGCCGCCCCGGTGCTGGCCCAGGGCAAGGCCTCGGCGAAGGCCCCCGCCAAGGCCCCCGCGAAGAAGGCCGCCGCGCCCCGGAAGCGGGTGGCAGCGGCGAAGAAGTAGCCCGGCGCGGAGGCGGTACGGCGCAGAGGCAGTACGGCGCACGGGCGGCCGACGCGCGCACGGACGGGCCGCTCCCCCAGGGGGAGCGGCCCGTCCGGCGTCCCGGCATAGACTGCGTCGGTCGAGCCGAGTGCACTGAGGGAGCGTCACCGATGACCGAGACCACGCCCGCCCGGCCCGCGCCGGCCGTGCCCGTGACCAGCCGCCGGACCCTGCTCTGCGGGGCCGTGCTGGCCGCCGGTGGCGCGGGCGCGCTGACGGCCTGCGGGTCCTCCGGCTCCGCGGACCAGCCGGCCGCGAGCGGTCCGGTGCAGGTCGGTGCGGTGGCGGACGTGCCGGTGGGCGGCGGCAAGGTCTACCGCGAGCAGCGGATCGTGGTCACCCAGCCCGCCGAGGGGCAGTACAAGGCGTTCAGCGCCAAGTGCACCCACGCCGGCTGCGTGGTTGACGAGGTCAAGGACGGCACCGTCAACTGCCCCTGCCACTACAGCAAGTTCACCATCGCCGACGGTGCGGTCAAGGAGGGCCCGGCGCCCAGTCCGCTGCCGCAGTACCAGGTCGTGGTCAAGGACGGGGCGTTCCAGGTCACCAAGTAGCAGGTCGGGTGCGGCTGCTGCCGTACGGGCCCGGCCATGCCGGTGGGGCGGCGTGGCCGGGCCGGCGCGCTGTCCGTACCCCCGTACCGGGCAGCGGCGTCGGGGACGATCCTGCGGGGTGGGCGGGGGTTCCCGCCAGGGGATTAGGGGGTGGCTTAAAGGTGCTGCGCATCCATCTGACGGCGGACGACCTCGCGCGGGTGCGGGTCGCGCCGACGGCCGGGCCGCTGGCGGAGACCTTCCACGGACTGGCCAAGCTGACCGGGCCGCTCGGCTGCTCCCAGTTCCGGCCCTGGAGACGGCAGTTCGGCGGTCGGCTGGCCGCGGAGCTGCGCCCGCTGGCCTCGCTGATACCCGGCCCCGGCGCGCGCTTCGACCTCGGGGCGCTCACCGGCACCGACCCCTCGGTGGAGGTCGGCATCGACCGGCTGCTCAGCGCCCCCGACCGGCTGGTCCGCCTCGAACTCGGCCCGATCGCCACCCCGCAGGCCGACCCGCGCTGGATCCGCGCCCTGCTGGAGGGCGACCTGACCGCCCGTCAGCTGCTCGCCGACTCGCTGCGCGCCTCCCACGACGCCACCGTCGGCCCGTACTGGGCCCGGATCCGGGCCCACCTGGACGCCGTCCGGGCCGACCTGGCGCGCACCCTGCTGGACGGCGGGGTGGAGCAGCTGCTCGCCACCTTCTGCGTCCCCGGCATCCGCTGGCACGCCCCCGTCCTGGAGGTCGACTACCCGAACGACGTGGAGATCCACCTCTGCGGTCGCGGACTGGTCCTGCTGCCGATGGCCTTCCAGGCCGACCCGCCCACCCTGCTCACCGACACCATGGACCCGGACGCCCCGCACGCCCTGGCCTTCCCCACCGTCCGCGACCCGCTCGCCGCCGCGCACCTCCTCACCCCCGACCCGACCGCCCGGCACTCCCTCGGAGCCCTCCTCGGCCGCACCCGCGCCGCCGCCCTCGACGTGGTCACCGACGGCTGCACCACCACCGAGCTGGCTCGCCGCCTCAACGTCTCCCCGGCCGCCGCCAGCCAGCACGCCACGGTGCTGCGCAACGCCAACCTGATCACCACTCAGCGCCGCGGCGGCGCCGTCCTGCACACCATCACCCCGCTGGGCGCGGACCTGTTGAACCGCACGGGGTTGTGAGAGGGCGGGGTGCGCTCCGCGCGGGGTGGGGTGGGCGAGTGGGGAGTGGCGCGGATCTGCTGTGCCGGGCGGGGTTGTGAGGGCGGGGGTGTGCTCCGCGCGGGATGGGGCGTGGGTGGGGGTGGCACGGACCTGTTGAACCGGGCGGGGTTGTGAGGGTGTGGGGTGCGCTCCGCGCGGGGTGAGGTGGGGGAGTGGCATGGAGGTGGCGAACCGCAGCGGGTGCCTAGCTGACGGACAGGGCCCCGGGGTGTCGGTCCGGGTCGGTACGGTAGGGGACTATGGCAGACCCCTCCACGTACCGGCCCGCTCCCGGGGCCATTCCGACCTCGCCCGGTGTGTACAAGTTCCGTGACGGGCACGGGCGGGTCATCTACGTGGGGAAGGCGAAGAGCCTTCGGCCCCGGCTCTCCTCGTACTTCCAGGACGTGGCGAACCTGCACCCGCGGACGGCCACCATGGTGACCACGGCGGCCTCGGTCGAGTGGACGGTGGTGGCCACCGAGGTCGAGGCGCTGCAGCTGGAGTACTCCTGGATCAAGGAGTTCGACCCCCGGTTCAACGTCAAGTACCGGGACGACAAGAGCTATCCGGAGCTGGCGGTCACCCTCAACGAGGAGTACCCGAGGGTCCAGGTGATGCGCGGGGCGCACAGGAAGGGCGTGCGGTACTTCGGGCCCTACGGGCACGCCTGGGCGATCCGCGAGACGGTCGACCTGATGCTGCGGGTCTTCCCGGTGCGGACCTGCTCGAACGGGGTGTTCAAGCGGGCGAAGCAGATCGGCCGGCCCTGCCTGCTCGGCTACATCGGCAAGTGCGCGGCACCCTGCGTGGGGAAGATCTCCGCCGAGGAGCACGCCGAACTCGCCGAGGAGTTCTGCGACTTCATGGCCGGTCGGACGGGCAACCACCTGCGCCGGGTGGAGCAGGAGATGCAGCAGGCCGCCGCCGCGATGGAGTACGAGAAGGCGGCCCGGCTGCGCGACGACCTCGGGGCGCTCCGGCGGGCGATGGAGAAGAACGCGGTGGTGCTCGGCGACGGCACCGACGCCGACCTGCTGGCACTGGCCGAGGACGAGCTCGAAGCCGCGGTGCAGATCTTCCACGTGCGCGGCGGCCGGGTGCGCGGCCAGCGCGGCTGGGTCACCGACAAGGTGGAGGACGTCGACACCGCCGGGCTGGTGGAGCACGCGCTGCAGCAGCTCTACGGCGGCGGCTCCGGCTCGGAGTCGGTGCCGCGCGAGGTGCTGGTGCCCGCGCTGCCGGAGCCGGCCGGGCCGGTGCAGGAGTGGCTGAGCGGGCTGCGCGGCTCGCAGGTGGACCTGCGGGTGCCGCAGCGCGGGGACAAGAAGGACCTGATGGCCACCGTGCAGAGGAACGCCCAGCAGTCGCTGGTGCTGCACAAGACCAAGCGGGCCTCCGACCTGACGACCCGTAGCCGGGCGCTGCAGGAGATCGCCGAGGCGCTGGAGCTGGATTCGGTGCCGCTGCGCATCGAGTGCTTCGACATCTCGCACCTGCAGGGCCAGGACGTGGTGGCCTCGATGGTGGTCTTCGAGGACGGCCTGGCCCGCAAGAGCGAGTACCGCCGCTTCCAGATCAAGGGCTTCGAGGGCCAGGACGACGTCCGCTCGATGCACGAGGTGATCACCCGTCGGTTCCGCCGCTACCTCCAGGAGCGCGAGCAGACCGGCGAGTGGGCGGTCGAGGAGGACGGCCCCGAGGAGCCGAGCGGGCCGCGGACCGAGGACGGGCGGCCCAGGCGCTTCGCCTACCCGCCGCAGCTGGTGGTGGTCGACGGCGGGCAGCCCCAGGTGGCCGCCGCGCAGCGGGCGTTGGAGGAGCTGGGGATCGACGACGTGGCGGTCTGCGGGCTGGCCAAGCGGCTGGAGGAGGTGTGGCTGCCCGGCCAGGACGACCCGGTGGTGCTGCCGCGCTCCAGCGAGGGCCTCTACCTGCTCCAGCGGGTCCGCGACGAGGCGCACCGCTTCGCCATCACCTACCAGCGGGCCAAGCGGGCCAAGCGGCTCACGGCGGGGGAGCTGGACTCCGTCCCCGGCCTCGGCGAGACTCGCCGCCAGGCACTCCTCAAGCACTTCGGATCGTTGAAGAAGCTGCGGGCCGCCACCGTGGCGGAGATCTGCGAGGTGCCGGGGATCGGCCGGCGGACGGCGGAGACTGTTGTCGCGGCGTTGGCCGTCCGTACACCGGTCGCTCCGGCCGTGAACACCGCCACCGGCGAGATCATTGACGACGGCACGGCCGGCGACGGCACGGGCGACCACAGCAGCAGCATCGGCAGTAGCAACGGCAGGACCGAGAGCGGGGACCAGAAGTGACTGCGGCAGACCACGGGGGCACCACCCAGAAGACGGGCGGCGTCGAGAGCTCCCCCGAGCTGGTGATCATCTCCGGCATGTCCGGAGCCGGGCGGAGCACCGCCGCCAAGTGCCTGGAGGACCTGGGCTGGTTCGTGGTGGACAACCTCCCCCCGGCCCTGATCCCGACCATGGTGGACCTCGGCGCCCGCTCGCAGGGCGCGGTGCCCCGGATCGGCGCGGTGGTGGACGTCCGGGGGCGGAAGTTCTTCGACGACCTGCTGACCTCGCTGGAGGAGCTGGAGAAGCGCGGCGTCCGACTCCGGGTGGTCTTCCTGGAGTCCTCCGACGAGGCCCTGGTGCGCCGCTTCGAGTCGGTCCGCCGCCCGCACCCGCTGCAGGCCGACGGCCGGATCGTGGACGGCATCGAGCGCGAGCGCGACCTGCTGCGCGAGCTGCGCGGCGAGGCCGACCTGGTGATCGACACCTCCGACCTGAACGTGCACCAGCTCCGGGCCAAGCTGGACGCGGCCTTCGCCGACCACGACGAGCCCGAGCTGCGCGCCACCGTGATGTCCTTCGGCTTCAAGTACGGCCTGCCGGTCGACGCCGACCTGGTGGTGGACTGCCGCTTCCTGCCGAACCCGCACTGGGTGCCCGAGCTGCGGGCCCGCACCGGCACCGACCCCGACGTGGCCGGCTACGTCTTCCAGCAGCCGGGGTCGAACGAGTTCCTCAACGGCTACGCGGAGCTCCTCAAAATCGTCACCGAGGGCTACCGCCGCGAGGGGAAGCGGTACATGACCCTTGCCGTAGGCTGCACCGGTGGGAAGCACCGCAGCGTGGCGATGTCCGAGCGGCTGACGAAGCGTCTGATCGCGGACGGCGTCGAGACGGTGCTGGTCCACCGCGACATGGGCCGGGAGTGACCACCACGGGCCCGACCGGCCGGGAGTGACGGAACCGGCCCCGCTGTCGCTCGTACAGGCATGGTGGAACGACGGACTGGGGTCGGCGTGGCAGTGGTGGGGCACTCGGCGATGGGGCCGGCGAGGCAGCGGCGCGCGCCCAGGATCGCCGCGCTCGGTGGTGGCCAGGGGCTGTCCGCCTCGCTCTCCGCGCTGCGCAGGCTGACCACCGAGCTGACCGCCGTGGTCACCGTCGCCGACGACGGCGGCTCCAGCGGTCGGCTCCGGGCCGAGCTGGGCGTGCTCCCGCCGGGCGACCTGCGCAAGGCGCTGGCCGCGCTCTGCGGGGACGACGAGTGGGGCCGGACCTGGTCCGAGGTGATCCAGCAGCGCTTCACCGGGGACGGCGAGCTGGGCGGCCACGCGGTGGGCAACCTGCTGATCGTGGCGCTCTGGGAGAAACTCGGCGATCCGGTGGCCGCGCTGGACTGGGTCGGCCGGCTGCTGAACGTGCAGGGCCGGGTGCTGCCGATGTCGGCGGTGCCGCTGGACATCGAGGCCGAGGTGCGCGGGCACGACCCGGCCCACCCGGCCGAGCTGACCGCCGTCCGGGGGCAGGCCCACGTGGCCGTCACCCCCGGCACGGTGGAGTCGATCCGGCTGCTGCCCGAGGATCCCCCGGCCGTGCCGGAGGCGGTCAAGGCGGTGCTGGACGCGGACTGGGTGGTGCTCGGCCCGGGCTCCTGGTTCACGAGCGTGCTGCCGCACCTGCTGGTGCCCGAGCTGGCCGCCGCGCTCTCCGAGACCCGGGCCCGCCGGCTGCTGACCCTCAACCTGGCCCCGCAGCCGGGCGAGACCGAGGGCTTCACCCCGCAGCGCCACCTGGAGGTGTTCGCCGACCACGCCCCGGGGCTCTCGGTGGATGCGATCCTTGTCGACGAGCGCGCCGTCACCGGTGGCGCCTTCGGCCAGGCGGACCTGGCCGGCCTGGAGAAGGCCGCCGCGCGGATGGGTGCCGTACTGGTGCTCGACCGGGTCGCCGCCGCGGACGGCACGCCGCGACACGACCGGGAGCTGTTGGCGGCTGCGTACGACCGGATTTTCCGGACACATGGAAGGATCGGCCCATGGCGATGACGGCAGCGGTCAAGGACGAAATCAGCCGGCTCCCCGTCACCCGGGCCTGCTGCCGAAAGGCAGAGGTCTCGGCGATCCTCCGGTTCGCGGGCGGTCTCCACATCGTGAGCGGCCGGATCGTGATCGAGGCGGAGCTGGACACCGGCATTGCGGCCCGGAGGCTGCGCAAGGACCTGTTGGAGATCTTCGGACACTCCTCGGACCTGGTGGTGATGGCACCCGGCGGGCTGCGGCGCGGCAGCCGGTACGTGGTGCGGGTGGTGAAGGACGGCGAACTGCTGGCCCGGCAGACCGGGCTGGTGGACGGGCGCGGGCGCCCGATCCGGGGGCTCCCCCCGGCGGTGGTCTCGGGCGCGACCTGTGACGCGGAGGCCGCCTGGCGCGGGGCCTTCCTGGCGCACGGCTCGCTGACCGAGCCCGGCCGCTCCTCCTCCCTGGAGATCACCTGCCCCGGCTCGGAGGCGGCGCTCGCCCTGGTCGGCGCGGCCCGTCGGCTGGGCATCCCGGCCAAGGCCCGCGAGGTGCGCGGGGTGGACCGGGTGGTGATCCGGGACGGCGACGCGATCGGCGCGCTGCTCACCCGGCTGGGTGCGCACGAATCCGTGCTGGCCTGGGAGGAGCGCCGGATGCGGCGCGAGGTCCGGGCCACCGCGAACCGGCTGGCCAACTTCGACGACGCCAACCTGCGCCGCTCGGCCCGGGCCGCGGTGGCGGCCGGTGCCCGGGTGCAGCGGGCGCTGGAGATCCTCGGCGAGGAGGTGCCCGAGCACCTCGCGGCCGCCGGCCAGCTGCGGATGCAGCACAAGCAGGCCTCGCTGGAGGAGCTCGGCGCGCTGGCCGACCCGCCGCTCACCAAGGACGCGGTGGCCGGCCGGATCCGCCGGCTGCTGGCGATGGCCGACAAGCGGGCCTCCGAGCTCGGCCTGCCGAGCACCGAGGCGAGCCTGACCGACGAGATGGCGATGAACTGACCGGCGCACCCGGGCGGGGCTGACGGGGCCTCAGGACGCTCACACACCGAACGGCCGGTGTCCACATGGTGGACACCGGCCTTCGTGGCACCTGACGGGCCGTCGGGTGCCGAGGGGGTGGGCCCAACTGCCCTGCGGGGTCGGGACGTAGGGCCTGACAAGGTCCCGAAAGCCCGTCAGTGCTGGGCCGCAGCGGTGAGGCGATGTGCCCAGCCCGGCCCCGGAGAGGTAGGGTCATAGGTGGTCGGGGACATCCCATTTCCATCGCGTCGGGCTACCGGCGTTACCCAATAAGGAGATCGGTTCGTGACGATCCGGGTAGGCATCAACGGATTCGGCCGCATCGGCCGCAACTTCTTCCGTGCGGTTAAGTCCCAGGGCGCGGACATCGAGATCGTCGGTGTGAACGACCTGACCGACACCAAGACCCTGGCTCACCTCCTCAAGTACGACTCCATCCTCGGAACCCTCCAGGCCGAGGTCTCCCACACCGCCGACAGCATCACCGTCGACGGTCACACCTTCAAGGTGATCGCCGAGCGCGACCCGGCCAACCTCCCCTGGGGGGAGCTGGGCGTGGACATCGTCATCGAGTCCACCGGCATCTTCACCAAGGCGGACGCTGCGAAGAAGCACGTCACCGCCGGTGCGAAGAAGGTCATCATCTCGGCGCCGGCGACGGACGAGGACGTCACCATCGTGATGGGCGTCAACGACGAGAAGTACGACCCGGCGAACCACACGGTCATCTCCAACGCCTCCTGCACCACCAACTGCGTGGCGCCGATCGCCAAGGTCCTCCAGGAGAACTTCGGCATCGTCAAGGGTCTGATGACCACCGTCCACGCGTTCACCAACGACCAGGTGACGCTGGACTTCCCGCACAAGGACCTGCGTCGTGCGCGCGCGGCGTCCATCAACATCATCCCGACCTCGACGGGTGCCGCCAAGGCCACCGCCCTGGTCCTGCCCGAGCTCAAGGGCAAGCTGGACGGCACCTCGCTGCGCGTGCCGGTCCCGACCGGCTCGATCACCGACCTGGTGGTCACCCTCGAGCGCGAGGTCACCGTCGAGGAGGTCAACGCCGCCTTCCAGAAGGCGTCCGAGGGCTCCCTCAAGGGCATCCTGCAGTACACCGAGGACCCGATCGTCTCCTCCGACATCGTGAACTCGCCGTTCTCCACGATCTTCGACTCGCTGATGACCATGGTCCAGGGCAACCAGGTCAAGGTCTTCGGCTGGTACGACAACGAGTGGGGTTACTCGAACCGCCTGGTCAACCTCACCACCCTCGTCGGTGGCCAGCTCTGATCCAGCGGAAGCTGATGTGATGTGAGCAGCGGCCCGGACGCCTGGCGTTCGGGCCCCTGCTCTGCGTCCCTCACCCGGGTCGGGACGCCCGGGTTGCCACTGCCGAGCGGTCCGCCGTCGTGCCGCTGCCACCTCCTCTTCCCAGGAGATCCGTCCACCGTGAAGAAGATCGAAGACCTCCAGGTCAACGGCCAGCGGGTGTTCGTCCGCGCCGACCTGAACGTGCCGCTGTCGAACGGTGCCATCACCGACGACGGCCGCATCCGCGCCGTCGCCCCGACCATCGCCAAGCTGGTCGCGGCCGGTGCCAAGGTGATCGTCGCTTCCCATCTGGGCCGCCCCAAGGGCGAGCCCGACCCGCAGTACTCGCTCGCCCCGGTCGCCGTCCGCCTCGGCGAGGTGCTGGGCCGGCCGGTGTCGTTCGCCACCGACACCGTGGGCGAGAGCGCGAAGGCCACCGTCGCCGCCCTCGGCGACGGCGAGGTCACGCTGCTGGAGAACCTGCGCTTCAACGCCGGCGAGACCGCCAAGGACGACGCCGAGCGCGGTGCCTTCGCCGACGAGCTGGCCGCCCTGGCCGACCTCTACGTGGGCGACGGCTTCGGTGCGGTGCACCGCAAGCACGCCTCGGTCTACGACCTCCCGGCCCGCCTGCCGCACGCGGTCGGCGACCTGATCGCCACCGAGGTCGGCGTGCTCAAGCGGCTGACCGACGAGGTCGAGCGCCCCTACGTGGTGGTGCTCGGCGGCTCCAAGGTCTCCGACAAGGTCGGCGTGATCGACAACCTGCTGGGCAAGGCCGACCGCATCCTGATCGGCGGCGGCATGGCGTACACCTTCCTCGCGGCCCAGGGCCACGAGGTCGGCATCTCGCTGCTGCAGAAGGACCAGATCCCGACCGTGCTGGAGTACCTCAAGCGCGGTGCGGAGACCGGCGTCGAGTTCGTGATCCCGGTGGACGTGGCGATCTCCGCCAGCTTCCCGGACACCAAGACCCACGCCCCGGTCGAGGACTTCGAGATCGTCGACGCGGACAAGATCCCCGCCGACAAGGAGGGCCTGGACATCGGCCCGAAGACCCAGCAGCTGTTCGCCGAGAAGCTGGCGGACGCGAAGACCGTGTTCTGGAACGGCCCGGTCGGTGTCTTCGAGCACCCGGCCTTCGCCGAGGGCACCAAGGCCGTCGCGCAGGCGCTGCTGGACAGCGACGCGTTCACCGTGGTCGGAGGCGGCGACTCGGCCGCCGCCGTCCGCATCCTGGGCTTCGACGAGAACGAGTTCGGGCACATTTCGACCGGCGGTGGCGCGAGCCTCGAGTACCTGGAGGGCAAGTCCCTCCCCGGTCTCACCGCCCTGGAAGGCTGAGACATGACGGACCGTCTCCCGCTGATGGCGGGCAACTGGAAGATGAACCTCGACCACTTCGAGGCCATCCACCACACCCAGAAGCTGGCGTTCTCGCTGGCCGACAAGGACTTCGCGGCCGTCGAGGTCGCCGTCCTGGTCCCGTTCACCGACCTGCGCTCGGTGCAGACCCTGGTGGACGGCGACAAGCTGAAGATCAAGTACGGCGCCCAGGACATCTCGGCGCACGACTCCGGTGCGTACACCGGCGAGGTCTCCGGCCCGATGCTCTCCAAGCTCAACTGCACCTTCGTGGCGATCGGCCACTCGGAGCGGCGCCAGTACCACGGCGAGAACGAGGAGATCGTCAACGCCAAGGTGAAGGCCGCCTACCGCAACGGGATCACCCCGATCCTGTGCGTCGGCGAGCCGCTGGAGATCCGCAAGGCGGGCACCCACGTCGAGTACACCCTGGCCCAGCTGGACGGTGCGCTGGACGGCGTCACCGCCGAGCAGGCCGAGTCGATCGTGGTCGCGTACGAGCCGGTCTGGGCGATCGGCACCGGCGAGGTGGCCACCCCCGAGGACGCGCAGGAGGTCTGCGCGGCGATCCGGGTCCGGCTCGGCGAGCTGTACTCGGCCGAGCTGGCCGGCAAGGTCCGTGTACTGTACGGCGGTTCGGTGAAGTCCTCCAGCGCGGCCGGCCTGATGGCCAAGCCCGACGTGGACGGCGCGCTGATCGGCGGGGCCTCGCTGGACGCCGAGGAGTTCGTCAAGATCGTGCGCTACCGGGATCAGGCAGTAGGCTAACGCCCCACCGGCAACGTAGGCTTTGGGGCCGGACCGCTTCGTGCGGCCCGGCCCCTTCGCCGAAGATACGAGAGATTGGTCCCGCTGTGGTTCTCGGGTTCACGATTAGCCTGATCGTCTTCAGCCTGCTGATGATCCTCCTGGTGCTGCTGCACAAGGGCAAGGGCGGCGGTCTCTCCGACATGTTCGGTGGCGGCGCGATGTCCACCGGTGGCGGTTCGGCGGTCGCCGAGCGCAACCTCGACCGGATCACCATCATCGTCGGCCTCGGCTGGTTCGCCAGCATCGTGGTGCTCGGCCTGGTGCTCAAGTACAAGAGCTGACACCGCACTTCGGGCTTCCCCGGTCCTGCCGGACTCCTGACGCGGCGTCGGGTCGCGGCTTATGCTCGGAAGCGGTGAAGCGCCGGGAGTGGTGCGGACAGTTCCTTAACCGCTGCTTACACTAGGACGACTTCGCCACCGGGCGCGGGCGTTCCAGCCCCCTTCCCCGGGCAGCGGCCGAGATCGCAACGCACCAGTAAGCCTTCGCAGGGAGTCAGACCGTGGCAAGTGGCAACGCCATCCGTGGCAGCAGAGTCGGCGCCGGCCCGATGGGCGAGGCGGAGCGCGGCGAGTCCGCCCCCCGCAACCGGATCTCCTTCTGGTGCGCGAACAAGCACGAGACCAAGCCGAGCTTCGCCGCCGAAGCGGTCATCCCGGACACCTGGGACTGCCCGCGCTGCGGCTTCCCGGCCGGGCAGGACGAGCACAACCCGCCCGCCCCCTCGCGGAACGAGCCGTACAAGACCCACCTCGCCTACGTCCGCGAGCGCCGCACCGACGCCGACGGCGAGGCGATCCTGGCCGAGGCGCTGGCCAAGCTCCGGGGCGAGATCTGACCGGACGTCAACCGTCGTACGCAGCAGGGCCCGGCTTCCGAACGGAAGCCGGGCCCTGACGCTTGCCCACCCTCAGGCCGAGGCCGGGGGGTAGAGCTGCGGCGGGATCTTGGCCGCCGCGGCCTTGTCCAGCAGCCAGAGGGTGCGGGCGGTGCCGTAGGCGCCGGAGGCCGGGGCCAGCAGCTCGCCCGGGCCGGTCAGGGCCAGGGCGACGGCGTCGGCCTTGTCCTCGCCGGCCGCCAGCAGCCAGACCTCGCGGGCCGTGCGGATGGCGGGCAGGGTGAGCGAGACCCGGACGGGCGGGGGCTTGGGGGCTCCCCGGACGCCGACCACGGTCAGCTCGGTCTCCCGGACACCGGGGTGCTCGGGGAAGAGCGAGGCGACGTGGGTGTCCGGGCCGACGCCGAGCAGCAGGACGTCGAAGGCGGGCACCGGCCCGCGTCCGGCGGCCTCGGCCAGCTCCTCGGCGTACCGCTCGGCGGCGGCCTCCACGTCCGAGCCGTCCGGGCCGTCCGAGGCGGGCATCTCGTGCACCCGGGAGGGGTCGAGCGGCACCGCGTCGAGCAGCTCGGCCCGGGCCTGGGTGGCGTTGCGCTCCGGGTCCCCGGCGGGGAGGTAGCGCTCGTCGCCCCACCAGAGGTCGATCCGGCCCCAGTCCACCGCGTCCCGGGCCGGGGAGGCGGCGATGGCGGCCAGCAGCGCGTTGCCGTTGCGCCCGCCGGTGAGCACCACCGAGGCGGTGCCCCGGGCGGACTGGGCGTCCACGATCCGGGTGATCAGCCGGGCGGCGGCGGCCTCGGCCATCAGCTCCTTGTCGCCGTGCACGACCAGCTGCGGGGTGGAGGCGTTGCTCACGAGCCCGCCTTCTTCCGCGTGGTGGCCTTCTTGGCGGCCGGTGCCTTCTTGGCCGGAGCGGCCTTCTCGGCGGTGGCCTTCCCGGTGGCCGGAGCCTTCGCGGCCGGTGCCTTCTTGGCCGGAGCCTTCCGGGCGGGGGCCTTCGTGTCGGGGGCCTTCGGGGCGGCGGGAGCCTCGGCGGCGGGCGCCTCCTCGATCCGGGCGGTGACCCGGGCCGGGGCGGCGACGGCGGCCTCGACCACCGGAGCAGCCGTCACCTGCTCCGACTTGGGCTCCTTGAGTCGCTCGATCGGCGTCTTCACGGCGGCCGCGTAGATGTCGTCCGGGTCGAGCCGGCGCAGCTCCTCGGCGATCAGCTCGGCCGTCTCCCGCCGCTTCAGGGCGACCTGACGGTCCGGCGCACCGGGCATCGACAGGGTGCCCATCAGACCGTCGGGGCGGTCCAGCACGATGTCGCCGTCCTGGGTCCGCAGGGTGACCGAGGTGATGCCCGGACCGGCCGTCACCACCCGCTCCACCGGCACCCGCAGACGGGTCGTCAGCCAGAGGCCGAGCAGCTCGACGCTCGGGTTGTACGACTCGCCCTCCACCACGGCGGAGGTGACGGTGACCGGGCGCTGGTCCAGGGCGGCGGCCAGCATGGAGCGCCAGCCGGTGATCCGGGTCCAGGCCAGGTCGGTGTCGCCGGGGGCGTAGCTGGCGGCCCGCTGGGCCAGCTGGCCGACCGGGGACTCGGCGGTGACGGCGTCGGTGATCCGGCGCTGGGCCAGTGCGCCGAGCGGGTCCTGGGCGGGGTGCAGCGGGGCGTTCTCCGGCCACCAGACCACCACGGGGGCGTCCGGGAGCAGCAGCGGGAGGACCACCGACTGGGCGTGCGAGGCGAGTTCGCCGTGCATCCGGAGGATGACGGTCTCGCCGGAGCCGGCGTCGGTGCCGACCAGGATCTCCGCGTCGAGCCGGGTCTCGGCCCGGGCGCGCGGCGAGCGGCCGGCCCGCTTGATGACGGCCAGGATCCGCGAGGGGTGCTCGCGGGAGGCGTCGTTGGCGGCCCTGAGGGCGTCGTAGGCGCTGCCCTCGTCGGTCACGATCACCAGGGTGAGGACCATGCCGGCCGCGGTCGAGCCGCTCTCCCGGCGGGCGTCCATCAGGGCCGCGTTGATCTTGCTGGAGGTGGTGTTGGTGAGGTCGGTCTTCATGGCCGGCGCCAGCTCCTGCCGTCTCGTGCGAGCATCTCGTCCGCCTCGGCGGGACCCCAGGTACCGGAGGCGTACTGGGCGGGGGTGCCGTGGGTGTCCCAGTACTGCTCGACCGGGTCGAGGATCTGCCAGGACAGCTCGACCTCCTGGTGGCGCGGGAAGAGGTTGGCGTCGCCGAGCAGCACGTCCAGGATGAGCCGCTCGTACGCCTCCGGGCTGGACTCGGTGAAGGACTCGCCGTAGGCGAAGTCCATCGTGACGTCGCGGACCTCGAAGGAGGTGCCCGGCACCTTGGAGCCGAACCGCACGGTGACGCCCTCGTCCGGCTGGACCCGGATGACCAGGGCGTTCTGCCCCAGCTCCTCGGTCGCGTAGGAGTCGAACGGCAGGTACGGGGCGCGCTGGAAGACCACCGCGATCTCGGTGACCCGGCGGCCCAGCCGCTTGCCGGTGCGCAGGTAGAACGGCACCCCGGCCCAGCGGCGGTTGTTGATCTCCAGCTTGATGGCGGCGTAGGTGTCGGTCTTGGACTCGGGGTTGATGCCGTCTTCGTCCAGGTAGCCGACCACCTCCTCGCCGCCCTGCCAGCCGGCCGCGTACTGGCCGCGCACGGTGTGCTCGCCCAGGTCGGCCGGGAGCCGGACGGCGCTGAGCACCTTGAGCTTCTCGGCCACCAGCGCCTTGGGGTGGAAGGAGGCGGGCTCCTCGATGGCGGTCAGCGCCATCAGCTGGAGCAGGTGGTTCTGGATGACGTCACGGGCCGAGCCGATGCCGTCGTAGTACCCGGCCCGGCCGCCGATGCCGATGTCCTCGGCCATGGTGATCTGCACGTGGTCCACGTAGGACCGGTTCCAGATCGGCTCGAACATCGAGTTGGCGAAGCGGAGCGCCAGGATGTTCTGGACGGTCTCCTTGCCGAGGTAGTGGTCGATCCGGAAGACCTCGTCACGGGGGAAGACCTCGTGCACGATCCGGTTCAGCTCCTGGGCGCTGGCCAGGTCGTGACCGAAGGGCTTCTCGATCACGGCGCGCCGCCAGGAGCCGGCCGGCGGGTCCGCCAGGCCGTGCTTCTTGAGCTGCTTGACCACGATCGGGAAGGCGCCGGGCGGGACGGACAGGTAGAAGGCGAAGTTGCCGCCGGTGCCCTGGGCCTCGTCCAGCTCGGTGATGGTCTTGCGCAGGTGCTCGAACGCCTCGTCGTCGTCGAAGGTGCCCTGCACGAACCGCATGCCCTTGGCCAGCTGCTGCCAGACCTCCTCGCGGAACGGGGTCCGGGCGTGCTGCTTGACCGCGTCGTGGACCTCCTTGGCGAAGTCCTCGTCCTCCCACTCGCGGCGGGCGAAGCCGACGAGCGAGAAGCCCGGCGGCAGCAGGCCGCGGTTGGCCAGGTCGTAGATGGCCGGCATCAGCTTCTTGCGCGACAGGTCGCCGGTGACCCCGAAGATGACCAGGCCCGACGGCCCCGCGATGCGCGGGAGCCGTCGGTCGGCGGGGTCACGCAGCGGATTCGAGGGCACGGGCGGGGGATCGCCCTGCTCGCCCTCGGCCCCGGACAGGTCGGGGAAGGTTTCAGTGCTCACTGGTGGTGAACTCCGCTTCGTGGACGTCGGTGTGAGCGGGTGTCAGTTCTGCTCGGCGAAGGAGGCGAGCGAGGCGGTGACGGTGTCCAGCAGTTCGGTCCAGGACTGCTCGAACTTCTGCACGCCCTCGTCCTCCAGCACCTGGACCACGTCGTCGTAGTCCACGCCGGCCGCCGCGATGGCGTCCATCACGGCCTGGGCGTCGGCGTAGTTGGGGGTGATGGTGTCGCCGGTGACCACGCCGTGGTCGCCGGTGGCGTCCAGGGTGGCCTCGGGCATGGTGTTGACGGTGCCCGGCGCGACCAGCTCGGTCACGTACAGGGTGTCCGGGAGGTTCGGGTCCTTGACGCCGGTCGAGGCCCAGAGCGGGCGCTGCGGCTTGGCGCCGGCCGCCTCCAGCGCCTTCCAGCGCTCGCTGCCGAACACCTCCTCGTAGGCCTGGTAGGCGAGCCGGGCGTTGGCCAGCGCGGCCTTGGAGCGGAGCTCCTTGGCGTCGCCGCCGATCTTGTCCAGGCGCTTGTCGATCTCGGTGTCGACGCGCGAGACGAAGAAGGAGGCGACCGACTCGATCTGGGACAGGTCGAGGCCGGTGGCCTTGGCCTTCTCCAGGCCGGTCAGGTAGGCGTCCATCACCGCGCGGTAGCGCTCCAGCGAGAAGATCAGCGTGACGTTGACGCTGATGCCCTTGCCGAGCACCTCGGCGATGGCGGGCAGGCCGGCCTTGGTGGCGGGGATCTTGATCAGCACGTTCGGGCGGTCGACCAGCCACCACAGCTGCTTGGCCTCGGCCACCGTCGCGGCGGTCTCGTGCGCCAGCCGCGGGTCGACCTCGATGGAGACCCGGCCGTCGCGGCCGTTGCTGGCGTCGTAGACCGGGCGCAGCACGTCGGCCGCGTCCCGCACGTCCGAGGTGGTGATCATGCGGATCGCCTCGTCGGTGGTGACCTTGCGGACCGCCAGGTCGCGCAGCTGGCCGTCGTAGGCCTGGCTGCCGCCGCCGATGGCCTTCTGGAAGATGGTCGGGTTGGTGGTGACGCCGACCACGTGCTTGCTCTGCACCAGCTCGGCCAGGTTCCCGGAGTTCAGCCGGTCACGGCTCAGGTCGTCCAGCCAGATCGCCACGCCCTCGTCGCTGAGGCGCTTCAGTGCGTCAGTCATGGTGCTTCATTCCTCTTCTGTGCTGATGGGAAGTCAGGAAAGGGGTGGGCACCCTCGCGGATACCCACCCCCGGTGCGACTAGCGCGAGATGGCCTCGACGGTGCGCAGCGAGGCGCGGGCGGCGTTGGCCACGGCGTCGGCGGTCAGGCCGAACTCGCGGAAGAGGACCTTGTAGTCGGCGGAGGCGCCGAAGTGCTCCAGGCTGATGATCCGACCGGCGTCGCCGACCAGCTCGCGCCAGCCCTGGGCGATGCCCGCCTCGACCGAGACCCGGGCCTTGACGTTCGGCGGCAGCACGCTGTCCCGGTACGCCTGGTCCTGCTCGTTGAACCACTCGATCGAGGGCATCGAGACCACCCGGGTCGGGATGCCGTCGGCCTCCAGCTCCTCGCGGGCGGTGACCGCGAGCTGAACCTCGGAGCCGGTGGCGATCAGGATCACCTTGGGCGCCGAGTCGGACGCCTCGGCCAGCACGTAGCCGCCCTTGGCGGTGCCCTCGGCCGAGCCGAAGACCTCGCGGTCCCAGGTCGGCACGCCCTGGCGGGTCAGCGCCAGGCCGACCGGGCCGGGGTGGCTGGTCTGCCGCTCCAGCACGGTGCGCCAGGCGACGGCCGTCTCGTTGGCGTCGGCCGGGCGGACCATGGCCAGGCCCGGGATGGCGCGCAGCGAGGCCAGGTGCTCCACCGGCTGGTGGGTCGGGCCGTCCTCGCCGAGGCCGATCGAGTCGTGCGTCCAGACGTAGGTGACCGGCAGCTTCATCAGCGCGGCGAGGCGGACCGCCGGGCGCATGTAGTCGGCGAAGACCAGGAAGGTGCCGCCGAACACGCGGGTCCTCCCGTGCAGCGCGATGCCGTTCATGGTCGAGCCCATGGCGTGCTCGCGGATCCCGAAGTGGATCGTCCGGCCGTACGGGGAGGCCGACTTGAGCGGGTTCCCCTCCGGCAGGAAGGAGCTGTCCTCGTCGATCGTGGTCAGGTTGGACTCGGCCAGGTCGGCCGAGCCGCCCCAGAGCTCGGGGATGACCGCGCCGAGCGCCTTCAGGGTGTCGCCGGAGGCCTTGCGGGTGGCGACCTCCTTGCCGGCCGGGAAGACCGGGACGGCCTTCTCCCAGCCGTCCGGCAGCTCGCCGTTCGAGATCCGGTCGAACTCGGCGGCCCGCTCCGGGTTGGCCTCGCGCCAGGCGTGGAAGCCCTTCTCCCACTCGGCCCGGCCGGCCTTGCCGCGCTGGACCACCTCGCGGGCGTGGGTGATGACCTCGTCCGCGACCTCGAAGGTCTTGCTCGGGTCGAAGCCCAGCACCTTCTTGGTGGCGGCGATCTCGGCGTCGCCGAGCGCGGAGCCGTGCGCCTTGGCGGTGTTCTGGGCGTCCGGGGCCGGCCAGGCGATGATGGTGCGCATCGCGATGATCGACGGACGGGCGGTCTCCGCCTTGGCGGCGGCCAGCGCGGCGGCCAGCGCGTGGACGTCCACGTCGCCGTCGGCCTTCTGGGTGATCCGCTGCACGTGCCAGCCGTACGCCTCGTAGCGCGCGAGCACGTCCTCGGAGAAGGCGGTCTCGGTGTCGCCCTCGATGGAGATGTGGTTGTCGTCGTAGAGCGCGACCAGGTTGCCCAGCTTCTGGTGGCCGGCCAGCGAGGACGCCTCGGCCGAGATGCCCTCCTCCAGGTCGCCGTCGCTGACGATGGCCCAGACGGTGTGGTCGAACGGCGACTCGCCGGCCGGGGTCTCCGGGTCGAACAGGCCGCGCTCGTAGCGGGCGGCCATCGCCATGCCCACCGCGTTCGCGATGCCCTGGCCCAGCGGGCCGGTGGTGGTCTCGACCCCGGCGGTGTGACCGTGCTCCGGGTGGCCGGGGGTGCGGCTGCCCGCGACCCGGAAGGCCTTCAGGTCGTCCAGCGACAGCCCGTAACCCGACAGGTAGAGCTGGGTGTAGAGCGTCAGCGAGGTGTGCCCGGGGGAGAGCACGAAGCGGTCGCGGCCGGCCCACGCGGGGTCGGTCGGGTCGTGGCGCAGGAAGCGCTGGAAGATCACGTACGCGGCGGGGGCCAGCGACATGGCCGTCCCCGGGTGCCCGTTGCCGACCTTCTGGACGGCGTCCATGGCCAGGACACGGGCGGTGTCGACGGTCCTCTGGTCCAGCTCGGTCCACTCGAATGCGTTCGGCGTGGTGCTCACCCTTTCTCAGGGCTCCTTCCATATGAAGAGTGACCCCGTGAGGGACCGGGTCGGCCACGGCGCTGTGGACCTGACGTCTCGTTGGTTCCGGTCACGGAGGGTTGATCCCGCTTCTCTGTGCGAGCCTACCGCCCGGGCGGCCCTTCACCCTGCGTGGCAGGACAACCCGGACGTACCTCCCGGGATTCCCGGTGACCGTGTCAGCTGCGCCCCGTCCACCCTCACCCGGAACGCGTCCGACGGCCCGTCAGGAGGGCAGGTCGGGGGAGTGGCCGCTTTGCCACGATTCACCCGGCGGTGTGCGGTTCGGCTCGCCGGAGGACCCCGGCGCCGATCGCGGTATATGGAGCGTCTAAGGTGGCGTGGTACGCGCAGAGCGGACGGATCGGCACCATCTCGTTCCGGTGACGCCTGTGAAGATTCACCGTGAGTTGGGGTGTCCGTGACCGCCGTTGAATCCCGCCCTGCCGGGGTGCTGGGGGCGACCCCTGCCCGCAGGCCGTTCGGGGCCCGCGTCGGGGCGTTCGTCGCGCTGACGAAGCCCCGGATCATCGAACTGCTGCTGATCACCACCGTGCCGGTGATGTTCCTGGCGCAGCGTGGCGTACCCGATCCGCTGCTGGTGGTCTGGGTGGTGGTCGGCGGGTACCTCTCGGCCGGCGGCGCCAACGCGCTCAACATGTACATCGACCGGGACATCGACGCCGTGATGTCGCGGACCGAGCGCCGCCCGCTGGTGACCGGCATGGTCTCCCCGCGCGAGGCACTGGTCTTCGGCATCTCGCTGGCCGTCCTCTCCACGGTCTGGCTCTGGCTGCTGGTCAACCCGCTGGCCTCGGGGCTGGCGCTGGCCGCGCTCCTCTTCTACGTCTTCGTCTACACGCTGGGCCTCAAACGGCGCACCGCGCAGAACATCGTCTGGGGCGGCATCGCCGGCTGCATGCCGGTCTTCGTCGGCTGGGCGGCGGTGACCAACTCGCTGTCCTGGTCGGCGCTGGTGCTGTTCCTGGTGATCTTCTTCTGGACGCCGCCGCACTACTGGCCGCTCTCGATGAAGGTCCGGGACGACTACGCCAAGGCCGGCGTGCCGATGCTGCCGGTGCTCAAGGGCAACCTCGCGGTGGCCCGGCAGATCGTCGCCTACTCCTGGGTGATGGTCGGCGTGTCGATGCTGCTCTGGCCGGCGGCGCACACCAGCTGGCTGTACCCCGTCTCGGCGGCGGTGCTCGGTGCCTTCTGGCTGAAGGAGGCGCACGGGCTGCACGCCCGGGCCAAGGCCGGGGTGGTCGGGGCGAAGCTGAAGGAGATGCGGCTGTTCCACTGGTCGATCACGTACCTGACGCTGCTGTTCGTGGTCATTGCCGTGGACCCCTTCATCGGCTGACGCGGCCTCAGGACGGGAGCCCCCTGCGGGGGGCTTTCGGCGTTCTCGGGGGAGGGGCGGTCACTGCGGTGGACCGCTTCGTCGGCTGACGCGGCCTCAGGACGGGAGCCCCCTGCGGGGGGCTTTCGGCGTTCTCGGGGGAGGGGCGGTCATCGCGGTGGGCCCCTTCGTCGGCTGACGCGGCCTCAGGACGGGAGCCCGCTGCACGGAGGGTCCCGTCGTCTCCGGGGCTGACGCGGCCTCAGGGCGGGAGCCGCCTCGGCGTTCCGGAGGGCCGGGCGGAGGGCCCCGCGCGGGGCCCTCCGCGGGGTCAGCGGCCGGGGAGTTCGCTGGGGCCGACGTGGTCGTCCAGCCAGGCGCGCAGCGGCTGCGCGGCGCGCAGGAAGGCGGCGACCGGCTTGACCGCCTCCGGGGTGCCCATCCAGGCGGCGGGCTCCCACTCCTGCCAGGCGATCAGGCCCTTGTTGCGCAGCAGCCCGATCCTCGGGTGGTCCTTGCCGAAGCCGCGCGGGGCGGTCTTCAGCGGCTCCTGCCCGTGCACCCCGGGGCCCTGCGCCTCGACGGCCGCGATCACCCGCTCCAGCTCGGCGCCGGTCACGTCCTCGGCCACCGCGGCCCGGTAGCGGGCGAGCTGGTCGGCGGCCAGGCGGTACATGCCGCTGCCGCAGGCCAGGTGGTCGGCGGAGAGCTGGACGTAGCCGCCGCTCTCCAGCCAGGCCCCGATGTGGGTCTTGTACGGGGTCTTGTCGGCGCTGAACCGCACGTCCCGGAACGGGCGGAACACCTTGCCCGGCCCGAACTCCGGCTCCAGCGCGTCCAGCAGGGCGAGCATCGGGGCCCGGACGTCCTGCTCGTAGCGGCCCTTGTGGGTCTGCCAGAACGGCTTGGAGTTGTCCGTCTCCAGCTGCTCGAAGAACTCGAAGGCCTCGGCGGGCCATCCTTGGAAGGTCACCCGGCCAGCCTATGTGTCCGGCCGCACACGCCGCTGCCGTCGCCAGACCGACTACCCGTCGGTAGCATGCGGTCCATGAGCAGCGCAGAGACCGCCACCACAGCCGCGTCGGACACCCGCGCCCAGCGCCGTGACCAGCGCCGTGCCGAGCGCATCGCCAAGAACATCCGGAGCTTCGCCGAGCAGCACGGCGGCAGCGTCGAGGGTGTGGTCGAGAACGTCAGCGGCATCGCCACCCGGATCGTGCTGGTCGGCACGGACGGCTCCTGGGGCGACCAGGTCGCGCCGACCCGGGCGGTCGGCCTGCGGGCCGCCGAGCTGGCCGGGGTGAAGCTGCACGAGGACTTCGAGGGCGAGCTGGCCCTGCGGGTGCGCACCGGCGCCTACGAGTGGAAGCGGATGGCCGGCTCCCAGCTGGGCGGCTGACGCACCGTCGCACCGTACGCCGCAGGCCCGGCCCCGCACACCGCGGGGCCGGGCCTGTGACGTGTCGTCAGGCGTCCTGCAGCGCCTTGGCGGCGGCCGGGACGGGGGCGGTGACCACCGGGCGGTGGCGCAGCGCGAGCGGCACCCGCAGGGCGGCGATCCAGACCAGCGCGGCGCCCAGCATGTGCAGGCCGACCAGGATCTCGGGGGCGTCGCTGAAGTACTGGACGAAGCCGATCAGGCCCTGGGCCAGCAGCAGCACCAGCAGCTCCAGCGCCCGGCGGCGGGCCGCCTTCGGGGCCTTCACGGCGGCGAAGGTGAAGAGCACCGCGATCGACAGGCCGAGGGCCAGGAAGACGAAGTCGGTGTGCAGCTGGGCGAGGCGGTCGTAGTCGACCGGGATCCGGGCCACCGGCTTGCCGTCCGAGCTGGAGGCGCCGGGGTGGTGGCCCGCGCCGGTGACCAGGGTGCCGGCCACCACCAGCAGGCCCATCGCCACCACCAGCACGTCGGCCAGCTTGCGGACCGGGCGGGGCACCAGCGGCTCCGGCTCCCCGTCGCCCTCCTTGGCCCGCTCCCAGGTCAGCACCGCGACCCAGACCAGGCCCATCGCGGCGATCAGGTGGGCGCCGACGATGTACGGGTTGAGGCCGGTCAGCACGGTGATGCCGCCGAGCACGGCGTTGCTCATCACCAGCCAGAACTGGGCCCAGCCCAGCCGGCTGACGCTCCGCCGCCACGGCTTCGTGCACCGGCCGGCCAGGGTGACCCAGGCGACCGCTGCGCAGAGCACGTAGGTGAGCATCCGGTTGGTGAACTCGATGATCCCGTGCACGCCCATCTCGGCGGTCGGGGTCAGGCTCTCGTCGGTGCACTTGGGCCAGGTGGAGCAGCCCAGCCCGGAGGCGGTCAGCCGGACCGCGCCGCCGGTCACCACGATCACCACGCTCATCACCAGCGCGGCCAGGGCGGCCCGGCGGACGGTCTCGGCGGACGGGTGCCAGCGCTTGGCGAGCAGGGCGGAGGGAGTAAGCACGCCAGACACTGTAATTCGCCTTATAGGTGATCAATGCACCAGGGCGCCACCCGCCGTCAGGCGCGTCTCTTCCCCTTGATCCGCCTCGGCCAGGGGAACAGCCGGGGCTTCCGTTTCGCCGCCAGGTCCTCGATCCAGCCGAAGCAGAGCACGAACAGCCCGATCAGCGGGACGCCGACCAGCAGTTGCGGGTACAGGGTCCGCAGCAGCCAGCCGAAGTTCTCCGCCAGGAAGTCGCTGCGCCAGGCCAGGTCGACGATCGGGACGGAGAGCTCCAGCGCCAGGGTGTGCCAGAGGTAGACGCTGACCGCACGGGCGTTCAGCAGGCTGATCAGGCCGTTCCAGCGCTCCAGCTTCGGTGGCCACTGCTGCCAGGAGGGGCTCAGGTGGAGCAGCAGCAGGACGAAGCCGAAGGACCAGATCGCCTGGGCGACCGGCACGCTCTCCAGGTCGCCGATCTCGGTCGGGTCGAGCACCGGTCGGCTGGTGTACCACCAGAAGCCGGCCACCATCACCAGCGGGGCGACCGACGGGGCGACGTACTGCGGGAGCTTCTTCAGCAGGCCCTCGTTGTGGGCCATGCCGAGGATCCAGCAGGAGCCGAAGACCAGGAAGTCGTTGAGGGTCTCCCAGATCCGGCCGTCCTCGGGCAGGAAGCCGCTGCCCATCGCCAGCACCAGCGGGGTGAGCACGGTGACCACCGGGAAGCGGCGCAGGCAGCGCAGCATCAGCGGGGAGAGCAGTACGTACCAGAGGTAGGCCCGCAGGTACCAGAGCGGGACGCCGACCTGCTCGCCCCAGGTGTCCTCCATCAGCCCGCCGAAGCCGGGCAGGTCGCCGGTCGGGAACGGCGGGGTGGAGAGCGGCATGATCCAGAGCGCCAGCTTGCCCCACCACCAGCCGGGGTGGCCCTCGGCGTTCGGGCCCCAGCCGTCCAGGATCCACAGGGTGGTGATCACCACGCCGTAGAGCCAGAGCGGCGGCAGCAGACGGCGCAGCCGGCCCCGGATCACGCCCAGGGCGGGCTTCGAGAGCGAACGGGCCATCAGCGACCCGGCCAGGGCGAACATCACGCCCATGGACGGGAAGACCAGCGGCAGCCAGGTCCAGCTGAAGTTGTGGTAGAGCACCACGCGGCCCAGCGCCAGCGCGCGGAGCAGGTCGAGGTAGCGGTCCCGGCCGCCCTTGCGCGGTGCCGGGGCCTCGGGGGCCTGCTGGTCCTGCGGAGGTTCGGTGAGCTGCCACTCGGCGGGAACGCGGGGCTCGGTGGGGATGCGGGGATCGGTGAGCACGCGCAACTGCACGGTCTCGATGTGCGGCTGGTGCACCGTCAGACCTCCAGGACCGGGGCGGAGACCTCGCCGGTGCGCCGCAGCTTCTGCCACCGCAGCCGGCCGCCGGTGAGGGCGGTGATCGAGGATTGGAGCAGGACCAGGTACATCAACTGGCGGTAGACCACCTGCTGGATCGGCAGGGTGACCAGGTGCCAGGGCCTCTCGCGGTCCAGGCGGAAGGCGTACCAGGCGCACAGGCCCTGGACGGCGAGCACCGAGGCCCAGCCGATCAGGGTGCGCGGGGCGTCCACGAAGAGCACGCCGTAGAGCAGGAAGAGGTCGATCACCGGGGCGAGCAGCGGGGTGAGCACGCCGAACAGCGTGACCAGCGGCAGGCCGAGCCGGCCGAACCGGCCGCCCGGGCCGCGCTCCAGCAGGGCGTGCCGGTGCTTCCACATCGCCTGCATGGTGCCGTAGCTCCAGCGGTAGCGCTGCGACCAGAGCTGGTCCATCGAGGCGGGCGCCTCGGTCCAGGCCCGGGCCTTCTCGGCGTAGACGATCCGCCAGCCGTCGCGCAGCAGCGCCATGGTGACGTCGGTGTCCTCGGCCAGGGTGTCGTCGCTCATCCCGCCGACCCGCTCCAGCGCGGAGCGGCGGAAGCCGCCGATCGCGCCGGGGATGGTCGGCATGATGTTGAGGACGTCGTACATCCGGCGGTCCAGGTTGAAGCCCATCACGTACTCGATGTGCTGCCAGGCGCCGATCAGGGTGTCCCGGTTGCCGACCTTGGCGTTGCCGGCCACCGCGCCCACCGTCGGGTCGGCGAACGGCTGGACCAGCTCGCGGACGGTGGCCGGTTCGAAGACGGTGTCGCCGTCCATCATCACGACCAGGTCGTGCGAGGCGTGCGCCAGGCCGGTGTTGAGCGCGGCGGGCTTGCCGGCGTTCTGCTGCCGGATCAGCCGGACGCCGGGTAGCGCCAGCTCCCTGACGATCTCCGAGGTGTCGTCGGAGGAACCGTCGTCCACCACGATGACTTCCAGCGGGTGCTCACTGGCCATCAGCGAGTTGAGCGTGTTGGCGATGCACTCCTGCTCGTTGTACGCGGGGACCAGCACGGTAACCGGCTCGGTGACCGGGGCTCCCCAGGAGAAGCCGGGCCTGCGGGTGCGCCGGACGTGCACGGTGGCCAGCACCAGCATCAGCGCGAACCGGCCGAAGACCAGCACGCCGACCACCGCCAGCAGCGAGATCAGCCAGGGCAGCAGGGCGATCGACACCTGGGTGGCCCAGACGTAGGCCTTGCCGGTCCACAGCTGGAAGCCGGTCACCGGCACCATGGTCGGCGAACTGTCCAGCGCCTGCTCGAAGGTGGCGAACCGGTAGCGCTGGTGGTGCATGGTGTCGATCAGCCGGCCGACCGCCTCGACGGTCTGCGAGCGGTCGCCACCGGCGTCGTGCAGCAGCACCACGGCGCCCTTGCCGGGCTCGGTGGGCATCGCGGCCTTGACGATGGCGTCCACGCCGGGGCGCTGCCAGTCCTCGGTGTCGGTGTCGATCAGGGTGGTGAGGTAGCCCCGGTTGCCGATCTCCTTGACCACCGGCCAGGTCCAGTCGTCCAGCGCGCTGGGCTTGGAGGAGTACGGCGGCCGGAACAGCGTGCTGTGCATGCCGGTCACGCCGGCCAGTGCCAGCTGGGTCTGGCCGAGCTCGAAGGTGAGCCGGGCCTGGGACTGCAGGCTGAGGTCGGGGTGGGTGAAGGTGTGCAGGCCGATCTCGTGGCCCTCGTCCACCATCCGCTTGACCAGCTCCGGGTGGTGGGCCGTCATCGAGCCGGTGATGAAGAAGCTGGCCTGCACGCCCCGGTCCTTCAGCACGTCGAGCAGCTTCGGGGTCCACTCCGGGTCCGGGCCGTCGTCGAAGCTGAGCACCATGGTGCGGTCCGGGACCGAGTAGCCGACGGGTGCCTCCTGCCGCTCCCCCCGGGCGTCGATCACCGGCCCGCCGGTGAGCAGGGCGGGCGGCACCGTGTCGGCGTCCTGGGCCTCGGTGGTGCGGGTGTCGCGGAACACCTCGTTGGTGGCCATGCCGCGCAGCACCATCAGGCCGAGCAGACAGAGCAACAGGGTGACGGGAAGGAAGAAGCGCAGCGGTGGAGCGGCCAGGCGGCGGGAGCGTCGGTCGGACTGCCGACGGCGCTGGTGGCGGGACATGGGCGGTTCCTGCGCGGTGAGGACGGTCAGGGCGGTGCGGGGGGAAGGTCGTCGGGAGGACGGGTGGTGCGGATCAGCGGGCGACCGTGCTCGGCTTGCCGGTGGTGGCCGTCCGGTTCTGCGGGGTGGGGTTGCCCGCGGTACCGGGGGAGGACGGCCTGGTGGTGGTCTTGGGAGTGGCCTTGGGAGAGACCTTGCCGGTGGCGGGCTTGGGGGAGGCCTTGCCGGTGGCGGTGGCGGGGCTCGGGGACGGACTGGGGGACGGGCTCGGGCTCGACGGTGCCGGAGTGGGGGTCGGTACGACCGTCCCTCCGACCTGCAGCGATGCCGGGAGCTCCAGTACGGGCGCCTGGGACTGCGCCCCGAGCAGGGTGGTTGCCAGTGCCGCGGCGAACAGCACGCACCCGGCCGCGCCGAGCCAGCCGAGGCCGCGCAGGCGGCGGCCACGGGTGCCGGACTGGTCGACGAAGACCGGTGCCGGTTCGGCGGGAGCGGGAGAGGGAGGCATCCGAGCTGACGCTAGTGCAGCACCGGCGGCTGATTGACCGTCAATGTCCGATCTGAGCGGTTCTGCGCTTCCCTTGTGACCGGATCGAGATTACGTACACCCCACGGCTGGCAGGCCACCGTCAGCTCGTAGGATGCCCCGGATCGTCCACCGAGAGAGCGGTACCACCCCGTGCGCAGACTCGTCGCTCCGCTGCTCGCAGCCCTGCTCCTGCTGACCGGCTGCTCCTCCGAGCAGTTGGTGCCGGACGCCGTGCCCAAGGGGGCGGCGCAGAAGAAGGGCGGAGCCGAGGAGGCGGACGACGGTGCCGGCAGTGGTGCGCCGAGCGCGCCCGCCGACTCGCCCGCCGAGTCGCCGGCCGGTGGTCCGGTGGACCCGGTCGCGCTGCGCAAGCCCTCCGGGCGGCTGCTCGGGGTGGCCTCCGAGGGGGCCCCCGGCGACCTCGCCCCGGTCACCGCCTTCGCCGCCAAGGCCGGCAAGCGGCCCGACCTGCGCGAGTACTACCTGCTCTGGGGCACCCCGTTCGACCGGGCGGGGAACGCGGCGCTGCGGGCCAACGGCCAGGTCCCGCTGGTCTCCTGGGTGCCCGGCGAGACCACCCTGACCGACATCGCGGCCGGTACGCAGGACGAGTACCTGGCCGACTTCGCCGAGGAGGTCGCCGCCTACCGGGAGCCGCTGGTGCTGGCCTTCGCCCCGGAGATGAACAGCGGCTGGAACCGCTGGGGCGTCGGCCACGCCACCCCCGCCGACTACGTCAAGGCCTGGCGCCACGTGCACGGGCTGTTCCGCCGGCACGGGGCGGTGAACGTGGTCTGGCTCTGGACCCCGCACGTCTCCGACCAGCACTCCTCGGTGGCGCCCGAGCCGTACTACCCGGGCGACGAGTACACCGACTGGGTCGGCCTGGTCGGCTACTACGGCCCGGAGGACGGCAAGTCGTACGCCTCCCTGTTCGCCCCCGCCGCCAAGGAGCTGCGCACCTTCACCCGCAAGCCACTGCTGATCAGTGAGACGGGGGTGGCCGAGGACCCGCGCAAGCCGGCCCAGATCGCCGACCTGTTCGCCGGGGCGGAGCGGACCGAGGGCCTGATCGGGCTGGTCTGGTACGACCTGCGCAAGCAGTGGCCGGGTAGCAAGTACCGGACCGACTGGCGGGTGGACAGCTCGGCGGCGGCTGCCGCCGCGCTGGGCCGGGCGGTGGCGGGCTGGACGTCCGACGCGGTGCCCGCTCCGCTCCGGTGAACCGTCAACTCGCCCGGATTATCAGTTAATCGGGCCAGTCCCGGGCAAAGCGGACATTGGTCTTGACCAGTCGGGGGTCGGCTGGAAAGAGTGCGCCCTGACCCATATTCGATATGGCCGCACCCACAGCGGAGATCCTGCACATGCGCATATCCGTGCCCGCCGCCGCGTTCGTCCTCGGCAGCTCGCTCGCCCTCGCCTCCCTCACGGTCCCGATGGCCTCCGCCGTCCCGAGCGAGGAGCAGTGCGCCACCCTCGGAGTGGCCAACCTCTACGGCGAGTTCATCGAGGGCGACGACACCCACAGCCCCGACGCCGAGGGCGCGGTCGCGGTCGGCGGCAACTTCAGCGGCACCTTCACCGTCGGCAACGAGCTGACCGCCGCCCAGATCGACAAGCTGCCCGGCAAGAACGCCTTCGTGGTGGCCGGCAACGTCTCCGGCAACGTCCAGGTCATGAAGGGCAACGGCGTCTACGGCGGCACCCTGACCGGCAAGCTGGAGGCCCACCAGGGCAAGATCGCCAAGGGCCCGTCCCCGATCGACTTCGCCGCCGAGTTCACCAAGCTGCGCGCCGCCTCCGGCCAGCTGGCCGCCGTGGCCGCCAACGGCAAGGCCGTCACCGACGGCAGCGCGCTGCGGCTGACCGGCACCGACGCGAAGCTGAACCACTTCTCGGTCTCCGCCGAGCAGTTGGAGAAGGCCAAGGACGTCTACCTGACCGTCCCGGTCGGCGCCGTCACGGTGATCACCGTGACCGGCTCCTCCTACGACCAGGCCAAGGCCGGCACCACCGGCTTCCTGCTCAACGGTGTGCTCGACGACAAGCTGCAGAGCGCGTCCGGCGGCGCGGTCCGCGAGAAGCTGCTCTGGAACTTCCCGACCGCCACCAAGGTCACCAAGAACAGCGGCAACGCCTGGCCGGGCAGTGTGCTCGCCCCCAACGCCCACTTCGACCTGGGCAAGGGCGGCCCGGTCAACGGCTCCGTCATCGCCAAGTCGCTGGTCGGCAGCGGTGGCGCCGAGACCCACCACTACCCCTTCACCGGCTGCCTCCCGGTGACCCCGCCGGTCACCCCGAAGCCCAGCGAGCCGGCCGGCAGCCCGTCCCCGTCGGCCCCGGTCTCGCCGTCGCCGTCGGTCAGCCCCTCCACCAGCCCGTCCGGCACTCCCTCGGGCACGCCGTCGGGCACCCCGTCCGGCAGCGCCTCGCCGAGCACCCCGCACGGCTCCGGCTCGCCGACGCCCGGCGCTCCCGGCGTGCCGTCCGGCAGTGCCAGCCCGTCCGCCACCACCCCCGGTGGTACCGCCCCCAGCGCCTCGCCCTCCGCCCCCGGTGGCGGCCTGGCCTTCACCGGTGCCAGCGGCCTGCTGCCGCTGACCATCGGCGGTGTGCTGGTGATCGGCGCGGGCGCCGCCGTCGTGGTGGCCACCCGCCGCCGGGCCGGCCGTCGCGCCTGACGCCCCGTCGGCTCCGGCCCGTACCCGTCGTTCGGTTCCGAACGGCGGGTACGGGCATTTTTTCGCCAAGGCCGCCAGGGCCGTGGCCGTCCGCCGGTAGAGTCCGCTGGAAGGTCCGGGCAAGGGTCAAGACGGAGTCAAGACCCTTGCCGGACAAGGTCGTTCGGGAGGGATGAGCGGATGGCACGGCAGCGTGGGGTGTTCGGCGGAGTACTGGCGGCGGGGGTGCTGGCGCCACTGCTGATGGCCGGTGGCGCGGTGGCGGCACAGGGCCACGGGGTGGACTGGACGGTCGGCTGCGACAAGGTCAGCGTCCGGGTGTCGGGCTACGACTCCGAGTTCACCAACCGGGTCACCGTCGAGATCGGCGGTCGGCAGGTGGTGACGGCGGAGAAGTTCGGCACCGGGTACACCAAGGACTTCCCGGTCGAGGCGCACACCGAGGACGTCGTGGTCACCCTCACCGTGACCACCGACCAGGAGCCCAAGTCCCCGATCATCAAGACCGGGACCAGCGCCCCCTGCCCGAAGCCCACCCCGACCCCCACGCCGACGCCCTCGGCCACCCCGACCCCGACCCCCAGCGTGACCCCGTCGGCCACCCCGACGCCCAAGCCGACGCCCACGCCGAGCGTGACCCCGTCGAAGAAGCCCAGCCCCAAGCCGAGCACCCCGCAGCTGGCCGAGACCGGTGGCGGCGGCAGCGCCCTGCCGATCGCGCTGGCCGGCGCGGGCGTGATCCTGGTCGGCGGCGCCCTGGTGCTGGTCGGCCGCCGCCGCTCGCGCTAGCCGCAGCGACCGGCCCGCGGGCTCACTCCCAGCGGAAGTACCGGGCCGCCAGGCCCAGCCCCAGCACCGCCCAGGCGCCGAGGATGCCCAGGTCCGCCCAGGGCATCCCGGCGCCGTGCTGGAGCACCCCGCGCAGCCCGTCCGAGAGCGCGCTGATCGGCAGCAGCTCCAGCACCGGCCGCACCGCCTCCGGGAACTTCGACAGCGGCACCACCACGCCGCCGGCCAGCAGCAGCAGGACGAAGACCAGGTTGGCCGCCGCCAGGGTGGCCTCCGCCCGCAGCGTGCCGGCCATCAGCAGGCCGAGGCCCGAGAAGGCGGCGGTGCCGAGCAGCAGCAGCGCGGCCACCGCGAGCGGGCTGCCCTGCGGTGACCAGCCCAGGGCCAGCGCGATCACCGAGAGCAGCGCCACCTGGAGCACCTCGGTCACCAGCACGCAGCCGGTCTTGGCGGTCATCAGCGCCCAGCGCGGCAGCGGGCTGGCGCCCAGGCGCTTGAGCACGCCGTAGCGCCGCTCGAAGCCGGTGGCGATCGCCTGCCCGGTGAAGGCGGTGGACATCACCGCCAGCGCCAGCAGCCCGGGGGCCAGGAAGTCCACCCGCTTGCCGGGCCCCTCCACGTCCACCACGTCCACGGCGGAGAACAGCACCAGCAGCACGGTCGGGATCACCACGGTGAGCAGCAGCTGCTCACCGTTGCGCAGCAGCATCTTCGTCTCGAACGCGGTCTGCGCCAGCAGCATCCGCCCGACCGGGGCGGCGCCCGGCATCGGCTCGTAGGTGGTCATCGCAGGTCCCGTCCGGTCAGTTCGAGGAAGACGTCTTCGAGGCTGCGCCGACGCACCGTCAGCTTCTCCGGCAGCACGCCCACCGAGGCGCACCAGGCGGTCACGGTGGCCGGCAGCGCCGGGTCCAGCGGAGCCTCCACCCGGTACGAGCCCGGGGAGGTCTCGGTGGCGTGGGCACCGTCCGGCAGCGCCTTGCGCAGGCCGCCGAGGTCGAGGCCGGGGGCGGCCTCGAAGTGCAGGGCGGACTCCGAGCCGCCCCGGCAGAGCTGCTCCACGGTGCCCTCGGCGATCACCTTCCCGGCGTCCACGATCGCCACCCGGTCGGCCAGCTCCTCGGCCTCGTCCAGGTGATGGGTGGTCAGGACGACGGTCACGCCGTCCCGGCGCAGGTCGCGGACCAGCTCCCAGGTGGCCCGGCGGGCCTGCGGGTCCAGCCCGGCGGTGGGCTCGTCCAGGAAGACCAGCTCGGGGCGGCCGACCACGGCCATCGCCAGCGCGAGCCGCTGCTGCTGCCCGCCGGAGAGCCGGCGGTAGGCCGTCCGGCCGCAGGAGCCGAGGCCGAGCCGCTCGACCAGCGCGTCCACGTCCAGCGGGTGGGCGTGCAGCTTCGCGGTGTGCCGGAGCATCTCGACCGCGCGGGCGCCGGCGTACACGCCGCCGGACTGCAGCATCACGCCGATCCGGGGCCGCAGCGCGGCGGCCTCGGTCACCGGGTCGAGGCCGAGCACCCGGACGGTGCCGGCATCCGGACGGCGGTATCCCTCGCAGGTCTCGATGGTGGTGGTCTTCCCGGCGCCATTCGGCCCGAGTACGGCCGTCACGCTGCCGCGGGAGATGACCAGGTCGAGGCCGTCGACGGCGGTCTTCGGGCCGTACCTCTTCACCAGCCCGGTGACCTGGACCGCTGGTTCGCTATGCATGCGGCTGAGTCTAAGAGGGCTCACGGGGCCGCTCGGACCGGGCCTCGATGATCGCAATTCCCAGGTCAGGTAAGGCTTACCTGCGTGACAGATGTCATCGGTGAGGCCTGGATCACGGCTTGAAGAGGCGGAACGAATTACGCAACAATCGTGTTGTGAAAAACATGCGCGAGCACAGCGAGCTGCCGGAGGCCGACGCGGCCCCCGGCCGCGCCGTGCCCGCGTCCCCGGAGCCGGAGGGCCACCCGGCCACCCGGGACCGGGTGGCCCGCTCGATCCTGGACCACGGCCCCTCCTCGGCGGCCGACCTGGCCAGCCGGCTGGGCCTGACCGCCGCCGCCGTCCGCCGCCACCTGGACGGCCTGGCCGCCGCCGGGCTGGTCGGGGCCCGCGAGCAGCGGGTCTACGGCAGCCGGGGTCGGGGGCGTCCGGCCAAGGTCTTCGCCCTTACCGACGCCGGCCGGTCCGCGTTCTACCAGGCGTACGACCAGTTGGCCGCCGACGCGCTGCGCTGGATCTCCGAATCGGCCGGTGGCGGCAAGGCGGGCGAGGAGGCGGTCGCCGCCTTCGCCCGGGCCCGCTTCGGCAGCCAGGGCGAGCGGTACCGGGCCGCCCTCGAATCGGCCGGATCCGACCAGCGGGCGGAGGCCCTGGCCCGCGCGCTCAGCGCCGACGGGTACGCTGCCACGGTGCGGCGAGTGCCGTCGGCGGCGGCTCCCAAGGCCCCGGCCGGCGCCCAGCTCTGCCAGCACCACTGCCCGGTCGCGCACATCGCCGAGCAGTTCCCCCAGCTCTGCGAGGCGGAGACGGAAGTCTTCTCCCAGCTCCTGGGCACCCATGTGCAACGGCTGGCCACCATCGCCCACGGCGACGGGGTCTGCACCACCTATGTGCCGGCATCCGGTGCCGCACCGTCAACTGGCGCCCGCCAGCTGCCCGGTGCAGTGCCGACTGCCGGTACGTCCACTCCACCAGCACCTGCGTCCGCGCGGAGGAACCTCGCATGACTGACACCGTTTCGCACCCGGAGCTCGAGGGCCTCGGCACCTACGAGTACGGCTGGTCCGACCCGGACGCTGCCGGTGCCGCCGCCAAGCGCGGTCTGAGCGAGGACGTCGTCCGCGACATCTCGCAGAAGAAGTCCGAGTCCGAGTGGATGCTCAACCTGCGTCTCAAGGGCCTCAAGCTGTTCGGCAAGAAGCCCATGCCGACCTGGGGCTCCGACCTGACCGGCATCGACTTCGACAACATCAAGTACTTCGTCCGCTCCACCGAGAAGCAGGCGGCCTCCTGGGAGGACCTGCCCGCCGACATCAAGGCGACGTACGACAAGCTCGGCATCCCGGAGGCGGAGAAGCAGCGCCTGGTCGCCGGTGTCGCCGCGCAGTACGAGTCCGAGGTGGTGTACCACCAGATCAACGAAGAGCTGGAAGCTCAGGGCGTGATCTTCATGGACACCGACACCGCGCTGAAGGAGCACCCGGAGCTCTTCCGGGAGTACTTCGGCACCGTCATCCCGGCCGGTGACAACAAGTTCGCCGCGCTGAACACGGCGGTCTGGTCCGGCGGCTCGTTCATCTACGTGCCGAAGGGCGTGCACGTGGAGATCCCGCTGCAGGCCTACTTCCGGATCAACACCGAGAACATGGGCCAGTTCGAGCGGACGCTGATCATCGTCGACGAGGACGCCTACGTCCACTACGTCGAGGGCTGCACCGCCCCGATCTACTCCTCGGACTCGCTGCACAGCGCCGTGGTCGAGATCATCGTGAAGAAGGGCGGCCGCTGCCGCTACACGACCATCCAGAACTGGTCGAACAACGTCTACAACCTGGTGACCAAGCGCGCCGTCGCCTACGAGGGCGCCACCATGGAGTGGGTCGACGGCAACATCGGCTCCAAGGTCACCATGAAGTACCCGGCCGTCTACCTGATGGGCGAGCACGCCAAGGGCGAGACCCTGTCGATCGCCTTCGCGGGCGAGGGCCAGCACCAGGACGCCGGCGCCAAGATGGTGCACATGGCGCCGAACACCTCCTCGAACATCGTCTCCAAGTCGGTGGCGCGCGGCGGCGGCCGGACCTCCTACCGCGGTCTGATCGAGATCGGCGAGGGCTCGAAGGGCGCCAAGTCCAACGTGCTCTGCGACGCGCTGCTGGTGGACACCATCTCCCGCTCGGACACCTACCCCTACGTGGACGTCCGCGAGGACGACGTCTCGATGGGCCACGAGGCGACGGTCTCCAAGGTCTCCGAGGACCAGCTGTTCTACCTGATGAGCCGTGGCATGACCGAGTTCGAGGCGATGGCGATGATCGTCCGTGGCTTCGTGGAGCCGATCGCCCGCGAGCTGCCGATGGAGTACGCGCTGGAGCTCAACCGGCTGATCGAGCTGCAGATGGAGGGATCGGTCGGCTGACGCCCCGTCAGTCACCGTGACCCGCCCACGATTTGAGGAAGAGAGCACCACGAACAGCCATGGCTGAGCAGAACACTTCCGGCTCCACCACCGCCGGTTCGATCGAGGTCGGCACCGCAGGTGCCGGCGCCCAGCTCGCGGGCCCCGGCACCGGCCGGGCCACCGTGCAGCAGCCGATCGACGCCCGCGTCGCGGTCAAGCCCTCGTACGACGTCAACGACTTCCCGGTGCCGCACGGCCGCGAGGAGGACTGGCGGTTCACCCCGCTGCACCGCCTCAACGGGCTGCACGACGGCACCGCCGCCGAGGGCGCGCAGGGCCAGGACAAGATCGAGCTGAGCCTGCCCGATGGCGTCACCGCCGAGACCGTCGGCCGCGACGACGCCCGCCTGGGCAAGGCCGGCAAGCCGGTGGACCGGGTCGCCGCGCAGGCGTACTCCGCGTTCCAGCAGGCGCTGGTGGTCACCGTCCCCAAGGACGCGGTGCTCACCGAGCCGGTGCGGATCGACGTGCACGGCGAGGGCGGCACCGCCTTCGCCCACCTGGTGGTCGAGGTCAAGCCGTTCGCCGAGGCGGTCGTGGTGCTCAACCACACCGGCACCGGCACCCGGGCGGCCAACGTCGAGCTGCTGCTCGGCGACGGCGCCAAGCTCACCTTCGTCTCCGTCCAGGACTGGGAGCGGGACGCGGTGCACGCCGCCCAGCACACCGCCCTGGTCGGCCGGGACGCCTCGCTCAAGTCGGTCGTGGTGACCTTCGGCGGCGACCTGGTCCGCCTGCACCCGCGGGTGCGCTACGCCGCCCCCGGCGGCGAGGCCGAGCTCTACGGCCTGTACTTCGCGGACGCCGGCCAGCACCTGGAGCACCGCCTGGTGGTCGACCACGACACCCCGCACTGCCGCTCCAACGTGACCTACAAGGGCGCGCTGCAGGGCCAGGACGCGCACGCCGTCTGGGTCGGCGACGTGCTGATCCGGGCCGCCGCCGAGGGCACCGACACCTACGAGCTCAACCGCAACCTGGTGCTGACCGACGGCGCCCGGGTGGACTCGATCCCGAACCTGGAGATCGAGACCGGCGAGATCGTCGGCGCCGGCCACGCCTCGGCGACCGGCCGCTTCGACGACGAGCAGCTGTTCTACCTGATGGCCCGTGGCATCCCGGCCGAGGAGGCCCGCCGTCTGGTGGTCCGCGGCTTCTTCGCCGAGCTGGTCCAGCAGATCGGCGTCCCGGAGGTGCAGGAGCACCTGATGGCGAAGATCGAGACCGAGCTCGGAGCGGCGGTCTGATGAGCGCCTTCCTCCGCGCCTGCGCGCTGGCCGACCTGGCCGAGGACACCCCCAAGCGCGTCGAGCTGAACGGCGTGCCGGTCGCCGTCGTCCGCACCGAGGGCGAGGTGTTCGCGATCAACGACATCTGCTCGCACGCGAACGTGTCGCTCTCCGAGGGCGAGGTCGAGGACTGCATGATCGAGTGCTGGCTGCACGGCTCCAGCTTCGACCTGCGCACCGGCAAGCCCAACGGTCTGCCCGCCACCAAGCCGGTCGCCGTCTATCCCGTGAAGATCGAAGGGGACGATGTGCTCGTCTCCGTCAACCAGGAGTCCTGAGTACACATGGCAACGCTTGAAATCCGTGACCTGCACGTCTCCGTCGACGCCGAGAACGGCCCGCGCGAGATCCTCAAGGGCGTCGACCTGACGGTCAAGCAGGGCGAGACGCACGCGATCATGGGCCCGAACGGCTCCGGCAAGTCCACCCTGGCCTACTCGCTGGCCGGCCACCCCAAGTACACCGTCACCGGCGGCACCGTCCTGCTGGACGGCGAGGACGTGCTGGAGATGTCGGTCGACGAGCGCGCCCGGGCCGGCGTCTTCCTCGCCATGCAGTACCCGGTCGAGGTCCCCGGCGTCTCGGTCTCCAACTTCCTGCGCACCGCCGCCACCGCCGTGCGCGGCGAGGCCCCCAAGCTGCGCACCTGGGTGAAGGAGGTCAAGGAGGCGATGTCCGCGCTCTCCATGGACCCGGCCTTCGCCGAGCGGAACGTCAACGAGGGCTTCTCCGGCGGTGAGAAGAAGCGCCACGAGATCCTCCAGCTGGAGCTGCTCAAGCCGAAGATCGCGATCCTCGACGAGACCGACTCCGGCCTGGACGTCGACGCGCTGCGGATCGTCTCCGAGGGCATCAACCGGGTCCGCTCGACCGGCGAGGTCGGCACCCTGCTGGTCACCCACTACACCCGCATCCTGCGGTACATCAAGCCCGACCACGTCCACGTCTTCGCGGGCGGCCGCATCGTCGAGTCCGGCGGCGCCGAGCTGGCCGACAAGCTGGAGAACGAGGGCTACGAGGCATACGTGAAGGGCGGCGCTTCCGAGTGACGATCCATCATTCCGGCTCGGCGCTGACCGGGCTCCTGGCGGACGCCCAGGCGTTCGGCGACGCGGTCCGCAAGGACTTCCCGATCCTCCAGCGGGTGCTGCACGACGACAAGCAGCTGGTCTACCTGGACAACGCGGCGACCTCGCAGAAGCCCCGCCAGGTGCTGGACGCGCTGAACGCGTACTACGAGCGGCACAACGCCAACGTGCACCGCGGTGTGCACGTGCTCGCCGAAGAGGCCACGGCGCTCTACGAGGGTGCCCGCGACAAGGTCGCGGCGTTCGTCAACGCGCCGAGCCGGGATGAGGTGATCTTCACCAAGAACGCCTCGGAGTCCCTCAACCTGGTCGCCAACATGCTGGGTTGGGCCGACGAGCCGTACAAGGTGGACGCCGACTCGGAGATCGTCATCACCGAGATGGAGCACCACTCCAACATCGTGCCGTGGCAGCTGCTCTCGCAGCGCACCGGCGCGAAGCTGAAGTGGTTCGGCCTGACCGACGAGGGCCGGCTCGACCTCTCGAACATCGACGAGCTGATCACCGAGAAGACGAAGATCGTCTCCTTCACGCTGGTCTCCAACCTGCTCGGCACCGTCAACCCGGTCGAGGCCATCGTCCGCAAGGCCCAGTCGGTCGGCGCCCTGGTGCTGATCGACGCCTCGCAGGCGGCCCCGCACATGGTGCTGGACGTCCAGGCGTTGGAGGCCGACTTCGTCGCCTTCACCGGCCACAAGATGTGCGGCCCGACCGGCATCGGCGTGCTGTGGGGCCGTCAGGAGCTGCTGGAGGACCTCCCGCCGTTCCTCGGCGGCGGCGAGATGATCGAGACCGTCACCATGGGCGCCTCGACCTACGCCCCGGCCCCGCACAAGTTCGAGGCCGGCACCCCGCCGATCGCCCAGGCGGTCGGCCTCGGGGCGGCCATCGACTACCTGTCGGCCATCGGCATGGACAGGATCGCCGCGCACGAGCACGCGCTCACCGAGTACGCGGTGCAGCGCCTGCTGGAGGTCCCGGACCTGCGGATCATCGGCCCGCGGAACGCCGTGGACCGGGCCGCCGCGATCTCCTTCACGCTCGGCGACATCCACCCGCACGACGTCGGCCAGGTGCTCGACGAGCAGGGCATCGCGGTCCGGGTCGGCCACCACTGCGCGCGGCCGGTCTGCCTGCGCTTCGGCGTGCCGGCCACCACCCGGGCCTCGTTCTACCTCTACTCCACGCCGAGCGAGGTGGACGCCCTGATCGACGGGCTGCACCACGTCCGCAACTTCTTCGGCTGAGGGGTGAGCGCGGCATGAAGCTGGACTCGATGTACCAGGAGATCATCCTGGAGCACTACAAGAACCCGCACGGCAAGGGCCTGCGCGACGGCGACGCCGAGGTGCACCACGTCAACCCGACCTGCGGCGACGAGATCACCCTCCGGGTGAAGCTCGACGGCCCGGTGGTCGCGGACGTCTCCTACGACTCCCAGGGCTGCTCGATCAGCCAGGCCAGCGCCTCGGTGCTGAACGAGCTGGTGGTCGGGAAGACGGTCGGCGAGGCCCAGGCGATCCAGGAGGCCTTCCTGGAGCTGATGCAGTCCAAGGGCAAGTCCGAGGGCGACGAGGAGGTCCTGGAGGACGCGGTCGCGTTCGCCGGGGTCTCCAAGTTCCCCGCCCGGGTGAAGTGCGCGCTGCTCAGCTGGATGGCCTGGAAGGACGCCACCGCCCAGGCGCTCGCCGAGCACCCCGCCGTCAACGACTGAACTACTGGATGAGGATTCACCCATGAGCGACACCGAGGCCGGCACCACGCCGACCGAGGGCCCGGTCCAGATCGTCGGCACCACCGCCGGCACGGTCTCGGTCGAGGACCTCACCGAGGCCCTGATGGACGTGGTCGACCCCGAGCTGGGCATCGACGTGGTCAACCTGGGCCTGATCTACGGCATCCACATCGACGAGGGCGACGTCGCCACCATCGACATGACCCTCACCTCGGCCGCCTGCCCGCTCACCGACGTGATCGAGGACCAGGCCAAGACCGCCACCGACGGCCTGGTCCAGGACCTGCGGATCAACTGGGTCTGGATGCCGCCGTGGGGCCCCGACAAGATCACCGACGAGGGCCGCGACCAGCTCCGCGCCCTCGGCTTCAACGTCTGACCCGGCGTCACCACGAAGGCCCGGCTTCCCCGCGAGGGGAGGCCGGGCCTTCTTCGTGCGGGCGTGACGTCGGGTCGCGGCCACCCGGGGGCGCGGGGGACTGCGCGCAGCGGAACGGCCGCAGGTGCGACCGGTCCGCTGCGGACGGTTCGGCTGCCGCTGGGCCGCCTTCCGTACGCGCGCGGTTCCTCGCGCCCCTGACGGCTCAGCGCCGTCGAAGCACCGCACCGGCGAGGGCCAGGCAGGCGAGGGCCGCCAGGCCGACGAAGGCGGACACGGCGGGGAGCAGGCCGTACGCCTGGACCAGGGCGCCGACTCCGACGATGGGGAGGGAGGAGCCGAGGTAGACGATGACCCAGAGGGTGGAGAGCTCGGAGCCCCGGCGTTCGGGGTCCATCGCGGCGACGGCGGTGGTGAAGAGGGAGCGGAAGGCGACGCCCTGGCAGGCGCCGCCGAGGACGCTGCCGAGGAAGAGCAGGGCGGCGGTGCCGGTCCAGGCGGCGGTGACCACCAGGCCGAGGCCCAGGGCCAGCCCGGCCATGCCGATGGCGATCACCACCCGGTCGGTGGTGGGCGGGATCAGCAGCTGGGCGACGGCCGAGGAGCCGAGCAGCAGGGCGGCCACCACGGCGCCGATCAGCGAGGAGCTGGTGCCGAGCAGCTTGGCGGAGAAGGCCGGGGCCAGGCTGAGGTAGACGCCGAAGACCGCGTAGGAGGCGAAGCCGGCGCCGGCCGCGAGCAGGAACTCGCGGCGGCCGGTGCGCGGCAGCCGCAGCCGGCGGGGCCGCAGGTGGGCCGGGGTGGTGATGCGCGGCGGGGCGGCGGCGGGCCGGGGGCCGCCGGGCTTGCGCGGGTGCACCAGGGCGAGCGGCACGCAGAGCGCGAGCAGCACGATCGAGTGGATCAGGAACGGCGTCAGCAGCGGGTGCTCGCCGGAGGAGAGCAGCGAGCCGATCACCGGGCCGATCGCCACGCCGCCCGCCGAGCAGGCGAGGGTGAGCTTGGCGGCCAGGGTCTGGTGGTCGGGCAGCAGGTCGCCGAGGGCGGCACCGGCCGCGCCGGTGGCGACGCCGACCGCGATGCCCTGGACGGCACGGCCGAGGGCCAGCTGCCAGAAGCTGCCGGCGGTGGCGAAGACCGCGTCGCCGGCCGCGGCGAACGCGACGGCCGGGAGGATCATCGCCCGGCGGCCGAGGTGGTCGGACCAGTGGCCGACGGCGGCCAGCACCGGGACCAGGGCGAAGACGTAGACCGTGAAGAGGATCGTGGTGTCGAGCGCGGTGAGGCCGAGTTGACGCTGCAGCACCGGGTAGATCGGGGTGGCCAGGTTGGCGCCGATCAGCAGGGTGAGCAGGGAGGCGGCCACCAGGCCGACGCGGACGCCGCGCAGCGCGTTCCAGCGGCTGATCGAGGCGAGCTGGAGCTGCGTGCGTGGTGCGAGCTCCAGGGGGAGCAGGGCCTCCGAGAGCCGGCGTCCTTCGAACTGGGGGCTGCCCAGTCCGGCGCCGGCGGGGGAGAGGTCCGCCATGGCAGGGGTCTCCTGTGGCCGGGCACCACCGAGGGCGGCCCGGGCCTGGGGTGGTGGCCTGCCGGCGGAGCCCTGGTGGGGCGGGGGGAAAGAAGGGGTGGGCGACGTTGCCCGTGGGCCGGTCCAGGGGTTGTGGTACCGCGCGCCTGCTGAAGGATACGTGTTCGAAAGGGTGGCAAATCGCCCACGGGAGTGTCGCTTTCGCCACTCCGCCGGTACTTCGGCAAGTCACCCGGAGGACTGCGTCAGAAGGCGGACGCCGGGGACGATCCCCGAGGTCGGAGCGGGGGCGTACGGCGCGCGGCCCGGGCGGGCGGGGGGCCGGACGGCTACGCTGAGTTGACGGACCGGCACCATCCGGTCGGCAGTGACCACCGCCACACCGGGAGAGCTCAGCACGATGGCCGGACGACGCAGCACCCCTGACAACCCGTCGGACAGCCCGGCCGCCGAGAGCCTGCTGCCCGCCGACTACGAGCTCGCCGACCTGTACGGCGCCTTCGCCGCGCACGGCCAGCCGGAGGAGGACGACGCGGCGGTCCTGGTGCCGCCGGTCGAGCTGCCCTCGGACCGCGAGCTGGCCGACGCGGCGCTGGCCGTCCCGCTGATCGGCCACGCGCTGAAGCTGGCCCGGTGGACCGCGCCGCACCGCCCGGTGGACGAGTTCGGCGACCTGCTGCCGCCGGACCGGGCGCCCGCCGCCCGGCTGATCGGCCTCGGCGAGGGCGAGGAGGCCGAGGTCGAGGCGGTCCGGGCCTGGTCGCTGGCCTGCGACCTGGACCTGGTGGAGGTCGGCACCACCGAGGCCGGCGAGCACGTGGCCATCCCCGGGCCGGACCTGGAGGCGGCCGAGCAGGGGGACGAGGGGACCGTCCTGGAGCTCTGGCTGACCGCCGCCGGGATCGTCCGGGAGCTGGCCGCCGAGGCGGACTCGCTGGACCTGGAGGACGAGGACGGCGACGCGGACGAGGAGGACGAGGACCGGCTCGCCGCGGTCGAGGAGTCCCGCAAGGCCGCCGCCGAGCTGCTGGACGAGGCGCTCCAGGTGCTCTACGAGACCACCGCCTTCGCCGAGCCGGGTGAGGAGACGGTGCCGCTCGGGGTGCTGGCCGCGCTGCTGGTGGTGCCGGAGGGCGAGGAGCCGGACGAGGAACTGCTCGGCGACATCACCGACCTGATGGTCACGCTGGACCCGATGCTGGCCGACCTGGCCGAGCTGGGCCTGCTGGAGCACCGCCCGATCGACCCCGAGCTGTTCGAGGAGGAGGACTCCCCGGCCGGGGCGGACGAGGAGCTCAGCGAGGAGGAGTCGGCCCGCTTCGGCCTGGTCCGGCTGACCCCGCTGGGCCAGTACGGCGTCCGGCAGTGGCTGCTGGAGGAGGGCTACGACGCCCCGCTGGTCGGCGAGCTGGCCAAGGGCGACGCCGAGACGGTGCTGCGCGCGGTCACCGAGACCGCCAACGTGTTGCCCGAGCGGGAGCTGCTGATCTGGCTGGCGGGCAAGGAGCCGGCCGCGGCGGCGGCGGAGCTGCTGGCGGCGGCCCGGGGCACGGACGCGTTCGGGCCGGTGCGGCGGCTGCTGGTGGTGCAGACCCTGGAGCTGATCGGCGAGCCGGCCCGGGGCGCGGCCGTCGAGGTGCAGGACGATCCGGAGCTCGGCGGGGCGGTCCGGGCCTGGCTGCTGGCGCAGGGTCAGGAGGTGGTGGCGCCGGAGCGCTCGATGGTGCTCTGGACGGCGGTGGACGGCTTCGCGGCCCAGCTGCTCACCAGCGAGGGCGAGGCGGGCGAGCTCCAGCGGCTGGTCGCGGAGCTGCCGGTGACGGCGAACCCGGCGAGCTTCTTCGGCGAGCTGTGGCGGGTGGAGCACCCGTACACGGCGGACGTGCTGGAGGCCATCGGCGAGCTGCACCTGGACCGGACGGTGGCCAAGGAGGCCCGCAAGGCGGCCTTCAAGGCCCGCTCGCAGCAGAAGGGCTGACGCCGGGTCGGCCCGGAGCGGTCCCGGGGCCGGGGGACGGGATACGCCTCCGGCCGGAGGCGTGCCCGAGCGCTCGGAGCCGACCTCGGACGGGCCGTCCGGCGGGGCCGGTACGGCTGGTGGAGGGCAGCGGGCGTGCGACCCCCGGTCGAGGGTGGTGCGGTCCGCTCGGGCTGACCTCCCACGGGATGTCCGGCCGGGTCGCGGGGGCAGGGCGGCGGAGCCGGGCCCGGAGGCATCGTGGCCCGGCCGTCGGCCGGCCGGTGGTGGCGGGGCCCGGCCGTGGCGGTCGGTACCGACGGGCCGGCGGCCGGGGTGCCGGAGTCCGCGCCGCCGACGTGGGGCTGACGTCCGGTCAGGGCGGAGCGCGCCACTCGTCGCGGGACCGTCCTCGGCCGCCTGCCCGACGGTTCGGGGGCCGTCCCCCGCGTGCCTGCCCGCCTGTGGTGGGGCGCAGCTCCGGCGCGCGCGGGGGGTCAGGCCGCCAGGTGGGCACGCAGGCCGCGGAGGCCGCTGCGCATCATGGCGGCGTGGTTGGCCAGGAAGAGCGGACGGGCGACGGGGGCCAGCCGGCGCATCAGCGGCTTGGCGGGGCGGACCCGCTCCTCGAAGACCGCGCGGGTGCCGGTGCCCTTGGGGCGGACGGTCCAGCGGGACCAGCCGACCAGGTCGCCGCCGAGCTCGGCGGCCAGGATGCCGGCCGCCTCGTCCTGGAGCTGCTCACGGGCCGTCAGGAGCAGGGAGTAAGGCAGCACCGAGCGGATCAGCAGCTCGCCGCTGCGGTCGTCCAGCCGGCGGACGGAGCGGACCTGCGGCCACCAGTCGGGGTAGTGCCCGACGTCCCGCAGGGCCGCGTAGACCCGGGCCGGGGCGGCGGCGGGCAGGGGCCAGGAGGAGACCAGGTGGTAGTCGTTGGCGTCCACGTGCCGGTGTCCTCCCGTGTGGTGACGTGCGGTCGGGAGGCTCCTGCCCGCCGGGCGGCGGTCTGGCACCCGTCAGGGCAGGTCGAGCTGTCCGGTGGGGGTGAACGGGAAGAAGGGGTTGTGCGCCAGCTCCCAGAGGTGGCCGTCGGGGTCCTCGAAGTAGCCGGAGTACCCGCCCCACTCGGTGGCGGACGGGGGCTTGACCACCGTCGCCCCGGCGACGTCGACCGCGTGTGCCAGGGCGGCGTCCACCTGCTCGCGGGACTCCAGGTTGACCGCCAGGGTGACGCCCCGGAAGGACGGCTCGCCGGTGGCGGGGACCCCGGCGTCGGCGGCCAGCTCCTCGCTCGGGAAGAGGCCGAGCGCCGAGTCGGCGGTGCGGAACCAGACGATGGAGTCGTTCGACGCCTCGGAGCGCTGCCAGCCGAGGGCCTGGTAGAAGGCGGCGGAGGCGGCGAGGTCGCTCACCCCGAGCGTGACGATGCTGATCCGGGCGGGGAACGGCGTGGCTGCGGTCATACCGCCCAGCGTAGGCAAGGCTACTGACAAATCCGGGCGTACGGGGCCGGAGCGGCGAGCTGCCAACCGTACGGGGGAAGCTGATGGCCCACCGGCCCCGGGGCCCGTAAGGTTGGGCGGGCTCCGCCGACTTCGCCGCACGTGAGGCGAGGTGCGGGGCGACCGACGGCGAGGCGAGTACCCGGGGGTGCGGCAGAGGATGAAGAGGCAGGACGCGACCAGGCCCCAGGAGCCCGAGGACTTCCACGCCGAGCACGAGGAGCACAGCCGGCGGGTGCTCGCGGACGCCGACTTCCCGGTCTACGGGGTGGACCGCTCGGAGCAGGCGCACGGCCTGCACCGGCCCGGCCCCGAGGGGGAGCCCGCCGAGGACGGCGACGTGCTCGCCGAGTGGGAGGTCAGCAACGGACGGCTCGGCTGGGTGGAGATGCGCTCCGGCGACTGGTCCTCGGCCGAGGGCCCGTACGTCACGGTCCGCACCTACCGCCCCGGTGCCGAGCACCGCCCGCTGCCCGAGCTGGAGGACGTGGTCGAGGACGAGCGCGACCGGGTCTTCGAGCAGTTGGAGGTGGACGAGGGCGACGGGCCGGGCGCGGTCCGCGCGCTGCGCGAGTGGATCACCGTCGAGGGCGAGCCGAGGGCGTTGCAGATCCACGAGGACCGCCGCCCGGAGAGCGAGCCGCCGGCCCCGCCGGTCTGGGCCGGCCGCCTGCGGGTGGACGGGGTGACCGTCCAGGTGACGGGCCGTGGGGTGCCGCCGGGCGGGGTGGAGCTGCGCCGGATCGAGGACTTCGAGCGCTACGTGCTGGGCCGGACCGACCTGCTGCGCCGGCTGGCCCGGCGGCAGGAGTACCAGGGGGTGCTGGAGGAGCGCGAACTCCCGCCGGTGGCCGGGCTGGAGGCGCACCGGGAGCTGATCGAGCACGCGGTGCAGGAGGCGGTGGCGCTGGCCGCCCAGGCCCGGGCCCGGACCGCACCCCGGCTGCCCCGGCGGCTGCGCGGCGAGGCGGGTGCGGTGCGCTGGGAGGCGGCCGTCCGGCAGCAGATGCGGCTGGCCTCGGAGACCAGGGAGGAGGCCGGGGAGGCCGTCACCGCGATGGTCAACCACCTGACCAGGCTGGCCCAGAACACCGGCTGGGCGGTCGGCACCCCGGAGGGTGAGGCCGCCGTCGAGGAGGTGGTCCGGTACACCGTGTTCGCCAGTGAGGTGCCCAGCCTGCCGGCCCAACGGGCTTGGGAGCGGCTCTGGTTGGGCGGCGCTCCACGGGTCCAGGGGACGGTGCCGGCCGCCGAGGAGGCGTGGCTGACGGCCTGGGAGCAGTGGCGGATCGAGCGGGTCGGACGGTGAGCGGGCGCCCGCCGAACGGGTAAAGGCCGTTCCATTTGTTCGAATACGGTTGGCAAATCACCACCCTGACGAGGTGTCGGGTTCACCTCGGGTTCACGCGGGCGGCCGAGTCTGCTGGGCGTTACGCCCTCCCACACGCTCAGGAGTGAACATGTCGCTGTCCCGCCGGGACTTCGTCAACCGTTCGACCGCCATCGGTGCCGGTGTCCTCATCGCCGGCAGCGCCGAGGTGCTGGCCACCGCCCCGGGAGCCATCGCGGCCCCGGTCGGCGGCGAGGGCGTCGCCGAGGCCGAGACCGCCGCGGCGGCCCGCCGGGCCGTCGGCTACGGCGAGCTGATCGCCGACCCGAAGGGCGTGCTGGCGCTCCCGCGCGGCTTCAAGTACCGCGTGATCACCCGCACCGGCGAGACCAAGCTGGTCACCGGTGAGTTCACCCCGAGCAACCACGACGGCACCGCCTCCTTCGAGGGCAAGCACGGCGCGACCCTGCTGGTGGTCAACCACGAGCTGGCCGGCGCCCGTTCGAGCTGGCCGCACCCGGTGCCGCTGACGGAGGGTCACGTCTACGACCCGGGCGCGGCCGGCGGCTGCACCGTGGTCGAGGTGAAGAACGGCGGCAAGCAGGTCCGCGAGTGGGTCGGCATCGCCGGCACCGCGACCAACTGCGCCGGTGGCGCGACCCCGTGGGGCACCTGGCTGTCCGGCGAGGAGACCGAGGACAAGGCCGGCAAGAACGGCTTCACCAAGGATCACGGCTACGTCTTCGAGGTCGACCCGTACGACGACAAGGCCAACCGCAACCCGCAGCCGATCAAGGCGCTGGGCCGGTACGCCCACGAGGCGGTGGTGGTGGACCAGAAGCGCGGCCACCTCTACCTGACCGAGGACGCCTCCAACCCGAACGGCCTGCTGTTCCGCTGGACCCCGCCGGCCGGCTTCAAGCACGGCAAGGGCAAGCTGCGCACGCTGGCCGCCGACGCCGGTGTGCTGGAGGCCTTCAAGGTCTTCGACTCCAAGGGCGGCTTCGTCGACGACCTGTCCCGCGCCACCAAGGTCGGCACCGTCTACGGCGTGGACTGGGTCAAGGTCCAGGACCGCGACGCCAAGACCGTCTCGGTCCGCAAGCAGTTCGCGGCCGGCGAGGTCACCCGGGCCCGCAAGCTGGAGGGCATGTGGTGGGGCGACAGCGGCTTCTACTTCGTCTCCAGCTACGCCCGCACCGAGAGCCCGGGCGCCGCGCACGACGGCCAGGTCTGGTTCTACGACCCGAAGCGCCGCACCATCACCCTCAAGCTGCTGCTGGGCGTCAACACCGACGTCGCGGGTGACCACGGCAACTACGACGGCCCGGACAACATCACCGTCTCGCCGTACGGCGGCCTGGTGATCGCCGAGGACGGCGAGGGCGTCTCGCACCTCTTCGGCACCACCGAGGACGGCAAGACCTACCCGATCGCCCGCAACGACCTGAACATCGGCACCGCCGAGGAGCCGGAGTTCAGCGAGTTCACCGGGGTCAACTTCTCCGAGGACGGCGAGACCCTGTACGCCAACATCCAGGTGCCCGGCATCCTGGTCGCCATCACCGGCCCGTGGTGGCGCCTGCGCCACCGCGGTGGCCACGGCTACAACGACTGATCCGCGCCCCGCGCTCATCCGGCTGCCCGCCGACGAGGTGTCAGACCTCGTCGGCGGGCAGCCGCAGTTGCAGCATCGCCAGCAGCCGCTGCTGCGGCTGAGCCAGGTCGATCCCGGTCAACTGCTCGGCCCGGCGCACCCGGTACCGCAGGGTGTTGGGGTGGATGTGCAGCGCGTCGGCGGCCACCCGGACCTCGCCCAGCGCGTCCAGCCAGGCCAGCACCGACTCGGCCAGCCGGGTGCCGTGCCGGCGGTCGTACGCGCTCAGCGCGGTCAGCCGGGGATCGCGCAGGCCGCCGCGCTCCTGGAGCAGCGCCAGCACCTCGCTGACCAGCACCTCGGCCTGCACGTCGATCAGCGCGGCCACCTCCAGCTGCACCCCGCCCCGGCCCATCGCGTCCAGGATGCGGTCCGCCTGGGCCCGGGACTCGGGCACCGCCGCCAGCCCGTCCACGGTGGCGCCGACCGCCGCCCGCAGCGGGACGCCGAGGTGCTCGCGGGCCGCCTCCACCACTTCCTGGGCCCAGGCCCGGACGGTGGACATCGGCAGCCCGGCCGGGAGCTCGGGCAGCAGCACGTAGACCCGGGAGTCGATCGGGGCGAGCAGGGCCGAGCGGTGCCGGGCGGCGGTGTGCACCGAGATCAGGCCGGTCACCTCGGCCCGGGTGAGCTCCAGATCGGAGCCCTCGGAGGGCGAACCGGCCGCGTACGCCAGCACGGTGGCCGGCCGCCGCAGGTCCAGGCCGAGGTGGGTGGCCAGCGTCTGCGGGCCGGTGGAGCCCTCCAGCAGGCCGGTCAGCAGGGTCCGGGTGAGCCGGACGTCGGCGGACAACTCCCGCCTGCGGCGCACCAGTTGGGCCGCCGCCACCCGGGCCGCGCCGACCAGCGCCTGGTCCGCCAGCGGGGCCAGTGGCTGCGCGCCCTCCTGCACCCAGATGGTGCCCAGCGGCTGGGCCCCGGCCCGGATGCCGATGGCCAGCCGGCGCCGGATGCCGAGCTCCGGGTGCGGGTCGATGCCGATCACCGTGTCGGAGGAGCGCAGGTGCTGGAAGATGCCCCACTCGCGGAGCTTGGAGAGGTACGGCTCGGGGCCCTGCCAGCCCAGGATGGAGAGCCGTCGCAGGTCGTCCACCTCGTCGCTGTCCGAGGAGCGCGAGTAGGCCAGCACCCGGCTGGAGGTGTCCTCGATCGAGACGATGCCGTTGGTCAGCACCGCCACCGTCTGGGCCAGCGAGAACAGGTCCCCGGTGTTGTGCTCCGGGGTCTCCGGCGCGTCCGGCCCGGCGATGATCGCGCGGGCCAGCGAGTCCAGGTGCTCCCAGCGGGTCTCCCGCCGCACGCTGAGCAGCGCCACCCCGGCCTCGGTGGCCGCCTCGCGCAGCGCGTCCGCCTGGCCCGGCCCGTCCAGCTTCACGGCCACCGCCGCCGCCCCGGCCCGCCCGGCGGCCCGCAGCGCGGGCAGCGCGGCCCGGCCCCGGGCGCCGATCGCCAGCACCAGCTCACCGGCCGAGGCGGTGGCCGGGTCCTCCGGGTCGAGGATCGCCACGTCCCGCACCGGCACGTCCAGACCGGCCGGGGCCGCCTGGAGCTCGACCAGCGGTTCGCCCAGCGACATCAGCAGCTGACGCAGCGGCAGCCCGGCGGCGGCCATATTCGCTCCCGTCCTCGTCCTCGTGGATGTAAGGTCCACCGGGCCTGACGGCCCGTCACCCCGCGCCGACCTGACCTAGTCGCGGCCGGACTACCCGGGTTTGCGGGACATCCCGCCCCGGCGGCGCGTTGCCGTTCCTATTCTCGGCCCGGGGTGGCCGTGACCGCCGAGCGCCACCACGCCGAACCCGTCCCTGGAGGACCGCGATGAACGCCGCGCTGGCGACCCTGCCGATCCTGGTCACCTTAGGGCTGCTGGCGGCCCGGGTGCGAGCCCTGTACGCCGCGCTGGCCGCACTCGCCACGGCGGTGCTGGTCACCCTCACCTCCTTCCGCCACCCGGTGGGCGAGCTGCTCCGGGCCGAGCTGCACATGCTGCCCACCATCGTGGAGCTGGCCGCGATCCTGTTCGGCGGCATCCTGCTGAGCGAGCTGATGAGCCGCACCGGCACCCAGAAGCGGCTCGGCGACTGGATCGGCGGCTCCTCCGGCACCGCCGCCCGGGCGGTGCTGCTGGTGCAGCTGGGCGTCACCCCCTTCGCCGAGTCGCTGACCGGCTTCGGCATCGGCGTGGTGGTGGCGATCCCGCTGCTGCGCCAGCTCGGGCTGAGCGCGCCGAGGGCCGCCGTGGTCGGCCTGCTCGGCCTGGTCACCGTGCCCTGGGGCTCGCTGGCCCCGGGCAGCCTGGTCGCCGCCGAGCTCGGCGGGGTCGACTTCCAGGAGCTGGGCATCAACTCCGCCCTGCTCTCCGCCCCGGTCTTCCTGATCGCCGGCGCCGCCGCGCTGGTGGTCTCCTTCGGCCCGCGCCGGGCGCTCGCCGCCGCCGGTGAACTGGCACTGGCGGCCGGCACCCTCTGGCTCACCGTCTGGGCGGTGGACTACTACATCGGCATGCCGCTGGCCGGGGTGCTCGGTGGCATCACCGTGATCGTGGTGCTGCTGCTGGTCTCCCGGGTGCTCGGCGGCGCGGCGGCCCCCGGCGAGCGGGCCCCGCTCGGCCGGGCCCTGGTGCCGTACGCCTTCCTGGTCGGCGGCCTGCTGCTGAGCCGGGTCGCGCTCGGCCTGGCCGGGATCGAGGAGGGCTGGTGGGCGGTGCTGGCCGGCCCGGCCGGCTGGCTGCTGCTGACCGCCGCGCTCACCCCGAACCTGCTCGCGGCCGACCGCGCGGTCCTGCCGTCGGCCTCCTCGGCCACCTTCGGCCGCTGGTGGCAGGTGACCCTGACCACCGTGGTCTTCCTGGCGCTCGGCACCCTGCTGGCGGCCAGCGGGATGAGCCGGGCCCTGGCCGACGCCGGGGCCGCGCTGGGCTCCGGCTACCTGCTGCTGGCTCCCTGGATCGGCGCGGTCGGCGGCTTCCTGGCCGGCTCCAACACGGGGGCCAACGCGATGTTCGCCTCCAGCCAGGCGGCCACCGCCCAGCTGCTGGACTACTCCCCGGCCCAGCTGGTCGCGGTGCAGAACGTCAGCGCCGCGCTGGCCTCCGGCGGCGCCGTCGCCCGGGTGGTGCTGGCCGCCCAGCTGGCCGAGAACGCCCCCGGCCCGTCCGCCGCCACCGCCCCGGTGGCCGGGGCCGGCGGGGGTACCGGGGGAGCGGTGCTCACCGAGACCGTGGCGGAGACCGAGACCGGGACCGCCGAGAAGGTGGACACCACCTACGTGCTGCGCACCGTGCTCACCGTGCACGGCCTGATCTTCCTGGTGCTCGGCGTGATTGCCCTGCTCTGGCGCTGACCTCGCGACCGTGACGGCCCGTCAGTCCCGCCGTGGCCTGACGGGCCGTCGGCACGATCCCGTCCGGGCTCCGGTTAGCCCGGTCGGGCGGCTTCGTTCACCCGTACAAGGGTGAGGGGCCGACTTTGGCCGCCCCGCCAAGCAAAGCGGTGGCCCGGGCGGCTTAGCGTTTCTTCATGGCCGGCGTGTGACCCCCGCAGTCCGGCCTTCCCCCATGACGAGAAGGAGATCGCGCGCCATGGATGCTGTGACCCAGGTCCCCGCGCCGGTGAACGAGCCGGTCCACAGCTACGCCCCCGGCAGCCCCGAGCGGGCCCGCCTGGAGGCGAAGCTGAAGGAGCTGGGCGGCCAGGAGCCGATCCAGCTCACCATGACCATCAACGGCGAGCGCCGGATGGGCGGCGGCGAGGAGATCCACGTCGTCCAGCCGCACAACCACGCGGCCCGCCTCGGCACCCTGCGCAACGCCACCCAGGACGACGCCCGCGAGGCGATCGACACCGCGCTGGCCGCGGCCCCGGCCTGGCAGGCGCTCTCCTTCGACTCGCGCGCCGCGATCTTCCTCAAGGCCGCCGACCTGCTGGCCGGCCCCTGGCGCGAGACGCTGGCCGCCGCCACCATGCTCGGCCAGTCCAAGACCGCGCAGCAGGCCGAGATCGACACCCCCTGCGAGCTGGTCGACTTCCTGCGCTTCAACGTGCACTTCGCCCGCCAGATCATCGCCGAGCAGCCGATCTCCTCGGACGGCGTCTGGAACCGCAGCGACCACCGCGCGCTGGAGGGCTTCGTCTACGCGATCACCCCCTTCAACTTCACCGCCATCGCGCTCAACCTCCCGACCGCCCCGGCCCTGATGGGCAACGTGGTGATCTGGAAGCCGTCCCCCACCCAGCAGTTCGCCGCGCACCTGCTGATGCAGCTGCTGGAGGCGGCCGGCCTGCCCAAGGGCGTCATCAACATGGTGACCGGCGACGGCCTGGCGGTCTCCGAGGTCGCGCTGCACCACCGCGATCTGGCCGGCATCCACTTCACCGGCTCCACCGCGACCTTCCAGCACCTGTGGCGCGAGGTCGGCACCAACATCGCCAACTACCGCACCTACCCGCGGATCGTCGGCGAGACCGGCGGCAAGGACTTCCTGGTCGCCCACCCGTCGGCCGACAAGGCCGTGCTGAAGACCGCGATGACCCGCGGCGCCTTCGAGTACCAGGGCCAGAAGTGTTCGGCGCTCTCCCGCGCCTACGTCCCGGCCTCGATCTGGGCCGAGCTCAAGGACGAGTTCCGCGAGGAGGTCGACGGCCTGACCATGGGCGACGTCACCGACCTGTCGAACTTCATGTCGGCCGTCATCGACTCCCGCTCGTTCGCCAAGAACAAGGCCGCGATCGACCGCGCCCAGGCCGACCCCTCGGTCGAGGTGCTGGCCGGTGGCACCTACGACGACTCGGTCGGCTACTTCGTCCGCCCGACCGTGCTGGTCTGCCAGGACCCGGAGTCCGAGTACTTCCGGGACGAGTACTTCGGCCCGATCCTCGCCGTGCACGTCTACGAGGACGAGAAGTACGACGAGATGCTGACCCAGATGGAGTCGGTCTCCGCCTACGCCCTGACCGGCGCGGTCATCGCCCAGGACCGCGAGGCCGTCCAGCACGCGATGCTGAAGCTCCGTCAGGCGGCGGGCAACTTCTACATCAACGACAAGCCCACCGGCGCCGTGGTCGGCCAGCAGCCGTTCGGCGGCGGCCGGGCCTCCGGCACCAACGACAAGGCCGGCGCCAAGCAGAACCTGATGCGCTGGACCTCGACCCGGTCGGTCAAGGAGACCTTCGTCCCGCCGACCGACTACCGCTACCCCCACATGGGCTGACCGATCGTCACTCCCCCCTGAGGGCGGCGGCGGAACCCCACGCCGCCGCCCTCACCCCTCCCCACCTGCTGAACCGTCTCCAGGAGTTCACGATGCTCCGTTCCGCCCTCCTCGCCGCCTCCCGCTCCCCGCAGGTGCGCACCGTGGTCGAGAAGTTCCCGCCCACCCACGCGATAGTCGAGCGCTTCGTCGCCGGCGAGCGCCTCGACCAGGCCGTCACCGCCACCGACGAGCTGATCGCCACCGGCCGCAAGGTCACCCTGGACCACCTGGGCGAGGACACCAAGGACGCGGACCAGGCCGCCGGTACCGCCGAGGCGTACGAGCACCTGCTCGCCGCCCTCAAGGAGACCGGCCTGGCGGCCGACGCCGAGGTCTCCGTCAAGCTCTCCGCCGTCGGCCAGTTCCTCCCGGTGGACGGCGAGAAGATCGCCCTGGAGAACGCCCGCCGGATCTGCGAGGCCGCCGCCGCGGCCGGCACCACGGTGACCCTCGACATGGAGGACCACACCACCACCGACTCCACCCTGGCCATCGCCCGCGAGCTGCGCGCCGACTTCCCGTGGCTGGGCGTCGTCCTCCAGGCGTACCTGCGCCGCACCGAGGCCGACTGCCGCGACCTCTCCTCGGCCGGCTCCCGGGTCCGGATCTGCAAGGGCGCCTACAAGGAGCCCGAGTCGGTCGCCTTCCAGGGCAAGCACGAGGTCGACCTGGCCTACGTCCGGGCCCTCAAGGTCCTGATGGCGGGCGAGGGTTACCCGATGGTCGCCTCGCACGACCCGAACATGATCAAGATCGCCGGCCAGCTGGCCGAGTGGAACGGGCGCAAGCGGGACAGCTTCGAGTACCAGATGCTCTTCGGCATCCGCCCGGAGGAGCAGCTGCGGCTGGCCCAGGGCGGCAACACCATGCGGGTGTACCTGCCGTACGGCGAGGAGTGGTACGGCTATTTCATGCGCCGCCTCGCGGAGCGCCCGGCCAACCTCACCTTCTTCCTCCGCGCGATGGCGACCCGGGGCTGACGGGACGTCACGCTCAGAGGAACAGGCCGGTGTCCAGCTCGAAGCCGAACGGCTCGGGCAGGGCGAGCGGTTTCCCGAAGGAGGCGAGTCGCACCTCGGTGTACTCGTCTCCTTCGGGCTTGGCGAAGATGCTGACCCGCGACTCCTCGCGGTCGACCAGCAGGTACAGCGGGATCTTCGCCCGGGCGTAGCAGTGCCGCTTGGCGATCCGGTCCTGCATCGCCTTCGTCGAGGTGACCTCCGCGACCATCGCCACCCCGCCCGGGTCCATCCACGGCGGGGCGCCCCGGAACAGCCGCCGCTCCAGCGGCGCGAAGGTGGCGTCGGGGATGGCGTGGTCCTTGGGGCACCGACCACCGCTCGAGAGCCGTAGGCCCTTGTTGCCCGAGACCTGCATGCGCACGGTCGCGTGCTGCCCGACCTGGTCGATCAGCAGGCCGATGTAGTCCTCGTGGTCGCCGTCTGCGGGTGGAGTCACGACGATCTCTCCCTCGATGAGCTCAGCTCGGAAGCCCTCGGGGGTGGCCAGGTCCAGGAAGCCCGCGAGGAGGATGTCCGCCTCGGAGGGCCCGGCCTGCACCGGATGCTCTTGTGCCATGGCACTCATGATGCCCCCTTCCAGTGGGTGGTGGCCACGCTATGAGGTGCCGCGTGGCCACCGGAAGGAGAGCGGTTCGAGTCCCTACGATCGAGTGGTTTCGCTCAAGTCGAAATGTCCGATTCCCCGTCAGGGCAACAGCGCAGCCCGGTCAGAGCATGGCTCCGGCCGGCTTCACCATCGCCCGCGCCGTCTTGGCGTTGACGTACTCGCCGATCGCGGTCATCACCCACTCGCCGGAGTACTGGCGGACCAGCTTGCACATCACCACGCCGGTGCTCGGCTCCGACGTGGTGAGGTCGAAGCGGACCAGCTCCTGGCCGGAGCCGGCGTCCAGCAGGCGGCAGTAGGCGTTCTTGACGTCGGTGAACTTCTGGCCGGAGAAGGAGTTGACCACGAAGACCAGGCCGCAGACCTCGGAGGGCAGGCCGTCCAGGTGCACGGTGATGGCCTCGTCGTCGCCGGCCCCCTCGCCGGTCAGGTTGTCGCCGGAGTGGGCGATGGCGCCGTTGAAGATCGAGAGCTTCATGAACCAGGCCGTCTCGACCTTGTTCCGCTGGGCGTCGAAGGCGATGCAGGAGGCGTCCAGGTCGATGTTGCGCCCGCGTCCGGCGGGCTCCCAGCCGAGGCCCATCTTCACGGCGGAGAGGAAGGGCTTGCCGTTCTTCTCCAGCGAGACCGAGCCGCCCTTGGTGAGGCTGACCCGGCCCTTGTCCAGGGTGACCTTGGTGAGCGAGGCCGGGACGGCGGGCGGGGTGACCGGCCGGGGCGGGGCCGGGGCGGCGAAGCCGGCGGACTGCGGGGCTGCGGCCGGCGGCGGGGCGGGGGAGTCGTCCACCGAGACGCCGAAGTCGGTGGCGATGCCGGCCAGCCCGTCGGCGTAGCCCTGGCCGACCGCGCGGACCTTCCAGGCGCCGCCGCGCCGGTAGACCTCGACCACCACCAGGGCGGTCTCCCTGGTCAGCCGGGGCGGGGTGAAGGTGATCAGCACGGCGCCGGTGTCGGCGTCCCGGATGGTCGCGGTGGGCTCGGTGCCGGCGAAGGTGGCGCCCGCGTCGTCCAGGCTGGCCGTGACCACCACCTTCTCGATCCCGGCGGGCAGGGCCCCGGTGTCCACGGTGATCGCGTCGGGGGTGCCGCCGGAGGCCGGACGGTGCGTCACACCGGGGCCGTTCGGGGCGTTGAAGAAGACGAAGTCCGCGTCGGAGCGGACCTTGCCGGCCTCGGTGAGCAGCAGCCCCGAGACGTCCAGCGCCTTGGGGGCCGTCACCTCGACCGTCACCCGGGCCGAGGCGAGCGGCGCGTTGCCGCCCTGGGTCAGGACCGTCGTCACTGGCTGCTCCTTCTCCACGCGCATCCCTGATGCACACTCAACTCCGGCTACTGCGAAGGCCCAGCGTAGCCAAGCTCTCAGCTGAATCCACGAGTCGGCGCGGAAAGCCGCTTGTCCGGTGCCGATCGCTGGGAAAGCATGCAGGACATGCCAGCTCTACAACGTTCCGAGGCACGCACCCGTGCCCGTCTGCTCGCGGTCCACGGCTACACCCTCGACCTCGACCTGACCCGTGGTGAGACGCTCTTCGGCTGCACCACCACCATCCGCTTCGCCTGCGCCGAGCCCGGCGCCGCGACCTTCCTGGACCTGCGGCCGGAGACCCTGCACCGCGTGGTGCTCAACGGCACCGAGCTGGACCCGGCCGCGCTGGCCGACCACCGGCTGCCGCTGGCGGGCCTGCTGGCCGAGAACGAACTGGTGCTGGAGACCGAGCAGCGCTACTCCAGCACCGGCGAGGGCCTGCACCGCTACGTCGACCCGGCCGACGGCGCGGTCTACCTCTACGCCACCTGCGGCCCGGACCTCGCCCCGCTGGTCTTCCCCTGCTTCGACCAGCCCGACCTCAAGGGCGGCATCACGCTGGCCGCCACCGCGCCCGCCGACTGGACGGTGCTGGGCAACGGCACCGGCAAGCAGGTGGCCGAGGGCCGCTGGGAGTTCGAGCCGACCAAGCCGATCTCCACTTACCTGTTCACCGTGGTGGCCGGCCCGCTGCACTCGGTGCACTCCGAGCACGACGGCATCCCGCTCGGCCTGCACGGCCGCCGCTCCCTCGCGGCCGACCTGGACCGCGAGGCCGAGGAGCTGTTCGAGGTCACCCGGCAGTCCTTCGACCGGCTGCACGAGCTGTTCGACGAGCGCTACCCGTTCGGCGGCTACGACCAGGCCTTCGTCCCCGAGTTCAACTGGGGCGCGATGGAGAATCCGGGCTGCGTGGTCTTCGCCGAGCAGATGCTCTTCCACTCCGCCCCCACCGAGGCCGAGCGGACCTTCCGCGCCATGGTGGTGGCGCACGAGATGGCCCACATGTGGTTCGGTGACCTGGTCACCCTGCGCTGGTGGGACGACATCTGGCTGAACGAGTCCTTCGCCGAGTACCTGGGCTTCCGGGTGACCGACGAGGTGACCCGCTTCCGCAGTGCCTGGAGCGGCTTCGCGATCAAGCGCAAGGGCTGGGGCTACGACGCCGACCAGCGCTCCACCACCCACCCGATCGCCGCCGATGGCCTGGAGAGCGTCGCCGAGGCGATGGGCAACTTCGACGGCATCTCCTACGCCAAGGGCGCCGCCGCGCTGCGCCAGCTGGTCGCCTGGCTCGGCGACGAGGCGTTCTTCGCCGGCATCAACGAGCACTTCGCCCGGCACCGCTTCGGCAACGCCGAACTCGCCGAGTTCCTGGACGCGCTGGCCGCCACCAGCGGCCGGGACGTGCGCGGCTGGGCCGAGCGCTGGCTGCGCACCTCCGGCGTGGACACCCTGCGTCTGTCGGTCGCGTACGAGGGCGACACCATCGCCTCGGCCGAGCTGGTGCCGGACGGCAGCCGCCCGCACCTGGTCGGCCTCGGGGTCTTCGACCTGGACGCGGACGGCCGCCCGGTGCTCCGGGAGTCCTTCGGCGTCGAGCTGGAGCCCGGGACCCCGGCCGCGCTGCCGCAGCTGGCCGGGGCGGCCCGCCCCGCGCTGCTGCTGCCCAACCACGGTGACCTCTCCTGGGCCAAGATCCGGCTGGACGAGGACTCCTGGCGGACCGTCGCCGAGAAGCTCTCGCTGTTCGAGGACGAGCTGACCAGGGCGGTGCTCTGGGAGCACGCCCGGGACCTGGTCCGGGACGGCGAGCTGGCGCCCGACGCCTACCTCGACCTGGTCGCCGCGCACCTGCCCGCCGAGACGGTGGACACCATCGTGGAGGCGGTCTTCACCTTCGCCCGCACCAAGCTGCTCGCCTACCTCCCGCCGGCCGGGCGGTCCGCCGCCCAGGCCCGGCTGGCCGGTGCGGCGCAGGAGCTGCTGGCCCGTCAGGACACCGGTCAGGGCCTGCGGCTGGCCGCGCTGCGCGCGGCCGTCGACAACGCGACCGGCGAGGCGGCGGCGGCCGAGCTGCTGGAGTGGCTGGCGGCGGGCAGTGCGGCCGGCACCGAGCTGAGCGCCGAGCTGCGCTGGGCCGCCGTGGTGCGGCTGGCCGCGCTGGGCGTGATCGGCGAGGAGCGGATCGCGGCCGAGCTGGCCGCCGAGCCGAGCGCGACCGCCTCCGAGGGGGCGGCCCGGGCCCGGGCCGCGCTGCCCGGGGCGGAGGCCAAGGAGGCCGCCTGGGCGCTGCTGTTCGCCGAGGACTCCGGGCTGTCGAACGCGCTGCTCACCGCGACCGCCCAGGGCTTCTGGCAGTCCGGTGGCGAGGAGCTGCAACTGCCCTACGTGGAGCGGTACTTCGCGGAGATCCCGGCGGCCGGCGAACGGGGCGACATCGTCTCCCGGGCGCTCGGCTCGGCGCTCTTCCCGATGGGCTGGTCCACCCCGTCCACGGTCGCGCTGGCCGAGTCGGTGCTGGCCGGGGACGGGCTGGCGCTCGGCCTGCGCCGGACGCTGGCCGACCAGTTGGACGACCTGGCGCGGGCGGCCCGCATCCGGGGCTGACGCAGGATCGGCTGACGGCCGGCGACCGGGGCCCGGAGCGGATCATCCGCTCCGGGCCCCGGCCGTCGGTACGCCGACCGCGCTCCGTCAGCGGAAGGTGCCCCGGGCGGTGGTGGCCTCGGAGTGCCGGACGCTGAACGCGGAGGCGGACCAGGTCTCCTCGGCGGGGCGGCCGGCCGTCGGGCTCGCCGAGGGCGAGGGCTCCATCCCGTGCACGGCGAACAGGTAGCGGCCGGGGGCGACGTCCAGGCCGGGCGGCAGCGTGAAGCGGTAGATCACCGTGCCGCGCGCCTGGACCACCGTCACCACCGCTCCGGGCAGCGTGCTCCACGGCAGGGTGCCGGGCAGCGCCTCCGGCCGGGCCAGCTGGAACTCGACCTGGAGCGCGGTGAGCTCCTCACGGACCGTCAGCTCCAGGGTGTGCCGGGTGCCGGCCGACCCGAGCGGACCCCGCTCGGCCACCCCGGCCAGTGGCTCGGCCGCCGGCGGGCTGGTGCCGGGCGCCAACGGCGGAGGCCCGCTCGGCCCGGGCGTACCGGGCTTGGTCCCGCCGGGCGACGGCGACGGCGAGGCCGACGGTGCCGGGGTGAGCGACGGCGCCGGGGTGCCGGAGGCGGCCGGGGCCACGCCGACCGGGCTCGGGCCGGCCGTGCCGCCGAACGTGGCCGACGGCGCCGCGGCGGAGGGGACGTTCACGGGTGCCGGGCGGGTGGCCGGGGCGGACGGAGCGGTGGTGCGGGAGGCCGACGGGGTCGTCCGGGGCCGGGACTGGCCGAGGCCCACCGGGCGGGCCGTCAGCGGGTCGGCGGCGGGCGTGCCGAGCGCCCGGGGGCCGGGCACCACGGCGGACGGACCGGGCTGCGGCCGGTCGGTGCTCCCGGTGTCGGCCGGGACCTCGGCCTCCGGCTCGGTGTCGGGACTGGGCACCGGCGGGCTGGCACCGACGTTGGTCACGCCGGGCAGGCGGCCGACGCTCTGCTGCTCGCTGACCAGCCAGGTGGTGGCCACGCTGATGCCGACCACGGTGGACATCGCCATCGCCGCGCCGGAGAACCGGAAGCCCGGCAGCCGGAACCGCCCGCCGACCGGCTTCGGCCGACCGTGCCGGCCCTGCCGCGCCGGGCCGTCGTACCGGGTGGCGGTCGCCGCCCCGTCCTTCTCGCGGAGCACCGGCCCGCCCCCTTCCCGACCGTCCGAGTTCACCGTGTGACCGACCGTGCTGCCGCTGCGGTACGGCCGGACCGTGATCCGGGTGCGGGCAGAGTGTGCTGAGACTACCAGTGCGGACCTGACGGACCGCCAGACCCGTTCCGACAGTGGCGGATCGGGCCCGTGCCGCGCTGCTCCGTCGGCCGGGCGGCCACGTGGTTGCAACCTCTTTGCAACGGTTGCAAGGGCAGCGGCGCTGCCGCAGGCTGAGCGGAACCCCAGCCGCCTCGGAGAGATCGTCATGCCGCTCGACCCGCTGTCAGCCGCCTCGAACCCGCCGTTCGCCGCCACCCCCACGGGCGACGAGGCGGTCGGACCCGACGTCGTGCCGGGGCCGGTGGAGGAGGTCCTGACGCTGCGGATCGCGCTCGACGAGGACTCGGTGGGCGAGGTGCGCACCCGGTTCCGGTACGACCCGGAACGACCGTACGAGGTGCTGCTCACCTTCCACCTCGGCCGCTCCGACGAGGCGGACTGGGTGTTCTCCCGGGAGCTGCTTCGGGACGGCCTGAACGGGCTGAGCGGACAGGGCGACGTCAAGCTGTGGCCCGCGTACTGCCCCTGTCACGGCGCCACCCTGCACCTGGCCCTCGAATCGCCGCACGGGCAGGCGCTGTTGGAGGCGCCCAAGCCCCGGGTACAGGCCTGGCTGGAGCGGACCTACGCCTCGGTGTCCGCCGAGGCGGAGGCGCTCGCCGGGCCGACGGACAGCCAACTCGCCGCGCTGCTCGACGGGTTCTGAGCCAGCCCGGCCGACGAGCGCCCCTCGCCCGGCAGCCGGAGCGTGCCGCGCAGCAGTCCGGAGCGGAGCTCCCGCACGCCCGGTGCGGAGGAGGTCGGCAGCAGGTCGTACGGGTCGGACGGCCGGAGCACCGAGACCTCGGCCGACGGGGTCAGCCGGTACGGCCGGTGGTCCAGCAGGCCGCCCAGGTGGCGGCGGAGCCGGGAGACCTCGGCGCGCACCGTGACGGTCCGGGCCGGATCGCCGAACAGCGCCTCGGAGAGCCGGGCCGCGCTGAGCCCCTCCCGGTGCACGGCGAGCAGCAGCAGCAGTTCGGCATGGCGCGGGCTGAGCCCGTGCGACCAGCGGCCGACCGCGCCCGCCACGGTGAGCTCGGGCCGGGCCGCCCGGCGCAGGTCCAGGGTGATCAGCGAACCCTCCCCGGGACCGTCCGGCCCCGGGCTGCCGGACGGGCGGATCAGCCACCCGCCGGCCAGCGGCTCCACCGCGCACTCGCCCAGGGTGGGCAGCCAGACCCGGGGCGCCGACCCGAGCCCCTCGGCGGGCAGCCGCAGCCGGGGCACCGGGGGAAGGTCCACGGCGGCGGCCGTCCAGCCCTCGTTGTCCACCACCAGGGCCGGCTGGTCCACCCGGGCCAGCAGCGGGGCGGCCACGGTGCGCAGCCGGTGCAGCGCCTCCAGCTGACGGGCCCTCAACTCGGCCTCGGCCAGCCGGGCCCCGGTGGCGGCCAGCTGGAGCAGGTACGGGGCCATCGACCGGGCCGGCCCACTGAGGTTGACGGCGCCCAGCAGCCGGCCGGTGCGCGGGTCGTGCACCGGGGCCGCCACGCAGGTCCAGCCGTGGTGGCTGCGCAGGTAGTGCTCGGCGGAGTGCACCTGGACCGGGCGGCGGACCCGCAGGGCCAGGCCGATCCCGTTGGTGCCCACCTCGTCCTCGACCCAGCGGGCGCCGGTCTCGAAGCCGATCGAGTCAGCGGTGCGCAGCAGCGGGCGCTCGCCCTCGTGCCAGAGCACGTGGCCGTCGCCGTCGGCGATGGCCAGGATCAGCGGGGTGGTGCTGGTGGGCAGCAGCAGGGTGGCCCGGAGCACCGGGAGGATCTCCGACAGGTGGGTCTCCCGGCGGCGGTGCTCCAGCTCGGCGGGCCCGATCCGGCGGGCCTCGCGGCCCCGGTCGGGGTCCAGGCCGAGGCGGCGCAGCCGGTCCCAGGAGTCGCCGATCTCCGGTCTGGGGACGGTCTCCGGCACCTCGTGCACGGAGGCGGGGGCGGAGGCCATGACCCGGTCGTACTGCCGGGACAGGTCCAGCAGTTCGGGGGCTCGCCGGGGCTGCGGGACCGCTCGACGACTCTCCTGCAACCGGTGCCTCCCCCGTCGGGTCCACAGCGCGTACCGGAGACAGGTTAAGGCCGGGAGCCGGGACGCCGGAGGGGTTGGTCAATTCTTCGGCCCTTGTCGAGCGGTGGTGCCGGTGTCGCGTCCGGCGTCCGGCCCGGTGTCCGGCCCGGCATCGGGATCGGCATCGGGATCGGCACCGAGAGGTGCCGGGAGAGGCGCCGGGCCCGGTGTCCGCAGGGGAACCGGGAGACCGGGCGGAGAGGTGCGCGGGCCCGGGTCCGGCGCGGGGTGCGGGGGCGCACGCCCCCGTCCCCGGAGCGCCCTCCCGGGCCCCTTGTGTGCCTGCGGCCCGGGGGAGAGCATGTGACCCGGTCCCGGCGAACGCCCGGAGCCGGTTCGGTCCACGTGCAGCGCGGCGGAGGGGGAGACCCGTGACGTACCGGTTGGAGATGACCCAGGGGGACTGGCCGGCGGCGGAGTTCGCCAAGGGGGTCGAGGGGCTGCTGGCGGAGAGCATGGTGCTCACCCTGGCCACCGCCGGGCCCGAGCGCGGCCCGCACGCCAACCTCGCGTTCTTCGCCTACGACGAGGACCTGGTGCTCTACTTCGTCAGCGAGCGCTCCACCCGGCACAGCCTCCACCTGACCGAGGAGGCCCGGGCCGCCGCCACCGTCTTCCTGCCGCCGCCGGTCTTCGGCGAGCAACTGCGCGGCATCCAGTTCACCGGCCGGGCCGGCGAGGCGTGGGGCCGCCAGGCCGAGGCCGCCCTCGCCGCCTACCAGGGCCGCTACCCGTCCTTCGCCCAGGATCCGGAGCTCCGGGGACAGTACCTGAGCGGGGGCGGGGCGGCGGCCCTCTACCGGTTCCAGGTCGAGGAGTTGACGGCGGTCGACGAGCCGCGCTTCGGCCGCCGCAACTACCTCTCGGCCCGGGTCCTGCGGTGACCTGACGCCAGGTCAGGCAGGCGGCGGGGCCGGCGTACCGGTGCGCGAGGGTGGGCCGGGGGCAGGCCTGCGGAAGGGCAGTGACCCGGGGGCGCGAGGCACTGCGCGGAGCGGGAGGTGCCCGGCCGTCGACCGCTCCGACGTGGGTCGGTTGCACGTGCCGCGATCCCACGGGCGGAAGGGGCCGGCCGCGCAGTTCCTCGCGCCCCTGTGCCACTGCCTCGTTGCTGCCCTGGCCTGCCCTGTCTGCTCTGCCCTGCCCGGCTCAGCCGCCGGCGGGGTAGCGGATCGGCATCGCCCCGGTGAGGCTCGGCGGGACCACCGCGATGAGCAGGACGGAGAGGCCGTCGGGCCCGGCGTGCAGGGTGGCGCCGGCGTCGAGGGGGCAGACCGCCAGGGTGTGGCGGCGCAGCGGGAGGGTGGAGCCGTCGGGGCTGACGAGCCGTCCGCCGCCGCCGACCACGAACCAGATCTCCTCGGTGCCCTCCCGGCCCCGGGTGTCGATCCGGCTGCCGGGGGCCAGGTCGAGGTGGTCGACCGCTTCCGTCTCGCTGTGGAAGAAGCCGCGCCGGGCCAGCGAGCGCCCGGTGCTCCGGACGGTGTCGCCCCGCAGGGTCCGGGGTGCGTTCCCCGGTCGCGAGATGATCATGCCGCACCCCCGGTGCCGTCCCGGGCGTCGGGCACCGCGAGGCTGGCCGTGAAGAAGCGCAGCAGATGCCCGTCGGCCCGCAGCGTCACGGCGCTGCCCAGCGGCAACGTCACGGCGGTGCCGGGAGCCAGCTCCACTTCCGTGGTGCCGGCCAGGGCCCGGCCGGTGCCGGCCAGCACGTACAGGGTGTGCTCCCGGTCGTCGGAGCGGAACTCCTCCGAGCAGCCCGGCCCCAGGGTGACCAGCCGGGCCTCCCGGAGCGGGCCGCTGAGCAGCGTGGTGAGATCGGCGGAGCCGTCCGCCGCGAGGTCGATGATGCCGGCGGTGCGCATGAGCTGCCTTCCGAGGTGGACCGGATCGCCGGTGAGCGTGGCGGCGACCGGTGGGCTGATGACTTCGATGACGATCCAGTCCAGGTCGGTGGAGCCCGGGTTGTTCAGCCGGTGCCGGGTGCCGACCGGATTGGTGATCAGGGTGCCGGGGCCGACGGTGTGCAGCACGCCGTCCAGCAGCAGCTCGCCCTCGCCGGAGACCACGAAGTAGAGCTCCTCGGTCCGGCTGTGGTGGTGCACGCCGCACTCGGTGGCGGGTGGCAGGGTGGAGATCTCGATCGCCTCCCAGGTGCCGGACAGGCCGCGTCGGCGGGCCAGGCACTTCCAGCGCGCCACGTTCCTGCCGCCGTGCATCGCGTACACGTCGGCGGCTCCGCCGGGTGCGGCGACGATCAGCTCGTCGGAGTACCCGGTGGTCGGGGTGGTCCGGTTCGCCAGCATGCCTGTCCTCCTTCGGACCTCGGGGCGTTCGGTTCGGCGGGCGTTCGGTGCGGCGCCGGTCTCCATGCTGGGCGGCCCGTGGTCCCGGTCGCCTGGGGCCGGTGTCATCAGCCGGTCCCGTTCCCGGCCCGGGTCCGTCCCGCACTCCTGACAAGCACCTGCCGCTGTGCCACCATGGGCGCCGCGCGGACGACCTGACGGAGCGTCAGAGGATCAGCGCGGCACGGCGGCGGACTGACCGACCCGACGGACTGACGGAGTGCCCCACGATGACCTCCTGGACCCTGAGCCCGGACCGGGCGGACTCCTGGGCGGTGCTGGTGGCGGTCGGCCGCTACGACGACCTGCCGGACCTGCCGGAGGCGGTGGCCTCGATGGAGCTGACCGCCGATCACCTGGCCGGGCCGGACGGCTGCTTCGCCCCGGAGCGGGTGGTGCGGCTGGTCGATCCGCGAAGTGCGGACGAGGTGCTGGAGCGGATCGCCGAGGTGGCCGGCCGGGCCCGGTCCGCCCTGCTGCTGCACTACACCGGGCACGGGGTGACCGACGCGAACGGCCGCCTGCAGCTGGCGCTGCCCGGCACCCGGGACGATCCCGAGCGGCTGGCGGGCACCGCGCTCCCCGCCGGTGCGGCGCTGGCCGCCCTCGGCCGGACCGCCGCGCACCGGGTCGCGGTGCTGGACTGCCGCTCCGCCGGGCTCGCCCTGGACGAGCCGGCCGCCGCCGACCTGCACCTGCTGACCGCCGTGGACCGGGACGGCGAGCCGCTGCTCGGCGAGCAGCCGGGGCTGACCCGGTTCGCCGAGGAACTGCTGCGGCTGCTGCGCGAGGGCGTGCCGGACGGGCCCGCCGTCCTGCCGCTGGACCTGATCCACCACCACCTGACCATCGCCCTGGCCCGCCCGCCCCGCCGGGCCCGTCCCCCCGTCCCCGTCCCGGCTGGGGGCGCGGTGCCCGTGGAGTCCTCGACAGCGGCCCCGCTCCCGAGCGGGACCCGTGCCGCCGGCCAGAGCCGGAGTCCGGCCCTGGGCCCGGCCCACGCCCCGGTCGCGGCTCCGGACCGAGCCGCCGTGCCTGCGCCGGAAGCGGCCCTGAGGCCGCTCCCCGATCTGGACCTCGTCTCGGGCCCAGGCCTCGCCTCGGACTCGGGCCTCGACCTGGATCTTGCCTCGGACCCGGGCCTCGCCTTGGATCTCGCCTCGGACCCGGGCCTCGACCCGGATCTCGGGCCGATGCCGGTGCAGCGCGCCGTGGACGGCAGCGGTCACCTCGCGCTGGCCCGCAATCCGGCCCACGGCACCGGTCTCACGGTGGCCGGTCTGCGGGCCCGGGCCGACTTCGCCGCACGCCAGCTCGCCGTCCGGCACCGCCACCAGCCGTGGCACCAGCCGCAGGCCACCGCCCGGCTGGCCGCCGTGGCGGCCGACGCCGCCACCGTGCTCGGCCCGGCCGATCTGCTCACCCTCCACCTGCGCAACACCCACGCCCAGGCGGTCGGTAGCACCGAGGGCCGGGAGGCCGCCCTCGCCCTGCTCCGTCCGCTGGCCGCGCTGGCCGCCGCCATCCTGCCGGCCTGCTCCCCGGTGCTCGCGTCGGTGAAGGACTCCCTGGCCCGGTGGCAGGGCTGACGGGGGGTCAGGGCAGGATGGGTGGCGGGTACCGCCAGCCCCGTTAGCCCCGCCCCGTGCGTCCGAGAGGAACCCCGTGACCTTCCGCACCACCGCCCCGGCCGGTGTCTTCCCCAGCCCTCGCTACAGCCACGTGGTCAGCGCCACCGGTCGCCAGGTGTACGTGGCCGGCCAGGTCCCGTTGGACGAGCAGGGCCGGCTGGTGGGCGAGGGCGACGCGCTGGCCCAGGCCCGGCAGGTCTTCGCCAACATCGGCCGCTGCCTGGCCGCCGCCGGGGCGGGCTTCGCCGATCTGGTGAAGCTCACCGTCTTCGTCACCGACATCGCCCACCTGGCTGCCGTCCGCACGGCCTGGGACGAGCACCTGGACCCCGAGCACGCCCCGGCCTCCTCCGCCGTCCAGGTGGCCGCGCTGATCCGCCCCGAACTCCTGCTGGAGATCGAGGCGTTCGCCGTGGTCCCGGAGTAGCCGTCAGAGGCCGAGCCGCCGCCGCACCTCGGCCAGCGAGCCGCAGAGCACATCCGCCTGCCCGAGCTCCTCGGCCCGGTGCGTGCTGGTCAGCCCGATGACCCGGCAGCCGGCCGCCTTCCCGGCGGCCACCCCGGCCGGGGCGTCCTCGACCACCACGCAGTCGCCCGGGGCGAGGCCCAGCCGGGCGGCGGCCAGCAGGTACCCCTCGGGGTCGGGCTTGGCGCGTTCGACGTCGCTGCCGTAGACCTGGACGGTGGGCAGCGGCAGCCCGGCGGCGGCGAAACGGGGCCGGACCGCGACCGCGTCGCCGGAGGTGACGACCGCCCAGCTCCCGGCCGACAGTGCGGCCAGCAGCGGGGCGGCACCCGCCACGGCCGGGACGGCGTGGCCCTCCTCGGCCAACAGCCGGTCCAGCACCAGCCGTTCGGCCGCCGGGTCGAGGTGCCCGGCCGCGTCCCGGACGGTGTCCTCCGGCCGGCGGCCGAAGGTCAGCGCCCAGACCCGGGCCGGGTCCAGCCCGCGCAGCCCCGACCAGGCGTCCCAGACCCGGCGGTGCGCCTCGGTGGAGTCCAGCAGCACGCCGTCCACGTCGAACAGCACCGCCCGGTGGGGCGTCGTGCTCATCCGAGCTCGTACTCGAAGACGACGCGGTGGGTGCCGTCCTGATCGACGGTCAGCGAGCCGGCGCCGGTGATGCCGGCCAGCGCGCCGGTGCCGCTGCCGGGGACGATCACGAAGAACGGGGAGAGGCGGTCGCTGCCGGTGGTGGTGGCGGAGTGGACGAAGTTGAAGGTGCCCGCGCGGTCGTGCAGCGTGCCCTCGAACGACTCCAGCGCCACGTAGGTCCCGGTGCCCGTGCCGTGGTCGAAGGCGGAGGTGAAGAGCGTCGCGGACCGTCCGGCGGCCTCGCCCTCGAAGAGCTTCTCCATGGTGGCGACCCCGGCCGGTGCTCCCGTGGTGACCTCGAAGGCCGGGGTGATCTCGGCGGGGGTGAAGGACTTCACGGTGAACGTCGCGTCAGCTCTCATGGAGCGGATGCTAGCCAGCCCCACCGACAGGACCCTCGGACCCCGGGGCCGTCGCCGACGTGTCGAGGCGACCGGGGCGCTCACCGGTCTCCGAGGCTCTCCGCTTCGGCGGTGTAGAGCAGGGCGGGGTCGAAGCCCATGCCGGTGAAGTGGCCGGCGAGTTCGAGGGAGAGCACGCCGTGCAGGCGGGTCCAGAAGCCGAGGGCGCGGCGGAGTGCCGACGGCGCGGCCGGGTGCTCCCCGGCCCAGGCCCGGTGCTCGGTCAGGTGGTCGGTCAGGTGCTCGGTCAGGGGTGGGTCGAGCGGTGAGGGCGGCGTGCCGGGCGCCTGTCCGGCGGCGCAGGCGTCGAGCAGGACCGCCATGATCTCGGAGGCGATCCTGGTGGTCTCCTCGGGGGCGTGGTAGCCGGGCACGGGGGTGCCGTAGACCAGGAAGTACCGCTGGGGGTCGGCCAGGGCCCAGCCGCGCAGGGTCCGGGCGAGGCCCGCGAGGTCGGCGCCGGCCCCGGCGGCCTCCCGGAAGGCGTCGGCCAGGCTGCGGTAGGCGTCCTTGACCAGCTCGCCGATCAGTTCGTCCCGGTTGGCGAAGTACCGGTAGAGGGCCGGTCCGCTCATGCCCATCTGCTTGGCGATGGCGTTGAGGGACAGCGCGGGTGCCCCGGCGGCGCCGATCTGCGTCCAGGCGTGCCGCTTGATCTCCTCCTGCACCTGGGCGCGGTACCGCTCCCGCGGGGTTCTGGTCTCCACTGCGCTGCTCCCACCGGTTGCGGATCATCAGGTTGGTTAGAGGTTATCACCATCGCTCTTGACTCTCACTCGGCCGGTGCGTTACAACTTCTAACGAACACGACAGCATCTACGAAAGGCCGTGGGGATCATGGGAAGCGCGCAGCTCGTCGAGGTCGTCCTGCCGGGCGTGGTGGCACCGGAGGGTCTGGAGATCCGCCGGGGGGAGGTCCCGGCGGCCGGCCCGGGGCAGATCGTGATCGCCATGGAGGCGACCGGCGTGTCGTTCGCCGAGCAGCAGATGCGCCGGGGGCGGTACTACGACCAGCCGCCGTTCCCGTTCGTGCCCGGATACGACCTGGTCGGGCGGGTCCTGACGACCGGTCAGGGCGTGGATCCGGCCCTGGCCGGCCGGCGGGTGGCCGCGCTGGTGAAGGTGGGCGGGTGGGCCAGCCACGTGGTGGTCGACGCCAGGGACGCGGTGCAGGTCCCGGACGGGCTCACGGCGGCGGAGGCGGAGACCGCGGTGGTCAACGGGATCACCGCCTGGCAGATGCTGCACCGCAAGGCCCGGGTGCGCGCCGGGCAGACCGTCCTGGTGCACGGTGCGAGCGGCGGCGTGGGCTCCGTCCTGGTCCAGCTGGCCCGGGCGGCGGGTGTGCGGGTGATCGGCACCGCCTCCGCCCGGCACCACGACGCGCTGCGGGAGTTGGGCGTCGTCCCGGTCGACTACCGCGCCGGTGACGTGCCCGCCCGGGTCCGGGAGCTGGCGCCGGGCGGCGTGGACGCCGTCTTCGACCACCTCGGCGGTCGGAGCGTCACCGACTCCTGGCGCCTGCTCGCTCCCGGCGGGACCCTGGTCGCCTACGGAAGCGCCTCCACCCGTGACGACTCCGGCTCCAAGCAGTGGCCCGTCCTGAAGATCCTCGCCCGGGTCTGGCTGTGGAACGGCCTGCCCAACCGGCGCCGCGCCCACTTCTACAACATCTGGGCCGGCCGGGCCCTGGCCACCGACCGCTTCCGCGCCCGGCTGCGGGCCGACCTCACCGAGGTCTTCGCCGCCGTCCGCCGTGGCGACGTCACCGCCCGGATCGCCGCGACCCTGCCGCTCGACCGGGCCGCCGAGGCGTTGCGCCTGGCCGAGTCCGGCACCGTCACCGGCAAGATCGTCCTCACTCCCTGAGGCACCCGCCCGCCCGGCTACTCCGACCCGCCCGGCCACTCCGACCCGTCGGGCCAGCCGCCGCGTGCGGCCACGTCCAGCACCAGGGCCCCGATGTTCCAGGCGTCGTCCTCTCCCCGGTGGTGCCGGCCCTCCAGTGGGAGCCCGGCTAGCTCCAGGGCCTGCGCCATCCCGGGCCGCTTGCGCAGCCCGTACGCCTCGGTGAAGGCCGCCTTGGCGTTCACGTGCCGCTGCCCGAACGGGTACCGCACCCCGGCGGCCCGGCACTGGCGGGTGAACTGGTGCCGGTCGTAGTCGCCCCAACTCGCCCACACCCGCCGCCCGCTGAGGTGCTCGGCGGCCAACAGGCGGCAGGCTTCGGCGAATCCGACTCCGCGGTCCACCTCCGCCTGGGTCAGGCCGGTCAGTTCGGTGCAGAAGGCGCTCACCGTGGAGCGGGCCGGCCGGACCAGGACGCGGTGCCGCTCGGTCCGCCGCCCGGCGGCCAGGTCCACCACCGTCAGCCCGATCTCGATGATCTCGCTCACCGCGCCGGGCGGCGGCTGCCCGTCCCAGCAGGTCGCCTCGACGTCCACCACGTTCAACCACTGCGCGGGATCGCTCATCCGGCGAGCCTAGGTGTCCGGTCCAGGGCGGAAAACTCCTTTTCGACCGCCTGCGGTCGCCTAGGATCGCACCCTTGCACGAACTACGCGCGGGAGGGCGGTCGGTCGTGGTGCGCAGGGTCGTGACGGTGGATCAGTTAGCCGGGGTGGCGGCGGCGGTGTTCGGCCCGCACGGCCGGCTGATCGGTGTCTCGCGGTTGCGCGGCGGTAGCAAGAAGGGTGTCTACCGCCTGCACCGCGAGGACGGCGGCACCGCGATCGCGTACCTCTGGGATGACGCGGAGAGCTACTGGCCCGCCGCAGCCGTCGAGGAGGACCACGCGGACCCGTTCTCGCACGCCTCCGGGATCGACCTCTTCCTGGCCGCCCACCACCGGCTGACCGCCCTCGACGTCCGGGTGCCGCGCCTGCTGCTGGCCGACCGCTCCCGGACCCTGCACCCGGCGGAGCTGGTGGTGGTCGAGGACGTCCCCGGCGAGCACCTCGGCGCGCTGCTCGACCGGGACCCGGCGGCGGCCCGGCCGGTGCTGGCCCGGCTCGCCGGGACGCTAGCCCTGATGCGCCGTCAGAGCGCGCCCGCCTTCGGCAAGGTGGCCCTGGTCGACGGCGGCGGCAGCTCGCGCGGCACCTCCTGCGAGCGGACGGTGCTCGACCGCGCCCTCGCGGACCTGGCCGAGGCCGCCACCCGCGACGAGCGGATGGCCGCCGTCCGCGACCGGGTGGCGGCCCGGCTGCACGACCTGGCCGGCCGGGTCCGCCCGCGCGCCGAGCACGTGCTGGTGCACGGCGAACTCGGCCCGGACCACGTGCTGGTGGACGGCCGGGGCGAGCCGGTCCTGATCGACATCGAGGGCCTGATGTACTTCGACGCCGAGTGGGAGCACGTCTTCCTCCGCCTGCGCTTCGACGAGCACTACCACCACCTCCGGGTGGACGGCCTCGACCAACGGCGCCTGGCCCTCTACGCCTTGGCGATGAGCCTGTCCCTGGTGGCCGGCCCGCTCCGCCTGCTGGACGGCGACTTCCCGGACCGCGCCTTCATGCTCGGCATCGTCGAGCACAACCTGTCCGAGGTGCTGGCCGCGCTGGGGTGAGGGGGACAACCCCACCGTGGGCGGGGTGGCAGGCCGGTGGCCCGGTCCACCGGCCTGCACCGTGGTCCGGTGGCTCCTGGACGGCAAGGCTGGGCACGAACCGATTCCCGGACAGAAGGAACGTTCCGTGCCGAACCCGCAGCCCGTCCGTCGTACCGTCCGCACCGCCACCGTCGGCGTCCTGACCGCCCTCGCCTGCGCCACCGCCGCCGTCGGCAGTGCCTGGGCCATCGTCAACGGCGCCGAATCCGACGCCGGTCACTCCTTCATGGCGACCATCCCGGAGTCCGCCCCGGCGCACGGTCTGCTGGACGGCAACTGCGGGGCGTCGCTGATCGACCGTCAGTGGGTGCTGACGGCGGCCCACTGCCTGGCGGTCGAGGGAGTCGTCCCGGACGGCACCGTCCGGATCGGCAGCGAGCGCCGGAAGGACGGCGGCACGGTCCGGACGATCGACCGCAGCTTCGTCCACCCCGGCTACCGCAACGGCGAGAACCGGGCCGCCAACCAGGACGACCTGGCGCTGATCCGGTTGGACCGGCCGGTCGCCGAACGGCCCGTCAGGATCGCTGACCGGCCGGGCCCGGCCGGCACCCCGACCCTGCTGCTGGGCTTCGGCACCACCGTGTTCGGTGAGTGGCGCTTCCCCGAGCGGCTCCAGGAGTTGGAGACCCGGATCGGCACGGAGGCCGAGTGCGCCCCGGGGTACGCGGGGCCGACCAGGCTCTGCACCGTCTCCGTCAAGCCCGCGGCGATGGCCTGCGCGGGCGACTCCGGTGGCCCGCAGCTCCAGCGGGGCCGCGAGGGGGAGTGGGAGCTGGTCGGCGTCACCTCCGGCCCCGGTGCCCCCGGCGTCCCCTGCGAGGACGGTCCCGGTCTCTACACCAGTGCCCCCGCGTACGCGTCCTGGATCCGCGCCACCTTGGCGGAGCACCCCGCGCCCGCCGCCCCGGCCGAGGGCCGCGCCGCCACCCTCGCGGCCGGCGCCGCCGTCCTGCTGGCCGCCGCCGGCGGTACCGCCCTGGTGCTCCGCCGCCGGAAATCCGGTGCCCCGGCCTGAGGCGGGTCCGTAGGATCACGGCGCATCCGCCTCCACCCGCAGCACGAGGGACGCCCCGCATGCCCATCGAGTTCGACCTGCCCGTCGGCGACGACCCGGAGGCCGCCGCACTGGCGGCGACGCTCACCGAGATCGGGAACGAGCGGTTCCTCCGGGCCGTGGCGGGGGCGCCGGTGGAGTTCCACCACCGCAGCACCGAGGGGCAGGTGGAGTTCTCCGGCCGGGTGCGCGACGAGTACCGGCAGCGGACCTCCAGCCTGCTCTTGCGGGCCGCACACCTCTGCTTCACGGCGCACCTGCCGCTGAGCCTGTCCCCGGACGTGCTCTGGTACGCGCTGGTGCACGAGGTGGCCACCCACGTGCGGCTGCACGCGGACCGGTACCCGGCGGTGTTCGGGCCGGCCCCGGCTGCGCCCGGGGAGCGGTCGCTGATCGAGGTCCGGGACGACTTCGCGCCGGAGGACTGGGAGCGGTCGATCGGGCTGGTGGAGGCGCCGCTGCGGGAGGTGCTCGGGGCGGAGGTGGTGGAGCTGTTCCGCCCGGAGTTCTCCACCACCACCCGGGCGGACGCGGCGGCGGTGCTGGTGGCGCTGATGGACGTGGTGAGCCCGTTCCACCGGTTCCGCTGGATCACGCTCTGCGGCATCCCGCGCATCCGGCTGACGGGCACCGCCGCCGACTGGCGCCTGCTGGCCGACCGGGCCGGGGAGTTGGGCGAGCGCTTCGACGGGCTCCGGGAGTGGACGGCGGCGCTCGGCCCGGTACTGGAGGAGATCGCGGGCACGGCGGCGGGGCAGCCGGTGGACCGGGAGTTCTGGTCCTCCTTCTACAAGTGGCACGCCGGCTCCGGCGGAGACCGGGTGACGGGGTGGGTGAACGCCTTCTTCGCCCACCGCTACACCGACGAAGGGCCCTCTCCCAAGCAGGAGTTCGGCCCCGGCGGCACGCTCGACGAGCTGTTCCCCGCGCACGTCTCCCGGGTGCCGTTCGAGTGGCAGACCCCCGCCGGGACCTTCCCGATGGTCTTCCTCGGCGGCGTGCTGGGCATCGAGCGGGACGGCGAGTGGATCGTGCCCCGGCTCGGCCAGGCGGTGGCCCGGGTGCTGCCCGACGACGAGCCGGGGAACGAACTCCTGCCGGAGGGCTGGACGCTGACGGACCTGCGGCGGCTCTCCGGGGACGACCGGCCGTCGCTGTTCGAGCCGACCGGGACGGTCGACCTGGCGGGCGCTCCGGTCCGGGCCCGGTTGGTGGTCGACGTCGACGAGGTCTACCTGGTGCAGACCGAGGACGGGCTCTGGTACAAGGGCGGGCCGGGCGCGCGGGAGGGTGACGTCGAGTGCTGGTCGCCCGGGTTCGAGGACCCCGGGGCCGCGTTCAGGTACTGAGCCGCGACCCCGGGGCCGGGCGACGGTGCGTCAGAACCGCAGCGCCCAGCCGTTGAACTGGCCTTCGAGGTACTCCCACTGGTCGGTGACCCGCAGGGTCCAGACGCCGTTGGCGGTCTCCGCGGAGGCGTCGGCGCCGAGCACGGCCTTGAAGGTGTTGCCCTGGACGCCGAAGTCTCCGTCGTAGAGGCGGTAGGGGGTGCCGTCGGGGGCGATCAGGTCGATCAGCAGGTCGCTCATGAACTGGTGGGTGAGGTCGACCTCCACGTCCAGCTGGGCCGGGGCCTTCCCGGGCACGCCGGTGACGGTGACGGTGGAGTTCAGCACGCCGGGGTCCGGGATCGGCCGGGCGGTGGTGTTCGCGAAGCGCGGGTGCGGGCCGGTCGGTCGGGGCGGGCCGAGGTAGAGCAGGCGGTCGGGCGAGCCCTCCAGGTCGCTCAGCGACTCGGTGGTCGCGGTGGAGGTCAGTGCGGTGGCCACCTGGGCCGGGGTCGCCGTGCGGTGGTCGGCCAGGTAGAGCGCCGCGGCGCCGGCCGCGTGCGGGGCGGCCATCGAGGTGCCGGAGAGCGTCATCTCGGCCTCGTCCCAGCCGTTGGAGGCGGAGACGATGTCGCTGCCCGGCGCGAAGACGTCCACCAGCGGCCCGTAGTTGGAGTACCAGGCCTTGCTGTCGTCCGGCTCGCTGGCCCCGACGGTGATCCCGGTGGCCACCCGGGCCGGGGAGTGGGTGTCGGCGTCGGAGCCCTGGTTCCCCGCCGCGAGGGTGTAGGTCAGGCCGGAGGCGATGGAGGCCCGGACGGCGGCGTCCAGGGTCTCGTCGGCGTCCCCGCCGAGGCTCATGTTCACCACGGCGGGCTTGACCGCGTTCCTGGTCACCCAGTCCACGCCCGCGATCACCTGCTCGTAGGTCCCGGAGCCGTCGTCGTCCAGCACCCGGACCGACACCACGGACGCCTGCTTGGCCACCCCGTAGGTGGTGCCGACGGCCGTGGCCGCGACGTGCGTGCCGTGGCCGTTGCCGTCGTCGGCGCTGGTGTCCCCGTCGATCACGTCGTAGCCGTACCGGGCCCGGCCGCCGAAGTCCTGGTGCTCGATCATCACGCCGCTGTCGATCACGTAGACCGTCACCCCGCGCCCGCCGGAGTCCGGGGAGACGTAGCGGCCGTCGAGCGGCCGGCGGTGCCGGTCGATCCGGTCCAGGCCCCAGGACGGCGGGTCGGTCTGGGTGGCGTCCGGCCTGACCCGCCGGTCCTGCGCCACGCTCGCCACCACCGGGTCGGCCGCCAGGCGGCGGGCCTGACGGTCGGTGAGCCGGGCGGAGAAGCCGTGCAGCGCGGAGTCGAAGCCGCGGCGCAGCTGACCGCCGTAGCGGTTGGTCAGCGAGGCCCCCGAAGTCGCCTTGAACGCGCTGTCCTTGAGCACCACCAGGTAGCTGCCCGGTACCGCGTCCGCCGCCCCCGCGTGCCGGACGACGCCCTCCCGCTCGGCCGCCAGGGCGGGCGAACCCCCGGCTGCCACCGCCCCCGCCAGCAGCAGCGCGGCCACCGCGCACCGGCCCGTCCTGATCCGTCCGTTCATCCGAACCCCCTCGTCCGGCGCCGGGGACCGATGCCCCCGGCATCCCGAACCAGAGCGTGATGGACAGTCAGATGACTTGCAAGAGAGGGGAGTTGAAATACCCCCACGAGGGTAGGTGTCGATTGTGGTGCTGCCCGGGATCGCGCGACCGGGGAGTCGGGCGCGGCAGGACGGCGGGCGGAGCGGACGGTCAGACGAGGTTGCGGTAGCCGTTCCAGCCGGGGCCGTAGGTGCCGATGTGCTGCATGCCGCCGCCGGCGTTCTGCCAGCGCACGAGTTCGCCGTTGGTGGTGTTCACGGCGACCAGGTCGCCGTAGCCGTCACCGTTGAAGTCACCACCCGTCAGGTCGCGGTAGCCGCCCCAGCCGGGGCCGTAGGTGCCGATGTGCTGCATGCCGCCGCCGGCGTTCTGCCAGCGCACGAGTTCGCCGTTGGTGGTGTTCACGGCGACCAGGTCGCCGTAGCCGTCACCGTTGAAGTCACCACCCGTCAGGCTGCCGTAGCCGCCCCAGCCAGGCCCGAAGTCACCGTCGAAGTTCATCCAGGAGCCGGTGTTCACCCAGCGCACCAGTCGGCCGTCCGAGCTGATGGCGACCAGGTCGCTGCGGCCGTCGCGGTTGTAGTCGACGGCCGTCAGGTCGCGGTAGCCGCCCCAGCCGGGGCCGTAGGTGCCGATGTGCTGCATGCCGCCGCCGGCGTTCTGCCAGCGCACCAGTTCGCCGTTGGTGGTGTTCACGGCGACCAGGTCGCTGTAGCCGTCGCCGTTGAAGTCACCACCCGTCAGGTCGCGGTAGCCGCCCCAGCCGGGGCCGTAGGTGCCGATGTGCTGCATGCCGCCGCCGGCGTTCTGCCAGCGCACCAGTTCGCCGTTGGTGGTGTTCACGGCCACCAGGTCGCCGTAGCCGTCACCGTTGAAGTCGTTCGTAGGGGCCCGCCGGGTGCCCGGGGTGTCGGGGTACCAGTGCGCGGGGCGGGGGTTGGCGGTGAACCAGCTGGTCTGGCGGTTGGCGGCGGCCCAGGAGAAGGCGAAGTGCACGTGGTTGCGGTGGCAGCCGCCGGCGCTCCCGTCGCAGGTGTAGGTCTTCCAACTCTTGTCGGAGTCGTAGAGGTTGATGACCCGTTCGTTCCAGATGACGTAGGCGATGCCCAGGCGGCGGGCCATCGCGTGGGCGTTGCCGTCGGCGTCGGTGGCGAGCATCCAGTCCAGCACCTTCTGCACCCGGGCGGCCTCGGCCGGGACGGAGGCGTTGTTCATCCAGTCGAGCGCCCGGCCCTCCATGTGCTCGTAGCCGCTGCACGCGACGATCCCGCCGTTGGAGCCGCCCATCCGGGATATCAGCACGTCCTTGAACTCGACCACGCCGGGCTTGGCGTAGGCGGAGTCGGTGCAGTTCCGGGCCGCGACGTACGGCTGGTAGCCGTCGATGGCCGGCTCCGCCCCGGCCGGCGCCAGGGCCAGCGTCGAGGTGGTGGCCAATGCCACTGCCAGGGTGGCGAATCGGGCGATGATTCTGTTGCGCATCGGAGTCTCCTGAGGCTCGTTGAGGTGCCTGGTGGGGAACGACACCCACTCTGGCTCCGCCCGGTGCCCGGGACTACCTGCGTCCTCCCAGGTTGTCACGCGACCCGAAGCCCGACTAAGGATGCGGCTGCCGGCCCTGTCGTCCGCCCCGAAGCCCGGGCACCGGGACTACGCGCGAAGGGCGCCGGAGCGGTCCGACCGCTCCGGCGCCCTTCCCCGCAGGAGGGTCCGTCAGTGACTGCCCCGCAGGTTGAGTGCGACCACGCCGACGATGATCAGGGCCAGGCCGAGCCACTGGGCCTTGCCCAGGTGCTCGCCGAAGGCGACCACGCCGATGCCCGCCACGGCGGCGGTGCCGGCGCCGGACCAGACGGCGTAGGCGACCGAGACCGGGATGTGCTTGAGTGCCTTGCCGAGCAGGGCGAAGGAGAGCACGTAGCCGATCCCCACGCCCAGGCTGGGCCACAACCGGCTGAAGCCCTCGGTGAGTTTGAGGCAGCTGGTGGCCGCGACCTCGCTGACGATGGCCAGGGCCAGCAGGAGGTACGGCATCTCAGCGGGCGCCGGTGGCGGTGAGCGAGGCCAGCAGCGGCAGGTCCGCGTGCACCAGGCTGTCCAGCACGGTGACCCGCTCGCGGGCCTCGATCGGCACTGCCGAGGGGACGGCCAGCACCGCGCAGCCCGCCGCGTGGGCGGAGGCCACGCCGGTCGGGGTGTCCTCGACGGCGACGCAGGCGGCCGGGGCCAGGCCGAGGCGGGCGGCGGCGGCCAGGTACGGGTCCGGGGCGGGCTTGGTGCGCGGGGTGTCCTCGGCGGCCAGCACGGTGCGGAACCACTCGGTGCCCAGGGTGGCCAGCACCAGGTCGATCACCCGGCGCGGCGAGGCCGAGACCAGGGCCATCGGGACCTCGGCGGCCCGCAGCCGGCCGAGCAGGGCGAGCGCGCCGGGGCGGGGCACCACCTCGGCGGCCACCCGGGAGGCGAACGCCTCGTCCAGCCGGGCCGTCAGTTCGGCCTCGGTGCTCCGCCCGGGCGCGGTGCGGTGCAGGTGGGCGGCGGTGTGCTCGACGGCCTGGCCGAGCACCTCCGGCAGGTCGGCCTCGGTGAGGGTGAGCCCGACCTCGGCGGCGCACTCGACGGCGGCGTGCCACCAGAGTTCCTCGGTGTCGACCAGGGTGCCGTCCATGTCGAACAGCACGGCGGCGGGTACGGGACTCCCCTCGGGGGACGGTGGATCGGCAGGGGTGGATGCAGGCATGGCGGTACCTTCGGCAGGACGGATCAGGCGGTGCGGCGGTCGACCAGCACCGGGCGGTCGGGCAGCGTGACGTCGGCACTGCCGCCGATCGGGAGGGCCGAGGCGGCCTCCGTGGGCAGGTCGGCCTTGATCTCGGTGCCGTCGGACAACCGTACGGTGATCCGGGTCGCACTGCCGAGGAAGGACGCACCCACCACGACGGCCGCGCCGGTCTTCGAGGCGGTCAGGCCGACGTTCTCCGGCCGGACCAGGACGTCGAGTTCGCCGTCGGCGGGCAGCTCGCCGTCGACCGGGAAGGTCCGGCCGAGCAGCTCCACGGAGGAGCCCGAGCGGGTGCACGGGATGCGGCTCATGGTGCCGACGAACTCGGCGACGAAGGCGGTGGCCGGACGGGCGTACAGCTCGGCGGGCGCCGCGCACTGCTCCAGCTTCCCGGCCCGCAGCACGGCGACCCGGTCGGCCATCGAGAGCGCCTCCTCCTGGTCGTGCGTGACGAACAGCGTGGTGATGCCCAACTCCTGCTGCAGGCGCCGGATCTCGTCCCGGAGGTTGAGCCGGACCTTGGCGTCCAGCGCGGAGAGCGGCTCGTCCAGCAGCAGCACCCGCGGCTGCAGGGCCAGCGCCCGGGCCAGCGCGATGCGCTGCTGCTGGCCGCCGGAGAGCTGGTGCGGGTAGCGGCCGGCGTGCTGCGGCAGGCCGACCAGCTCCAGCAACTCCTGGGCGCGGTTGCGGCGTTCGGCCTTGCCGGTGCCGCGCATCCGCAGGCCGAAGGCGACGTTGTCGGCCGCCGTCAGGTGCGGGAAGAGGCTGTAGGACTGGAACACCATGCCGGCGTCCCGGCGGTGGGCCGGCACCTCGGTGATGTCCTGGCCGTCCACCAGCACCTGGCCCGAGTCGTGGGTCTCGAAGCCGGCCAGGATGCGCAGCGCGGTGGTCTTGCCGCAGCCCGAGGGGCCGAGCAGGGCGAGCAGCTCGCCCGGGTTGATGGTGAGGTCCAGGCCGTCCAGCGCCGTGGTGGGGCCGAAGGCCCGGCGCAGGCCGCGGAACTCGACGGTGGCGCCGGTGGTGACGGCGTCGGTCGTGATGGTGGCGGTGCTCATGGGGGTGGTCTCCAACGTGGTGTCAGGAGGCGGCGGCGGTCTTGGCCCGGCGCTCGCGGCCCGCCGAGGCGAGCAGGAGCAGCAGGACCCAGGTGATCAGCAGGCTCAGGACCGAGACCGCGACCGACATCTGGCCCTGGCTGTTGCCGACGGTGTAGATCCACACCGCGAAGGGCTGGTAGCCGAGGATGGACGAGGCGGTGAACTCGCCCAGCACCAGGGCCAGGGTGAGGAAGGAGGCGTTCAGCAGCGCCCCGCGCAGGTTCGGCAGCACGACCGTGACCACGGCGCGCGGCCAGCTCGCCCCGCAGTTGCGGGCCGCCTCGACCAGGGTGCGCACGTCCACCGCGCGCAGGCCGGCGTCGAGTGCGCGGTAGGCCAGCGGCAGCGACATCAGCACGTACGCGATGACCAGCACCAGCGGGAAGTCCGGGTCCTGGATGAAGACGAAGGTCTGGAAGAACGGCGTCTCCATCAGGTAGTCCGGGCCCCAGCGCAGCACGCCGATCAGACCGGCGGTCAGCGCGACCGGCGGCACCACCAGCGGGAGGGTGCAGACCACTTCGAGCACCGGCCGCAGCTTCGGCGAGCCCAGCCGGACCGCGATCAGCGCGGGCACCAGCAGGAGCAGCAGCACCACCACGGTGACGGCGGCCAGCTCCAGGGTGAGCACCAGGCTCTTGGTGAAGCCCGGGGCGCTCAACAGGCCGGTGTAGGCGGCGAAGTCGATGCCGTGGTTGGTGTCGACGGAGAACCAGACCGAGGCGGCCATCGGCACCAGGAAGTACACGCCGGCCAGCAGCAGCACCAGGCCGCGCCAGACCCGCAGACGGCCCAGTACGTTCTTCGGGGTCAGCTGAGCCACTTCGCACTCCGACGCTGGAGGGGCAGGTAGACGGCCATCACCAGGACGGCGACCAGGATCATGTCCAGGCTGAGCGCCAGCGCCAGGTTGCCCTGGCCGACCAGCACGTTCCCGGACAGCGCGTCCGCGATCGAGCGGCTGATCAGCGGCACGGTGGCGCCGACCATCGCGGCGGCGGTGGCGTACGCGGCGAAGGCGCTGCCGAAGAGCAGCACGAAGCCGCCCAGCAGCGAGGGGAACAGGATCGGCAGCGCGACGTGCCGCCAGTACTGGTACGAGGTGGCGCGGTTGTTCTGCGCGGCCTCCCGCCACTGCACCCGCAGGCCGTCCAGCGCCGGGGTGATGGTGAGCACCATCAGCGGCACCAGGAAGTACAGGTACACGATGGTCAGACCGGTGAACGAGTAGAGCGACCAGCCGTGTTCGGTCAGGTCGAACAGCTCGGTGAGCTCGCCCGCGTTGCCCAGGGTGGCGACGAAGGCGAAGGCCAGCGGCAGGCCGCCGAAGTTGGCCAGCACGCCGGAGGCGGTGAGCACCGCCTCGCGCAGCATCCGGAACCGGGAGGTGACGATCGCCTGGGCGATCGGCAGGCCGATCAGGGTGCCCAGCAGGGCGGTCAGCGCGGAGAGCTTGAGGCTGCTCCACAGGGCGGTCCAGTAGGCGCCCTGGACCGAGTCGGTGAGGTTGGCGGTGGTGAACGCCCCCGCACCGGTCTCGGCGTCGCTGGAGGTGGTGAAGGCGCCGCTGACGATCGCCACGGCCGGCAGGCCGAAGGAGACCAGGAAGAACAGCAGCAGTGGCACGGTGGCCAGCCAGCTGCCGCCGAACCGGCGGAAGCGGGCAACACGCTTGCGGGGGGCGGGGGTTGTGGCGGTGAGGACCCCCACGCCGCCACCGGTCTCGGTGGCGGCGGGGGTCGGCACCGGGGTGGGAGCCGTGGTCATGTCGGTGATCAGCCCGCGATCGCCTTGGTCCAGTTCTCGGTCAGCACCTTCTTGGCCGCCGTGATCTGGTCCTGGGTCGGGAAGGTGGTGAAGGGCTTCTCGACGACCGGCAGCTTGGCAGCGGCGGCGGTGTCGAGGGTGCCGTCCTTCTTCATGGCCTCGAACGCGGCCGGGGTGGCGTAGCCGCCCATGAAGAGGTTCTGGCCCTCCACGCTGAACAGGTACTCCTGCCACAGGCGGGCGGCGGCCGGGTGCGGCGCCCACTTGTTGACGCCCTGGTTGTAGTACTGGGCGTAGGAGCCGTCGACCGGGATGGAGACCTGCCAGTCGATGCCCTTCGGCTTGAACTGGTCGGTGTAGCCCGCGTTCAGGTACGACCAGTCGATCGAGATCGGGGTCTCGCCCTTCTCGATGGTGGCCGGGGTGGACTCGACCGGGTTGAAGTTGCCGGCCTGCTTCAGCTTGCCGAAGAAGTCGATGCCGGGCTGGATGTTGTCCAGCGAACCGCCGTTGGCCAGCGCGGCGGCGTAGAGCCCGCCGAAGGCCGAACCGGACTTGGTCGGGTTGCCGTTCAGCGCGACCTTGCCCTTGTACTCCGGCTTCAGCAGGTCGGCGAAGGTCTTCGGGCAGACCTCGACCTTCTTGGCGTCGCAGCCGATCGAGACGTAGCCGCCGTAGTCGTTCACCGCGGCGCCGTTGGCGTCCTTCATGGTGGCCGGGATCTTCTCGAAGCCGGCCGTCTTGTACGGGGCGAGCAGGCCGTCCTTGACCGCCTGGAGCGCGAAGGCGCTGCCCAGGTCGACCACGTCGGGGGCGCGGTCCTGGCCCTTGCGGGAGGTGATCGCGTTGATCTCGTCCTGGCTGGAGCCGTCCGGGTTCTCCTCCTCGATCTCGATGCCGTACTTGGCCTTGAAACCGTCGAGGATCTTGCCGTAGTTCGCCCAGTCCCGGGGGAGCGTGATGACGTGCAGCTTCCCCTCCTTCTTGGCGGCGGCGACCAGGGCGTCCATGCCGCCGAAGTCGGCCGCCGAGGTGGCGTCCTTGGCCTCCTTGGTGGCACCGCCCTTGGCAGCGGTGTCACCGGACTTGGCGGACGAGCCGGCCGAGCCGCAGGCGGTCAGGGAGAGCGCGGCGGCGGTGAGCACGGCCGCGAGGGCGGCGGCACGGTTGCGGTGCACGATCACGGGTGGATCTCCTGAGGAAGGGGAGTTCACGAGGGGAAGGAGGGGGCGGAGCTGACGCTGCGCCAAGTTGGCCAGCCAACTTGGCTGCCGGGGTAAGTACGCCCGAGTACGGTGACGGGAAGGTGAACGGATGGCCCAGTACAGGGGGCGGCTGCGGGAACGGTCGCGACCGCCCGATGCGGGGTGATCCACAGCGGCTACAGTCGGCTACGTCCGGACGCGGTCAAGCGGTCCAGGACCCAACGCGGGGAAGGACTTTGAGGCACGTGGCACTCGACCAGGACAGCACCGCCGGCTCGCTCTACCGCAAGGTGGCCGCCGACCTGCGGGAGGCGATCACCTCCGGCTCGTACGGCGACGCCGGCCGGCTGCCCGCCGAGGGCGCCCTGGCCGAGCAGTACGGCGTCTCGCGCGGCACCGTCCGGCAGGCCCTCGCCGTGCTGCGCGCCGACGGCCTGGTCACCTCCCGCCGGGGCACCCGCCGGGTGGTGCTCGGCACCGCCCGGGTGCAGAGCTTCTCCGAACTCCTCTCCTTCACCCACTGGGCCCGCTCGATGGGGGAGGAGCCCGGCGGCCGGCTGGAGTCCTTCACCCGGCGGCCCGCCGACGCGGCGGAGCGCGAGCAGCTCCGGTTGGAGCCCGGCTCCGAGGTGTACGTGACGCTCCGGCTGCGCACCCTCTCCGGCACGCCGGTGATGGTCGAGCGGACGGTCTACCCGCCCCGGGTCGGCGAGTTGGTCGCCCAGCTGCCGCCGGACGTGGTCTCCCACACCGAGCCGCTGCGCGAGCACGGCATCCTCTTCACCGACGCCGACCACACCATCGACGTGGTCGCCGCCAACGCGGACGACGCCCGGCTGCTCGGCTGCCGCCGGGGCTCGCCGCTGCTCCGCGAGAAGCGCCGCACCACCGACCCGACCGGCACCCCGGTGGAGTGGTCCCAGGACCGCTACCTGCCGGGCACGGTGGCCTTCAGCATCCACAACTCGCTGGCCTCGTCGGCGCTCTCCCGGCACACCCGGCAGAACGACTGAGCGGCGCCGGCCCGGCGCGCGAGGTCCGGTGGGGCATGCGCCCGGGGGTGCGGCAGCACGTGCCACCGGCTGACGGCGGCTCAGGTGCCGGTGGGCCGTCGGCTGTCCTCGCACCCACGCGCGGAGCCGCACCTCGGCAGAGCCCCGCGTCCCCGGGTGCTCGCCCCGGCGCCCGCTCCTGCGGTGGGTCCGACCCTGGCCCGGTGCGGGCCCGAGCGGTTGCCCGCAGTTCGTCCGCCGGCCGCCCTCCGTGTGGTCTGATGGCCCGGTGATCGACGAACGCTCTCTCGATGCCCTGCTCCCCCTGGTCGAGGAGGCGGTCCGGGAGGCCGCCGCCACCGAGATCATGCCCCGCTTCCGGCACCTCGCCCCCGAGGAGGTGGACGAGAAGAAGGGTCCGTACGACCTGGTCACCGCCGCCGACCGGAAGGCCGAGGAGTACCTGACCGGGGCACTGACCGCGATCCTGCCCGGCTCGGCGGTGGTCGGCGAGGAGGGCGTGCACGCCGATCCGTCGCGGTACGCCGCGCTGGCCGGCGACGCCCCGGTGTGGATCGTCGACCCGGTGGACGGCACCCGCCCGTTCGTCCACGGGCAGACCGGCTTCTGCACCCTGGTGGCGCTGGCCCATCGGGGCGAGATCCTCGCCTCCTGGACCTACGCCCCCGCGCTGGAGCAGCTCGCCACCGCCGTGCGCGGCGGCGGCGCCTGGCAGGACGGCGAGCGGCTGCGCACCCGGACCGCCTCGCCGGACGGGGAGTTGGAGGTCTCCTCCTCGCACCACGAGTACACCAGCCCGGAGCGCCGCCGGGCGCTGCTCGGGCTGCGGGTGCCCGGGGTGCGGCTCCGGGGGTCGGCCGGGTCCGCGGGGCTGGAGTACCTGGCGCTGGCCCGGGGCGAGTTCGACGCCACCGCCTACGACTGGGAGAACGCCTGGGACCATGCGGCCGGGCTCCTGCTGGTCACCGAGGCGGGCGGCGCCCAGACCACCGTGACCGGCGAACCGTTCCGCCTGGCGGGCGGGAACGCGCTGCCGTTCACGGCAGCCCGGGACGCGGCCACCGCCGAGCGGATCCGCCGCCTGCTCGCCGGGGGCTGACGGCAGCCGGCCGGCCGGGGAGCAGGCCGGCTCGCTCCGGCCTCCCCGGCGGTCTTCCCGGTCCGACCGGCCGCCTCCGTCTCCCCGGCCCGCTCCGGCCGCCCGGGGCCTGACGGCCACCTGCCTCCCGGCCCGGGAGCGTCCCGGCCTGCTCCGGTTCCGCCGGTCCGCCCTGGGGCCCCGGGCTCCTCTCCGTCCGCTCGGGCCCCCGGCTCCCCTTGACGCCGGGTCAGCCCATCAGTCGGGCCAGCAGCGGTCGGAAGTGCTCGAACGGCGGGGTGGCGGCGTCGGCGTGCTTGGCCTCCTCGTCCCAGCGCCGCACCGTCACGGCGTCCACCGCACCCGGTCGGGCGGCGAACGCGGCGGCCTGCTCCTCCGTCATCGGCCCGCCCTGCACCTGGAGGGTGAACTCCGAGGCGGCGGAGAGCCGTTCGCGGTAGCCGGGCTCGGCGGTGCAGAGGTAGCGCTTGGCGGCCACGTGCAGCCGGACCGGCTCGGTGACCTCGGGGCCGAACCACTGGGCCAGCCAGTCGGCGCCGGTGGAGCTGTGGCGGTTGTCCTTCCCGGCCATCAGCTCCAGCCCGGTGCCGTCGAAGTGGCCCACGTCGTGCAGCAGGGCGGCGGCCACCAGGTGGTCGGGGGCGCCGGCCGCTTCGGCCAACGCGCCCGCCTGGAGCATGTGTTCGGCCATGGTGACCTCCTCACCCAGGTACTCGGCGGCGCCCTCGCCGCCGAACAGCTCGGCGATCCGGTCCAGCGCGGCCTCCTGCCGGTGCAGCACCGCCAGCGTGGAGGCGAGCGAGTCCAGATCGGCGTAGCAGCCCTGGAGGTGGCGGGCGCCGTCCGCTTCGAAGGCCGTCCGGGCGTGCAGCAGGCGGGTGTTGTCGAAGATCAGGCAGTCGCCCGGGCCGAGCCGGAAGTCCAGCTGGAGCTCCGGCCGCAGGGTGATCGCGGCGAACCGGCGGTAGGCGGTGTAGAAGGCGTCCAGCTCCGGGGCGGAGAGCCCGCGCAGGGTGGAGATCGAGCGGTTGTTGAACCGCACCTCGCGGACCCGGCCCAGCGGGTCGGTGCCGATCAGCGGACGGTCGGCCCGCAGCTCGGTGCGGCGGTCGCGGAAGACGAACGGCACCGGGGTGCGGGTGAGCACCGCGAAGTCCGCCGGGTGCTCCGCGCGCAGCAGTGCCGCCGCCCGGAAGCCGTCCACCAGGCCGGAGTCGCCACCCTCGGCCTCGTTCCGCAGGCAGTGCAGCAGTTGCAGGGTGGGGACCGGGTCGCGGTAGGGGTTGTCGGTGTGCGGGGTGATGGCCGCGTTGGTGAAGGCCAGGTTGTTCGGGTCCGGCTCGACCCGGACGTCGAACAGCTCGCCGTAGTTGGTCTCCCGGACGTAGCCGAAGCTGCGGGCCACCTCCAGCACCTGGCGCTCCACCACCGGCACCCCGCGCAGCAGAGCGAAGCCGAACCGCCGGACCGCGCCCAGGACGGCCGCCCGCTCGGCCGGTTCGGCCAGGTAGGCGGCCCAGTCGGCCTCCGGCGGGCCGGCCGCGAAGTCGGCGGCGGCCCAGAGCGGCTTGCCGAGCTCGCTCCGCCCGTCGTCCTCCGCCCCGTCCGGCACGCCGGCCGCCTCCGCGAAGCCGGCCGGGTAGTGCGAGAGGTGGCCGTCCGACCACTCGACCTCCCGCCGTCCGTGCTCCTCCTCGGACTCCCGGCGGATCGTCAGCTCCTCGGGCAGCTCGCCGATCTGGAACAGCTTCTGGCCGGTGCGCGGATCGCGGCAGTCGGCGCAGGGGCAGTTGTCGCGGAGCCAGTACAGGGACGTTTCCATCTCACCCTCCGGGTCAAGTTGTACAGACAACTCTGGCCGCGTTCGGTGATCTCCGGGCGTCCGGCAGCTGGCCGTCCGGCGAACGGCGCCGGACGTGCCGGGGCCCCCGCCCGCGTGGCACGGACGGGGGCCCCGGACGGTGTGTCAGGCGCGGTAGGAGGCCCAGGCGTTGGACATCCGGGTGACCTGGCCCGGGGTGAACTGGGTCATGCAGGAGTCGTAGGTGTAGTCCATGAAGTTCTTGATCGGGTCCAGGCCCGGCTTGCTCGCGCAGGAGTCCCGGCCGGTCGGGCACTCGTACGCCGCGCTGGCCTCGGCCGGGGTGTCGCTGACCGAGTCGCCCGCGCCGTTACAGCCGCCCTGGAAGGTGTGGTAGAGCCCGAGCCAGTGGCCGACCTCGTGGGTCGCGGTGTCGCCCTCGTTGTAGTTGGTGGCCGAGCCGCCCGGCAGTGAGGCGTCCAGCATCACCACGCCGTCGTCCTTCGGGTTCGAGCTGTAGGAGCTCGGGAAGGTGGCCCAGCCCAGCAGGCTCTGACCGAGCTTGGCGGTGTAGATGTTCAGCGCGTTGGCGCCGCCCTTGCGCAGCGAGGTCTTCATCGACTTCTCGGCCGACGAGCCCGGGGTGATCCCGTTGTACCAGGCGGACTTGTCGGTGTAGTCGGTGGCGACCAGCTGGAACTTGAACGGGGTCGCGGTGTTGCCGCTGCCCTGGCCGCCGTAGGCCGCGTTCAGCACCGCGATCTGGTTGTTGATCGCCGTCGCGCTGAGCTTGCCGGTGGTCCCGGCGTGCACCACGTGGAAGTAGACCGGGATGGTGGTGGCGGCCAGCGAGCTGCTGCCCGCCAGCAGGTTCTGCCCGTTGGCACTGCTCTGCAGGTGGGAGACCCGGGCCGCCAGGTCGGCGTCCATCGCCTTGACCTGGGCCGCCGACAGCGCGTTCGGCTCGTCGACGTGGCCGGCCGCCCCCTTGGGCAGCCGCGCCGAGGCGCTCCCGCCGTCCGGGGACGTACACGCGGCGGCCTCCGGGGCGGCGGCCAGGGCCCCGAACGAACCGGGCGCGGCGAACTGACCGGCGGTCAGCAGCCCAGCCAGCGCGGCGACGCCGAGCACCCGGCTGGAGGCGTGGGAGAGGGAACGGACCGGAAGACGCATCTGCTGCTCCTGGTGACCTGTGGGGGTACGGCGGTGAGGGGCTGCCGTGCAGGAGAGGCTACGCAGACTCGACGTGAACGTGTCAGACCTCTTCCGGCCGTAAATGTTCCTGACAGGTCATCAGTTTTCCGTGGATCTTCCCAGCTCGCGAGCGGACCGCCGCCGTTCGTAACCCGACGGCAATCCGCCACCCTGTCCGAAAACCGTCGGTCAGGCCTGCCGGGCCGCCAGGAGTTCGACGGCTCCCAGGTGGAGATCGGGCCGGACGCCCGAGTGCAGGCCGGCCGGGCAGACGGTGACCAGCCGGGCCTGCGGGCCGTCCGGGGACTCGGCGTCCGGGGTCCGCCGGCCGGTGATCACCGGACTGCTGTTCTCGTCCCGCGGCTCCGGCCGGCCCGATCCGTGCGAACGCGTCGCCCCAGGCGGACGGCGGTGCGGCGAAGAGGGCGCCGGCCTCCGGCAGCCGGACCCGTGGCGTGGCCGGATCGGTGGTCGGGAGCCATGGGGGCGACCTCGGGGTTCAGGCAACACGCATCGGCGTACCGTACGTCCATGCGTGTTGCCTTGAATGCCCTCGTGGTGACGGTCAGTCAGCGATCGCCTCGGTCCAGGCCTTCTCGGCGGCCTCCAGGACGCCGTCGCCGCCCGGGGCCGCCTCGGCCAGGGCGGTGAGGACGTCGAGCACCGTCTCCAGGGAGGCGTGCGGGCCGTAGTGGTTGACCCGGAGCATGGTGGTGGCGAGGGCGCCGCCGCCGGACTGGACGGGGAGGGTGCGGCCGAGGGCGGTGGCCAGGGTGGTGGCGTCCTGGGTGGGCTGGGTGAGCAGGGTGGTGGCGACCGGGGCGGCGGCGCGGGCGTCGGTGACGTAGGGGAGCAGGGTGCCGAGGGCCAGCACGCCGGCCCGGAGGGCTGCGGCGGCGGCGCGGTGGCGGGCGATGGTGGCGGTCAGGGTGTCGGCCTCGATCCGGTCCAGGCACGCCTCCAGCGCGAGCATCTCCAACTGGGCCGGTGCGTGCGGGAGTACGGAGCGCCCGGCGTCCGTCCAGCGCTCCTTCCAGTCCAGCAGCGAGAGGTAGGAGCGGCGCGGCGCGGCCGGGTTGGCGGTGATCCGCTCCCAGGCCCGGTCGCTGACCGAGACGGCGGAGACCCCGGCCGGACCGCCCATCGCCTTCTGGCCGCCGATCACGCAGAGGTCGACGCCCCAGGCGTCGGTCTCCAGCGGTTCGGCCGCCACCGAGGCGACGGCGTCCAGCATCAGCAGCGCGCCGTGCTCGCGGACCACGTCGGCGATCTCGGCCACCGGGTTGGTGTTCCCGGTGGCCGCCTCGGCGTGCACCAGCGAGACGAAGTCGATCTCCGGGTGGGCTGCCAGCGCCTCGCCGACCTGCGCGGCCGACACCGCTCCGGTGAACGGCACCGCCAGGTCGACCACCTCGGCGCCGCAGCTGCGCAGCCAGCCGCCGAAGGTCTGCCCGTACGGACCGGTGACCACGTTCAGCGCGGTGGAGCCGGGCCGCACCGCGCTGCGGATCGCCGCCTCCAGCGGGAGCAGCGCCTCGCCCTGCGTCACGATCACGTCGGCCCGGGTGTGCAGCAGTGCCGCCACCCGGTCCTCGATCGCGGCGAACCGGGCGGCGCCGAGCGGCGGGAGGTCGAGGAAGGGGCTGACGGGGCGGTCGGAGCTCACGGGCCGGCCTTTCGGTGGAGGGCGCTTCGTGGACAGTCTGCCCCCTTCGTTCCCTCGGCAGCCCGGGTGCCCGTCGGTAGAGTGCGGTCATGAGCGATGGCGCGGTGCTGCACGTCAAGGGGCGGGTGCTGGTCGGCCCGGAGGACGTCCGGGACGAACTCTGGGTGGTGGACGGCCGGGTGACGTACCGCCGGCCCGCCGGCGAGACCCGCACCGTGCGCGGCTGGGTGCTCCCCGGCCTGGTGGACGCGCACTGCCACGTCGGCCTGGACGCGCACGGCGCGGTGGACGCGGAGACCAGCGAGCGCCAGGCGGTCACCGACCGGGACGCCGGCACCCTGCTGATCCGGGACGCCGGGTCGGCCGCCGACACCCGGTGGATCGACGACCGGGAGGATCTGCCGAGGATCATCCGGGCCGGCCGGCATATCGCCCGGACGAAGCGTTACATCCGCAACTACGCGCACGAGGTCGAGCCGGGTGACCTGGCCGCCTACGTCCGGGCCGAGGCCCGGCGCGGGGACGGCTGGGTCAAGCTGGTCGGCGACTGGATCGACCGCGAGCGCGGCGACCTGGCCGCCTGCTGGCCGGGGGACGCACTGCGGGAGGCGATCGCGGCGGCGCACCAGGAGGGCGCCCGGGTCACCGCGCACTGCTTCGCGGCCGAGTCGCTGCCGGACCTGCTGGCGGCCGGGATCGACTGCGTCGAGCACGCCACCGGCCTGACCGAGGAGTTGATCCCGGTCTTCGCCGAACGCGGCGTGGCGATCGTGCCGACGCTGGTGAACATCGCCACCTTCCCCAAGCTGGCGGCCGGCGGCGAGAGCAAGTTCCCCGCCTGGTCGGCGCACATGCGCCGGCTGCACGAGCGCCGCTACGACACGGTCGGCGCCGCACACGACGCGGGCGTCCCGATCTACGTCGGCACCGACGCGGGCGGCTCGATCCCGCACGGCCTGGTGGCCGACGAGGTGGCCGAGCTGACCAGGGCCGGGCTGACGCCGGTCGAGGCGCTCTCCGCCACCACCTGGGGCGCCCGCGCGTGGCTCGGCCGTCCCGGTCTGACCGAGGGGGCGCCGGCCGACCTGGTGGTCTACGACGCCGATCCCCGGGCGGACGTCCGGGTGCTGGCGGACCCTCAGCTGGTGGTGCTGCGCGGGCGGATCGTGCGCCGATGACCGTCCGCCCGTACGGATAGGCTGGGCCGTATGGGTGCACGTCCGTTGAACGAGATCGTCGAACCTGGCTGGGCCAGGGCGTTGGAGCCGGTGGCCGGCCGGGTGGCCGAGATGGGGGGATTCCTGCGCGGCGAGCTGGCCGCCGGGCGGACCTACCTGCCGGCCGGGCCGGACGTGCTGCGGGCGTTCCAACAGCCCTTCGACGCCGTCCGGGTGCTGATCGTCGGTCAGGACCCGTACCCCACGCCGGGCCACGCGGTGGGGCTGAGCTTCTCGGTGGCGCCGCACGTGCGGCCGATCCCGGGCAGCCTGATCAACATCTACCAGGAGTACGGCCGCGACCTGGGCTTCCCGCCGCCGGCCAACGGCGACCTGACCCCGTGGACCCAGCAGGGCGTGCTGCTGCTCAACCGCGCGCTCACCACCGCTCCCGGCAAGCCCGCCGCGCACCGGGGCAAGGGGTGGGAGGAGGTCACCGAGCAGGCCATCCGTGCGCTGGTCGCCCGGGGCGGCCCGCTGGTCGCCATCCTCTGGGGCCGCGACGCCCGCAACCTCCGCCCGCTGCTGGGCACCGTCCCCGCCGTCGAGTCGGCCCACCCCAGCCCGATGTCCGCCGACCGCGGCTTCTTCGGCTCCCGCCCGTTCAGCCGGGCCAATCAGATGCTCGCCGAGCAGGGCGCTGCCCCGGTCGACTGGCGCCTCCCGTAGGAGCACCGCGGGCGCATTCCGGGTAGACAACCCGATCGAGTGAACTGACCGACAGTGTTACTGATGTGACGGATTGTTCGGACCAGACTGGGCGGCTCGTCCAGTCCGGCCAACTCCACAGGGGTCCTGTTCGTCATGCCCGTGCACAGCACCGTTCTCCGCGCCGCCGCCGCCACCGCCCTCGTCGTCGCCCTGGCGACACCCGCCCGCGCCGCCGAGCCGTCCGTCGGCAAGGCCTCCGCCGTCACGGCCGAACTCGACCTGGACGTGAGCGTGTTGGGCCGCACGGCCGCCGTGCCGGTGGACATCTCGCTGAACAAGGTGCAGGCCCCGGCCAGCAAGGACGGGTCGGTGCTCACCACCACCGTCGCGGGGGTGGACCAGGGGCGGCCGGTCGAACTGGTCCGGGCCGAGGTCGGCCGCTCCACCACCCGGGCGGATGCGGACGGCGCCTCCGCCCGGGTGCAGCTGACCAAGGCCGACCTGGGGGCGCCCGGCCTGGTCGGGGCGCCGCTGCTGGTGGTCGAGGCGCTCACCGCCGAGGTCACCTGCCCGGTCGACGGGCCGCCCACCGCGAAGGTGGACTCCCCGGCGAAGCTGACGGTGCTGGGCAAGCCGGTCACCCTCTCGGTGAGCGGCCCGACCCGGGTGAACCTGGACGGCGTCGGCACGGTGGAGGTCGGCTTCTCCAAGCGCACCACCACGACCAGCACCGCCGCGGCCTCCGCGCTGGAGGTGCAACTGGACCTCAATCCGCTCCAGTTGAACGTCGCCAAGGTCACCGGGAAGATCACCGTCGCCTCGGTCAGCTGCGAGAAGCCCGCCCCGCGCCCGTCCGCGAGCCCGACCCCGGTGGCCTCGCCGACCCCCGCTGCCTCGCCGAGCCCCGAACCGAGCAAGGCGAACCGTGCCGTCCCCGCCGTGGCCAATCCGACCCCGAGCCCGAGCAAGGCAGCCGCCGAGCAGCTCGCCTCCACCGGCAGCAGTGGCACCGGCGTCCTGCTCGGTGCGGCCGGCGCCCTGCTGGTGGTCGGCCTCGGCGCCCTGCGGCTGACCCGGCGCCGGAGGGCCCACGCCAGGAAGCGCTGAATGCGCCCTTCTGACGGATTCGACCCCTCTGAGCGGCCCACATTCCGGACCTGACACTCTCGGACGGTGCCGGTGCCGCTGCGGACGGTTGGTTCACATGGGCGTTACATAGGAGGAACAACCGGGAAACGGCGGCTTGCGACGCTACGCGGGCACCCACCACCCAAGCAGTGAGGTTCACCGCAATGGCGATCAAGGCCGAGTACATCTGGATCGACGGCACCAAGCCGACCGCGAAGCTCCGTTCCAAGACTCGCGTCCTGCCGAACGCGGACAAGATCCCCACCTGGGGCTTCGACGGTTCCTCGACCAACCAGGCCGAGGGTCACGCCTCGGACCGCGTGCTCGACCCGGTGAAGGTCGTCAAGGACCCGATCCGCGGCGGTGACAACATCCTGGTGCTCTGCGAGGTGCTGGAGACCAACGGCACCGCCCACGAGTCCAACACCCGCGCCGCGCTGCGCGAGGCCGCCGAGAAGTACGCGGCCCAGGAGTCCATCTTCGGCATCGAGCAGGAGTACACCTTCTTCAAGGGCTCCCGCCCGCTCGGCTTCCCGGAGGGCGGCTTCCCGGCCCCGCAGGGCGGCTACTACTGCGGCGTCGGCGCCGAGGAGGTCTTCGGCCGCGAGATCGTCGAGCTGCACCTCGACCGCTGCCTGGACGCCGGCCTGGCGATCTGCGGCATCAACGCCGAGGTCATGCCCGGCCAGTGGGAGTTCCAGATCGGCCCCGTCGACGCGCTGACCGTCTCGGACGACATGTGGATCGCCCGCTACCTGCTCTACCGCACCGCCGAGGAGTTCGGCATCGACGCCACCCTGGACGCCAAGCCGGCCCGTGGTGACTGGAACGGCGCGGGTGCCCACACCAACTTCTCCACCAAGGCGATGCGCGAGGGCTACGACGCCATCATCACCGCCTGCGAGTCGCTCGGCGCCTCCCAGGAGATCGTCCTGGAGCACGTGAACCAGTACGGCGACGACATCCAGTCCCGCCTGACCGGCAAGCACGAGACCGCCCCGTGGAACGTGTACTCCTACGGCGTCTCCGACCGTGGCGCCTCGGTCCGCATCCCGTGGCAGGTCGAGGTCGACCAGAAGGGCTACATCGAGGACCGTCGCCCGAACGCGAACGTCGACCCGTACGTGGTGACCCGCCTCCTGATCAACACCTGCTGCGCCGCCCTGGAGAAGGCCGGCCAGGTCTGATCCGGTCGCGCCGCCCCGCGGTGCACGGCTGACGAAACGTCACCGCAGGCCCGCCCGCCCCGTGAGGGGAGGGCGGGCCTGCGGCCGTTCCTGCCATCCTTGCGGGCATGGACGACTTCACCCCCGACCAGCTCGCGCGCGGCCGGGCGCTGCGCCGGGCCCAACTGCCCTGGGCGCTCGGCTCCCGCGCGGTCGGCCTGCTGCTCCCGCTCGCCCTCGGCCTGACCCCGGCCGGGGCCGGGCTGGTCTCCTGGGCCGGCGGGCTGTTCGGCGGCTCGCGGACGGCCGAGGTGCTGGCCGGAGTGGCCGTGCTGGTGCTGCTCGGGCAACTGGCCGGGCTGCCGTTCGGGGCCCGGCTGCGGGAGATCCGGCGCGGATACGGGCTGGTCACCCAGGGCTGGGGCGGCTGGGCGGTGGACCAGCTGCGCGGACTGGCCCTCAGCCTGCTGCTCGGACTGCCGCTCGGTTACGGGCTGTACGTGCTCACCGACCGCTCCCCGGACGGCTGGTGGCTGCCCGCGGCCGGGCTGGCGGCGGTCCTGGTGGTGCTGCTGTCGTTCCTCTTCCCGCTGGTGGTGGAGCCGTTGTTCAATCGGTTCACGCCGCTGTCGGAGGGTGAACTCCGCACCGCGCTCCTGGACTTGGCCCGGCGGGACGGCATCCGGGTGCGCGAGGTGCTGGTCGCCGACGCCTCCCGGCGGACCACCGCGCTGAACGCCTACGTCTCCGGCTTCGGCGCCACCCGGCGGATCGTCTGCTACGACACCCTGCTCACCACCGCCGACCCGCGCGAGACCGAGCTGGTGGTCGCCCACGAGCTCGGCCATGTGAAGCACCGGGACGTGCTCACCGGCACCGTGCTGGGCGCCCTCGGCACCGCGCTGGCGGTCGCCGTGCTCGGCCTGCTGGCCTGTTGGCCGCCGCTGCTCTCGGCGGCCGGGGCCTCCTCGGCGGCCGACCCGCGCTCGCTCTTCCTGCTGGCCGCCCTGGGCGCCCTGCTCTCCACGGCGGCCGGGCCGGTGCAGTGCGCCGCCAGTCGCCGGATCGAGCGCAGGGCCGACCGGCACGCGCTCGAACTCACCGGCGACCCGGAGCAGTTCATCGCCATGCAGCGCCGCCTCGCGGTGACCAACGTGGCCGACGTGGACCCGCCGCGCTGGGTGGTGCTGCTGTTCGCCACCCACCCCACCACCGCCGCCCGGATTGCCGCCGCCCGGTCCTGGGCGGCGGCGTAGGGGCGCTCTCCCCGTCCGGGGCGGTCCCCTGCCCTGGACAGGGCGGGCCGGGCCGGGCCGGGCGAAGGACAGGCCGGGGCGGCGGAGAAGGTGCGCGAGCCGGGCGGTCGCCGCCGGAGCGTGCCGTCGCCCGGCCCGGTCGAGCCGCCGGCGTCCATCGACGACGCCCACCCGCGCGGTGGAGGCCCGTGGTGGTCGCCGCCGGTCCCCGACCGAGGGGAGCGTCCGCCGGGGACGCCCCGGGTCAGCGCAGGTCCACCGAGCGGATCGGGGTGGCGTTCAGCAGCGAGGCCAACTGGCCGTCGCCCTCAGAGATGGCGTGCGCGGTGCAGTTGGCCAAGGCCCGGCCGCCCGGCAGGTCCTGGGCCAGGAATCCGGCCATCGCCAGGCCCTGCTGGGTGCCCAGCTTGCCGACCTCCTCGCAGGAGGTGTCCAGCGCGGTCTGCAGCGCCTCCCCGCCGTGCGGACCGGCGGCCTCCGCGGCGGTGGGGGCGAAGGCCAGCGCGGCCAGGGTGGCGGCGGTCACAGCGGTCGCGGCCTTACGGATCATCAGAGGTACCTCTCGGGAACGGATCGCGGTCGCCCCCGATCATCCTGCCCGCCGACCCCCGGTACCCCCGAAGTCCGGTCCTCCGGGCCGGACTTCGCCGTCAGGGGTGACGGGGTCTCACCCGTACGGGCGATCCCCGGCCGCCCCGGCCGACCGCTCCGCTTGACCGGTCGGCCCTCCGCAATGACGATTCCGACCCATGGACGAACGGACTCCACTGCTGCTGCTCGACGTGGACGGCCCGCTCAGCCCGTACACCGCCGACCCCGCCCGGCTGCCCGAGGGCTACCGTCCGTACTCCGTACGCCCGGCCGCCGCCCGGTTGCCCCGGACGGTGCACCTGCACCCGGCGCACGGCCCCGCGCTGCTCGCGCTGCCGTACCGGCCGGTCTGGTGCAGCAGTTGGGGTGAGGAGGCGAACCGGTGGATCTCGCCGCTGCTCGGGCTGCCCCCGCTCCCGTGGGTGGACTGGCCGTCGGCGCACGGCGGTGATCCGGACGGGTTGCACTGGAAGACCCGCCGACTGGTCGCGTGGGCGGCCGGGCAGCCGTTCGCCTGGGTGGACGACGAGCTGGAGCCGCAGGACGCCGAATGGATCGCCGCGCACCACCCCGGGCCCGCGCTGACGGTACGGGTGGACCACCGGTACGGGCTCACCGGGGCGCACCTCGGGCTGCTCGCGGAGTGGGCCGGAGAGCTGCGCGGCGGGGCTGAGTAGGGTGGACGGGACAGAGTGTCGGGACAGCAGTAGGAGCAGACGTGAGTGAGCCGGCCGCCAGTGCCCTCCAGCAGGAGATCGCCCGGGACCTCGAAGTGGCCGAGGTGTTCGAGGCCGAGGCGGAGATCGAGCGGCGGGTGGCCTTCCTGGCCGAGCGGCTGACCTCCACCGGGCTGCGGTCGCTGGTGCTGGGCATCAGCGGCGGGGTGGACTCGACCACGGCCGGCCGGCTCTGCCAGCTCGCGGTGGAGCGGGCTCGGGCGGCCGGGCACCAGGCGGTCTTCCACGCCATGCGGCTGCCGTACGGCGTGCAGGCGGACGAGAAGGACGCCCAGCTGGCGCTCTCCTTCATCCGGGCCGACGAGGTGCTCACGGTGGACGTGAAGCCCGCCAGCGACGCCATGCTGGCCGCCGTGCTGGCCTCCGGCACCGGCTTCCGGGACGAGCACCACCAGGACTTCCTGCTGGGCAACGTGAAGGCCCGTCAGCGCATGATCGCCCAGTACGCGGTGGCCGGCGCGCACGACGGCCTCGTCGTCGGCACCGACCACGCGGCCGAGGCGGTCTCCGGCTTCTTCACCAAGTTCGGCGACGGCGCGGCCGACCTGGTGCCGCTGACCGGCCTGACCAAGCGCCGGGTGCGCGCCGTCGCGGACGCCCTCGGGGCCCCGGCCGAGCTGGTGTGGAAGGTGCCCACCGCCGACCTGGAGAACCTCGCCCCGGGCAAGGCCGACGAGGACGCGCTCGGCGTCACCTACGACGAGATCGACGACTTCCTGGAGGGCAAGCCGGTCGCCGCCGCCTCCTTCGAGAAGATCGTCAACCGCTACCGGCTGACCGACCACAAGCGGAAGCTCCCGATCGCCCCCTGAAGATCCGTGCACGTCAGGTCCCTTGACGGGTCGTCCGTCCGCCCGTGACCCTGTTGACCTTCGCCACGACACGGGGGACGACGCACATGCCGGTCAACAGCCTCGCCAAGGGTGCCAACGCCACGCTCACCGGCCCGGAGGTGACCGTCACGGTCGCCCCGGGCACGGTGGCCGTGGACGTCTCGGCCCTCCTGGTGGACGAGCAGGGCAAGGTCAGGACCGACGAGGACCTGGTCTTCTTCAACAACCCCCGCCGCGACGGGGTGAGCCTGGCGGGGGCCGCGATCACCGCCTCGCTCACCGCCCTGCCGGCCGACGTGGCCTCCGTGGTGGTGGTCGCCAGCGTGGACGTCGACCTGCCCGGCACCACCTTCCGGCCGGAGAGCACGCCGTCGGTGCTGATCCGGGACGGTGCGGCCGAGTTGGAGTTCGTGCCGCCGGGGATGGAGGACGGCGAGACGATCCTGGTGCTGGCCGAGCTGTACCGGCGCGGCACGCTCTGGAAGGCCCGTGCGGTCGGCCAGGGCTACGCGGGCGGGCTGGCCGCGCTGGCCACCGACTACGGCGTGAGCGTCGCCGAGGAGCCGACTCCCGGGCCTCCCGCGTACACCCCGCCCGCTGCCGCGCCCACCCACCCGGCTGCGCCCGCGTACGGCGCACCCGCACCTGCTGCTGCGCCCGCGTACCCGGCCGCGCCTACGTACCCGGCTCCGCCCGCGTACACCGCCCCGCCCGCGTACGCGGCTCCGCCCACCGGTCCGGCCCCCGTGCCCGGCGCCGCGATGAGCTTCGAGAAGGTCGCGGCCGTCGCACCGGCACTGCTGACGAAGTACCAGAGCGCCGGGGCCTCCCTGCACAAGCGCGGGCTGACCGGCCAGCGGGCCGCCGTCTACCTGGTGCTGGACTACTCCGGCAGCATGAGCAGCTTCTACGACCGCGGTGACGTCCAGGTCTTCGCGGAGCAGGTGCTCGGTCTGGCGGCCAACCTGGACGACGACGGCACCGTCCCGCTGGTGCTGTTCTCCCACAAGATCGCCAAGACAACGGAGCTCGAACTGGCCGGTCACCAGGGCCAGATCGACCGGGTCCGGCAGGGCGTCTCGATGGGCGGCACCTCCTACGCCCCGGCGATCAAGGAGGTGGCGAAGCTGCACGAGCGCCGGGCCCCCGGCACCCCGGCCCTGGTGATCTTCCAGACCGACGGCGACCCCTCGGACGGCGGCGCGACCCGCAAGGCGCTGAAGACGGCCTCCAAGCAGCCGCTGTTCTGGAAGTTCGTCGGCTTCGGCCGCCGCGAACAGCTGGGCTTCCTGGCCCGGTTGGACGACCTGGACGGCCGCACGGTCGACAACGCCGACTTCTTCGCGGCCGGTGACGACCCGCGCGCCTGGCAGGAAGGCGCGCTCTACGACGCCCTGTTGGAGGAGTACCCGCGCTGGCTGGCCGAGGCCCGGACGCTGGGGATCGTGCGCTGAAAGGGAGTTGAGTAGGAGTACTCAGGACGGGCGGCCGACCGGTGCGGCAGAGTCGGGTACGACCCTTGCCGCACCGCGAACCGGAGCCCGCCGTGAGACGCCCCGTCCTGCCCGCCCTCGCCGTCGCCGCCCTGCTGCTCACCACGGCCGCCTGCGGCAGCCGCCCGGCCCCGGGCACCGGCGGCACCGCCGCACCGGCCCCGGCGCAGAGCCAGGCTCCGTCCTCGCCGTCGGCCTCGCCATCCGCCTCCGCGGCGGCCCAGGACGCCGCCGCGCAGCGGCTGAAGGACGCGGTGGCCGCGCACGACGCGAAGTTCCCCGAGGTGGCCCGGCGCTGCGCCGCCGCGGCCGACACCGTCCCCGCGCCGAAGGCCTCGGGGACCATGGGCGGTGGTCCGGCGGAGAACCCCAAGTACGCCGAGAACCACGCCTTCAAGTCGACCGTGCCGCTGACCGAGAAGGCCCGCTGCCGGGGCGAGGGCCACGCGGCCCGGCTGGCCGCGGCGGCACTGCCGAAGGACGGGGCGGCAGCCGGGGCGGCCTCGGTGCTGGCCACCCTGGACTCGCTCGGGTACCCGAAGGAGAACGTCGAGCTGCGGGTCGACACCGCCCCGGGGCTGGCGGCGGTCCTGGTGCCCGGGGTCGGGCCGTGCGTGACGGTCCGGTTCGGACCGAAGCCGACCACCGAGGTGCACGGGGTGTACCAGGAGGGCGGCTGCGTCGAGCCCCGGGGCGGCCACTGACCGTCCGACCCGGGGAGGTCGCTGATGCTCCGTCAGGGCAGGAGTGCCGCCAGCGCGGCCAGGAAGGCGTCGGTGGTCGCCTCGTCCCGGACCGCGATCCGCAGCCAGTCCGGTCCGAGGCCCGGGAAGGTGTCACCCCGGCGGACCGCGAAGCCGGCCGCCCGCAGGCGCTCGCGCAGCGCGGCGGCGCCGGGCGTGTGCACCAGGACGAAGGAGGCGGCCGGCTCGCCGTGCACCGTGACGGCCGGGAGCTCCGCCAGCCGGGCCAGCAAGTGGGCGCGCCGGACCGCGAGGGTGTGGGCGGCGGCGTCCGCCTCGGCCAGGGCGGCCGGGGTGCTGCACGCCTCGGCGGCGGCCAGCGCGGGGGTGGAGACCGGCCAGAGCGGTTGGGCGGCGGCCAGCCGGGCGATCAGCGGGGCCGGGCCGAGCACGTAGCCGATCCGCAGCCCGGCCAGGCCCCAGGTCTTGGTCAGGCTGCGCAGCACCACCACCTCGCCGGGCAGGTCGTGCGGGCCGGCCAGGCTCTCGCGCTCGCCCGGCACGGTGTCGACGAACGCCTCGTCCACCACCAGGGTCCGGCCGGGGCGGGCCAGGGCGGCCAGGGTGGCGGCGGGGTGCAGCACGGAGGTGGGGTTGGTCGGGTTGCCGACCACCACCAGGTCCGCCTCTTCGGGGACCGCGCCGGGCGCCAGCCGGAAGCCGTCGGCGGGGGAGAGCAGCACCCGGTGGACGGGGTGCCCGGCGTCCCGCAGGGCCGCCTCCGGCTCGGTGAACTGCGGGTGCACCACCACGGCGTGACGGGGCGCCAGCACCCTCGCCAGCAGCACGAAGGCCTCGGCCGCCCCGGAGGTCAGCAGCACCTCCCCGACCGGCCGCCCGTGCCGCGCGGCGACGGCGGCCCTGGCCCGGCTCCCCTCGGGGTACGCGGCCAACTCGCCCAGCGTCGCCGCCAGGTGCGCCCGCAGCCACTCGGGCGGGGTCCCGGTCCGGACGTTCACCGCCAGGTCGACCAGCCCGGCGGCCCGCACCTCGGCGTCCCCGTGGTGCCGCAGGTCCGGCTCGACCGCACCGCTCTCGCCGTCCGCGCCGTCTGCGACGGCCACCGTGGCGCGGGGCGACCGGCGCTTGGCGGAGAGCAGGCGGGCACCCGGGCCTGCGGCCGGCAGCGCGGCGTCCCCGTGGTGCCGCAGGTCCGCGTCGGCCGCACTGCTCTCGCGGTCCGCGCGACCCGCCCCGCTCTCGCTGTCCGTCCGGTCCGTGCGGCTCTTGCCGCGCACCCCGCTCTCGCCGTCCGTCCGGTCCGCGCCGCTCCTGCCGCGCACCCCGCTCTCGCCGTCCGCGCCGTCTGCGACGGCCACCGTGGCGCGGGGCGACCGGCGCTTGGCGGAGAGCAGGCGGGCACCTGGGCCGGCGGCCAGCAGCGCGGCGGCCTCGGCCACGCTGGGGGTGCCGGTCGCGGCGGCCACCGCCTCGGAGGGGTGCGGCACCGGGACGGCGGCCAGCGCGGCGGCGGGGTAGCCGGTCAGCGGGACGGACAGGACCTCGGCGGCGGCTCGCAGACCGGCCTCGGTGGTCTTCGCGCTGACGGTGGCCAGCCCGGCGACGTCCGCGCGCTCCCGGCCGAGCGCGGCGAGGGCGGTGTCGATCAGGGCCAGCACCTCGGTGCCGTCCACCCCGCTGCTGCCGCCGACACCGATGACCAGGGAGGGCTGCTGCACGGGGGTTGCTCCGGACTCCTGACGACCAATGAACCGCCGAAATCCCACCACGCCCGGCCGGAACCGGTCAATCGACCGTGGCGACCGTCACCTCGGGCCGGTGGTGCACCGGGAAGTTGACCGAGTTGGCGATGAAGCAGGCCTTGTTGGCGTCGGCGTGCAGGGCGATCGCCCGCTCCACCATGTCCGGCTCGGTCACCACCACCCGGGGCCGCAGCTCCGCCTCGGTGAACCGGCCGTCCCCGGCCCCCTCGACCATGGTGCCGACCGGCTCGTCCACGTAGGCGGTCACCACCACCTTGTTCACCGCGCACAGGTGCAGGTAGGAGAGCAGGTGGCACTGGGAGAGCGCGGCCAGCAGCAGCTGCTCCGGGTTCCACCGGGCCGGGTCGCCCCGGAACAGCGGGTCGGAGCTGCCGACGATGGTCGGCAGGCCCTCGGCCGCCACCTCGTGGGAGCGCTCGTAGGCGCGGTAGTTCGCCGTGCCGGCGCCGGTGTTCCCGGTCCAGGTGACGGCGAGGGTGTAGGTGTGCTGACGGCTCATCGACGACTCCGGGGGTTGGGACGGAGGGTGGGCGGGGGCACTCCGGGGTGACCGTTCGGGCACCCGAACTCTGGCAGACCGACCGCCCCGCCGCCGAGGTCTGGACCACCGGAGGGCGGTCGGTGCATCAGTTCGGCTCTGTGGAACGGCAGTTCAGAGGGGGTGTGACGGTCGGTGGTTCATCGGATCGCCATGGTGGTTTCACCCACCGATATGCGGTACGACTAATATCCATCCGTCAGAGTCCTGTCAGATTCGACCAGTTGCGTACGACTGGTGTCATATCCGAAGGAGCATGCCCTGCGCACGCGCGCGTCCAGACGGATCATCACGGGCCGGCTGTCGCTCCGCGCGACCCTGCTCGTGCTGGCGGTCATCCCCGGTATGGCGCTGGCCGCCCTGTGGGCCGTCAGCAGCGGACAGCTCCTCTTCGACTTCCAGCGCCAGGCCGCCCAGGGCCTGCTCGCGCAGGAGGCCGGCCAGCCGTCCAACATCGTGTACTACAACCTCCAGGAGGAGCGGCGCCTGAGCGCCGACGTCCTGGCCACCCACAGCGGGGTCAGTGAGGCGCTGCGCGCCCAGCGGGCCAAGACCGACCAGGCGATCGCCGACTTCCAGAAGCTCTCCGGGGTCTCCGCCGACGACGCCCCGGTCGAGGTCCGGGAGGCCGTCCGGCAGGCCCGCCAGGCGATCAACCAACTGCCCGCCCAGCGGGCCCTGGTGGACAGCGGCAGCGAGCAGCAGCAGGCGGTGGTCTACGGCTACTACACCGACCTGATCGCGGTGGACCTCAAGCTGTTCTCCGCGCTCAGCCACGTGGACAACGGCCGGATCACCACCATCTCCCAGCCGCTGGTGGACCTGTTCTGGGCCAAGGAGATGATCTCCCGCTCGGACGCCCTGCTGGCCCGGGGCTGGCCGAGCGGCTCGCTCGCCCCCGACGACCACCTCCAGCTGCGGCAGGCCATCGCCGAGCAGACCTTCCAGTTCAACACCCAGGTCGCGCCCTACCTGCCGGCCGACGAGGTCGTGATGTGGCAGAAGATCGCCACCGGCCAGGCGTGGCAGGGCAAGGCCAGGGCCGAGCAGGACCTGCTGAAGCCGGTCGCCCCCGGCCGGGACGGCCGGATCCCGCTCGGCACCGACAAGGACGCCTGGCGCCAGTCGGTCGACGCCCTCACCCCGCAGCTGGTCGCGTTGCTGGAGCACCACACCGGGCTGGTGGTCGAGGAGGGCAAGGGCAGCATCATGAGCCTCGGCCTGCGGCTGCTGCTCACCACAGTGATCGGCCTGTTCGCGGTGGTCGTGGTCGCGGTCACCAGCTGGCGGCTCACCCGCAACCTGCGCCGCCGGATCGGCTGGCTCCAGGAACGCGCCGTGGAGCTGGAGAACGACCTGCCCGCCGTGGTCGAGCGGCTCGGCAACGGCGAGCAGATCGACCCCGAGGAGCAGGCCAGGGCGATCGAGCCCGACCCGTGGGCCCGTACCGAGGACGAGCTGGCCCAGCTGGGCCAGGCCTTCAACCTGGCCCGGGCCAGCGCCATCCAGGCCGCCGTCGCCCAGGCCGACCAGCACCGGGGCTTCGAGCGGCTGCTCCAGCGGATCGCCCGCCGCACCCAGCTGCTGATCGGTCAGCAGCTGAAGAAGCTGGACGAGTTGGAGCGCCGGCACGAGGACCCGGAGATCCTGGAGGGCCTCTTCGACCTGGACCACCTCACCGCCCGCCTGCGCCGGTACGAGGAGAACCTGGTGATCCTGGCCGGCGGCACCCCGCACCGGCGCTGGCGCAAGCCCGTCCCGCTGCTGGACGTGATGCGCGCCGCCCAGGGTGAGGTGCAGGACTACCGCCGGGTGGTCATCGACCTGGACGGCAGCCCGTGGCTCTCCGAGCGCGCGGTCGGCCCGGTAGCCCACGTGCTGGCCGAGCTGATCGAGAACGCGCTCTCCTTCTCCCGTCCGCCGAACCCGGTGGAGCTGCGGGCCGGCAAGGTCAGCCGGGGCGTGGCGATCGAGGTCGAGGACCGCGGCCTCGGCATGGACGAGGAACAGATCGACGAGGCCAACCGCCTGATGACCCGTCCGCCCCGGACCGACGTGCTGGCCCGTGGCGACGACATCCGGCTCGGCTTCTACGTGGTGGCCCGGCTCGCCGACCAGCACGGCCTGCGGATCGAGTTCCGGCAGTCCGCCTTCGGCGGCACCCGGGTCGTGGTGCTGGTCCCGGACGAGCTGATCGTCCCGGACCCGACGCTCCGTCCGGTCGCCCCCGCACCGCAGCAGGGCAGCGGCCTGCCGACCCGCTCGCGCGGCCAGGCGCTGGCCGGGGTGACCGCCATCGGCACCGCCGCCGGGGCGCCCGGTGCCCCGCCCGTGCCCTCCGAGGAGGCCCCGTACGTGCCCTACGAGGATCCGTACCCCTCCATCGAACCGCTCCCGCAGCACGGCGGCCCTGCCGAGGCCCACCCGGAGGAGCCGCTGACGGTCCGTCACGACCGGCCGTTCCCGGCACTGCCGGCGCCGTACGCGGCCGAGCAGCACCCGGCCGAGCAGCCCCGGTGGCCCGAGGCCCACCAGCCGGATCCGTACCAGCCCCACCAGGCCGAGCCGTACCAGCCGGCCGCCCACCAGCCGTACCGGCCCGAGCAGCCCTACGGGGCGGAGCAGCCGTACCGGCCCGAGCAGCCGTACCAGCCGGAGCAGCCGTACCGGCCGGAGCCGCCGCGCACCGAACCGGTGGCCGCCGACGCCTGGGCCGGCCTCCCGCCCGCCCCGGCCCTCCCCGCCCTGCCGGGCGCGGAGCCGCCGCTGCCGCGCCGGATCCGCCAGGCCAGCCTGGTGGACGAGCTGCGGATCGACCCGGACGGCCCGCCGGCCGCCCCCGCGCCGCCCCGTTGGGACGAGAACCCGCTGTTCCGACCGGCCCCCCGACGGGCCGGAGCAGCGATCGGTGCCTTCCAGCGGCGCTCCAGGGAGGCGCGCTCCGGCGACACCCCGGTGGAGCCGGACACCTGGAACCCCACCTCCAACCCGACGAGAGAAGACCGGTCATGACGACGCGTACAACCGCCACCCACCAGGACCTCGACTGGCTGCTGGACGGCCTGGTGGACCAGGTGGCCGGGACGAGGCACGCCGTCCTGCTCTCCGACGACGGCCTGGTGGTCAGTCACGCCCGCACCATCGACCGCTCCGACGCCGAGCGGCTGGCGGCCATCGCCACCGGACAGCAGAGCCTGGCCCGGGGTGTCGGCCAGCTGTTCGCCGGCGGTCCGGTGCACCAGGTGATCGTGGAGCTGGCCGAGCTCTGGCTGTTCGTCATCGCGGCCGGCCAGGGCACCCACCTGGCCGTGGTCGCCTCCCAGGAGGTGGACGCCGAGGTGATGTCGCTGGCCATGCACAACCTGGTGCAGCAGGTCGGCCAGAAGCTCAGCACCCCGCAGCGCGGTGACTTCGACGCGTTCGCCGCCCGGGGCGGGCAGCGCGGGTGAGCCCGGAGGACTGGGACGCGCCGGACTGGGACGAGGAGGACGGCGCGGACGGCGCGGACAGCATGGTGCGCCCGTACACCATCACGGCCGGCCGCACCGCGCCCGAGCGGGACGACCTGACCCTGATCACCCTGCTCACCAGCGTGCCGGAGTCCGCCGAGGCCCGCGGCGGCTCCGGCCGGCCCGGCCGGCTCCAGCCGGAGCACCGGCTGATCCTGGCCCGCTGCCGGCGGCCCGCCGCGGTGGCCGAGGTCGCCGCCGACCTGAACCTGCCGGTCTCGGTGACCAAGATCCTGCTCGGCGACCTGGTCGAGCAGGGCCTGCTGACCGCCCGCGCCCCGATCTCGGTGGCGCGGGCCGCCGGGGGCGCCGATCGCGGCCTGCTGGCCGCCGTACGCGAGGGACTGAGGAGGCTCTGAGATGACCACCACCCAGGCGGGTGCCAACGCCGTCAAGATCCTGATCGCCGGCGGCTTCGGCGTCGGCAAGACCACCATGGTGGGCGCGGTCAGCGAGGTCGCCCCGCTGCGCACCGAGGAGTACCTGACCACCGCCAGCGTCGGCGTGGACGACCTGGCCGGGGTCGACCAGAAGGACACCACCACCGTCGCGCTGGACTTCGGCCGGATCACCGTCAGCCCCGAGCTGGTGGTCTACCTGTTCGGCACCCCGGGCCAGGAACGCTTCTGGTTCATGTGGAACGACCTGGTGAACGGCGCGCTCGGCGGCGTGGTGATCGCCGACACCCGCCGACTGGAGACCAGCTTCGCCTCGATCGACTTCTTCGAGAGCCGGGGCATCCCCTTCGTGGTGGCGATCAACTGCTTCCACGGCGTCAACACCCGTACCCCCGACGAGATCCGGGCCGCACTCGACCTCGACCGGCACGTCCCGATGCTGGTCGGCGACATCCGCGAGCGGCCGTTCGGCCGGGACGTGCTGCTCGCCCTGGTCGACCACCTGATGGCCCTCCCGGTCGGCTGACCGACCCCTTCCCCCAGCCCCCGAACTTCCCCCGGAGACACCCCATGGCACAACCCCTGCGCGTCCTGGTCCACGGCGGCGGCATCGGCGGCCTGAGCCTCGCGATCGCCCTGGCCCGGCGCGGCCACACCGTCGAGGTCGCCGAGCTGCGCGACCGCCTCGACGCCCTCGGTGTCGGCATCATCCAGCCCTCCAACGCACTGCACGTGATGCGCGAACTCGGCGTGCTGGACGACTGCCTGAAGGCCGGCTTCGAGTGGGAGGTGCTGACCATCTGCGACCCGGCCGGCGCCACCCTGGCGAAGATCCCGCAGCCCCGGATGGACGACGCCCCGGCCAACAACGGCATACCCCGCCCGGCGCTCGCCGAGGTGCTCGGCCGGGCCGCCGCCGAGGCCGGCGCGGTGGTCCGCTTCTCCACCACCATCGCCGCCCTCACCGACGACGGCGACGGCGTGGACGTCACCCTCTCCGACGGCAGCGCCGGCCGCTTCGACCTGGTGGTCGGCTTCGACGGCATCGGCTCCCCGCTGCGCACCCGCCTCTACGGCGACCGCCACCGCCCCGAGTACACCGGCTTCGCCAACTGGCGGGTCACCGTGCCCCGGCAGCCCGAGGTGCAGGGTGTGGTGATGAGCACCGGGAACCAGGCGGCCAAGGCGCTGCTCACCCCGATCACCGGCGAACTGATGTACCTGGGAGCCGTGTTCGCCGAGGCCGAGGACTTCCGCCCGGACCCGGAGCGGGCCCACGAGCAGCTCGCCGAGCGGCTCTCCGGCTTCGCCGGCCCGGTCGCCGAGGCGCTCACCCACGTCACCGACCCGGCCGCCGTGGTCTACTCGCGGATCTCCCAGGTGACGGTGGAGGAGCCCTGGCACGTCGGCCGGGTGGTGCTGGCCGGCGACGCCGCGCACGCCTCCACCCCGCACCTGGCCCAGGGCGCCGCGATGGCCGTCGAGGACGCCCTGGTGCTCGCCCAGGAGCTGGACGCCGCCGAGTCGGTGCCCGCCGCCCTGGCCGCCTGGGAGGCCCGCCGCCGGCCGCGTGCGATGTTCGTCCAGTCGCTGTCGCGGGCGGTGCTCAAGCAGGAGACCGGCACCCCCACCACGCCGGAGGAGGACGAGCTCCTCAAGATCGGCATCCCGGGCGCCGCGCACGTGCTGGTGAAGCCCTACTGATCCGCCGTCAGGGGGCTGTCGGGCGGATAACCGCTGGACAGCCCCCTGGTGCTGGGCGACCATCCGTGCGTGACAGAACGATCGGAACCCTGGTATTCCGCCCCCGACGCCCCGCTCCAGGTCAGCCTGGTGAAGGTGCCCCGCCCCGTGATGGGCCTGCTGATGGCAGGTGACCTGCCCGGCGCCGTGGCCGAGTCGGGGCTGCCGCTGGCCGAGTACGCCGCGAGCGAGATGATGCGGGGCACCTGGCGGCGCCGCTACCACCAGATCGCCGACGACCCCACCAGTGCCGACTGGGTGACCCGCACGGTGCTCTCGGGCGACGTCCCGATCGGCGCGGCCGGCTTCCACGGCCCGCCGGACGAACGCGGCATGGTCGAGGTCGGCTACGGCGTCGACCCGGCCCACCGCCGCCGGGGCTACGCCAAGGCGATCCTGGCCGCGATGATCCGGCAGGCCGAGGCCGAGCCCTCGGTCACCGTCGTCCGCGCCACCATCAGCCCCGACAACGAGGCCTCCCTGGCCACCGTCGCCGCCTTCGGCTTCGTCCACGTCGGCGAACAGTGGGACGACGAGGACGGCCTGGAGCTCATCTACGAACTCCCGCTCGCCTGACGTCTGACGCTCCGCGCCGGGGCTGCCCGCAGGGCAGTCAGGGGCGCGGGGAACTGCGCGAAGGGGAACGCAACGACCGTGTGCCGGGTGCGGACACTCACGTGCAAGTGAATCCCCGTACCCGGCAGGCGGGTTGGTGCTTGCCGCCCGGCGCCTCGGGCTGCTCGCAGGGCAGTCAGGGGCGCGGGGAACTGCGCGAAGGGGAACGCAACGACCGTGTGCCGGGGACGGACGCTCACGTGCAAGTGAATCCCCGTACCCGGCAGGCGGGTTGGTGCTTGCCGCTCGGCGCCGGGGCTGCCTGCAGGGCGGTCAGGGGCGCGGGGAACTGCGCGAAGGGGAACGCAACGACCGTGTGCCGGGGACGGACGCTCACGTGCAAGTGAATCCCCGTACCCGGCAGGCGGGA